>JBJMGD010000035.1:0-127769 GCA_045808065.1 Terriglobales bacterium | reverse complement strand
TGCCGTCGATGACGCAGTGTCCTTTAATGGATCAAGCTACATCAGCATTCAAGCGAGTACCAATTTGGCACCAGACACGAATCCAGCATTCTGGAGTTTGCTGGCGCAGCAAGGAGCGACCGGCACTGCCGGAGCGCAGGGTCCGGCCGGAGCCAGCGGGCCTCAAGGTTCACCAGGCGCGACCGGAGTAACCGGACCAGCAGGACCCGCTGGTCCGCAGGGTGCTACGGGGCCAATGGGAGCGATCGGCCCACAGGGCCCTCAAGGTTTGACCGGTGCAACCGGTTCGCAAGGTCCGCAGGGTTTGACAGGTGTAACGGGTGCGACCGGAGCGCAAGGAGCAATTGGCCCGACAGGACCACCCGGGCTGAACTGGCTCAACAGCTGGAACAACGCTAGCGCGTATGCCGTCGATGACGCAGTGTCCTTTAATGGATCAAGCTACATCAGCATTCAAGCGAGTACCAATTTGGCACCAGACACGAATCCAGCATTCTGGAGTTTGCTGGCGCAGCAAGGAGCGACCGGCACTGCCGGAGCCACAGGTGCGACAGGGGCAATCGGAGCGACCGGTCCGCAAGGTCCGCAGGGTCCGACAGGAGCCACGGGAGCGACCGGTGCAACTGGTTCGCAAGGGGCGCAGGGTCTGACGGGTGCCGCGGGAGCAACGGGCCCTACGGGGGCAACAGGTCCAACCGGACCGCCCGGTCCTTCCACCGTGAGCTACACGTCGAACGGCAGCACCGTTAATCTGCTGCAAAAGTTGGCGACAGTTTCATTGGGGTCGCGTGCGGTGGATGCGACAACATCCGACGCCACCGGACTGATCGGAATTGCCAGTAGTACGGTGCCTGCGGGCACAGCGATGTTGGTAAACGTGTACGGCACTGCTTCGTGCGCGTTTGATGGGACGACAACGGCCGGAGACTACTTTCAAGCGAGCACATTGGTGGCTGGGAACTGTCACGACGTTGGCGCATTGTATCCAGCCAATAACCAGATCGTGGGATTCGTTCTGTCCTCGAACGCAGGAGCGGGAATCTACCCCGTGTTCCTATTTGGGATGGAGATTAGGGGCAACGTCGCCGCACCGGTCACTTCCGTTTTTGGCCGCACAGGAGCGGTCACAGCAGCAGCGAACGATTACAACTTCAACCAGCTCGCGGGTACCCTCGCTTCCTCGCAGGACTACACCGTCGGGGTCCCCGGCACATACACCAAAGTGACGACGGATGCCCAAGGCCGCGTCACTGCCGGACATCCGTCGTCCGCGAGCGATCTATCCGACGGAACCACCGGCAGCGGAGCGGTGGTGCTGGCAACCTCGCCGACATTGACGACGCCCGATCTGGGAGTCGCGAGCGCGACATCAATTTCCATTGGAGGAGGCAGCGCGCTAATGACTTCGAACCAGACTGGAACGGGTAGCCTCGTGTTGGCCTCTTCGCCGGCGCTTACGAGGCCATCTCTGACCTCACCTTCCCTGGCCAGTACAGCCCTGACATCAACGTACATCTCCAACGGCAGCACGATCAATCTCCTTCAGGCGCTCACGACCGTGTCCAGCGCTTCCCGCGTAACGGATGCGCCGACCACCACGGTCTCCGAAATTGTCGGAATAGCGCAGGCCACAACCTCGGCGGGAAGTTCGGTGGAGGTCGCCGGGAGCGGCAACGCATTGTGTATTTTCGACGCAACGACCGTAACCGCCGGAGACTTTGTGCAGATCAGCAGCACTACGCCTGGAGATTGCCATGATGCGGGGACCGCCAGACCGACCACCGGGCAGATCGTCGGCATTGCGCTGACCTCCGGCAGCGCCAGTACAACTCAAACGGTACGACTGTTTGAAAGCGATATCGAGGCTGACGCGGTCATCATCGGTGGCAACTCGGGTTCAGATACCGTGAACAACTGTTTTATGGGGGTGTACTCTGCCGAGTGTAGCCCGACCGAGGCAGACGTTCAGCTGCCGATTCCGCGTAGCGGCACAATCAGCAATTTCAATTACCGGAGTTTCACTGGCGGAACTCCAGGGGATGTGATCGTACTTCGCGTAAACGGCACCAACACGAGCATCGGGTGCACAACGGGAATCGGGGGATCGTGCAGCGACTTGACTGATACGGCCACAGTTACCGCTGGGCAGGCAATTACGATCGATGCCGCCAGCAACGTCGGTAAACGAGGCTCATGGTCGGCTCAGATCCATTAAGTCTGATCCAGCGACGATGGGGCACGAGAGCCGAATCACAGGGAAAACGACCGATGCGACGCAGCCTCCAGCTCCTCATGTTCTCCCTGATTTTTTTTACCCCGGGGGTGTCCAACCGCGCACGCGCGCAGGCAGTCACGGTGCCTGAATCATCCAAAGTCGACATATTCAGTGGCTATAGCTACCTGCACGCGACTACCGTAATCAGCGGCGCGCCCATCAATCTACACGGCGCCAGCTTCTCGGCCGCCTTTTATGTGAATCGCTGGCTTGGCCTTGTGGGCGATACTGGTGTCTACCACGCAGGCAACATCGCGCAAGAATTCGATGTTACCTTGTGGAGTTACCAATTTGGTCCTCGCGTACGGTTGCCAAATCACACTCGCTTCACGCCTTATGCACATTTCCTTCCAGGCGGCGGCCATGCCGGAGGCACGATTTATACGAGCTCTCTCGGACCAGGGCTGGCTCCTATTGGCACAAACAACAGCTTTCTACTTACGGTAGGCGGCGGACTGGATTGCAGACTGAATCACCGAATAGGCATCCGCATCGTTCAGGCGGAGTATCTCTACTCCGAGTTCCTGAACGGGAGCGCCGTTGGGCACAAGCAAAACAACCTCAGATTGAGCACCGGCGTCGTCTTCAATTTCGGGAAAACTTGATTTCTGCCGGAGAGATGGATGAGAGTCCGTGTAGCGTGGCAATTGCGATGCCGACTAACCTATACCGCTCGGTCGGGCATCCGATCAAGTAGGCGAATTTTCAAGAAGCATGAGCCGACAAGGTAGAGCGAAGACGGTTGGACTGCCAAAGCTGCCAAAGGGAGAGGCTAAGGGCCGTATTGTGCCTGTGCGCTTCACCGGCGATGACCTGTAAGCAATGGTGGCGGCGGCAAAGGCCAGCAAACAAACTCTTACAGAATGGATACGGGGCACGATTCATGGTACGTTGCAGTGACGTTTCAAATTGGGATACTCGCCAGCTTCGAATGCGGTTTGTCCCGACTGAATCTTTGTACAATGTTTGTACAACCGAACCGGTATTGTGGCCTTTTTAGGCATTGTGGCCACATGAAGAATCAATAACTTAAGTAGTATCAACACGGGGATGTGCTGCGATCCCGACTAGCTCCACCAAGTTCTTCAACCACTTAGCGCGCTCACTAACAATCCTGATGTGAGGTCGGAGCCCCAGAACAGAGGGATCGTAGACTCTACGTCCCGCGTCGTGCGCCCGCGCGAAGTGAACTGAAAATAGACCAAATTACACGAATTCACTCGGTGCGCAGCAGAATCAAAGGATCGACTGACAGCGCGCGCTGGGCAGGAATCCACGTAGCTAGCAAGCCCAGCAACGCCATCGCTAGAACAACGCCAGCCAATACCAGCGGATCGCGAGGCGTTGCCTGATACACGATAAACGCCAGGACCTTGCTCGCGAGTATTCCGAGCAACAATCCCGCAATGGAACCAAGAACCAAGAGCTTGAAAGCCCTTCCCAGTGCGCTCTGTAACAGTTCATGACGTCGCGCGCCGAGAGCGATGCGAATCCCCAACTCGCGTATGCGCTTGCTCACCGAGTACGCCGCCATGCCAAAGATGCCGGTGATTGAGAGCATCGCGCCCATGATGCCCAGCACGCCTAGCGCTGCCGTGGCTATACGCGGACCAAACAATGCAACTTGCAGCGATTGATTCCAGGTTTCGATCCAAAGAGGCAGTCCTGCATCCAAATTACGCAGCGCGTTCTTCAGGGCTGCAGCCAGTTGCTGCGGATCGCGGCTGGAGCGCACCAGCAGATACGTCTGAGTCGAAGGCGATTGCAGCATGGGAAGAAACATCGCCGGCTCGGGGTCCTCGGTGAGACTGTCATATTTTCCGTCTTCCACGATACCAACGACTTGTATCCGCGTTCCCTCTGGAGGCGTTCCCTCCTTAACCTTATAATATCCACCCATTGCGTTGCTCGCCGAGCCAAAGATTTTGCGCGCAAACTCCTGATTGATGATGGCCACGCGCGGTGCATTTTGATCGTCGTGCCACGTGAAGTTCCTTCCCGACAGCAGCGTCGTTTGCGCAGCCTGCAGATATTCCGGAGAGATGATGAATTTATTGGCTTGTGCGGCAGCATTCGCTGGCCGCAAATCTGACGTCTTATCGGTAAAGACGTTCAAACCTTGCTGGTCGCCATTTAGCGGTGTACGGTCGGCCAGACCTACAGATTCCACGCCGGGAATCGCCACAGCAGCCTCGATCATGCGCTTTTGCATGGCAGGGACTTTGTCGCTGTTGTAACCGGCCATCGTCAATTCGGTATCTACCACCATCACGTTCTCGGGATTAAAACCGAAATTGCTGTGCAAGGAGCGCAACAGTCCTCGTACCGCAACCATGGAGGAGGTCACCAGCACCGCGCAGATAGCAATTTGCACCACGAGCAACAGGTCTCGAGCCGTAATCCGCTTTCCCGCTGGGCCAGTCGAACCTGATTTGACGACCTCATAAGGACTCGTATGCAAGATCTGCCGAATGGGGACAGCCCCAAAAAGGAATCCACTTGCCAACGCCAGGAACAGAGCCACTAAGTAGACCTTTGCATCCGGATGCACAGGGACATACACCGGCCATCTGGCAAACGGCTGCCACGAGCTCAGCCCGCGCACCAGCACGATGCTTCCCCACAGCCCGACGGCTCCTCCGACCAGCGAAATCAGCACAGCCTCCGTAAACACCTGCCGCAGAATGCGGATGCGCGTCGAGCCCAGCGCGAGCCGCAGCGCGACCTCCCTGGAACGGTCGGCGGCGCGGGCGGCAAACAGGCTTCCCAAATTGGCACACGCGGCCAGCAAAATCAATCCTGCCAGCAGCATCAATCCCGTCATGAAGGCCGTGAGCGGCCGCCCAAGATAATCGCCATAAAGACTCGGACGCGCCAGGGTAAAAGTCATTTTGGCGTGATCTTTGGGATAGGTCTTTTCCAGATACGAGCCAATCGAAGTGAGATCGGCGCTCGCCTGCTCTGGAGTAACCCCCGGTTTGAGATGTCCCATCACCATAAAAACGGTGCTGTGGGCTCCGCGTTCGTTCAGGGCGGTGGTCCCGTGTAGCTGCTGCTGGTTTACCAGGGGCACGAAGAAATCGGGATGGAAGAACATCAGACAGCCGTGGAACTCGGGAGGCGTTACGCCCAAAATGGTAAACGGATGTTTGTTGAGCTCCACGGTGCGACCAACCACGCCACGATCGTCATGAAAATGCGTGTGCCAGAACTCATAGCTAAGAACGATAGACGGAGCGCTGTTCACGCCATGCTCATCGGACTGGTGGAACAACCGGCCAAGATACGGCTGAATATGTAAGACGTCGAAGTAATTGCCGGTGCCTTCTTCGATCCACGAGAGCGATGACTCTCCGCCCGAGTTCACTCCAATTCGATCGACACTCCAGCCTGCCAGACCATCGAAACTGCGATTGCGATCACGCAGATCAAGATAGTCCGGATACGACTCCTCGGAAGTTGCGTTCACACGCCAGACCGCATACAGGCTGTCCGGTTCGGGAACGTCCAGCGGACGCAGTATCAGCGCATTCAGCACCGCAAAAACCACAGCATTGGCGCCAATCGCCAATGCCAAAGTCAGAACGGCAACGATGGCAAATCCAGGAGACTTGCGCACCACGCGCGAAGCGATGCGCACATCCTGAAGAACATTCTCCAACCACGACCAGTGCCACGGCTCGCGCCCACGCTCTTCGATCAGAGCCACATTCCCAAATTGGCGTCGCGCAGCGTAAGCCGCTTCTTCAGCAGACATCCCACTCTCAATCAGCTCGCGCGTTTTCTCTTCCAGATGCTCGCGGATCTCGTCAGAAAGATCATCGTAAATTTCCTGCCGCTTAAACAGTTGCGTAATCCAGTTCATGGCTTCACCGGGGCTAACACGCGGGTAATGCCCTCGAGCATGCGCTCGAAACTCGACACCTCGCTCTCCAGGTGCTTCGCGCCTTTGGGCGTCAACTTGTAGATTCGCACCCGGCGATTAGTGGGAGAAATTCCCCACTGGGCGGAAACCAACTCGTCCTTCAAGAGCCGCTGCAGAGCGGGATAAAGCGATCCTTCTTCAATCTGCAGCAAATCGTCAGAGGCATGCTTGATCTGCTGCACCAAAGCATATCCATGAAGCGGCTGCCGCCGCAGCGTGCGCAGGATCATCATCTCCAAAGCGCCAGGAAAGAGGTCACGTTGTTTGTCAGGTTTCATGCGGCAATCAGGCTATGTCGGACAATACCTAGAGCAAACTAGTCTATTGCAAAAGGTATGTCAACAAAAAAGTTGAGGCTGTGCCGCCCTCGGTTTCACCAAGGCCCGTGACCATGCCTCATACATTCGCAGCCACAATTACTGGAACGTCAGGTAATCTGCAAAACGCAGGAACTGAGCGAAAGGGGCAAGACGCAAGGGAAGGTCATCCTGAAAGTAGCCTAGGGCCGAGGATTGTTTCGTTGTTTGCTTGGAGTCCCACATCTAACCTTTTGGAGGAAATACTTTATGGCTGGGATAAACGGACGTAACAAGAGGGATGAACTTGGACCAGCGTCAGCGGGTCAGTCTGGCGATCTTCAGCAGCTTTCGGATGTTGCTGATGCAGATTCTGAAAGCGTGGAAGAATTGGTGGAAGAAGGAAACGCTTTCGAAGCGGAGGCGGTTCAAGGCGTCGAGGATGCCGAGCGGCCTGACGTCTCTGAAGTGACTACACGCGAAGTGCCAGAAGATGATGTGCCCGCCGAGTACCTAAATAACGACAAAGACGTTGCCTGAGAGGAACTCAGGCGTTACATAACAAACGACATAGATTTCTGCACCGTTGCGCACGGGGACGATCAGGGCCAGATCGTAGAAGAGAATCTTTTTTACGATCTCATGGGCATGCTGAAGCAAATCGGGGTGATGCCGCGCCAGGCGCAAAAGGCGGCTTAGAGAGAGCGATCCAACAAATGGCCGAGAGAATGCCAGCGCTGTTTTTCGGACACGGCAATCCGATGAATGCGCTGCTCGTAAACGGTTATACGCGGCGGTGGGCAGCGATCGGTACGTCCCTGCCGAGGCCGAAGGCGATAGTTTCGGTATCAGCACACTGGTACATCGAAGATGCTGCCGTCACCGTGAGTACCGCTCCGAGGACGATCCACGACTTCGGCGGCTTTCCGCACGAGCTGTATCAGGTGCAGTACCCCGCCCCCGGTGATCCCGACCTCGCTGCGCGCATCCAGAAATTACTTGCACCCGTGCCGGTGCGCCGCGATGATCGCTGGGGTCTCGACCACGGCACTTGGTCAGTTCTGCGCCACGTCTATCCACAAGCTGATATTCCAGTCGTTCAACTCAGCATTGATGAAACGCAACCACCTTCGTTCCACTACGAAGTCGGCAAGCGCCTGGCGCTCCTGCGAGAAGAAGGCATCCTCATCCTCGGCAGCGGCAACGTCATACATAACCTGCATGCCTATGCTTGGGGACGGCACGCGCCGGAGCCGTACGATTGGGCGATCTCGTTTGAAACACGAGTCCGCGAGCTGCTACTCGCCGGAGAGTACAAGCCGCTCGTGAATTACGAGCATCAGCTCGGCAGTGAAGCGGAACTAGCAGTGCCCACGCCGGATCATTATCTGCCGCTGCTTTACGTTGCCGGCACTCGTACGTCATCAGAACCGCTCACCTTTCCTGTTGAGGGCGTGGATGGAGGTTCAGTTTCGATGCTCGCGGTGAAAGTGGGCTGATAAGACGGGGTAACACACTCAGGCACTATCAAGATGGGAAGCGTCCCGACTAGCTCCTCCCACATTAACTTCCTGAAAATACCCGACGTTTCGCTTCCTCTTCTCTGAATCGTATCGCCACCGTAACGCCGGCGATTAACCTCCCGAATTCCAGTCTCCCCCATCGAATTTTCTAAGTTGGTGGACCGGTCGGCTACTCTTACCTAAAACGCATATCGCAAGAATTGTCCGTCATCAGCCGACCGCAGCTAAAATGTTCCCGAGACGGCGATGAATCTCGAGAGTCTCATCCAGGATGCGCGCTTCGGACTTCGTGTCCTCTTGCGCAGACCGGCATTCACCACCGTCGTTGTCGTTGTGCTTGCGCTTGGCATCGGCGCGAACACCGCGATCTTCAGCATCGTCAACGCGGTCCTGCTGCGACCCTTGCCTTACCGCGACAGCGATCGACTGGTGCTGGTGTGGCAAAGCAGCAAGGAGCACCGCGCCACTGGTGAGTGGTTTAACACGTATCGAGAATTTGAGGAGTGGCAGCGAAACAGCCGCAGCTTCGAGAAGCTAGCGGCGCTCACTTGGGCGGTTAGCGAGAAAACGCTGGTTTGGCACGGCAAGACGCAGAACATCCTGGCAATTCCCACCAGCGTCGATTTCTTTTCCATGCTCGGCGTGAACGCCGCCATCGGACGCACCTTCGAACAGTCGGACCTCAATGAAGGATGCACCGCCGTTCTCTCACATGCATTGTGGCAAAACGAATTAGGTGCACCGTCCGACCTGGTGGGAAGAAGCATTCCACTCGACCAGAAGGAATGCAGGATCACCGGCATCATGCCGAAGGATTTCTCGTTTTATCCCACGCAAACCGCTCTCTGGACGGTCATCACTCCTCATAGCGAATTCGCGAAAGATCCGTGGGGATCGGTAACCGGCGTCTTCGGACGACTGAAGCCAAGCGTCAGCAGGGCTGCCGCCGAAGCGGAGCTGTCCACGCTCGAGCAGAACGTTCTCTCTGAAGCTCCGAAGGATCTTGCGCTGCCTCCAGCCGTGCCGGTGGTACTCAACCTGCAATCGGAATTCACCTGGCTCGCCGGGCGCAACCTACGAACGGCGCTGATCCTGCTCTTTGCCGCGGTTTTTTTCGTGCTGCTGATCGCCTGCCTCGACGTTGCAAACCTGCTGCTGGCGCAGTCGGCCGACCGGCGACGAGAGCTCGCCATTCGCGCCTCGCTTGGCGCAGCACGCGTCCGCATCATTCGACAGTTGCTCGTCGAGAGCACGTTGTTATCGTCGGCTGGAGCGCTGCTGGGAGCTTTCTTCGCCTTTGCTGCGATGCAGCTGTTTCGCGCAAAGAATCCCATCGAGCTTCCTCCCGGCAATCCCGTCCGTCTCGATTGGCAGGTGCTGGCCTTCACTGCTCTCCTGGCGATTGCCTCCGCTGTGCTCTTTGGACTAGCGCCGGCTTGGAGGACGACGCGTCTGGATTTGAACGAAGCGCTGAAAGAGTCGGGGCAAAGCGCGTCCCAAACTGGGACCATTCGCGGCGTGTCCCTGCTGATCACCGGCGAGGTTGGCTTGTCGCTTGTTCTCCTGGCCGGCGCAGGCTTGCTCATTCAAAGTCTGGTCCGGCTCGCAGCAACACCGCTCGGATTCCGTACCGACCATCTGCTTACCGCCTCGGTTCGCCTGCCGAAGAATAGGTACAACGCTGGCAACGAAAAGGTCGAATTCTTCCGGCGGCTGACGGAACAGACTGGCTCGATTCCCGGTGTGCAGGGAGTCTCGATGGCATCCAGTTTCTATCTAAGCGGCAGCAATACGCTCGCTGTCGCAGGCAGAGCATTCCCGCGCGAGAGCGCTGCGCACGACATCGCGGCCGAAACTGTGGACGACAACTTTCTGCAGGTGATGGGAATGCCACTTCTGCACGGCCGAAGCTTCGACACGCGCGATCGTGGAAACACCCAACCGGTCGCGATCATCAATCAGGCCCTCGCCACCAGATATTTCCCACATCAGGACGCCATAGGACATCAAATCAAGCTCGGTCTGCCGGAGGACTCCAAGCCGTGGCTCACAATCGTTGGAGTTGTCGCAAACGTGAAGACCCAGACGGTCTTCCAGGAGATGGGCTACGTGGAGCCGCCGGCGGTCTATCGTCCGCTGACTCAGGAGCCGGCCGCCTCGATGTCGCTGCTCGTCCGAACGAATGGCGATCCCAACAGCCTGGCGAGTCCAGTTCGCGAAAAGCTGTTGGCCCTTGATAACGAAGCGACTCTTAGCGGCATGAAGACCATGGAGGAGCGGCTCTCAGAGCTCCACTCGCAGCCGCGCTTCCGCACAATTCTGCTCACTGCGTTCGCCGCGTTGGCACTGATTCTTGCCGCCCTGGGAATCTACGGAGTGCTGCTGCAGGCGGTCGTACGTCGCACGAAAGAGATCGGAATCCGCATGGCGCTGGGAGCAACCCGTGAGAGCGTAATGCAGATGATTCTCGGCCAAGCGCTCAGAACCGTCCTGGTCGGACTCATTTTCGGTCTTGTAGCGACGCTAAGTCTGGCACGCACTATAGCCGGATTGCTATATAACGTAAGCCCCGCGAACCCGACGACCCTCGCCGCAGTTTCGACGATTCTGGTCTGTGTGGCCATGCTGGCCAGCTATCTTCCAGCCCGCCGAGCCACATCAATAGACCCGCTTAACGCCCTGCGGAGAGAATAGCGGTGAATGGTTAGGAAAAGTGCTGCCTTGATTGTGCGGACTTTGCGAGCTGGACGGATTGTTAGCGACCTGGAAGGCAATCCGTGCTTCTGCGCTGGGTGAAAGCCGGTGTTCTTCG
Organism: Terriglobales bacterium; assembly: GCA_045808065.1. GTDB lineage: Bacteria > Acidobacteriota > Terriglobia > Terriglobales > Acidobacteriaceae > Gp1-AA112. The sequence goes on along the minus strand of JBJMGD010000035.1, from coordinate 116,938 downwards.
GTGGCGTTGGGACGACTACACGCCAGAGTGCTCGGGCGTCTCTCTCGGGAATCTATCCGGCCTCTGAGCGAAAGCATGGCGAGAGCGAGGGGAGGATTCCCTGCTAAATTCCCTGTTAATTTGGAGCCACGCTTCCTCTTCTTCGTAACCCTATTGATTGACTTGGCTTAGCTCGAAAACTAAAAATCCCTGTTATTCCCTGTTCCGAAACAACATATTGCGAATTTTGGGCAGAATTCGAAGGTTTTGCCGTAATTGCAAAAAAGGCCCTGTAAATTTCCCTGTTCCGGCTGCGGTGCACCGATTCAGCAGCGGTTTTTGCGCGAGAATGGGTCGCCAGAAGAGCTCAACATTAAAAGGTTCAGCTTGATCCGTGCGGGAGCGTTGTCGCTGGCGTTTGCCTCGCCGCACCCACCGGTCTACGCCACCGTCAACCAGCCGCAATTTTGAAAGTGCACCGAGGCGACTTTTGGATTAACATGCAGCCACTTTCCTGCTTCTGGGCCTAACAATTCAAAAGCAACCCGAGGAGTCCCCAATGGCTTTCCTGCGTCGATCTGCTTTGAACCTCTTCGCCATTCTCGTTATGACGGGTGCGATCTTCTCTCAAACGCAAATTACATCCGGAGTCATCCAAGGCACCGTTCTGGATGCCACGGGCGCAGTGATTGCGGGCGCCGCTTTGGAGGCACACAACCTCGATACGAATGTGCGGCAATCGGTGATTAGTGACGAAAACGGACGGTTCTCTTTCCTAACCTTGGCCGCGGGCAAGTACGAAGTATCGGCTAAAAAAGACGGATTCTCCACGATAGTTCAGCAAGGGATTGATCTCACGGTTGGCCAAGCATTGAGTCTGCGCTTTCCGATGAAGATATCGACCGCGGGAGAAACGATCACCGTTGCTGCGACTGACAACATCGATGTCACTGCCACAGAGTCGAGCAACACGTTGAATACCGTTACGGTGGAGCAAACGCCGATCTTGGGACGAAAATTTGAAGACCTACTAACGCTCACACCCGGGGTCAGCGTGGTGCAAGGGCCAGATGGCGACGAAATCAGCTTTGCCGGTCAGCGTGGCATTTTCAATAACGTCAGCCTGGATGGCGGAGATTACAACAACGGCTTTTTCGGTGAGCAAGTCGGAGGACAAAGAGCGGCCATTGATATAACCCTGGACGCGGTAAAGGAGTTTCAGGTAGTCGCAACCGGAGCCTCCGCGGAGTTTGGCCGTACGGCCGGCGGCGTGGTGAACGTAATTACGAAGTCAGGCACTGATCAATTGCACGGCGATGTCTTCCACTATCAGCGCTTGGAGTCGCTCAGTGCTGATACTTCAGATGGCAAGCCGCTCCAGGATTTCCATCGCGAGCAATTCGGTGCCACCGTTGGTGGGCCGATCATCAAGCAGAAGATGTTCTTCTTCGGAGCATTCGAACAGATTCTAGAGAACTTGAATCGTCCCAATCTAAGTGCTCCGCTCGGAAGCTGCCCAGTTGGTACTCCGGTAGCAGGAGCAAATGATGCCATTATCGGAAGCAACACTGAGTGTCAGCGCTTGGCATTACTGAATTTCTTCAAAAGTGGGCCGCTGAATTTAAAGCAAGACGAAGGGTTGCCCGTACCTCATCAGATCCACAACACGGCAATCCTTGGGAAATACGACTGGAACCTGAATGCGGCAAACAATCTGAGCGCTTCATACAACTTTGACCGTTCGAACAATCTGAATCAAACGTTTGACGTTCCTACGTACGGCGATTCCGCAAACGGAATTGAGGGGCCGTCTAAGATCAATGCCATTAATTTCAACCTTTTCACGACCGTATCCGCCAGAAAAGTAAATGAAGGTCACTTCAGCTTCTCGCGAGAGGACCGTCCAAGGAGTGCCACCAAATCGAACGTGCCAGCCGACACCGCGATGGGTTTCGTAACGGCATTCCGATTCGGCCACCCGTTCTTCTTGGCGCCAAACGTTGATGAAACATTCAAGCGGTACCAGATTCGCGACAACTTCTCCATTGTTTCTGGCAATCACACGTGGAAACTTGGCGGGGAATTCCTGCACAGTAACAATGCCCAGGTATTCCGTGGATTCTTTCAGGGCCGGTACATCTTTGATTCCGTAGATGGATTCCTGCACTACGCTACACCGGCGACAACAGGCAATGGGTTCGGTCCGAGTACCGTGGAATGCTCCAACGGCACATTTGCTTCTACTCAGGCTTGCGGTGGTGGAAGCTCTGCACTTGGAAGTCCGCTGTTGCTGTATCTGCAATCCGCCGGAACAGGTCTGACGAACCTCGCACCGGGCGCCTCGAGCATCGACAACAAGAACTATGCTCTGTTCATTCAAGACAAGTGGCAAATTCGCCCAAACCTGACGCTAAATTACGGGTTGAGATGGGAGGCACAGCTCTTTCCCGATCCGGTAATTCCTCCTTCGCAGACTGCTTACGGCCAGTACCTGAGCAATCCGGCATTCCCTTCAACTGGCAAAATCCCGAACGCCACGAAGATGTTCCAGCCCCGTGTGGGTATCGCCTGGGATGTGCGCAACAACCAGAAGTCACTGATTCGAGCGAGCTACGGAATTTACAACGCCTATCAGAACATGCTTACCCAGGTGGGTGCGATCACCACCAATGGGGTGCAGCAAGAGACCATAGCCGGAGTGACACCGACATGGCCTGGCATTGTGACAGTTCCACCAGTTCCGAAGGGCTCGTTCCCTCAGGGAGCTGGCGTGACAGTTTTCGATCGGAACTACGCGAACCCCAGGACCTACACCGGCAACTTTGCATATGAACAAGAGTTGGTTCCAAATGTCACCGGTTATATTGATCTCACAATCTCCCATTCTGTCCATTTGACGCGATTCGTGGATCCCAATACGGGAAATCAGGTAACTATTCCTCTGAATGGCGACACTGCTAGCTACAGCGGAACGGCTCCCTTTGCCAACTTGGGTTCAGTTACCGACACTCAAAGCTCGGCCCATTCTCTCTATCGAGGCATGACGGTCGGAGTTCGCAAGCGCTTCAGCCAGAATTATCAGATGGAAGCGAACTACGTCCTCTCTGAGGACCTTGATGACGACTCGAATGAGCGCGATCCCTTTACATTCCGCTACTTCAACAAGTTCGACTTCCGCAAGGATTACTCGTTCTCCGATCGCGATGAACGCCACAAATTTAATCTGTTCGGATACATGAAGCTGCCCTACGGATTCGAATTCAGTCCCAGAATCCAGGCGCATACTGCCCAGCCGATCACGGATAATCCGCTCGGCACCGGTACTGGACCAGCTTGCAGTGCGAATAACTCGATCACACGTGTGGTGAACGGAGCCGATTGTGGACGCAATCACTTGCGCAAGGACAACGGATTCTTCACATTCGACTGGCGTGGCACTCGTCCATTCCATTTCGGAGATCGTTACACATTGATCCCACAGATGGAGATGTTCAACAGCTTCAACAACAAAAACAACGTGAATCCACTCGTATCCCCGGCATTATTCAACTTTGACGGCTTCCTTCGCCAGGGAGTTGGGGATCCTCTTGAGGTTCAACTGTCGCTGAAGTTCGTCTTCTGATCACAGAAAGTCGAGTGTTGTGGCCAGGGGCTGCTGCGGCGGCCCCTACATTTTGTTGATGAATCCTGCGGAACCAATCCGGACGCTGCACCTTTTCCCCGTTCTCGAAGGCAAACTGATCGAGCTGCTCAAGTCTTTGAGGCCTGAGGATTGGGCGCGTCCGACTCTGGCGAAGCAGTGGACCGTCAAGGATGTGGTTGCTCACCTGCTCGATGGCAACCTCAAAAGACTTTCAATGCAGCGTGATGGATTCTTCGGTCTGGCGCCGCCGCCGCGCGACGGCTACCCCGCGTTCGTGCAGTTCATCAATCGCAACAACGCCGAATGGGTTCAGGCAGCAACGCGCTTGAGTCCCCGGGTGCTTATCGAGCTTCTGGAGCTCACTTCGAGGCAGGTTTACGAACTGTTCAGGGGATTCGATCCTCTCGCGCCGGCGCTTTGGGCTGTCACGTGGGCCGGAGAAGAGCAGTCGGCGAACTGGTTTGACATCGCGCGTGAATACACCGAGCGCTGGCATCATCAGCAACAGATCCGGATTGCTGTGAACACGCCGGGTATTTCCAACCGCGAGCTCTATTTTCCCGTTCTGGATACGTTCATGCGAGGCCTGCCACATTCGTTCCGCGCGGTAGAAGCGCGTGAAGGGACCGCGGTGGAAGTTCAAATCACAGGCGAAGCGGGAAGGAGTTGGTTTCTTCAGCGATCGAATTCGGGATGGCAGTTAACAGAGCAAACCGACCGTCCTGAGGCGGTTGTGCGAATGGATCAAGAACTCGCGTGGCGAGTATTCACCAAAGCTGTTGCCGCCGCTGACGCCGCGAAAGAAGCAACTGTCTCAGGCGATCGTTCGCTTGCGCTGCGGGTTCTATCGCTTGTTGCTGTCCTTGCCTAGTGTTTTGCTGAACCGAAGTGCGCAACTATGTCGCCGTATCAAGGTGGAACGACTCGCGATATGGCTCGACCGCATAGCCATTAGCTTTCCACGCTGCCAGCCCACCTTCGAGGAGCTTGACGCGGGAGAGGCCGAGGGCACGCGCTCGATCCAGGATTTCGCGGCTGGTTTTATCGCTTGGGCAGGTGCAGTAGACGAACGAATCTTTGTCCTTCGGGATAAGCCACGGCTTCTGCAGCAATTCTCGCGGCGCAATCCGAGTGGCGCCGGGGATCATCTCAGCGTTGGCGAGCAAGTCAAGCGGTTGGCGAACGTCAAATAGAAGTACTTCTTGCGGTGAGGCCAACACTCTGTGGAGTTTTTCCGCGGTAATGCGGTGATCGTCGTATACTTCACGACGCTCACGTCTACTCTTCAGCCATGTTCTGATGAGCCACCACGATATCGCAACGGCAAAAACGATACCTACAACGAGTCCCATTTTGGATCTCTCCTGCCACCCAACTACGGTTCCCCAGACCAGTAGATGCTTCTCGCGCGTGTTTCGCATCACAAAAAGTAACAGTGCCACGACGAGCTCACCAGCCAGTTTTTGAGTCCATATTGAGCGCATTTACATCCCCGGTTTCTGCAGCAGATGGCGTATTCTTTCGCACGATGTGGCATCTCTGTATTGTCTCGCTGGTCCCTACCGACTAGTCTCGAGACAGCGACCACAAAAACAGAAGAACGACAAGGAGAGACGTATATGAGTAGCGCACTTCAAGCCCCCGCCCCAGCTCTTGACATGAATAAACTCAATCAGTTCATCGGACAATTCGTAACGGATCTTGGCGCCACCGTGCACAGCGGAATGGTGGTAATCGGTGAGAAATTGGGCCTCTATAAGGCACTCGCCACTCGCCCCATGAGCTCCGCAGAGCTCGCCAAAGCCACTCAAACGGATGAGCGATACCTGCGGGAATGGCTCGCATCGCAAGCGGCGGGAGGGTACATCACATACTACGAAGAAACCAAGAAGTTCGGACTCAGCGAAGAACAGGCGTTCACGCTGGCGAATCCGGACAGCCCCGCGTATCTTCCCGGAGCATTTGAGCTGGCTCTCGGTTCGCTCGCAGCGGTTCCCCGCATTGCGGAATCGTTCCGCAGCGGCGCCGGAATGGGATGGCACGAGCATGTTGACGGTGTGTTTCATGGCTGCGAGAAGTTCTTTCGCCCCGGATATGCCGCAAATCTCGTGAGCACATGGATCCCTGCGCTGCATGACGTGCAGAAGAAACTCGAAGCGGGAGCACGAGTAGCCGATGTTGGCTGCGGAAAAGGTGCGTCAACTCTGCTGATGGCACAAGCATTTCCCAAATCACAATTCTTCGGATTCGACTATCACGACAAGTCGATTGAGGCTGCGCGCGAGACCGCACAACGCACGGGAATCGCCAACCGCGTCACCTTCGACATTGCCAAAGCAAAAGAATTTCCCGGAAAGGAATATGACTTTGTCGCCGTCTTCGATTGCCTGCACGATATGGGCGACCCAGTCGGCGCAGCGGCGCACGTGCGTCAATCGCTGGCGAAAGATGGCACGTGGATGATCGTTGAGCCGTTCGCCAATGACGATTTGAAGGACAATCTCAATCCCGTAGGCCGCGTTTACTACAGCTTTTCGACGCTGCTGTGCACGCCATGCTCACGTTCTCAGGAGGTTGGTCTGTGCCTGGGTGCGCAAGCAGGCGAAGCACGCATTCGGGAAGTGGTTACGAAGGCGGGCTTCACACGTTTCCGTCGCGCCGCCGAGACACCATTCAATATCATCTACGAGGCGCGTCCATAGCTGAATTGCTTCTGTGCGGCATCGCCAATGCCGAAAGGATCGGAACGCGATTGTCATCCCCCGCTCCGCCGAAGATTGGTTTGTAGTAGGACCAATTCACTGCGGAGCGGGGGATCTGCTTTTACGACGGACGGCACACACTCGCAACCACCTGCCCACGCTGTTTGCGCTACGCCGTTCACAACCTGTAAGGGGCTGCTCCCAGGCTTCAAAACCTCTACTGCCTCCTGCCCATTGCCTCTTGCCTACTCCTGATTCTTCTCCACCCACTTGCACTTTTCATCACGGCATTTTGTGCAGGAGCCCCAGGCTGTTCTCGACTCGGACGGGAGCCAAAAAAACCCAAAAGTTCGAAAATCAGGGTCACACCATCCTGCAGAGACGAACAGAAACCGGCCTGGCTTCGCCTACAGTTCGCCCGGAGACCCTGCAGAGTACCCTCCTTCGTCCGACGCACCGCCGACGTGTCCAGCAGCCTCTAATCGCAAAATTTACATTCGCGCCAAAAATGTTGCTGCTTAATTAAGGATAGTCATCACCAGAATCAGGTGGCTCCTGCATCCTGTCCGTGGGTGGTCTAAATGGATGAATTTCAGCAGCTTTGAGCCAAAAGCCAGGGAACCAGGCATGCTCTTGGGGCATTTTGAGGCATTAATAAGGCAGCCTTGAGGCTTCCAAGTCAGGACGACCTGCGGTAGCGGGTGGTGCACTGGTTGTTGTTGTTGGCTCAGTAGCTCAGCAGTTCAGTCCAGCTCAAGCCTACGGAAGAGGCCGCGACATTTCATATTCAATCACGGCAGGGTCGTTTGGATACGGCTCCGTTCGCCCAGTTCTGGCAAATCCCAATCGCTCATAGAAGCGCATCGCGGTTTCATTAACGCTGGTTACCATCAACACGAGGGTGCAGGCGTTGCGTTCGCACGCCCAGTCGGCAACCGCGTTCACCAGCAGGCGACCAACTCCGTGCTGACGATACGCAGGAGCCGTCCACATCGAGATGAGTGTGCTCGCGTTGCATCGTCCTGATCGAGAAACGAGCCAACGATGCCGCATGGAGTTTCGCCATCAACGGCTAAAAATCCGCAGCCTCTCTCACCGTTCATGCGTTCTACGCGTGCGAGCCACTCAGAGTCCGAAAACTGCGACTCTCTGGCGTAGGTGGAACCGAAGGCATACGGATCATCCTGCAACGCACGAAGACGAACAGTTTTGAAGATAAATGCGTTCCGCTGAGTGATGGCTTGAATAACGATCAAGAGAGCCCAAGCCTGAGTTCTCAAAAGTCCAGGAGGGTATTGCGTCAAGTCTACGACAAGGCCGCGCCTCAGGTTGTGGGACTCGTGTACCGTTTGCTCGCTTGCGGCCATCGCCCTAGTGATCGCCGCAATCGGCATTTACAGTGTGCTGGCATACTCGGAAAGTCAGCGCACGAGAGAAATCCGACTGTGTATGGCGCTGGCGCACAACGAAGTCAGGTGCTCCGTATTCGGTGAAGACCTACCGTCGCTCAGTGGGCCTGCGCTACACCGCGCGATTTCAGGTATTTATCGAACCAATCGGTCGTGCGTTTGAGGGCATCGATCTGATCTTCGCGCTTAGCAAATCCGTGCCCTTCGTGCGGATAGTAATGGACGTCCACCGTGCGCCCTTCCTGCTTCAGGATCTCAACCACCTGCTCGGCCTCCTCTTTTGGGACGCGTGGATCGTTCTCGCCTTGAAGAACGAGCAGCGGAGCTTTTTCGTTGCGAATGTATTTCAGTGGAGAATCATCTTCATAGATCTTGCGATCTTTCTCGGGATCGCCCAGCAAGGATTTTTCGTATTGCTGCAGGAATGCATCCTCGTGCTGCAGCATGGTGAGCCAGTTGATGATGCCGTATTGTTCTACAGCCGCTGCCCACACATCCGGAGTCTTGCCGATGGCCATCAGGGTCATATAGCCGCCGTATGATCCGCCGGTGATGCCGACTCTCTTAGCGTCGATGTATCCGCTGGCCTGCAGAAACTTCACGCCATAGACTTCATCTTGCAGGTCCCCACCCCCCAGGTCCTTTACGTTCATCTCCTGGAACTTCTTGCCGTAACCGGTCGAACCGCGCACGTTCGGAGCGATGCAGACATATCCTCGAGTAGCGAGCGCCGCCGCAGTTCGGTTAAAGGTGTCAGGAGTCTGCCCGGTAGGACCGCCATGCGGCAGCACCACGGCTGCGTTGGTGCCGTCACGTTTGAGATTGAACGGCAGCCAGACGAAGGCGCTGATCATCGTTCCATCGAAGCTCTTGTAGCTCACGAGCTGTGACTGCGGCAGGAGTGAGGCGTCAATGTTCTCGCTGGCCGATTTTGTCAGCTGCTGCGCCTTCGCGCTGGCGAGCGAATATGCCCAGATATCATTCGGTCGGCGCGAGCTCTGGTGGTTGAGCAGCACCTTGCTGCCGTCCGGCGAAAAGGTAGTCGGATTACCCACGAAGCTGGTGAGTCCCTCCGGCATCTGCAGCGGCTTTGAAGTTCCGTTTGCGGTATCGCCGATAAATGTGCGAGTGCGCCCGTCCTCATTAATGGTGTATGTGAATTGTTTGCCGTCCCGCGAAAAAGAATCGGCGTGCGCATCCCAGTGGGTATCTGTTACCCAACGCAGCTTCTTGCTGGCGACATCGAGCAGCGCGACATTGAAGTAGCCGGCTTGAGAGTTCGAGGAGATGAGCACAGTCTTCCCATCGGGCGTGAGGTCGTTGCCTTCAAAGAGTTGCTGGCCTTCATGGGAAGTGAGCTTTTCCGCTTTGCCACTGGCAACCTCGATGAGGTACACATCGCTGTCGGTGAAAAGAGCATTGCCGCGATTTGCCAAAATGAATTTGCCATCGCTCGTCCAGGCAGACGCGCTCCACCTGTGGTCCTGCTCCTGCTCGTTGGTAAGCTTTTTGACCTCACGTGTGTTCCAGTCCAGGATGGCGATATCTGTGGCCGGGGACTCCTTGGGTTTATAGGCGAGGGCGATTTTGCTGCCGTCCGGTGACCACAGAGGATTGCTCTCGGCGATCTTTTCCGTTTTAGTGAGATTGACAGGATCGCCGCCTCCGCTCGGCACCGCAAACAAGTCCCATATCTCGGCGCCGCCAACATCTTGCTGATAAACGATCGACTTTCCGTCGGGTGACCACGTTGCTGAAAACTGGCGGTCGTCGGAGTGAGTGAGTTGCGTGGTGCCACTGCCGTCAGAACGCATTTTCCAGATGTTCGTTCGTCCACTGGCATTGCTTTGAAAAACGATCTCCTGCGCATCTGGCGACCACGCGCCGCCTCCAACCGATCGCGTCATGAAGAGATCGTCAATAGGAACTGGCTTCGCTGCAGAGTTGTTGTCGGAATGCAGACTCTTTGCATCAGTGGCCGTCCTGCTATCCGGACCTGAGCTAGCATGAAGGCAGGTGGAGATAACAATCGTGGCAAGGAAGAGAAACGCTTTGCGCGTAGGCATAGAAGGCCTCCAGGTCGCAGCGCAACAAGATAACACTTCTGCGGAACGGCGACTTAGGGAAGAACGCCATGCCGAATGAGCGATTGGGCGTCCGCTAGCCACGCAGACGGAAACGAACCGCAAGACTAAAGCCATATCCTATTCTGGAAAATGGTAAATGCCAGCTTAGAAGCCTGCTCCAGCCAAACCACAAGTGGTCTTAACCCTGCGCAGATGCCCACCAGGATTTCTCCTCCTGCTGCTCAGTGGAGATCGGGGCAATCTCTGCGGATGGCGTCTTCAGATTTTCTGCGGCCGACCGGATTCGGGCCACTGCGCTCTTGATGCTCTCATACGCATTGTTCGCTCGCGTTCCCGCTTCCTTGATGCGGCCTTCCAGATCGCCATCGATGATCTTCACCTCTTGCTCGATCACGTTGAGATAGGCTTGCAGGTTGCTCAGTTCCAGTGCGCGACCGTACTTCATGTGAATGCTGTAGAAGGCTAAAAGATAGGGAGCGAGCATGCTGTAGGGAACCACCAGGACGCTCCACTGTTCATACGCCTGCAGGTGTGCCTTGAGGCAGACTCGGTACACAGAGTCTGGAACCGCTGCAATTCCGATGTCTGCCGTCACCGCTGGATTTCGATACTTCGCGACCTCCGACGCCTTTGCCACCACCGCCCTCTCGATCTCGGCAGCAAGTCGTTCCTCCGCATCGGGTGTGGTTGCTTTGCCGAGCCGCTCAACCAGGTCGGCGGCTGTCCATTTGGAATCGATCGGCAGCCGTTTCGAATTGGGAAGAATCAACGCGAACTCAACTGACTTCCCGTCTACTTTGAAATCGCGCTCCAGCATGGTCGGCGGAAACGCCTTCAGAACGTCTCCCAGGATGGCCTCACCGGCAGCGCCTCGACCTCTTCCCCCGGCCAGCAACGACATCAGCCGGTTCGTCGCCTGATAGATATGCTCAAAGCGGTTGCCCGGCCCATATTCCGAGTGAATTGACACCAGGGTTGCGTCCAGTTTTTGCAGGTTCGTCTCCAGCGAACTCGGCACACGGGCTTCGATTGCGCTAAGCCGCCCATCAATGCTTCGTATCGTCGCTTCCGTGGGCAACGACTGCACGCTCGCCTTTAATCCACCCAACTCTTGCTGCAAACGCGGCAGGGAATCAAGGGCACTCTGCACTCTTGGATCAAGACTGATGGGGACTGGGACGCCGACTGCACCGGAGACCGTACGATTCGATAACAAATACACAATTGCAAGTACTGCACAAACCAACAACAAGCCCAACACGTATTCGGCCCCGGTCATTTAAGTTCCCCTTTGAATCTTCTGCATTGTACTCAGATAGGTGCGCAAAATTATCTGCAGAATGTCCAGGACCCATCCTTCGCAACAGCGGCTATTAGATGGATTTTGAGTTCCCGCTCTCCGTGCTTTTGATCCTGGGATCCCGCTCGACAGCGCCGTTGAATCGCAGCAGTTCCGTTCTCATTGTCGCAACACCTTTCTTTCCTACTTTAGGAAGCAAAGGTTGACGTACGTTCCGTCTTTCCGCGGTTTCCTTGAATTTGAAGGCACGCTCGTGACTCACGGTTCCTCCTCCGCACGACCTAGAAGTATTCCTAGTTGGCGTACTCACCTCGATGGGTTACAAAGTGGGCGGACAAGGTGAGCGCGCCAACACTTCCCCCCCGCAGACCTGCGAGATTGTCGTGCGTGACTCTCCCTGCCTGCGAGGGCATAGCCGTGAACGAGATTTTGGAAGGAGTGCGTCGGTTTCGCACTGCAGTGTTTCCCGAGTGGCGCGAGCTCTACGAGAGTCTGGCGGAAAAACAACAGCCATACGCGCTGTTCCTCACGTGTGGCGATTCACGCATTGAACCATCGCTGCTGACCGGAACATCACCCGGAGAGATATTCGTAGAACGAACTCCGGGCAATATCGTTCCCATCTATGAGGACACGGCCAGCGTTGGAGTTTCCGCCAGTATCGAGTACGCAGTGGCGGTTCTGGGAGTGGCCGATGTGATTGTGTGCGGTCACTCGTCGTGCGGAGCGATGAAGGCATTACTTCATCCAGAAGTACTGGAGAAAATACCGGCGACAGCACGCTGGTTGAAATATGCACAGCCCGCCGTCCAGAAGTTGGAGAAAAACTATTGCGTAGAAGATGAGTCGGCTCGTCGCGAGAGACTAGCGCGTTTGAATGTCGTGGAGCAGATGTCGCATCTGCGCACGCACCCGACAGTAGACGAGCGATTCAAGCGAGGCAGTCTCGGGATTCACGGCTGGTTCTACGAGATTCATACCGGAACCGTAGAGATCTTTAATCCAGCAACGCGGGAATTCGAGCAGTGGCCGTAGGAAACAAGTAAGTGCCGCGATGATGTGCCTTCTTCTTCAAGAGCGCCCCAACTGAACAAACTACTTTGTTCAGTTCAGCAGCTCAGGCGGCGAGACCGAAATGGGACAAGTGGTCCACCTAGGCGACGGAGTTGGTGTGTCGCCCAAGAAACGAAAGATCAAGGAATGAGCAACCGGAGCGAGAAGAACTGACTTGGCCCACTACTTTGGATTGCTGCTCTGGTCCTGATTACTCTGTGCCGACTTCACCTTTAGCTTGTTATCGATCTTCCTGCCAGAAACCGAGCGCGCGATCTGCTCAGCTTTGGCTTTGTCTGCCTCGGTCTTCACCGTTCCTGTCAGCTTCATACTGCCATCATCTGTGACGCTCGCCGTCACATCAGAGCCGGTGGGCAGTTGTTTATCGAGCGCAGTCTGCACTTGTGTTGGAGTCTCGCCAGTTACGCGTCCTGGTGCAGGAGAACTCGGCGAACCGCCGTTTGGATCATTTTGTTGATTGTTTGAAGAGCCGGATTGGGAGACCGACTGAGTTTGCTTCTCCTGCCGAGTGGATGCGCTTTTCCCGTCCTGGCTCGACGCGGTGGACGTCTGTTTCGCGCTTACAAGCGACGCGCAGAGCAGCAGCGCGATTAGAAACAACGATCGTTGCATTTGGGACCTCCGGAAGCTTCCTTATCTTTAGTTCTGATGCGCTGCCGGTAACGCGGTTTTCCTGCATCCCATGTGGCCTCATCGAGCTCCCAAGCAGAGCACCACGCCGTTGCCTTTCTGGCCCAAGGCACCTTTCGTCCCGCCCCGCTGTCGGAATCCGCTACTCTGGCATTGACACTGGGTTTACCTGACCTAATATTCCTGTAGTCCTGTACACACCAATATGAAGACGAAATCCACTGCTTTTCTCTATGCAATTGCGCTCGCGGTCTTCTTCTCTGTTTCAGCCTCGGCAACCTGTGGTGGCGGTGGTGGAGGCGGGATGGGTGGAATGGCTCCGTCTAGTGGAGGCGGCCCGTCCATGCCGCAGCAGGTTTACTACGTTCCGTGGAAGATGGCGCAGCCGCAGGAGTCCGCGCCGGCCGGCGGACTCGTTCTGTATTGGTTTCCTTCTTCTCCGGACGAGCTGCAGAAATCCAGTCTGCGGGTCTCGCGTCCGTTGTCGCTCTATGCGACGCAATGCGTGGCGATGGAAGTAGCCGATCCAAGCTCGGACGTTCGCGCCAAGTTCGCCGCGCAAGATACGCTGCCGGTCGCGGTCCTTGCGGGGATCGATGGATCGGTCGTCGGCAAGCTTGAAAACAAGAACGGCAAGCTTCATGTGGAAGATGTTGAGAAACTGCTGAGCGGCGAGCTCAAGAAGCGGGAAGACGCGCTCGAGAACAAGCTCAAGGCGGCAAAAGAAACCGCCAAGTCGGACAAAGATGCCGCCATCCCTCTCTACCGTGCCGTAGCCGATCAGAAATGCATGTTTCCCAAAAAGGCAAAGGAGGCTGCGAAAGAGCTGAAGAAGCTGGGCGTTGAAGTTGGCGAGATTCCAGAGCCCCCGACCTTCGATCCGCAGAAGAGCGCAGCCATTGAGCAGACCATGCGCGAAGGATTGCAGGCGGAACTGGCAGGAAAGTATCTCGATGCCCAGCGCCTATACCAGAGCGCGCATGAGATGGACCCGGCCGACCCCACTCCCTTGCGATATCTCGGGGAAGTCTTCCGGCACTACACCGGGGAATGGGACAAAGCGCGCGAGGTCTTCAATTCCATTCTCAGTATGCAGGCCGATCCGATGTCGCGTGCCGTGGCATTGCACGGTCTGGGCAAGATGACCATCCATGACGGCGACTTTGCCAAAGGTCTGGCGCTCATGGAGCGGTCGGTTGCAACCTATCCGCTCGCGCTCGCATATAGAAATCTTGCGGTGTATTGGAACTCAGAAGGTGATACGGCGAAGGCCGATGGCTACGTAAAGCAAGCTCTAGCGCTCGATCCGAATGACGCCTACAACCTCATCTTTGCGGCAGCGTTCATGGCCGGCAACGGTAATGGCGGCGAAGCGCTGAAGATCGCGACCGCCAATGAGGCCATCTTGCCCGCGTCGTACAACCTCGCGGCCATCTATGCCCAAACTGGGAATCGCGACAAGGCCCTGAGTTTGCTGAAGCGTCACTTCTTCGAGTATGAGCGCTTCCAGGCAGTGCGTTCTGAAGAAATGATGGAAGCCCGCGTCGATGCCGTCTTCGCCTCCATCCGTCAAGATCCTGACTTTATCTCGCTAACCAGCGGAGCCGACGGCAAACTTGACCCGTCGCGAATCATGACCCATCCGCCTGCGCATTGAGATTGGGTGAAATCGGCGGGTGGCTCACCCACCGTCTGGAAGTCAGGCGGGAGCACCGAAACGGGACAAGGTGGCACCCACCGCCAATCACGATCTTAGTTGTAGGATCGAGGAATGCCCGTCTGCGTCAACGTACAGACTGTGTACCCTCGCAAGCTGGCCTCGGTGCGGCGCGAGCTCGTGCTGGGCGCGGTTGGCTCAATGTGGAAACCGGCCCTGGACAAGGTCTGGGATTTCATTCGTAGCCAGCCGGGGCTGCGGACCGACGGGCACAACATCTTCCTTTATCACCATCCCACGCAGCCCGGCTCGCCAATTGTGTGTGACTTCGGTGTCGAGGTCACGCGGGCATTTGAAACTGCGGGCGAGGTGTACGCGACCGAAACGCCGGCGGGCGAGACCGCGGTCGCCGTCCATCGCGGCCCGTACCACCGAATCAACGAGGCGCACGAAGCCATCGGAAAATGGATGACGGCCAACGGGAGGGAGTCCGCTGGGTACTCGTGGGAGATCTACGGAGATCCGACTCCGGATCCGGCCAACACTGAGACTACAGTCCTGTACCTCCTGAAGTAGCCGGGTGCTCACGCTCGCGAACAGCGCGCGAGAGTACAGCACCTATCTGGGAATCTGAAGCAAGAACCGGGAATAGAGTGGGCCGCCGCCGGCGACAACTGGACTGGTTAATGGTGCAGATCAGGCCTTCCCCTTGTGGTCGCCTGTGGTCCACCTTGTGGTCCGTCGCCGTTTGTGGTCGTAGGACCAAACCGTATTGGGCATTGACAGCCTGTCTTACTGGCTGCTTGTTCGCGCTGCGTCGAACGAAAGTGACGACTTAAGCAATTCTCCAAACTCCGATTCGGTATCGCTCTCCGACAGCCAGATAGTCCACGTCTTGCCTAAAGTAGTGAGGATCATGTCACTGTGGATTTTGCGCAGCAGTCCGCCGCCCGCGATCGGTTCGGCGTTGTTGCTGGTGATTTCGAGAAAGATGTGGCCATTCAGATCGATGCCAAAGAGCTTGATTTTCTGTCTGCCAATAAGTCGCGTACCGACGAGTGAGTGAAACAGGGCCTCCCCGTAGCTTTGCACCGCTTCCTTGTCTTCGAGCGACGCTGGAAACTTCATATCGGGAATGAAGCACGTAGGATCGGCAACCATGAGCGTTATTCTGGGATTAAAGTCGAGACCTTGAGTGCGTTCTTCGCTGTTTGTGAACGAAGCGAGCACGCGCACGCACTGACCAGGAGCTGCGGTTGATTCCGATCCCGAGAATAAACCTTCGGAATCCGACTTTTGCGTTGGTTGTTGCAGAGGTGGTTGCGTGCTGTGAACCCAGTGCTCGGGAAACGCATAGGAAAAGCCAAGCGAATTATTTACATAGACATTGCCGCGAAGCACGCCACCCTCGACCTGTGCAATGTTCACGTCTGGAGTAGATTGAACGCGCAGTCGCGCCGCTTCGGGAAGATATGGATGACTCCCAATCGCGGCCATATCTTTGGCCTGCGATGGTTCGAAGAACTTGATCGTCTCGATCGCCTGGCGCAGCTCCGCCGCCAATTTGGAGTTGAATGACGACATCGAAAACAGCAGAACGAATCCTTTGGCGACAGTTGCATACTGCGCTCGCCATACCTTTTGGTTCCATAAGGTTTTCTCCTCGAGCGCATTCCTCCAGAAAACTCTGCCGCCAACGTTTACCATGTCGGGAGCAGTTCTGGGTGTCATTGTGGGAAGCAGTACGGCCTTCTGTGCCTCATCATCGGCCGATCCCAGCACGGGTGTGGCAGAAATGCTGAAAGTGCTAAGTCCTTTTTCCAGGCACTTCTCTCCGAATAGAAAACGCTCGAGCGGTTTGTCGGACTCGCCTTGATCGAACATTTGAAAACGACAGCCACCGGGAATCGATAATGCGAATCCAAAGAAGGCATTGGTGTACTGGTGCGGTGAAATAAAGCTGCTTTCGGGGATTGGGATTTTGGGTTGGGGCAGCGAATCGTCGCCGGCGCATACTGCAGCGCATAAGGACAGCGTTGCGAATATGGCGAAGATCCTGCCCATGCCGCACCAAAGAGCCTTCTCGGAAGGCCTTGTGGGCCACAGTTTATCCCTAATCCGCCTGTGCCCGGTATCTTTGTCCCCGTATCTTAGGACTCGATGCCTAAGATCTGTCTGAGTCTGCGTCGGCCCTCCAGGGTCACGCGAACTGCGCGGCTCTCGCGAACGGGGGCTATCCACTTGAGTTGATGGAAGCGGTCGAGCATAGCGGCGCCGAGTTGGCCGGCAATGTGATGGCGGCGCTCACTCCAGTCGAGGCATGGGCGCGCGAAGCGCGAATTCCTTATGTGGGAATCGCTGGTACGAATGCCAAGTTCGGCAAGCCATTGACGTCCACGATTCGTCAGCGCATACACATTCGGCTCACCGCGCACGAGCAGCTCGCGTTTTTCCAGAGCGTCCGCGATCTGCACGGCCACTTGTCCTGCGAGATGCGAATAACAGGTGCGCGCATAGGCGAGGGCCCCTGGCACACGTGCTCCGGACGGGTTGGGCATGGAGTCGTTTCGATGGCGCGGCGCAATCGCCAGCAGAGCCTCGATTGCATTGGCCACTTCCGCACTCGCGAGACGGTAATAGCGATGGCGTCCCTGCTGCTCGACACTGAGCAGCCGTCCGGCAACCAGCTGTGATAGATGGCTGCTGGCCGTCTGCGGTGCTACGTTGGCGATCAGCGCCAGTTGTCCGGCGGGCAGCGCAACACCTCCGAGCAGAGACGTTAGGATCGAGGCTCGGCCGGGATCACTGAACAGTGCGGCCGTTTGGGCGAAAGAGTTCGGCATGAATACTGGCTGCCTGGCTGCTGGCCAGAGTGCGGACAACTGGACCGGCAGCGGGTTTCGGTTGCTCTGAAAACAGTCTAGTTCACCAGCACACATAATACTTCGATGCTGATCGAAGCATTCTTGTGCTTCCGGGCTGTAGTATCCCGGCAATGGAGGTGAGGATGATCACGGTTTGCATCCGTTACACAATTGACATGCATCGGCTCACGGATTTCGAACGGTATGCGCGAACGTGGCCGGAGCCGATTCGGCGCTGCGGCGGGGAGCTGATTGGATACTTTCTTCCTACCAAGATTGCAGGCCCAACCAACTTCGCTCTCGCTTTAATTGATTTTCCCAGCCTGGCAGCGTACGAAAAATATCGAGACGCTCTGATGCGCGATCCGCAGGCGAAAGCTAACGTCGAGTTTGCCGACAAATCAGGCTGCATTTGGGTGGAGGATCGCTCGGTTCTGCAGCGCGTTTCGTGAGCGGTCCCGACGTGCGGCCAGCAAGGATTACTTCATGCATGAACACAATCCAAACCAAATTCCTGGGTACGACTACGGGAGCGCAGACGTAGCGCGCTCTCCGCTTTCAATGGAGGAGTTGCGCGAGCTTGAGCAGACTGTGGGCTGGAGTGAAGTCGACGCCGAGGTGCTGCAGCGCCATGTCGGGACTTTCGAGCAACACGCGGAAGAGATGGTCGAAGTCTGGCGTGAGGCGATCGGCTCGCAGCCACACTTGGTGAAGTGGTTCTTCGGACCCGATGGCAAACGCGACGCCGAATACGCCGCAAAGGTAAAGCCGCGCTTCGTTCAATGGGTCCTGGACGTTGCTCTGCGTCTCCACGATCGCGCGTGGCTGGATTATCAGGAAGAGATCGGGCTGCGCCACACTCCTGCCAAGAAAAACAAAACTGACGGCCGGCAGACTCCTTCCCTTGTCCCACTTCGGTTCTTGCTCGCATTCGTTCCCGTGGTCACGATGGGCGCGCGCCCGTTCTTCGTGCGTCACGCGATCACAGGGCAGGAGCTCCGTGAATTAGAGGACGCCTGGAGCAAAGCCGTGCAACTGTACGTTGTCTTGTGGGCCCGGCCTTATGCGAAAGAAGGAATGTGGTGAAGCGAACTTCCCAGCCCCTGGACTGTGATCCTGAGCAGTGGGTTGATTGCAGTCGCATGGTTTTCAAAAAGCACAGAAAACAGGGGAACAGACGCGACGTTTTTCCTTTTAGGAATAAGTTAGGATACCTTCCCTCTGTCCTCGATTTTCCGCCATTCGGCCAAAGTAAACGCAAAGCCAGGATTACAGCTACAAGCCACGAGGCCACCGAGCTGCGAAGCAACGTATAATCCTGCAGTCGAAGCTGCTCGCGCCCGAGCGGCGACCTTTCGCTCGATAAGTCGCTGTTCGTCAAAGGGCGATAGCCGTCGACGCAAGCCAAAGTTAGAACAAAAGCAGCGAAGCTGCTGGTTTCGCAGCATCCCATAGTGATCTGCGCACCACAGGCTCTCAATCATTGAAGCTGATACCAATTGCGAGGAGCGCGTGAGTTCTTCCGGCGTACGCAAACAAGCGAAAAAGGAGTCGATTGGCAAGGCTGCGGCCAAGCCGCCGAAAGCTGCCGTGTCGCCGACGAAGGTGATCGACGACCTGGAGCGTGCCCTCCGGGAGAGCGAACAGCGCTTCCAGGTGGTTACCGAGGCCATGCCAGTCATGGTCTGGATGGCCGGAACCGACAAGCTCTGCACGTACTTCAATAAGAGCTGGCTTGATTTCGTCGGCCGTACTCTGGAGCAGGAATGGGGCAACGGCTGGGCGGAGAACGTGCACGCAGACGACTTCGAACGATGCCTTCAGATCTATGTCACGTCCTTTGATGCGCGTCAGCCATTTGAAATGCACTACCGGCTGCGGCATCACAGCGGCGAATTCCGCTGGATTCTCGACCACGGGGTTCCCCGATATGCAGTGGATGGGAGCTTCGAGGGCTATGTGGGCGGTTGTCTTGACATTCACGAACAAAAGCAAGCGGCCGAAAAGATCAATGCTGCTTTTCTGATTTCTCAACGGCTGGCCGCCATCGTCGAGTCCTCGAACGATGCCATCGCGAGCAAAGATTTGAATGGGATCGTGACCAGTTGGAATCCAGCCGCAGAGAGAATTTTTGGCTATACGCCGGAGGAGATTATCGGGCATTCCATTCGCAAGGTGATTCCTCCGGAACTGCAGGATGACGAAGAGCGGATATTGGCTTCAATTGCCCGAGGAGAACGGATTGAGCACTTCCAGACCGTACGGCTAACCAAAAACGGCAAACGGATTGAGGTTTCTCTCACCATTTCGCCGGTGAAAGACGACAGCGGGCGTATTGTCGGAGCTGCGAAAATAGTGCGTGACATTACAGAACAGAAGAAGGCTGAGCATGCGTTACGAACTACTGAGAGGCTTGCGTCGGTTGGGAGGCTGGCCGCGACCGTCGCTCACGAAATTAACAATCCGCTCGAAGCTGTCACAAACCTTGTTTATCTCGCAAAAGAGGCGGCAGTTCGCGGCGAGGTGCGCGACTATCTTGCTGATGCGGAACGAGAGCTGGATCGAGTCTCGCATATTACCAAGCAGACACTTGGCTTTTACCGCGACACCACGAGGCCGAGCCCTGTAAGGATCGGCGAGCTGCTGAATCCGCTCATCGCGGTGTTTGGATCTCGCAGTCGCAACAAGGGCGTTGAAATTTGTCCGGAGATTATCGACGACCCCCCGGTGTACGCTATCGCAGGTGAGATCCGGCAGCTCATTGCGAACCTTCTGACTAACAGTATCGATGCAGTACAGACTGGCGGGCAGATTCGCATTCGAGTCTCGGGGCGCGGGGATCCCACCGCCGAGCCGTTCGCTGGCGTGCGGGTCACCATCGCCGATTCCGGCCCAGGTATTCCAGCACAAGATCGCCAGCGCCTTTTCGAGCCCTTCTTCACAACCAAGAAAGATGTTGGTACCGGTTTGGGCCTGTGGGTCTGCAAGAACATCGTGGACAAGCATCACGGATCGATTCGCGTGAGGAGCAGCGCGACCCCCGGCAGGAGCTGGACTGTGTTTTCTGTGTTTCTGCCCTCGCTTCCGGCGGAAGCTCCGGAAGAGGCTCTCAAGCCTGCAGTGTGAACACTTTGTGATCCGGGGAACGCTGGGGATAGGAGGACGGAGTCTCGTGTCATTTTCCCATCCAGGAAACCTCCCCTGTGTCTCCAGGTTTCTCGCCCCAGGTTTCTCCCCCAGGTTCTCCTAAGTAGACTGCGCCTTGGTTTTCCTTCGTTTTTTTAGCAATCTGCTCACAGCCTCCACCAGGGCCCCCGGCTCAGTCGGGTTCGCTTGCAAATGTCCATCGGCGCTGGGAAGGTCCGGCACAATGGCTCTGTGAAGTTCAAGAAGCTTCGCGGTCTTGCAGTAGGTCAGAACAACATCGCTGACTCGTTTCTTCTCGTTTGGGTTGAGAGAGTGACCCAAGATCACCACAGCAAACGAGTTGCTCTCACAGGCCGCTTGCACCTGTCGTATATCTCGCGCCTGACTGACGACGAGGCCTGCTTTTTCCAGAACTAGCCTCCTGGTCTGCATCGCAGCACCATCCAGGCCAACGCACAACACGTCCGTCACCCTCTGTGCCATTGCGCAATGTTATACGAACCGCGATTTGGACGTGAGCAAATAAAAGGTGACCCACTCATCGCGGTGCTCGATGAGTGGATTATCCGGCTACTCGCCAATCAATTTCAGCACGTCTTGACACCTCTGGAAGCGCGCCCACCAGATCGCGTTGCTCCTGGCAGAATTACGCTTTAATCGAAGCGCGGGATCGTGCGCGAGCAGCGCACGCACCGTTTCGACGCGGCAGCCGCCGAACATCGGGCGGTCCGGTCCGTTGATCGGACCGGCCGAGACCGCACGAGACAGCGGCGTGACTCCGCCTTCGCCTTCGACGGCGGGGTCGGCTCCGTGGGCGAGCAGCAAGTTGACGAAAGTGGGATCGGTATCGCCCGCCGCCAGCAGCAGCGGCGCCGGGGCGTTCGGGCCGGCGACGCGATTCGGATCGGCGCCGCGATCCAGAAGAAGCCGGACCGCGCCAGACTGCCGCGCCAGGATCGCGTGCTGCAGCGGCGTCGCGTCCCAGCCATCTCCCGTGGGTCCGGGCAGGTTCACGTCGGCGC
The DNA here is from genome assembly GCA_045808065.1 of Terriglobales bacterium. GTDB lineage: Bacteria > Acidobacteriota > Terriglobia > Terriglobales > Acidobacteriaceae > Gp1-AA112. The sequence continues at coordinate 95,424 of JBJMGD010000035.1, read as the reverse complement.
CGGAGTCGAGGAGGAGTTTGATCTTGTCGCGGGAGAAATGGGGAGAAATGGGGGACAGCCTGATCTGCGCAATTTTCCTTCCTTGAGTTCAGAGCGGTTTCCAAAAACAGGGCACATCAGGCTGTCCCCCATTTTCAAAGTCCCCCATTTTCACATATTTAGGAAATAAGTTAGGATACGTTCCGTCTGTCCCACCTTTTTTCTATTTTCTCAGCGAACCGCCAGAACACTCCGAGAATTGGCGTCTGACCGCTTTCCCTGCGGCTGGGCAGGAATGGGTTGGCGCAAGATTAGCGCAGCCATGCGATCCCTATTTTGGTAGAGCAGGACTGTGATCTGGGCCACCAGCAAGGCAGCCACTGTGAAGAAGCTCCAGATGTAGAGCTGCTTGATGGAAGGCCAGGCGTTGGTCAACAGCTTGAAATCGGTGTACGCAATGCCGGTGCAAATCAGAAACACTAGACTGGCGGCCATCGTTCCCATAGCGGGAATTTCAGCAAAGCAGTCCAGCAAGTACGCCCGAACTTGGATCGCGAATCCGATGAGAACTGAAAGCAGCATGGCATCGACCACGATCACCGCGGCGGAGACCACCGACAGCTTGCCTTTCACGATCCACCCTGCATCCTTGAACATAGGCAGGTTCTCGACGATCAAACGCACGATCACAAGGCCAGCAACACCAATACCTAACGTCGTTGCGGCCCGGCCAATTTGCGCACTAGATTTAGACGATCTCAAGGCTGTCACCTTCCTTCCCATCTAATACTTGTCTGCCCTCTTCACCAGCTTGCCAATGTTGATTCCGACGTTGAAGGCAACCGTATTCAGCGCGAGATGCACGCTATGCGTGTATCCGATCTGCAAATCCAGCACTCCAGGCGAGAACTCGATCCAAGCCGATCCGCCGTTATCTCTTGTGAGAGAGGCGGTGCCTGTGGTCTCGGATGCAAGCTCGTATGAGCGGCCATTCTTGCCACTTCCAGCAGTAGAGCCAGACTTCTGGCTGACCAATTTGCTGAACATCTTCTGCGTTCCTGTTGGAAGCACATCATAGAGGCTCGCGCCAAGGCTGAAATTGTTGCCGAGATCGATCGAACCTCCGCCGGTGAACTGGCTGACAAAACCGAGTGTCGTGAACGGACGATGGTAAAGCTTCGTATCAGTCAGGCCGTTCGACAAGGAGACTTCGAGGAAAGGAGTAAGACGATCAAAGTCATGTTCGACGTGATTATTCCATCCGACGTTAAGACGACCAGTGCTTACGCCTTTTTTGGTGCTGCCAGTGGGCGCTGCCACGGTGAGCGTCGAAGCGTAATTCGCGAGTTCGCCATTCGTTTTGTAGTTCACGTCGGTATGGATGTTGCCAAGACTGTTCAGCGCAGTCGTGGATTTGCCCGAAGTCGAGCCGGTTGTTGTTGAAGTAGACGATGAGACGAAGGACAACGGAACTCCCATGTCCAAGCCCCAGTGTTTGTCAAAGTTGTAGCCCACAGTTGAGTCGAGGTCGAGCACGCGCTCCTGCGAGTTGGCGTTGCCCTCGAAGCTCATCATCGAAGTCCAGCCGATCTCGTCGGTCTGCTTCTGATTCGGTGGAGCGTTCTGCGCAACGGCTACGGTCGTCAGCAATGCGACAACGGAAATTAGTGCAAGTCTGGGAACCATGTTGGACACACTCCAGGCCTGTATTTTTGCTTGCCACAGGAGTATTGAGGAGAGCGATGCGACGGTCGAGGGTACTATGGTGCGGGTACGTCTGTGCAGCAGTAAAGCGGATAGCGCCGAGAGGCACAGGATGGGTTCTTCCCATGCCCCCCAATCGGCGTGTACAACGATCAACTACTTCTTGAAGCGCTTGGCTTTGCCGTTCTCTGCCTTTTCTTCAGCTTTGAAGGAATGCTTAGCCTGCTTGCACTGAGCCTTGGAGTGGTCTCGACAGTAAGCCTTCAAATCCGCTTTCTCTGCCTTATCTTCTCGCTTGTCAGCCAGCTTGGCCTGCTTGTGTGCAGACTTGCCATGCTTTGGCGCTCCGCCGTAGCCGAACGCGGAAGTAGCCACAGCCATTGCTAGAACGAACACGGTGAGTGCTTTCATTTCATCCTCCCTGGTAAACGAACGCGCTGGCTACTAGAACACGGGCTAACTCCGACAGGTTAGGTTACTTTGGTTGTTGCTCCTTCGTTGACATAGGCTCCGGGGAGAAAAATGGGGGCCTGCCGGGTGCCACGCCCTCTCATCTCGCATTGTTTCATTTTGGTTTTTGTTGACGAATCGAGGAAGCAGAAGCAAGGGGCGGGGCACCCGCGGTGCAACCCGCCCTCTTGAAGCAGCCCATGCGGCTGAGTCGTTTGTTTCCGTTTTTCAGATGGCGCTTACTGTACGCAATTCGTGGCGACCGGATGATCAGGATCCATCAGAATATTCGAGGAGGTGGGTGTGCCGCTGGCGTCCACCGCAACCCGCAGCGTTCCAACCATCGTGAAGGTTCCACCTGGTCCCGCCCATACCGAATGGAATGGCAGGTCGTAGGTCGAGGCGATAGCATCGTAAGACTGGTTCGCCTCGAGGTTCAGGCTATACGAGCCGTCGTCCGAAGCGTTGTGGAACACTACGTGGACCGTGGCCTGGGTATCGTTCTGCTGATAATTCACGCTGGTGGAGCCAGGGGCATTCACGATCGACCCGTCGTTAGCGCAGCCGTTGTACCAGCCAATTCCCCCGTCCAAGGTCGTCTTGCCGTTTTGAGCGGCCATGGTGCCGGTAAGTGCGAAAACCAAACCCAGAGCGAACATGCACACCAGAAGCTTTGCGCTTCTCATCAAATTCCCTCCTTCTCGGCGGGGATTTCCGAGCACACGAAATCATTACATGAAGCTGCCCAATTTGGGAGGGAGCAATTCAAACCAAGGTCGCCTACCTTTGGTGGTTCGTGCTATGCAAACACACTGCCATCCCATCGCTTTGAAGGAGATCGAGCACCTATGTCGTGAATGCAAAGGTCTATGCCCGGAAGGACATGTCCTTGTTAGTTCAGCGGAAGGCAAACTGACAATCGAGCAACAGGCAGGTGCCCCCACCGTCTCATCTCGCATTGTTTCATTTTGGTTTTTGGTGACAGATCGAGGAAGAGCGTGCCCTACCCTCCGTGCGGTTCGGAGGGTAGGGAGACTGTCTGCGACAAGAGTTCGTGACACCCTTTTGCTTGGTGACTCCCTGTGAAGCTCAACCCAGGAGCCGCTCACATCCTCGCTGCCCACCCTCCGAAACCTGCGGAGGTAGGGCACCCTCAGTGTGGTTCCATCCACAGAAAGCAAAAGCAAGGGGCGGGGCACCCGGCAATGCGGAGGCCGCGTATGCTCAACCATATAAGCCAGCAAAACATCGCAAGGATTATCAAGTAAATCGAAACATCTCGAGTGGGGAAATCCGGGACAGCCTGATCTGCCCTATTTTTTATTCCGCGCCTCCTTTTCAAAAGAGGCTGAATTGATCACGACGCCCACATGCGCACGTCTGCGTTGCCCAGGTTCTCCCGCAGCAGACGCAGATAGGTCTGTCGATCTTCATCCAGGGAGAACGTCGCCTGCCGGTCGACTCCGCGCTGGGTGACGTGATATGGAACTCCGGGCACAACACAACGCGCTCGTCTCGGCATCGTCGCGCATTCTACATGGAAGCAGAAAAATAGGGCGGATCAGGCTGTCCCTGATTTGCTCAATCTATCGTCAGCAATGCGAGAGTTGGTGGTTCATCATTGTTGGTTGACGTTGGTCTTCTGCATCGCGTTTGTCGCAATCATTGCGGTTGTCATAGACACTCTGTGGTTTCTCCTGACACCCGAGGAATTTCGGTAGGGATTGCTCGCGTCGCCGGTTCGACAATTTATTTTCCGCGATTTCCACAGGACACGGGCATGTTTCTGTGGTCACTCTTTCGACCATTTGAAACCACTTCAAACCTCAATCAACCTTTTGCAACCACTTTGTGCGACGGGTTTGGATGGAGATTTTGCAGCCCGTTCTTATATAGAACGTATATATCCCCCTTGACACTGCCAGTTTCTGCGCTATTCTGATTTTGCCTTCCACCACGGAGAACAAAAAGAAAAGTTCTCATTGCTGGAGGGAGTTTGTCGCTAGGAAAGAAGTTCGATACCGCTGAGTTGTTTTTCGTAAAACTGGCTGGCTTGATTTCGCTGGTTCTTGTTCTCACCTACGCTCTCATAAGCGAATATCATCACTTGTTCAAGTGATCCGGCCCTACCTCCACCAGCTATTTAACTTGCCATCCCTTGCCAAGCCTCGGTTGGAATTTGTCACAAGTGCATAATTCTGTCTCAGGATTACCGTGGGGCTGTGGGGGAAGCGCGTCCCGATGCATACAACCCTTGTCCGTGTGTTCTGATTTGGGATGATTGCACGTCAGACAGAGAAGGTCACCGCCATTGGACATAATGCCAATTGTCCTTCCCTCACTTCCCTCAAAGCAAGCAGAATCACTTTAGGTTGTTGTACTCGGAATCTTCGACGGTGGTTTGTGAGACTAGCGGAAATAGGACTAGGATGAAGCCGCATGCCTCCCGCCTTAGAACCCCGCATTCAATCAGTAGAAGAAAGACTCAATCGTTTTGGGGAACGCCTTGCGGCGGTTGAAACGAAAACCAACGCTTCCACGCCTCAGAAGGAAACCAACTGGTACTTGGTAACCATGCTCTCAATCGTCGGGGCAATGAGCCTCGCTTTTTGGGGATGGGTTGGCAATAACATTTTGGGACTCAATAAAGATGTTGCGACGATAAGCCAAAAGTTAGCGGATGTAGAGAAACTACAAACACAGAACCTGCTTACCGCGGCGCAGCAGGCGGCAAAATTAGGCGATCAAAAAACCGCTAATGATCTATTGAAGCAGACCGCGGACATGGTAAAGCAACTGGCTGAGACACACACCCACGCTGAGCAAGACTTTTTCACAAAGGCGGTTGAGAAGCTAGACCAAATGTCGGGTGTTGATCAGAACGTTGTTCAGGCGACTCTGATTTCTTTCGCACATTATCGATCCGCTCTAAACGCTCCGCCATCATTGCCTGACAACAAGAAGAACGCTCCACCACCACCTGCGCCAGTTCGAGATGGGAGCCATCCAGTTCTTACAACTGTGTCGCTTCCAGGAGGGGCTGAAATTAGAGCCGTGGCATGGCCCATTTTCACAACGATGAATTTCAGTCCGGCAAAACCAATAACCCTTGTTGCTGATGGCGCTGTCGTTGATGCGAGGGGAGAACGGCCAGATCAGCAATTGTTGGTCGTTGCAACCCGCTCACTCGATCAAAACCCTGCTATTGTTCAGGGTCTAACTGTCATCGGTGGAAATCAGACGCTTGATTACATCACGTGGCACAACGTCACCTTCATCAGTACGCACATTAAGTATGACGGCGGCCCTGTCAGGCTCAACAATGTGCGTTTCATCAACTGCACGTTTGATTTTCCTAGCAACAGCCTCGGCTTAGAAGTGGCGAAATATTGCATTCTGGAACCGAAAGAACCTGTGACAGTTGGTTAGTTGTTGTAGTACGGAATCTTGACCTGCGTTCCATCTACGTTCGCAATGATGTATCCAAGCGGCGTAGCAGGCATAGCCGGGTGCCCGACCCTTGCGGTTTTCAAGTGTGAGGTCACGAGGACGTGTCAATGTTTGTGGTTTGCGTTAGATCCATTTTTCGGATAGGTTCCCCATTTAGAGCAAGTAAGAATCTTAACTGAGACAGTATGGCCACCCCACCCTTCGCAAAGCCGGCGAACCATGGGACACTCAGGCTATCCATGTCGTAAATTCCTCAGGAAGGAGTAAAAAATGAAATTCTCAACAGCTGCTTTAAGAGTCGTTTGTTTGGTTTTGCTCGCGACGGCTGTGTACGTGAGTGGCGCCGACAGTCAGACCGTCACGGTGAAGGGCTTTGTTTTGGATTCTGCATGTGCCTTTACCAAAGGTCTTACCAAACCCGCCAGCAAACAATGCGCGATCGAGTGCGCGCGAGGAGGTTCACCGCTCGTCATTCTCGCCGACAATGGCGATATCTATTGGCCGATCGCCGACACGATGCCGGCAACCGGGCAGAACGCGAAACTGCTGCCGTTTGCAGGCGACTGGGTCACAGCCACGGGCAAGGTATATCAACGTGGCGGCTCGAAGGCGATGGCCGTCGAGAAGATCGAGGCGCAAACTGCTGCCGATCACAAGAAGTAAAAGGTTTCTCCATCCTACTCATACCTGAGCGCGTCTAGAGCATTCTTATATGTGGACCAGATTGGCAAAGAAAATACATCTACGGGTCCGGCGGTGGAAAAGGCCAGCCGTAGAAGTAGAGTGGCGGCTCGTCAGCAGGGCTCCGCCCATCGTGTTCTTGCTCGTGCCAAAATCGGGAAAATCGGGGACAGACTGAACGTACTCATCGACTTCCCGATTCGGGAAGACGTTCCGGCCACCGACCGTGTTTCCCCGTATTTCTGAGCGGTGCTATGCCGCTGCTGTCGATTGCCGATATGCCGGCTTGATCACTTCCTGAGCAAACTTTGCGAAGGTGACTTTGCCTTTCCAGCGCAGGTCGCCTACTTGTTCGCGTAGCCGTCCGTCTGCCATTGCCTGCTGCAGCTCGACCAGCTCCGCGGCCAGATCTGCGGTGAGGCCTGCTGAGGTTAGCGCGCCTTTCAGAGCGTCGGGCGGGATCTGCACGTGGCGTACTGGTTTGGCGATCGCCTCGCCTACAGTAGCAGCGACTTCATCGAAACTGATGTTCTCCGGCCCGGAGATGTCCACCACGTGATGTCCGTGGGGGCCGCGCAAGAGGTAATTTGCTGCGGCTTCGGCGATGTCTGCCGTCGCAACCTGTTCGGCTGTGACATTGCCGGGCGTCGTGGCGTAGATGGCGCCGTCGGAGGCGATGGTTGGCAGCGACGACAGGACATTTTCCATGAAGTAGTTGGCGCGCAGGTGGATTACGTTCTTGCCGGCTGCATTCAGTTTCTGCTCGGCGTCATAGAGTCCCTTGATCGGTCCGGTGCCAGTGGGCAGCTGCGCGCCCACGCTCGACACGTGCACGATGCGCAACTGGGGATGGCGGCACAGTGCGCCGGACGCCGCGTCGGCGAACTGGTTATAGCGGGCGCGAACATTCGCGGCGGTGTAGTCCATACCCACCGCCCAGAAGAGGACATCAGCTCCGTCGACGGCTTTGTCGAGCGCCGCACCATCGAGCTGGTCGCCCGCGACCACACGCGCTCCCCGCGCGCTCAGGTGTTCCACCTTGCTCGGGGTTCGCGCCAGGACCGTGACCTGTGCATCGGCGCTGTTGAGCAGAATATCGGCCAGCTTGCTTCCAATGTTTCCTGAGGGCGTAGTGATCGTGATCTTCATGAGTACCTCGCAGTAAGACTGCCATTATAGAAAACACCGCCACGGATCACACGGATGCTACGGATTTTTGGGAGAGGCAATTGCGAACGACGCTCGCGCATCCGCACGCCGTGCGGAGATGTGTGCGCTTGAGCAACGTTGTGGACGTCGAACGAGTGATACTTTTTCGGCAGACATCGGTCCATGCTAAGTTTTGGATCGATGTTTAGCCTCGTTCGGGTTAGTGCGGTGACCGAGCGAGGCGTTTTACTGACCATGAAAACTAAAAAAAACCTGGATTACACGGATACTACGGATTCGCACGAATTTTTGGCTGAAACGCTTCTCTGGGTGTCGTGCATCCAAAAGTTTCTGAAAGACAAGTATTATTGTCCAACCTCAGAAAGGTGAGGGTGGAATGCAGTCCGATAAGAGCTCGTTGCCCTCCGAGGATCCCGTCTGTCCTGTGTGCGGCGCCCGAACTATTCTCCGTGGCACCCCTGCTACATTCCTCAACACACCAGAAACGCTACCGATCACTTACCGTTGTGAAAATGACCATACATTTGTAGTCGCGCAGAAATCTGAGGGTGCTAGCGCTGGGGAGTAAAACTCTGCACGGCTTATTTTGCTCTTACCTTTCCCTCAAACCGTGTGATCCGTAGCATCCGTGTGATCCGTGACGGTGTTTTGCCTTAACGCCTCTCAACGTATTACTTCCTTCGTAACCAGCGCCACGCGCATTTTGGTCGCATTTGTGCCTGGGTTGCGGTATTTTCCGCGTTGAGCCGCATGCCGAAGATTGGACGCTACCAGGTCGTGGGTGAGTTAGGTCGTGGGGCGATGGGCGTGGTCTATCGCGCGATCGATCCTAATATCGGCCGCACCGTTGCCCTCAAGACGACGCTGCTCGATGCCGATGGCATGGAGCGCGACGAACTGCTGCGTCGCTTCCGCAATGAAGCTCATGCCGCCGGCCAGATGAACCATCCCAACATTGTCACTATTCATGACGCGGATGAATTCAACGGCCTCTTTTACATTGCGATGGAGTACCTGGAGGGCGACACACTCCAGGCGCTAATGGCGGACAAGCATCTTATCTCCACCGAGCAGATCCTCGAGATCGCTAAACAGGTTGCGGCCGGACTGGATTATGCGCACTCGATGAAAGTTGTGCACCGCGACATTAAGCCGGCCAACATCATGATCTCTCGTCAGAAGGTTGCGAAGATCATGGATTTTGGGATTTCCAAATCGGTCGACACCCTCACGCGCACTGCGCAGATACTTGGGACTCCTTATTACATGTCGCCAGAACAGGTGATGGGCCTTGTCCTGGACGGCCGTTCCGATCTCTTCAGCTTTGGCGTCGTTCTCTATGAGCTGGCAACCGGGGCGCGTCCATTCGGCGGCGACACTGTGGCCACCGTCATTTACAAAATTATCAATGAGACCCCGCCGCCACCGTGTGAGCTGCAAATGGCAGTTCATCCTGGCCTGAGTGCCGTGATCACGCGGTGCCTTGAGAAGAAGCCTGAGGATCGATACCAGACTGGAGCCGAAGTTGCCGGCGATCTGGAGAAATTTTCTTCGTTGCACAGCGGCGCGCAGTCGCCGCGGTCTGACACTGCCTTCGAGCGAACCCAACACATCGGAGTTGCGCAGGCTGCCGCAGTTGCGCCGGCACGATCGACGGCTGTTCCGCCGATCTCGGTCCATGCGACCAGTGAAGCGCCGCCCGACCGACGGCCCGCCAGCGGAACGCTGCCAGCTCGTCGGTTCAGCGCAAAGAAGCCGGTTGTGTGGATATCGGCAGCGGTCCTCGTTGTCTTGATCTCAGCGTTAGCGGCTCTCTACAACCTGCGACAGCGCCCGCAGCCGCAGACGCCTGGCGGGGGATATTCCATCACCGTAAACGTTCCTGCGAAGCCCGCACATCGCGCCCACCGCGAAAGTCCCGAAAAGGCACCTGCCAAACAGCCTTAGCTCCGTAAAAAACCGCCACGGATCACACGGATGCTACGGATTTGCACGGATTTGTGCGGGAGAGCTGCTCGCTGCTGGCTGCCGCTGCTGGCTTTGGGCGTTCGGCATTCGGCCTCGGCTAAGACGAAAGCGAGCGGGTACCCAGCCGTCGTGTTTTGATCTGACCCGTGTTTTGCTCTTACCTTCCCTCACTCCGTGTGATCCGTGGCGGTTTTTTTGTCGCGGTTGCAGGTTGCGCTGCGCGCAGCTAAATTAGGTGCGAGAGTTGGAGCTGCACATGAAAGGACCCATTCCGGTGGAATCTGCCTCTGCGTCGATCGACAAGAAGATCAAGGAACTTGGGGACTGGCGCGGCAAGACGCTCGCGAGAGTGCGCGACCTTATACACCAGGCAGACCCCGAGATCGTTGAAGAGTGGAAGTGGGCCAAGGCGACATCGCCGGGGACTCCGGTGTTCTCCCACGGCGGCATCGTCTGCACAGGAGAGACGTACAAGAGCGTGGTCAAGCTCACATTTGCCAAAGGCGCTGCGTTGAAGGACCCTTCCGGCCTATTCAACTCCAGCCTTGAGGGGAATGTCAGGCGCGCCATCGACATCCACGAAGGCGAGAAGGTCGATGAGGCGGCGTTGAAGGATCTCATCCGCGCTGCAGTGGCGCTCAATCTGAAAGGCAAGAATAAAGCCCAGCCCAAGCCCCGGCCTGCGAGCAGCAAGCAGGCGAGCTAGCTTCGCCGCAGGTGCTTAGCGCGGGATCTTCAAAAACGCCATTCGCACGCAGGCAGCGAGAAAGCGCGTGCAAGGCAGTCACTATCACTCCGATCCCGTTATGGGAAAGCGGAACTATTTGTGAAATCCAGCGGTTGGAGGAGCAAGATGCATCGACGTGATTTTCTGATTGGATCCAGTTTGGCTGCCGGAGCCCTTGCGCTGCCGACGAGCGGCTTGGGCGCGAAGAAGCACGCGAACAAACAGCTTCTCGAGCTTCGCATTTATCACTTTGCCTCGCCAGAGAAGCAGCAGGCGTTCGCGCATTTCCTTGAAACCGCTGCTGTTCCCGCATTTAATCGCGCGGGCGCGAATCCGGTGGGCGTCTTCAAATTGCTGACTAAAGACAATCCCGATCTGAAACTTGAGAACGACAGCACCGATCTCTTTGTACTGTTGCCGCATCGCTCCTTCGAATCTCTGGCGCAATTTTCCGGCCGCCTCGCCGATGACAAAACTTTTCAACAAGCCGGAGATGCCGTGATCCATGCTCCCAAAACGGATCCCGCCTTTGCGCGCTATGAAAGCAGCTTATTGCTCGCGTTCGACGGCTTCCCGCAGGTCAAAGTGCCTACGAGGGCCGCCACTCGCCTGCTGCAGTTGCGGATCTACGAGAGCCATAGCAACGAACGCGCCAGAAAGAAGATCGCGATGTTCAATCAGGGAGGCGAGCTCGGGATCTTCGAGCGCTGCGGCATGACCGGAGTCTTCTTCGGTCAGACCCTGATTGGGTCCAAACTGCCAAGCCTCACCTACATGCTGGGGTTCCCGACCGAGGAAGATCAGAAGAAGGCTTGGGACACCTTCCACAACGATCCGGAGTGGAAGCGGATCTCCAAATCGGACGAGTACAAGGACGTAGTCTCAAACGTCACGAATTTGATTCTGCGCCCGGAGCAGAGTTCTCAGATTTAGCGCCAGTTTGGGAAGGCACTCCCAGTCACCATCCACATGCACCCCCGCTACCGCAGGTGGTTCTGACAAGTGCACCAGCCGCTAGCGCAGGTGGTTCTGACAAGCTGTGGCACGAGTCTACGCGGCTAATTTCTCCTTCACGGTGTTCCTGATCTCGGCGATCGATTCCCGATTGCGGAAGAACGCGGCCGTTGCTCCCGCGGCCAGGATTCCCAAACCAATCCAGCGGCGATTCAGGTTCAACGTCAGCTGCCAGCTTCGCTTGTGGGCTCGGTTGTCAAAGTCGCCGTGAGCGCCATGGTCTCCGGGCAACGGTTCCCACAGATTATTTGGGCGATTCGGATCGGCGACGCCGTCGTACTGCTGCGCGTCATATCCGGTCTTGCCTAGATATTTGTCTAGCAGGCCGGGAATGAATTTTTGCGCCTGGATCGCCTCGACTGTGGGAGCGCCGACCCAGAGTTCGCGTCGGCGATGGGTGGCTGCGTAGACGATTGCCTGGGCGGCGACTTCGGGTTCGAAGATTGGCGGCACCGGCTGCGGCTTGCGCGGCAGACGGCTCTTAACCCAGCTGAATTGCGGCGTATTGAGCGCCGGCATGTGCACTGCAGTGATGTGAACGTTGCTGTTTGTGTGCGTTAACTCGCAGCGAATCGAGTCTGTAAAGCCCACAATGGCGTGTTTAGCGCCGCAATATGCGGCTTGAAGCGGGATGCTACGGTACGCTAACGCTGATCCAACCTGCACAATAGTGCCGCGATTTCGTGGCTGCATCCTCTTTAACGCCGACATTGTGCCGTATACGTAGCCTAAATACGTGACCTCAGTGACGCGTTTGAACTCCTCAGGCGTCATTTCAAGGAACGGAGAGAACACCGAAACCATAGCTACATTGACCCAAACGTCGATTGGACCTAGCTCGTATTCGGCGCTATCGGCCGCTTTTTCGACCGCATCGGCGTCGGAAACGTCGGTCGGAAGGACTAAAGCGCGGCGTCCATAGGACTCAACCTCGCGCTTAGCTGCCTCCAGACCGTCCTTACCGCGCGCAATAAGCGCGACATCTGCGCCCTTTTTTGCGAATAAACGGACCGCCGCGCGCCCGGCTCCGGCGGATGCTCCGGTCACAACTACCACTTTGGGGAATGCCATGAGTGCTCCAGATAAGAAGGTGAGAACCGCTTTCGCGGCTACTTTCGGTTAGAGGTGCGTGGCTGTGACCTAGATGTCAGGCGTCGGCAGACCTCAAGCGCACATTTATTGCTTACGCAATATGGGCAAATCAGATGCTGGACCTCAGATAAGGTTGGTCGCAAGTGATTGTTCACGCGAGAGTTGTTGGTTTATTTTCAATTTATCTATTGCGGAGCAGCAGTGGATTGTCCTGCTTTCGATCTGAGCCTCAAATCGGCCAAGTTCGTGGGCCTAAGTGCCGCGAAATTGTCCAAATTGGAGGCTACATATGCCCGAAGTGCAGCTCGAAATCGAAGAATCACAAGCGCAGCTCTTTCACGAAGCCAAGCGAATTCAACAGAGCCTTATCACGAACCTCGAAAAAAGAGTGCTTTTGTGGCTCGCAAAACGCACTCCGGAGAAGGTGAATTCCGATCATCTGACCGTTTTGGGCGCTGCGGGAATGTTCTTAGCGGGCGCTTCTTACGGCCTATCGCGTTACAGTCACTACGGACTGCTGCTTTCGTGCGTTTTTCTCGCCATTAACTGGCTTGGCGACAGCCTGGATGGCACGCTGGCGCGCTTTCGTAGTCGTCAACGGCCGCGCTATGGGTTTTATGTCGACCATGTGATTGACTGCTTTGGAGTTACCGCGCTGCTTGGCGGCCTGGGAGCTTCGGGATATATGCATCCGTTGGTGGCCGTGTGGCTGCTGGTTGCGTATCTGCTGCTGTCGTCCGAGATATTTCTGGCTACTTATGCGCTCGGACGGTTTGAGATGTCGTACTTCCACCTTGGTCCGACCGAGCTCCGTATCTTGCTGTGTTTAGGTAACTTGTATCTGTTTTTCCAGACGTCGATTCCTTCGTTTCATTCTTTCGGATTCGCGCTTAGCGTCGTGGATTTGTGCGGCGTGATTGGAGGACTTGGAATGGTTGCGATTGCAATCGTTTCGTTTGTCCGCCATGCGCGCCTGTTATATGACGCGGAACGGCTGGAATGATCCACAAATCAGACCTAAATCTTTGCAGCGATGGCAGTTGAATGCGTTTTTAGGCCGCGAAACGTTGTGCGTCTTTGCGCTTGAGTTCCAGGCCCATTCCGGGACGAGTCAAATCGGGCAGGAGATATCCGTTAACCGGAGTGGCGGCGCCGTCGAAAAACATGTGCTCGATGCGCGCATGATCGTGAAAATACTCGATGTGACGGACTTCCGTTAGAGCGCAGCAGGGATGACAGTGAATCGATGGCGATGTATGCGCGGAGAATGGAATTTGGAAGCTCTGGGCAAGGACGCTGGCGCGCATAAACCCAGTGATTCCTTCACATCGCGTCGCGTCCGCCTGGAGCACGTCGACCGCGCTCGCTTCCAGCATGCGGCGGAAATAATATTGGTCGTATCCATACTCGCCGGCGGCAATTTCCATGCTGGCAGGCGCGCGATCGCGAATGAGGCGAAGTCCTTCAAGATCATCAGATGAGACTGGCTCCTCAAACCAGCGAGCGTCGAATTCGGCGAATTTATCGGCCATCTCGAGCGCTTGTTTGCGCGAATACGCACCATTAGCGTCAACAAAGAGCTGAATTTGGGGTCCGATGGCGTCGCGCGCCGCACGCACGCGGTCGACATCCTGCTCAGGGCGCGTGCCGATCTTCATCTTCACCATGCTGATACCCTGTGCAGCCCACCCCACGAGCTGCCGTTGAAGTTGGTCGATGGAATATGAAGTGAATCCGCCACTGCCGTAGACCGGCACGCGGTCTCGGTATTTTCCCAGCAGCACAACTAATGGCATCCCAAGTAGTTTGGCTTTCAAGTCCCATAAGGCACTGTCGACGGCAGAAATTGCCATTGATGCAACACCCGGTCGGCCAAGATTGCGGACTTTCCACAGCATCGAGCTCCACATCTCGCCGATCGCGAGCGCGTCTTTGCCGTGCAGCAGATTGCCGAATGAATTATGAATCAAGGTTGCAACGGCTTCGTCACCATAGGTGTATCCAATCCCAGTCTGGGTGCCGCCGGTGACCTCGACCAGTACCATCGTCGTCTTATCCCACCAAAGAGTGCCGTCGGATTCTGGGGCATCGGTGGGAATGCTGAACACCGACACGCGGACGTTTTTGATCGGAACGCTGCTCTTCATGGCTCTCTTGAAGATGATTCCAACCGACGGCCAGAAGTTGTTAGCGAGTCCGAAAAACAACCTACGACGGTAGCTGCTCGCGTTTGGGGAAGCCGAGGCTACAATTGTCGAATGAAGTTTCGCGTCCGCAAGCGGCATTGGATATTCTTCGTTCCGCTTTTTGCCTTCAACATGATTGGTCTTGTGCTCACTAGTGGGCGCTCGCAGGTCTCGATCGATGTGCGGATCGTGCTGCTTATGCTGTTTTGCTCCGCGCTGATTGCTTTCGTGACCGCGTTGATTCTGGTGAGCGTTTTCGAGAGGACCTTGAGCACAACTGGCCGCGCAAATAAGTCCTGAGGCATTCCAAGGCAGCGAAGCCCGCATCCCACAAACGATGGCGCGCGCAAAGACAACCGATTCTGAAACACTCACCGGAGCTGTTCCTGCCGAGCAGCTTCAGCATCCTTTCCCTTCTATCGATTTACCGATCCAGCCGCCATTCCCTCCGATGGAGGCCCGCAATGCCGCTCGCCTTCCCGAATCGGGAGAATGGCTGTATGAGCCAAAATGGGACGGGTTCCGCGGGCTTGCATTTCGTAAGGAAGATGAAGTCCTGCTGCAATCAAAAGCAGGGCAGCCGCTGGGGCGCTACTTTCCCGAATTGGTAGCGGCTCTGCGTGAGTTGCCGCATCAACAGTTCGTCCTAGATGGGGAGATCGTGATTTTGGGCGAAGGGCATCTGGACTTCAATGCCTTGTTGCAGCGCATACATCCTGCCGAGAGCAGGATCGGCAAGCTGGCAAAAGAGACTCCGGTAACGTTTCTTTGCTTTGACCTGCTGGTTGATTCTCATGGCGAGCTCTTGACCGCGCGGCCGTTAGCAGAACGCAAAGATCAACTCAAGGACTTCTTTCAGAAAGTTCCAACAGGGGCAAGTGTGCGTCTCTCGCCTTCAACTCGCGACCTCACGCTTGCGCAGCGCTGGATGGGAAACCTGGCCACCGTTGGATTTGACGGCGTTGTAGCGAAGCGCCTCGACGAACCCTACCATTCTGGAGATCGCAACGGCATGGTGAAAGTGAAACGTCTACGCACCGCTGATTGTGTGGTCGGCGGCTTCCGTTACGCCAGTAAGGGCAAGGTAGTCGGATCGCTGTTGCTCGGACTCCATGATGCTGACGGCAAGCTGAACCACGTGGGCTTCACATCAAGCTTCAAAGCTGAAGACCGCGTGCGACTCCTGAAAACTCTGGAACCATTCATCGTCAAAGAGAATGGCGGGAAGGGAATTGGATTTAGCGGCAATGCGCCAGGTGGTCCGAGCCGTTGGTCAACGGAACGATCGACTGAATGGGTTCCACTTCGGAACGAACTGGTTTGTGAAGTCCAATACGATCATTTCTCCGGCGGGCGATTTCGCCATGGCTGCAAATTCTTGAGATGGCGTCCGGACAAGACACCCAGGCAATGTACTTATGAGCAGGTGATTCCTGGGACGGCGGGGGACCTAGAGAAGCTCTTAGCTGCGTAAGAACATCGGGGAATTGTGTAATCGGCGTAATTTGGTAATCGAAAGACTCTCAAACAGGCTCGAGTACAACCAGTCTCCAGTCTCTCTTCAATTTCCCAATTACGAAATTACACAATACCCAAATTCACTCGCTTCCCACTTCGACCGGCTCTTCTTGCATTCGCGGTTCTGGTGTGCCAACTACAGGCTGCGGCGCATTACGCGTTTGCTCGACGTAGCGATTGCGGGCGGCGCGCAGCTTCATGAAGGACTTGGCATCTTTGTACAGGCGCTTGCGCTCACTACTATTGAAGAACGCTTTTCTGACGATGCGGTATACCTGCTTCGGACGGAAGTAGTATTCGTCATAGAAACGGTGAACCATCTCCATCACGTAATCGCGGGGCAATCCCGGATATTCGATGTGGGCCATCTGGTGCCCGCCGGAATCGACCATCGATTGACTATTGATGATGAACCCGTGCTTCTCGGCGAAATCGTGAAACTCAGTCCCGGGATAAGCGTGCGCGAGCGATACCTGAATGGTCTCGACATCGAGGGCCTTGGCAAAATTTATGGTGTTGCGGATGGTCTCTTTCGTCTCGCCAGGCAATCCCAAAATGAAATCGCCATGGACGACGAGTCCCAGCTTATGGCAATCGCGTGTGAAATCTCTCGCGCGCTCTACGGTGGCGCCTTTTTTGATGTTCTTCAGGATCTGCGCATCGCCTGACTCGTAACCTACGATCAATAATCGGCATCCGGCATCGCGCATGGCTTTTAGCGTTTCGTAGCTGGTGGTGACGCGCGATGTGCATGACCACGTGAGATTCAGCGGTTTGAGTTTCTCGCAGAGCTCAATCGTGCGCGGCCCATTGATGTTGAAGGTATCGTCGTCAAAGAAGAATTCCTTTACGTTCGGCCAATATCCCTTGGCCTTTGCCATTTCTCGCGCAACGGCGTCGGTGGAGCGCTTGCGCCAGGCGTGTCCGCTCAACGTTTGCGGCCACAAGCAGAAGGTGCACTGCGCCGGGCAGCCGCGGGTCGAGTACAAGGAGACAAAAGGATGCAACAGAAACGGCACGTTGTAGCGCGTGACATCCAGGTCGCGCTTGTAGACGTCGGTTACGTCCGGCAGTGCGTCGAGGTCTTCGATTTGCGGACGATCGGGTGTGTGCACCACCCGTCCGTTCTTGCGGTAGGAGATGCCTAGGATCTCTTCGAGCGGCTTGCCTTGCGCGAACTCTACGACCGAGTAGTCGAACTCTTTGCGACAAACGAAATCGATGGCTTCGCATTCGTCCAGTGCTTTGTTTGGCGCGGTGGTGACCGGAGGCCCGACGAAGGCTATCTTCAATTTGGGATTCGCCGTTTTCATGGCGAACGCCAGCTTCTGATCTCCCTGCCAGCCGGGAGTGCTGGTGAACAGCACCAGAAACTCATATTGCTTGCCGATCTCGATAGTTTCGTCCGCCGAGACATGATGTGGCGGAGCGTCCAACAGGCGCGAGCCTTCCAGCATTCCCGCTGGATAAGCCAGCCAAACCGGGTACCAGTACGATTCAATCTCTCGAGTAGCCGGCCAGCGCGAACTGGCGCCGCCGTCAAAGTTCTCGAACGAGGGAGGGTTCAGGAACAGGGTTTTTAGTGGCATGCGTTGAAGGTCAAATATAACATCCGGAGAACCTCATCTGACGCTCAGAAGAAGAAAATGTGCTGCCTGTAACCCATTGACAAACCTACAACTTTAGTGGAGAGCTATTCCCGCGTTGTTACGTTGCGCGCGTTACATTGCGATCCCCCGTTCGTCTATTTTGAACGGAGAGGATTCACATGCAGAGCTTTCGCGCGTCAATTGGTGTCCTATTACTTTTTTCTGGAAGTGTTTTGCTGTCTGCACAGAACAATGACATCCCAACCACAATTGCCGACAGCGTGGGTGGCGCTCTCAAACACACGCAGGCCCGATTTGTCGAAATCGCCGAGGCCATGCCCGAATCCAAGTATTCCTTCATTCCCACCGCTGGAAACTTCAAAGATGCGCGGTCTTTTGCCGAACAGGTGAAGCACGTTGCCTGCGCAAACGCAGCTTTCTTCAATGAGATCGAAGGTAAGACTCCGCCTGCACATTGTGAGAGAGGCGGGCCTTCGCCGGCCACGACAAAAGCCGAGCTGCTGAAATATCTGCACGAATCTTTTGATTACGGCAATCGCGTGTTAGTCACAGTCAATGCGCAGAACGCGCTCGATCGCGTCGAAGGCGGATATGCAGCTCCCAATACCAAATTGGGAGTGGCAGTTGCGGCAGTATGGCATGTTACCGATCATTACGGACAACTGGTCGAGTATCTGAGGATGAACGGCATCGTGCCGCCATCGACGCAACGATACGGGTTGCCTGTTCGCTAATGGGAACGTGAACGGGCCGCCCACGGCCGGGTGTTACGTTTGATTGTGGTTTGGATACGTGATTTCCGATCATCAAATCACCAGGTCGCGAAATCACCCAATCACGAAATTTTCATCAACACCCGGCCGAGGCGGCCGTTACCTCGTCGAGAGCGCCCATTGTTCCAGGTCGCCTGTCTGTTTTAGCAACTGCATTTGGGCTTTTTCCAGTTCGTAGGTTGCGTCGAGCAGCGTCGAATACTTGTCATTTTCATCGAGCTGCGCCTGTTGTTGATCGCGCAGCGTGGCTTGGGCGGCGTTAACCTTCGCCTGCATAGCCTGGGTGTTGTTCTGGGCTAACTGATATTCGAGGTTGGCGACTTCGCGAGCTGCGCTCAGCTGCGCGACACTGCGCTGCAGTTTTAGGGTTTCGGTCGAGACTTGCTCCTTGGCTGCGTCTACATCTTTCCGCGATCGAATGGCGTCGGCATAGGCTGCTTCACTGCGGTCTTTTTGACCTTTGTTCAAAAACGGGAATCGAATTTCTATTCCGATCGCTCCGTTGTTACGTTTGAAGGTCTTGTAGTACTGGTCATAGCCGTTGTACTTGGTGAATCGCGCATATTGTCCCACCAGATCCACCGCGGGATAGAGTTGCTTATGCTCCCCGCGAGCCTGGAACAACTTGGCCGCGGAGAGCTCTTGAGCGGTCTTCACCGCAAAGCTGACGTTAAGCGCGCGGGTTGCGAGGTCGTCTTCCTGTGAAACATCCGGCAGCCGCGGAATGGATTCGGTAACGGTCTCAAATTCACGCGCAGGCACTCCGGTGAGCTGGGAGAGGCGAAGGCGCAGGGTGTCGGCTCCGGCAACGAGTTCAGCGATTTTCAAGCGGATGCGCGCAGTATTCAGCTTCGCGCGCGTGATTTCAATGCTGGGATCAACGCCTGCGCCTATGCGCTGCTGCTCGATCTCCTCGAATTTTAGGGCCGCATCCTCCTGTTGTCGGAGGATGCTGATGGACGCCTGGTTCTTGTCCAGTTCGGAATACGAGAGCGCGGTCTCGAGTATTACCTGGCTCTTCTTCTCTTCTTTGCTCAGATTGGCGGCTCGCACGTCGCTGCGCGCGGCTTTGACGAACTCGCGCTGCGCCTCGTTCAGCAGCAAACTCGTGGAGCTGACCTTGAAGATAGAGGGCTCGCCCAGCGGAAAGCCGAAGGAATACGCGAGCCCAGAGCCGAAGTAAACCTGTGGAATGTACTGGTCGCGCGCTTCTTGATACGTCGCCTGCAGTCTGCTTGTGTCCGCGGTCGCAGCATTGATTGCGGTGCTGTTGCGGATGGCCAACTCGATGGCGCGTTTGAATGCCACGGGTTCAGAAAAGGAAAACGCGGGAAGCAGCAGGGAAGTGAAGAGGAGAAAAGCGAACTTTTTCTCTGACATGGTGCAAATTCTATAGCGTTTCCTCAGCCCTGGACGCCGCAGGTAGAGACGCAGCACGCTGCATCTCTACCAAGCGTTTGCTCGCCACCATTGAAAAAGGGGGAGGCAGTGTGCAAGAAAAAAAGCCCGGCCGAATGGCCGGGCTGCTCCAAATCGATGCGGACTACCGTCGCCCGTTATATCCAAGCTGATACCCCTGCTGATAGCCCTCGCGATAGGTGTTTTTGTACTGTTGCCGATCACCCATGCTGGAGCTGTATCCGGGCGCGTTCCTGAAATTGTCACCTTGTGTCGGACGGAAGCTGTGGCCGGTTGCGCGATCTTTGCGGCCATCGTTCATGCCGTCGCGATATCCGTTCTGCTGCGCTACTTGTCCAAAGTTTCCGTAGCCACGATTGCCGTAGCTGCCGTTGTAGCCAGCATTGTTGCGGTCTCTATCACGATCTCTGTCACGGTCCCAGTCATGATCGTCGCGTCCGCCTGAGTTGTATCCCGCCTGATACCCCTGACTATAGGCACGACGGTCGTCGCGCTCGCGATATCGGTCTGTATCAGCATGGAATCGTCGATGACGTCGGGCGTCCTCGCGACCCTGCTCATACCCTTGGCGGTACGCCTGCCGGTCATCGCGATCCTGATACCGGGGATCGTGATAACCGTAGCCCTGCCCGAATGCCCATGCGGAACTTGTCAATAGCGCAACTCCAAGCGCAAACGTTCGAAACAGTCTCATGGCTCTCCTCCTGACCGGCGGCTCGAATGCGGAGCCGTTCCGGTGCAATGTCTACGTTGACTCCTACGTTGATCAACACCTTAGACCACGCAAAGTTCCGCGGGGAAGTAGCGGAAGTGGTAACACTTGCGATGGTGCCGCGGCGTCCGTTTGAACGAAAGGGCATTAATCCGATGCGGGTGAGGCGGATTCGAAGGCCTGCTTCGCCATTACCCGCGAAGACGCACCTTGCGGACGAGTGGACTCACGCACGATCAGCTCCGGTTCCACTGCCACCTCGGTGGGGGAACTGGCGCCCGTTCGAATGCGGTCCAGCAAAGTGCGCGCCGCGATCTCTCCCATCCGACGCAGCGGCTGACGGATCGTGGTCAGGCTGGGAGTGTTGTAAGCAGCGATGGGAATATCGTCGAAGCCGACCACGGCAACGTCTTGCGGCACCTGCATGCCCGCATCGCGCAAAGCACGGATCGCCCCGATCGCGGAGACGTCATTGAACGCAAACAACGCGGTGAACCGTTCGCCGCTCGCCACGAGTTTCTGCACTATCGGGTATCCCATATCGGGAAAAGGCGTGCTCACATCAATTTGCACGCAGAGCCCAGGTTTCATGCGGAGGTTCAGGGACTTTGCGATTTCAACAATGCTTTGCCAGCGTACCTCACTGTCCGAACTTACCTTCGGACCTTTCATGAAGGCGATCTCGCGATGTCCAGATGCCACGAGATGGCCAAGCGCGAGCTCGGCTGCGCGGCGATGATCCAGGATGACGTTGGTTACGCCTTTGATATGCCGATGGCCGGAGATAGCCACGACCGGAAGCGCAAGTGAATGAGTGATCGGCGTATCGATGGCGATAATCCCCTCCACGGATCGATCGATCATGATCATCGGATACTCCTCGATCAACTCCGGATCGTTCCGATGCCCGGCCGCGAAATAAAAGTATCCATCCTGCATGAGCTGGTCTTCGATGCCGCTGGTCAACAATGCGACGTAGTCAGACAAATCAGGATGCAGGATGCCGATGGTAAAACTGCGCTGCATGCGCAGGAAGCGCGCGTAGAAATTTGGACGATAATTCAGCTCTTTGGCCGCCTCAAAGATCCTTTGTTGCGTCTCCTGGGGAATAGACGCGGCGCCGCTGGCCCGGTTAATTACCAGAGAAACCGTTGCAGGGGAAAGGTTTAGGTGTTCAGCCAGGGTCTTCAGACTGATCGTGTGCGTCTTCTGGGTACTACCGCGTTTGGATTTTGCCATCGTCCCAACTTGCAGTCGCGTGAGCGACGTCCGGCGTGTCCCCACAGTCTCAACAATCTATACGGTTCCCCATGCAAGTGCTTGCGAAATAACAATACCCTCTCAGACGAATAGTCTAAGGTCAAACTAGACGAGGCAGTACAGGAGCCGAGTTAACATCGGCGACAATGACTGCCCCGCGACAATGACGACGGTGAGAGTAGAGTATGCGCGGGACTCGCGATTACCCAACTTTAGAATCAGAGCCGGCGCGAGTTCATTTGCTGTTCGTTGATTTCAATCCAGACCATTTCCGCGCCCGCGTTCTCCTCGGCAAAATTGACTTTTTGCAGGGGGACTATCAGGGTGCCGCCGACGAACTGCACACGGCGCTGAGCTTGGGCAGTGGCTTTGACGTAGCGTACAGCCTTGCGCTGGCGGATCTGGAACTGAAGAAGACGGCACTGGCGATCGTGCTGTTTTCGTCAAACAGACGGCGACTGGGGCAGAGTACTCTGCCACCAACGGAAAGCAGTCCGCCTCAGCGAACTTGAGCTGGGTATTCGGCGACCAGCAGTTTGGGGATACTTTTCTCTATCAGCAAAACGGAGTCTATTTTGAAAGCCGGGTGAGCTACTACAACCTTATAAACGGATTGGACTTCACCACCGGACACCCACGCTTTCGTGCTGATCGCATCGAGGTCGCGCTGGGCCGGCGCATGTCCGCAGAGGAGCCTTCTCTGTGTTTTGGGTGCCATAGCACGGCCTCAAGTACGAGTGGTCAATTTCATCCTGAACAATTGATTGTGGGCATTACCTGTGAAGCGTGCCATGGCCCCGGAGCACAGCATGTCGCGCAGATGAGCATCGAACATGATGCGAGGACTCCAACGCTCATTTTCAATCCTGCGCGTCTCAGTCCGGCTGACTCGGTCGATTTCTGTGGGGCCTGTCATCGTACTTCGGCTGACGTCAGCCTTAGCTCTGTGAGTGGGATCTTTACCCTGCGGTTTCCTGCTTATCGTCTCGAGCAAAGCCGATGCTGGGGAACTGGCGACGCGCGACTCACCTGCACCGCGTGCCACGACTCCCACAAATCCCGAGTGGAAGATGCTGCGTTCTACGACAAAGTCTGCGTGAGTTGCCATTCCCCAACGGCCAGGCCATTGAAAGGTCATGCCATCGGCATCTGCAAGGTTTCAAACCACGAGTGCGTGAGTTGCCATATGCCGAAATATGAGATCCCGTCCATGCATACGAAATTTACAGATCACAAAATCGCGGTCCACGGAAATCAATTCACCGAATGAGTAGTCGGAAACGAAACATTCCCAGATCAGCACTTATGGTGGGCTTGAGGCTGGGCTGGGTGTGTCTGCTTCTGCTTTGCGGACTTGGAGTGCGAAGTAATCCGGTGAACGCGCAAGACGAGACCGCGCAGCCAAGCTTTAAGAACCTGCAGGTTCTGAAGGACATTGCGCCGGACCAGTTGCTTCCGGCGATGCAGTTCATGTCGGCATCATTAGGGGTCGAGTGCGAGTTCTGCCATGTTCGCGATGCATTCGACAAGGATGACAAACAGTTAAAGCAAACCGCCCGCCGCATGATCCGGATGACGTTCGCCCTTAACGCGGATCAATTTCACGGAGAAAGAGCTGTTACTTGTTACACGTGCCACCGAAGTTCTGCAAAGCCGGTGAGTATTCCGATGGTTGAGAGCACAGAGCCGTACGTTTCCGAAGCTCGACCGGTAGCGGTTCCAGCAACCGAAGGACGGAACGATCTTCCGTCCGCGACTGATGTGTTGGAAAAATACATAAGAGCAGTTGGAGGCGCTGTCGCGATCCAGAATGTTTCGACCCGAGTCGAAAGCGGGACTGTTGCCTTCGGAGTCGGGCCTGCCTTTCCTATCGAAATCTTTTCCAAATCACCATACCGACAGGCCATCATCGTGCACTTGCCAGCGGGAGACAGCTTCACGGTACTTGATACTGAAAAAGGATGGCTCAGGTCCGCGGCAGGTCCGGCTCGCGACATGCCTCAGGCGGACATCGAAGGCGCAAAGCTCGATGCCGACCTACAATTTCCGGTTAATCTCAAGAAGGACTTCCAGAGCTTGAGAGTAATAAGAGCAGAAAAACTCAACGACCGCGAAGCGATCCTAATGTTTGCTGCGAATTCGTCTGGCCCGCCCCTGGAGCTGTATTTCGACCGCCAGACCGGGCTGTTGCTCCGGCAGTTGCGTTTTGGCGCATCACCACTCGGTCTTAATCCCACCCAGATCGACTACGGTGATTACAAGAGCTTTGACAGCGTACAAGTTCCTCGGCACTTGATTATTATCCGGCCCAATCGAACGCTCGATATCCATTTACTCCAAGTTTCGCAGAATATCCCCATAGATCAAGCAATGTTTGCGCGTCCGCAGACGATGAAGGATCCGAACGCTGTGCGAGTACTCAAAGGTTGCAATTTATGCGATTGATGCTTCAGGCCTAATAGTAGGCAGCATCAGCGATCCTGCAATTCCGGTCGCGACGCCACCGGACGGATTGCGCTCACGCTCGAGGCGAACAAAAGTCTCGCTCACGAGGATTTCGGTGGCGACAGAGAACACTCTCTGCTGGCTGGTGACGCCCCTCGGTTATCTGCTCTCAATTTCTCGCTGCAGCCCAGTGATGAGTCCCTGGAGTTTGACGATTTCGGATTCACCAAAGATGGTCTGCGTCGACAGTGACTGTTCAATCTGTGACGCGAGATCAGAAGCACGCTGCACTCCAAATGTCCCCAGCGACCCTGCAAGCTTGTGCGCTGCGTTAGCCGCTGCGTTCCTGAGGTCCTGGCTTAAAGTCCCGTGACTCAGTGCCTTCATGGCTGAGTGCAAAGTCGCCAGGCGGGCGTTCATCTCTGGCAGGTACTTCTGCCACAACACTTGCATTTTTTGGTTTAGTTCGTACGCTGCCGTCATGTCGGGAATCCTTTGCAGCTGGATCTAACACAAGTGATACGAATCTGCTTGGAGATAGCGGCATTCCGTCCGAGACAGGCCAGCTCTCCAAACCAAGTGGCGATCCCTGCAAGAGGACGATGCCGAAAAATCCCTGCTAAATTCCCTGTTAATCGCAGGCTGCTGCCTCAAGACCGCGGAACTCGCTATTGAGCATAGGTTTAGCGGGATATTTGAAAATTCCCTGTTAATCCCTGTTCCTGAAGCAAACATTGCGAAATATGGGCTGAACTTAAGGGTTTTGGGCCGGAATTCTAGAAAATCCCTCTAAATTTCCCTGTTATTGCTTCAGAACTTGGAACCGCCCCGAAACTCCTTCTTCTCGCGGCGATCGGCAATTACGGCCTCCCGGATCACCAGCCCAGGATTTCGCTCATCTGCGCAGCCAACGTCATCGGATCAAAAGGTTTTGCCAGCGTTCCCCTCGCGCCAATCGCCTGGAGGCGTTCTCGTTCAATAGATTGGACCTTTGCCGTTAGAAAGATTACCGGAATGCGGGCTGTGGACTCTTCGGTTCGCAGCAGGCGAAGGGTTTCTGGGCCGTCCTGTTTGGGCATCATTACATCAAGAAGGATGGCATCAGGTTGGACTTTCTTTGCGAGTTCGAGACCGGCAAATCCGGAACTCGCGGAGGTGACCTTCCATCCGGCCACAGTTTCCAAACTCATGGCCGTCACTTCGCGGATATCTTCTTCGTCGTCAATGAGCAAAATGTGCTTGCGCATGTGGCGATCACTGGGCCGTAGTGATGGTTGTTGCAGCCGACGTTGTTTCGGCACTCGGCACCTGCCCGCCAGTATCCACTAGTGGAACCGTGAAGAAGAATGTGCTGCCTTTCCCGAGCTGGCTCTCAACCCAAACCCTGCCCCCATGTTGTTGGACGATGCTTCGTGTGATCGCTAGTCCCAAACCGGTACCACCTTTCCTGCGGGAATCAGACGCATCGACCTGTTGGAAGCGTTCGAAGATGGCTTCCTGCTTGTCCACCGGAATGCCGCGGCCTTGGTCGGCAACTTCGAATCGTAAATTTTCGCCGTCGGGTGTAGCGCGAATGGTGACACTTCCACCTGCTTCGGAAAACTTGATGGCATTGCTCAGGAGGTTTGTCAGACATTGAAGAATTCGATCGGGATCCGCATCGATGGTCTTTTTTGTGGCGCTGAGATGGAGAGTGATGTGATGATCCTGTGCCATGGGGGTCATCACCTCGACGGCCCGGCTTAAGAGTTCGCTTGAATCACAAGGAAGCCGATGCATATCGATCTTTCCCGATTCGAGCTTCTCGATGTCGAGAATGTCGTTCAGCAGCCGAATCAGACGGTCAGTGTTGTTTACCGCGATCTCCAGCATGCGCTTTCCTTTTTCGGTCGAGCCGCCCAGAAGTCCCGAGGCGAGAAGGCCGAGAGATCCGTGAATGGAGGTGAGCGGAGTGCGCAGCTCATGGCTGACGATTGAAACAAACTCGGACTTTAGGCGATCCACCTCGCGGCTGCGGGTAAGATCGCGGAAGATGAGGAGGACTGAGCCGAGCACCGCCGCCATTGCAAGAAAAACCGCCAGCAGCGCAACGACAAACGCACGCTGCGAACTCTTTTGCTCACGGAGATTGCGTTCGGACAGAAGCCCATTTTCCCCATCTCTCATCTGGGCGATCAGAGCAGAAATTTGCAAACTCAGCGTTGGCCCACGGCTATTCTTCGATTGAGCCAGCACAGCATTCAATCCCCCTGATTTGCGGGTTTGAATGCCCTGATCCATGACGTTAAATCGATCTTTGATCAGCGACTCGAGGCTGGAAACATTCTGCTGCTCTCTCGGATTGTCCAACGTTCGCTGGCGCAGTTCGGAGAGGAGCGGGTCGATGCCGGCTTTGTCTTCCTGATATTGAGCTTCAAAACGAGAATCGCCGGTGATTACATAGCCGCGAACCGCGGCCTCAGCCTGCGTCACTTGGAAAGACACACGCTGAAGGAGCTCCAGCACGACATGGGTGTGATTCACCCACTGGCTATCGTCGATGAGGCCGCGAATCGTGCGGTGGGAGACAACACCGACAATCCCAAGCAGGGCGAGCACGATGACGAATCCGGTGAGAACCGTCTTTTCAACTGTGCGCTTTATGTGCAACGTGCTTCGATTGTATTGCTAATTGGATAGACGACGAAGCCTTCAGTGGGGGAGTCTTCGGACGGTAACACTGCTCGAGTAAGTAATCAGCAGCACGCAAATAAATAGGAGAGCCGACGCTTCCAGCAGAAACTCGGTCGCATCGATGCGTGAGCCGGGAAGGCCGTCGTATAGGTGACTCCAAAGGGGAGCCCGCGCCAGAGTGACGATCAGAGATCTGTCAGACGGATGTACTTGCTGCCAAGGTGCGAATCGGCAGAGTACTGCCCACCCCGCCGCGAGCAGCATGCTGGGAAGAAAAAAAGTCCGCCTTGGAATGGCACTGCTCACGGTCCTTCCTCGTCATAAGAGTAGGAAAAGGGGGAGGTCCGCAGAATCCCACCGAAGTAGTAATGGGACCATCATCTGAGTTACTGTCGTCTTGTTACTGCGAGATCTGTTCAGACTTTTCTGGCTGCTTGCCAACCAGCTTGTTCTTTAGCGCAAACAGAGCGAGTTCTAATCGCGTGGACATTCCTACTTTATCGAAGATGTTCGTCAGATGTCGCTTCACGGTGTCTTCCGTGATGGTGAGGCGGGATGCGACTTCCTTATTGCTGCAGCCCTCGGTTACCAGGCCTATCACTTCGACCTCACGAGGAGTCAGCCCGTAAGAGCGCGTCTGCGCCTCCGTCTCCATTGTTCGAGACACTTCTGAAAGCAGCTTTCTTATATCCGCTACTTCTTGGCCTTCCACCCAGAAATTGCCCGCTAGCACGGAGTGAATGGCTGTCTCGAGATCGGAGATGCGGCTTTTGCTCAAAATACCGCGAGCACCCAGTTGCAACGCTTGCACAATCTGCTGCGGGCCCACCGCCGAGCTGAAAATGATCGTCTCCCCCAGATTTCGCTTGGCTGCGAGTTCCTGGAGGGCCTCGATGCCGGGAAGGTTCGGCATTAAGAGATCGAGCAACAAAACGTCAGGATGGAGCTGCTCCACTTGCTTCACGGCTACTGCACCGTCTTCCGCTTCGCCAATTACTTCGAAGTGATCGCTCGCGGAGAGTTTCGTGCGCACCACATCGCGAACAATAGGGTCGTCATCGGCCAGGAGAACCGAATATTTTCCGGAATGGTTGCTGTTTCGAGAATTTGGCATGCGAAGAGGAAATGCCATCACCGATGCACTCCCGTTTTACCCGATTGGACAGCTATCAAGCAAGCTTCAGCTCGCAGCAGTCGGTACCAGAACGGAACCGCCCTCTCCACGCTTTGCGCGAAGGCTGCCGATCACCAGCATGACATTGGTAGCCAGGATCACGGCGAATGCCAGCTCAGGCAGAAACGCCAGTTCTTCGCCTCGGGACTGGTACACACGAAAAGCCAGAACGGCAGTGATCAACCCCCGAGGCATCATCCAAATCAGCAGTTCTCGATCGTGCGCTTCGACATTGCCAATAGCCCACCAGCTTGCCCAAACCGAGATCCATCGGGCCAGCAACAATCCTGCGACGATTTCGAGGCTGAGCAGCAGGTGGCGCCGTAATCCGTCGAGTTCAGCTACAGCTCCGATCAACACGAAGAAGAACGTCCGGACGAGGAAGCCCAATTCGGAATGGAAGGTGAGCACGTGATGATGATGACCTCCGCTGCCAGGCTCGCCGCCCAGAGGCTCGTCGAGTTTCGAAAGCAGGCCGGGAATATTACTTAGCGTGAGTCCAAAGGTGAGAATGGCGATCAACCCACTTGCACGCAGCGCCTCCGCGCCTGCATATAGCAGCAGGACATTGGCGAAGGTCAGGGCATGCCAGAACCGCTCTTCGGAAATTTTGGGCATGAGTCGCGACCAGAGCAGGCCGTCCAGTATTCCCAGCAGCGCGGCGACGACGATCTGCGAGAGCAAAGCCCGGAAGATGTCGTGCCAAAGCGGTCCAGAAGTTTTCAAGTCCAGCAATATGCCCACTGCCAATACCGCAAACACGTCACCCAACGCGGATTCCAGAGAAAGAGTGATGCGTACCGGTTCGCTCGCCTTCACCTGCTGTAAAACGGGAAGCACAATAGTGCTGCTGGTGCATCCGAGTACGGCGCCGACCAGAAGAGCGGTGGTGGAGGAGAGTCCCAGTGCATTACGCACGATCATCATGGTCGCAGCGGCGCTCGCGGTGAACGCCACTAGAGCGAGCAGCAGACTTGCGGGAAATTGACGCATCGTGTCCCGGAGATCGAGTTCCAGTCCTGCCTCAAACAGCACTAGCACGATGGCCAGAGTTCCGATGCCGCTGGTGATAGTCCGGAAGTCGTTGGCGTGGATTATGCCCAAAATGGGGCCCAGGATCACGCCAACCAACATGAGAACCACAACATCTGGAATGCGGGTCAGCCAGAACAAGCGATTGGCGACAAAGGCTAGCACCAGCAGTGCGCCGATCACGGCGAAGACGATGACTATCATCTCGTCCTTAAATGCCCTCTAATTCTGGCGTCGGGCGAGACAAGTTCCCCACTTGCCGGGTGGTGAGGGTCATTGACCAGCTCTTGAGTGCTCCCACTGTTCGTCGCTCTCCATTTGCACGGCGCCGTGCTTCAACGCCCATTCAACAAACCCGCCTGGAGCGTCTCTGATAGCGTACAGGTTCGCTCCTTTTATGCTGCGAATGTGGTTCCATGTTGTGTTGCTCACAACGGCAAAGCGGAGATCGGAGTTATCTAGGACGCTTTCGGAGAGATCGGATCGGCTGAGATCGGCTCCTTGAAAATCGGCGTCGTCCATTTGTACTCCCAGAAGCGAAGCCTTCTCAAAGCTGGCCGCCCGAAAATTGGCGGATCGAAGGTCCGAGTCCTGGAGATCGGCGGCGCTGAAATCTGCGTTGCGTACATCGGCTCCGCTGAAGTTTGATCGCAGCAGGCGCGCCTTGCTCAGATGCACGCCTTGAAGAAATGCTCCCGAAACATCCACCCCGACCAGCGGGACGCGATCTTCATTTAACTCCTGCAATGCTTCAATGCGACCTCCGCTGCCACCTTTGCCCTGGGCGGTGTTGATCACTTGCCAGGCTTGATAATGGCGCAGCTTCACTCGATTTTCAGAATCGTGAAAGTAGAAGAAAACGGCCACCAGGATGGAGAGGCTGCCAAGGTATTCGAGCACCACAACAAACGTCCATCGGCTCAAAAGGAACGCGATCCACTCCCATAGCCATTCAATCGCAAAGAAAGGCACCGTCCATGAGGGAATTTGTTTCTTGCGCTCAGGCCAGGAAAGCGGTTTTTCACGAGCCTCGCGGACGATCATCACGTGTGCTCCCGTTCCTTTGGTGGATTGGGCACAGATTATAGACGGCGGCGCCATCGCCTAAATTCCGGATATTCGATTCGCTGCGGGGGAGAATTACCGCCGGAGCGGGATGAGAGTAGAAAACGGCCAGCAGATCGCAAGACCGGCGTTGTCGCGCATCGTCAACACCGGTCCAGTTAACCGCCGGCCGCGTCCCCTTGAGGGTTCCCTTGGGTTAATAATTAGACGAATCCCGCCTGCATTGGTCACCTCGTTTGACACCACTCCAAGCCATTCCTAGACTGAAGCTTCAACTCGTCTCGATATTGATGCCGTTCATCCGTCTTTGCTCCGCGTCGGAACTTCCCGCTGAGGGAGAAGCCGCGGAAATTACGGTGAATGATCGTGTAATTTGCGTAGCTAACGTGAACGGCGAGATTTCGGCGATGGACAATGTCTGCTTGCATCGCGGAGGTCCTCTGGGCCAGGGAACGATCGAAGGCAACAAAATCGTTTGTCCGTGGCATGGATGGATGTTCGATGTGCAAACTGGGGCTGCTGTGCATGATCGCCAGGCGAGAGTGCGCATCTATCCAGTAAAGATCGAAGGCGAAGATGCGATGATCGATCTTGAGTAACATTCAGACAGAACGGTTCACGGAGACGTTGATGGTGCGTGGTTCTACTGCAATCTTGATGCTGGCACTCTCTTCAATCGCTTTTGGTGGTACAGCAGGAATGCAAAGTTCGCAGGCTCAGCAGCCAAGCGGACAAAACTTCCCGCCGGTAACAAAGGCAGGCGTGAATGAAGACACGAAGGGAGTTGATGCCGGGGCGTCCCACACCAGTACCGATAAGGCAAAGCGTCTGCTGAAGATCGGGGTAACGCAAATTACCAGCAGCACTAGTCCGGGTCTTTCTGTTGATGGTCTCCAGCAGGAATTGTTCAACGACATCAACTTTCTCGGAGCGAAGGCAGTCATCATCCCATCGGATCCCAATGATCGCGATGCTTCAAACGAACAAGCCAAGCAGCAGGGCTGTGATTACGTGATCTTCACCAACGTCACGGGTTTCAAGACGGCCAGTGTCGGTCAAAAGCTCGGGAGCGTTCTCAACCGAGGTGGCCTCGGAGGCGTTGGCGGCACCGGACATGGGCGCGTGGAGATCAGTGCTGACGTCAAAGTCTTTCAGCCTGATAACTTCACGCCCGTGCTTGACGGCAACAACGTCTTCCGGGGCAATGACGCTGAGAATACCGCAAAGGGCCTCATGCACACCGAAGCGAGAACCGTGATGCTGCAGATCAGAAACCTACAAGCGCCTAAGAAGACCGACTAGCCGGCTGTGGTGAGCACTTGCCCGATAGTCCGATCACTAATGGCCCATTTGTCAGGCTGTCGCAGCGATCAGCACTTTCGGTTGCTCCTCGCCAAACCTGACTGAGACTATCTTCGAAACTCCTGGTTCCTGCATCGTGACGCCGTAAAGCACGGGCGAAGAGCTAATCGTGCGCTTATGGTGAGTGATGACGATGAATTGCGTACGGTCACTCATCTCCTTCACCAGGTCGGTAAAGCGACCTACGTTGGATTCGTCCAGCGGGGCGTCGACCTCGTCCAGTATGCAGAATGGACTTGGCTGGTACTGGAAGATGCCCACCAGGAGTGACAATGCCGTGAGCGCCTTCTCACCACCCGAGAGCAGCAGAACATTTTGCAGCTTCTTGCCCGGCGGGGAAGCCACAATGTCAATGCCGCTTTCCGTCGAGTTCTCCTCGTCTGTGAGCTTCATGAAGCCATGTCCGCCACCAAAGAGCTTCCGGAAGGTGATCTGGAAATTCTCATTGATTTTGGCGAAAGCCTCATCGAACTTCTGTTTCGAAAACTCGTCGATCTCTTTGATCGTGTTCTGCGTGTTTTCGATGGAGTCGAGCAGATCCTTGCGCTGAACCTCAAGGAATTCGTGGCGCTGTGCGGTCTCTTTGTACTCCTCAAGGGCCATCATGTTCACGGGGCCCATGTTGTCGAGCTTTGTGCGCATTTCGCGATAAAGCTCTTCTTCCTGCACCAGTGCTTCTCTCGCGATCGGTACCACCGTTGTATCGGCAAGCAAAGCTTCGGAGGTGATCGAAAGTTCTTGCAGGCACGTCTCGGACAGGTGCTGCATGTCAGACTGCAGTCTTGCCAGGGTCGTCGAGAGTTCGCTGCGCTGCTCGCGGGAGACTTCAAGCTCCTGTCGCGCGGTTCGTAATGCAGCCTCAAGCTCGACGCTGAGCATCCGGATCTGCTCGGCAGCCTTGTGAAGTTCGGCGGCCTTCACTTCGCAGTCCTGATGTTCGGTTTGTAACGTGATCATCAGCTCGTCGAGTCGGGCATTCTCTTGCTCGCGCTCCTGCTGCTCAGCAATAGCGCCCGCTATTTCCGATTCCAGCGCGTGCATACGAGAGTTAACCTCTTGCACCATGCGATCGATGCGCTCGAGGGCAGTGGCTGCTGCTCTCCGGCGCTCTTCAAGTCCTGCCAAGCGGGCCTTCGCTTCCGCAGCTCGCTGCATGGCCATGTCGCGCATCGCCCGATTCTCTGCCAACGTCTGTTGCGCATGGCTCAATTCGAGTTCGAGTTCACACTGATGGACTTCGTGACGTTCTAATTCTTCACGCTTAAACGCCAGCAATTCGTCCTTTCCGGATTGCTGCTGTTGCAACCGGTCCATTTCCAGCCTGAACTGGTGTAACCGCTGCTCGGTGCGTGCTAGTTCGTTCTCCATCTGCTTCAGGGCAACGCCTGAGCTGTAGGCGGTCTTCTCGGCTTCGCGGCGCTCGTCTTGCAGGCGCTCGAGCAGAGCACTGAGTTCTGCAACTTCGCGGCTCAAAGTCTTTACGCGCACTTCTTCATGCTGCAAAGCCTCTTCGAGCATTTCGACGGCGCGATTCACGTCGCGAAGCTCTCGCTTCATTGACAAGGGACCTTCTGTCCGCTGCTTGCCTCCGGTAACCGTGACGTTGTGGAACGTTTCTCCCGACGGAGAAAGGAAGAACGCGTCTGGATTCTCTAACGCCAATTCCCGAGCCACGCCCGAATCCGCCGTGATGTACCCGTTGCGCAATTTAGGCAGAATGACCTCAAGAGATTTGCCGAAGCCGTTTAGTACGCGAATGCAGCGGGTAAGAGGCACAATCGAATCGCGGCTGGGCTTCTGGTGCGTACTCTCATCGACCAGAAATGAGAATTTTGCCTGCGAATCGCTGGGATGCACCAGGAAGGTTGCCCGCCCGTCAACGTCGGTCTTAAGCAGACGCATGCCTTCCTCTGCAGCATTCCACGATTTCACAACGATGTAATTCAGCTCATCGCGGAGAAAGTCGTCGACCACTGTTTCGTACTGGTCGTCCACCTCGAGGAAATCAGCAAGCACGCCCGCGGGCGCGAGTCCGCCTTCCAGCGAATTGGATTTCAGCAGCCGCTTTACCGATTCTGTGGAGTATCCGTGGTCTTTGAGCAAAGCTTCGAGGGAAGCCCTCTTTCCCAAGTTTGTCGCCAGCTCTGAACGCAAACCGTCGAGGTGGCGCTTGCACTCGAGCTCCATCGAGCGCTTCTCATCGAGATTGGAACGCAGCTCACCGATTCGCGATGACAAAGCACTCACAGTCTCGGTAATGGACTCAAATTCAATGGTCACTTGGCCTCGTCGGCCGCCAAGAGCCTCAGCTTCCGCAGCCGCGGCTTCCGTCTGTGAAGTTAGCTGTGCACGCTGGGCCGCGAGCGTGCGCAGATGATCCTCGGTTTGCCCGATCTCTCCACGCACTTTGGTCGCCGCCGACATTGCTTCAAACACGGCACGGCGCCGCTGCTCTTGCTGCTGCTCGAGATTTGCGAGTTGCTGTCCGGCTTCCGCCGCTTGCTCGTGTTCGAAACGATACTGCTCTTCGGCTAGCTGGACGTCCGCTGCGGCGGACTGAAGCACCGCCCGGTTCGTCGCTTCCTCAGCCGACAATTCCTGAAAGCGAACACGAGTACGGTCCAGCTCGGTGTGGCTGGAATTTGCGCGCACCACGAACTCCGAGCAACGCTCCTCATTGTTGTTTCGGCGCGAATGAGCACGGCCGGCCTCGAGGTCGATGGCGCTGAGTCGCTCGCGAACCGAGCGCGCCTGCACGTCGATCGCGTAGCCTCGGTCTACAGCGGATTTGTGTGCCGCCTCCATTTGTTCCAGCGCGCCGCCGCGTTCGCCGATTTCGTCAGTAAGCGCCTGCACCTGCTCTTCTAATGCGGCGTTCTCCTCCGTCATCTGTGCGAGTTTGCTCGCTAGTACCACTCGCAGCTTCTCGCGCATTTCGTCGCGCAGCTTGGCATAGCGCTCAGCCTTTGCCGCTTGGCGCTTGAGGGAGTTCATCTGCCGGGTGACTTCATCAAAGATGTCGTTGATGCGCGCGAGGTTCTGGCGTGCATGTTCGAGGCGCAGCTCGGCCAG
This sequence comes from Terriglobales bacterium, assembly GCA_045808065.1. Lineage (GTDB taxonomy): Bacteria > Acidobacteriota > Terriglobia > Terriglobales > Acidobacteriaceae > Gp1-AA112. The sequence goes on along the minus strand of JBJMGD010000035.1, from coordinate 60,888 downwards.
CCGCTTCTTGGTCTTGAATTTGGTAATACCGGCGGCCTCTTCGATGATTGCGCGCCGGTCGTGAGGCTTGCTGGAGAGGATCTGCCCGATCCGTCCCTGCTCGATAATCGCGTACGACTCGGGACCGAGACCGGTACCCATGAAGATGTCCTGGATGTCGCGCAAACGGCACAGCTTCCCATTCAGCAGGTATTCGCTCTCGCCTGAGCGGAAGAGGCGGCGCGTAACTACGATCTCTCCGGCATGGAATTGCGACTTGAACTTGCGACGGCGGATTTTCAGGACAACTTCGCCCGTCGCAACCTGGCCGGCCTCAACGTCCGGCTCGGTTTCGTGTTCTTCTACCGGAGCAGAAGGTTCGGCATGGGAAGCATCCGCCTCGGTGACCTCAGCCTCTGCAGCTGCGGCGATTACATTTCCGTCGATGTCGATAATCTGCCCGGGTCGCGCCTCTTCCTCGGCTTGAACGGTTTGTTCGGCAGCAGTAGCGCGTAACGATGCTTCGTCCCAGTCTTCTCCAGCTAGCTCGTCCTGGATTTCAATCTCGGGATCTCCGCCGTGGTCGCCCTCAAACACTTCTGGATCGATCAGAGTCAGTGACACCTCTGCCATGCCTGTGGCTTTGCGGTCACGCGTGCCGGCGAAGATCACGTCTTCCATGCGCGCACCACGCAGGCTGCGCGCAGACTGTTCTCCCAAAACCCAGGAGATCGCATCGGAAACATTGGATTTGCCGCACCCGTTTGGGCCCACAATGGCTGCGATGCCTTCACCGTGAAACTTGAGTTCAGTACGGTCGCAGAAGGATTTGAAGCCGAGGATCTGAAGCTTTTTGAGCTTAAGCACTGTGCTCTCCTTTAGAGGGGAAAGGGAGGACTATAAGGATCGAACTCCGCAAGCCCACAAACTTGGGCATGATCGTGGGTTTTGAGATCGCATTGGAGTAGTTACTCAAATGGTTACACCTGTCGGTTCCGTAGCCCACACCTACAGCGACAGGGAGCTCCGACTGAGCTCACTTTACGATTACGGATTCCCATCGTCAACATAGGCACACAATATGTTGTGGATATTGGAGCATGAACCCATGATATTGCACCTGCGTTGTAGCAGGATGGGGCAGCTATAGCCATAGAGAGGTTTGGGCGGGAAATCGGCGAGAGCTGTGGAAATGTTAGCAGAAATTTGGCTATGTCATCAGATTTCACTAGGAGAGTCAGTGTGGCACAACTTGATTGGAGTGCTCTTTTGATCTCCCTGCGGATCTTCCGATGAGGGATATCCTCGTCGAAGAGCCGGCGTGGAGCCTCGGACAAAGGCACTCCCCTGTCAGGCCCCAAATTCCCTGCTAATTCCCTGCTCCGACTCGGAGGAGGGCGGAAAAACTGTTGTAAGTCCCACGATCGAAAGCGGTTAAACAGAAAATTCCCGTAAATCTCTGCACGTTCCCTGCTGCGGAAGCAAGTCTCTTGATCTTGGGCAGAATCTGAGGAAATAACACCTTCCAAAAAAAAAAACCTGCAAAAATTCCCTGCACCAGGGAATCCGGAACTGCGCCGCGTGGAGTCCGCCGTGACACTTTTGGGGTTTTTGCCCTGTTAGAATCTCGCGCGTGGCCTTCTACAGACTGCTCTCAGCAACCTTGCTGATTTCTCTTTCCTCCTTCCTCTTAGCACAAAGCGCTACAAAAACGACTCATACGCCTCTGCATCACGGGACCTCTCGATTCGCGAAGCCTCAATATGTGGTCCCGGATTTGGCTGAGCGGCTCGCCAAGTACAAGCGGGTGGTAATTGCGTTCAATAAATCGAAGTTTTCGGCGCGCGAGCTGCAGATGATCGACAAATTGGCGGAGGCTTCGCGCGATCTCGACGACATCTTTTGGCGCCAAAGCGATCCTGAAGGGCTGGATCTCTACAAGAGCTTGGAAGAATCCAAGAATCCACGCGACATTCAGTTGAGCCGCTTCCTGATGATCAACGGCAGTCGCTTCGATTTGACCAATGACAATAAACCGTTCGTCGGCCAGCAGCCAATGCCGCCGGGCCGCGGACTCTATCCTGAAGGAATCACCCGCGAGGATCTGGAGAAGTACGTCGCAAGCCATCCCGAGCAGAAGGATGAGCTATACAGCTCCTACAGCGTGATTCGTCGCAACGGCGACCGGCTGGAGGCTATCCCGTATCACACGGCATATCGTCAGTTCCTGATTCCCGCCGCAAAAGCTCTCCGCGAGGCCGCCGCTCTCAGCGAGGACAAGGCCTTTGCTGAGTTCTTGCGTCTCCGCGCCGATGCTTTCCTTTCCGATGACTATTACAAGAGCGATCTTGCGTGGGTTGATCTTCAAAATCCGAAGTTCGACGTCATCCTCGCACCTTATGAAACGTATCTCGACGGCGTTCTGGGGGTGAAGACGTCCTATGGAGCCGCACTGATGATTCGCAATGAGGTCGAGAGCGCAAAGCTGGCGACGTACCAGCAACACGTGCCCGAGCTTCAGGACGCGCTGCCGCTCGCCGCGGAAGACCGTCCGTCCAAAGCAGGACAGCCCTCGCCGATGGAGGTTATGGACACGCCGTTTCGCGGAGGCGACCTGCGCCACGGCTATCAGGCCGTAGCTGACAATTTGCCCAACGACGCGCGCATTCATGAGCAAAAGGGCACGAAGAAAATTTTCTTCAAGGACTACATGGGTGCGCGCGTCAATTACGTAATTCTTCCTCTTGCCAAACACATCATGAATCCCGCACAGGCTGCGCAGGCAAGTGCCGATGGATATATGGCCTCAACAGTGATGCATGAAATATGCCATGGCCTCGGACCCGCATACTCCCGAACATCCGATGGCAAGAAAGACATTCGTGAGGCGCTGGCTGATGTGTTTCCCGGGCTCGAAGAGGCCAAGGCCGACGTAGTGGGAATGTTTGGATTGAAATTCCTCATGGACAAGGGTGTGCTGCCCAAGGAGCGCGAGCAGGAATACTATGCTTCGTACGTTGCCGGCATTTTTCGCACGGTGCGCTTTGGGGTAGGCGAAGCTCATGGTCGCGCCGAGATGATGGAATTCAATTATCTGAGCGAGCAGAAAGCAGTCACACGCGATGCTTCCGGGCTCTATGTCATCGATTACGCGAAAATGCCAACAACCATCGCGGCACTTGCCAAAGAGTTGCTGGAGCAGGAGGCCACTGGAGATCGCGCTCGCGCCGCTGCATGGTTTCAGAAGTATGATGTGATGCCAGGCGAACTGAAGGCGAGCCTGGCGGAGGCGCGTAGTGTGCCCGTCGACGTCGATCCAGTGCAGCCGTTTCCCGATATGGTCCAATGAAGGAGACCAATGGATAAAGCGGAAAAGAGAAAGTATGAACGGGTCAACCTTCCCGACGGTGCTGCATATCTCGAAACTGCGGCGGGCAAGCGCTTGGGCCCGCTGCGTGTGATCGGCCAGGGAGGAATGTTCTGTGAATGTGATCCGAAGGTCTATCGTGCAGGCCAGATTGTCGTACTGCGCATCATGGTGCCGAGCGAGGGTATCGAACGCAATATCAATTGTGACGTCCGGTACACCGAAGACAAAGGAATAGGTTTCGCTTTTGATGATCTTGGGCCGGATTCCGCCGTCGAAGTCGGTGTAATTATCGGCAAATACTATTCGGCCGGAAACAACTAGGAGCGCCAGCAAGTTTCGCTGGATTGCGGTTCAGTATCACTGCTGCAAAGACTCAATCTCCTGATGCTTTTAGTCTTGAGTTGAAATAAAGAAACACTGGTATTCCCGCCAGAATCACTGCGCTTCCCACAAGCGATCGCTTCAAATTCTCAGTAAACGTTGAGTAGAGCAAAAGTGCCGCTGCGGCGATGAAGATCGCAGGAACCACTGGATATCCCCAGGCCCGATAAGCGCGAGGCGCATTTGGCAGCCGCCGGCGAAAGATGAAGATTGTGCTTGCCGCGATCATGTAGAAGAGCCACTCGGCAAAGATTGCGATGGAGAACAGTTGCTGGAAACGCGAAACCACAAGCAAAAGAATGCAAGACAACACTGCTTGCACGACCAGAGCATTGCCCGGTGTGAGAAATCGCGGCTGAACTTCGGCCAGGGCGCGAAAGAAGTACCCATCGCGTGCGACAGCAAAAGGGACTCTTCCTCCGCTCATTACAGTGCCGTTCAAACCGACAAGCATCGACAAAGCCATGCCGGCTGAAACGATCATGGCGCCTACCGCTCCAATGGCCAATCGCGTGGCATCAGAAGCGGGACGATCGGAAGCAGCCACCTGCATTGCGGGCAGCACATACTGCACGGCAGCATTTGTCGCCATATACAAGCCCGCAACCAGAAGCACGCCGACGATCAACGCGAGCGGGATGTTGCGCTCCGGATGCTCAATCTCCTCGCTCACCATATTGAGATCGTTCCAGCCGTCATATGCCCAGAGCGCCGCTACAAGCGCGACCATGAAGCCGCTCATTCCGCCCGTCGCTCCCGAGAAAGAAGTCGAGAAGTTATGGAAAGTTCCGCCACCAAAGCTGAATGCCACGCCGACGATAGCCGCTATCATCAGCACCTTGAGCCAGGTGAAGAAATATTGGAACTCTCCGGCTCTGCGAACTCCGATGTAGTTCAGACCTGAGATCGCAATGGTGGCGAGAATCGCGCCGACCTGTGCCCATGTAATTGCAAACGGACGGGCGAGCGCATTGTTGCTCAGAAAGTTGAATGCATGGAAAGTGCCAAGAATCCGCATCAGTCCGATAGTGATGGTCGCGATCGAAGCCGGCTTGGCGATTACGAACCATGTCCAGGCATATAGGAAGCCGGCAAGAGGACCATACCCGTCGCGGACGTAAACATATTCTCCACCCGCCTGTGGCTTAAGCGCGCCAAGCTCAGCATAGGTGAGCGCACCAAAGATGGAGAGGATGCCACCGACAATCCACGCGAGGTAAACCAGCTTGGCCGAGCCAACGGCCTGCATCATCTCTTTTGGAACGAGAAAGATGCCACTGCCGATAATTGTCCCCACTACGATGGCGATTGCGTGGCGTAGGCCGAGCGCGCGGGGAAGCAGCGCCCCTCGCGTTCCAATAGCCATTTTATGCATGCTCCCGCTCCGGCAGAGGAGAACTGAACAGGCTGACGCCGTATCCAACAGCGAACGTCACGATTGTGCCAATCGCGACCAGCCAAGTGTAGGCAATGCGAAATCCTGTCAAAGTCGCGAACTGATCCGCGCCCAACCAAAGGTAGAGATTGATGGCAAGCCCGCAAGCCATGCCGGCGATAGCGCCGCCCTCGGTCGCGCGACGTGTGAGAATTCCGAGCAGGAACACGCCCAGCAGAGAACCGTACGCAACCGAGATGATGGTCAATCCGATCTCGACTACCCGGCCGCCGTGTCGGGACAGCAATGCCAATCCGAACAGCACGATTCCCCACAGCACTGTTGCAAATCGGGAAACTGCGACGCGGCGTCGCTCGGTTGCTTCAGGACGCCGACGCAAGTAGAAGTCCACAACAGTGGTGGATGAAAGGGAATTGAGAGCTGCGCTCAAGTTCGACATCGCCGCAGCAAGAATGGCAGCAATCAGCAGCCCCGAGATCCCATGGGGCATGCGGTTGACAACAAACGTGGGGAAAATGCGATCAGAGCTTGCAAAGGCGGTCAGCGGCGGAAATAGCTTGTAGAAAGCAAAAAGCGAAGCGCCGACCAGCAGGAAGAGTCCGAATTGAATCAGAATAAAGACTCCACTCGAGAGCAGCGCCAGGTTTGCTTGTCCTTGATTCTTCGCCGCGAGCAGGCGTTGCACCATCAACTGATCGGTTCCATGCGTCGATGTGGTGAGGAAAGTCCCACCTATGATCCCTGCCCAGAAGCTATAGCTGTTTGCAGGATTGAAGCTGAAATCGAAGATGCGGAACTTGCCTGCAGGTCCAGAGATCTGCTGAACGCTACTCCATCCGCCGGGCACAAGATGCAAAATCGTGAAGAAGCCGACCACGGTACCCGCGACATAAATGGTCATCTGCACGACGTCGGTCCACACAACCGCGGACATGCCGCCTTCGAATGTGTAGATCAGTGTCAGGAATGTAATGATTGCGACCGAGAGAATGTCGCGGCTCTCCGGCGTAAGCCCAAAACGGGCAAAGATGCCGCTGAGCGCGATGGCGACGACAATCGATATCGCCCAAACCCGCACACCTTCAGCCGCTGCACGCGTTGCAAGAAATAGTCCAGCGGTGAATCGGTGCAAACGGCGTCCGAAGCGTTGGTCGATAAGTTGGTAGGCGGTGTAAAACTCGCCGCGGAAATATTGTGGAATGAAGATGAGGCAGATCACCACGCGGGCAACCAGGTAACCCATCACGAGCTGCAGAAAGCCGAAGTCCCGATCGTAAGCGAGGCCGGGAATGCTAATGACGGTCAGAGTGCTGGTTTCCGCCGAGACAATTGACAACGAGATTGCCCACCAGGGGATATTGCGATCGGCGAGGAAATAGCTCTTGAGAGACCGATCCGCCGACCGAAAGTGGATGCCGAACAGCGTGATGCCGAGCAGGTAAACCGCTAATAACGTGAGGTCGAGAGCGTTGAGTCCCATGCGGTGAGTGAGGTTCCACGACGATACAGGAGTTGGAGGTGTGAGGGAAGATGGAGGAGGTCAACTTGCAAACGGAGACAACCCGGAGAACGGTTTAGGTGCTTCGCAATTCCCGTGGTTTGCCCCCAGCAAGAGAGAACAGACGCTTCGCTTCCGTTACGTCCTTTCCGATCTGCTCTTTCAAGGCTTCAGCGTTGGCCCACCTCACTTCTGGCCGCAACCATTTCAGGAAACTAATTTCAATTTGAGTGCTCTCATCAAGTGGAATGGGGTGGAAGTTAAGCAGGTGTGTCTCGATAGCGAAGGCTGTACCGCCAAAAGTTGGCCGCATGCCGACATTGGTGACAGACTCGAAGCTCTCGTTCGCGACTCGGGTACACGTGACATAGACGCCATTCCGGGGCGTCAGCTCGGAGTAAGGCGCGAGATTAATCGTCGGTACTGTGTAGCGCGTACCATAGCCGCGTCCTTTGGCAGGAACTCCAGAGATTAAGAAAGCTCGACCAAGCAGATGCCGTGCTCGGCTGACGTTGCCCTCGAGCAAAAGCTGACGTATCCGGCTGCTAGAAACCGATTCGCCACGCACGCGCATCTCGGGATAGACGACGACGCGAAACCCAAATTCTTGGCCAAGTTGTTTCAGCGTTTCGCAATCGCCTTCCGCGCGATTGCCAAAACGAAAATTCGCTCCCTCGTGGACCTCATTCGCGTGAAGTCCGTCGGCAACAATCTTTCGCGCGAAATCTTGTGGAGACATCGATGCGAATTGGTTATCAAATGGAAGAACCAGGACAGCGTCGATCCCGGTTGAAGCAAGAGCTCCGATCTTTTCCGACAGTGGTGTGATTAACAATGGCGCGCCCTCTGGCCGAAGCACGCGCAAAGGATGCGGGTCGAATGTCATGGCCATGGATTTGGCCCTGAGCTCGCGGGCGCTTTCCGCTACCTTGCTGAGGACGTGCTGATGGGCGCGATGCACGCCATCGAAATTGCCGATGCTGACCACGGTAGCTCCCCAATCTGGGGGCAGTTCCTTCAGATCGCGGAAGACAAGCATCGCTAGATTTCGAACTCCAGCTTCAGTCCGTCGTGCGCGAGCCGAACATTTTCCGGAAGCGAACGATTAGTCTCCTCATGTCCGAGATCGTGCGACATATGAACGAAAAAGGCGCGTTTCGGATTCAACCTTTGCACAATCTTCAGCGACTCATCCAGTGAGGAGTGCGTGGGATGAGGGCGTCGCCGCAGCGCGTCAAGGAAAAGAACGTCGAGGCCGCTAAGCGCCTCGATTGTGGGCCCCGGAATAGTGCTGAAGTCGGTTAGATATGCCGCAGTCCCAAAACGGTATGCTGTGATCTCGGTATCCCCGTGCATTACCTTGAGCGGCTGGAACTTTGCGCCAAATAGATTTAGAGCCCCATTCAATCGATGTAGCGTTACTTGTGGACGCGTCGAATAAGTCGACTCCGGATCAAAAACGTAAGCGAACATGCGCTCAATAATCCTGGCGGTCGGATCATCGGCATAGATCGGCAACTTGTGCTCGCGCTTGAATGTGAGTGGGCGAAGATCGTCCAAGCCAAGGATGTGATCGGCATGCGCGTGCGTGTACAAGACCGCGTCCAAGCGTTTAATGTTTTCCCGCAAAGCCTGCTCACGAAAGTCGGGAGTACTGTCTATCAGGACCGAATATCCCCCGAATTGAATCAGCACTGATGGACGCGTGCGCCGGTCGCGCGCATCTTGCGACGTACAGACTTTGCAATCGCAGCCGATGGTAGGCACGCCCATGGAGGTCCCGCTGCCGAGGACCGTGATCGTGGCATTCATTTTGCGATCGGTTTACCGCTCCCCGGGCCGGGAGCACGGGTAATCGCGTTTGTGATTTCAAGAAAGGCCATTCGTAATTCGAAAAGGACGTTCTGCAGCAGGCCTTCTTCTTTGGAAGTGAGATTCCCCTTCGTTTTGTCCCTCAGCACTCCCAATGTGTCGATAGTCTGCCGTGCGCCGACGATGTCCGGCTGCGGGTTCTCGCCCTCGCGATGCATCATGCCCAGTTGCAGCATTGTCGTGACGTAAAGCGACTGCACGAGGCGCTCGAATGTCATTTCGAAGTCTTCGGCTTTGCCGTGGCCACGTTCCGTGAGCAAGTCGTCGAGCTTCCTGCCGGACGCGCGATACTCCTGGTGTTGGGCCTCCTGCTCCGCACTGGAAGGAGGCGGAGGCATGGGATCATTTTCCTCAGTAGCTGGCTGTGAAATCGGAGCAGGCTGCTGAGGTCTTACAGAAGACTCCTCACGCTCATGGGTGCGAAGCTCGCCTTCGTCGGTAAACTTTCGGCGATCGCTTACTACGAAATCAGGTTTCTTTTCTGCCATAGGTCTTAAGAAGCGAGCGAGAATGGAAGCTCTGACGGCTTCGCCTCACCGCCCGGATAAGTAATTCTTGCGCCGCGTTCCAGGACTTCACGGCGAATGTATCCCAAGGCAACGGCGTGCTCGCCATTTTGCGCCGGTATGCGGCTGACGCTTGTAATCTCGCCAACGTCCTTGCCGTCCACCTCCAGTTTCGAGCCCCGTCCTGGTAAATCTCCATTGAGCAAAAACCCACGAAAGGTTCGATGCACAGCGCCGCGCGAACGAATGCGTTCTACGATCTCCTGCCCGATGTAGCAGCCTTTGGTGAAGTTAAGAGCGTGATCCTGCTCTGTTTCCTGGGGAAGATCGCGCTCGCGGATATCAGTTCCATATTTGGGAAATCCGATCATGATCCTGAACTTCTCCAGCGCTTCGCTTCCTACGGGGAGAGCGCCAGCGTCGATCAGGGCGTTCCAAAGCTGCGCCACAACATTCGTGGCAATCCATAACTCGTAGGTCACAAATTCATCGCTGGCCATGCGGGTGAGAGTGACGTTAATACCATTCCAGGTGATATCGGCCAGCTGCATCGATTTAAGACCCGGATCGTGAATGGCTGTCTGTTCTAAAATCTTGCCCGCATTCGGTCCTTGAATCCCGACTGCCGTCAGCTCGGCACTCTTATCGAAGACTTCGACGTCATCCATGATGATGAAGTGGTTGAACAACTTCAGTAGGTTTTCGAGCTGCGAACGTTCCGTATCGATGAGCAGATAGTCGCCGCGATTGTATGTGTAAAGGTCGCCAAGAATTCGTCCTTGCGGATTCAAAATGAAACTGTAGTTACCCTGATTCAGTGGGAGTTCCTTGATGTTGTTGGTGACCATGCCATTCAACCAGCGCACCCGATCTTCGCCTTTGACCGCAACCTTCGCTCGCCAACCCAAGTCATAGACAGCACAACCTGACGCTAACTCACGAAACGCTAACTCACGAAATTCCCGCGTCACTTCGCCAAAGGACCTCGCAGTCTCGACACCGCTGTACTCACCCATTTGGGCGCCCGAGCGTGCCAACACGTCGTAGAGAGGAGTTTTTGGCATAGGCGAACCTTTGATTATAGCTGCTGGTTTTCAACCGAGAACAGTCGGGGAAACTCAACCCAATACTTGGTCCCTGCTGCTTTGCAGTTAGCCTTCCTTCTCTCCGTGGCTCCGTACCTCCATGGCGAAGCAATCTTCTGTTACTTTCTTGACGTGAATAATCCACCGAAGAAGCGGATAGCCGTCGTGCCCGGAGACGGAATCGGCAAGGAAGTCATTGCGCAGGCGGTGAACGTCATAAAAGCAAGCGGAGCGGACGTCGCGTTCACCGAGTTTGATTGGTCAGCGGATCGCTATCTTGAAGACGGAACTACCATTCCGCCGGACGGCTTCGCCATGCTGTCGCGGGACTTCGATGCCATCTTCGTCGGCGCGCTCGGGGATCCGCGAGTGTCCTCGAACATCCATGCCAAAGAAATCCTGCTTGGCATGCGTTTCAAAATGGACCTGTACGCGAATGTCCGTCCGGTAAAGTGTCTGGATGATTCGCTGTGCCCCCTAAAACGAGTTGCCGCCAAGGACATTGACTTCGTTGTCGTTCGCGAGAACACCGAAGGGGCTTATGTCGATGTTGGCGGAGTTTTTAAGCAGGGAACTCCCGACGAAGTTGCGATTCAGGAGGATCTGAATACGCGCAAAGGCGTCGAACGAGTCATTCGTTTTGCCTTTGAATATGCTCGCAACAACTCCCGCAATAAAGTATTGATGGCGGACAAATCTAATGTGATGACCTACGCGCACGGCTTGTGGCAACGCGTGTTCAAGCAAGTTGCGGGCGAATACAGCGACATTCAGCCGCAACACATGTACGTAGACGCGTTATGCATGCACATGGTGCTCGATCCCAAACAATTCGACGTGATCGTGACCAACAACATGTTCGGCGACATCGTTACTGATCTTGCCTCTGCGCTTCAGGGTGGGCTAGGCATGGCGGCAAGCGGCAACATTCATCCAGGCAAGACCTCCATGTTCGAACCGGTTCACGGCTCAGCTCCACCGTTTGCGGGAAAGAACATCGCCAATCCCATTGGCGCAATTTGTACCGCCGCGATGATGCTCGAGCACTTGGGATTCTCCGCAGAATCGCGCAGCATCAACGATGCAGTGCTCGAGGCCGTGCGGCAAAACAAAACAACCGAAGACATCGGGGGGAGCCTGGGAACGAGGGAGTCGGGAGAATGGATTGCAAGAAGAGTTGGGTCCTGAGCAACGCCGGCAGCAACTATTAATTCCACATTCCCTGGAGTTTTCTCAATGCGCGATAGGCCAACCCGTACCGCGGGTTGAGCTGTAGCGCTCGCGAGTAGTGTTCTCGCGCCTTGCCCCAATCTCGCCGCTGTTCATAGACGCGTCCTAGATTGAAGTGCGGGAAACAGTAAGCGTCATACCTCGGAGCAGCCAAGGCCTTCACGAACCACGGAATAGCTGCGTCCCACTGATTTTGCTCGATCAGATAGGCGCCAATGTCGTTATATGGATTGCCGAACTCGGGATCAATTTTGAGGGCCTTCTTGCAATCGGCGATGGCCTGCGTGTAGTTGCGCTGGTAGGAATATGCCCAGCCCCGAAAGGTGTAAGCCTCAGCCGTAGGAAAGGCCTCAATGGAGTGCGAATAGAGCTCGATTGCTTCCTCGTACTCACCTTTTTGCTGGTGCTCATAGGCGCGCCGGAAGTACTCGCCGGCACGCTGCTTTAGTTCACTTTGCGCCATAAAACAAGTCCAGCTCAGAGCGTCCGCTAGCGACCGTGTGCTGCATACAAGTATTATCCAACTATCGTATGGTTCATGTCTTTGGCCTTGAGTTGAGAATGCCCGACCGAAATAGGGCATGCCGCCTCTTTTTTCGCATGGCCCTAAGTGTCTGCACAGTTCTAAGTGCACAGACGCCCGGATTCTCTCAGGCACCCTCCGCGCCTGCCACGTCCAAGCAGCCGGCAGCGCAGCAAAAGCAGCCAGCAACCTCAGGGGATATCGGTATTCAGGTCCAGCCTGCTGCGGGTCCCGCGGAGAAGAAGATTAGTCCCGCAGAAGCTGAGCGGCTTTTCGCTTCCATCGACGAAACCTTGAACTGGCTCAGCAAAGATACCGGCTACGCCATCAAACACAACGTAAAGGGCGAACTGGCAAGCCGCGACCAGGTTGCAAAGTATGTCAACGAAAAAATGAATGAGGACGAAGATGCTAAACGGCTGGAGCGGTCCGAGGTAGTCCTCAAAAAATTTGGTCTCCTGCCACGCGACTTCGATCTGCATAAATTCCTGGTTCAACTCCTTCAAGAGCAGGTAGCAGGATATTACGACGTCAAGTCAAAGAAGATGTACCTCCTCGACTGGCTTTCGGCGGACGCTCAGAAGCCTGTGCTTGCGCACGAACTTACGCATGCGCTTCAGGACCAAAATTTCGACTTGAAGACGTGGGAGAGCCCGAAAGCCGCAAAGGGGAGGGACAAAGAAGAATTTACTTTCGACGAAGATGAGGCATCCACTGCGCGCAGCGCTGTTGCTGAAGGCCAGGGCATGGTGACGTTGGTCGACTACATGCTGCGGGACTCAGGCCGCACCTTGGCGGAGGCTCCCCAGGTCGCGGAGATGATGCAGAAAGCGATGACGTCAAACAGTGAGTTTCCGCTTCTGCAAAAGGCCCCGCTCATGATTCGCGAATCGCTCGTATTTCCGTACGGCGATGGCCTCACCTTCGAAGCGGCGTTGCTTCAGAAGGACAAGGACGCTGCATTTACAGGAACCTTTCGCCGACCTCCACAAGATACACATGAGGTGATCAACGTCACTGCATACTTGCGCAACCGCCCAGTGCAGTGGCTCGTGCTTCCGGATCTCAGGAAGGAACTTGGCGCTGATTACGAGAAGTACGATGTCGGTTCTATCGGTCAACTCGATACGCGAATTTTGGTCGAACAGTACGCTGACAAGAACACAGCAGAAAACATGGCCGAAGCTTGGCGAGGCGGCGCATACTATGCCGCCAGCAACAAAAATGCGAATATGATAGGAACGGCGCGGATTGGCCTGATTTATCTGTCGCGATGGACTTCTCAGGAAGCTGCGAATGAGTTTGCGAAGATTTACGCCGACTACCTGTCCAAGCGTTATTCCAACGTGACTCCAATTGTCGCCAGCGAGGTCAATTGCGGCGCCGGCGAAGACTGCGATGTACATAAAGTATCGGCATTCAACACAAATGAAGGGCTTGTTTGGATCCAAAGAGTGGACGGAGCAGGAGTGCTGATCAGCGAAGGGTTTAATGCTGCTACCAGCTCTAAGTTGCGATGGCAGATTCTTTCGGCTAATCCGGTGAACTCAGTGCAGGTGCAGAAGCGCTCACTCACGTCTCCGTGGCGGACCTCCGCGGTCATCCAGGAAGCGTTGGACCGCATGCTGGCGCACCGACTCGTGGACCTCTTGAAGGCTCGATAAGAACGAAAGCTGAACTGGTATGGAGCTCTGGTATCCAGGTTCTCAGCATGTAGTGATTGTCAAGTTTGTGTGAAAGCCCCATCCGCGTGGGTCCCCGTGAGTGGTCCATTGACTTCGGTATAATTTTCCGTAACCCACCCAATTCTCACCGGAGCTGTGTAATTGCAAAAAGCTGAAATCGGAATTATCGGAGGGAGTGGACTGTATTCCATGCCTGGCCTCTCCGATGTTCGTCAAGAGAAATTAGAGACCCCCTTCGGTTCTCCCTCAGACGCGTACATCCTCGGTACCCTCGAAGGGCGCAAGGTCGCCTTTCTTGCGCGTCATGGACGCGGCCATCGCATCATGCCTTCCGAGTTGAACTTTCGCGCCAATATCCTTGGCATGAAGCAACTCGGGGTGGAACGCATCGTTTCGGTCTCCGCCGTGGGCTCGCTCAGAGAAGAGCACAAGCCGATGGATTTTGTGATTCCAGACCAGTTTTTTGACCGCACGCGGCAGCGCGTCTCGACATTTTTCGGCGATGGATTAGTCGGGCACGTAGCGTTGGCCGATCCCGTCTGCCCGGAAGTCGCCAAAGCTGCGGCCAAAGCATGTAACAAAGCCGGCGTCACGGGAAAGCAGGGTGGCACGTACATCTGTATTGAGGGGCCGCAGTTCTCGACGCGCGCGGAATCCAATCTCTACCGCAGTTGGGGGATGGACGTTATCGGCATGACCAATCTTCAGGAAGCCAAACTCGCGCGCGAAGCGGAGATCTGCTATGCAACCGTGGCCATGGTCACAGATTATGACTGCTGGCATCCCGAGCACGATGCGGTCACCGTCGAAACTGTAATCTCGTACCTCAATAAGAACGCGGAGAATGCGTGCAGAGTCGTGCGCCAGACAGTTGCCGACATGCCGAAACAGCGTTCCTGCAAGTGTGGATCCGCGCTCGAATACGCAATGATGACTGATCGATCAAAGATTCCCGCGGAGACCCGGCGTAAGCTAAGCCTGCTTCTCGACAAGTATCTCAAGACGGAGGAGGCGAAAGCCTAATGTCCGTTGTGGTCGTTGGGTCGGTCGCATATGACGGAATCAAAAGCCCATCGGGCCAGGTGGATCGCTGCCTGGGGGGCGCTGCCACCTATTTCGCGCTGTCCGCGAGTTATTTCACTAACGTGCGCGTAGTGGCTGTGGTTGGGGAAGACTTCAGCAAGCAGGACGAAGATGTTCTGCGCGCGCACAAGATTGATACTCGCGGAATCGAACACAGCAAGGGCAAAAGCTTCTTCTGGCGAGGAGAATACGGCGCAAATCTGAACGAAGCAAAAACCCTGGAGACACAGTTGAACGTCTTCCAGGACTTCAATCCGCAGGTTCCCGCAACATATCTCGATTCTGAGTATCTGTTCTTGGCCAACATCGATCCTGTGCTTCAGAGCAATGTTCGGCGGCAGATGGATGGCCGCGTAAAGCTGGTTGGCGGCGATACCATGAATTACTGGATCACCGATCCACGCCATCGTGAGAACCTACTCCAGACGCTAAAGGGCGTCGACGTCCTGTTGATCAACGACAATGAGGCCAAGCTGATCGCGCAAGAGACAAGTGTCCCGCGCGCGGCAAGCAAAATCCTCCGCATGGGACCGCGGGCACTCGTCATTAAGCACGGCGAATACGGCGCCACGGTTTTCTTCAAGGAAGGCGAATTTGGAGGCGGAAAACATCCGTTCCGTGCTCCTGCATTACCCCTGGAAGAGGTGCGCGATCCAACCGGCGCGGGAGACTCGTTTGCCGGAGGCTTCATGGGCTACATTGCGTCGCAAAAGAAAGTGGACCGTGAAGTCTTCAAACGTGCGATGTTCTACGGTAGCGTGATGGGATCCTTCGCCGTGGAGCGCTTCGGCACTGAGCGGCTGCAATCGCTTACCCGCGAGGAGATCGACGCGCGCTACCAGGTGTTCCGTGAGCTTACGCACATCGGATAAGGCTGGCGAGCTGATTCCCAAATCAGGAACTGTGGCACAGCCGCTCCCGGCTATGGAGCGGGAAGCAATCACAGCCGAGGGCGGCTGTGCCACAAAACCGTCTGCACCCATAAAAGCAACCACCTCAGATTATTGCTTCCTAGCCGCTCTGCTTACCCTCGCAGGCACCGCAGCACTTTGGTTCTTCTACCGTCGCAACCAAATCCTTCTCTCCGGCGACGCCGTCGCCCACATCAACATAGCTCGGCGAGTTTTTGACTCGCGTACTCCGGGTCCCTCGCAATTAGGTACGGTGTGGCTGCCGTTACCGCACTTGCTCACTATTCCTTTCGTGATCAGCGGGCGGATGTGGCAGTCGGGACTCGGCGGCTCGATCGTGTCGGTCATTTCCTACGTTGTCGCCGGACTTGGTCTCTTTCGGTTGCTGTCGCGATGGTCTCGCATCGCTGCGTGGACCGGAACTCTCATATTCGCGGCCAATCCCAATCTTCTTTACTTGCAAACTACCGCCCTCAATGAACCGCTGTATCTCGCGTGCTTCGTCTGGTCAGCAGTGTTCTTTGTGGAGGCTTGGCGGTCGCTGCGCCAGGGTGAAGTCGGGAGATGCGCGTGGCTGGAGAAGGGGGCAATTGCGCTCGCCGCAGCACTCTTTACCCGCTACGACGGATGGTTTCTAGCTTTCGTCTGCTGGATGGCCGTCATGCCCAGCGCTGTGCAGGCGATGCGGCGCATGTCTGAGGTACATGCTGCAGCACTGCGCAAATCAGTACGCAACGCAGTATTGCTTACCGCACTGGCTCCAGGCTTGTGGCTCGCCTACAGCTTTGGCGCAAAGGGAAACGCGTTCGATTTTGCGAATGGACCCTATTCGCCCAGGGCGATCGCGCAACGCAGTGCAAATACGGGAGCAGCTCCGTATCCAGGCGAACGAAATCCCTTCACTGCCAGCGTGTACTTCCTCAAAGCCGCCCAAGTGAACCTTGGAGAATCGGTGATTGCCAAGCTGCTCTTTGTGCTCGCCGCACTGGTTAGCGTCGTGCTTGGGTTACGCCGAGATTGGCTGCCAATTGTTCTGCTGTGGTCACCATTGTTGTTCTATGCGCTATCGATTGCGTACGGGTCGGTGCCGATTTTCATTCCGGCCTGGTGGCCGTTCTCGTACTACAACGTGCGTTACGGTCTCGAATTACTACCGGCAATCGCTGCGGGAGTCGGCCTCTCAACTGTTCTCTTGCGTAACTTGTGGCGCTCGCGCCGCCCAGAGTTTCTCATTTCATGTCTGATCGTGTTTGTGACGGCAGCTTGCTACTTCTCGGTGTGGCGAGCCACTCCTATATGTCTGCGGGAGGTGCGCACGAATGGGCATGCTCGGCTGGAATTGGATCGCCGCCTGGCCGTGGTTCTAGCCTCATTACCTAGCGAATCCAAGATTTTGGCCTACACTGGGGACCATTCCGGAGCCTTCGAGTTGGCCGCAGTTCCTCTCAGACGGACGATCAACGAAGGAACCTTCGTTGTATGGGATGGTGCCTTACAATCTCCCGCTGGAGTGGCGGATTACATTGTCGCGTGCGATGGAGATCCAGTTTCAGCCTCGGTAGCCGCACACTCCGAGAGACTGTCGTCTGTAGCTGAGATTCGAGTGGAAGGTCAGCCTCGCGCGGCTATCTACAAAGTTGTCCGCTAATGACCCGAATGCGCGAAGCCGGTTGCGTTCATCCGAGGCAAGCCCAGCAAACGAGTTCATCGTCGTCCTAGCCGGGAGCTCCGTGCAGTTACTGCGGTTGGTTCGCCGCCACGCCCGAAGCCGCTGCTGACGCTCTGGCGCTCGCGCGCTCCGAGATTATGTGCTTCGCATTGTCGGCCAGTTCTTTGGCTTGGGGCAGCAAGTCCAGAGCCTTCAGCACCTGCGGATCGGTTTCCGCTTGCACTTTCAACCCTTCCTGCTGGCCGAATTCAGAGACGAACAGTTCGGCTTTGATGTGCGAAGTCACCCAATCTTGTGACGCTACCAAGTCGGCTTCGTTGTAAGTGATCTTTTCGTCATTAAGGAACTTGCGGAAGTCCTGAAGGACTGCATCGTTTACCTGGAAATCTTTGCCGATGTGCCGAGTGAGCAGGTAGTGCTTGCTGAAGTTAAAAAAGGCGTAATGCTGCAGCAAGTCATCCTGGAAGCGAGTTGCTTTCGGAGTGGCGATCTTCACGTCCGGAGTGATGCCACCACCGCCGTAAACAGTGCGGCCACTATCCGTGAGCTTTATTTCTTTGCCCGCGGTAGATGCCTGCTGATCGTCGTGATTGTAGTAGTAGTCGTAGAGAGATACGCCGTTGTAGTCACGCTGGATCAGCCGTCCACTGGGTGTGTAGTACTTGGCTGTGGTCAGCGCCAATCCCGTGTTCTCGGAAAGTGGGTACACGGTCTGTACCAGACCTTTACCGAAGGTGCTCTCGCCAACGACGAGGCCCCGATCATGATCCTGAATAGCTCCGCTCACGATCTCTGCAGCCGATGCGGTCCCGCGATTCACGAGCACTACCAACGGATAGTCCTTGCCGCCGTTGCCGTGCGCTGCGCGATAAACCTTCTCCGGAGAATTTCTGCCGTGATGGGAAACTATGACCTGCCCTTTGTGGAGAAATTTGTCGGCCACGCCGACGCCTTCACTCAGCAGGCCTCCGGGATTCTGGCGCAGGTCGAGGATCAGTCCCTTGAGCTCGCCTTGCGACTGGAAGGTCTCAAGAGCTTGTCCGACTTCATGTTCAGTGGTCTCGGTAAAGCCGTTCACGTGCATGTAGCCGATACCCGGCTTGATTTGGAATGCTAGATCGACGCTGTAACGCGGGATCTCGTCGCGCACGACGGTAAATTCCAGCGGCTTCTCAGCGCCTTCGCGGACGATGGTGATGTGGACCGTCGTGCCTTTCGCGCCTTTCAGAAGATCGGCAACATCGCTGGTGGTCATGTTGTCAGTGGGCTTGCCATCGACGGCAGCGATTATGTCGCCGGGACGGATCCCAGCTTTGTACGCCGGAGTGCCCACAAAGGGAGCAATGACGATGACTTTATTGTTTCGAGGACCTACCGACATTCCCACGCCGTAGTACTTGCCGCGCTGATCTTCGCGCAACAGGGCGTACTGCTTAGGATCGAAGAAGTTGGAGTGGGGATCCAGCACCCGCAGCATGCCCGGAATGGCGCCGTTATAGATCGCCTTATCCGGGTTCACCGGTTCAGCGTAATTCTTCTCGACCAGATCGTAAACCTGAGCGAATTCACGCAGGTTGTCGCGGATTTCACCGTCACTGGAGCCCTCGACGGCAGCTGCCCGCTGCCCGAATACGGCACCCATGAAACCGCAGAGAAGAAGAAGAAAGAAAACCAGGAAGAGAGAGCGACGGGAGCTACGCGCCATGCTGTTTGGACGTCCTTAAGCGCCGGACGGTATCTCAGGGCCGCCGCAAACCTCAAAATGAGGCCCGCGGGGATGAAAATCGGCCGGAAGCCAGTATTTGGTTGAGTATAGCATCGGTCTTCCAGCTTCTCTGCATGGAATTCCGAGCTTTTTCGTCGCACCAACATGATTTGGATGCCGAGGAGCTGCTCTGGGATACGGAGATCGCGTCACCGGGCGAGCTGGAAGAAAACCTTAACCGCAAAATCTGACGCGGATGCCGCGGATGGGACGCGGATAAAAGCCGATAAGTACGGGAGATGCGGGTTTGAATGGCGGCTTTGGTCGGATTAACCTCCTTCCTCCGCGTTTATCCGCGTCTCATCCGCGGCAACCGCGTCGGCTTTTGCGTTTGTCTGTCTGGATGAGCTGATGGCCCCATCGGTTCGATATCCTGTAATCCGGCTGAATTGCGGGGCTACTAGACCGCGGTTATGATTGACCTATGAACTTGGGCTTTCCAGAAATGATGTTCATCTTCGTTCTGGCCCTGATCCTCTTTGGGCCGAAGAAGTTGCCGGAGATCGGCCGGCAAATTGGCAAGGGTTTGTCTGAATTTAAGCGCGCCAGCCGTGAATTCCAGTCACAAATTGAGGATGAGGTCCGCAAGCTTGAGCTGGAAACTGACATCAAGAACACCATCGCTCCGATCTCGCTCAGCAATACGGTTACCGCGCAACCCGCGTCGCTTACCGTGGGCAGCACATCTGACACTGCGCAGCCAGAGGTGATGTCAGCCTCAACTGCGGACATGGCCGCTGCCGCAGCCGAACCGGACTACACAGTCGGGCGCACCGCCGCGAAGGCTGATTCGGCGGGAAATGGCTAGAGACGTCGAAGATTTAACCGAGCGGGCGCGCGAGGAAGTTGTGAGCCGGGCAGAGCTTCCCGGCATGTCGTTGCTCGAACATCTGGAAGAGCTGCGCAAGAGAATTATTTACTCGGCGCTCTCCATCTTCGGCGGATTCTGCGTCTGCTACTGGTACCACGAACAGATCTATGACCTGATGCAGCGTCCGATCATGTTCGCCCTCAAGAATCATCATCTCGATACCCAGCTGGTCTTCACCAATCCCACCGATCCGTTCAACATGTATCTCAAAATGGGACTGATCGGCGGCATCTTCGTCGCTTCCCCGCTGGTCCTGTACCAAGTGTGGTTGTTCATTTCGCCCGGCCTGTACCGCCACGAGAAGGGCTATGTGGTGCCGTTCATGTCGGCGACAGTCGGCCTCTTCATCGCCGGCGGGTTCTTCGCGTACAAGATGGCATTTCCCGCCGCGCTCGACTTCCTGATCGGATACAGCTCGCAATTCAAGCCGATGATCACGATCGGTGAATACACCGACCTGTTCCTCACCCTGATTATTGGCATGGGCATCATATTTGAATTGCCCATTTTGGTATTCTTTCTGGCGCTCCTGGGGATCGTTACTGCCGGATGGCTGTGGCGAAATTTGCGCTATTCGATTCTGGTGATCTTCACGATTGCGGCGATCGTGACGCCCACGACCGACATTCTGAACATGTGCCTGTTTGCCGCGCCTATGATCGGCTTGTACATCATTAGTATCGGGGTAGCGTATCTTGTACACCCGAGCAGACGAAAGGCGCGCGCGAAAACTTAGCACTGGTGGCACAGCCGCCCTCGGCTGTGTCTTGAAGTTGAAACAACACAGCCGAGGGCGGCTATGCCACAGGTTTTATTTTGGGAATTGCTGTCATGGCCGCGATCAAACTTATCCTGCTTTGTACGTTTGCAGTTGGGCTAATGGCTTGCAGCAACGCCAAGAGCCAGACGCCGACCTCCGCGCAGACGGAAAGCGCGCCCGCAGCCTCGGACAATACCGCAATCGGGCTTTCCCAGCAGCAGATCGACGCCGCAATGAGCGGCGCGCTCAAGATCGATCCGCAGCGCTGTTGGACTTACCTCAAACAGTTTGTCGCGATCGGATCGCGTCCACTCGGCAGCCCAGGACACAAGAAGGCCGAAGACTACATCCACGCGCATCTGAAAGGCGACCAGGTTGAGGATGATTTCTTCACTCAACAGACTCCTCTGGGAAGCTTCCCAATTCGGAACATCATTGCCAAATACCCGGGTAAAAATCCGGGCATCGTAGTCTTGGCCTCTCATTACGAGACCAATTCCTGGCTGCCGAAGAGCTATGTCGGCGCCAATGATGGGGGATCCTCGACCGCATTGCTGCTGGAATTCGCGAATAGTCTGCGCGAACAATCAAAGAGCGGTCCAATCGACGGCTACAGCGTTTGGCTGGTCTTCACCGATGGCGAAGAAGCGATGCAGCGCGAGTGGTCCAGCGACAGCCTCTACGGCACCAAGCATCTCGCGGCTAAATGGCAGCAGGACGGAACAAGCAAGCAGATCAAGGCGCTTCTGCTCGCCGACATGCTTGGCGATGCCGACCTCAACATCGAGCAGGACAGCAATTCTTCCCCTCGGCTGCAAGCCATTGCGTACGCTGCTGCGTCCCACTATGGATATCAATCCCACTTCTACGCGCGCCAAACCTCGATAGAAGACGATCACCTGCCGTTCGCTAAAGTCGGTATTCCCGCGATGGACTTCATCGATCTCGATTATGGCTACAACAATTCCTTCCACCACACACCTGAGGACACACTGGACAAGCTCAGTCCCAAGAGCCTGGAGATTTCCGGCAACGCCATGCTGGGAACGTTAGCACTGTTAAACGCTGGAGCGAAGTAGATCGGGTTATCGCGGCAGGTGCACACAACAGATGCGGGTGACTGGGCTGAAGGGCCTATTTCCCTCCGACTGGGTTGCCAATGTCTTCATTCCACAAGTCCGGATGCCGAGCAATGAAGTTGCGCATCATATCGGTGCATTCCGAATCGTCCAGTACAGTCAGCTGCACGCCGGCTTGAGCAAACAAGTGCTCGGCTCCGAGAAAATTTCTGTTCTCGCCGATGATTACATTCGGAATACGGAAGAGTAACGATGTTCCTGTACACATTACGCAGGGACTGAGAGTGCTAACCAACGTGAGCTGATGCCAATCGCGGCGCCGTCCGGCATTGCGAATGCATACTACTTCGGCATGCGCGATGGGATCGCCATTTTGGACGCGGAGATTGTGACCACGAGCGATTACTCGGCCATCGCCATCAGCCAGCACTGCCCCAATGGGCAACCCGCCTTCATTGAGTCCCAATTTGGCTTCGCCGAGAGCTTCCCGCAGTAGTAGACGATGGAAATCGCTGGGTCGTGCTGTCCCCATGAGGCTCTTTTAGCATAAGAATCCTAAGCAGCCTCGGGTTTTTCCGAGCGCTTCGGAATCACGTAAACTTCCCCAGCCCGGATTTGTGTTTCGTAGATGCCGATCTTGTTCTTAGCAGGGCCAGCGATCACGCGTCCAGTGTGAGTGTCGAATTGCGATCCGTGCCACGGACACTGTACGGTACAGCCAACGAGCGCGCCGTCGGAAAGCGCTCCACCCTTGTGAGTGCAGTGATCGCTGAATGCGATCATGCCTTCGGGGCAACGTCCGAGTACCACACGTTCATCGCCGACCCGCACCAGCATCATCTGACCTTCACCGAGTTCCCCCTGATTGCATGCGGGCCGATCCCAACTGTCGAGCTGCCGCTCTTTGTATGTGCCGGCGTTCGCGTAGCGATGATCGACTCCGATCTGGTTGCGATACGAAAGCGTTCCGCCCAACCAGCCGCTAATCCCGAGCACGACGATACACACGGTCATCAATCCGAGCTCGAATCCGCCCGGTTCTCCAATGGCGCTCGACCGGCGCACGGCAATGATGATGAATGCGATCAGGACCAGGGTGTTCAAACCTCCGTGCAATATGCCACGTTTTTTTGCGCTCGACTGTGGCGGCACTACGCTTATCCAGTCAATAACCCCAGGAATTGCCGCACAGAATCCGCCGACAATTCCCGCAATTCCGCAGTAAAAGCTTGCGGCCCAGAGCAGCTCGTTGTTCGTGGCTTTGCCGATCAGGTCAAAGATCCAGCTACCCACGAACAGGCCCAGCGGCAGCACAATCAACATCGGGTGAATGGGATGGGAGTTTATGTGCGCGCGTGATCGCATCAATGCACCTCAGCCAAGTAGGACTTCAACTAGGACTGTTGCAAGTTGCGGGATTATGGATGGCCGAGGTTGGGAATCAGATGATTGGACCATCCGGTGAAATAAGAGGGCGAAACCGGCCGATGTGCGCCGCCATGAGCTTTCTTTCTGATTCCACCAATTACCCGATTCTGCGTGCCTGTAAACTGCTGAACGATACCGCATGGCTCATTCCTGGGTGTTCTGGATCGGCTTCAACATCTTCGTGCTAGCGATGCTGAGCGTGGATTTGGTCTTGCATCGGCGCTCCCCCGTCATGACTTTCAGGCAAGCTGTGGGCTGGACGATCTTTTGGGTCTTTCTGGCTGCATGCTTTGCTGGTCTGGTTTTTCTTTGGCACGGACGACCGGCGATGCTTCAGTTTGTAACCGGCTACGTCGTCGAAGAATCACTCAGCGTCGACAATCTTTT
This sequence comes from Terriglobales bacterium, assembly GCA_045808065.1. Taxonomy (GTDB): domain Bacteria; phylum Acidobacteriota; class Terriglobia; order Terriglobales; family Acidobacteriaceae; genus Gp1-AA112. Next base: position 37,410 of record JBJMGD010000035.1, on the reverse strand, counting down.
TATCTTTCTCATCCTGTTCCGGTACTTTCGCGTGCCATCCGAGTCGCAGCACAAGGTGCTGCTTTGGGGGGTGTTGGGTGCGTTGATCATGCGCCTCATCTTCATTCTCATTGGTGTTTCGCTACTGAAACGCTTTGAATTCGTCATCTACATCTTCGGAGCCGTGCTGATCTACAGCGGTATCGGCTTATTGAGGAGCAGCGAGCCCGACGTTGATCCGGAAAAGAATCTGGTCCTGCGGGTATTCCGCCGTTTCTTTCCCATCACTACATGCTTTGAAAGGCGAAGTTTCTTCGTTAAGCGCGGGGGCAGCTGGATGGCTACTCCACTGTTTCTCGCGCTCATCGTGGTCGAGACCACCGACCTGATCTTCGCCGTCGATTCTATTCCGGCGATTCTTGCTATCACCCGCGATGCTTTCATCGTGTACACATCCAACGTCTTTGCCATTCTGGGCTTGCGGTCTTTGTACTTCGCGCTGGAGCATTTCTTCTCCATGTTCCGTTTTCTGCATTACGGACTGGCAATGGTACTAACGCTGATCGGACTCAAGATGCTGCTCTCGCACTACTACGAGCCACCATTAGGCGTCACCTTGGGCGCCGTAATTGCGATTCTGGCGGTCTCCGTGGGAGCATCTCTGATTTGGCCGGAGGAAAAGATAGAGGCATAGGTCATTGGGAGCAAAGGAAAAGAGCAACACCCGACGCTGATAACGCGGATTTGACGCGGAGAGAGAGTAGAAAAGCGGGTTTAGATTGCCAGTGCTGGAATGCTTTCATAGCTTGCCAGCGTTATCCGCGTCCCATCCGCGTAATCCGCGTCAGGTTCTTGGTTTCTAACTTCCGGCTTGCGGAGTCGGCTAAATCTGCGGGGCCGACGCGCCGGTAGCCAGCTCACGAAGCGAATCGAAGAGCTCGGTTCGGCAGCTAGAGGAAGGAGCGATGGCATCCAGTGCGAGCGTTGCCATGAAGTGGGGCGACTGTTGGCTGAAGGCAATGCTCAAAAACTGCCGCTCAGGGCAGCTCAGCAGACTTGAAATTACCGATGTGATTTCCCGTTGCCAATCTTTGCGAGTGGTTAGGACAAATGGAGTGGTCTGTTCGAACTCCCACCCCGGCGAATCCGGTGCCAAGTCCTTGCGCGTTCTGGAGAACAACCGATAGCTCTGGAGCTCGAGAGTAAAGAGTGGTGCCCAGTCGAGGTCGGCCTGGAAAACCACCGTTTCTTGTGCCTTCTTTAACTTACTGGCTAACCAATTGAGCGGCAGCTCCCGCGGCATTAATCGCACTTGGAGACTAGCATTGTGAAACGTACTTGAGCGCAAACGGATCGGCAAGTGGAAGCTGGAAGAACCTTGCCATTCAATTCCGGCCACATGGCCGTGACCGCAAAGCAAATCTTCAATCCAGCCGAGCACTTCGAAGGAGCGCTTCCTCGATTTGCGGGCGTAGTACGTGTGCCACACAAAGAGGGCAGCAAAGCCAACCGAAGTGCATAGCAGGACCAAGCCGAGCATTACCCCATGATAGATGCTGGTGCAAGCGATGCAGATGTGTATTGCATCAGTTGCTAGGCAAGATCTAACGCGCAAGGACTACCGTTTCAAAGCTTCAAAGCCCACGCGGTAGCGATCCGGCAGCATTCGCTTTTCCATCTTCGAGTTGACCACGAGGTGAGTAGTCTCGCCCTCGGCCAGCACAGTGTCATCCTTCTGTCGCACGATGTCGTACGCGAAGTGGATCAGAGAGCCTCGAACGTTGCGGAGTTCGGTGCGCACGACGATTTCCTCGTCGTAATAGGCAGGAGACTTATACCGACAGCGGGCATCCACCACCGGTAGGTGACAGTCATCCTCGACCTCCATCTGCTTGTACTCGAATCCAAGGCTGCGCATAAGTTCCACGCGACCAATCTCCATCCAAATGAAGAAGTTCGAGTGATAAACGACGCCCATCTGGTCTGTTTCGGCATAGCGCACGCGAAGTTGAACGAGATGGCTCCCGGGTCGCGGAGGAATATGCGCGCTCAATGTCCGCTCCACTTGGGCTTACGCTTTTCAAGGAATGAGGTAATGCCTTCTTGAAAATCAGAGGTCTGGCGAATGCGAGCATTCTCGGCGACTGCGGTTTCCAGCCCGTGATCAAGTTCCTCAAGTAGCGCCTCTGAGAGCAACCGCTTGGTGGACCGAAGCGAGCCTGGACTGTTTTCCATCAACGTGTGCGCCAGCTCCTTCGCGCGCGGCAGAAGGCGACCAGGCTCAACGATCTCATTCAGCAGCCCGAGCCGGAGCGCTTCAGCAGCATCGAAAATGCGCCCGGTGAGCAACAGGTCTCGTGCATGCTTCTCACTGACCTGACGCAGAAGGAAGTTGGAGACGATTGCAGGGACGAATCCGATTCGCACTTCGGTATATCCGAATTTCGATTCCGGAGTGGCGATAGTGAAGTCACAGATCGTAGCGATTCCTGTGCCTCCGGCGATCGCAGCGCCATTCACGGCTGCAATCGTCGGCTTAGGAAAGGCGTAGATGGATCGGAAAAGGCGAGCCATGGTGCGCGAATCTTCCAGGTTCTGCACTTGCGTGCGCCCCATCAGTGACTTGAGGCTTTCGAGATCCATGCCTGAACAGAAGGCTTTTCCCGCCCCTGTGATGATCAGCACTTCGGATTGCGAATGCGAAATCGCATCAAGCGCCTGCTGCAAATCGGCAATCAATTCATAGCTGATGGCATTGCGCTTATCAGGACGGTTCAAGGTGAGCAGCGCGATGCCTTCGTTCTCGTCTACGGTGATGGTTTTCAAGTTCATTGAATTTGCGGCGATGCCGATCCCATGGCAATCAGTTGCGACATCCGTAACACGCTGTCCAGCGGCTTGCGAATCGGCAGCTCGACATCGAGCTCCTTCAGCGCCTCCAACAACACTTCTGTGGGAAGATTGCCTACAAGCTTATCCTGGGCAAACTGACATCCACCAAAGCCCCCAAGCGCCGAATCGAAGCGGCGGCATCCGGCGTTGTACGCAGCCTTCACCTTTTCCTTCGCGTCAGAAGGACGGCTGTGCAGATGCACTCCAATCTCCAGATGTTCAAAGCGATCCAGCACAGGTCCCACCAAGTCGCTCACCTGCTGCGCCGAGGCGAGCCCGACTGTGTCCGCGAGCGAAACCTGCTCCACCTGCATCTCTGAGAGCAGATCAACGGCTTCGACCACTTCGTCCACATTCCAAAGATCTTCATAAGGATTGCCAAATGCCATTGAGAGGTAGACCACGAGCGCCAGGTCTGCATCTCGTGCCTTCTGCTCGATCCTCTCAAGGATTTCGATAGACTCCTCCAACGTTTGGCCCTGATTCTTCTTGAGGAATGTGGGAGAAATCGAATAAGGAAAGCCGAGCGTCCGCACTGCATCAGTCGCAATTGCGCGATCCGCTCCCTTTTCATTCACCACGATGCCGATGATTTCCACATCGTCAGGCGGATCCAATTCCTTAAGCACAAGCTCGGAGTCGGCCATCTGCGGCACGGCTTTGGCGGAGACAAAGGAAACCGCGTCAATGTGTTTGAATCCAGCGCCGATGAGAGCACGCAAATATTGCGTCTTCGTGTCGGCCGGGATTTGTTGCTTTAAACCCTGCCATGCATCGCGCGGGCACTCGATGAGCTTCACTGGCATTACGTTTGCAAAACTCCCACACTGAATTTAGGCACGTCGGGGTTCAGGGAAGCAGCCTCAAGCGCAGTAATCAGCGTATCGCGCGTTTCGAGCGGATCGATGATCCTATCGATCCACAATCGGGCGGCGCCGTAGCGGGGGTCCATCTGCTCGTCGTAGGTTTTCTTTACCGATTCGTAAAGCTCCTTCTTGTCTTCCTCGCTTAACTTTTTGCCACCGCGTTCGAGCTGCTTAATCTTGATTTCTACCAGCGTGCCTGCCGCCGAGGCTCCGCTCATGACGGCATATCGTGCTGTAGGCCAAGCGAAGACAAAGCGAGGATCGTACGCTTTGCCGCACATGGCATAGTGACCCGCTCCGAACGATCCGCCAATGATGACCGTGATCTTGGGCACAACGGAATTGGATACCGCGTTCACCATCTTCGCTCCGGCCCGAATGATGCCGCTCCATTCGGCGTCGCGTCCGACCATGAATCCGTTTACGTCATGCAAGAAGATCAGCGGCACCAGATTCTGATTGCAGTCCATGATGAAGCGTGCGGCCTTTTCCGCCGACTCGGTATAAATCACGCCGCCGAATTCGACCCGCTTCTCACCGGAATGCTTGTCTACCTCCTGCACATGCGTCTTCTGATTAGCGACGATGCCGACGGCGAATCCACCAATGCGCGCATATCCGCACAAAACCGTCTTGCCATACTCAGCTTTGTATTCATCGAAGCGGCTGCCATCGACGATGCGTCCGATGATTTCCTTCATGTCGTAAGGGCGCCCGGGATCGGAATCGATGATGCCGAGGAGTTGTTCTTTCGGAAGCTCCGGCTTTTCCGGCTTCACGCGGCTGAAGGGTGCTGAATGACGAGTGCCCATCTTCTCCACCAGCGCACGAATCCGGGCGAGGCAGCTCTCATCATTGGGCTCGCGATAGTCCACCGTGCCGGAAATCTGGGAGTGCATTTTTGCGCCTCCCAACTCTTCCGGCGAGTACTTCATTCCAATGGCGGCTTGCACCAGCGCAGGACCGGCCAGGAAGAGTCCGCTGCCTTCCGTCATGAGGATGTGGTCGCACATCACCGGCAGGTATGCGCCGCCAGCGACGCACATTCCCATAATGGCTGTAATCTGCGGAATTCCCATCGCAGACATTACTGCGTTGTTGCGAAAAACGCGGCCGAAGTCGTCAGTATCCGGAAAGACGTCCTCCTGCAGAGGCAGGAACACTCCAGCTGAATCGACGAGGTAGATGGTAGGGATGTGATTTTCAATTGCGATATTTTGCGCCCGTATGACCTTCTTAGCCGTCATGGGGAAGAAGGCTCCGGCTTTCACGGTGGCATCGTTGACGATCAGCATGAAGAGGCGTCCATGAACCCGTCCTAATCCGGTGACGACACCTGCCCCGGGCGCGCCGCCCCACTCCTCATACATGCCATGCGCAGCATAACTGCCGAGCTCCAGCAATTCCGTCTTGGGATCGATCAAGAGCGCGATCCGTTCCCGCGCCGTGAGCCGTCCTTTACCATGCTGCGACTCGATGGCCTTGGCTCCGCCGCCTTCGTGGATTTTCTCCTGCTCGCGTGCGATGTTCGCCACCAGGTCTGCCATGGCACGCGCGTTCTTCAGATATCGCGGGGAAGTGGGATCGAGCTTGGAAGCGATGATGTTGTTCGGGGTGGAAGTGACGCGGCTCTCTGCCATTAGTCTCTCAGACGAAACTCTCTAGGGTAGCAAATCATTTCACCACGGAGGCACGGAGGACACGGAGAAAGTTCAGTTAACTGAGAATCGCACGCTCGGGCCGAATTCAGATCGCTTGATTGGCGTCAGCTTGGCTTCCGGTTCAAGTGAAGCGGGAGAGGATCTACGCGGGAATGCCGCGGGGCTTCACGTTTGAGCGGATGAACTTGACGATCTGCTCCATGGGGGTGCCTGGCCCGAAGATGCCGGTTACTCCATGTTGGTTGAGCTGAGGGATATCCTGCTCCGGAATCGTCCCTCCAAGGACGACGATCACGTCGTCCATTTGCTTCTCCTTCATCAACGCCGTCACGCGCGGAACAATTGCATTATGAGCGCCGGACAAGATGGAAAGGCCGATGACATCAACGTCTTCCTGCAATGCGGCGTTAACGATCATCTCCGGCGTCTGCCGCAGGCCGGTATAAATAACTTCCATGCCGGCGTCGCGCAACGCTCGCGCGATGACCTTTGCTCCGCGATCATGGCCGTCGAGACCCGGCTTGGCCACGAGCACGCGAATTTTCTTGTTGGCTTCAGCAGGCATAGTAGAACCGCTGATTATAGCGAAGTGGAGGTGCGCAACCCATCCTGCGGCACAGCGGCCTCCCCTGTGTGTTCGCGCCGTAGATAGCAGATGTGGGAGGCTGTGCCACAACGCTACAAATTACAGTTCCACGGGAACATCGAGCGAACGCCACATATACCAGCTCGCGACCGAGCAATAGGGGTGCCAGCACTTCGCGATACGCTCCATCGTGCGCGGCTTAGGCATGACTTTGATGCCGTAGGCCTTGCGCATGGCGCTGCGCACACCGTAATCGCCGGTGGGCAGGATGTTCGGCCGGCGCAACGCAAACATCAGAAACATGTGCGCCGTCCATTGGCCGATGCCTTTCACACTGGTGAGCTCCGAGATCACTTCTTCGTCGGACATCTGCTGGAATTTGTCAAACTCAACCACGCCATCGCGGGTCTTGCGCGCAAGGTCGCGGATGTAGGTCAGCTTCTGCTTCGACAATCCCACCGATCGCATTTGCGGGGGACGCAGCTTGAGGATGGATTCTGGAGTGATCTCGCCGCCGGCCTTCAGCTGCAACCGATCAAAGATGGTCCGTGCCGCCTTCCCGTGTAACTGCTGAAACACAATGGAGCGGACCAGCGCCCGGAACGTGGGTTCGTGATACTGCATGGCATAAGACCCAACTCGGTCGATAACTGCGGCCAGAACGGGATCGGCAGCGCGCAGGTGAGCGAGTGCTGATGCTGCCGAGTCATTCGACTCCAGCGCGGTGAGCTCGGCTGCGACAGTGCTGAGCTTTTTCTTGGCGCCTGCTTTCACTTTTAGCGATTGTAACGAAACTGAGGCAACACACCTAGACCTCAAGCGGACAGATACAGATTCGGCGGAGGCATGCAGGGAGTTCACCGAACGCGGCTTATTTCACCGTTGCGCTGGTGCTTACATGTGGAGCGATCTTCTGATACTCGTCTTCGGTAATCGCGCCCTTGCTGACGACCTCGTGAGGTCGGCGATAGGGTCGGTCAGCCATGATGGCGTTGGCGCGAGCTTCGTCGATTCCTGGAAGTCCCATCAACTGCGCTTTGTTGGCGCTGTTCAGGTTGAGCTGCGAAGAGCTCTTGTCGTTCATGCCTTCCTTGACGCCTTCGGCCGCAGCAGTGAGATCGGTGCGGGCCGTTGCCGCGCCCTTCTTAATGTTGCCGGCAGCTTCGCGCGTATCGCGCTTGAGCTGTTCCGTAGCGTTGGCGGCTTGCTGCTTGGTGGTGTTCGGGTCGTTAGAGCAGGCGATCGTCCCCGCAGCCAAGGCGGAAGTAAATACAAACAGAAGAGTCATGCGCATAGAGTTTCTCGTCATGCATGGGAAGACAAAAGCTTCGGAATAGTTGCTCGGAGTAGATGAATGGCGGCAGGTTCGATGGATAACCTTAGTCAGCGATGAGTGAATTGCATCTAACCTGTTTTCGAGAGCGCTGCCCTCTTTTTGAGCATAATGGCAGCACGAATAGACGTGAAGACACTCTTCTGGATTGGCCTAATCTGTGTGGCGCTGGGATTACTCTCCTTGGTCACGCCTATTCCGCACAGCGATCGGCAGACGTTTCAGGGCGGAGGCATTGGCATTGGTGTCTCCCGAACTGAAGAGCGGCAAGTGCCAGTCGCAATAAGCGGGATTCTCATCCTGGGCGGCTTATCGATGATGGTCGCTGGTTGCCGCGAACACAAGATCTGAAGCGGCGGAGTTCGTCAGGGCTTCTGTGAATCCATTGGCCACGCGCGAGCCACACAATTCGGGCATCCACCGGTTTTCCAACCGCAAGTCCGACCGTCGTCCACTCTTCGCGTAGCGACTTTCTGACGATTCGCTAGAATCATCACTTCATGATTACGAACAGCAAGCATCCACAGCCGAGCAAAGGCGGATTCCCGCACTACATGCTCAAGGAGATTTATGAACAGCCGGAGGCCGTGCGTCAGACGATTGACGCTTGTGTGAACTCGACTGGACAAATCTGCCTTCCGGCTTCGCGAGTCACCGACGACGATGTCAGGAATCTGCGAAAAATCGAGATCGCCGCGAGCGGTACGAGTCGTCATGCCGGATTAGCCGGGGAGTTCATGCTGGAACGCATGACTGGCATTCCCGTCGAAGTCGACTTCGCCAGCCAGTATTGCTATCGCGATCCAATCGTTGAAGCTAGTGAATTGGCCGTCTTCATTTCGCAGTCAGGGACGACGGTTGATACGGTCGCAGCGCTCCACATTGCGCGCGATAAGGGAGCAAAGACTCTTGCTGTCTGCAATGTGAAAGACACGCCGCTGACGCGCGATGCCGATGCCATGCTGCTGACGTATGCCGGCATAGAAACCTCGATCGCGGCGACCAAGAGTTTTACGACCCAGCTGACCGCGCTCTTCCTTCTAGCTGCGCATACCGCCCGGGTGAGAGGAAGCTCCGATGCGACCATTGACGCAGCACTGCGCTTGGTTCGCAAGCTGCCAGACGAAATCCAGCGAGTGCTGAAGCAGAATGAGCAATGCCTGGCGCTGGCGAAAGTCTTTTCGCAATACGAGTCATTTCTGTTCCTCGGGCGCGATATCGATTACCCCATCGCGCTGGAGGGTGCGCTCAAGCTGAAAGAAGTCTCCTACATTCACGCGGAGGGCTATCCGACGGGCGAGATGAAGCATGGACCGAGTGCCATGATCGACGAGAGCCTTCCTCTAGTGGTGCTGGCCATGCGCGACAAATCAAATCCGGCGTCGCGCTTGCGATATGAGAAGACGATTTCGAATATTCGCGAGATCTGCGATCGGGGCACTCCCGTAATCGCAGTGATCAGTGAAGGTGACGCAGAGACGCCCAAAGCCACGCCGCATGTGATCGAGGTGCCGGATGTGCCAGTGCTGCTCCAGCCGATCCTGGAAGTTGTGCCGCTACAGCTCTTTGCCTATCACATAGCTGTGCTGAGAGGACGAGACGTGGACCAGCCGAGACATCTGTCGAAATCGGTAGTTGTGGAATGAGAATTCACCACGGAGACACCGGAGTCACAGAGAAAATCCAAGACAGGGCAGCGCTGTTTTTGTATTACTCAGTCAACAATTCCGGCTGTTCTCAGTGTCTCCGTGAGTCCGTGGTGAAAACTCTGCTTATCGCTCGATTGCCATAGCCACAGAATTTCCACCGCCGAGGCAGAGCGCTGCAATTCCTTTATGCGCTTTACGCCGAATGAGTTCGTACATTAGCGTGACCAGCACACGCGCCCCGCTTGCACCGATAGGATGGCCGAGCGCTACGGCTCCGCCGTTGACATTCACCTTGTTCATGTCAATGCCAAGCTCGCGAACGACAGCAACCGATTGCACTGAGAAAGCTTCATTGATCTCGTAGAGATCTACTTCGTCAGGTTTCCATCCGGTCTTCTTCCACAAATTGCGAATGCCGTCCACTGGCGCCATCATCACCCATTTTGGATCGACTCCGCTCGTAGCTTGCGCGACGATGCGCGCCATCGGTTGCAGTCCAAGTTCTTTGGCTTTTCGCGCGCTCATTACGACCACAGCGGCGGCCCCGTCGTTGATCGTGGAAGCATTGCCGGCAGTCACCGAGCCATCTTTCTTGAACGCGGGCTTCAGACCGCGAAGGCTCTCGGCTGTTGTGTCCTCGCGTGGACCTTCATCTTTATCGAAGATCACCGGCGGATCGCCTTTCTTCCGTGCGGGGATCTCCACGGACATCACCTGTGACTTGAAGCGGCACTCATTCCATGCCTGTATGGCTTTGCGATGTGAGTTGACTGCGAACTCGTCCTGCTCGGCTCGCGTGATGCCGTATTTTTCCGCGACGTTCTCGCCGGTCATTCCCATGTGGTAGTTGTTGTAAACGTCCCACAAACCATCGTTCACCATCGAGTCGATGATCTGCGAGTTGCCGAGACGGTATCCCTTGCGCGCTTGCGGCAGAAGATACGGAGCGTTGGTCATCGACTCCATTCCACCCGCGACCACGATCTCCGCATTGCCGGTTTGAATGCCCTGCGCCGCCAGTCCCACCGCCTTCAGCCCCGAGCCGCACACCTTATTGATGGTGAGCGCCGCAACCTCCGGAGGGAGCCCCCCATTAAGCGCAGCTTGGCGCGCGGGATTCTGTCCTAATCCGGCAGTGATGACGTTGCCCATGATGCATTCGTCTACCTGCTTGGGATCGAGATGCGCGCGATGGGCGGCTTCTTTCACCGCCAGCGCGCCCAATTGCGGCGCAGTGAACTCGCTGAGCGAACCTTGGAACTTTCCAATTGGAGTGCGCACGCCGGCGACGATGACTACGTCTTCCAGAGCGGATGGAAGCTCGACTTTGCCAACCGGCATCTTGCCGGAATCGACTACCACGTTATCCATAACGACCTCAAAATGAGTCTAAACATGTGTACTTCGCGAGAAGGGAACAACAGCGAATTGCATGGTCATTGACCAAACTTCTCATTATAAGATGGCCCAGAGCGTCGGCCTGATTCACGAGGAACTTGATTGAACGACTTCATCGCACCTCCGCAGTCTGCAATGGGGACTCTGGACGAGTCCATCGCCCCTCCACCAAAGCAATATCGTTCGGCATGGCATTACGTGTATACGCTGGCATTGGCTGGAGCAATGGTATTTCTGTCCTTTGCTGGAGCGCATCAGCAGGGACAAGTCGCGCAGAGACGCGGACACATGATCTTCTACGTGATCACGATGGGAACGGAGCTGGTGCTGCTCGGGCTGGCCTACCTCGGCATTCGGTTCTCACGAATGAAGATGCGGGAGGTAATCGGTGGACGGTGGAATACCTTCAAAGACTTCCGTCATGATGCGGCTATCGCGTTCCTCTTCTGGATCGTTTCTTACGCGGTGCTCATTGGGTTGGCATTTGCGATGCATATGGCTAATCCTGGAGCGATCGACGAAGGAAAGAAGACGATTCAACTTCTCGCTCCGCATGGGGGACTGGAGCTTCTCCTTTGGATTTCAATGAGCGTCGTTGCCGGTTTTGTGGAGGAGATTGTCTTTCGCGGATACTTTCAACGCCAATTCTCGACGCTGTTGCGTAATGTATGGGTCGGTATGTTTGCGTCGGCTGCAGTGTTCGGTCTCTCCCACGCTTATGAAGGCCGTCAGCGGATGCTTCTCATCTTCATCTATGGCGCCATGTTCGGCACGCTGACAGTTCAACGCAAGAGCTTGCGGCCGGGAATGATGGCCCATGCATTGCACGACAGCGTTGAAGGAGTGCTTCTCGTGCTCGCAGACAAACTGGTAAAAAGCGGTGTGATGAAGTGAGCGAAGGCCTCATCGAGTCACCGTGAACGATTCTTCAACATACAAATTCGGTTCGTGAATCTGATTGCGACCAGTTTTTCGCGCGGGTAGAACTCAAAGAACAACTCGCGTCAACCATTTTTTGCTTGACTTCGTTTTTCAATGACTCTATACATTCAACAATTGCAACAAAACATCGTTGCGAACTCGATTGAACAATCGAAAGGGAGAATAGAAAACATGGCAACCAAAAAGAAGGCCGCAAAGAAGTCAGCAAAAAAGAAAAAGTAAGAGCTGACAGGCAAAGCAGAAAACGGGGGACGCGAAAAGCGTCCCCCAAAGTTTTTGTGCCGACAAGTATTCCCGACCTGCCCCGCATGTTCACTTGTTGATCTGATGATCTATCGCAGCGTCGAGTCGAATCTCACTCAAGTCAAATTCCTGTTCGAGCTCGCGGGCGATTTCATCGTCGATACGGCCTTCCGCCGCCAATGTCAGCGTGGTTTCACGTTCGATTCTCACTAGCTCTCGAGACAGCTCCAGATAGCGAGAGTAATGTTCGCGCCTAGCCTGGTTCTGCTCATCGTCCTCCGCGTTGGCATTGGCCAAGCGGTGGCGATATTGCTTTTCCAAGTCCGCATACAATCCATCAGAATCCGGCAGATCATCTCGGCGGCATTTCTCCAGATATCTCAGAGCAGCTTCGAGTACAAGACGACGCGCTTCTCGCTCATCACTATGTGGCTTTGAGGCTCCAGCCAGACCGAGAGCGCGGATCAGGAGCGGCAGCGTTAGCCCTTGCAATACGAGCGTCACGAGAATGACGCTGAACGTAAGAAATACGATCAGGCTCCGATGCGGAAAGGGTGAGCCATTGGCGAGTGCTGCCGGCAGCGAAATGGCAGCCGCCAAGGCGATTACACCGCGCATTCCCGTCCATCCAACCACGAAGAGCTGCCGAGTGCCCGGGCGCGTAATGGTTTGATGGAAAATTCTGGTGCGCAAGAAATAAGAAAGGTATGAGCTGGGAAATGTCCACAGCAGACGGAGCAAAATCAGGAATGCGCTGAACAGGCCTCCGTAGAGAAGAAGTCTGGGAAGAGAAGACTCCTTGATTCCGGCCAGCACGTAAGGAAGTTGGAGACCGATGAGTACGAACACCAAGCCATTCAAGATGAATGTAAGCGAGTTCCAAACGGCGTTCGCTTGCAGCCGCACGCTCGGAGAGAAGAATTGCGAACTCCTGCGACTGAGATATAGACCGCTGGCCACGACAGCAAGCACTCCGGAGGCATGGATAGCCTCAGCTGCCAGATAAGTCGTATAGGGAACGAAAATGCTGATCGCGATCTCGATTGGGCCATCGTCTACCCGATATTCGAACCACTCGATGATGCGTCCGATAATCAAGCCCATGGCAACGCCCGCCGCACTGAGATAACCAAGCCGCAAAATGCCGGAATGAACCGTTGGGGTTTGGCCATAGACAACCATGGCCGTCGCAAATTCCAAGGCGAGCAATCCGGTTGCGTCATTCACCAGACTCTCGCCTTCGAGCACATCCGAGATCCGCTTCGGCAAACCGATGCGTTTGGCGATCGAAGTCGCGGCAACCGCGTCGGTGGTTGCGACCACGGCGCCGAGAACAAGGCCGATACGCCAGTCGACTCCAGAGGAAAACCAGGAAGCGCCGGCGGCAACTCCGAACACGGTGAAGGCAACCAGTCCAACAGCCAGGGAAGCGATGCTCACAAGATTGTCGGCGAAGCTCCGCCAGGAGGTGTTCCATGCTGCGCTATAGAGCAGGGGAGGGAGCACAACCAGGAACACCAGTTCCGGATCGAGTGTGACCTTTGGAATCCCAGGTACGAATCCGAGCAACAGTCCTGCAATAACCAAGACAATGGGATAAGGCGTCTTCAGCCGCTGCGCCATTGCCGCAAAAGCTACGACAAAGAGGAGCAAGAGAAGTAGAACTACTTCTGTGGCGTGGATGCCTGTCCCTGGCATGAGATTTGGTTATACAAGATACCGACTGTCAGCAGACGTCAAACCGGCAGCGAGGACTGCTCATCACGACGTCCGGTTGCTGCAGGACAACTGTTGTATGCAGGCGACAGCTGACTACTGTCCCAAATTGAAACGGTATAGTGGGAAACCACAGTTCAGTTCTGCTGCACGGCTCTGACCGGAGGCGATACGCGCGTTGCCAGAAAACGATCGACGATCCTGAACGCTAGTAGCACTATGAGAATGGCGGCCATAATCTCGGGACGCGTGAGATCGCGCTTCACCAGCCACCAGAAGTGCACGACCCCCGCGATTGCGCTGAAGTAGATGAGCCGATGCAGGTTTTGCCAACGCTTGCCGCCCAGCCATCGAATTGATGCGCCGGTTGAGGTGAGCGCCAGCGGAAGCATAAGGATCCAAGCGGTCATCCCGGCGGTGATGAATGGACGCTTGTAGATGTCCTTCACAATCTCGTGTAGCTCAAAGGCCTTGTCGAACCAGAGATACGTCATCAGGTGCAGGCAGCCGTAGAAAAACGCAAACAGGCCTACTAGCCTGCGGAAGCGAATGAGCCAGTTAAGTCGGGTGACTTTGCGAAGGGGGGAGATCGCCAGCGTCGTGAGTAGGAGATAGAGCGTCCAATGACCGGTTGTAAGCGTGATCTCACTGAGCGGATTGGCGCCGAGCAGATCATGCGTGGCCTTCCACGCCAGCAGACTCACCGGGGAAAGGCACAGCGCCCAAACTACAATTTTGAGCAGAATGATCCAGCGGCGAGCCATCTAGAAATACTTTTTCAAATCCATGCCGCTGTAGAGGCTGCCTACCTGATCGGCGTAGCCGTTGAACATCTGCGTGGGAATTTTTCGTAGCCCGAACGATCCGTCCAGCCGGCGCTCTGTCGCCTGGCTCCATCGCGGATGATCGACGTTGGGATTCACGTTTGAATAGAATCCATACTCATTGGGCGCAGCTGTATTCCATGCCGTCCGAGGTTCACTGCCAACGAAGTCGATCTTGACAATCGACTTGATGCCCTTGAAGCCGTATTTCCAAGGCACCACCAGACGCACCGGCGCTCCATCCTGATTCGGCAAAGTCTCGCCGTATAGCCCAAAGGTCAGCAGAGTGAGTGGGTGCATGGCTTCATCCATGCGCAAGCCTTCGGTGTACGGCCAATCGAGGACTGGAGAGTGCTGTCCGGGGAACTGGCCGAGATCCATTAGCGTAGTGAACATCACGTACTTGGCTTTCGACGTGGGTTGCACTTGCTTGATCAAATTGCTGAGCGAGAATCCAACCCAGGGGATCACCATCGACCAGCCTTCAACGCAACGCATGCGATAGACCCGGTCTTCAAGCGTCGCCAACTTCATCAGATCGTCGATGTCGTAGGTTTTCTTATCCGCAACATCGCCACCGACCTTTACCTTCCACGGGCTGGTGCGGAAGTTGCGAGACAACTCTGCTGGTCCGTATTTGTCGGTGCTGAATTCATAGAAGTTGTTGTAGTTGGTGACATCTTTGAGAGGTGTCTGCTTTTCCGTGGTGTCGTATTGGCTTTTGACCGTTGTGAGTTTCGTATTGGCTTGCACCACAGACGAGGGTCGCACCATCTCGCAGCCAGTCGCCAATGCCGTGCCGAACAGTGTTGCGCCCGTCAGGAATTTGCGACGATCCATGTAGACGGATTTAGACGTGATCTCAGATGAGGGTATGTCAGAAGGCTTTTTGATCAGCATGGCTTATCGATTTCCAGTGATTAGATTCATTCTATGTACGAAAGATACAGCCATTTAGATTAACTGCTCGCTGCTCGCGACTGGCTGCTTGGCCTGGTTTCGCTTATTCGAAGCGAGTTCGATGGGACCGTTCTGTGCAGTTCTGAGTAAGCCTTCAACTCACGAGTGCAGCACAGGAATCTCATCGCAGCAGGCGGAAGCCAGCATTGAGCAGCTAAAAGCCCACAAACACTGGCTCAGGATGGAGTTGCACTCCGAACACTCTTACGACTCCTTCCTGTACTTTGTTCTTCAACTGAACGACGTCGTTCGCGGTCGCCCCCCCGCGATTCACAATTGCCAGCGTGTGTTTGCGCGATATCCCAACTCGGCCTTCGGTGTAGCCCTTGTGAAATCCGGCTCGCTCCACCAGCCAGGCGGCGGAAATCTTCACGTGCCCTTTTGGAGCAGGGTAGCTGGGCGGCTTCTGATCTTTGCAGAGCGGAAGAGCCGTAATGCGGTCATATTCCTCAATTGGGACGATCGGGTTCTTAAAGAACGATCCGGCGCTGCGGAAATCCTCGTCGTCGGAGGTGATGAGCATGGCTTTGCTCGCGCGGATGGAGCGCACCGCCTCACGCACCTCGGACAAGGTTGGAGCGGATGAGCGTGTGGCGAAGTAGCGCTTCAAGTCAGCATATTCCACACGTGGTGTTCCGCCGGAAGTGAGTGCATAAGATACTCGTGTCACAATGTAGCGTCCCTTTTGGGAAGTATTGAAGATGCTGGTTCGATAAGCGAATCCACATTCGGCTGCGGACATATCGCGAGTCTCGCCTGAATGGGTGTCGATCACACGGACCGAAGTGATGGTGTCTGCGACCTCTTGCCCGTAAGCTCCGACGTTCTGGACTGGTGTTCCGCCGACGGTTCCGGGAATTCCGCTCATGCATTCGATGCCCGAGCAGTTCTGGGTGACGGAGTGGGCGACGAGTTTGTCCCAATCTTCTCCGGCCCCGGCGGTTAGAAGTTGCTTGCCATTGTGGGTCGCGGTGCTGATCCCGGCCACGCCGATCTTCAGCACTAGCCCAGGCCACCCGCCATCCGAAACCAGGAGATTGCTCCCGCCGCCCAGCACGAAAAGCTTCAGCGAGTGCTCGCGCGCGTAGGAGAGTGCATCGAGAATCTCGCTCTCGTTTCGAACTTCGGTGAAATAGCGGGCGGGACCGCCGATCTTCAATGTCGTGTACGGCGCGAGAGGGATGTTCTCCAGAATCTGCATTGGAAGATGAGATTACCGCATCTATCTGCGCCGCTCGGGTAGCCGCTATGTAAAATGGAGGTACACGGCCTTTTATCGGAGGAAACGGAATGTATCCAGAGCTAATGGTTATGCCTATGCGCGAGGAACTCACGCGCCTGGGAATCAAGGAAACACGCACTCCTGAGGAAGTCGATCAAGCGGTAAAGCAGCCAGGAACCACCATGGTGGTGGTGAACTCGATCTGTGGCTGTGCAGCGGGCAAAATGCGGCCGGCCGTGCGCGCCGCTCTGCAAAACGCGACAAAGCCAGACCAAACGGTGACGGTCTTCGCCGGCCAAGATCGCGATGCGACCGACAAGGCTCGCAACTACTTCACCGGATATCCCCCGTCTTCACCCTCCATCGGTCTGCTGCGCGATGGCGAGCTGGTGTACATGATGCAGCGTTCCGACATCGAAACCAGCGATCCGAAGACCATTGCCTCCAAGCTGACACAGGCATTCAATCAGTTCTGCTCGAAATCCGTGGTTGGCTAGATTGAATACGGAGCGCCGGACGTTTTCGTCCGGCACTCCGTGCAGCCGAGGCAAAGTCCCTGCCCGATTCCGCACAGTTAAGCTCTCCAGCGAACATCGCACTTGTTTCCTCGTCTCTCTAGACAGTCCCTAAGTCTCTGCATTCTGAAGATTTCGTTCTCGACGTTCTCTGGCACGAAAAATGCGCTATTTCAGGGCGGATTGCTGTCTCATCATCGGTTCGCCAGGAGGCGCTATGGCCAAGGTTGAGCGTGTTCGGCAGGTGTTGTCGAGTCCGTTTGCGGCTGAGGAGTTGAAGAGTCAAACGGAAGAAGGCTGGAAGATCGTAGCCATCGAGTGGGAGCGCGACATCCCAGAACCAGCGCCACAGGCAGCCCCGGCCGCAGAGGAGCCCCCATTCGGCTTGCAGGTGTCGAAAGACACAGAGCAACTCGAGGTGAATCCAACCGAACGAGAAGCGCTGTTCCTGATGATGGAGCTCACGGTTCAGGAGGGCCCCTATTCCCGCATTGCGGATGAGCTGAATCGTCGCGGTTTTCGCACCCGTCAAGGACGCAAATGGGGTCCCGTTTCGGTCTTCCAGATGTTGCCGAGGTTAATCGAGGTTGGCCCGCGCATCTTCTCCACCGAAGAGTGGCAGGAGCGCCGTCAGCGTCTCAAAGCTGCCGGACTCTAAGTCTTTCTGTCCAGTACAACCCGTAATCGCCCATATCCTGAGCGGCTCACCGGTAATCTCGTACCGTCGCTCAGGATTGCCAGGTGAGTGTCTTTCCCAAACGGTTCAATCTTCGTCACCCGCTCCAGATTGACGATATAAGAACGATGAATGCGCAGGAAGCGATCGGGATCGAGCAACGATTCCATGCTTGAAATTGTCTGCTGCTTCAAGTGCTTCTTGCCTTCGCTAGCCAAGGCGACATAGTCATCCTGCGCCTCCGCATAATCCAGCTTGGTCACCGGAATGATATGCACTCGTGTGCCGTCGCGCACCACAACGCGCTCGGCGTATTCACCGGCAGAGCGCGTGGAGGCTTTCAAGTCCGCGGCGGGAGGCAGCTTGCCGCCGATGCGCTGCTTGGCCCGGTTCAGCGCCTGCTCGAAGCGTTCGGCGCCGAACGGCTTCAGCAGATAATCGACAGCGTGCACCTCGAAGGCTCGCAACGCGTGCTGATCGTAAGCGGTAGCAAAGACGATTGCCATATCCGTGCCGATCAGCTCCAGGACTTCAAAGCCGTCGAGCTTGGGCATTTGGATGTCGAGAAAGACCAGGTCCGGCTTCAACTCCGTGACTGCTTTCACCGCTTCGAAGCCATTGGCGCACTCGGCGATAATTTCGATCTCCGAATGCTCTCCCAGGAGTTCGCGGATGACCTGACGTGCCAGATCTTCGTCATCGACGATGACTGCTCGGAGCTTGCTGCCGGATTCCATCATGCCATTACCGCTCGCCTCTCCGCGGGCAGCACCAGGCCAACGTGAAAGAGTTCCCCATTCTTCTCGACTGAAAAGCTGGCGTTGTTCCCATAACGGGTATCCAGCCTTTGACGCACGTTCGCGAGGCCTACGCCGCTCTTCCTCCGAGCAGGAGCTTCAGGGTCGAAAGTGTTTTCGATCTCGATGCGCACAGTGGAGTTCTTCTCCAAGTAGCCGGCGTGCAGACGAATCCATCCACCTTCGGTGAGGTTAGCAATGCCGTGCGCGACCGCATTTTCTACTAGCGGTTGCAGGATCAAGGGCGGCACCATGCAGTCGAGCACCTGCTGATCGACGTTCTCTTCCATCTGCAACCGAGTGCCGAAACGAATCTTCTCTACCGCGAGAAACGAATGAATCAAAGACAGTTCTTCTTCCAGCGGAATCAACGTCTTTTCACCCAAGCCCAAGGTGGCACGCAGGAACTCCGCTAACGCAATGCACATCTCGCGGGCTCGTTTGGGATCGCTGCTGGTAAGCGCGCTGATCGAGTGCAGGCTGTTGAAGAGGAAGTGTGGATTCACCTGGGCCTTGAGCGCGCGCAACTCGGCATCGCGGGCGAGGACGCGCGCCTTTGATTCGCGCTGTTCGGCCTCACGTGACGCTTCCTGAGCGAGTAACACATAGAACAAGGCCACTACGAGCAAATAGAGCAGGACGCCGATAGCGGGTAGAAGGCGAAAATCACCTGCGATTCGGCGATCAAAGCCTTCAAAGCGCGGAAAGTTTGACAGGACCCGCGCCATTGCTTTAGCGAGCGCCAACCAAAACATGCTCACGACAATGGCGGCCAGCAAATGCGGGAAGATCAATCCAGTAAAACTGGTTCCCTCAATGGGAATGCCGCGGCAGGAGTACCACGCCGAGAGGCAGACGAATCCGTACAAGATACACAGTGGGAAGAAGAAAGCAGCAGACTCGAACCAGCCGACGCCGCTGTGGAAAGTCACGACATAAAACAACAGTTCGCTGAGGAGGAGCCACGAGAACAGGTAAAGGCCGAGCCGCCGCGGATATCCGAGAATCGGATGCATGCGCTAGTAGCTCTTGACCTCGATGCCACCAAATACGGCGGCGCCGCGGACCACGATGGTCTTCACCGCGCGGTCGGGACGCGGGATATGTCTGGTCTTGTCAACATATCCGCCGAATATCCCGACTCCTTCTACTGAGACTCGCCACCACTCGGGGACAATGATTTCTCCGCCGCCGAAGATCGCAGTGGCATCGATCACTGCTTGTTCACCATCTACTTCGGCGCGCGAGAGATCGATCTTGAAGCCGCCGAACAGCGCGACGATGTCTCCGCCCTCGACGATCGTGCCTTCCACGCGGCGCTCGATGGCGCCGAAGAAAGCAACCGAGCCTAGTGGGCCGCCGCGAATACCCTTCAAGCCGACACCGGATGGCATCGAGAAGCCCCTTCTCCCTTCGCGGACTTCATTTGCATGCCAGATCAGAAGAAGTCCGGCAACAATCAGGAAAAGTGGCCAAAGCTGAGTTATGCCAACACGGATGTAGCCGAACTCGTGAAGAGTGAGCAGGCAGCCAATCGAGATCAGGAAGGCTCCCCAAACCTGATCTCTGGTGCTGTGGGATTCAGTCAGGCGAATAATGCCGCCCACGGCAAAGATCAGAGGCCAGAAATGCCACAGAATTTCGGAGTTGACGATGCCGAAGCGGTCAAGAAGCAGGACCACCCCAATGCCGGCGATCACCAGCCCTGACACCAAGGTGCCAGTCGCCCCTCTACCGTAGGTGCGCATTGTGTCCTCCCAAGCGGGCATAGTTCACCGCCTCGCCTTTTCGGGCAGGAATAGCAGCACAACACCCCACGAAATGAGTAGCAACGGCCACCAGGTTACGAAGTCCCCGGGAAGACTAAACCCTATTGGGAAGACATGCAGCCGAGAGAGCAGCACCAGGGTACCGATTGTGGCAATGATGATCCCGATGAACGTGTCACTCGGGTGAGACTGAGAGCTTGCGCCCCTCATACCGACCTCCTCACAGGTCACAGCGTTTGTCATGAGGTGACGGTAGTTCGGGGCGGAAGGTATGTCGTGAGGTTTTCGGCAAACTGCGGCTGCTTACCGGTGAATGACGGATTCAATCCGAGAACGTGCTCGATCAGTTTTGAGCTGCGCTTTATTGTTTGCGCTCGCCCTAACAGCGGCTCGGGCTCACAGTCGGGATAATCCTGACAGTCTTCGGTCGCTGAATTCCTCGGGGTACGTCCGCCAACTCGTCCTCTGCTCGTTTCAACTGGTGAATTTAAATTTTTTTTTCTGATCCCGAAATCTAAAGGACTTACACGCCGAGATCCCGACTTGATCCCGAACCGGCTCGGGATTGCTTGGCCACCGCGTCGGGATCGGCTCGGGATCAATCCCGACTCGAGTTCGGGATCTTGTCGGGACCGGTCTGGGATTAGGAGTCCGGACTGCCGCGCGCCGGGTGCAACCCGCAGTGATGCAAGCTGGGAAAAGACCGGCAGGAAGCTTCGCGCAGCGGACTGGCTATCGGCTGAGGTCGTCGCCATCATTTTCGGATTCCGGTATAGTTCAACTTCCGTCAGCATTCGCGGATCGCAGCAGCTGTTTAGTGATATCGCGTTCCTCGCGCGAAAAGCAATCTTGCTCCGTTGCTCTAACTCACGAGTGATACTGTGCGATCAATAGTTTGCAGATGATCTCAAAAATATTTTCGCAATCCGTCGCTCTAAGAAAAAACATCCGGCAAAATGCCGTTGGCTCGCTATTTCATCCTCGCTAGAACAGCTGCAACTGCTGGGCGAGCTGCGGAGCCGCGAACTCGCGGATGGGCCCGCGTGGTCCTGGCGCTCCGATCCCATATTTCTTCTTGAACTTTGTCATCAATGCTCTCAGGTGCTTGCGGTAGCCCTCCGAGCCAAAGTCACGCTCGCCATAAAGCTGCTGGTAATGATCGACCAACTGGGGAAAGCGCTCTTTGATAAACGGTAAGAAGACAGAGCGCGAGCATGGCTTGAGAAAGAGCGGGTTAGCAAAGACGTTGGTCGCGTTCGCCTCGGCAGCGGCCTGTACCAGCGCCTCGAGGTCTTTCGGCTTGTCGGTAATGCCGGGCAGCACCGGCGCGCAAATCACGCCCGCGGCAATTCCCGCGTCATTGAGTTTCCTTACAGCTTCAAGGCGAAGATCGGGTCGAGGGGCACGCGGCTCGGTGATGCGCGCCAAATCGGTATTTATCGTCCTCACAGTAACGTGAACGCCTATGGTGTTCTGCTCAGCCACCCGGCGCAACACGTCGATGTCGCGCAGGACGAGGTTGGACTTGGTCACAATGCCAATCTCCAGCCCCGAATGCCGCGACAGTTCTTCCAAAAGTGATCGTGTCACCCCATGCCGGCGTTCAGCAGGCTGATATGGATCGGTAGCCGTCCCGATAGCAATCTCCTCACCCCGGCGAACCTTCTTCAAGTCGCGCCGCAGCAGCCAGGCGGCTTCTTCCTTCACAAAGATCTTGTGCTCGAACTCGGCGGCATCACGGATCTCCATGAACTCGTGGGTGTAGCGCGCATAGCAGTACTTACAGGCGAACTCGCAGCCGCGGTACGGATTGATAGTCCAGGTGAAGGGAAGATTGCGGCGGGAGTCGCAACGATTGAGGATCGACCGCACCGGCAGGGAAAAGAACTCGACGTGATGTCCGCTATCCACGTGCTCGGCCTGGCTGGCAAGCTTGGCGATGCCGATCAGGTGAGGCGCGGGATCCATCGGATACAGGGGAAGGGAAGCCATATTTGCGCTACATTCGTCTTTTGTTCGCCCCAAGTATAGCACGAGAGAGTGCCCCCGGTAGAGACGCAGCATGCTGCATCTCTACTGAGGCCGGTGCTCGGCCAAGAGAGATTCGTCTTCCAAGCGCGCGACCGCGGTTAGCAACGCGGAAGTCACCGTCTCAACATCGGCATCGCTCATGTATGGATGCATCGGCAAGCTGAGAACGCGTTCGCTGGCTCTTTCCGAAACGGGAAATGAGCCGCGCGCCAGGTTGAGAGATGCGAACACCGGCTGCATGTGGATGGGCATGGGATAGTGCACTGCGGTTGGAATACCTTGAGCGCTCAACAACCGCTGAATTTCGGAACGATGAGCAACCTCGATGGTGTACTGCGCCCATGCGGACCTGTTGTTGCTCTCGACGTAGGGAACTTGTGCGGCATGCTGAAGAGCGCGTGAATACTGTTTCGCAATCGCGTCCCGAGCTTTGAGTTCGCGCTCAAAAACTTCTAGCTTGGCCAGCAGCACAGCCGCTTGCAACGTATCCAGGCGGCCGTTGAAGCCGACTCGCGAGTGATGATAGCGGCGGTCCTGACCGTGATTTCGGATCTGCCGCATGGCCCTCGCAAGCTCGTCGGTGTTGGTGAAACAAGCCCCACCGTCGCCATAGCATCCGAGCGGCTTCGACGGAAAAAAGCTGGTGCATCCGATCGTGCTCAGGTTGCACGACGACCGTCCTTTGTAAGTCGCTCCAAAACTCTGCGCGGCGTCTTCGATAACGGCAAGGCCATGCGTTTGTGCGATGGCATTGATCTCATCCATGTCAGCGCATTGTCCATAGAGCGCCACAGGCATGATCGCGCGCGTTCGCGGAGTGATGGCGGCTGCGATCAACTTCGGATCGAGATTGTAGGTACGCGGATCGATATCTACGAAAACCGGCTTTGCGCCGAGAATGGCGATCATCTCCCCAGTCGCAATGAAGGTAAAAGGCGACGTGATTACCTCATCGCCAGAACCGATACCGAGGGCCATCATAGCGAGCATCAGCGCATCGGTTCCGCTCGCGCAGGAGATGCAGTGGCGGGCGCCCACACGCGAGGCCAGCGCGAACTCCAACTCCTCGATCTCGGGCCCCATGATGAATTGGGCGCTCTCCATCACCTTCCTGGTGCGACTTTGAATGGACGCTTCGAGGACGCGGTACTGCGCTTTCAGATCAATGAAGTCCATTCGGTCCTTGGTGCGCTGACTTGCCGCGCAGAATCAGGTCGGCCGCTGCAGCCACATTCTCTCCCAGCGCGCGTGAGGTGGTCCATTTGCCTCCGAACACGGTAATGACTCGCCCCTGAGTCTCAATGGCGTACTCGCGAGTGGCTCGAGAGGGGTTGGCATTGGAGCGAATCAAGGGACGTAAGCCGGCAAAGCTGCCGGCGATGTCGTGCTCGGTTGCGTGTGGACGAATGTAGTGATTGTAAACACGCAGCAAATAGGATTGCTCCGCCGGCGTGCACTCAATCGGCTCGTCCAATGATTGGCGCACCTCTGTGGTTCCGAGAAGCGTGCGACCTTGGTAGGGCAGGATAAAGCACAGTCGATCTTCGTCGGGCACTTCGACCAGGAATGCATGCGCCGCCGGCGAAGTAAGAACGAGATGACTGCCCCGAACCAGATCGAGACTATGTGCGCTTGGAATTCCGCTTCGCTTCAGCAATGCCTCCGCCCACGGGCCGGCTGCGTTGACAACAAGGTCATACCGGGCTGAGCTGCCGTTTGCCTGCAGGCTTCCGTCACTGCTGATGGCATCTACGGCGGTTCCAGCCTTCAGCACAACTCCCGCACTGGCTGCCTTCTCACTGGCCCAAAGCCCAAGTCGACGATCATCCATCTGCGCGTCAAAAAACGTGAAAGCTCCGGATAGCCCGTCTGGATTCAGCTCCGGGCAGCAGCGACAAAGCTCCGTCCGGTTCATCCAGCGATGGCGTCCGAGGTTTGCCTTTCCAGCCAGCAGATCGTAGAGAAGAAGGCCGGCGCGCATCATCCAGGCAGGCCGTCGCGTTGAGTTATAGACCGGGACCGTCAACTCCAGCTTGTGGACTAGTTGAGGAGCGGAAGAAGTCCAGAACACCCGTTCACGCAAGGCTTCGCGAACCAGGCGGAACTCTCCATGCTCGAGGTATCGAAGTCCGCCATGGATGAGTTTGGTGGAAGCCGAACTGGTTGCACCCATGAGTTCGCTGCGCTCGTAGAGATCGACCGCGTAGCCACGGCCAGCAAGCGCCCAGGCGGACATCACGCCGTTGATTCCGCCTCCGATGACTGCGCTCCGCATACGTCTCATTCGTCAGACTTAGAAGATCCGGTCAACAACTTCTGATCAGCCGACCATGGGACATATCCCTGTTCCATCGGGAAATGCTCGCATTTTGCCGGGAATGCGGCGTGATCCCACTCCATCGAACGAGCAGACTGCAGCCACAACGTGAACGCAGTCAAAACTGAAGACTCGTCTGAAAAATGGATCATTCAAGCCGTTCGATTTCGTAACGTCCGTTCCGAGACATTCACAACGTTCATAACGTTCACACAATTGCCCTCTTCGCGCTTGGAAATAGTCACTTACAAGAGCCATCGAACATAAGCAACATTCATATACTGACAAGCAACGTACATCTTAGTATCCGAGCTTTCTTAATTCGTCATAGCGCTTCAGCAACTGCGAAAACGAAGCAGCTAGGGCTGCCGGCTTGCTCAAAAAGTGCGTTAATCACTTTTCTTCACCTTTCGCACCTTCCGGACTGTGCCACTCAGGAGGAACGAATGGGCTTCTCCAAGCACCTTCATTTATCTCCGGGACTTGCTCTTCCGAATCATTGATAGTGAGTCCTTGCAAGATGTCCCTTGTTGTCGAAGGCGTCTTCTTGCGTTGCCGTTTTTCAGTCAACACAGGGAAATCTCTGCTGAAAAAATTTCCCAAATGATCTGTTATCGAAAAATCTAAGTGAAGCTCCTGGCCGTGCTTCAGATCAGCAGGCAGACGAGAAATTGCAAACGCTAAAAATACACCTTCAAAGCACTGGCCTTTTCGAATGGCTTTTCTCTGATTGATAATCAATTGCTCCTCCGGATAAGGGAGATCGGCTGGAGCCTGGTGCAGTACTTCAAAGTGCGATTGTTCGCGACCCATCAATCTAGCCTGCATTTCATTGAGATCAAAATGAGGCTGTGCACATGTAATTTTTAGATGCATAACCAGAAGGAGTCCCGAATCGATTTCGATTATCACGTTCTCGTGTGGACCTCCTGTCTGTTCAGCAAGCAGCTTCAGGGTGTTCCACACAGGATCGTCATTTTGGAACTCCGCGTGTCCGGCTCGCCGGAATCTCTCGCAGAGCCACGGATCTTTTGCTTGCCTCATGTTGTCCCCCTTAAACCAGAGCTGATTCCGGTTTCTTCCGCTGGCGGGCACAGGTAGAGCACGAATGTGTTCCGGGGTTCAGGGATAACACATCGAACTCCAGTGCTAATTCGTGAATTCTCTCTCGAGTTGTTTGCGAAAGTTCCAACGTATAGCCCCCAGATTTTCGACGGGTTTCCAATCGGAGAGAGCGCAGGACTTCACCGATGGCGCGTGGCTGCACATTAGCTTCTCCTTGGTTGCGCAGGGCTTCTCCAGAGAGATCGGCCACTTCGCCGACCACTACGGAGTCTCGTTCTTCGGAACAGAGCAACAACAGAGAGTCGATAACTGCGGCTTCTTTGGTATGGGTGCGATCAGCCCGAAATTGCTGGTCGCGAATTTCAAGCAGATGAATAACTTTCCCCTGCAGCTCTTCGTCAATCACGCATTTTCCGAGACTTATAGCAATTTGCCTGGTAGCCGAAGTGAAATGCTCGGCCGAAAAGCCTGAATCACGCACGCGCTGCCAATTGCGAAGTCGATAATGTAGCAGCTGAGGTTGCAAACTGCTTGCGACGTCAACAGACCGGGCTGAGCCCTCGTGGCACCCTAGTATTCGGATTTTCAGAGAAGTAGCTTCAAGGGCAGAATTCGAGGACGACCCGGTGCAGAGCACAACGCGTGGGCAGTCAAAGGATGCCAGCCGATCCGCCACTTTCATAAGCCCCCCGCGCCAGAGCGTATTGGCCAACAACTTTTGCACGCTGAGGCTCAGGCACTGCTGAACAACCATGAGCGTTGGGCGGTAATCAAGGGGAATTTCCCGCAGGCATTGTTTGTTGAAATCGGAAAGCAGGAGACTCCGCCGGCACAACGCCTGCAACTGGCTCACCACAAAAACGCAGTCTGCCTGTTCACCGTGCAATAGAAGAGACGGAACCCACGTCAGGAGGTCGGAAAACCAAGTGGAGAAAACAAAGTACGCCAAGAACGAGGCATTCTCATCCGGCAAACCGGTCTGAAGAAACACACTATGGATGCGTTGGAATAAACCGGCAGTCGAACCGTAAGAGGCGCTCGCGGCTGGCAGCGGAATTGCTAGCCCAGCGGGAAGAGGTTTTGCTTGGAAAGTTTTCCCGACATGTCCTATTGAGTCCGAGACGAGTTCGTGCTTTCCGTCCCACAGGATGAGCTTTCCGGCTTGCAAGACGTCAATAACACTGGCGTCATCGAATCCCTCTGCTGCAGTAAGGTGAACGGCTTGCGTTCCAGGCGTCTTCTTTTTTGTGAGCACGAGCGCAGACCTCCCAAAACCTGACACTGGATCTCAAGAACAGGTATTTGGACTACGCTTGATCTGCTCCGACGCCTGCCAGACTGGCGACGCCTATTATCAGCTCTATATAGGTATAGAGTCTTAAGCCGAAACATCCGGCACCATACCGCTCAACAACGTCCTAACTCTATCACAAACTCTCGTCCAGTCAACCCAAAGTTCTGACTAACGAATGGTGTCAGGACTTCCCTTGCTACAGTCATGCTCTTTCACGGACATATGGGGACAACTCACCCCTCGGTTCTGGGTGTCCGGGAGAGTACTACACAGTTCAATTTATGTCTCTTGGGCGCCTTGCTTATTCTTCGACCATCTTGCCTGAATTGCCTTCTTGGCAATTTCTTTCCTCCGCTCAGGCGAGAGTTTTTTTGTGCGTGCTCGCGCACCTAACTCCCCCAAGGCTACGGCATGTGGATTTTTGTTAACTTGCTTTTTTTCCTTCTTGGCCATTCCAAGAGAACGGTGCCCTAAGCGAGGGAAAAAAGCAAGGCTGTGCTTGACATACTTAGCGCTTAGTATATACTAAGCGCTAAGTATAAAAGGAGGCACAAATGAATGCGGTGGCAGCAAACAGAACACAAGCTCGAAGGAGATGGGGGAAGGTGTCAGTTGAGGTGTTGCGGGCTCTGGACGTTATCAGTCGGGAACATGGAATTGATGTAGCCGCGGGGGACATTCTTTATATCAATGGAAGTTGGTACGTGACGCACTCTGGTCTTTTACGTGTGGCCCGCCACAACGGCTGTTTTGGCATTGACGTCCGGCCAGCAAAGGAATTGTCAGATCCCTCCCATCTTCGTTGGGCCTTCAAAGCAATTGTGTATAGATCGCCTGCCTGCAAAGGCTTCGTTGGGTACGGAGACGCAGATCCAACCAATGTCTCAGCGCATGTACGAGGAGCGGAGCTGCGGATCGCCGAGACTCGCGCGGTTAATCGTGCCTTGCGAAAAGCATATGGGATTGGAATCTGCTCGGTCGAGGAACTCGGTTCATTCACTCCGCCGTCCGAACCTGCAGTTGAGGCGAAAAAGCCCAATTCCGCAAACGGGCATCATCTACGAGATCGTCTCTTAGTGCTGATCAGGCAGCATAAATTGGATTCGCACCTGGTGAAACTCTATGCGGCTGAATTCTGCGGCACTCGGGAAATGCGAGAGGCCAGCCGAGAGCAGATGCAGCAGTTCGTCGATCACTTGTCGGAACTCGCAGCTAACAATAATGCGGGGCTTCGAGAGAAGTTGAGTGCCTTTGCAGAAGATAGCGCTGGTGCGGCATGAAACGTCAGATTCAAGGATTGGGTCGCACCGCCATCTCAGATCTTCAGATTCCAAGTGGGATCTACCTGGTGAGAACACAGCAAGCGCAATATCGCTGGCACAAGCGCAAACCCTTTTACTCACTTAAGTTTTATCTGTTGCGACCTGCAACCTTTGTAACTGGCTCCATCTCCGCACGGCTTTACTGCGGCCCGAAAAGTCTGTGGAAGCTCGGCTGGTTCCTCCGCGATTTCGGTTACAACCAAGATCTGCTCGAACGCGACGAGATTGATGAGCAGGCTTTGATTGGTTTGCAAGGAATCATACGAATCTCCGATCAAGTCCTGAGCGGTCGCTCGGTGTTGAACCTCGATGCCTTTGCGCCAGCCGCTGACTGGGACCGCCTCGCCTCAGCCGAAGAGCGCAGCTCGGACGTGGCCTGATGATTTACAGCTACAGCCAGATCAGTCAGTACCTCGCCTGCCCTCGTTCGTACCGGCATCGATATCTGGAAGGCTGGAAAGAAAGAGATACGCGCGCCAATCTAGTGTTTGGACGTGTGTTCGAGCAAGCTCTGTCTTCTTACTTTCGAAGGGAAGACTCCGCTCAGCGCCTTCACGACGAGTGGGCGAAGTTCAGATCAGCTGAACTCGATTACGGACGCAGTGACACCTGGGACAGCATGCTTACCCAAGGCGTGATGCTGCTTGAGCGCTTCTGTCAAGAAAACCGCGTTCAAGTCCTGAATCCAGAATCGCACGTGCAGGTCAAAGTTACGCGCCAACTTTCCCCACAATCCCAATTCGTTTCCTACGTCGATGCCATTGGGGAGTTGGACGGTACACCTTCAATCATTGAATGGAAGACCACTTCGGCTCGGTACGTTGAAGAGCCTTCCAACTTGCTAGCACTTGATCCTCAGCTCCTTTGCTACTCGTGGATGACAGGCCAGCCAAGCGTTGCCATGGTGGTCTTCGTCCGCAAGCGAACGCCCGAGATTCAGTACCTGCAGACGACGATTTCCCAAGATCAGCGGGAACGATACGCTGAGTTGGTTGAAGACACTATTCGGCAGATCGAATCTGCGAGTTTCCTGCCCCACACAGGAATCCGCTTTCCGCGCAATGGATGTGTCTCCTGCCCCTTCATCGGGCTCTGTCTCGGCAGGCAGGACTTGATGACATCAAAGCTGGTTCAGGATAGAGGAGGCGAGCTTGATTGGATTGACGAGCTTGATTGTTAGGAACCCCCCGCTCATGCCTAATCCCAACCGGAAGCGCGCACTGTTCGTACTCTCAAGAATTGAATCCATTCTTTCCTGGGAACAGTCGGTCGAGCGCGATCGAGACACTAAATTCCTGGAGCTCGGCCGATATTTGTGCGAAGTGCGAGCCGGGCAGTACTGGAGAGTGCAGAATTTCACTTCGTTTGATCAGTTTCTCGCGCATCGATTTCCCGATTCGCGCCGTAAGGCGTATTACCTGATGTCCATTCATGAGCACCTCCCGAAACACAGCAAAAAGGATCTGCTCCAGATCGGCTGGCGCAAAGCCGCTGAGTTAGTGAAAGTGGCGCGGTCCGATAAGCAAAGCTTTGAAAGTGCACCTTGGGTGCACAAAGCTAAGAGTCTGCCAAGAGAAGAATTCCGGCGCGAAGTCGAGAAACATCTGACGGGCAAAGATTCGGAATCTTCAGATTTGGTCTATTTCAAGCTTTACAAGAGCCAACTGCCCATCGTCGAAAAGGCCATTGAGACTGCAGCTTTCATGCTTGGATCGGATAAGTCGCGCGGATATTGTCTGGAGATGATCTGCGCGGATTTCTTGGCTGGGGCACACTCTGGCGGAGGCGATACCGCAGTGTTGCTCGACGCCGTGCTGCACTCCTACAAGCTTATGCCCGGTAATCAGCAGATTGCCTTTTTGAAAATGGTTCAGAAAATCGATGACTCCGAAAAAAGCGTCCCCCTCGCAAGCTGAAAAATCAATTCCACTGCGCGTACGCGATCGCGTTCTGCATCGGGACAGCTGGCGGTGCCAGATCTGTGGGAGCATGCTGAACCTGCAGGTCCATCATCAAGTATTCCGCAGTCACGGTGGCCAGGACTGCGACGACAACCTGATTACCTTGTGCGCTGCTTGCCACGGTAGACTGCATGGACTAATGCGAGAGTAGATAAAACGTGGCCTAAGCAGAGAATTGTCGTTAAGCCTAATGACGAAATTACAATGGTGCTAACAGAGTTTGTCCCGTAGACGTGATTCTCATTGAGCAAGAAACCGCGTTCAGCTCGCGAATACAGACAGCCGGCAGTGCGAGTCTGTGGAAGCATGCGACGGTTGGAAGTACTTCATGTCCTATTTCGAAACTGCGCGGTCAGGACACAGAACAGAATCTTGTGACTCTATCTCACGTCACATTGCCCTGCATGCAGAACGGAAACCAATGACCGTGCTGACTTTCGCGGGCGATAAAAAGACACATCAGCAATGAACTATGTGGTCTGCACGGATACCGTAAGTGGCGTTGCGTGTATCCACAACTAATCGGGCGCGATTCACGATGTCTTTGTAGTCATAGCAGGAATGATCCGTAACGATCAACACGCAGTCGAACTCCTCGATTCGGCTCAGTGGCGTGCTGGTCATCTGCAAATCGTATTTGCGTCCACGTCCTACTTTAGGGAAGAACGGATCGTTGTAGCTGGCAATAGCTCCGTCTTTCTGTAGCAACTCGATGATGGTGAGGGACGGCGACTCGCGAAGATCATCAATGTCTTTCTTGTACGCTAGTCCAAGCACAAGAATCTTCGATCCGCTCAGTGCCTGCTTTCGTTGGTTCAAAGCCTGCGCCACACTGGAGACAACGTGATACGGCATTTGCAAGTTGACTTCGCCCGCGAGCTGGATGAAACGAGTCTGAAAGTCAAACTCCTTCGCCTTCCAGGAGAGATAGAAGGGATCGATCGGAATGCAGTGACCGCCGAGTCCAGGACCTGGGTAAAACGGATGGAATCCAAACGGCTTCGTTGCAGCCGCCCGTATTACTTCAAAGATGTCAATTCCCATGCGCAAACACAGCAACTTGAGCTCGTTCACTAGAGCGATATTCACGCAGCGGTAAATATTTTCCAGCAGCTTGGTCATTTCCGCCGCAGCAGGAGACGATACCGGAACGACGTGGGCGAAAATCGAGTTATACAGAGCGCTGGCATACTCGGTGGCTACCGGTTCTAATCCGCCGATCACTTTGGGAATGTCACGACGTGCGACTTGTGTATTGCCCGGATCCTCGCGCTCGGGTGAAAAAGCGACGTGGAACGTGTGTTTCCCGGAATTGGCACTCCGAGCAGCCTTCAGACCCAGCCGATTCTCCTTCTCTAAAATGGGGACAAGAATTTCCTCGGTTGTACCTGGATAAGTCGTGCTTTCCAGCACAACCAGCTGTCCTGGTCGTAGATTCGGAGCAATTGCGTGGGCAGTGTTCTCGATATAGCTTAGGTCCGGCTCATGATGTTCATTAAGTGGGGTGGGCACGCAGATGATAATTGCATCGAGTTCCGATAGTTTGGTGAAGTCCGCCGACGCCAAAAATCCCGACGATCTTGCGGCTGCGATCTCCTCCGAAAGAATGCGATAGATATAGGAGTGTCCCGCATTTAGCGCAGCAACCTTCTGCTGGTCGACATCAAAACCGGCAACATGGAACTTCTGTTCGGTAAAGAGAAGTGAGAGAGGTAGTCCTACATAGCCGAGCCCGATAATGCCGACGCGAAGCTCGCGTGCGCTTGTTCGTTCAGTAAACGATCGACCAACAAGTGATTGAGATGGTGCAATTGCTGTACTCATTCAATTCCTTCTAAGGGCAGCGTCAGCGTGACGGCCCTATTCCGTGTCAGCGTTGATCCATCACTGGAAACCCCGCGCTCGGTCCACTTTGGCTCCGGTACTCGAGCGGCAGTTCCAAACCAGCGGGTAGATGGAAAGTTCTCAGGATGCAGAACAGATTTAGCACTTTATTGGCCAAACCGCTCTCGTCTTTACAAGCGGTTAAGCCGCGAAGCGAAGCGTGACCTGGCATATAGCTGCACACTTTTGCACATCACAAGACGACAGAACCACAGCATGCGGCAACGCTCACTTGCTGCGCTGAACCGTGTCAAACCCCTTTTTCGAAAGCTGAACGGAATTCCCAAATGAGTGGGGCACGAATCTATGCGCTCTTTGGTTGCTGCCGCCTTCAGCGACATCATGCGGGCCCTGCTGGTTCGCGTTGGATTTTGATGTCCATTTGCTCGGCGCCTGGGGTGTGAAAGCGTAGCCACCAGGTGTGAGGAGAACGCAGAGTAGAGTGCAGATGTGACCTAACCCAGATCGCAGGTCGCGCATGGCGCGTTGAGTCACCAGGCAGCTAGATTGGCGCCGGCGAACTCGATGGCGAACCCAACCTGCTGCCCGATCGCGAGAGGCTCGACTCGCACCACCGAACCTTCACACGAGAGTTGTGAGTCGTTCCCCATGACAGGAATAGTAAAGTCAACGCGGATGATCATACCCAGCGACGGATGCAGTTCAGCGTAAACGAAGGCTCCGCCTGCGCTCACGTCATGCAAATACGCTGGCTGCCGGAATTTTCCGACCGACGCACACGAGACTTCAGCTGTGATCAGGAGTCGAATCCGAGGGTGGCGTCGCCGTGTTTGGAACGATCGCTGCAAAGGCGCACATCCGAGCGTACCTTTGAGCAACAACAGTGAAGCACGCCAACCATCTTGATGTGCATCGGGAGATGAGTGGTTGCCACAGTCACGGAGTTCTATTTTGGGACTCCGATTTGTACACTTGATGCAATCTCATCGGCACCGCCGCAGTAAGAGCTGAGCTCCGCAACAGAGGCTCTGGATCGAACCGATAAATGCTCAATTGGTCAGAGCGCACGGCAAACGGAAGAGAGTCGGAGGCTCTTAATACAAGTGACACCAGTAATGAGAAAAGGTTACTGGCTTTATGAATCCCATTCGGAGATTCCAAGCTGCTGGCCGCCCGCGCAGCGCTCAAGTAAGTAGTGAGGATAGTATCCCCCAAAGCTCAAATATAAGTCACGATGTGTGCCGAGGGATGTGGTGGTCAGGTGTCTACGTCGATAGGAAAATCGCGATGCGAAATCGCAAAATTGGTTTGGATATCTTTGGACAAAATCGCTGAGTTCTTGGTTCGCAAGAGCTGCAGGTACTCTGATATGAGCATCCAGCAGCAGCGCGCGATTTTTCGATCATACTAGGCAGCCAATGTCAACCATGTTTCATCTGTATCGCTAAATCGTAGTACGCGCTACTTCGTCAAACGCTAAGATTCCCGCCTAGCCCATCCCTGGTGAAGCAACGGGGCACGTCTCGCGTCGCGCGTGGCGATTATTTTGAACAAATAAGAGGTTTGATACGCCATGTTCACACACACACGTGTGGCTTCGCTACTCGTCTGCCTGATGTGGTTCGGCCTTGCGCCGACGACCATGCTGGTCGCGCAAGTCGGAACAGCACCGGCGACTTCAACAGTCACCACAACAACAGCCACCGTAACAAATACAGCCACAGCCGCAACACCATCTGTTACGACTACAATTACATCCACGACCACCACAACGCCCTCCACGGTGAACACACCCACGACGACGACCACCCAACCAACGGCTACGTCGACAGCGACAAGCACTGCCCCGATTACAACCACCACCACTACAACGACCACAACGGTGCCGGCCAACACAGCAACACCGGCAACGACATCTACTCCCACACTCCTGCCGCCGCAAACGACTACACAGCTGGTGGAGTGGGATATATCGAGCGTATACAGTGGCGGGTTCGATGCGGAGCCCGGTGCGGTCTCGGTAGACAAGAATAATGGAAAGAAAGCGGGAATCTGGTTCGCGACGCGCGTTGGTGACTTTCGGGCGTTTCGGCTCCAACCCTACGCTTCTCCCAAAACAGGAAATGCCCAGTGGGCCTCCTGGCAACTTAATGGGAACACAGTGACGACTGGGGGCATCAAGCGTGTAAAGTCATCTGATGACGGCCGCTTCGTTTTCGTGCGTACTCTGGATATGCTGCAGGCGATCGATACCTCGAACTGTTCGACAGGACCAACTTTGGACCCGACCACCGGTGCCACAACTAATCAGACGAGATGCCTGAGGCTGGAATATCCAGATGGAAATGCCGCTTCCATTTCCGACCTTTCACTCGACTCCCAGGGCAACGTTTACACTGCGATTTCCGTTGCTGTTACCGGAGCAGTTGCTCCTACAAACAGCTACATCGAACGGCTCGTACCCAGCAGTGGGCAGGTAACCACGTGGGTGGTGGGCGGAGGAGCAGGGAACTGTGCTTCTTCGGGCGCGAACAACATCTGTCTTGCAGGGATCGCGGTACATCCATGGGACGGAAGACTGGTCTATTACTCGGAGCCAAACAGCGATAACATTGGTGAACTAAACACCTGCACGAACACTGTGCGCCGCTGGTCGCTTGCGACAGCGTTCGGGTCGAATGATGGCACTCCGATAGTAGCTCAGCCGCGACAGCTCAATTTCGATGATGACGGAATACTTTGGGTAGTCACCGGAACGGGCGATCTGGTCAGTCTTAACCCACGGACGAATGTGATGACTCGTCACCAAATGCCCGACAACACTTGGGCTAATCCGTTTGGAGTTGCGCCGGATGGAGGCTTCGTCGGTTACACCGCGACTGATACAAACAAAGTAGGCATGCTGGTACCGAAAGGCAACGGCGTGTATGTGTGCCCGCAGACCGGACCAGCATCGTTCATATCGGCGGGAATAACTCCGAATCGCGTACTCGCACTGATGAACTCAGGGCAAGTGCCCCCGCAGACCAAAACAGTCACAACGACGGTTACCACAAAACCAGATGGCACCTATGTAGAGGCCGAGATCGACACGAATCCGGGTCCGAACGGTCCATCATCAATGCCTCTCGGCATCATGCAACACCCTGGAAAGGCCGTGGGGACATACTTTTATGCTGTCGGTGCCGGCGCGGCTACGGATGGGACAGTTGTTGACCGGGTTGGCTTGGCGCGGCTGCCGCGGGCGGGATTCAAGGCCCATCACGACCGTGAGGATCATGACTATAGGGATGATGGTTCAAACCAAGACGATGAGGACCACGATGGGATCTCCAAGCAGTACGAGACCAGCGACGGCGACGCCCATCAAACGCATGAGGATGCGGCTACGAACGGTGGAGATTCAATAGACTACACTGTCCCCGCTGACGCCAACACGAGCGTGCTGGTCGCGTTGACCGAAGCCGACAATCCGACTACGCCGGTTTCGGTCGAAATCATCGACCCGAACGGCGTCTCACTCACGGCACCGATATCGACACCGGGTTCAGCGGTTGCGACAGCTGTACCCACCGGCCCCGGCAACTACACGGTGAAAGTTAGAAATCAGGGACTGACGGCTTCCACGATTCATACCTCGATGATCACAAGGAAGCCGCTTGCCGTACTGCCTTAGTTTCGGTGATGTAAGAAGACGTAAAAGGAAGGGCCGCTCCTGAAGCGCGGCCCTTCCTTATTCTCGATTAGTGAGACACAGTTACGATGGCGTTTTCTGTTGTGCTGTTCCGTGTGTAATAGCCGGTAACAACGGTTCCAATGGTGAAGCTCTGGGACGTTGCCGTGCCGATGTCTACACTCCAATTGAAAGTGGCCGTACCTACTGTCGGATCGTTCGGATTGTTAAGTACAACATTAGCGGTTCCGATGGTGGCACCAGTCGCACGATTCACAAACGATACTTGCGCCAACGAGATGTTACCGGGGTTCGCGTCCCATGCCGGATCGCCAGTTACGGCCGTGATGTCCTTGATCGTCGCGGTGATAGGTATCGTAGCCGTGCCGACCGTGGGGGTAGTTGTATGCACAGCAGTAGGCCCTGAGTAGCTGGTCCTGGCATCTTCGCGAGTAATTGAAATGCTCTTGGTGACATTCGTCACCGTGAAGTTCGGACTAACACCTGTGAAAGTAGCAGTAACTGACCGAGTTCCCGGTTGCAGCTGACCGGCGACTGTTTCGAGTAATGCATAGTTCGACAGCGTTGCAGTGAGCACGCCGTTTACGTTCGTGAGCGGTATGGCGGTAGCATTCAGCTGCTGCGTCCCAATTTTGAAAATCACGCCAGTCGCCGGCGGCTGTCCGCCCGCCGAGGTTGGGGTGAGCGTCGCCTGGTAGGCCATCAGATCTGAGTACTGCGCTTGCGCCGGGTTAGTGGTCATGGAAGAGGTGGTCGACGCCTTATTCACCGTCTGCGTGAGTGCCGGGGAGGTGCTTGCGGCAAGTTTCGTGTCGCCGCTGTACGCAGCAGTGATCGAGCGTGTTCCTGCACTCACTGCCGAAGTTGTGAGTGAGTAGATCCCGTTGCTCAGTACTGCCGTACCAAGCGACGTTGGTCCGTCAAAGAATTGCAAGGTGCCGGTCGGAGTGCCTCCACTCGAAGTTACTGTCGCGCTGAACGTAACCGCTTGACCATAGGTTGACGGATTGAGGCTGGAGGAAGGTGTGCTTACGGATGTACTCACCGCGGTCACGTTGATCAGCACGGACTTGGTAGCAGTCGTGTAATCGGCCGTGTCCGTCGGCGTGAAGGAGACGGAAAGCGTTTGGGCATTGCCAGCACTAAGCACCGCCCCGGCGGCTGGAGCGTAAGCGAAAGTGCCGGCTACGGTAGCGGTGGCGTTCAACTGAGTTCCGCTCAGCGCGGTGCCCGCAGCGATGTTAGCCGGATTTGCCCAGGTGATCACTGGGGTGGCTTTGCCGACATTGATGGTGACCGACTGGGTAGCGGTCGTGTAGTTGGCAGAGTCAGTGGGAGCAAAGTTCACCGAGAGCGTCTGATTGCCGCCGGTGCTGAGCACGGTTCCGGCCGCAGGCGAGTAGGTGAAGGTGCCAGCGGTGTTGGCGGTGGCGTTCAATTGGGTTGCGCCTAGCACGGTGCCCGAAGTGACATCAGGCGGATTTGCCCAGGTGATCACAGGAGTGGCTTTGCCGACATTGATGGTGACCGACTGGGTAGCGGTCGTGTAGTTGGCAGAGTCAGTGGGAGCAAAGCTCACCGAGAGCGTCTGTTTGCCGCCGGTGCTGAGCACGGTTCCGGCCGCAGGCGAGTAGGTGAAGGTGCCAGCGGTGTTGGCGGTGGCGTTCAATTGGGTTGCGCCTAGCGCGGTGCCCGCCGTAATGTCAGCGGGATTTGCCCAGGTGATCACTGGAGTGGCTTTGCCGACATTGATGGTGACCGACTGGGTAGCGGTCGTGTAGTTGGCAGAGTCAGTGGGAGCAAAGCTCACCGAGAGCGTCTGTTTGCCGCCGGTGCTGAGCACGGTTCCGGCC
>JBJMGD010000034.1:0-132988 GCA_045808065.1 Terriglobales bacterium | reverse complement strand
GCCAACAGCACGGCAAAGGGTTCGTTTCCTACCAACTCGCGTGCCATGAGCACGGCATGGCCCAGCCCCATTGCTTCTTTCTGGCGTACGTAGGCGACATGGATCATGTCTGAAATCTGCCGCACGATCGCCAGGAGCTCAGTCTTCTTTCGTTCCTCGAGCATCTTCTCGAGTTCGTAACTGACGTCGAAGTGATCTTCGATCGCGCTCTTGCCACGTCCGGTGATGATAATGATTTGATCGCAGCCCGCTGCCAGAGCCTCTTCCACACCGTATTGAATGATGGGCTTGTCTACGATAGGCAGCATTTCCTTGGGCTGCGCCTTGGTGGCCGGCAGGAAGCGCGTACCCAGTCCCGCTGCGGGAAATACCGCTTTTCGTACTCTCATTGCCATATGGTCTTTCCTATACTCGCAGGCAGCTTTCCGTTATCCGCGACGTGAGCGCTTGATGATGAGGAGCAAACAGCGTTGGGACAAGACTCCGAATTATAGAGGAACTCTGTGCGGCTCCCAGATTCGGCTCACGCGACCTTCGCTGGCTCACCTGCAAGTTCGTGCAACAACGAAGTAATTTGAAACAAAGCCAGCTCGGCATCGGTTGACTTCAGCACAAATTTCAGCAGGCCGCCGGGTGAGAACTGAGCGCCTTTCGTGGATGCGACAAATCGCGCCAGTCGCACGGGATCGACACTGGCTTGCTCGGAGAAGCGTATCTGGACACTCTCGCGCTTGCGGTCGATGCCGAGCACTCCCACGCGCTCGCTCAACAGTTTCAACGCGGCAGCGTCGAGCAAGTTGCTGACGGGCGCGGGTAGCGGGCCGTATCGGTCTTCGAGTTCGGAGCGAACATCCGCGAGCTGTTCCTCGTTCTCAACTCCCGCGATTCGCTTGTACATACGCAAGCGCTGATTTTCTTCCGGGATGTATTCGTTGGGGAGCCGTAAATTGAGCGCGAGATTGAGCTGCGTGCTCACACGCTCCGGTAGGTCTTCACCTTTGAGCTCGCGAACCGTGCGCTCCAAGAGCGTGGTGTACATTTCGAAACCAATGGCTTCGATCTGTCCACTCTGCTCGCCTCCTAACAGATTGCCCGCGCCGCGCAGTTCCAGATCCAGGGCCGCGATCTTGAATCCAGCGCCTAAATCGGAGAATTCCTTCAGTGCCGCGAGACGCCGTCGAGCGATCGGCGTGAGCTCCTGCTCAGGCGGAATCAGGAGATAGGCGTAGGCACGCCGATTCGAACGGCCAACGCGGCCGCGCAGCTGGTAGAGCTCGGAAAGACCATGGCGGTCCGCGCGGTTGATGAGAATCGTGTTGCAGAGGGGGATGTCGAGGCCGTTCTCAATGATAGTCGTGGCCACCAGCACATCTGCCTGGTGCTGCATGAACGAGAACATTACTTTCTCCAGCTCACCCTCTGACATCTGGCCGTGTCCAACGATCACCCGAGCGCGCGGTACGAGTTCCTGGAGCTTTGAAGCAATTTCGTAGATGCTCTCGACGCGGTTGTGGACAAAATAAACCTGCCCGCCGCGCTCGAGTTCATGTTCGATGGAGGAGCGAATCAGTTTTTGGTCAAACGGCGCGACCACGGTTTGAATGGCCATGCGGTCCTTCGGCGGCGTTTCGATTACGCTCATGTCCCGCAGTCCGACAAGGGACATGTGCAGCGTGCGCGGAATAGGGGTGGCCGACATGGTGAGAACATCGACCTCCTTCTTCAACTGCTTGAGCCGCTCTTTGTGCCGGACGCCAAATCGCTGTTCCTCGTCCACCACCAATAGCCCTAAATCGGGAAACTTGAGGTCCTGCGATAGGATTCGGTGTGTCCCGATGAGGATATCGATCTTGCCCTGCTCGACTTTCTCCACGATCTCCTTCTGCTGTTTCGCCGTGCGGAAGCGGCTTATCATCTCCACGGTGATAGGAAACGCGGCAAAGCGGCGCTTGAAAGTCTCGTAATGCTGATAGGCGAGGACGGTTGTGGGAGCTAGCACCGCCACTTGGCGATTGTCCTGCACGGCTTTGAATGCCGCGCGCATGGCGACTTC
Source organism: Terriglobales bacterium (assembly GCA_045808065.1). Taxonomy (GTDB): domain Bacteria; phylum Acidobacteriota; class Terriglobia; order Terriglobales; family Acidobacteriaceae; genus Gp1-AA112. The sequence continues at coordinate 130,935 of JBJMGD010000034.1, read as the reverse complement.
CGTCTTGCCGTACCCAACATCGCCGCAGAGCAGACGATCCATAGGCATGGTCGATTCCATGTCCTGTTTGATATCGGCAATGGCTGAGACTTGGTCGTCGGTCTCGTTGTAATCGAAGGCATCTTCAAATTCACGCTGCCATTGAGTATCCGAGGGATAGCTGTGGCCCTGCGCCATCTTGCGCTGTGCATACAGCTTCAGCAGCTCGTCGGCCATGTCGCGCATGGCCTTCTTCACCCGAGCTTTCGTCTTCGCCCATTGCGTGCCGCCAAGCCGGCTGAGCGGCGGACGCGCTCCTTCGGTAGAACGGTATTTCTGGATCAGGTCAAGGCGTGTGAGCGGAACGTAGAGTTTGGACGCCTCCGCGAATTCCAGCAGCATGAACTCGCCGGTTGTGTCCCCCTGAGAAAGCTCTTTCAGACCTTGATATTGTGCGATGCCATGCTCGACGTGAACAACGTAGTCGCCGACTACTAAATCGCGGAAATCCGAGAGGAACGCAGAAACCTTTGACTTCTGCCGGAACGGCTGCTGCGCTACAACTTCGGAATCATCGAATAGATCGCGCGCGCCGAACAGAACCAGATTGGCGTCGCTGACGTCTACCCCGTCGGGCAACAGCGACTTTACGATGGTGGCTGTGCTCATCTCGCCGGCAAAATAGGAAGTCTCGTCGAGATAACTCTCGCTGCCCGGAGAAGGTACGCGGCTGCCGAGCCGAAACGAAACTGTATATTCTGTAAAGATATCGGCGAGACGCTCGACTTCTCCCATATTAGGAACTGCAAAGATGACCCGGTGGTTCTCTGCGGTAAGCTTCTTTACCTCCTCGACCATTGCGGGAATCGAGCCATGAAAGCGGGTAGTCGGCCGGGAGTGGAAAGCGAACTGCTCATCAGCTTCGCCGTCAGCGATTCCAGCAATTCCAAGGCGCTCAATATCGATACCGGAGGTGCGCCCGAGCCGCTCATTCCAATCGTCGGGCGAGAAGTAGATCTCTTCGGGCCGCACTAGCGATCCGATGCCGCTGCGATCGTGACGTTCGTTGACCTTGTTCCACCATTCTTCCTGTTTCGTGGCGACCGCCGATGGTTCGTCCACGAGGACGACAGAGTTCGGGAGCAGATCGAATAGATGCTGGCCAGAGCCGGCCACAGGCGCATAGAATTCCCATCCCGGGAACACGGTTGCCCCGGTCGCAAGCATCGCTTGCTCAACTTCCGATTCGCTTCCGCTCAGTCGCTGACCGGAAAGCCGAGAATGAATCACGCCCAGCACATGCTCGTTTACGGGAGTCTCCGTGAGGGGCAAGAGGATCACTTCATCTACCGGCGCTGCCGAGCGTTGCGTGGCAGGGTCGAACTTGCGGATGGTCTCAACCTCGTCTCCGAAGAACTCGATGCGCAAGGGACGGTCTGCCTCTGGCGGATAGACGTCGAGGATGCCTCCACGCAGCGCGAATTCGCCCGGCATATCGACCGCGTCGGCCGCGGTATAGCCGACGGTTCGCAGATGCTCCAGCAGCGGATCGATATCGATGGTCTCTCCGCGACGCACAATGCGCGCAAGGTTCGCGTAATACTCCGCCGAGTTCAGGCGCATCGACGCTGCTTCCAGAGGCACAATGACGATAGAAGCCGAGCCGGTCGCAATCTTCCAGAGCACGCTGGCCCGCTCTTCCTGAATCTCCGGATGAGGCGACAGATTTTCAAATGGCAGCACATCATGCGCCGATAACTTGAGAACTGTCTTCGGGTTGACCGCGCCGGTAAGCTCGCCCATCGATTGCAGGATTGGCAGCATCTCCTCTGCTGCGCGATTGCTCTCGACAATGACGATCAGCGGCGCACCGGCTGCGGAAGCAAGCAATGGAAGATGCAGTGCCTTGGCGGACGTTGTAAGTCCGGAGACACGTCGCCGTCCCGCACGGCTCTTCAGGTGGGAGGCCGTACGCTGGAAAACAGGGGACTTCTCAAGGTCCGCAAGCAGCTCGCGGACAAAAGGCAGGACCATGGATACAGAGTGATTTTACCAGTCGCGGCGTGGATCGCGATTTTGTGATTTCGGGCATTAGCGACAATTCCCCAATCGCCAAATCACAAAATCGCGAAATCACAAAATGCCCGAGGACGCTACACTGTGTCCCGTGAATCTCGCCTTCTTCGGCGGTACCTTCGACCCCATCCATCGCGGGCACATTGCTGTTGCCGAGAGCGCGACTAAACGCTTCGAATTGGGCAGGATTCTGTTTGTTCCTGCTGAACTGCCTCCACACAAGCAGAACCAGACCTTTGCCAGCTTTCCGCACCGCCTGGCGATGGTGGCGCTTGCCACTGAGGGACATTCAAGCTTTGTGCCTTCTGATATGGAAGCTCTTCTTTACGCTCAGACAGGCAAGCCGAACTACTCTTTGGAGACGATTCGCAAACTTAAAGGCGAACTGAAAAAAGCGGACAAGCTTTACTTTCTAGTTGGCATTGACGCTTTCCTTGATATTGCCAAGTGGCATCGTCCGGTCGAGTTGTTGCGGGAATGCGAGTTCATCGTTGCAAACCGTCCCGGATATTCTCTTGGGGACATCGCAGGAGCCCTTCCTGAAGAGCTGCGTCCCAAAGAGGAGGTGCTGAAAGCGGCTCGCAAAACTAGCGCCGGACTGGCCTCATCGGGAGCGGTGATGGCCTTTTCCGGAGCAGTTATTCATCTGCTCGAGGATGTCTCGGAGCGGGTCTCGTCAACACAGCTACGGGCAGCTGCAGCGTCGTCGGGCAGACGTCTGGAAGGATACGTCGGTGATGCGGTTGCCGAATACATTCGCAAGACCCGGCTTTATCGCGCCGAAAGCAAATCCGATCAGCCAGCGGCTGCGCCAACGCATGCCACACCTGTCAAAAAGAAATCACGGCGATGAATGCCGCTAAGGCTAAAATCAGGTCTAGAAAACCTTCCAAACGGAGAAGAATCCAACCACACGAATGAATGCCCACACCCGAAGCCAGGTAGTATCTGCCGTTCAGGCTTGCGAAGAAAAAAAGGGCGAGGAGATCAGCATCCTCGAGATGGACAAAAACTCCTCGGCATTCACCGACTACTTTGTCATCTGCAGCGGAAAGAATCCTCGCCAAATCCAGGCTATTGCTGACGAAGTTGAGTTGCGACTGAAACGAGAAGGTGTCCGCGCCAATCAGGTTGAAGGCTATAACCAGGCAGATTGGGTGCTCATCGACTACGTAGACTTCGTGGTGCACGTTTTTTCCGAAGCATCGCGCAAATTTTATGATCTAGAGCGGCTCTGGAAATCGGCACGGAAGCTCACGCTCGACGAACTTAAGAAGCCGGCACCGCGGGTGAGAGTCACTACCGCGAAGTCGGCCGCGAAGACTCGCTCCAAGACTGCCACGAGACGTACATCCCCAGCCAGCAAATCGCGCTCTCGAAACTCTTCTCGCACTACTACGCGCTCGCGCAAAGCCTCCTGATGAATGCAAACAACGCCGTCGCGCGCTTTTCCGATCGCGTCGAAGCCTATGTCAAATACCGCCCCGGCTATCCGTCGCAGGTAGTTGACTTTCTGCAGAATCGTTGCGGGCTCAATTCAAAGTCGGTGATCGCCGACATCGGTTCCGGACCGGGCAATCTTGCTCGTCTATTTGTCGCGCTGGGATGCGAAGTGTTTGCCGTCGAGCCGAACGCCCCCATGCGGGAGGCTGGCGAGCAGCTGCTGGGAAGCGCGAACGGTTATCACAGCGTTGATGGGATCGCGGAAGGCACTCGCCTGCCAACGCGTACCGTTGATTTCATTACCGTTGGACAAGCGTTTCATTGGTTCGACTGGCCGCGCGCGAAGTCCGAGTTCGTGCGGATTCTTCGTCCCGGTGGTTGGGTCGCCTTGCTGTGGAATGAGCGCCTGACCGACAGCACGCCATTTTTGCAGGAATACGAAGCGCTGCTCCTTGACTACGGCACAGATTACAAAGAAGTTCGTCACGAGCAGTCGTACAACAACATCAGCGACTTCTTCGGTGGACGCTTCGATCGCGGCTGCCTTCCCGAATCAGCAGCTTGTGGATTTCGACGGCCTGCGCGGGCGACTGCTCTCCTCTTCTTACGTGCCCTCGGCTGAAAATCCGCGTTGCGCGCCCATGTTGCACGATCTACAAGAGTTATTCGACAAGCATCAGCGCGACGATCGTGTCTCAATCGACTACCAAACCAAGCTGTATTGCGGACAGCTCGGGTGAGGGCGGAGGCGGACTTGACCAATAGCCTCGCCTGGGCATGCGAGCGCTAACCCTTCTCGGGCCTGGAATACACCAGAAAAGCCTTTCTGCCCTTCGTTCCGTTGGACTTACGCTTGATTCTTGGGATCAGAATGGCGCAAACTCCGCTGATCTAATCATCGTTCTGGGGGGCGATGGGACCATTCATCGCTATCTCCCGCAACTTGTTAAAGCGAAAGTTCCCATACTGATCGTTCCGGATGGCAGCGGAAACGATCTTGCACGGGCTCTAAACATCCATTCCGTAGAGACTTCGTGGCATTTAGCGGCCAGATTTGTTCGTAGTGAACAGAGCCCTAAGGCAATAGACGTCGGACTCATTACCGGTTCCAGCGGCCACGAAACGCCTTTTTGCTGCGTCGGAGGCATTGGACTGGATCCAATCGCCGCCGAATTTGCCAACAAGATGCCGCGCTGGCTGCGTTCCCGCGGAGGTTATCTGCTCAGTGTGGCGCGAGCGCTGCTAACGCCGCCCGTTTTGCGGCTCCGAATACGCGCAGATGACCGCGAAATCCAGCAGAATTCCTGCCTTTTCAGCCTTGCTAACACCCCTACATTTGGCGGCGGATTGCGCATCGCGCCCCAAGCGCAGGTCACCGACGGCCTGCTGGACTGCGTCCTCGTCGACGCTATGAGCACTCCACAGCTCATTCGGCGTGTGCCGGCGCTGCTGAACGGCACGGTTTTGGGGCTTAAGGAAGTGACATTTGTGCGCGCTAAGACCCTGCAGATCCACAGCGATCCGCCTGCTTGGGTCTATGCCGATGGTGAATCTGTATGTCAGACACCCATCAATGTGCGTGTTTTGCGGCACGCTATGCGCGTTCTAGCGGACAATTAAGCTGAAATTGCGGTCTCATCCCGCATTTGACGGCGCTGTTGTTCGGTCATTCTGGGCATTCCTCCCGGCTGCGATGCCACCCAAGATGCCCACCAATTCGCCACTGCAAGCGTCTTTTCCAGGTTCATTTCCGCCAAAATGCAATGAGTTGCGGCTGCGGTAAATGCGTCTCCGGCGCCGATAGTGTCGCTTACTTTCACCGTAAAGCCCGAATGGTGCACCTTTCCGTGCTGACTTACGGCCATTGCGCCGCGCTCCCCAAGCGTCACTAACACCGCTCGCAGACTGAATTTGTGCAGCAAAGCTTCCATTTCCTGCTCCATTCGCGCAGCGCTAACGCCAAATATCGATGCTATTTCGCGCAATTCCAGGTCATTCATCTTCAAAATTGTGGTCATTGGCAGCGCTGATTCGATCACTTCGCGCGTATAAAACGGTTTTCTGAGGTTGATATCGAACACTCTCAGGCACTCAGGACGCGTATTTTCGAGGAATTTGAGGATGGTTATGCGCGATTTTGGGGCGCGTTGAGCCAGGCTACCGAAGCAAACTGCGTCACATTTGCGCGCTAATCCGTGCCATTTTGGGGACCATTCCAGCGCGTCCCAGGCCACCGGACGACGAATCTCGTACTCCGGTTGACCATCCCGGAAGCTGACCTCGACCGTTCCGGTTTGCAGCTCGGAGTCGGTCTGGATTCCGCTAAGGTCGAGGTTGCGGCGCGAGAGCTCAGTCCGGATTTCACTGCCGAGACCATCGTTCCCGATTCGGGTCGCGATGACCGCGTTCTCTCCAAGCAGCGAGGCAATGTAAGCGAAGTTTAGAGGCGCTCCGCCCAGATGCTTGCCCGAGGGAAGAACATCCCAGAGCGCTTCTCCGAGGCCGACCACGGTATGCGGAGGTGAGTTCATCGCGCCGAAGTGTACATCAAGAAGAACTGTCATCCTGAGGCCTGATTTTGGCCGACGGACCTCCGGGAATATGTCGGGCTGAAATACTCGCGCGTGGCATTTTCACGAAAGCGGTCGCTCAAAAGCTATGACGGAGTGTCTTAGTCGGAAACATTCCGGGAGGTCCTTCGGCCAACAGCGGGCCTCAGGATGACAGTTATATCTAAAACTCACGACCTCGACACTGCATCGAGCAGCCGCAAGCCGCAATTGTGTATCGCTACTTCACTCTTCTTCTTCGCGCAACTTCGCGATCACCGCCAAGTCTTCAAGAGTGGTTACGTCGCCTTTTACGTCGCCGGTGCTGGCGAGTTCGCGCAACAGGCGGCGCATGATTTTGCCGCTGCGGGTTTTTGGCAGCGCGTCGGTGAAGCGCAGATCGTCCGGGCGCGCCAGCGCTCCAATCTCCTTCGCCACCCACTGCCGCAGCTCTTCTTTTAGTTGCGGCGAAGGCTTGTTGCCGGACTCAAGCGTGACGAACGCCGCGATGGCCTGCCCCTTGAGATCGTCAGGACGCCCTACCACTGCGGCCTCCGCGACTTTCGGATGCGCCACGAGCGCCGACTCAATCTCCATCGTCCCCAGCCGGTGTCCCGCAACGTTGATCACGTCATCGACGCGGCCCATCATCCAGTAATAGCCGTCGTCGTCCTTGCGCGCGCCATCACCGGTGAAGTACATGCCGGGAATGTCGGACCAATACTGCTTCACGAAGCGTTCCGGATCGTTAAAGATGGTCCGCGCCATCGCCGGCCAAGGCTTGCGAATAACCAGCAGCCCGCCGGAGCCCTTCGGCACGGATTGCCCCGACCGAGTTACCACATCGGGAATCACTCCGGGCAGGGGCAGCGTCGCCGACCCCGGCTTGGTGGCAATGGCGCCGGGCAATGGCGAAATCATGATCATTCCCGTTTCGGTCTGCCACCATGTATCGACAACCGGGCAGCGATTCTTCCCGATCACTTCGCGATACCACATCCAGGCCTCAGGGTTGATCGGCTCGCCAACGCTGCCGAGCAGGCGCAGGCTGTCCAGCTTGTGGCGCTTGGGAAATTCGCTACCCCACTTAATGAAGGCGCGAATGGCCGTGGGCGCGGTGTAGAAGATATTGACCTTGTGCCGGTCGATAATCTGCCAGAAGCGGTCGAAGTCCGGATGGTTGGGGGCGCCTTCATACATCAGCGTGGTGGCGCCGTTTTGCAGCGGGCCGTACACGATGTAGGAGTGTCCGGTAACCCATCCAATGTCCGCGGTACACCAGTACGTATCTTCGTCGCGGATGTCGAAGACCATTTTGGTCGTGTAATACACGCCTACCGAATATCCGCCGATGGTGTGGACAATCCCTTTCGGCTTCCCGGTGGTGCCCGACGTGTAAAGAATGAATAACGGATCTTCAGAGTCGAGCGGCTCCGCCGGACAGTTGTCTGAAGCTTTGTCCACGACTTCGTGCCACCAGTGATCGCGCCCCTTCTGCATGTTGATTTGCGATCCGGTGCGCCGATACACGAGCACATGCTTCACCGAAGGACAGGAGGCGAGCGCTTCGTCCACCGTAGCTTTTAGCTTGATCTCATTCCCGCGGCGCCAGGACGTGTCCTGCGTAATCACCCCATTGCATTGAGCGTCGTTAATGCGATCGACCAGCGCATTGGCGGAAAATCCTCCGAAGATCACCGAATGCACCGCGCCGATGCGCGCGCAGGCTAGCAAAGCGATGGCCAGCTCCGGCGTCATGCCCATGTAGATGGCCACGCGATCGCCCCTCTTGATTCCCATATTCTTCAGGGCATTCGCGCATTTTGAGACTTCACGCAGCAGCTGCTCGTAGGTCAGCGTGCGAATCTCGCCGGGTTCGCCTTCCCAAACGATGGCAGTCTTGTTCTTGCGCGGGCCGCTTACGTGGCGATCGAGGCAGTTGTCGGAAAGATTGATCTTGCCGCCGAGAAACCACTTTGCCCAGGGCAAGTCCCATTCCAGGACTTTGTTCCATTTTTGGAACCAATGCAGTTCCCCCGCAACATCCGCCCAGAACTTTTCCGGATCGGCGGCCGCAGCATCGTAAATCTTGCGATATTCAGCCATGCTCTTGATGCGAGCATGCTGGCTGAACTCCGCCGGTGGATCGAATTTGCGCGCTTCGCGAAGGATGGAATCGATGTCTTGATTTTGGGCTGCCTGCGTCTCCGGCATGGATCACCTTGGGGAATTGTGGTTTTCGGGCGGGATGATTTTAATGCATGGGGCGAGAGCGGGCTTCACGAGGAGGCAAAGTTAACATCTAACGCGGATGACGCGGAAAAACACGATTGCCGCGGATACTGCACTGGAAGCGGAGACTGGACGAGAAAACGCACCCGTCGAATTCTGTCATCCTGAGCACGCACTCTCTCGAAGTCTGTCATCCTGAGCCGCTTTTGGCGAAGGACCTTCGGAGATGTATCTATCTGCTCGCACTCAATTGGCTTTTCAACAAAGGTCTTGCTGGAAAAGCCACGACGCTGAATGGAAGGACTAAACGTTTTCGGGAGGTCCTTCGCCAAAAGCGGCTCAGGATGACAGAGTTTTAGAGTTTCAAACCAAAAAACGAGTTTCAAAGCAAAACCAACATCTCACTCGGATGAACGCGGAAAATGAGGATTGCCGCGGATACTGCACTAGCGCGGAAACCCATCCCATCCGCGCAATCCGTAACCTCCGTGCGATCCGTGGCGGTTTTTGCTTACCCCATCGCCTTCTCAAGATCCTTCAAGTTCGCCTTCTCCCAATCCTTGGCGAACTTTTCCAGACCTGCATCGGTGAGTGGATGGTGGAACATCATCTCCAGCACCTTGAAAGGCATGGTGCCCACATGGGCTCCAACTAGCGCTGCTTCCACCACGTGCATGGGATGACGGAGCGACGCGGCCAGCACTTGCGTTTCATATCCGTAGTTCTTATAGATCTGCACGATCTCACGCACCAGAGTCATGCCGTTGCTGCTGATGTCATCCAGACGTCCGACGAAGGGGCTCACATATGTAGCTCCAGCCTTGGCGACGATCAGCGCTTGCGTCGCCGAAAAGCAGAGCGTCATGTTTACCTTGATGCCTTCCTCAGAGAACGTCTTGCAGGCCTTCACACCTTCCGGGGTGGTAGGGAACTTCACCACAACGTTGCGATGCCATTTGGCATAGTTCCTGCCCTGCTCCAGCATGCCATCGAGATCGGTGGTGGTGACTTCCACGCTTATCGGTCCGTCGACCGCGTTGCAGATTTCGAGCACCCTCTCCTTAAACGGCACGCCTTCTTTAGCAACGAGCGAAGGATTGGTGGTGACGCCGTCGAGCACTCCCATCGCTTGGCCTTCGCGAATCTCTTTGATATTTGCGGTATCGAGAAAGAATTTCATTGTCTTGTCCTCTGTTAGACGCTCTGTTAACGCCCTCTGAATTCCTGCGGCTGCATGCGCATCTTCTCTATTTCAGATGATGCCCAGCGGTCTTCGGCGACCACAAAATTTGTGAGTGTCCCAAGCCCGGAGATGCTCACTTCAACTCTATCGTCTTCCTTCACCGGGCCAACTCCCGCTGGAGTTCCGGTCAGGATCAGATCGCCGGGCAGCAGCGTCATCACGCTGTTGATGTAACGGATGATTGCGGGCAGAGAAAAAATAAAGTCGCGCGTGTTGCCCTTCTGCCGCACTTCTCCGTTTACCCGCGTCTCCAGGTCGAGAGCTTCTGGCCGGACCTCATCGCTGACGAACGGACCCACGGGACAAAAGGTGTCAAAGCCCTTGCCGCGCGTCCATTGGCCATCGTTTTTCTGCAGATCGCGCGCCGTAACGTCGTTCGCGCAAGTGTACCCCCGCACGAATGACAGCGCTTCGTTTTCCGTGGCGTTGCGGCATTTCGTCCCGATCACGACTGCGAGTTCCCCTTCGTAATCCACGCGCTGCGAGAGCTTCGGCATGGCGATCTTGCCCTCGGGCGCGAGCAGCGAGGATGGGGGCTTGAGAAAGATGAGGATGTCGGCGGGAACTTCATTGCCAAGTTCTTTGGCGTGCTCGCGGTAGTTGCGTCCGACGCACACGATCTTGGAGGGATTCACCGGCGGCAGCAATCGCGCTTCGGTTAATGGAATCGGCGGCATCTCCGCTTCGTGAAAGACGCACGCGTGCTCCTCAGGAGGAGCCGCGATACGGCGCACGATCACGTGCTCGCCGTCCTGTAGCTGAACTTCGCCATACTGCGGGCCGTCAGAGGTGGGAAACTTGCAGTAGCGCATGCTTCAAGCTTACGGTTTGCGGGGGAAAAACAAAACTAGAAGCAAAACACGACGCGGATTGCGCGGATGTAACGCGGATTTCACGGATGAACTGGAGGACTTTCGGCGTTGAGTGATCCTGGTTAGATCGACCGCTTCTGGTAATCGCATAGCTTTCATTCGATTCACTCAAGCACAAGCGGCAGTCTCAAATTTGTCATCCTGAGCCGCATTTGGCGAAGGACCTCCGGAAATGCTTGGGTATGAATGCAATCCCCAGGCTTTTGCACGAGGATTCTTCGCTGAGAAGCCAATGCAGTGCGTCCACGCCGAGAGGTTATGCGGAGGTCCTTCGCCAAAAGCGGCTCAGGATGACAGATCGTTGGGAGTTTCGGCTTAGGACGACAGAGTCTTTGGAAGTTCCTATTTCGGAACCTGCTCCGAGGCTTCCTCCGAACGCTTGCTCTCATTCCCGCGCTCGTCGATTGCCGACACCGAGTACACATACGTGTTGCCGGGCTCAATCGCGGTGTCCCGGTACGCAGGTGCGGTGATTGGCTGGGCATTCAGCTTCACCGTTGCTGATTCGGGTTCGTTTGCCTTGCGTCGGAACACGAAGTAGCCGGCGAGGTCGCGATCAATATCCGGGCTCCAGGTGAGATCGATCGAGGGCTGCTGGTCTGCGAACTGGCCGGTGAAGACCGCCTGCACTCCTGCGGGAATGGCAGGAGGAAATACGTCGTGTGTCGCGACCTCCAGCGGAGCGGAAGTGGCTGCGTCGAAATTCACAGCATCTCCGTTGGGAACCTTTGCCGTCGCAACCAGCACTACCTGGTATTCGTAAGTCTTTTCCCAGGCAAAGGTCTCATCGCGGAGCTCGACATTCGTGGCTTCTCCCGCGGCTGGCAGCTCCAGCGGGCGTTGCGCAACTGTGCTCTCCTGCTTCACGCCTTTCTCCTTCCGGCGCAGCTCCAGAACCTGCTCCACCGTCGTGTTCTGAGGGACCAGGTTGGCGGTCACCAGCACCGCGTCCGGCGTGAGCTGTAGATTCGGAGCTCCGTTCAAAGTGGAGACGGCCGCCGAGGGAACCTGCACTTCGTTAGACAGCCCTGCACTTCTTCCGCGGTCGTTCTCTACTTCCACCGCGAAGGTGGCGTAGTCCACGGGCCCAGCGCTTGCGCTTGGCAGATCTGTGGTGAAGCTTCCCGCTTTCTGGTCGGCCTGCGCGGGCAGCGTCGCGATGGGAGCGCACCGATCGACGCGAGGCTGATCGAGGCTGCGGCAAATCTTCGTCTCCCCGCGATGACGGAAGGTTGCGTTGTCGGTGGTGTGGGTTGGCACCGTCCAGGTGAGGGTTACCTGATTTCCGATGCGTACGGCTTTAAGGTCCGATACAGGCTTGGCCAGATTCAACGAAGGAGGCTGCGGCGCCCCCGGCGTTCCACATCCCGCAGAGACCAGAAACAGCATGCAAACCCACGTCGCTGGATGCAGTCGCATGGAATGAATGAGGGTAGCAGAAGGACGCAGTAGGCAATAGGCGGGAGGCAGTTCGGAAGGCAGCAATAGGCAGTAGAGGCAACAGTCAGTAGGCGATAAGAAAGGAGCCTGTCATCCTGAGCCGCTTTTGGCGAAGGACCTCCCGGACATGTCCTGCACTCAAGTGGCTTCTGCGCGAGGATTTTCGTGGAAAAGCCGCGACACCGCATGCGAGGCCGAATGATCTTCCGGAGGTCCTTCGCCAAAAGCGGCTCAGGATGACAGACTTTGGGAGTCCTCGATGACTCTCGCCAATTTGGGAACACCTGGGGTGACCACTCATCGCCTTCTGCTATCCCGCTTAGTTTGCCGGCTATCGGTTCATGGGTACCGCCTATCGCCTATTGCCAACCGCCTATTGCTGCCTTCCCTATTGCCTATTGCGTCCTCCCTATTGCCTAATGAAAGCCGTGGAATCCGGACTCCAAATACAAGAGTCGCAGGCTGCGAGCACCGCAGATCAAGCCGGCAAGATGCTCTTCGACTTTTGGTATCCCGCGCTGCTTAGTCGAGCTTTGCGCGGACAGAAGCTGGTGAAGGCTACCCTGCTCGGGCAGCCGCTGGTGTTGGGACGCGATGCCAATGGCCACGCCTTCGCCATGAAGGACATCTGTCCGCATCGCGGCATTCCTCTTTCCTGTGGCCGAGTCGAAGGACAAAACCTCGAGTGCTGCTATCACGGATGGAAGTTCAACGTGCATACCGGCACCTGTATGGAGATCCCATCGCTCACTTCCGATTCCCGCATACGCCCGGAGAAGATTCACGCCATGCATTATCCATGCCAGGAGCGTGATGGATACGTGTGGGTCTTCATGGCGGAATCGCGCAGTTCCGTTTTGAATCCGCCGGCGGTTCCCGAGCTTCCACTGCCTGGCCGCAAGTACAAAATCACGCACTTGTCGGCTGAACTCCCGAGCAATGTGGATCACGGCGTGATTGGATTGATGGACCCGGCGCACGGACCGTTTGTCCATCAGTCGTGGTGGTGGCGGACGCGGCGCAGCATTCACGAGAAGCAGAAGACCTTTGAGCCGATGCCCATGGGCTTTCGCATTGCCACACACACGCCCAGCGCCAACAGCGGCGCTTACAAGCTGCTGCGCTTCTATGGTGACGCGGTCACGACTTCCATTGAGTTCACGCTTCCCAACATTCGCGTCGAGCAGATTCGCATTGGCGACCACTGGGTAGTGAACCGCGCAGTCGTGACTCCCATCGATCAGAATCACTGCCGCATCGATTTCTGCGCGGCCTGGAACATCTTTCGCTGGGTGCCATTCGTGAAGCCGATCTTCAACGTCTTCGCGCGCGAGTTCCTGCGCCAGGATCAGAGCACGATGGAGCTGCAGGCCGAAGGGCTCAGATTTAACCCACCTTTAATGCTCATAGACGATGCTGATCGTCTGGGAAAGTGGTATTTCCAGCTGAAGAATGCGTACGTCCGAGCAAAAAAGACAGGGCAGCCGATGGAACATCCTATGAGTGGGCCGGTGACGCTGAGGTGGCGCAGCTGAATCGCGTGCTGGACGGCCTGCCAAATTAACTCACAACTGCGTTCAGTTTTCATTTCACATCAACCTGTCATCCTGAGCGAAGCGAAGGACCTCCGGGGATATTTCGGACCTAATTGCTCTTCCGTGGTTTTCAACGATGACTCGGTGGAACCAGGACAGCGTATGAAGCGAGACAGACTGGCCGGAGGTCCTTCGCTTCGCTCAGGATGACAGTCTGGTATTGCGAATATTGGTCGATAAGGAGCCTTGGATAAGGTTCGTATCGGGGCACCGGCTTTCAGCCGTGCCGTAGGAGCGAATTAGAAATTGGGCTTTAGCCCCTGGGGTTTTGCGTTCGATTCCCAAACGATTGGCTTACGCATCCAATTCTGGCTCGATTTGCGAAAGCTAATCCCAGCGGCTTAAGCCGGATCAACGTCGTTGACATTACGGCACGGCTGAAAACCGGTGCCCCGATACGAACCGGTCCTGAACACCAACCTGATTCGCACAAATCTGTGCTGCCGCATGTCTGAGAAGCATAAGCTGCGTGTGCCCGGTTCTTCGGGTGCCAGAGCGAATACTATAGATAGAGTGCCGACCAGAAAGGCTATTTAGCGCGCATGAAGATCACCATCGGGGCAGATCACGCGGGATTTCTTTTGAAGCAGGAGGTCGCCAGCCATTTGCGCGAGGCTGGGCATGAAGTGATCGATCTTGGAACCAACAGCACCGATCCGGTGGACTATCCCGATTATGCCGAGGCCGTAGGAAAAAGCATTCTCGACGGCACGGTAAAGCGGGCGATCCTGATCTGCGGCAGCGGAGTCGGCGCATCGGTTGCCGTAAACAAAATGCCCGGCATACGCGCCGGCCTGTGCCACGACACATATTCCGCCCATCAAGGCGTAGAGCACGACAACATGAACGTGCTGGTCCTGGGGGCCCGCGTTATCGGAGTCGCCCTGGCAAAGGAATTAGCGGACAACTTCCTGCGTGCGGTGTTTACGAATGAAGAGCGGCACGTGAGAAGGTTGAACAAAGTGATGTCGATTGAAGAGAGATACGGGCAGGGAAGAGCGGCGGCGGGCAGGAAATAGAGTGTGAACTGGAGCCGCATACAATCTGTCATCCTGAGCGAAGCGAAGGACCTCCGGTGATAAAGCGGGCTCAGATGCAGCTTCATGGATTTGCACGAGAGTTTTTGGTTGAGAAGCCACGACAGAGCAACCCAGTCCGAATCTCCGCGGTAGGTCCTTCGCGCAAAAGCGGCGCTCAGGATGACAGAGTTTCAAAGTGGTCAGCCGTTTTTCAGAACTGCGAGTTGAATTCTGGATTGAGAGTTGAGTTTAAGGAGTAACAAGCAATGAACGCACTTCGCGCCACCGCACCCACCGTCAATCCCCTAAAGGCGCTTTCGAGCTATGGCCAATCGGTTTGGCTCGACTACATCCGCCGGAGCCTCATCACTAGCGGCGAGCTTCAGCGCCACATCGATGAGGATGGTCTGGCTGGGGTCACATCGAATCCAGCAATCTTCGAGAAGGCAATCGCCGGCAGCAACGACTATGCCGACAAATTGGCAAAGCTCAATTCGAGCAAGCTCGATGCCAAGGGAATTTACGAAGAGATCGCCATCGGCGATATTCAGGATGCGGCCGACATTCTCAAACAGGTTTACACGGCGACCAAGCGCCGCGATGGATATGTGAGTCTCGAGGTCTCGCCTGCGTTGGCTAACGATACCGAAGGCACGCTCGAAGAAGCTCGACGCCTGTGGAAGCGTGTGGCCCGCGAGAACGTGATGATCAAAGTTCCTGCCACGCCGGCAGGAGTTCCTGCGATTCGGCAATTGATCGGCGAAGGCATCAATGTAAACGTCACGCTGCTGTTCGCCCAGGAAGCCTACGAGAAGGTGGCCGAGGCCTACATCGCAGGCGTGGAGAAGTTTGCCGCCTCCGGCGGAGACGTCTCGCGGGTGGCGAGCGTGGCCAGCTTTTTCGTGAGCCGCATCGATACTCTCGTCGACAGTCTGCTCGAAGAAAAAATCCACAATGCGCACTCCGACGACGAGCATCGCTTTCTTGAGTCGCTGTTGGGCAAGATTGCCATTGCCAACGCCAAGCTCACTTATGAGAAGTACAAGCAGATCTACGGCGATCAGCGCTGGAACGTTCTGAAGCAAAAAGGCGCGCAGACGCAGCGTCTGCTGTGGGCTTCTACCAGCACCAAGAATCCGGCGTATCGCGACGTGCTGTACGTGGAAGAACTTATCGGACCAGACACCGTCGACACCATCCCTCCGGCCACCTTCGATGGCTTCCGTGATCACGGAGTGCCGAAAGAGAGTCTGGAAGCAAACCTCGAAGCCGCGCGCCAGACCATGCAGAACCTGGCAAAGGCCGGAATTTCGATGAAAGAGGTCACCGACAAGGTGCTCGAAGACGGCGTACGAATTTTTGAAGAGGCTTTTGGCAAGCTGCTTAGCGCTATCGAGAAGAACAGGAAAAAGAACTTGGCGCCGAAAATCGATCAGATGACCTGGAAGCTGCCGTCCGATCTCGAGAAAAAAGTACAAGCCACGATCCTGGAATGGGAACAGGGCAAGAAGATGCGCCGTTTGTGGGGACGTGACTCTTCTCTGTGGACCAACTCCGATGAATCGAATTGGCTGGGCTGGCTGGCAATGGCAGAAGATCAGCTCGCGCATATCGCTCATCTCACCGCAATCGCGGAGGACGTTCAGAAGGCCGGCTTCACTGACGTGGCACTGCTCGGCATGGGCGGGTCGAGCCTGGCGCCCGAGGTGATGAGCATGACCTTTGGCCGCGCCAAAGGGTTTCCCGAGTTCCACATGCTCGACTCGACCGATCCAGCCCAGGTAAAGGCGCTCGAGGGCAAGCTGAACCTGAAGAGCACGCTCTTCATCGTTTCCAGTAAGTCCGGGAGCACGCTCGAGCCCAACATCTTCAAGCAGTATTTTTTCGAGCGCGTGAAGCAGACCGTTGGCGAGGGCAAAGTTGGCGAGCACTTCATAGCGATTACCGATCCGGGATCGTCGTTTGAGAAAGTGGCGCAGCGAGACAAGTTCCGCCACATATTCCATGGCCGCGCGGACATCGGCGGAAGATACTCGGCGCTCTCCGACTTCGGGCTGGTTCCGTCCGCAGTAATTGGAGTTGATCTGAAGAAGTTCCTCAGCGCAACCGAGGAGATGGTGCATGCCTGCTCGCAGACCGTACCAGTTGCGGAAAATCCCGGCGCGGTGCTGGGCATCATCATGGGCGTGCACTGCAATGCGCAAAAAGACAAAGTGACGTTGATTGCCTCACCGGCGATTACCGATTTGGGCGCGTGGCTGGAACAGTTACTCGCGGAATCCACCGGCAAGGAAGGCAAGGGCATTATTCCGGTCGATCGAGAAGATCTGGGCTCACCGGAGGTTTACGGCAAAGATCGTCTATTCGTGTACATCCGCTTGCAAGATGGAGCTGACACGAAGCAGGACGCGAAGGTGGATGCTCTGGAGAAGGCCGGCTACTCCGTCGTGCGCATTAATGTGCTCGACAAATACGATCTCGGTCAGGAGTTCTTCCGCTGGGAGATCGCCACGGCGGTCGCTGGGTCGGTAATCGGAATCAACTGCTTCAACCAGCCTGACGTCGAAGCGAGCAAGATCGCGACCCGTGAACTTACGCGTCAATACGAAGAGACCGGCTCACTGCCAGGCGAATCGCCGATTTTCGCAGATCAGGGCATCAAGCTCTACGCAGATGAAAAGTATGCGGGCAAGCTCACTATAGGCGCAGGCAAGGAGAAGTCGCTCGCCGCCTATTTGCGCGCACACTTGAATTGCATCGGCGAAGGCGACTACGCCGCGCTGCTTGCGTACGTTCAGATGAACGATGCCAACGAGAAGGCCCTGCAATCAACTCGCATGGCTATTCGGGATAAAAAACGTTCGGCGACCTGCCTTGGTTTCGGTCCGCGATTCCTGCACTCGACTGGGCAGGCATACAAAGGCGGTCCGAATACCGGAGTGTTCCTGCAAATCACCTGCGATGACGCCGTCGATCTTCCCGTCCCGGGACAGAAGTTCACCTTCGGCGTAGTGAAAGCCGCACAGGCCCGCGGCGACTTCCAGGTGCTAGGCAAACGCAATCGCCGTGCCCTTCGCGTGCACTTGGGGAAAGACGTAGCGGCGGGCTTGGCAACGCTGGATAAGATCGTGCGACAGGTGCTGTAAGAATCGGGTGATCGGATGATCGGGTCATCGAGTGAAGTAAGACAAAACCCGACGCGGATTTCGCGGATGTGACGCGGACAACGCGGATAAACCACAAGAGAGAGTGACAAGAGCGGGTCACGAGGGCGGTCAGTTGGATCGGTGGGCAAGGAAGGCTCCTGTAACCCCAACCAGTTTTATCCGCGTCACATCCGCGAAATCCGCGTCGGGTGTTGGTTTTGCTTCTTCCTTCGACGATGATCCGATTTCCGGGGGCAAAAATTTATGCAGATGGCAATGATTGGTCTTGGACGTATGGGCGCGAACATGGTTCGCCGCCTGATGCGGGGCGGTCATCAGATTGTCGTTTCGGATCTGAGTCCTGATGCGGTGAACGCGCTAGGCAAAGAGGGCGCAACTCCGAGCAGTTCGCTCGACGACCTCGTAAAGAAGCTCGCCAAGCCGCGTGCGGTTTGGGTGATGGTTCCCGCAGGCGATCCCACGGAGAAGACCGTCATGACGCTCGCCGACAAACTCGAAGCCGGCGACACCATCATCGATGGCGGCAACTCGATGTGGAAGGATGACATTCGCCGCGCCAAGGTTCTTAAACAAAAAGGCGTGCATTACATCGACGTCGGCACCAGTGGCGGTATCTGGGGCATCGACCGTGGATACTGCATGATGATCGGCGGTCCCGAAGAGGCAGTGAAGCGCCTCGATGCGATCTTCAAAACGCTCGCGCCCGGAATCGGCGACATCGAGCGCACTCCCGGATGGGAAAGGAAACCCGGCAACACCGCCGAGCAGGGATACATCCACGCTGGTCCGTCGGGCGCAGGCCATTTTGTGAAGATGGTCCATAACGGGATCGAGTATGGATTGATGCAGGCGTACGCGGAAGGCTTCGACATCTTCCGCAGCGCCAACTCGAAAGAAATTCCGGAAGACCAACGGTACTCGCTGAACCTGCCTGAGATCGCCGAAGTGTGGCGGCGCGGATCGGTAGTAGCTTCGTGGCTGCTCGATCTCACGGCAATGGCGCTCATCGAAGATCCTGAGCTGTCTCAGTACAGCGGATTTGTGCAGGACTCAGGTGAAGGTCGGTGGACGATCGAAGCGGCAATTGCGACGGCAGTCCCAGTAGATGTATTGAGCGCCGCTCTATTCACCCGCTTCCGTTCTCGACAAGAGCACACCTTCGCCGAGAAGGCGTTGTCCGCCATGCGGCAGAAGTTCGGCGGACACGTTGAACCGAAGAAAGTGGACAAGACTAGGGCGATCGGCTGAAGTAAAACGAAAAGCAAAACCTGACGCGGATGGCGCGGATGGGACGCGGATAAAAATCCAGGTTTTGCTTTACGCTGGTCCGTCAAGGATCGGATTCTAGAGATTTCCAAAACATGGTCACTGCCACTCAACCGAACGTACAAGCTGACGTCCCGCACACCAAGTCTGCGGGGCCCTGCGTTATGGTGGTCTTTGGCGCTACCGGGGACCTCACGAAACGCAAGCTGCTGCCTGCGATTTATAACCTGCTAAGTTCAGGATTGCTCTCGCGTGAGTTTGCCATCGTTGGCATGGCGAAAGACCAGATCACTACCGAACAATTTCGTGCCGAGATCGCCGAGTCGCTGAAGCAATTCTGTGAGAAAGCTGATCCGGAACTGGCCGATTGGCTCGAGCGGCACTCTTATTACGTCCCCGGCGAATTTGGTGATAGCGAAGCTTACAAGCGCCTGTGCGCGCAGCTGGAGGAAACCGACAAGACTCACGGCACGCACGGCAATTACTTCTTCTACTTCGCCATCGCTCCTCAATTCTTCGCAACAGCTGTGGAGAAGCTTGGAGAAGCAGGTCTGTCAGACGGCAAGCATGGCTCGTGGCGGCGCGTGATCATCGAGAAGCCGTTTGGCCATGATCTGGAATCGGCGAAGGAGCTCAACAAAAAGATAAAGGACGTGCTCGACGAAACCCAGATTTTCCGGATTGATCATTATCTCGGCAAGGAGACGGTGCAGAATCTGCTGGTGTTCCGGTTTGGGAATGGACTGTTTGAGCCGATCTGGGGCCGCAATTATATCGACCATGTCCAGATCACGGTCGCCGAGACTGTGGGAGTCGAGGGGCGCGGCGGATACTACGATACCGCGGGTACGCTGCGCGATATGGTGCCCAATCACATCATGCAGCTCATCAGTCTGACGACGATGGAGCCGCCGATCTCGTTCCATGCGGACGATGTCCGCGACGAGCAGTCGAAGGTGCTGCACGCGATTCGCACCATGAGCGCGGAAGAGGTGATTCATAACGCAGTCCGCGGACAGTATGGTCCGGGCACGACAACAAAGGGCGAACGCCTCCCGGGATATCGTCAGGAGCCGAGCGTGAATCCGCAGTCGCGCACGGAGACATTCATCGCGCTGAAGCTGTCGATTGATAACTGGCGCTGGGCAGGCGTGCCGATTTACCTACGGACGGGCAAGCGCATGGCACGCCGTCACACCGAAATTGCTATTGAATTTAAGCGCGCTCCCTTCGTGCTATTCCGGAACACTGATATCGAGCACCTGCCGAGCAATCAACTCGTGATCAACGTCCAGCCGGAAGAGGGAATCGCGTTGAAGTTCGGCGCGAAAGTTCCCGGTCCGCTGGTGAAGGTTGGCCCTGTCCACATGAGCTTCAACTATCAGGATTATTTTGGCGGGGCAGCGCAGACCGGCTACGAGGTTCTGCTGTACGACTGCATGATCGGCGACGCCACACTCTTCCAGCGCGCTGACATGGTCGAGGCCGGATGGAGCGTGGTTGATCCGGTGCTCGACGTGTGGAAGGCGCTGCCCCCGCGCGAGTTTCCTAACTATCCTGCGGGCGCCTGGGGGCCGAAGGAAGCGGATGATCTGATGACGCGCGATGGACGCCACTGGAGAAATCTCCCGACATGATTCTTGCCGGAGATATAGGCGGCACCAGCGCGCGTTTGGCGTACTTTGAGGAAAAAGATAGTCGGCTCGTGCCCGTGGTTGAGGAAGTGAAGCACGGCCGCGATTATCCGAGCTTGCAGGCGGCGGTGCTCGAGTTTAAGCGCAAGTACAACTACGCAGCCGATTGCGCGTGCTTCGGCGTGGCTGGTCCGGTGAACAATGGACGCGTCGACGCGCCGAATCTGCCGTGGGTGATCGAGGCTGCGACACTCGAGCGCGAAGCCGGCATCAGGCAAGTTCATTTGATTAATGATCTCGAGGCGAATGCGTACGGCCTTTCTGAGCTCGACGAGCAGGACTTTGAAGTCCTAACTCCTGGAGTCGCCGGAGCAAGAGGCAATGCGGCAGTGATTTCCGCAGGCACCGGGCTCGGTGAAGCTGGACTGTTTTGGGACGGCGCGAGGCATCATCCATTTGCCGCGGAAGGCGGACACACGGATTTTGCTCCAGCCAACGAAGTTCAAATCGAGCTGTGGCGTTGTCTGCGCACGAAATTCGGCGGACACGTAAGTTGGGAGCGCGTGCTCTCCGGGCCGGGCCAGCACAACATCTACGAATTCCTGCGCGATAGCGGCCGTGGCAAAGAAGAATCGTGGCTGGCCGAAGAGATGAAGATTGGCGATCCGTCGGCCGTCATCACCCGCCATGGGTTAAGCGGCAAGAGTCCGCTCTGCGAGCAGGCAGTCGATGTGTTCGTCGAAATTTACGGAGCTGCGGCAGGGAATCTTGGGTTGAAGTTCCTGGCAGTGAGCGGCGTGTTCGTGGGCGGTGGCATCGCGCCGAAGATCCTTGCCAAGCTCAAAGAGCCGCGATTTATTGATGCATTTCGCGACAAGGGTCGCTTGCGTCCGCTGATGGAGACTATCCCCGTACGCGTGGTGCTGAATGACAAAACTGCATTGCTTGGAGCTGGGCATGTGGCGATGTTGCATTGCGGGCGCTAGCTGTTGAGACTCTGAATGACAGAAATGGAATCGACGTCTGACATTCGCGTGTTCGATAACCTCCAGCAGCTCGCCCCAGCTGTTGCGGACGAATTCGTTGCTCGCGCGCGACGAGCCATTGAGCATGACGGCCGATTCACTGTAGCGCTGTCGGGTGGCTCGACGCCTCAGGCGCTGCACGCTGACCTCGCTGAGCGAACTGCGAAGGACCCGAAGCTTCTCGACTGGTCGCGAGTGGAGGTGTTTTTTGGTGACGAGCGTCATGTCCCACCCGATCACCCCGACAGCAACTTCCGCATGGCGAATGAAACATTGCTGTCGAAAGTTCCAATTCCGCCTGCCAACGTCCATCGCATGCGTTGCGAGAACCCGGACGCCGCGCGAGCAGCAGCCGAATACGATCAGGAACTGGCAAAGAGTTTTCATCTGAAGACTGAAGATCAGCTCCCACGTTTCGACCTGATTCTGCTCGGCATGGGCCCCGAAGGCCACACCGCCTCGCTTTTCCCGGGCACGCCTGCAGTGCAGGAATTGAAGAAGCGCGTAGTCGCGAACTGGGTACCCAAGTTGAATACGTGGCGGGTGACGTTCACGCGTCCGGTAATCAATCACGCCGAATGCGTGCTGCTGATGGTCAGCGGCGGAGACAAGGCAGCCGCACTGCGCGAAGTGATGGGCGCGGGAAGTCCCGATGAGTATCCGGTGAAGTACGTCCAGCCAACGCGTGGACAATTAATCTGGATGCTGGATAAAGCTGCAGCATCGCAGCTCCAGATTTAGCGGAGCGCCGGATGCGCTCAAGTTTTTCGCTTCTGCTGTTCGGTGCCGTGGAAATTTGATTTGTTAGCCTATTGCGTACCGCGTATCTCCTACTGCCTTTCTCATGCGCAAAGAACACGAACGCCTAATCCAAGATAAAAACCGGGAAGTTTATTGGAAGCGTTGGGGACCGTATCTCAGCGAGCGCGCTTGGGGAACTGTGCGCGAGGATTACAGCGCGAATGGCGATGCCTGGGGATACTTCACGCACGATCAGGCGCGCTCGCGCGCTTACCGCTGGAGTGAAGACGGCATTGCCGGATTTTGCGATCGGCATCAATTGATCTGTGTTGCAGTTTCAATGTGGAACGGTCAGGATCCGATCATCAAGGAGCGCCTCTTCGGACTCACCGGTCCGGAAGGGAATCATGGGGAAGACGTAAAGGAATGCTATTTCTACCTCGACAACACGCCGACGCACTCCTACATGAAGACGCTGTACAAGTATCCGCAGCAGGAGTTTCCCTACCAGCGCCTCTACGATGAGAACCGTCGGCGCACGCGACTCGATCCCGAATATGAACTGACCGACACCGGCATCTTTGATGACAGTCGCTACTTCGATGTCTTTGTCGAATACGCAAAGGCCTCGAGCGAAGACATCCTGATTCGCATCACTGCGTGGAATCGCGGTCCTGATGCAGCGCGATTGCATCTGCTGCCCACTATCTGGTTTCGCAATACCTGGTCGTGGGCGGCGGAGGGCGAGCAGAGCAAGCCCAGGCTAGAGCGCATCGCCGACATGCATGGGGTGCCGGTAATGCGCGTCTATCACGCGCAATACGGCGAGCGCTGGCTATATTGCGAAGGATCACCGCAACTGCTGTTCACCGAGAACGAGAGCAATGTCCGGCGCTTGTTCGGAGTGCCGAATACAGGCTTTTATCAGAAGGACGCCATCAACGACTTCCTCATCAAGGGACAGCGCTTTCGGCTCAACGCGGAGCAGACTGGCACCAAGGCTTCGGTCTACTACGATCTCGAAATCCCGCCCGGCGAGAGCTCGGTCATTAAGCTGAAGTTTACCCAGAAGCTCGATAGCACGATAGACCATTTTGGGATGCCATTCGAGGAAGTATTCCGCGAGCGCATCTACGAAGCCGACGACTTCTATCGCGACTTGATCCCGCAGGCAATGTCCACCGATGCTCGCAACGTCATGCGCCACGCGTTTGCCGGCGTGTTGTGGTCGAAGCAGTTCTACAACTACGACGTGCAGACGTGGTTGCACGGAGACCCGGGGCAGCCTCCGCCCCCAAAGGAGCGGCTGCAAGGCAGGAACAATGATTGGGAGCACTTCTACTCTGACGACATCATCTCCATGCCGGACAAATGGGAGTATCCGTGGTTCGCAGCCTGGGATTTGGCGTTCCACTGCATTCCGCTCGCGCTGCTCGATTGGGATTTCGCCAAAGATCAGCTCACGCTTCTTTGCCGCGAGTGGTATATGCATCCCAACGGACAACTTCCCGCATACGAGTGGAATTTCTCTGACGTAAATCCTCCGGTGCACGCCGGGACCGCGCACCGCGTCTATCAAATCGAGCGACGCATGACGGGTAAGGGCGACTTCGCTTATCTGGAGCGCATCTTCCACAAGCTGCTCATCAACTTCACCTGGTGGGTGAACCGCAAGGACGCGGCCGGCAACAACATCTTTCAAGGCGGATTTCTCGGCCTCGACAACATTGGCGCGTTCGACCGTAACGAGAAGCTGCCCGGCGGCACCTACATGGAGCAATCCGACGGCACCAGTTGGATGGCAGCCTACAGCCTCAGCATGCTGATGATGGCGCTCGACCTAGCCATTCAGGATCCCGTGTATGAAGACACTGCAATCAAGTTCTGGGAGCACTTTCTCTTTATCGTGAAGGCGATGAATCGCAACATCGATGGGGCGGGCATCTGGCACGAGGAAGATGGCTTTTACTATGACGTGCTGCGCATCTCGGATGGCTCACACATTCCCATGCGCATCCGTTCCGCTGTGGGACTGGTACCGCTCTTTGCCGTGCAGACGCTCGAGCCCGGACTTCTGGAAAGGCTGCCGAACTTCACCCGGCGCATCCAGTGGTATCTCGACAATCGTCCCGAGCTCACCTCGCAGATCGCGTGCTTCCATGCTCAGGGCGTCAAGGAGCGGCAGCTCCTGGCAATCGCCGACGAGAAGCGGCTAAGGCGAATTCTGGCCATCATGCTTGACGAGAATGAATTTCTTTCCCCTTTCGGGATTCGCAGTCTCTCGCTTTATCATCGCGATCATCCTTTCAAACTGGAGATCGCCGGACGCGAGCACATCGTCGATTACGAACCAGGCGAATCGACCGGCGGACTGTTCGGCGGAAACTCCAACTGGCGCGGCCCAGTATGGCTGCCTATAAACTTTCTCATTATCGAAGCGCTCCAGCGGTATTACCACTATTACGGCGATTTCGTGAAGGTGGAATGCCCCACAGGTTCGGGCAAGTTCATGAATCTCGGACAGGTGGCGGAAGACCTGTCACACCGGCTCACCCGATTGTTCATTGCGGGCGCCGATGGACGCCGGCCAGTGCATGGACGTAATCCGCTTTTTCAAACCGATCCTCACTGGAAGGACCTCCCACTGTTCTACGAGTACTTCCACGGTGATAATGGCAGCGGCCTCGGAGCTTCGCATCAGACAGGATGGACCGGCTTGATCGCCAAGCTCATGCAGCAGAACGGCGAACCGGATGGGATGAAAATGCAGGCGACCGCAAAGAAACAGGCGAAGACGGCAAAGTAGCGCGAAATTTTGCGCTACCCCGTACAATGGCGAGCATCTTTGTTTGAATCAGTCAGTTCCAAATCCTCTCTTCAGGAGACTTCATGAAGCGTCGTGCAATCAGCCTCTTTGCCGTAGTTCTGTTCACTGCTGCCGCCTGGGCCCAAGGCTCAGAGTGGCAAATCGACCCCGCCCACAGCACCATTGGCTTTACCGTCCGGCATTTGGGCATCAGCAACGTGCACGGCCGATTCACCAAGGTCAGCGGCTCGGCGATGCTGGATGACAACGACATAACCAAATCCAGCGTAAACGCCACCATCGACATCGCTTCCATCGACACTGGAAATCAGAATCGGGACAACGATCTAAAGAGTCCCAACTACTTCGACGCCGCACAGTTTCCCACAATGACTTTCAAATCCAAGAGTGTAAGCAAGGATGGCGAAGGCAAGCTGAAGATCGTTGGCGATCTCACGATTCACGGGGTTACAAAGGAAGTCACGTTGGATGTAGAGGGCCCATCAGCTCCGGCTAAGATGGGACCGATGCAGCGCCGCGGTCTCTCGGCGACAACATCCATCAACCGCAAAGATTTCGGGGTGGGCTCCAAGGCTTCGGCGGCCATGGTAGGGGAAGAGATCAAGATTCAGATCGACTCGGAGCTCACGCAGAAAGCCGCGCAGTAAGGAATCGGGTGATCGGGTGATCCGGTCATCGGGCGAAGTAGGAAGCGAAGGGACCCGGCGCCAAATTCCAGGGCACCCCGCAGGCCTTGGTCTTACTTCACCTGATCACCCGATGAGCCGATCACCCGATTCAGACTCTCTCAGGCTTTTCCAAACGGGTCCTCCAACGACGGGCTCTGCGGGGTGAACAACTCTGCGCCATTCTCCGTTATGTGCATGTCGTCTTCCAGCCTTACGCCGAACTCTCCGCGAATGTAGATTCCTGGTTCGTCGCTGAATGCCATTCCGGGACGAAGCGTGATGGTGTCGCCGCGCACCAGATATGGCCATTCATGTCCATCCATGCCGATGCCGTGCCCCAGACGGTGCGTGAAGTATTTGTAATCTGGGCCATATCCCGAATCGGTAATCACCTTGCGTGCGGCCGCGTCTACCGATTGGGCTTCAGCGCCAGGTTTGGCCTGCTTCAGTGCTGCGCCCTGCGCCTGATGCACGATGTCGAACACCTTGCGCATCTTGTCGCTCGGCTTGCCCAAAACAAAAGTGCGGCTGATGTCGGATTGGTAGCCCTCAACGGTACAACCATCGTCGATCAGCACTATGGTTCCTTCACGAATCACCTGCGGCTTCACCGATCCATGTGGCAGTGCCGATGACTCCCCCACATTCACGCTGGCGCCGCCGTGAAAGCCGAGCTTCCCGTAAGCGGCGTCGATCAGGTTGGAAAAATCGTATTGCGTCATGCCGGGCTGCAGCGCTTTGTAAACTGCTTCGTAAGCTTGCAGCGTGACTTGATTCGCTAATTGCATGAGCTCGATTTCGTGTGGGCTCTTGATCATCCTGCAGCCGGCGGTAACTGGCGTCGCGGTCGAGATGTTCACCTGTGGAGCAGCTTTGGCGACGCCGTCGCTGAATACGAAAGTCGTGCGCTCTTCGATTCCCAGCCGTCCGCTGCCGAGGCCGCGATCTTTGAGACCCGCCACCACCAGGCGATAGGGATTTTCGTCTTCCTGCCAGGTGCGCACGTCCGCATTGTTACCTCCGGGACCGGTGGCAATCTGCTCGCGAGCGCGATCCTCCTCGAAGGCCGGACAAACATAGAACGCGTTTCCCTTCGCGGGAAGCACGGCTGCAAACAGTCGTTCGCTGTTCCACCAGTGGATGTTGGTGAAGTACACCAGTGAGGTCCCGCCGATCATGAGGATGGCGTCCAGGTTGTTTTCGCGCATCAGTTGGCGCGCGCGCTCCTGCCGCTGCTGGCGCTCCTCGGGGGTGATGGCTTTAGCTTCGCTCTTGCGCGACTTAAGCTGCGCGATAGACGGGGGTAGAGTCGCGGTCTTGCTCTCCTGCGCTTCGGAGATCGAGGGAATGAGCGCGGCTCCTGCCGCGAATCCAGAAAGTTTGGAGAAGGTTCGGCGGGTGATCATGGTGAGAGCGGAATTATAGAAGAATCGGGTGATCTGGTGATCTGGTGATCGGGTGAAGTAGGAAATAAGCAAGGGCAAAACCTGACGCGGATGGCGCGGATGTGACGCGGATCACACGGATACACCAAGGAGAGTGGGGATGGTAAATCCACGCACCCCAGAAACTCCTCGTTGCCCTACCGCTTTTATCCGCGTCACATCCGCGTAATCCGCGTCGGGTTTTGGCTTTGCTGTTGGTTTTGCCGTGCTTACTTCACCCGATCACCGATTCATTTACAGTCCTTTTTTGCTCCTGAACTCCTTCACCACGTCCACCACGTCGCGATGCTGGCCATCGACTGCGTAATTCATCTGGCGCATCTCTTCGTCGGAGATGGTGTTTGCTAGTTCGTTTAACACCGACGCAAGCCGAGGGAATCGCCGCAATGCGTCGTCATTGACTACCGGCACGGCTTCGTATGGAGGAAAGTAGTGCAGATCGTCTTCGAGCACCGTCATATTCAATGCGGCGATCAGGCCGTCGGTGTCGTTACCTGCAGCCAAGTCGATCTGACGATCTTGGAGCGCGCGATAGAGCAGGCCCAGGTCCATCACCCGCGGCTTGTCTCGAAAGGTCAGGCGGTATCGCCGCACGAATCCGTTGTATCCATCGGGACGTTCGAGGAATTCATAGCCGCAACCGAAGGTCCATTGCGGCGCAAATGGTTTAGCCTGCGAGAGTTTCGTTATTCCAAGCTTGCGCGCCTGGTCACTGCGCATCACCATGGCAAAGGAATTATTGAATCCAAACGGCGCAATGACCGTCAGGTGAAATCGTGCCCTATATTGCTCGCGCACCTCGTTGAAGACGGTGTTTGCGTCCCAATTTGGGGATTCTTTGAGGATCGCCGTCAGTGCGGTGCCCGTGTATTCCGGATAGATGTCGATGCGGTCGGCAAGCACCGCTTGATGCGCGATATAGCTGCCGGCGAGATAGAACCGGCGCTCCACCGGCACGTGTAGCCGGGCTTCGATGTGCTGGGCCATCAGCTCGGAGAGGACCACTTGCTCGGTGAAGTTCTTTGACCCCACGACGATCCTGCCGCTGTGTGAGGGACGGCAACCGGCCAGCAGTACCAGGAGTAACCCGACAATCAGTTGCGCGCCTTGTGCGGGCGATCGACGGCAAAAAAAATCATGCGTACGGCGCGCCATGCGAGTTCCCAGAATCATTTAGGCACCCGCAGCCGATTCTCGAGAGTCCCCAACGCCAGGTCGGCAGCCAGCGCCAGCAGGGCCGCAGGAATCGCCCCCGCCAGGATCAACTGGTCGTTGACCATGGCGACGCCGCGAAAGATCAACTCCCCCAGTCCGCCGGCGCCGATAGCAGCGGCGATGGTCGCGACTCCGATGGCGGTTACAGTGGCAATGCGGATGCCCGCGAGAATGAAAGGCGCACTGAGCGGTAGTTCGACATGGACCAGCAATTCGTTATCGGTCATTCCCATGCCAAGCGCAGCTTCTTTGATCGCGGCATCGATGCCGATAATGCCGGTGTAGGTGTTGCGCACGATGGGCAGAAGCGCGTACAGCACGAGAGCCACGATCGCCAGCCGGTCGGCGCGTTCGCCTAACCACGGCGCCGGCAGGAGAAATCCAAAGAGTGCCAGACTGGGAATTGTCTGTAGTACGTTGGCGCCGCCGAGCACGGGCTTGCGCAGCCAGGCGTTGCGGCTTACGAAAATTCCCAGAGGCACCCCGACGATGATTGCGATGGCTATGGCAACGCCCACCAGCCACAGATGCTCGAGCGTGAGCGACAGAATCTGACCGCGGTTCTTGTAAAAGAAGCTGAGCATTCAGTTGGGCAATGCCGGGTGGAATAGATTCATGTACTCGCGCACATGTGGATCACTGCTGTTGGCAAACCCTTCCCTACCAAAGACTCCAACCAAGCGGCCGGCTTCGAACAGCGCAATGCGGGTGCCAAGCAGCAGTGCCTCACGCAAATCATGGGTCACCATCACGACCGTCTTTCGCAGCCGCTGTTGCAGCTCGGTGAACTGCTTCTGAAGCTCAGCACGGGTGATGGGATCGAGCGCGCCGAACGGTTCGTCCATCAATAGGATTTGCGGATCGGCAGCCAGAGCGCGCGCGAAGCCCACGCGCTGGCGCTGTCCTCCAGAGAGCTGATGCGGGTATCGAGTGCGTAGGTCGGGATCGAGTCCCACCAGTTGCAGCAACTCAAGTACGCGCGCGCGCACGCGATCGGCGGGCCAGCGTTCCAGATGCGGCACCACAGCGATATTTTTTTCCACCGTGTAATGCGGAAAGAGTCCCGTTTCCTGAATCACCCACCCCATCGATCGACGCAGCGAGATGACGTCCCACTGCACGGTACTGCGACCGCTGACGATGACATCGCCAGAGGTGGGCGCGAGGAGCCGGTTGATGAGCTTGAGCGTGGTAGTTTTGCCTGCACCGCTGCGGCCGAGGAGAACCAGAGTCTCTCCTTTCACTATCGAAAAGGTGATGTCGCTCAACAGAATCTGGCTTCTCAGCGCGTAACTGACGCCTTGAAAGTCAATGATGCTGTTCGAGTTAGAACTCGCGACAGAGCTGCTCATTGGCTCGAATACTAATTCATATGCCGCGCGTGGGCAGAGCGATTGCAACTCTCATTTTGCTGGCCGGTGGTAGAAGTAGGGGTTTTTCACTACAATTGCTGGTGTTACAGCGCCACTCGGTTTTATCTCAGTACCCCCAGAGGAGAAGAACACAGTGAAGAAACTTCTAAGCATGACATTTGCTCTTGCCCTGATGGCATCGATGAGCTTTGCGCAATCCAGCGGAACCGCATCGACGAGTCCGAGCACAGGAAGCGGAACAGTCGCTTCAGGACAAGGCACCGATCAGA
This sequence comes from Terriglobales bacterium, assembly GCA_045808065.1. Lineage (GTDB taxonomy): Bacteria > Acidobacteriota > Terriglobia > Terriglobales > Acidobacteriaceae > Gp1-AA112. Next base: position 100,857 of record JBJMGD010000034.1, on the reverse strand, counting down.
GCACCACCACAACAACCACCACAAAGACCAAGAAGCACAAAAAGCATCACAGCAAGAAGGGCACATCGACTGACACCAGTTCGACTGGAACCACCAGCACGACGCCCGAGACTCCGAAATAACTCTCGGATCTCAACTAACAATCGCCTCCTTCGGGAGGCTTTTGTTTTTGGAGTGAAAATCAAATCCCGACGCGGATTGCGCGGATGTGACGCGGATCACGCGGATAAGTCCCAGAAGAGTTCGGCTAGATTGCGCAGTGCTGGGTCGATTTTCGCTCACCCAGCTTTTCGAGTTAGCCCGGCATCGACTCAAATCGTTGCGTCTTGCTGAACTGCAGCCACGGCTTAATACTGTCATCCCTTCGACCGCGTGAAACTGTTGATGCCATCCACGCACCGATGTTGCGGTCGAGGGGATCTGCTGTTTTTGCACTGCGAACAAAACAGATCCCCCGCTCCGCAACGCCAACTTGATCGAGACTCAGACGGACTGACAGCGGAGCGAGGGATGACAGTGTCTATGCAAGCTCTCATTTCATCGCCGATGTGCTCTTTGCCTTCACTTCACCCGATCACCCGATGACCCGAGTCTTTCTGGGTGTTATTCTTTGCCCTCCCATGCCGCCATCGAAATCTCTCCTTAGTCGCTGGTGCCTTCTCCTACTCACTCTTTCGCCTCTCGCGATCGCTCAGACTGCCGAGCAACGAACTTCGAGATACCTGGAGTCGATTCGCCAGAGTCCGCCGCTACTTGAAGCATTTCTGCGCGAGATGCCCAAGGGCGGCGACTTGCACAACCATCTGAGCGGTGCGGTGTATGCGGAGAGTTATCTCCAGTACGCGATCAAAGACAAGCTGTGCATCGACAGCAAGGCTCTCAGCTTCGTGCAGTCGCCTTGCGATGAGTCACAGAACCGCGTTCCTGCCGAGGACGCGCTTGCGAATCCCTTGCTGTATCGCATGCTCGTCGATGCGCTCTCGATGCGTGACTTCCATCCCTACTCTGAGCCCGGCATCTCCGAATCGGGAGAAGATCATTTTTTCGCGACCTTCACGCGTTTTGGTTTGGTCTCGCGAGCGCACACGGGGGAGATGCTGGCTGAAGTGGCTTCGCGCGCGGGACGGCAGAACGAATCGTATCTCGAGCTCACCATCGGGCTCGATCGTATTTCCGCGGGTCTCGCTTCGAAGGTTGGCTGGACCGACGACTTCGATCAGATGCGGGAGAAGCTCACGGCTGCCGGCATCGGGGATGCTGTAGGCCAAATCAAGAAAGCAATCGATGAGGCTGAAGCGGAGAAGAACCGGCTGCTGGCATGCGATGACGCTGGTCATGCCGATCCCGGATGCAAAGTGACCATCCGGTACATTTATGAGGTTTATCGTGGCACGCCGAAGGAGCAGGTGTTCGCCGAAATCATGTCTGGCTTCGCCATGGCCAAGGCTGACCATCGGTATGTGGCGGTGAATCCGGTAATGCCGGAGGACGGCTATACCTCCATGCACGATTACGGGCTGCACATGAAGATGTTCGCCTACTTCCACCGGCTCAATCCCGACGTGCACCTCACAGAGCACGCCGGCGAATTGGCCGCAGGACTCGTGCCTCCCAGCGGACTTCGATCGCATATCCGTGAAGCCGTCGAAGTTGGGGAGGCGCAACGCATTGGCCACGGCGTGGACATGATGGAAGAGGACGGGGCGGTGAATTTGCTGCGCGAAATGGCGAGGAAAAAGGTCGCGGTCGAGATCTGCCTCAGCAGCAACGACTTCATTTTGGGCGTCAGCGGGGATCGCCACCCATTTACCGCGTACCGCAAGCATGCTGTGCCGGTGGTGATTGCGACCGATGACGAGGGCGTCTCACGCTCGGACATGACGCATGAGTACCTGCGGGCCGTAGAAGCCTACGGTTTGAGCTATGGGGAGTTAAAGAAGATCGTGCGCGATTCGTTGCAATACAGCTTCGCCGAGCCGGAGGTGAAGAGCAAGCTGCTGTCGGATTTGGATTCGCGCTTTTCCCGGTTTGAAGGTCAGCGCTTTGAAGTTCAGCAAAGATAGAGCAAGCAGAATCTGTCATCCTGAGGCCTGATTTTGGCCGAAGGACCTCCGGTAAATCCAAGGGACTGACAGTCGCTGGAGTGGCTTCTCAATCAATGTGTTCGCTGAAAAGCCTTGACGCTATGCTCAAGATGCAGGCATTTACCGGAGGTCCTTCGGCCAAAATCAGGCCTCAGGATGACAGTGCATGTAAGATCTAATAAAAAAATCTGCATCTTCCCGTAATCCACCTCATCTGATCGGCAGTTGACACACTGGACTACCGTCCAGTAGCTTATTTCGCTAATGCATAACCTCTCCATCGCGAGCATGTGTTGTTGCCGCATTTGTGTGCGCTCGTGTGTGGAGGTGCATTCCTAAGACTTTTAGCAGTTCCAGATAAGTCTCCAGAAGCCCATCCACAACGGATGGGCTTTTTCTTTTGTTCCCAATCAAAACGGAGTTGATATGACGGAAATTCGAAAGCGCTTTCACATTTCAGCCGATTCAATCGCCGTATGGACCGCGCTCGTGCTGGCGCTGGTTGTTCGTGTGGGCTGGATCAAGCACGTTGCCTGGTAATCGAGGAGAGACACAATGGCAAGCGTAGCGATACCGCAACCCGTCCTCACTTCCTGGCCGCGGCGTCTTACCGAACCGCTGCCTGGCATTGCGTTGCTGGCGGCGATTGGATTGATCGGCAAATTTATCGAGCAGAGGATCGCGCTGTATGGCAGGACTCATCACCTGCATCTGCCAAACATCGAGTACGTCCTTTGGGCGATTCTCATCGGACTCGTGGTTTCCAACACGGTCGGAGTGCCTCGCGTTTTCCGCGCCGGCATCGCCACTTACGACTTCTGGCTGAAAACCGGCATCGTGCTGCTGGGTGCGCGCTTCCTGGTAGGCGATTTGGCGGTGATGGGCGGCGTGAGCCTCACGTTAGTGGTGATTGAATTGGCTTTGGCAATCAGCTTCATGACATGGCTGGGCCGCGCATTCGGACTGAATAGGAATCTCAGTGCGCTGCTTGCGGTGGGGTCCTCGGTGTGCGGCGTCTCCGCCATCATCGCGACTCAAGGCGCTATTGACGCTGACGATGAAGACGCGTCGTTCGCCATTGCGGCTATCCTCGCGCTTGGGGCGATCTCGCTGCTCGTTTTTCCTCTAATCGGACATGCGCTCGGCATGTCTGACCATGCCTTTGGATTGTGGTCTGGACTGGCCGTGGACAACACCGCCGAAGCAGTCGCAACCGGCGCTATCTATTCGGAAACGGCACAGAAGTTCGCGGTGCTGGCCAAGACGACGCGCAATGCAATGATCGGATTCGTGGTGCTGGGCTTCGCCATCCGCTGGGCCGCGAGCAAGGCAACAGCGTTCAAAGAGAACAAAGCGGCGTTTCTATGGCAGAAGTTTCCCAAATTTGTACTTGGTTTTCTGTTGATCTCCGCGCTGGCCAGCCTTCACGTTTTCGATAAAGGGCAGACGGTCGCGCTCGGAAATCTATCGCGCTGGGCGTTCCTGCTCACCTTTGCGGGCGTGGGGCTGCGTACGGATCTCCGCGCGATGTTCAAGCAGGGCGTACGTCCATTTGTGGTGGGCGCGTTGGGTGAAGTGGTTATCGCCGCTTTGACACTTGGGCTGGTGATCGCAGCCAGTCGGATCGCCCATTTCTGAAGGAAACGATGACAGAAGCGACACAGGTTCCGGCGAAAGAGACCAAGGCCCAGAAGGTCGAGCGCCTCAAGCAGACGCTCAATCCGTGGGAGCACGTCGAACAAATTCGCCAATTCGCGCGTGAAGGACGTGGCTCCATCCCGCCGGAGTGGGCCAACATGTACTTCAAGTGGTGGGGGATTTACACGCAGGGCGATGGTGTCGGCGCAATTGGGGGCAAAGGCGGCGAGGGTCTTGCCACTGAGAACTTCATGATGCGCATTGGATTGCCAAACGGCATCGTGCGCTCGAATCAATTGCGGGCCATCGCCGTGATCGCGCAAAGGCATGCGCGCAATTTGGCCGATATCACCGTGCGTCAGAACATTCAGCTGCACTGGCTGACTATCGAGGGGTTAGTAGACGCCATGGACGCGCTGGCCACCGTCGGACTCGGTCCCAAGGGCGCGTGCGGCGATGTAGTGCGAAATGTGACTGGATGTCCGCTGGCCGGAGTGGCGGGCGACGAAATCTTTGACGCTTCTCCGATCGCGCAGGAGATCGCGCGGACGCTTTCTGGAAATTCGGATTTCTACAATCTGCCACGGAAGTTCAAGATCACGGCCACGGGATGCCGAAGCTGGTGCTCGTATCCGGAAATCAACGATGTGGCGCTAACCGCGACAGAGCGCATGCGGCTGAATGGAAAGGAACATGGCTTTGCACTGCGTGTGGGTGGCGGGCTATCTTCCGATCCTCATCTGGGCGTGCGCTTGAATTGCTTTATTCCATACCACCGCGCCGCCGAGGTAGTTCGGTCAGTCGCTGAGCTGTTTCGCGAGCAGTCTGCGCTGCGCGAGAACCGCGAACGCGCCCGCCTTAAGCATCTCTTCCTTCAGCAGGGGTGGGATGCCACACGCTTTCTTGCAGAACTTGAGGGACGACTGGGCTACAAGCTCGATCCCGCGGAGCATGAGGCCGTTCCTGCGGATATCTATCGCGATCACGTCGGCATTCATCCACAGAAGCAGCCTGGGCTGGCTTATGTAGGTGCGTCGGTACTGCGCGGGCGTTTGTCGGGAGATCAGCTTGCGCGTGTCGCTGAGCTTTCGGACCGATTTGGGACCGGCGAGATTCGCAGTACGACGATGCAGAACCTGATCGTCCTGAATGTTCCCCGTAGTCGCACGGGCGAGCTGGCACGAGAGCTGCAGCAGATCGACATTCAGGTGGAAGCGACGCCATTCTGGCGGGGAGCAGTTGCCTGCACTGGAACCGAGTTCTGCAAACTCGCGATTACCGAAACAAAATCATTCACGCGCTGGCTGGTTGAAGAGCTGGAATCGCGTATTCCCGAATTTGATCAGCAATTGAAGTTGCATGTAACCGGATGTCCTAACAGTTGCGGCCAGCATTGGATTGCCGATATCGGTCTTGAGGGCAAGAAGCTCAAGCAAGACGGCAAGCTGGTGGATGCTTATTACTTTTGCCTGGGCGGTTCGGTCGGAGCCTGGGCACGCACTGCGCGCCCGGTGGGCTTTCGCAGTGCAGCGACCGAAGCTCCGGAGGCGCTAGAACGGTTGCTGCGCAGCTACCTCGCTACGCGCGAAGACTCTGAGAATCTGCGCGCCTGGTTTGCGCGGCACAGCGATCTCGAATTGCGCGAGTTTCTCGCGGGAATGCAGTTCGCTCCGGTGGAGCGCGATGCGCCTTCGCAGCGGGTGCCGCATGGAATCGAGTGAAGGATAGATAGCTGGTGGTTGTTGGACTTACCAATATGAATCTGTTTCCGATTTTTCTCAAACTCGAAGGCCGGCGCTGCCTGGTGGTGGGCGGTGGGCAGGTAGGCACGCAGAAGATTGCGGGCTTGCTTGACGCAGGCGCGGAGGTCACGGTGGTCGATCCATCGGCTTCGGTCGCCGTCCGCGAGTTTCTGGGTCGTCGTGTCGCTTGGCACGTGCGCAAATATCTACCTAGCGATTTGGAGGGAGTGTATCTAGTGATTGCGGCGACCTCTGATGAGGAGGTGAATCGGCAGATTTACGACCAAGCTCAGAAGCGAGGCATTCTCGTCAATGTGGTCGATGTGCCACCGCTTTGCGATTTTTACTACCCCGCCGTCGTGCGCAGAGGTTCGCTGGTGGTCGCGGTTTCCTCTGAAGGCGAGAGTCCCCATTTGGCACAGCGAGTGCGCGATGAAATCGGTCAATTGCTGCCGGAGGACCTCGAAGCAGCGGTGAAAGACATTGGCGATGAGCGTCGCCGCATTTTGCGCGAGCATGCGCCCGGGGCAAAGCGCGTCCAGCTGCTGCGCGATCTGGTGTATCCGCCCAGAAGAAGAGTTGGCGCGTGAACAGCGGAGTCACAGGCAAAGTCTATTTGGTGGGAGCAGGTCCGGGTGATCCGGAGCTCCTCACGCTGAAAGCTCTGCGCGTTCTGCGCGAAGCTGACGTTGTGCTGCACGATGACCTGATCAGCGAGCCGATACTTGCGCTGATTCCCCGGACAGCTGTGATCGTTTCTGTGGGAAAACGCTGCGGAAACGCTCGCGTTACCCAAGAAGAAATCAACGCTCTGATGGTGGCTTACGCTCGCTCAGGTCGGACGGTGGTGCGTCTCAAGTCGGGCGATCCAATGTTGTTCGGACGAGCCGGCGAAGAACTCGACGCGTTGCGCACGGCTGGAATCGAAGCAGAAATCGTTCCTGGAATCAGCGTTGCCTTCGCCGCCGCGGCAGCACTGGAGACTTCACTTACTGACCGTCGAACGGCCGCGCGGGTAGTGTTCTCCACTGGACATCGAGCGTCCGGTGGTATTGAGGAAGGAACCACGCACGTGGTCTACATGCCCGGTCCGGATTATGCGCCGGTGGTCAAGCGGTTACTGCGCGAAGCCTTCAGTCTGGAAAGTCCTTGCGCTGTGGTTTCGGCGGTCTCGCTCGAGACTCAATCAGTCGTGCGAAGCACGCTTGGCGAGCTTCCCAATATGGGACCAACGACCTCACCATCGATACTGCTGGTAGGTGAGGTGCTGGGGCAGAACACAGTTCAACATCATGACCGTACGCGGAGAGATTGGCAGCCTACGTTCTCCCATCAATACGGCGACTAACGCCGACAGCGTATACTCCGGCGCATTTCGCGCACCGAGCTTTCAGTAAGAGTTCGGGTTCCCCAGGGTCATGAATCGCTGTTTTTCCCATGTAAGCCCTCTCTAAACGGCGATAATAAGCAGAACAGCTGATCATTTTGGTTCTTCACGACTGCCCAATGGATACGGATACCAATCCGCTGCTCGAGGAAGAAGATCCCGCAACTCCCGCTCCCAGCGATCACGCTACGGGGCGAGTGGGATTTCTTCTACTCGCATTGGGAGCAGCGGTGGTGGGCGCTTTCATAGGGCTGTTGCTCGTCTCGTCCACCGATCTGCCGCAGATCAGCCAACTTGAGCGTTATCGTCCCAGCTCCGTTACCGAGCTTTATGACGATCGCGGCCGCGAGATTGGATCGTTCGCCCTGCAACGCCGCGTGATCGTCGGCTATGACGATCTGCCCAAGGTGCTGCGCGACGCCGTGATCTCGATCGAGGACAAGGATTTCGAGCGTCACTCGGGAGTGGATGTATGGCGGGTGATGGGCGCCGCTTATCGTGATTTCCGTTCCGGCGGACGCGTGCAAGGAGCGTCAACGCTCACGATGCAACTCTCCCGCAACCTCTTTCTGTCTGCAGATAAGAACTATGGACGCAAGATCCAGGAGGCCATGCTCGCGATCCAAATCGAGCGGCGCTTCACCAAGCAACAGATCTTCACCATGTACGCCAACCAGATTTTTCTTGGGCAGGGCGTGTACGGTTTCGAAGCCGCCTCGGAGTTCTACTTCAGCAAACGTGCAAAGGATCTAAAGCTGGAAGAAGCGGCGCTGCTGGCGGCGATCCCCAAAGGTCCATCGTTCTACTCCCCGTTGCGCAATCCGGAACGCGCGCTCCATCGTCGAAATATGGTCATCAACGCCATGCTCGAGGATGGGAAGATCACGGCCGAAGAGGCTGCGCGTGCAAAGTCGACGCCCGTTCGCCTGCATATCCAGAACGCTCCCAATTCAACCGCTCCATACTTTGTGGAGGAAGTTCGCCGATATCTTGAAGCCAAGTATGGAAGCGAAGAAGTGCATGAGCGTGGCCTGCGCGTGTACACGTCACTAAATCTCGATTATCAGAAGGTTGCAAATCGCGCCGTGCTCGACGGGCTCTCGGTCTACGAGCATCGGCACGGTTGGAAAGGCGGTCTCACCAGCGTATTTGAATCGGGGCAGACGATCGCCAGTTATTCAGATCCGGATTGGGAGCAGCCCATCGAGCCAGGCTCATATCTGCATGGAATTGTCGCTGCAGTAGCGCGCGGCACCGCCACCATCAAGTTGGGACGCTACTCGGGCCAGCTTACCGCAGCAGACATTGCCTGGACGAACGCAAAAGATCCGGCAGCGCTGCTCAAGCCAGGCGATCTGGTCTACGTTCATGTGCTCGAGGTCCCGCCACCTCGTCCGAATGGAAACAATCCTCAATTGCGCATCGCGCTCGATCAGGAATCTGGAGTGCAGGGTGCGCTGATGGCGATTGAGAACTCCACAGGCGACGTGAAGGCTCTGGTCGGGGGACGCGACTTCGACGAATCCAAGTTTGATCGAGCCACCCAGGCCTTGCGCCAGGTAGGCTCCTCGTTCAAGCCCTACGTATACACAGCGGCAGTGGATCAGGGCGCTAAGCCCGATGACATGATTGTTGACGCTCCAGTCAGCTTCCCCAGTCCCTCTGGGGTATGGTCGCCCCACAACTTCGACAATAAATTCGAAGGCGAAATCACTTTGCGCCACGCTCTCGCGGAATCGCGAAATATTCCCGCAGTGAAGCTGGCCGCCAAGATGGGAATGCAATCGGTGATCTCGTATGTGCGGCGGTTCGGCATCACGTCCAGGATGGAGACCTATTTGCCGGTAGCGTTAGGAGCCGCCGAAGTGACACTTCAAGAGCAGGTTTCCGCTTACACCACCTTCCCGAACGACGGGGTCCGCGTCGTGCCTCGATTCGTGCGCAAAGTGGTGGATTACGACGGCCACGTGCTCGAGGAAAATTATCCCGAAGTGAGGGATGTGATCAGCGTGGATACTGCCCGCACCATGACCGACCTGCTCGAAGAAGTGATGCAGCATGGGACAGGTGCTTCCGCGGGTGCCAGGCTGAAGCATCCCCTTGGCGGCAAGACAGGAACTACCAACGATTTCACCGACGCATGGTTTATCGGCTTCTCTCCATCCATCACGTGTGGTGTGTGGATCGGTCGTGATGAAAAGAAATCTCTCGGCGACAATGAGCCTGGCGGCTTGACGGCACTCCCCGTTTGGGAAAGTTTCATGCGGACTGCCATCTCCGATCATCCACAGGAAAGCTTCCCGGGTGCGAAGCCGCACAGCGCGTCGATGGTGAAAACGCAGAGCGCGACGAATCGTCCACAGCCCTCGACCCAGGTGGCAAGATGAGATTCTTGCGACTGCTGACGCGATCGCTCATTCTGCTGCTGATCGCGCTCTTCTCCGCATTGGCTGCAATGCGGTTTGCGATTCATGGGCGCGAGGTGCGTGTCCCCGATTTGCGAGGCATGACTACACTGCAGGCGCAAGAGACTGCAAATGAGCACGGCCTGATTGTTTCCGCGGAGGACAAGTTCTACAGCTCGGCGACACCGGCGGGACACGTGATCTCGCAGGCGCCATTTCCGGGCAGCCGCGTCCGTCGTGGCTGGCGGGTGCGCGTAGCCGAGAGTTTGGGATCACAGCGTGTAACGATTCCCAATTTGATGGGTCAAACGGAGCTGGCAGCCACACTCAATTTGCGTCAGCGTGGACTGGATTTGGCGACAGTGGCTGGCGTCGCAATCTCAAATACCAAACCCGACGAGGTGGTTGCCCAGTTTCCATCACCTGACGCCACTGATGTGACCTCGCCGGCAGTCAGCCTCCTGCTCAGTCAGCGTTCGCCGCCGCCGGCGTATGTTATGCCTAATTTCGTAGGTCGCCAGCTTGCCGATGCGAAGGAAAAAATTTCGAGAGCTGGGCTCCAACTTGCGAGCGTTGAGGTTCAGCAGGTGAATTCCACGCCGTCGGGAAGCGAGGCCCAGAGCACACCAGCTCCGCCGATGCCGACGAAAGTTCCTACTTCGGGAAAGATTGCGAGACAGAGCCCACCGCCTGGTTCACGGGTTACTCCCGAGACTCCGATACGAGTGGAAATAGAACCGTGAGTGCTCGTCTCAACGGAATTTGCTTCATGCACCGAGTGCTTCGCCGTTTTCGGGCCGATATCCGCGAATAAAATCGCTGGCGAGCATTTTACGTTTGCCTTCGGGCTGGACTTCCATCAATTCCAAGGCGCTGTCTTCGCCACAAGCAACGAGCAGCTTATCCCCAAGCAGTACCAGAGTGCCCGGATTCTGGTTGATCGCCGACTCTGGTTTCGCGGACACAATCGCCAGCTTCTTTCTTCTGAAGTTTGTGAAGCAACCCGGCCATGGCTGAAATCCACGCAGGCGGTTGTAGATGCGTTTTGCGGAAAATGCGAAGTCCGCGCGTCCATCCTCTTTTTTTAAGATGGGCGCCAGCGTTGCGCGGCCATGGTCTTGGGGCTGAGCGGCGATGTTGCCCAACTCAAGACCTTTGATTGTCTCAACCATCAAGTCGGCACCGATGAGGGCGAGACGATGTCCGTAGCTGATCGCGCTTTCGTCGGGCTCAATTGCGAGCTCACGCTGTTGAAGGATGTCGCCGGTATCTAAGCCTTCATTGAGCAGCATGGTGGTTGCTCCGCTCACTGTTTCGCCTTCGGCGATGGCCCACTGTATGGGTGCGGCTCCGCGATATTTGGGTAGAAGCGAGCCGTGAAGATTGATGTTGCCGTACTTCGGCAGGGAAAGCATCCAAGGCGGGATTATGCGGCCATAACCGACGACGATGATGGCATCTGCCGCCAACTCGTCAAGCAGCGCACGAAACTCCGAGTTGTTTTTGATTTTCTCCGGCTGCTCCAGCCGGAGGTTGTGACGCTCGGCGCATTGTTTTACCGGCGAAGGAGCGAGTGCGAGTCCACGGCCTTGGGGACGATCAGGTTGCGAGACGACGAGCGCGAGGTTGTGTCCAGCGGCGATAAGAGATTCGAGGGTCGGAACCGCGAACTGGGGCGTCCCGCAGAAGACGAGCTTCATGGGTTAAAGCTACTAGCTGTTAGCTGCTGGCTCCTAGGCAATTGTTAGCATCACATCCAGCCAACATGTTTGTTGATGCTGTTTGCAGTGATTGCCGCGCCGCAAGTGACGTGAGTCGCAAAATCCACACTTCATGCCGCAAAAGGTAGCAGCCACCAGGTTACGAGCAGCTTTCTTACGCTTCTACCCGCGGCATCATTGGAACGGCGGTTGCGCTCTTGAACTCCGACATTACTGCTTGCAGTTGATCCAAAGTTTCGTCGATGGAGAGCGTGTACATCTCTCGACCGTTGTCATAACCACTCTCGATAGCTGATTTCAAGTATCGGCCGGCAATCTGGACGGCAAGCGGATCGGTAATCGCCTTACCCGTCTGCTCCTTGTATCGAACCCACGCAAGGTGTGGAAGAGAGATCCACACCGGACGGCTGCCGGCGAAAAACTTGATATCGATAGCGTCGGCGTGGCGGGTCGCGATCGCAACAATCGTTGCCTGGTAGGTGCAGTGAATCGGCTCACCTGACCAGCGATCAATAGCGGTGAAATCGTCATACATAGCGGAAGAAAAATATAACACGCGGCCACTCGTGACTGAGTTGCAGGCTATTGTGGCAAGCCTCGCGTGTAAGGACAAGTGATGCAGGCGGCTAAGCTGCCTTAGCGGCAATTTACAATCATCTGTGACTCCAGCCACCAGCATCAAGAAGACGCGGGCTGTACGTACGCCAGCGAAAATTCAAGTCATTCACGCTGCCAAGTTGAAGTCGCTTCCCGGTTTTGTGCATGGGTTCAGCACCCGTTTAGGTGGATACTCTGCAGCGTATGGCGGAGCTCAGCTCAACCTCGGTTTCACGACCTCCGACTTGAGGCAGAGCGTCGAGCGCAACCGGCGCGCCTTGGTTCGCGAAGTTGCCGGCAGTGAGCGATCACTTCCACCCTTGGTTACTTTGCGCCAGTTCCATTCGGGGTTGGTGCGCATTCTGAAGGCTAGAGATCCCGTTCCCAATTCTCCGCTGAAGGGCGATGGGATCATCACCAACCGCAAAGAAATCCTTCTTGCTATTCAGGTCGCCGACTGCGTGCCCGTGCTAGTCGCAGATCCAAAGAGCGGAACTGTTGGCGCCTTCCACGCTGGTTGGCGCGGTACGGCAAAACGCATCGTCGAGCGCGGCATCGGCAGCATGCGTGCGATCTTTGGCAGCCAGGCCGAAGAGCTATTTGCGGCCATAGGTCCTTGTATTCATTCGTGCTGTTACGCGGTCGGCAACGAGGTGATCGACGACTTCCAATCGCAATTCCCCCATGCCGACGAACTGTTTTCTGAGGTCTACGACCGTGATCCGGTCAAAGAAAAGTACCCCTTGCTGTTCTTAACTGCGCGCGCACCTGGGCACAGCAACATCGGACCGCAGATCCACCTTGATCTCGTCGAAGCTAATCGCCGGCAACTGCTCGCTGCTGGTATTCCTGGAAATCACATCTGGGCGGCGGAGGAATGTACATCTTGCCGGACCGATCTTCTGTTTTCACATCGAGGAGAGGCCGGCTATACAGGTCGGATGATGGGACTAATTGGGACTCGCAGGTAAACGCAGGCTGAAATCGGGTCAGGTGTTCTTGATTGTTTCCAGCTCAGCTAAGTGTCGGTGTATGTGCCACAGGCGTGGCTGCCCCGTTTCCTTGAGAGGTATTCACCAGGTCTTTCAGTTCCTTGCTGGGCTTGAAGAAGGGAATCTTCTTGGCAGGGACATCAACTCGGTCGCCAGTCTTGGGATTGCGTCCCACTCGGGAGTTGCGCTGGCGGGTGCGAAAGCTGCCAAAGCCGCGGATCTCGATCTTGTCTCCCGCACGCAACGAATGCACGATGCTGTCGAAGATGGTCTCGACGATCACTTCGCTATCGCGGCGGGTGACATCGGTTATTCGGGCAACTTCTTCGATCAGGTCGGCCTTCGTCATAAGTTGTACATTCCACCTGAGATGCGGCATTCCGTCAAGTGCTAAGCCGCTCAGGACTAAAGTTTTTGCTGCCGATCAGCGCCAAAGGTAGAAGAATCCCGGATTGTTGGTTTGCAGCATGCGCGCCTGAGCGGGAAGCAGCTGGCTCACGTCGCCGAAGAGGATGTCGAAGAGGGTGCGCTTCTTTTCCTCAGGGTGAACGAGCGACGGCTCGCCTTTGATGCCCACCGCCTTGGCGGTCTCGTCCACCGCCGTCTGGAAGCCGCCAATCTGATCTATGAGTTTGAGACCAATCCCCTGCTCACCGGTCCAAACGCGTCCGGTTGCCATGTTTTTGACGTCGTCAACCTTCAGCTTGCGCCCCTCAGCGACGTCGTGGACGAATTGCCCGTACATTTCATTCACAAGACTCTGTAAGTACTCGTGCTCGGCTGGGGTCATCTCGCGAGCAGGATCGCCGGCGCTTTTGAGGGCACCAGCCGTGAAAATTACCTCTTTCAGCTTGGCCCAGCGCATAAGGTCCCCATAGTTTACCCACTCGGCGATCACACCGATGCTTCCGACTATGCTGGCGCGATTGGCGTAAATCTTGTTGGCTCCAGAGGCAATGTAATACGCGCCGCTGGCTCCGACCGTCTGAATCGACGCCACGATCATCTTTTTTTTCTGGTCGCGAACTCGTTTCACCGCGTCATACATTTCCTGAGAAGCGGCCGCACCGCCGCCGGGCGAGTCGATCCGCAGAATGATTGCCTTAATGGAAGAATCGTCCGTATAGCGCTTCAGCTGATCGACAAACGGCTTTGCCTGGAGAATGACACCGTCGACATCAATCACGGCGATCTTTTCTCCGCCACCGATATCAAATTCGGAGTTGTTGCCACGCACGCTGAAGTACAGCAAAGAAAAGATCAGCAGAGTGAAAAGGAAGAAAGCTCCTCCTCCGATCAGGATCCAGAGGAGCGTCCGCGGACGTTGCGGGTCAGGCATATCGGAAAAGTTTAGCAGCAACAAGCATTTCGCATTCAGCACTCAGCATGAGCCACTCTTTGGTCCTTCAGAGAGCAGTATCGTAATCGCTGTTTGGCTGAATGCTCCTTCTGGTTGAGTGCTGAAGCACGATTGGCGTAGCCTCTGCGCCAAAAAACGCCAACCTTCATGTCGCAGCAGTCATCCTAGTAAGGACCTCGCCACCACGCAGCTCCATCACTGGTCGCTTATGCCCCCCAACCTGTCCAGGTCGAGATTTCTGCGTCCACGCCCTAGAAACCTGCGCCTGCAAGTTCTCCAATACGGGGCCGCGGTGCTGCTGGCGTTTGGCGCGCTTTCCGCTGCTTTGCTGGTAGGGGGCACGCAAAGGCCGGTAGCTCTGATCTGCATCTTTGCTGTTCTCATCAGCGCCCTCATCGGAGGATACTCGGCCGGGTGGATCACGCTTGCGATTACGAGTGTGGGACTCTGGTTCATGGTGTTGGGCAGCCCGGATTCGCATCCGGACAGCTTTGAGCCAAGTCTTGTGTTGTGGTGCGCCTATGCTGGACTCGGGATACTCCTCGTTGAAGTGATCCGGCACATGCAGCGGGAGCGACTGCGACTCCTGGAACACGACCAGCGGTTGCGGCTAGCCCGCCGTGCAGCGCGCATCTGGTTTTGGGAATGGGACCTGGTCAAGAATGTTCTGCGTTGGTCGCGGGAGAGTGAGCACGAACCCGGACGGAATGACCAACCTCACGAAGTCTCGCTTGACGCGTACATCAAGCGACGCGTTCATCCTGAAGATCGAGACCGCGTTCTAACCGCTCTGTTTGAGGCAGCTGCAGGTCGGCAGCGGTTCGAACTCGAGTACCGGATCCTCGAAAGCGATGGTCGCATGCAGTGGCTCTCCAGCAAAGGCAAGATCTTCGAGAACAATGGATCAAGCGTGATGCTGGGCATGGCATCTGAAATCACTGCGCAAAAGCAAGCCGAAGAAGTTCGTTCGCATTTTCGCGCCGTGCTGGGCAGTCTGACTGAGGGAGTTTGCTATATCGACACATCCGGAGCGATCCAGTATCTGAACGCGGCGGCCGAACGCATGCTCGGGTACACCTCAGAGGAAGCGCGCGGCCAACAATTACACAACTTGGTTCACATTGCGTGCGATCCTGACCATCGCGAATCGTGTTGTCTCCTCAACGCGCTGAATGCAAGACGACCGTGCACCGTGCACGAGGAGACGTTCTCGACAAAATCGGGAGAGAGACTTGCGGCCGAGTATACTTCGGCGCCGGTCACAAGCGATGGCACAACCCTCGGGGCGGTAATGATGTTCCGCGATTTATCGGAGCGCAAGCGCGCCGAAGAAGCCGTGCGAGCCAGCGAAAAAATGGCAGCCACAGGCCGCATTGCCGCTACTATCTCGCACGAGCTCCGCAACCCGCTCGATTCCGTGATGCAACTCCTTTATCTGGTCAAACAGAGCCCTAAGCTCGGAGATGAGGAGCGACAGCAACTCGATCTAGTCGACCAGGAACTTCATCGAATGACCGAAGTCGCACAGCAAACCCTTGCCATGCACCGCCAGGCTTCTGCGATGGTGCAGGTAAACCTGGTGAAGCTAATCGATGGAATCATGTTGCTGTACGGCAAGAAGGTTCGCTCACAAAAAATCCAAATCGAGAAACGCTACGATTGGCAGGGAGAAGTGCCGGGATTCCCCGCTGAACTGCGGCAGGTTTTCACGAATTTGATTGTCAATGCGGTCGAAGCTATGCCGACCGGAGGCAAGCTCTGGGTGCACGTCCGCCGTCACCGTGAAACTGTTGGACTGCGTCGCGAAGGAGCGTTGATCGTGTTGCTTGATAGCGGCAGCGGCATCCCGAAGAGCGAGCGAAAGCATCTGTTCGAACCATTCTTCACCACCAAAGGTGAGAAAGGCAGCGGTGTGGGACTTTGGGTAAGCAATGGAATCGTGCAACGGCACCATGGCAGTATTCGCGTCCACAGCGATAGTCGCAGAGGCCGAAGCTACACGTGCTTCGAGGTGTTCTTGCCGGAGAAGCATCCGCACAGTACCAGTCAGGAAGTGGCGCGCCCGAAAGCGGAGCGGCCAAAATCCGAGCAGCCCAAAGCGGCATAACTTCCAAATTCCTGAGTACCTCGAATTGGCTTGACTTGGAGCAATGTCGGGGTCATCCTCAATAGGTTCCCGCTTGAGGTATCCCCCAATGGCGACAACAGCGACGAGAGCCGAGCAAAGAACCAGCCGACGTTTTGCATTGAAGCTTCCGGTATCCATCCGTTGCGAAAACGGGTACATGCAGGAAGTTCCTGCGGAGACCCGCGATGTGAGTGCTCAGGGCGTGTTTTTTTATCCTGGCTCTTCACTCGCCGAAGGCACGAAGGTGGAGTTCACACTCACTTTGCCGCCGGAGATTACCCTCACCGAAAGCATCCGCGTGCGTTGCCGCGGGCGCGTGGTGCGGATCGACGATGCCCAGCCTAAAGCGGGCGTGGCTGCGATAATTGAGCAGTATGATTTCGTGCCGGATACAGCCGACGCGTAGACTTTTGTCCTCAGCACAGCACTACCCTCCCAAAGCAAAGACCCCGCGCCGCAAGCGCGGGGTCTTTGTTTTATTGTTCGTATGCGCGGGAGTAGTTGCAGCGGCGCAGACACAAACCGTTGGCGACGTGTACGCCTCTGACGCCGCAGTGAAGGGCAGCGTGCGCGAGACCCCCGAAGGACTTGAGATCGGCAATGGAGCCGCCATCACTGCTGGTGAGCACTCAGCAACTTTGCGGCTGGCACGCGGAGGGCAGGTGCGCATCTGCCCCAACACCAATATCACGGCTAACATCTCGCCCAAGGGACAAGAGCTGATGTTCGCGATGAGTGCCGGTTCGCTCGAAGCCGAATATAACTTGCCCTTTATCTCCGACGTAGTGCTCACACCGGACTTCCGCATTCTCATATCGGGACCAGCAGCGGTGGACGTCTCAATTACCGCCACCCCGAACGGCGACGCCTGCGTACGTTCGCGCGGCGACGACTCTTACGTTGTGGTGTCGGAGCTCATGGGCGACGACTTCTATCACGTAAAACCCGAGGAGCAGGTGGTATTTCACGCAGGACACGTGAAGGACCCGGAAGTAAGTGATGCTATGAGCTGCGGATGTCGACTGCCCTCTCCCGTGCAGCGCGCCGAAGCCGCGCCGCCTGCGATGCCGGTGCAGCCGCCGACTGCACCGCCAGCTTCTTCGGCGGCGCAAACCGCGCCATTGGCTTCAGCGACTCCGAGGATGGTAGCGCAGCCAGCTTCATCACCGGCTATCGCTATGCCAGTGGCAACAGTACCGAAACCTGCAGCAACACCGGAACAGAAAGCTGCAGTTGCAACCGCGATCCGAAATGAGCCGGCAGTTGCTGCTGCCGCCAATGCTTCTGCCGCGCTTCCGCCGCAATCCACCGGACCCGTGCAAGTGGAAGTGGACGCGCCCATGATCTTCAAAGGTACAGGGGGGCCGCCAGACGTGACTGCTACCCTCGCTCGTGTACACATTGAGCGCCTGCCGTGGCCCGAGACGCCCAATGTAGCTCCTCAGCCACCACAGCATTCATCGAAAGCGAAACCGCAGACAGAAACAACTCCGAAGAAAGGCTTCTTCCACCGACTAGTTAGAGCGCTATTCGGCTGATATCAAAACGTGGACCCGGGCGCCATCGCCCGGGTGTTTGCGTCTAGCCTGATGATCTTCGGATTGGGACTCTCAGCCAGAAACGAACTCCCCGAACTTGGATGGAATGGAGAACATCCGGCCGAGGGCGGCCGGCTCCACGACACCTGTTCGGGCATCGCCCTTAGCTGAAAACCTGGAGCTGGATTTCCCCAATAACAGGGAAATTTACAGGTATTTCTTGATTTACGGCTCAGAAATCCTCGATTTATGCCCAAATTCCGCAATTTTGCTCCTGGGAACAGGGATTAACAGGGAATTCCAAAACTTTGAGGTAAGCCATTTGCAATCATCGGCTTAGCGGAGGGAAAGCGATTTATCTCCCGGGAACAGGGAATTTAGCAGGGAATTTCCATGAGGCCGGAAAAGGTCACTCCAGAGGACGCCCGAGGCCCAGCAAGGAAGGATCAATCTTGGGCACCGGGGTAGGGCCGGCTCCCAGGCCGCCGTCGAGCGCCAGATTGTTCCCTGTTGTCGCCACCCAGCCCACCGACGGCGTGCTAAGGGCGAGAAATAAGGGATTGGAGATCCCGAAGGCGGACATAAGCGCCTACGTCAACCCGACCCCCAATGAAGAAGGCTCCTTCTTTGGTTTTTGTTGCCGCAGCTTCGCCACTACCAGCCGAATTTCGTCGAAGGTAATCTCTGGCGGCAGAGCGTCTTTGATGGGGCGCAGGCGATCCATTCCCCCTAATTTGGTGCACGCTTCTTCGATCTGCTGCAACTTCTCTTGGCTGATCCAGCTGGATTGAAATTCCAGTTGGCCGGCTTCCAACATCTCCGCAACCAGCGCGACTACGCTGGCGAGTTGGCGTCCGCGTAGGGTTGCTACTTCGTCCAGAGAGTGGCCTTGCGCGAGAAGCCGCCGCGTTTCCTCTGCGGGTTTCGAATTCTTTTTGGCGGCTTGCGTCGCGCGCGCTCCTTCAGCAAATTCCTTTAACGCTTTGAGGATTTGAGGGCCGTAGGATTCGGTCTTGCGCTCGCCAAAGCCCGGCACGTTACGGATCTGCCCCAGCGTGGTTGGACGCATGCGGCATAGTTGTTCGAGAGTCGAGTCGTGCAACACGACGAATGCCGGAACGCCTTGCTGGGTAGCTGTGTTGCGCCGCCATTCGCGCAGATACTCGGATAATTCGTAGTCGACCTCGACTGGAGCGGAGGCTGCATCCGAGGCGATCGACTCAGGAACCGCAGTCGACACCATAACCCTGCGTCGCTTTCGCCCGTGTTCCGGCGCTGGGGCAGAAAGCCACTGGGGCGGCGCGACGCACACATCGCATGCGCCGCATGTATTCCATTTTGGGGTTTCACCGAAATGGGAACAGATTTGCAGATGGCGACACTTGGCGACTTCGACAAACCCGCGAACCTGGTGATAACGCTGCCATGAGCGCTCCTTTTCCGCCGGGTCAGTGATCTGGTCAACGAAATAAGTCAGCAGGCCGACATCACGCTTCTGCCACAGCAGCAGGCAATCTGCGGATGCACCGTCGCGCCCGGCCCGTCCGGCTTCCTGGTAATACTGCTCGATTGATTTTGGTAGCGAGAGGTGAATCACCGCGCGGACCGCGGCCTTGTTGATGCCCAGTCCAAAAGCGATGGTCCCCACCAGCACACGCACTTCGTCCGACGTCCAGCGCTCCTGGTTGCGCCTGCGCGTCTCGGAATCCATCTTTCCGTGATAAGCGATGGCCGCGATTCCGCGCTCCTCCAGGAAATCCACGGTTTGCTCTACTCTGTTGATCGTAGGGGCGTAGACGATCACGTTGTTTCCCGCGTACCTCCCGAGCGCGCCCACCAGCAGATCGTCCTGCATCCCGTATTCGCATTCCTTGACGATGTAGTTGAGGTTTGGACGATGGAAGCTGGCGATGTACTTGTCCGGAGTACGCAGACGCAATTGCGCGATGATGTCATGCCGCACCTGGCGCGTAGCACTGGCAGTGAACGCCGCGATGGGACACTGGGGAAAATGTTGACGCAGCGCGCTGAGCTGCCGATACTCGGGACGAAACTCGTGCCCCCACTCGGAAATGCAGTGCGCCTCGTCGATGGCGAAAAAGGAGATCGGGACCCTCTTCAGCCAATCGATCGTATCCTTGCGCGCAAGCCGCTCCGGTGAAAGATAGAGCAGCCGAAATTCTCCTTTGCCTGCCCCATGAACGATCTTCGATTGCTCATTTCCCGAAACTGAACTGTTGAGTGTGCCCGAGGAGATTCCCATTTGCGCAAGCTGCGCCATCTGATCCTGCATCAACGCGATCAGCGGCGAGATCACGATTACGGTTTTCTCCGGAAGCAGTGCGGCCGGCAGCTGGTAACAGAGCGACTTTCCGCCGCCGGTGGGCATCACCACGCAGGTATCGTGTCCAGCCACCAGACTGCGAACAATGCGCTCCTGCAATGGCCGAAACGAGCTATAGCCCCAATACCGCTGCAACGCGGAGAGCAGAGCGTCGTTCGTGGTTGATGGTGAGATTGCGACGCTGGCGAGAGACAAAGAAGGCCTGAGTTTTGCGAGGATGCGGACATTATAGCTTTGGCTGGAGAACGGCGATCAAGCTGCGTAGTCCTCTCGTGCTCACTGTCATCCCTCGGACCGCGACGTCCAGTTATCTATTTCGATATTGGGCCTTTGCGGTCCGGGGGATCTGTTGTTAGTGGTTATGAAGAACAGATCCCCTGGACCGCCCCAACTTCATTTGTTTTGCCGGGCAGTGACTCGGCGGATTGAGGGATGACAGTTATTAGAGATGAGGCGTTCTCCAGCAGTGCGAATCAGTCACAATGATGCTGACCAACAAAAAGGAAACCCATTCACTGCAGCCTGGTTGCGGCTGCGAGTGAATGGGTCATGTAGCAAACTCCTAAGCCTCAGAAAGTAATGCGCCCGGAAAGTTGCAGGGTGCGTTCACCTCGTTCTTTGTTGACTTGCCCGAAAGTCGAGCTGGCAGTCGGCAGTCCAGTACCGGTTTTGGTGCTGGTATCAAAATGCGGCACCATGTCGACTCCGCTGAAGGAGACATGATTGAAGACGTTGTACGCCTCGCCGCGCAGAGTGAACTTCACGTGCTCCGTAATCGGAATATTTTTCTGCAGGGCCATATCGAAGTTGTTGGTTCCGGGTCCGCGGAAGACGTTGTTGCGGGTGATTCCCGGCGTGCTGGCGCTCGGGATCACGCCCACGGGCGGCAGGAGGAAGACAGTTTTATCGGCAAACTGTTTGGTGCTGTGCACCTGGTCGCTCGGCATTAATGGATTGCCGGCTAGCAGGAGTCGATAGCCATCGCCACCTCCGGTGATGTTCAGACCGCCGACATCGATCTTGGAGTAGTCGATGGATTGTGGAGCGCCGCTGACGAGCTCTGCGATGCCTGACCATTCCCAGTTATCGGCAACCGCCTTCAGCACGCGATTGTCCCAGAGGCGACTGGCTTTCGGCAGATCGGCCAACCAGTGGAAGACTAGATCATGGGTACGGTCAAAGCTGGCTTCGCTATAGTTCCAAAAGCGCCGGTCTTGATACACCGCAACCGCTCCATCCACGGTGTCCTGCGTCGTCATGGCCTTTGAGAAGGTATAGGAGACACCGAACTGCAGTCCCTTGGTAAAGCGGCGATTTACCGATGTCTGCAGCGAGTTGTAGTTGGAAGTGGCGCCGTAGTCGCGCAAGTTCACGCTGGCATACCCGGGGATCGGCCGGAAAAAGTTGTCGCTGAGAGGAGTCGGCTGAGTGATCGCCTGCGACGATCCCGTCACGAAAAACGATTTGGAACTCGATGTAGTGTCGGGATGGGCGAACTGCGAGAGATAGGGCACCTCATTGAGATCAACCTGCTGGTTGAGATGCCGTCCGAAAGTCCCAACATAGGAAACATCAACCACGGTGTCGAATCCGACCTTGCGTTGGATTCCGAAATTCGCGCTCACCGTCGATTCTATGGCCCTGTTAGGTTCCAGCACGCGAGTCTGCTGCGGAGTATTGAGCAGTCCGGCGCCGGTACACCCGTTGGCAGAAGTGCCGCAGTTAGGAGTGAAAGTGGACGCCGTTCCGTAGTTCACGGAGGGATTCGAGACCAGAGGAGCTATCAACGAATAATCTCCGACGGTGCCGCCGCCTTCGCGAGTGTTGTAGAACAGTCCGCCGCCGAGTCGAACCGCGGTCTTTCCATCGCCAAATGGATCCCAGGAAAGGCCGAGCCGCGGTCCAAATAGAACTCCGTTGCTGAAGCGAAGAGAATGCGGATAAGACGGGTCGGTGTTAATGACCGAACCCGTGTAGGAGAACTGACCCGCGTAGGCGCCAATAGCAACGTCGGGTTTGACGTCTGCTGGATTCTGAGGATTCTGTGCGCAGCGACTGGGGGTGGTGGCTGCGGCTGCGCCTCCACGGCAAAGCAGTTGCTGGGCTGCCGTCAAGTTCTTGAATAGGACAGGCTGGTACAGCGGCGTTACTTGCGTTGGATCGTACCGGTTCTGCACAAACCCAGCTCCAAAGCCTGGCGCTAGCTGAGTTGGCAGATCGTAGGTGAAGCGCATGCCATAATCGACAGTAAGGTTAGGACGCAGCTTCCAGTTGTCCTGCAAGTACCACTCGAGAATCTTCCAGTGTGGAGCATAGTCCACTACATTCGAACCCTCGCTGTAGGAGTTGTAGTCTCCTAACAGCCAGTCGGCGTAGGCGTATTGCGCGTCCTTGGGATTGGAGCTGTTAGTGCGAAAATCGAAGGCGCCATCGAAAGTTGACCCAATATGGCGCTGTAGATACCGCGAAGACTGGAAGTAAACACCTGCCTTTGCCGTGTGATTTCCCCACACCTTCGTGAGTCCGTCTGTGCCCTCCCAGGTGCCGGTCATATTCTTCATCGGAAAGCGATTATCGAAGTCAATGGACGGAGCATTCCCAATTGCGAATGTAGTGCCGCCGCTGGAGCTTCCCAATCCGGTAATTCTTGGAACAAGGTTCAGTGGGTTCTGTGTGGGATTGTTCTGCCCGACAGTAATCCCAAGCTTGTCCTTTTCGAGCTTGGAGGCGTCCGCTGGATTGGCAAAGCCCTGCAGCTCCTTCCAGCCAGCCCATCCAACCTGAAACTCATTCACGAGTGTCGGTGTGGCTGCGTAGGTGAGATTGACGCTGAAGTTCTGATTGGGCGTTTGATAAAAAGCGGGAATGCCCCAGGGAGTCTTGTTGGCTGTTGAAGTGAGACCACGGTTTTCTACCGAGGTGTCCGTTCCGCGGACGAAGATGCGCCACTTTGCAGAAAGATTGTAGTCAACCCTCACTACTGTCTGATTGCTCGGTTCATCTCTAACCGGTGCGACCAGGAAATTGTACAAAGCGCCGCTGTTGGTATCGCACGCGCCGGGTATGCACGGCGTGTTTGGCAGCGGCAGGATATTCATCATCTTCTGCATGTTCGGGTCGATACGGTTCGTGGGGATGATGTTCCCAGCGAAGCAGCCGCTCTGGTCTTTTGAACTGCACTTTTTGCCTTGCGCGATCAATAAGGGATCGGCCACGAAGACGGGATTGCCATTCTTATCGAAGCTCTTTGAAAAGTCGCCAGCACGTTCCGCCGCTGTGGGCATCATGAATTTCTGAACCGTGCCCGGGGACTGTGTTGGCCACCGCTCCTGGGAGAAGAAGAAGAACAGCTTGTCTTTTTGGGTATTGAAGTGTCCTGGGATATAGACCGGTCCGCCCAGGTTATATCCGATGGTGTTGAACCGTTCTCGCTGCCTTGGTATCGGATCCCAAACTCCGTTGGTGGTGTGATTGTTGTTGAACCAACTGTTGGCGTTGAATGCTTCGTTGCGGCCGTAGTAATACGCGGAGCCGTGAAACTGTTGCGTGCCAGACTTAGTGCTGATGTTGACTACGGCTCCCGCGCTCTGCCCGTATTCTGCCTGGTAATCGTTCAGGAGCACCTTAACCTCGCCGACCGCGTCCATATTGATAGGCGTATCCAACTTATTTCCGTCGCCGCGAGGGTTGCCCAAGGTGCCATCGATGCTGACGGCGTTGCTGCTTTCGCGTACTCCGGACACCGTTCCGGCACTCTCGGTGCCAAGATTGTTGGCTCCCTCTCCGTCTTTTACGACGCCCGGCAGCAGTCGCACCAACGCGAGCACATCTCGGCCCTGAGACATCAGGCCGGAGATCTCTTTGTCATCGAGCAGGGCAGAGCGTTCCGCGCTCTGAGTTTGTACTTGCGTCTGCTCGGCCGTAACGGTCACGGTTTGGGTAGCGGAGCCCACATCGAGTTTCAGAATGCCGGCTGACAAACGCTCTGAAGCGCTCAAACGCAGATCCTTCTTGTCGAATTGCTTGAATCCCGAAGACCTCACCGAAACAGAAAAAGTTCCCGGCTGGACGGAGGCGAAGACAAAATTTCCTGATTTGTCGGTTTTCGCAGTCAATTGCTGAGATGTGAGCTGGTTGGTAAGGATGACTTCGGCGTTGGGAATGGCGGCGCTGCTTGGATCGACAACTCTTCCGGAAATATCACCGCTGGACGTTTGTGCGGAGGCGATGCTGATGCTGAGCAACACGGCTGCAATCGTAGCGACCAAAAGATAGACAAGGCGCTTCATGACTCTCTCCTGAATGTGTGGGAATCTCTCGTATCATTTCTGCCGGAACTTCCATCGATCTCTCGCGGGGGCGGCAATTCGTTGGCGGACTCAGCGAGAGTGAAGAAGAGATGGTCTCCCTCCCGTCAGCGCAGAGCCGGCAATCGAAGCCACGGCCCATTTCTATAGCAAAGCTCGCCGAATGATTTCAAGACTAAAAATTATGATTTCAAATATTGAAATATAAAAGAGGTCGATAATTCGGCGCGCCAGTGAAGCGACCAGCCACGGGTAATTTCACAACCCAGCGGCCTAGTACAATCCCCGCATGCCGCGCTTGAACCTGCTTATCTATGTGGCGTTATTGCTGCCGATTGTCGGCTGCAGCGCGGCTAAGCCGCCGCAGTCACAGGGGTGGACAGAAGCGACGGGGGCAGAAGCTTATGAACGGCTCTGGTGGAAGGCGGTTCAGGAGCGCGATCTTCCAAATATCGAGCGTCATCTCGCCCCGATTTACACATTAGCTACGCAGGCCGGAATCCAAGACCGCCAGCAGGCGCTTCAGCATTTTCAATCCATGGAGTTGACGAACATCGAATTGGGCGAGCTGCAAGTGAGACCACAAGGCGCGGACATGGTGGTGAGCTATATCGCCATGCTGCAAACCAAATCCTCGGCGCCGCCTCAGCGCTACTTCATGACAACGGTGTGGCAACAGGCAAAGAGCGGCTGGATTGCAATCGCGCACAGCGAAGTGCCAGCGCAGCCAGGGGGCAGCTCACAATAGGATCCGAGTGTGCCTCTGGTGCTCAGAATGGTTGCAGCTGAAAAGCAAGGTTGGTTTCAGCTCGCACACCCGCGCTCTCGCGTTCCAGTCTGGTCTTCCGCAGCTTTGCCAGCAATAAAAGGTTGACGATAAGAAGGCCTTCCACGGGCTTTCGATATCTGCCTTCCATTACGGCTGGCAAGAGCGGCGTGAGTGTCCAGGCCAGAGAAGTGAGGATCGCCAGAAGACGCGCTGAGCCGCTCATCCGCGTGAAGGCAACAATGTTCCACACGAGAGTCACGAGAGCCAGAGGCAGCCATGCCCAGCGAAGCACGATTGCGGCCCGGTCCCAGAAGCGATCGGGATTGTTGTCTGGCCACGAAGGGGCGAAGTCGAAGATGATGGAATTTTCCAGCCACAGATGCAGACGATGGGGCCAGGAGGCGCGATATTTGCGCAGCGCGGCGTCCCAGTCGGCCATGCCTCGATCCTCGTCGATTTCAAAAGCAGTAATCCCATTGCGGGAAGACGTCCAATGCGAGAGGGGGGCGAGCGGCTCCTGATAGAGTGAGGGAGAACCGAATTCGTATTTCCATGCCATCGCGTGATGATCTCGCGAGATGCTGAAACGCAGAGTCTGCTTTCCTGACTCCATGTAAATCTGGTTCATTCTGGGAAAGCCGAATGGGTTCCAGACATGCAGCATGTGATGCTCGCGGATGGAAAGCGGTATTGCGACAACGGCAAAAGCCAGAGTAGCAAGCGAGATCTTCGCGACAGGACGCGGGCTGCGCCGTAGATTCCCAAGCAGCATCACCACGGCGAAGGGCAGCGCGAAGACTCGAGTGGCGGCAGCGAGCGCCCACATCACAGCCGAGAGCGAATAAGGACCGATCGATTGCACTCGATGTGACCGCAAGGTCAGCCAAAGCGCGGCTCCGAAGATGGGCAGGAAGAGCGTCTCGCTCATCGTGTACGAGAAGATCGCAATCCAGGACGGAACCCAACAAAAGAGAGCCCACGCGACCAGTGCGATGTCTCTATCGCCGGTAAGTTCTCTGACCACGCGGTGCCATATCCAAGGTGTCAGAACCGAGAGTGCCGCGTTATGAATGCAGATGGCAGTGGCCCCGCCACCGGTGATCCAGATGACCGCCCCCAGCCAAAGCTGATATCCAAAAGCGTCAATAGCAAGAATCGGTTCGATGGTGAAAAGGTTAGTGGCATCGTGCCACCACCGCGCCGGGTCGGTAGTCTGAAGCTCAAGCGGGTTGTACTGAAAGACAGCGGCAATGCGGATCGCGCAGCCAATCAGCACCAATGACATCAGAATTAGCCAAACCGTGAGATTCGTGGTTGTAAATTCTGCAACTCGCTCCGGCCATTCAGAGTGGGGCACGAGAAGGCTGACTTCACCTATATCACTCGTTGGTTCAACTTGTGTGTCAATGGGCATTCTGCTAAGCGACAGCTGTTGCCATCAGTTTCCCTTTGTGGCACAGGCGCCCCGTCTGTGTTGCTGGAGCAGAAAAACACAGCCGAGGGCGGCTGTGCCACGATCCGGAAGATTGCGTCTCCCATTCATCGCAAGATTGCGTGTCCGCAAAAATGAAGCGCAGCGCGAACGCTGCGCTTCATCGGAACCAAACCTTCTCAATACGTGATCTCGCGACGGGAGATCACAGTGAAATTAGCTGCGCCCAGCGCTGCTTTGAGACTGCAGCTACTGTACTGGATGCCGTTGCCGCCGCCGCCGCTCCAGTCGTACGTTGGCGGTCCCAAAGTAGGCGTGTAGCTCTTATCTGTTGGATTCAGCGTGTAACACGGCGAGTTCGGGCAGCCGCTGTTATCAGCTATGTTGGCAACCACAACCGCGCCGGTGATCTGTCCGTTACCACCTCCGGTAGCCACCACTTGTCCTTTACCAATAACGTAAATGGAGCCATTGAAGGTAAAGTCTCCGTTCAAGGTGAGCTTGCCGGTAACCAGCAGAATGCCTGCGCCCGAGCCTGGCCCGAAGGTTAGGTCGCCATCCACCACGGTGACCTGAGGATTGGCTACACTTCCGAAGCTCGAGATGGTGGGGTTGTTTCCGTAAGTGGTGGTTACTGAATGTTGAATCTCCTGCACCAAGCTGTTCAGGCCATCGGGTGTGCTGAACGTCGAGTTCACTGTCTTGGTAACGTTCTGTATGTCCGGCTGACCGCTGGCACAAGCATCGGCTCCGGTGTAGTTGCCGGTCCTGCCACTCGGAATCGCATTGATGATGCGATTACGTGAATCGGTTGCTACCTGCAGTGCGGTCTCGCCAGTCGTGGAATTACCCACGTCTTGTACTGTGCCGACTGCAGGTTTGGCCGGGGCGCCACCGCAATCCCTCACTGGATCATAAGTCGCATCGATGTCATGACCATTGACAATGTAGGGGTTAGAGTTCGGAAATAAAACCGTACTACTTACGGGGGTGGGTCCCACAACGGTTAGCGCGGACGGGGTTGGGGGTAACGCCAGCTTTGCCACGTCGAATTGGACCATGCGCCGTGCTCGGTTAGTCGATGCCGAAGTGGGCGCCAACGCCATAGCTGTGAGCACATACACCGGTTGTGTATCGACTGCGGTGCACGAAGCCGCGGAGACCGGGAGTGATCCAACACCAAAGGGCGAACCCGGGAGCGGAGGCGCAGTGGTGCCGCAAGCTGGAGCCACCGTGGCGGTTGTGGTACCTGTGCCGGCAAGACCAGTCGAACCGCCTGTGCTGCTGGACGAACTTGAACTGGATGAGCTCGACGAAGAACTAGACGAGCTGGAGCTGCTAGTGCTCGTAGAGCTATGCCCGGCGACGCCGTGACCGCTCGATCCCCCAAACATGGCAACTGCCATTCCCAATTGCGACGGCAGAGTGACGCCCTCTACCCCCTCAGGTATCTGAAGAGGCTCGTCTAGCTTCGAGAGCACAAATTCGTTGGTGCCGTTGTAGCAAACCTGGTCTTGAGCCAAAGGATGGGCTCCCGTCACGGGGGTGCAGTTCCCAACGCCAAGCACGCACCACGGAGCAGCAGACTCATTCATCTTCAGGTTGACACGCGCCCATTTGTAAGTGAGGAGGGCTCCTCCCGGCATAGCCATCGCCGGCTTCTGCACGTACCATCCTGCGGTGCTTGGGAGCTGGTTAGTCGCACAAGGTTTGTTCGGAGTTCCCGGGCTGCCAGGAATCAAGGCCGAGTTAATCTCGTGGCAGAGTTCGTCGTCAAAATAAGCGTTAGTGCCGTCCCAGGGAGCTACAGTTTCCCCGCCTCTCGGATTGGTGACGTACAGAACTCCACCGGCCACTCCAATCGGAACCGTCGGCAGAAAATTCGCCAAGCCGTTCGCGTTGGGACTGTTGGTGATGCGCATGCGATCGCGGACTTCTTCCACGCCCGAGCGAGCGGCAAAAAAGGAAAGATTAGAGTTGCGATAGCCGTAGCTCACGCCGCTTTCGCCGTTGGTAGAGAACATCAGCCCCAGGCCGATGGCCGTGACAAGAATCAACGCGAAGAGCACCACCAAAAGCGCGATGCCACGCTCGGATTTTGTCTCCCGTGTAGTCATACCTCAGTTCTCCAGTTCCGCGATCGTACTGATCGAATTAACCACGTTCTGTCCAGTCTGCAAATCCACCTGGGCGGAGCGCGTGTTCAAGTTCACCTTGATTGCGTCAATCTTTTGCAGCGTGGCTGGATCGCTGACTCCGGTTTGTCCCAGTGCGTCGTAGCCAATTCCCGTGCCTACATTCACTACGTTGCCGTTGGCTTCGAAGTAGGTAAATAAGCCCTGTGACATTCCAGCGGGATCGATCACGTTCTGAACTTCGGTGTAGTACAGTGGCGGAAGCTGCCCGAGCGTGCCGCCAACCGCTGTAGCGTCTACCTTCAGCGGATCCGCTGGTTGCTTCGGCTGCACGCTGCGTCGCAGGCAGGGACAATTCGGATCGTTGACATCGCTCTGGTAATACTTGTACTCAACGCTGTAGACGGTACCATCACCATAGACATCGCCTTCGAAGCGAAGATAAGTTGGCGTGGCTTCCACCAGACCCATAGCTATGGTTGGGTCGTTGGGTCCTGCCGAATTCTGGTAAATATCGGAGATCGGGTAGCCCGCCATGTGAATATCGCGCGCAAAGCGGTCCACAAAGTCGCGATTCTCTTGCGTCAAATCCAGCTTCATCGACTCGGTCTTGGTTTGCTTCTGAATATTGTCGATCTGCTTGAAAATCGCGCCCATGATGATGACGAGGATCAAGATGCTGATGGTGAGCTCGATCAGAGAGAACCCCGCCTGACGCGTTTTTCTGCTTTTTCGTGTGTCGGTCATCTCAGTTTCCCCGCACCGCCCGCAACGTAATTGGGATAGTGAAGAATTGACTCTGCTTCATCCCGTTGCCTGCTTCGCCAATGTTCTTGGCTGCAACCTGAACCAGCTGTGACGAGCTGGCAAACGAGCTATTGGGAATGTCGCTTACATTCCAGCGCACGTCATACTTCTGCTTTACGCCGAGAACGCCGCCGGCAGTAGAACCAGTCGCACACAACACGTACACCATCGAATAATTCGTAACCGCAGGTTGTGTGAAATCGATCATCTGCTTGCCATCAGGCAACCCCGTGACGTCGATCAGCGGAGCGCCGCCGCCGGAAGCCGTACTGATGGTGTGTACCGTGCCTTCGCAGTCAGTGAGGGAGGTCTGCTGAGGTACAGCCGCGGAGGACAGAGCGACGATGCGGTCCATCGTGC
This sequence comes from Terriglobales bacterium, assembly GCA_045808065.1. Taxonomy (GTDB): domain Bacteria; phylum Acidobacteriota; class Terriglobia; order Terriglobales; family Acidobacteriaceae; genus Gp1-AA112. Next base: position 71,111 of record JBJMGD010000034.1, on the reverse strand, counting down.
TTTGCGCGAGGGCGACAGCCGTGCTATCAAGTCTCGCCCGCGCATTGCTCGCGATAGCGGTAACAATCACGATCATCCCGCCAAGCAGGCCCACGGTAAGCACCAGCATGGCGATCAAAAGCTCGATCAGGCTGAACCCTTCCGTGCCCGTGCGTTGCTTGCGGCGCTGCGATAACTTGCTCATTGCCAACTCCCGCTATTGTGAGTCCACGTCTTAATGCGTCCCGCAGGCGTAACCGTCACTGCGGCCCACGATGTGGACCCGTTGTAGTTTCTGTACTTGAGATAAGTGACCCAAGCCACCAGAGTCGGGCCCGCTGTTCCCGTGACGTTGGCCCATGTCGAGTTCTTACAGTTAGGATTGAGGACGTGAGTAACGGGATCCTTGATGCGCTGGCAGGGCAGGCCGCGTTCATTGAAAGCAAGTCCGGGAAGCGCGTTGCCACTAGGATCGAGCATCGGCGAGTTCCCAAGATCCAAAGGGATGATTCCAAGATTGTGGGTGGTATCGAACCCTGAACCGGTTATCGGTGCGCCGCTGTCTGTGACCGTGAGTTGGCTCGGAAGCTGGATGGATGGCTCTGCGGCACCGCTGGTCTCAGTATCGAGGAGACCGCTTTTGTTGATGTCGACGTACGCCATCTTGAGACCACTCGTAGTGGTCAGGACTTCGTAATACTGGTTGTCGCTAGTGGCACGCATTCGCGCTACTTCCAGCAGAGTCGCATATGATTGCGCGGACTCACGTAGCTTCTCGTTGTCGCTGAACTGAAGCATCTTGGGCGCGGTCATGCCTGCCAGGACGAGAATGATGGTGACCACGATCACTGCTTCCAGGATGGTGAATCCACGTTGACGTTTTATTTGTCCGATGCTCATGTGTTCGTCTTATCCTGCGCACCCAAGCTCAACCATGCTGTCGAAGCAAGTGCCTCTAAGCAGCACAAACACAACCGGGAACAGGGGAGCATCTTGGAAGGTAGCCCACGGCAACTCTGGATTCAAGTTACTGAAGACTTAAATCGATTCGGAGCTAAACACGTGAGTAATCAACAAGAACCCAGCTATTGTAGGATTGCGGAATACTCTTGCTACTTAAGTACCCAGGAAGTTACTTTCGTGCAGTTCGGAACACAAAAACTATAGAGATTCATTTTTTGGGTGTATTAGAGTCGCGCCGGGAAGTCCCCCGGTATGAGCGTCTTAGATCGTCCGCTTTTAGATGTGGCCTCGGCTGCCGCCGCTCGCCTTGCTGTCAAGCGCGACCGCAAAAATCCGCTGCGAAGCCTTGCCGCTTACCTCCAAGCTGCCTACAGCCTTGACCTTCGCTCGCTGGCGCTCTTTCGCATGGCCCTTGGGGCCGTGCTGCTCGGGGATCTGATCCTGCGGTCGTTCGATCTGACCGCCTTTTATACCGACTTCGGAGTCTTACCGCGCGAGGTGCTACTTGAGAAGTTTTCGCCTGCCGACCGCTTTTCCATTCATCTGATCAGCGGGCAATTCCTGTTTCAGGCGTTTCTATTTCTCGTGGCGGGACTGTTTGCTGTGATGCTGATTTTTGGAATTCGCACCCGCGTAGCAAGTATCGCCAGCTGGTTCCTCCTGGTGTCTCTGCAAATGCGCAACCCATCGATTCTCCAGGGCGGTGATGTGTATCTGCGGGTGCTGACATTCATTGCGATGTTCTTGCCATTAGGGGCTCTGTATTCCGTGGATTCGGCGCTGAATCAAGCTTCTCCTCGGCAGGACAAATCCCGCTCTTTCACGCACTTTTCCACTCCAGGTCTCGCCCTGATGGCCCAGGTCGCGCTTGTATACATCTTTGCGGTGCTGCTGAAGACTGCACCAGAATGGCGCAGCGAGCACAGCGCGGTCTTTTATGCGCTGAGTATTCAGCAGATGTCGACTCCGTTGGGGCGCTTTCTACTCCATTTCCCCAAGCTGCTGCCCTGGCTGACGCGGGGCACGATGGTCCACGAAGGCACCATTCCGCTCTTGATCTTGACACCCATCTTTGCCGCACCAGCCCGTGTAGCGGCGGTGGCGCTGATCTTCGCTCTGCATATCGGCCTTGGGCTCTCGATCCGTCTGGGACATTTTCCCTACATCGCCTGCATGGCTGCATTGCCGCTGCTTCCGACCTGGTTTTGGGAGCGGCCGTGGATTCTTAGGATAGTGCCGTGGGCAGCTGGAGCAGGGAATTGGGGCGCTGGCGTACGCATGTTTTACGACAGCAATTGCGTCTTCTGTTCAAAGCTTGTCCGAGTGCTAAAAGCATTCCTACTGATTCCCGGCGCAGAACTCGTTCCGGCACAAGAGTTTCCCATAACTGAACTAGAGATGCGCGACCGGCGAAGCTGGATTGTGGTCACGCCCGAAGCAACGCGGCTCTATAAGTGGAACGCCCTTGCCGAGCTGGTGTCACACTCCCCGATCTTTTGCCGGATCGCTCCACTGATGCGCTCCAGAGCGCTGGCTTCTGCAGGCGAGCGTCTTTATGAAAACATCGAGAGTCACCGCGAGCAGTTGAGCGCGTATACGAGTTGGATTAGGCCACGGCCTCTGAGCCTGAGAACCCCACCAGCGGTGACCGTGTTTGCTTTGCTGTTCATTCTTTTCGTCTCACTCTGGAACCTGACGTCAATCATGCAGGTACCGTTTCAGCCCTGGGAAGACACAATCGGGCTGACGCTTGCCATAGATCAGAAATGGGACATGTTCGCACCGAATCCGCTGACCTACGATGGTTGGTATGTGATTGAAGGACGGTTGCGTGACGGCCGGCCGGTGGACGTGCTCCATCCCCGGCAGCGAGTCAGCTACCAGCAGCCGGCAAGCATTGCAGATCAATATAAGAATGAACGGTGGCGCAAATACTTGATGAATCTTTCCCTGAGTGAAAACACCAACTACCGCCTTTATTACGGCCAGTACCTTTGCCGCTCATGGAACGAAGACAGACCGCCATACGATCCCGTGCTGCTGATCAGCTTCGATATCTACTTCATGGCCCACCAGACTTCGATCAATCACCCGCCGGCGCCGTTCTCTCGCGATCTGCTGTGGCACCACGAATGTTTCAAGTAGCTGGAAGTTGAAAGCTTTTAGCCGCAGCGCGCCTAATGCCACCGCGTGGTGAAGTTGGTCTGCACCGTCGTTTGTCCGAATGCCGGAGAATAGGTGGCTATGTCACCATTCGTGACCGGCCCATCCAGAGGCTCGGCAGCAACCGTGTAGCGGTCGGGCGGAACTCCCTGAATCTGATACGTGCCGTCCGGCATGGTGAGAGCTCCGATGGGAGTCTTGCGAACGCTGCTCGGAAATGTGGCCGCGGCCGTCGCTGAATCAGCGAACACATGTGCCCCGAACACGGGGGTCCCATCATTCATCACCACTTTGCCGGAGATGCTTCCGGTGGGGAAATCTGCCGAACTTTTCGGATATAGGCTGGATATTGCGGCGACATCGTCGTAGCTCAGTGTGCGCTCCAGCGGCGGAGCAAACGGGAACATCGTGGCCTTCACGACCGAAGAGTGGTCGAGACCAAGGAAATGTCCAATCTCATGCGTGACCACCGTCTGCAGATCGTTGCTTCCGCTTCCGTCAGTGCTGAACTTCACTGCGGGATTAAAGAGGATATCGGCGTCGAGTATCTGTCCGGCGAAGCGCGACTTGCTGCCGTGCTTGTCGTCCGCGCCGGCTCCATTCGCAGTCGTGGTAAAGGTGACTGCGAGCGTCCCATCTGAATTGAAATCTGTCACGCACGTAAAGCACACCATGTTCACGCCATCAAAGCTAGGCGCAGAAGCCTGCGTATCGGGTCCGCGAGAGACAAAGATTGCTGTGTTGGGCGCGGCCGTCCAAGTCGCGAATGACGCTGCGACCACGTCTTGAAACGGAGTGCCGCCGCTCACGTTCGAAGCCGGCGTGGGATTGAAAGCCCATTGCACGGGGAAGTCCGATAAATCCCAACGCGCCCGACTCATGTTTCCCTTGCTGCCCGCATATTGCGACAGATAAGACTTTGCCGGTCGTGGAAAGACGAGCGCAGCGGCGATAAGCACCGCGATGACGAGAGGAGCGAATCGAAGCGTTTTCATCTCTTGTCCTGGTATCTACCTTGTCTGGATCTTGGTTCGAACTCGCCGCTCGAGTTCATCGAGGTTCATGCGATTTCCCGAATAGGGAGTAAGCGACTTGCTTTCTGGATTGAAACCCTGAACATCCTCGCTAACCTGCTTCGTCGGCGCTTCCACACCGTTGTCGGCAATGGCGGCCCCCGACGCGCTGCGACGCACGCGGAAATTCCCCTGCATAAGTCCTGAGACCACAAACGTTCCATCATTTCCGCTGGATGGCCGCAGGAACAGCACCGCGCTTTCGCCTGCGCTCCAGGGACGCACGCCGGCAACGTGCTGTGTGTATCCTTCCGCGCTGCCGCCCGGCTGCTTCACCGTAAGCGTGCTGCCGCTTGTTCCCTTTAGCTGGCTGTCTACCGAGAACTGCGTGTAAGTCGAAATCATCGTGTGTTGCGCATTCCACCGTGACCAGCTTTTGGTCGCGTGAGCGACAACCACGTCGCTGGAAACATCGGTGAGTTTTTCCACTGACATTGGAATGATTGTGGTAGCGCTGGCAGCGCTGAATAAGACCACGAGCGCGATTGGGATTAGAAACTTCTTCACGGCTGCACCTCCAGCCCGCCGGTAAATGCGGTGATGTCGTTGTTCGTGGCCTTGAGGTACACCGTGCGTGCGCCGAGGGCCGTACTGCTTCCAATCACCGCGTCAAAGGCAACGCCAGGCGTGCCATCCTTGGCCTGAACGCTGCGCAGATTGCTGACGCCAATGTCCTGCGGACCGGAGATCGTTACCGACATGGCGCCGGAGAGTCCGGTGCCGAAGAGTACGACGGTGCTGGTGCTCGCCTGATGGACGATCACGCCGGTATTCGCGGCAAAACCGTCAGCCATCGTGCCCAGTGAAGTCGCGTTCTCGGTGCCGCTCGCCGCCGAGACCGTGACGTTCACGCCCGCAGTAGTGCTTCCTGCGGAAACCGAAATTGTGTTTGCATTGCTAATCTCGCCGGCGGAAGCCGACGGTGAAAGTGATGAAGCCGAAGGAGCCGGAATGGAAGCACTGGAGCTCGAGGGAGTATTCACCAGACCACGAGCCCCGCAACCAGTCACTGCAAGCAATCCCAGGGAAACCAAAGAGCCCAACAGCAAGCGCACCCAATTAACCTCTGCCATTGGAAGATGCTGCTGATCAGCAACTCCGTTGCACACGAAATAACCCTAGGGCTAGGGTTGCTGTGAATAACCGCCGCATTTTCTATCAATTGTGATCCTGAGCCGCTTTTGCGAGGAACCTCCGGCGAATGTATCGCACTTGATGGCGCCCGACTGGCTTCTCAGCGAGAACTCTGACGGAAAAGCCACGAGAGACAGACCCCAGAGTTTTTCCTGAATCACGACTACCACGGATAAAATCGAAACCACTGCCGTGCCGTCAGACATCCTCAACAATCCCGCTTCGCTGCGCAATTTTCGCCGCCAGCTTTCTGCCTGGTACGGTGTCCATCGCCGCGACTTACCGTGGCGCAGGACTCGCGATCCATACCGCATATGGGTTTCGGAGATCATGCTTCAGCAAACACGGGTTGCCGCCGTGCTGGAGCGTTACAAATCATTTCTACAGCGATTTCCTCGAATTAAAGATCTTGCCGCCGCGGAAGAGGCTGATGTTCTCGCTGTGTGGAGCGGGCTTGGATATTACAGACGCGCGCGCATGCTTCATTGCGCAGCGAAGCTGGTGAGGGACGAGCGTGGGGGACGTCTGCCACGATCATCTACGGAGTTGCGGCAGTTGCCCGGCATTGGACGCTATACGGCAAACGCCGTCGCCAGCATTGCGTTCGGGGAATCGGTCGCCGTGGTCGATGGCAACGTAGAGCGCGTGCTTGTCCGCATTCTGGGCAAGCGATCCGCAAGTGAAGAGGTGTGGAGCGCGGCGCAGACGCTTCTCGATCCGGCGAATGCTGGCGACTTCAATCAGGCGATGATGGAGCTTGGCGCAACCGTCTGCGTCGCCGGAGTTCCGCGATGTGGTGGATGCCCAGTGAAACGGCAGTGCATCTCTCGCGGGCAAAAGCAAGATGCGATGGCAATTCCCGAAAAGAGACTACAGCGGTCGGCATCGCTGCTTCTGATCTGTCGCAATGGAAACATCATGCTGAAGCAGCGGCCTTTGACCGCGAAGATCATGGCAGGGATGTGGGAGCTGCCGGAATCAATACGCGAGCTTCGCCACAAGCCTCTACTGAAAGTGAAGCACTCGATCACCACAACCGACTGGAGCATCAGCGTCTTCGCGAGCCGTCGAAATGCGCCAAGGTCATCGGAGCTGTGGGTTCATCTGAGTGATGTTTCTCAGCTCCCACTCACCGGCCTGACGCGCAAAACGTTGCGCAAGCTTAAACTGCTTGCTTTCTGAAGGCCCAGAGCTTTTGGAGTTTTTGTGGCACATTACCTCTACTACTTGTAGAGGTACGGAACATTCACATCAAGGCAAGTCTCGCGGCTCCCACCAGCCCGGCATCACTGCCGAGCAGGGCGCGGGTGATCAAGGTGTGTTTGCGTGCGGGTAGATTGTCAGCCGGTTCGGTGGCGACATAGACATAGGATCGCTTTCGCAACTCGCTTAGCATCGTCGGCGCGAATGCCTCCCATCCACTGGCTAGTCCACCGCCGAGCACGTACATCGGCAGATTCAGCGTGTTGATCACGTCCGCCAAAACCATTCCTAAGGTACGGCCGACTACTGCGAAGATTTCCTTAGCTGCCGCATCGCCCTGCATTGCATATTGGAAGACGACCTTGGAGCTGAACTCAGGGTTCTCGCTCATGGCGCGCGCCAGCTCCGGCGCCCTGCCTGTGGCGATGGCTTCGATAGCCATGCGCTTCACCGCCGTTGCCGAGGCATATTGCTCGACGCATCCGCGATTCCCGCAGCCGCACTGCACGCCATCAGGATAAACAGTGATATGTCCACACTCTCCGGCCATGCCCATCATGCCGTGCCAAATTTTTCCTTCCAGCACGATCCCGGCGCCGACGCCGGTGCCGAGCGTGAACATGCACATGGATTTCGCGTCCCGCCCTGCTCCCATCCATTTCTCGCCCAGTGCAGCGACATTGGCATCGTTCTCGAGGATCACCTGGCTATCGATCCGGCGCTGGATTTCGTCGCGCACGGGGTAGTTGGCCCAGTCGGGCAAGTTGGGAGACTGCAGCACGACGCCGGTTTCCATATCGATGATCCCGGGCACGCCGATGCCGGTGCCCGCGAAATCATGACCGCCATTGAACTTTTTGCGCAACGCGCGGATGGCGTCACAGATGTCGGCCACGACGAGGTCGCGTCCGCGCTTGACTTCGGTGCTGGTGGTAATCAGCTCGAGTTGCTTGCCATTGCCGTCGACCGCGGCAATACGCATATTAGTGCCGCCCAGATCCACGCCGATGGCGAACCGCCTCGCGTTGTCAGTCATTAAATGGCCAAAGGAACGAAGTGCAAATGGCAATTGTAATGGCAGAATCACCCGATTCTTCTATCTCTGGCAGCGTGGACAATAATGCGTTCCACGCCCACCGAGCACTGTGCGTTTGATGAGAGTTCGGCACGCGAGGCATGGCTCTCCGGTTCGCATGTAGACCTTGTGCCGCAGCTGAAAGAAGCCTTCGCGGCCTTCGGCGTCGACATAGTCTGAAACTGACGATCCTCCCATTTTGATTGCCTGCTTCAATACTTCCTTCACGGCAGCGTGAAGGCGGTCGAGTTCGGGGCGCGTCAGTCGTCCAGCCTGGCGTCGCGGACTAATGCCGGCCCGAAACAGCGATTCGTCGGCATAGATATTGCCCACTCCATGCAGCAGCGTTTGATTGAGCAGAGCTGCTTTGATGGGAGTCTTGCGTCCATGAAACAGTTTGGCGAAATCGGCGGCGCTCACTGTTAAGGGCTCGGTGCCGGGTCCAGCGAACTCCTGCGCGGAGACTACACTGAGCCTCCCGAAACGGCGCGGATCGACGAAGCGTAGTTCGCGTCCGGAGGAGAGTGTCGCGATGGCATGAGTATGCTTTGGCACTTCCTGTTCAGGGGCACAGACGAGCATCCGGCCCGTCATCCCGAGATGCACAATCCACTGCCGCGAGATATTCCCATTGCGGGAGGACTTTGCCTCAAGATCAAACACAATATGCTTGCCCACGCGGCGCACTTGGGCGATGCGCGTAGCGGCTAGTGCCGAAGCAATCTCCTGGGCACTGGATTTCAACGGCTCGGGATGCTTACCCAGCCACACCGAATCGATCACATCGCCGCGAACGCGTTTGTCAAGACCGCGCGCAATGGTTTCGACCTCGGGAAGCTCGGGCATAGAGAAAGTGTAAAAGACATCGGGTGATCGGGTCATCGGGTGATTGGGCGAAGTGAAAAGCAAAAGCAACACCCCACGGATCGCACGGATCCTTCGGGCACGGATTTAGAGGATCAGGAAAGATTTTCGGTTTGCGATGATCCAGAGAACTACAAAGGCACCACCTGAATCCCTGTACTCGGTGCGACGATTTCGCACAAGAATAAATCCGTGTTGATCCGTGCTCCCCCAGTGTAATCCGTGGCAGATGTTGCTTTGCTTTACTCCCGATCACCCGATTCCTTCTGGCGTATAATTATCGGTCACACACCCTCGCGCCTTACGATCGCGCGTCTCACATTCAAATTGAACCCGTTCCATGGTAGGAGCAGGTGTGTGCTCACAAATGCAAACGGAGCGGCCCCTCGTGCGGCGAGCTCTCGGAGTAATTCATTGAAAAAAGGGAATACAGCGGTTGTCGTGGGCGCCCAATGGGGCGATGAAGGCAAGGGCAAGATCGTCGACGTGCTCTCAGAGAGCTTCAACGTGGTTGCGCGCTACGCCGGCGGCCATAACGCCGGCCACACCGTCATCATTCGGGGAAAGAAGTTTGTGCTTCAGCTTATCCCGTGTGGCGTGCTGCGCGAGGGCTGCCGCAGCGTAATCGGGAATGGTGTTGTGCTCGATCCCATCGCCTTTCTTAAGGAAGTCGACGCGCTCAAGCAGACCGGACTCGACGTCAGCGGCCGGCTGTTCGTTTCCAACCGCGCGCACGTGATTCTGCCTTACCACCGCATGATCGAGTTGGCCGCGGAGAATGCTCCCGGACGCGTGAAGATCGGTACCACATCGCGCGGTATCGGCCCCGCCTATGAAGACAAGATGAAGCGGGGAGGCCTGCGCGTAATCGATCTGCTCGACTCCGCGCTCTTGCGCACGCATATCGAAAACGCCTGTCACGAGAAGAATACGATCGCGCACGCGCTGTTTAATACCGAACCTCTCGATCCTGCCAAGATCTACGACGAATACTCGCGCGCGGCCGAGCGCGTTGCTCCCTTCGTAACCGATACGGCGCGCCTTCTGAATGAAGCCATCGCCGCCGGAGAGTCGGTGATGTTCGAGGGCGCGCAAGGCACGATGCTGGACATCGATCACGGCACGTATCCGTTCGTCACTTCGTCTAGCGCGACCTCTGGAGGCGCGGTCACCGGAACCGGGGTCGCTCCCAATGCGATCCGCACCGTGATCGGAGTTACCAAGGCATACTGCACGCGCGTTGGCGAAGGGCCATTTCCGACGGAGATCAAAGATGCCGTCGGCGATCTGCTGCGCTCGCGCGGCAACGAATACGGCGCGGTTACAGGACGTCCGCGGCGCTGCGGCTGGGTCGACCTGCCTTTGCTGCGCTACGCAACTACGATCAACGGCATCGATTGGATGATCGTCACCAAACTCGACGTCCTCGATACCATCGACGAAATTCCCGTGTGCGTTGGTTACAAGATCGGCGGAAAGAAGTGGGACAAGGGCATACCCGCTTCGGCTGGAGCGTTTGAGAGAATTGAATGCGTTTACGAAACTATTCCCGGCTGGCAGAAATCGACCTTGGGCGTGCGCGATTTTTCGAAACTGCCTCAGAAAGCCCAGGACTACATGAAGTATCTGGAAGAGAAGACCGGCGCGCGAGTTGGCATGGTGTCCACCGGCCCGGATCGCGATCAGACAATCTTCATCGAGGAGTTTGCGTCGGCCATGCAAGCGCAGGAGAAGTCAGCGAAGCGAGCGTGAGGAGTACGTGGATCCGCCTGCGTGAAACCGGCCGCCCTCGGCCGGGTGTTCGCTGACAATTGATAATTGAGTAATTTGCAATCGGGTAAGAGTCACCAAGTCACGAAATCACCAAATCGCGAAACTCGGCAAACCCGGGCGAGGGCGACCGGTTCCACGGTGGCACAGGCGCCCTCGCCTGTGTTGCTGAAGGCAAAGACACAGCCGAGGGCGGCTGTGCCACAATGCACTGCCACTCGATGCACTCCCTGAGCTACGATCTCGCCGAACTCAACTCTGCCCTTGATGGCTCTGTCTTCGCACGCAAGCTTCACTATTTGCCCCAAATAGGATCGACCAACACTCTCGCGATGCAAGCCGCAACTGCGGGCGTCGAGGAGGGAACGGTGATCTTTGCCGACCAGCAAACCGGAGGTCGCGGTCGCAACGGACGTAGCTGGCTTTCCGAATCGAGAACGGCCATTCTCGTTTCTATCGTCATGCGTCCCAAGATCGCTCCCGCGCAGTCGCTATGGCTATCGCTGATGGCAGGAGTCGCTGCGCACGATGCGATCCTCCACTCCTGCGGCATGGAATGCGATCTGCGCTGGCCGAACGATTTATTGCTGACGCGCAAGAAAGTTTGCGGCATTCTGACGGAGATTTCCGCCGATCACGAGCAGCTTCGCTTTGCGGTGATTGGAGTCGGCGTCAATGTAAATCAGCCGTCGTTTCCGCCTGACATCGCTGCCCTTGCCACCTCTCTGCACATTGAGACCGGAAAGACGTGGTCGAGAACCGAGTTGCTGATCGCTCTGCTGCAATGCATGGAAGTGGAGTATCGTCGGGCTCTCGAATCCGAAGGAAATGAAGCGTTGCTGCGTCGTGTGGAGTCGATATCCAGCTACGCTCGCAATAAACGCGTGCACGTGGACGAAGCTGGAGGCTATGAAGGCTTGACCGAGGGGCTCGACGCCGCTGGCTTTCTGCGCGTCCGAACCGCGCAAGGAGTGCGGACGGTATTATCGGGCGGCGTGAGAGAAGTCGGAAGCTCCCCCAGGCTGCGAAATTCCTGAAAGACTGTTCAGCTTCAACGTGGATCCGGGCGCCCTCGCTCGGGTGTTTTGCTTGAGATTTTGTGATTTGGCGATTCCAATTTCTCGACTACGCAATTTATCAATTGTCAGCGAACACCCGGCCGAGGGCGGCCGGATCCAGGTTGATCTGTCCCTCACGCCACGCTCTGTCGCCATTTCCGAATCTGGGCGCCGGCCTTGTGGGACATGCGAAAGACTTTCCCCGCGGTTAATCCCATGCCTAATTCATAGTGTCCTACGGCGGCCAGGCCCATGGAGGCTACGCAGCCGCATTGTGAGCAGTCGGGATTCCCTCCTAGTTGGCAAGGCTCGATCACTGTCTTCAGGTCGGCGGAGATGATAGTCGTGGTTTGCGCGAAGATGCAGTCTGCCGGCGATTTTGGAGGACGCACGAACTCCTGGATTTGCGCCTCGTACATATCTACTTTGGGATACTCGATACGCAAGCGCAGCAACTCCGTTACGCATTGGTGACGTTGCTCTGGAGAAAGAATCTCCGCCGCTACTTCGCCGATTTGCGGCGTGAACATGCTGAACCAGATTTTGCGTATCTCTGGTTTGGGAGTCCAGAAGCGGAGAAATTCCTCCAGGTAGCCAGGTCGGTTCATCATCTGCGCGGTAATCGTGCAGTGCACCGTAACCTGGTGCCCGGCAATGTTTTTCAGGATGCGCTCATACGTCGCCGGTTTGCGGCGAACATCGTGCTCGGGTTGAAGGCCGTCGATGGACACCACAATTCCTAGTTTAGGAATCCGAGTCCATTCCGGCGGCAGCTGGCGGAAGGCGCTGGTGACCACTTGCACAAAGATGCCGCGCTTCGCGAGTTCAGGCAGCAGAGCGTTCAGCTCGCGATAGCGCACCAGCGGATCGCCGCCCACGATGGAGAGATGCAGCGGACGCTGTTCGTCGACCAGCGCGAGTACGTCTCGCACCAGGTTGTCTCCGCGACGATCAGTCAGGTCTTTAAGATTAGTTCCGCCGACGTGTCCTTCGGCGAACGCGTAGCAGCCGGGACAACGCAACGGACATTCCTTGGTGATTTCGATCGACATCGAGGGCTTGTGCCCCTTGAGAATCTTGCCCCAGGCTTGAATGACTTCTGTGTGCTTCATTGTTCCTCTTACCATGCGTAATGATTGATTACGGGGAATGAAATGCGCCCGCGCGGAATGCATCCGCTCAGACTCGTTGCCAGGCAACTGAAAGAAACGTAGTTTTACCGGATCTAACAGAGCCGAGTGCAAAGTACGGCTCGAACATCGTGGCGTGATTCCGGTTCCGCTCGCGTGCCTCCAAGAAGAGCGGACGAGATGACTCCCATCGCGGGCATCACAAGGAGCATGAGTTGCGCCAACTCGAGGAAGGTTCGCGAGGACTTGGTGGCCGCCATCTCTGGCAGAGGCGAGATCAAGACGAACACGATCGACCCGACTAGAAGTAGCAGAACAAGTGCTTTCACCTGAGCCGACACTCTTCCACCATACGCCGTCTGAAGGCGCGATGTCATGTGGAGGGATCTACCACCACTCGGTGCTAGCTACTGCCTGCTCGCTACCAGCTTGACATGTCAGGCTTTCGCCCGCTGCGAAATTACTCATCCGGCCGAGAGGACGTGGCGGTTGCGACCAATTCGCAGCGCGAGCGAGGGCAAACAGAATCGGTCCGGCGCATGCGTTTCTCATGCTTATCAATGGCGGAATTCACTTTTTGGTTCTTCCAGTTTTGCCCGAAAGTTCTTAGCGGTGCCTATTCCAGCCAGTAACTCGCAGTTCGATGTCGTGCTTGGTCGCGATGTTATAGGTCACACAAGCAAGTCACTCGGTATTGGAAAATGCCTCTGGAATCTCAGGCTCCGGCGAGATCGGAATGAAGCGGCATCAGCCCGCTCGACAACCAATCTGAGTTTGTTACATTTTCACGAATCTACGGCTGCTTCTCAGGCTCCGCTTTTGTGCCATATTGGGAACGGCGTTGTTACGAAAATGGAAAAAGGAGCTCAGGCGATGTTCATTCGCAGTACTTCCGTACTACAATGCCGAGCATCTCAGAAGTGGTTTCTATGAATATTTACGCTGGCCAGCAGCTCAGACACACTCGAGAAGCCCTTGGGCTCACTTTGCGTGACGTAGAGGCAGCGAGCTCCGAGATCGCGGCACGACACGCAAATCAGGAATTCTTTATCCCATTTAGCCGATTGTCAGAGATCGAGACCAAGGGGATGGTTCCAGGTATTCACAGAATTTACAGTTTGGCAGCGATCTATCACTGCGACTACCGGACCATTTGCGCATGGTATGACGTCAAATTAGACACCATCGCCGAAGATGGCAACGCGGTGCAGATTTCCAGGACGCACCGTTTCGGCGCCCATCCTCACCCAGATAGTCTCACGTTGCCAGTAGCGATCGATCCCGGATTTGACGTCCGCCGCACAATGGATTTGGGGCGCATGATTCAGCGGTGGGGGACAGTCCCCCTGCAGTTTGTGCCCGGCTTCAAACGCGGGTCTGACATATACGCGTTCCTTGGGACCGAGGATTTCACAATGTATCCGCTGCTGATGCCAGGATCTTTTCTCCAAGTCGATGGCAGTAAGACGGAGATTCTGAAGGAAGGATGGCGGTCAGAATACGAGCGCCCGATCTATTTTGTGGAGACTCGCCAGGAGTTTATATGTTCGTGGTGCAACATCACAGCCTCTGACCAACTCGTAATTCAGCCACATCCACTCTCTCCAGTGGCTCCGCGAGTTTTTCGCCATCCCCAAGAAGCCGAAGTCGTTGGTCAAGTGGTGGGCGTGGCTATGCGGTTGTGTGACTGGAAGCCCGCCTCTCAGCGGACAAGAGACGAAGGGTCAGCAAGATTGAATTGAAATGCCGGGTAGACCCCCCGTTTAATTCTTTCGGAATCATCTTGGAGCCCACGGAGGCGATCCGCTCGCTTTCCGCATTGTGGCGATCTTGTCCGCGTTCCGACCCCTCTCCTGGGATCAAGTCGGCGATGGAAGTGCGTAGCACCTCGATGTAAATCTCGGAATGGATTCTTCCCAAAGTAGCCTGGCTATAGGCTTCACCATGGCGGCGAGAGTACCCCCAGTGTTCATAGGTGAGATCCTTCCCCAGTAATTCAGCCATATAGAGTAGCTTCGCCCACGGTCCCGAAAGAGCAGACAAGGTTCTAGCTTTGAAATCTTCAAAAGGGGAAAGTCTCGCAGTCCCCTTTACAAGTTCCGAAATGGGCAAAGTTTGTGCTCCGTTGCTGCCGTTAAGCATGATGGAGTCATGCTCCAGCGCAAATCCTACCAAGGAGTTGCGCTATGCGAAAGATTCTCCAGATTGCAGCCACAATTCTCGTACTTGCAGCCAGCTTGTCAACCGCTTCTTTTGCCGACGGAGGTAATCCCATCCCGCTCTGTGCGCCAGATCAACCCGATTGCAGAGTGAAATAGGTTCGTTTTGATTTCCTGGCAGGTCCGATGTATGTTTGCCATCGCAAGCCTATGCATCGGACTATGCAGGATCTACTCTGGCTAACTGCGCCGCTACTCGAATTGGCAACCGTGGCGACTATGTTTTGGCGAGGGATCTGGCGGGAATATCCGGTTTTCTGGAGTTACTTGGTATCGGAAATCGCGCGCACGGCTCTGCTGTTTACTATTGGTAATGAGAGGGCCCACTACAGTTCGTACTTCTGGGCGTATTGGATCACCGAGTTCCTCATTTGCGTGCTTGGCTTCTTTGTGGTGGCGGAGGTATTTGATAGAGCCTTTTCGGAGAGATTAGGATTTCGCCAATGGGGAAGGTCGGTCTTCTGGCTGACGCTGCTTTTCCTTATGGTTTTTGCCCTATTCACCGCCAACAACACCCACGGCAGCGAGTCCAGTAAGCTCGTCGCGGCTATTGTAGTGCTAAAACGGGCTGAATCCCTGGTGAGACTAGGCTTGATCGCCGGCCTCGCTGCGTTTGTGTTTTTGCTGGGTCTGCCCTGGAGCAATCACACGGTCGGCATTGCCATCGGATTGGGGCTCTACGGTGCGGTAGAGCTGCTCGTGCTGGTAATTCGAGTGCACTACGGCCCGAGTGCAAATCAGACCGTGATGTGGGCCTTGATGGTCGCCGCCGTCTGTGAAAATGTCACGTGGGCTGCTTATTTTTTTCCAAGGTCACTTTCGCAGTCCCGTTCGACTCGAAACTCCGTGTTCGACCAGAGCTCTGCTGCCAGCGCTGGCATTAAGCGGGCCCAGGAAGCCGTTGAAATCCTTTTAGAGCGATGATGCTGACAATATCTCTTGGTGTCGGCGCGTTGTGCGCTTTGCTTTTTGTCTTGTGGATGGCAAACACAGAGCAGAAGACTTCCTCTCGGGTGCATCAGCGTCTGCGCGAAGTGGATCTTGCGGCATTCCGCAATTTGTTGTCGCGGGATGACGAGGCATTTTTAAAGCGCTCGCTCACCGCACGTCACTATCTGCAGGTACGGCGGGCTCGCTTGCGCGCCACGCAAGAGTATCTCAGTTGGATCGCCCGCAACTGCGCCGTTTTGCTGAGCCTCCTCCGATCTGTTGACGCCGTTTCCGACGCCGATCAGAGTGCCGACATTCCAGCCCTCGCGCAAAGCGCTTTACGTTTGCGCCTAATCGCCGTGGGACTGTGGCTGTTGCTTTGGATCGAATATGTGCTGCCAGATCTCGAAATCCGACCGTTGCATACGATCAAGAAGTATGAGGATCTCTGGCGAAACGCGCAGGCCCGGCTGGACGTCAAGACGGCCGAGACACCAGTTATTGTCGGCTAGTACCCCTTGAGAAACAGTTCTTGTTCCTATTTGGCTGCTCTCTTTCGCGCGGCCCAACGTTTCTTTTGCGCTTCCGAAATTCGCCGGCGAGCTTCCGCGCTCATCCGACGTCTTTTTCTCTGGCCTCTATGGCGTCCAGCAATGTTGCCACTAGGACCTCGGCGGATCCCTAGTCCGCCGCCGTCGCCGGTGGAGAGAATCTCCCGAGCTCGCTGCAGGCGGACGATCTCGGCGTCGAGGAATGCTAAGACGTTGGCTTTGGTCATGAGGTCTTCCTGGGAAAGAAGTGAATTGCGACTAGTACTATAGTACTGTGCACTCAATTTAGCACTTCAGCGAGTCGCAGTTAGCGTCTATTTATTTCCGATCACAATCTTCAGACGGTGGACCGCATTACTAGCCAGCTCACGCTTCTGTTGTTCGGATTTCGTAAATTTTTTCTCTATCTCGAGCCCTTGGGTTTCCAAGGTGTAGTTTTTTCGGCATGCAGGAGCTTACACCTCGCGAGTACGAAGTAGCTGAACTTGCAGCGAAGGGATATTCCAACAAACAGATTGGCGATCGGCTGAACATTTCAGAGCAGACGGTGAAAAATCACATGCATTCGGTATTTCGGAAACTCGCTCTGAACAACCGCGTTGAACTCACGATCAGCATTACTCGCGGAACCCGCAGCTTGCGGGTTGGCCGCCTGAAAGTATCTGGCGTGCGCCGCTGACGAATCAGGTTGCCAACCCGCTATCCGTCGCTTAGGCACCTACTTCGGCGCTTCGCCAAGGCCGCTGACACCGAAAAGATCAACAGCTTAGAAGAATCAGGCGCACTTGAGCCTTATTCGCCAGTAGCATACGGGTTGATGGCTTCAAGATAGTTCCCGAATTTGGAGGAAGCCCGGATGTTGCGCAGAAAGATTTCATTTGTCGTGCTCGTGCTCGCGTTTTGCTCGATCGTCGGGGGTTGTGGAGCGAAGGGCGGTGGCCCCGGTCGAGGAAGCGGAGGAGGAGGCGTCGGAACTCCGAGTGGCAATCCCGTCTTCGTCTCTAACACCTCTGGGAGTGTTTCGACGTACTTGCTGGACCCTTCCACAGCATCGTTGCAAACGACCAGCGGCTCTCCCGTTGCTACGGGCGGTACGTCACCCGATTCAATAGCCGTTGATCCAACTCACGCACACCTGCTAGTCACCAATCTTGCTGCAGGAACTACCGCCATTTTCTCGGTCAACAGCTCCACCGGCGCGCTCCAGCCGGTAACCGGATCGCCTTTTCAAACTACTCAGAGCCAAGTGCGCATTGCGGTTCACCCGAATGGAAACTTTGCATACACGCTCGTCAATTCGCCGTCAGAGATTATTGGACACGGGTATTCCTCAACTTCGGGAGCGTTGACGCCATTAGCAGGTTTCCCCATCACACTCGGCTTCCCCGGCGCCTCAGGCATGGCAATCACATCGACCGGCAATTTCCTCTACACCTCCAATCCTGCCGCCAATACCATTAGTTCATTCAGTGTCGATCCCATCACCGGCGCGCTCACGTTGCTCGGAACTGCTACTTCGGTGAGCGGTGCGCCGACATTTTTAGCTTTGGATGACACTAGCACTTTGCTTTTCGGACTTAATAGCCAAAGCAATACTGTGTCCGTTTTCACAATCTCGAGCGCTGGGCTATTGACTGAAGTCAATGGCAGCCCTTTCCCCGCCGGGCCAAGTCCTGTAAATGGAGTGTTTGCGGGTGGCGTTCTCTACGTTGCCAACCAGAATTCCGGCACGGTATCTGCTTTGGCGTTAGATAAAACAAAGGACCAACTCAGCCCTATAACAGGATCGCCATTTGCGGCCGGAACACGTCCGGTGTCGGTGGCTGTGTCATCCGGGGGAAAGTTCCTGGTGGTTACGAGCACCAACAGCGCTAGTGGCGTGATTGTGGTCTTTGCTATCGGGACCGCCGGCACGTTGACTCCAGTTTCGGGCTCGCCATTCAATGCGGACGCGCAGACACCGAATCAAGTGCTGGCGTTTTAATACTGAACACACCGCCGGGCTGGATCGTGCCACGTAATGGGCCTCAGGCTCTCGCAACGCGTAGCTTCATGCCGAACTTCGGCCTCAGGGTAATCAGCGGAAGCAGTTCGACCCGAGTTTCCGGCACGATTGAGAATCTCCAATTGCGTGCAATGCTTGCCAAAAGCAGTACACCTTCCATCCACGCAAACGATTCACCAATACATTGCCGTGGTCCGGCGCCGAAGGGGAAGTACGAAAACTTGGGACGCGCGGCACGGGCCGGTGCAGTCCAGCGCTCCGGATCAAAACGCAGCGGATCGGGATACCAGCGCGGGTCGCGATGGGTAATCCACTGTGAAGTGAGGACGATTGCGTCTTTCGGAAAGGACACGCCAAACGCCTCGTAGGGTTCAATTACGGTTCGGGCAATGCCCCACGCCGGCGGATACAGCCGCATGGACTCGCTCAAGACCATCTCCGCATATTTGAGCTTCGGATAATCCTCTGGCTCTGGCCCACTTTTGCCCAATGTCTGGTCGAGTTCGCGCTGCAGACGCGCAGCGATTTCTGGATGCTGGGCCAGAAGATATAGAGTCCACGTCAGCGCATTCGCTGTAGTCTCATGTCCAGCGAGGATCAGAGTGACGCACTCATCTCGAATTTGATCGTTGTTCATGCGGTTGCCGTCCCCCGCTGCTTCCGTATCTTCGGCTGCGAGCAGCATGGATAACAGATCTCCACGATCCGCTCCGGTTCGCCGCCTTTCCTCTATGAACCTGTAGATCACCCGATCGATGCGCTCGCGCGCTCTCTTCATGCGCAGTACCGGCGGAATCGGCAGTCTTTCCAGGTATTCCGAAAATGGCAGCACCGCAAACTTGAATAGGTTCATGAAGGTGTTGAGTGCACTCCCAATCTCCTGCGAGTCGCCTTCAACATCGGTGTCGAAGAGCGTTTTTCCGACGATTGCCAAGGTCAGCCGCATCATCTCCTGATGGATATCGAGAACGTCGCCGCCACGCCACTGCTGCTGGTGACGTTCGGAATACTCCACCATTGCGCGTCCGTACCCGGAGACGCGCTGTCGGTGAAAGGCAGGATGAATCAGCCGTCTCTGGCGCAAGTGGAACGCGTCTTCGCTGGTAAGCAGCCCATTGCCGAGTACTTTGCGCGAACGTTGCATGACGCGGCCTTGATGATGGTTGCGCGAACGCGTGACCAGCATGTCCTGCGTCATCTCCGGATGGAAAAGCATGAATATCTGCCGTCCAAGTGTGCGGTAGTTGATCAGGTCGCCGTACTTGCTATGCAGCTCTTCCATGAACGTCAACGGACTACGCCGCATGGCCAAGAGCGGAGAAAAAAAGGAATTCGGTCCGCGTGCCGGCGTCCGTGCCGATTGGGTTACTGAGCTCATCACGCGTTTGTCTCCTCCGCCATCGCCTCTTCGACTGTGCTTTCAGGTTTTGCAAACGAGACATGATCGGCCCGTAAGAGTGTGGAAGCGCAGGCGGAGAGATATGTTAGGGCGATGATCGCGTACGCCGTCGTTAAGCCGATTCGATGTGCTGAGGCGGCTACCGCGAAGGCTAAACCTAACTGCAATAGCGTGCCCATGAAATAAAAACTGTTCTGAGTGCGTCCCATGAGGTGCGGAGGCACAAGCTCCATCAAACTCGTGTTCAAAGATGTGCCCCCCAGGCCGCGCGCTGAACCCATGAGGAAAAAGAGAAATGCAGTGACTGCGAGTATTCGCGAATGCGGTGCGAGAAACATGCAGCCACCAAGCACGAACATGCCAACCCTGATACTCGAGCGCGTGTGAAGTCTGCCGATCATCCACGGCGTATAGATCGTGCTGAGGAATGCGCCTATGCCCCAGGCTCCATTCAGCCAACCGTAGCCGACGGCACCCCCATGCAAAATGCGATCGTCGAGTGGCGCGGTCACAATGCCTTGTGTGAGCATGGCGCCCATGAAAAGTGCCATGCTGATGCCCACCAGAGTTACTGCGGGCCGATGTTTCAGATATCCAAATCCATCGCGCAGCTCCTGCCAATAGCGATCAATCGGGTGCGCGTTGCGCGGAACAGGCGTGTCCGCCGGACGAGAGACAGTGGTGCGTCCCTTGCGAACAAACAAATAGCAGCCCATGGAAATGACGTAGGTGCTAAAGTCCAGGAGCAGCACTCCACCTAAGTGAATGTGGTTGTAAACGAAGCCGACTATGGCTCCTGCAATCAGCCATCCGCCTTGCACTCCGGCCATGAGAAAGTTGCTGGAAGCAACATACTGCGATTCCGGAGTAAGTTCCTGGATGAGCGCAGTCACCGATGGCCAAAACATCCAGAACCCAGCCGCAACTAGCGTATTCATCAAGTACAGCTGCCAGAGGCGCACCTTGCCTGCCAGTGCCAGAAAGGCGACCGCCAGAATGATGAGCCCGCGCGAACCATCTAGAAACATAACTAGATGCCGGCGGTCTTCGCGATCGATGACTACACCGGTGAAGGGCAGCATCAGCAGAGCCGGGACCGTCTGGAGGATGATCACCGTACCGAGTGCCATCTCCGAGTGCGTGGCCTGAAGGATGTACCAGACCACCGCAGCGGAGTTCATTCCGCTTCCCAGCATCGAGATCAGGTTGGCAACGAAGATGAGACGCAGCCCGCGTTGCCGCAAAATTGCGAGCATGGAACCAGCCTAGCAGTTTCGAAGGTGAGCCTCTAAGTTGCTAAACCTACCAACGCTCTGAGCAAGAACATGAGTTCTGAACCGTAGAGACTTGCTCAGTGGTTAGGGAGTCAGGGCTTAACAGCTCCGCGGATATACTCGTGCAGAAGAACTTTGATTCCTTACATCCACCTTGGTCCTGTCACGATCGGCAGCTTTGGGCTGCTGATGCTGTTTGCATTTCTCGCCGCCTATTTCGTGCTGGGTGCGGACATTCATCGTCGAGCGTTACAAGCTGACGCGCAGAATGTGATCACCATTTGTGCTCTGCTCGGCATCGCCGGCGCGAAGGTTTACCACGTACTCGAATCTCCAAGCGAACTGGTGGCCAATCCTATTGGCGAAGTCTTCAGCCGCTCTGGATTCGCGTGGTTTGGGGGCTTGGGGGGCGTCCTGCTCGCGCTGTATTTGCTGGCGCGCAAGTATAAGTTGTCCTATCTCACCATGCTGGATGTCTGCGCCCCTGCGGCAGCTTTGGGCTACGCAGTCGGACGGATCGGGTGCTTAACTTCAGGTGACGGCGATTACGGAACCCCCACGTCCCTGCCGTGGGGGATGAGTTTTCCGAACGGCTTGGTGCCCACAATCCAGCGCGTGCACCCGACCCCCATTTATGAGGCAATCGCAGCCACGCTCATCTTCTGGTATTTATGGCGGCAGGGAGCAAAGTCTTTACGTGGCCCACGTGCGGTGGGGGAAGTTGCGGCACTGTATCTCATCTGGATGGGACTCGAGCGATTTCTCGTCGAGTTCATCCGAATCAATCCGCGTTCATTTTTTGGACTGAGCAATGCCCAAGCTGCCAGTTTGGCTTCGATGCTGGCTGGAATGGCGATCCTCATCACGGTAAAAAAAAAATTCCGCAACGAAAAAGGTGAGCATCGCATTCTGCATCACTTCAATCAACGCGGCGACGTGCTGCAGCCTGAATATCACCGACCGACACCGGAATGTCCCAACCCCGAGCGTTGGAGTATGTACGACTCCATGACTGCCGAGGTGGAGGTGCTCGAGTTTCTACGCTCTCTCGTGCATACCATGAAGCCGCGGACGGTCGTAGAAACGGGAACCTTCATGGGCATCAGCACTTTGTCCATAGCCGAAGGACTCAAGGCTAATGGTTTCGGCAAGGTCATTACATGCGAATACGATCCCGCAGTTTGGATGAAAGCCAAAGAGCGGTTTGCGGGTTCTGGTCTCGCTGAGTGGATCGACTGCCGGAATGAATCCAGCTTGGAAATCAAGGTTCCGGACACTATCGATCTCCTTTTCAGCGATAGCGACCCCCCTCTCCGTGAGAAAGAAGTGCGCCGATTTTTGCCCCAAATGAACCCCAATGGCTTGATCCTTATGCACGATGCGAGCTCCCATCTGAAGACCGTCCGTGAAGCTGCATTAAGAATGGAGCAAGAAGGGCTAATTTCTGCCATTCTTATCCCGACCCCAAGGGGTTTAGTCATAGCCCAGAGGCGTTTAGGACGAAAATAACCCACCTAGCTACTCTCTCCAGAGTCTCTGAACTGCATCCAATTTCAGCTATGGTGCAACTCTCCCGGTGCTATTGGCCGGGGAAGGCAAGCGCAGGAAGCAGGCTCTATGGCACTGGGGACGGCAATTGGAGTACGCGAGACCGCATCTTCTTGCATCCGCCGATATTTTGACGCTGCGGCTGAACGTCTTGGGATCCATACTGAAATGCGAAGATTGCTCTCGGTACCATA
Source organism: Terriglobales bacterium (assembly GCA_045808065.1). Lineage (GTDB taxonomy): Bacteria > Acidobacteriota > Terriglobia > Terriglobales > Acidobacteriaceae > Gp1-AA112. The sequence continues at coordinate 48,579 of JBJMGD010000034.1, read as the reverse complement.
TCGGGAGCTGACCGTCGAAGTTCCTCTGCGGCGCGACGACGAGCGTTTGCAACTCTTTCGCGGATATCGCGTGCAACATAATGGCGTGCGTGGACCGGTCCTTGGTCCCGTACGCTTTCAATCGGGGCTCGAGCTAGATGCCTTGCGGGCATCCGCTGAGTCGATGACTTGGCGTTGTGCCGTCGCGAACGTCCCCTTTGGAGGGGCGGCCGGCGGTTTGGCTTGCGATCCCGCCCAACTGAGTCGCGGCGAATTTGAGCGGTTAACCCGCCGTTATACCGCTCGTGTGCACCACGTTCTTGGAATCTATCAAGACGTATGCGCGCCCGGATCGAATGCGGATAGCGAAGTGATGTCGTGGATCGGCGATGAATATTCAACGCTGCATCAAGGAGCAGCTTCTGCTGTTTTGGGCAAGTCCGTACAGGAGAGCCCGGGATTCCGAGAAAAGCTTCTAGGCGGCGCCTTGGCCGGATTGCTTGTACGTTGTACGCAAGACCATGGTGCATCCATTTCGGGATTGCGTGTCGCGGTGCGGTCAATCGACCAGAGCGGGTTTGAGACCGCCGTGGCGTTGGCAGAAATGGATTGTGTAATTGTGGGGTTAGCCGAAGAGCGCGGCGGTTTGCATTGTTCGACCGGGATCGATATGGCTGCGCTCGCTCAGCACCTTCGGAAGACAAGTACTCTCATCGGCTTTGAAGGAGCCGCCCAAACTGCCGAGGTCCACACATTGGATTGCGATGCTCTGGTAGTAGCTGGACCAGAATGCATGTTGAACGATTCAGTTGCGAGCCGCATCCGGACGAAGTTAGTCATCGAGGCTTCGGAGTTGGTAGTCACTCCCGCCGCCGAGCGCACATTCGCAAGTCACAATACCGTGGTCGTACCGGATCTCGTCGGCGCTTCCGGACACGTAATCGCCGCGCATGCAGAATGGTCCAACAACATCCAGAATGCCTCGGCCGATTTGGCCCCGGAACGGTTGGAACGGGAAATCGAAACAGGTGTGCTTCGCGCCTACGAACACGTTTGGGAGAGGAGTCGGCGCGAAAGGGTTAGCATGCACCTCGCAGGCTACTTGTCTGCAATTGAACGGGTAGCACGTTCAGAACGGTTGCGAGTTGCGTAGTATTAGTGTCCCTCGCTCAGAGTTGCGAGCATGAATACGCGTCGGTAGTTCGCCAACAGCTGTCGTTTTTCGCCGGACCGCTCTCAGCCGCGACGTTGATTATCGAATCTCAAGTGATTCGGAATTGCCGCTGATGAGGTGACAGTCCGCCTCACGTCACCCGAGCTCGGTCTCATGCAAATCTCTTACGGCCAGCGATAGTGCTGCACGTACTTCTTCCAAATGTTCGGGATCGCGGTATTTATGACGCGGCCAGAAAAATCCCTTTAGTCCGTCGCCCTTGCTCCTTGGAACCACATGGACGTGCAGATGCGGGACGCTTTGGCTTACTCGATTGTTGATGGCGAGGAAGGCTCCCTGTGCTCCCAGTCCCTTTTCTACTGCGATGGCCAGCAATCTTGCATTTGCCGACAGCTGCGCGAGCAGCGGGGACGGCAAATCTACCAAGCTGTCGAAATGTTGCCGCGGAATCACAAGACAGTGCCCGGGAAAGACAGGACGGTGATCGAGAAAAGCGAGCGTTAGATCGTCTTCAAAGACGATACCGGCGGGAACACCACCATTCGCGATCTGGCAAAAGGCGCAACTGTTCACCACAAAGCTCAGACCTTATCCGTTTCCACCCATTGTCGATGGGGCTTAGATCGCCAGAATTGCCGGATTACGAGGGAACTCCGCGAATCAGTGCGTCGTCATATTCTCCACTGGATGCGAGGATCGGCTCCACTCATAGAAGGAGCCATCGTACATCCGCGCAGCATACCCGAGATATTTTGCGACGAAGTAGTCAAGCGAAGATTGCATGCCCGTGCGGCAGTAAGTGATCACCTGTGGACCGCTACAGTGGAGAGGAATAGCGCAACAACCTTCGAAACTCGTCCGGCCCACGCAAACTTGGAATGTTTCCCGGCATAACCGTGTTTCGCCAAGATTACGCATGACCCGCCGATGATTTGAAGCATGTGCCGAGCCGATTTGGATTGTCCCAAGTCATCAACGGGGAGAATTGCCCTTTACCGCCGGCAAGTGCTCCACCTCATTCCACTCATAGAAAGAGCCATCGAACATTGAGGCCTCGTAGCCGAGGTACCTCGCGACGAAGTACATATGCGACGCCTGCAAGCCGATCTCGCAATAAGTAATGAGCTTGCGTCCGGGCACTACTCCGCGCGACCGGAACAGCTTTGTTAGCTCATTAGGAGGCAAGAAGACGGGCCTCTTGGGATCGGTCACGGTCTCTTCCCAGAAGATGTGATCCGCGCCTGGAAGATGGCCGGACGCATAGCGACGTTGCGGACGCGAATCCACCAACAGCACTTGGGCGCCGGGCTGCGTCGCCACTTTAGCATCCGCGAGTAGCGCCCGCGCCGATTCGTTGACGCGAGGAGTGATGCGGCCTTTGTCGATCTTAGGAACATCGGCCGTCAAAGCACGCTTCTCAATCTTCCATTGCGCCAAGCTGCCATTGAGAAGCGCGGTTTTTGCGTGTCCGAGGTAGTCGAGCGTGAAGAACGCTCGTCCGGCGGTCGGATACCAATCGGTTGTGTAGATGACAACCTTGCTGTTGTCGCGAACACCTACACTTTCAAATGCCGCCTCAAGCTTTTTCACGGCTGGCACTTCAACCATCAATCCTTGATGGCCCGTGGTGAATTCAGCGCTGCTTAGAAAGCGAGCGCCAGGAATGTGTTCGTTGTCGTAATCGCTGCGATCATCGCCCACTTGGAGTACGACTACATTCGGGTCATTCAAGTGATTGGCCAGCCAATCGGTCGAGACCAACAGCTCAGGGTGAGCAGCGGTATCTGCTCCAGCGAAGCGGCAGCAGAGAACCATTACTACCAAGATAATGAGGGCTGAGATGTTCGACAGTTGACTGATTTTCACTCTCGAAGTCTCCAGTGAAGGTTTCGTAGATTGGTTTTCAAGTATCTGCCGTGCAATTTTTGCACCAGTCGAATGTCTATATAAGTCCTTTATTGTTGCATCCTGCCTCTGCCTGGTGCGAGGCAAATGGGTCGGTCACTAATCGAAGTGTCCGAATTCGGGCGGCCACACTCTTCGATTGCTACCCGGGCGCGTCACTAGCCTCACAGTGTCGCCATTCCGCCATGAATTTCGTGTATCTTCAGACTTCGCGTGAGACACAGCGAAGCCAGATACTGACACGTGTTTTAGCTGACAACTGGTAGCTCGCAGCCGGTAGATTTTTCCGATGCGTCCTGACGATCTGCACAACCTCAAAGACGACATGACCGCCTTCATTGAAGGCCACGGCATGCGTCGTTTCCCAGGCTACGTCGGTGATGAGATCAGCAGTGTGCTTTGGAAAGACGACGACAATCCCGACGCGTGGAAGGACTTCGTCGAGTTGGCGAAAGCCTCCGGTGCTCCCTTCCTGACCATGGACGAAGTGGTGCTCACCAAGGAAGACCTTGAGTTTGTTATGGATCGTCTGAAAGATAACGTCTACAGCGACGATCTCGATGACGCTCGTTGGCTGCGCGCCCACATCGGCAAGATCGGATTCCTCCAGCTTGGCTTCGCTCATCAGGGCACGCTATTCTTATATGAAGCCGCTACGGAATGGTATGAGCGGTATCAGCATATTCTCGATACCGCGGAAGCATTGGGCGGCCTGCTGCTCGAAGAGGACGATGAGGAAGACGAGTAATGTTGCAGAAAGCACTCCATACCGTGTTTCTAGACGCCCCGACTAGTTGAGCATCAAGCATCCGCCGATGCCGTGGCACTAATCTGCGAACCCAGCAACTCGGACATCAATACTCCTGCGAGAATCAGCAGAGCCCCAATGCCTGCGCGAAGGCCTAGACGCTCGTCCAATATCAGGTAGGACGTAATCCATGCAAACACAGGCTCAAGCGAGAAAATCAGCGCTGTCTGCGTGGGCGAAGTGAATTGCTGCGCCCAGGCCTGGATGGTAAAGGCCGCAGCGGTGCCGAGCAACCCAGTAATAAGCAGCGCCCATACCACACGCGATGACCACACAATATGCGATTGCTCCAGCAGTGGCGCCGTCAATCCCATGAGTACTGCAGCTGTGGCAATCTGCAGAAACCCAATCTGCGCAAAGGGATCGCGCTTTGTCGCCCGCCCGAGATAGATAATCTGGAAGCCAAAGGTCACGGCGCAGCCCAGAGTGAGCAAGTCGCCTCGATTTACGCTTCTCCAATTTCCTGCTCCGCCCTGGTCGGCAGGTACGGTAAGCAGGAACAAACCAACCATAGCCGCAAGCACCCCCGCAGCCGTCCATGTGCTGGTCTTACGCCGCCAGAAGACCATCAGGAACAAGGGCACCAACACGACAGAAATTCCAGTGATGAATGCCGACTTCGAGGCGCTGGTGAAGCGAATTCCAGTAGTTTGGAATTCATAACCCAGCCAAAGGAAAACCCCGGTGAGCGCGCCATCGATGAACGATTGGCGTCTGATCTTCGCGATGTCTGCATGAAAGATGCTGGCCAGAGCAACTGCCGCGAGCGTCATGCGAATAAAGTTGAAGAGCAGCGGTGTTGCGTCCTGCTCGACCGCATTCTTGATGACCACGAACGTCGCTCCCCAGACCAACGTCACCAGGATGAGCAGAACATGAGCTTTCAAGGCTCTCGGCATCTAAGCAGGATAGCAATTAGTATCGAAACGGCAGCAGAACATGCCCAGCATTGAGCCAGAAATCATTTCTCCCAGACGCTCTCCGGCGCGCGGACTTACTGACGAGCAGATGAATCACCTCGCCGCGGTGCTTGACGATATCTTCCATATTCCCGGAACCAAGATCCGCTTTGGTCTTGATCCCATTGTGGGACTCGTGCCTGGGTTCGGCGACATCATTACCGGATTGCTCTCCTTTTTGATTGTTTTTGCCGCTTGGCAGCGTGGCTTGCCGAAGATCGCGATCTCGCGCATGGTCGCGAACATCGCGATAGATACGCTGCTCGGTTCGATTCCGATTGTGGGCGACGTCTTCGACTCCGTTTGGAAATCAAACCGGATGAACTACAGCCTGCTGGTGCGATACAAAAGCGGCGCCCGCCGGGAGCTCCTCGCTCGTGATTGGCTATTCTTCCTGCTGCTGCTCGTCTGCGCCGCGGCGCTCGTCGTGCTTCCCATCGTGATTCTGATGGGACTCATTCATGTGCTGCGCGGAGGCGCGTAGGTTTTGGGAAGAAAAAAACGAGCGTTACTTCCGTAACCTGACTCGAATTTCAATTCGGAACCATACTAGCTATGCGATGTCCCGGCGCCAAGAGAAACGCAATTTTTTGGCTTTGCCTGTGCGTGTGTCAGGGGTTGACTCCGCCGGCAAGAGCTTTCGCCATGTTGTCTGCACTCTCGACGTAAGCGCTCAGGGTGCCCGTATCACCGGCTTGCAACCCCTCGATGTAAAGGTTGGGCAGGATCTTACGCTCGAGTATCAGAAAGATAAGGTCCGATTCCGCGTGATGTGGATCGGGCAGCCGAACACGGCGCGCCAGGGGCAGGTAGGGCTTCGCACGTTGGAACCGGAGAAGAGGTTATCAGCTCTGCAGGACCAGATCGCTGCCGGCGATTACGTCGATACCTGGGAAGCTCCTAAGTGGGCGGTGGAAGAAAGCTCCGATGAGCGACGCGGCGCTACTCGTTTCGACTGTGATCGTGGCGTGCAGTATTGGACGGATAAGAGCAGCTCACCGGTCTCAGGAACCCTGGATAACGTCAGTCTCACCGGTTGCTTTGTTGCCACACGCTTTCCCTTACCACGCCACTCGCGTGTTCAGATGATTCTTCATCTCTATGGCATGAAAATTCCGGCACAAGGTGAAGTGCGCGCCGCCATCGACAGTCAGGGGATGGGGATCATGTTCACCGCGCTCGAACGAGATAGCGAAATTCGCGTGAGGAAAGCGGTACAGCGCCTCGCCCAGACAAGTCAATCCAGCGCTCCCAAAGACCAGATGCAGCAAAAGGTCCACACAAACGAGCAGATCCTCGAAGAGATCCGTGCTTGGTTTGATCGGAGTCTCACCATGACCTGGGAAGAGTACTTTGATATTCAGGTTCGCCTAAAGGGCAATCTGGTCAGCGCCAGCATTGACAAAGAACCCTAGCGCGACACCGCATGCGCGGTACCTAGAGCAACCAGCACAAATTTCAGGAAGCTGCCCAACGATTCACGTCTTCAAGAATTACTGCAAGTTGCTGTGCTTGCTCGTCGCGGTTAAAGTGCCTTTCCACATACTCTCGTGCACTCGTGCCCATTTTTCTCCGCAACTGGATCGAAGGGCGTAGTTTGAGGATGGCTTGGGCGATCGCATTGTCATCTCCTGGTCGCACCGATAGGCCGCCGTCTGCGAGTTCGAGTACTTTCCGAATGGCCCCGTCGATCGCCAAGACGGTTGGCCGTCCGGCCGCCATGTAGTCGAAAACTTTGTTTGGATACGGCATCCGAAACATTCGAATGTCCTTCAGCGTGGCGACGCATACGTCGGCTGCAGCCAAGATCTCAGGCATCCGCTCCTTCGGTTGCGCAGAAACAAAGCAGACATTGTCGAGACACATCGACTGGGCCTGTCTTCTTAACCGGACTTCCTCTTTGCCGCCGCCCACGATCACGAACACGATTGCTTCGTCTTCTCGCAGGCGCATGGCTGCGCGCAGGAGACACTCGATGTCATTTGCAAGACCCAATGCTCCCGCATACATGACCACGAATTTTTTCCCTAGCGCGTGCTCGCGTCGAAAGTCCCCTCCATCAGCTCGCGGCTGAAACATGCTTGCGTCCACTCCATTGGAAACCACTGAAATTTTCGTGTCTATAATTCCCCTGTTGAGCAAGTAGTCGCGGTACTCCGGAGAGTTCACGATGATATGGTTCGCGTGTCGATACAGGAATCTCTCAATGAACCTCGCCAGAAGTATGAGCGACGCGTTGCGAAGAAGTCCCATGTCGATTGCGAACTCTGGCCAGAGATCTCGAATCTCAAGAACGAATGGACGCCTGCGAACCGCAGCAACCATCCAGGCGGAGACTGCTTGGAAGATCGAGGGAGACGTTCCAACAACTACATCCACTGGTCCGGTACGCAGAGCGCTGGCGAAAGAACTCATCATAAAGCTCAGGAATACAAGACTACGCCGCACGTAGTTGCGATGATAGCCACTCAACGTCGGGGCATAGCGCATGTCGATGCCACACTCGTTCATTCCGCCGTTGTGCGCCCCCGTGAGATAGTTCAATCTGCTTGTCACGATGGTGACCGAGTGACCCATTGCAACAAGTCGCTTGGCCAATTCGTAATGGCGGGTTCCTCCCGGTTCATTCGGGAGAGAGAATGCCTGATGGATGAGCAGGATGCGCATACCCGCGTGCGCCACCGGCTTTAAGCATGCGCAGCCATGCGTGGGTGCGCTCATGCGATTGGGTCCGGCCGCTGGCGAACAGGCGGGCTGTTGAGAATTGGCTTCCGAAAACCTGCTTCCCTACCGGCGGATTGCAGCAGGTGCAGAAGTACGATCGCTGCTATGGGCATCATGTTGATGATGGGGAAGACAAAGAGCGAGATCAGGCCATCACGAAACACCTGGATGAAGTTGCATGCGATTAGCAGATATGTGAAGTGCGCCAGCGTGAAATATCCGCGTTGGTATGCAGCGTGGAAGCTTAGGCCCGAGAGATACGCGACCAAAAAGCAGAGGACAACCACGCCGGCGTAGGAAAAGTTCACATAAAACTCTCCCATCATGGTGACTACCATTCCATTCGCCGCCATCGGTCGCGAAAGCGTCGAAATCTCTTTTTCAAAGTCTGCCAGGCCGGGCTTCTGAGGCCACCATTGGCGCGGGACAGCAACCGTCAGCAAGCCAACGTAAGTACCGCCCCAATAAGACTTCCCATATTGGTCAGCCAGCGTTAGTGAGCTGGCGAATTCGTCCAGGATCATCTCATCCGGATGATCGCCACGAAAGGCGTCCAGCATTTCGGTCCGGGTGCTTTGCCACATTGCCTGCGGAGTTTCGCCGGCTTGGAGTTGTTGTCCGATTCTCTTTAACGGAAAGAATAGACAGCCAAAGGTGAGCAGGAGTACAACGCCCGTGAGGGTCGGCCAGCGTCGTCGGCGACGATCTAAATACACTTGCACGAGCAGGATGAGGGGAATCACTAACCGGAAACGAAAGTTTCCCTGATAGATCACCAGACCGAGATACGCGGCCAATGGGATCACCAATCCCAATTTGAACCCGTACCAGTAGATCAGTACCAGCAAACCAAGCCCTGCCCAAGTCTGGGCAATGACGGCCCAATTCGACATCGCCAACTCAGGAGCTACTTCATGATGAGCAAGCCCGGGGACCGCGCTCCACAGCAGCATGGCTATGCATCCGAGGGGGATGGCAACGCTTGCTACTCCGCGAACGATCCCGACGCTTAGCATTCGCGGCTTCAACACAGCCTGCTGAGCGGCAAACGGTGCCGTTCGATGCGCGGCCAGCACCCATGCGCAAGTCATCGTCACTAAAGCCAGGTCTGCCAAGAGCACGGCTCGAGAAACCTCACCGAAGCTCACCGGGGCGGCTCCTCGCCAGGAGAACAAGAGAGTCGCGCCGCTGAGAATTGCCACCGTTCGGCCGCTTATGAACCAGCCATGGAACGCTAGGTAGGTTGTTCCCGGATGGGTAATGGAAGGCCGAGCGAAGGCCAGCAACGCAGCAGTGCATAAGAGCCACACAGAGAGGTCCACCAGCACTGTGTTGAACAATGGAAGGTGCAATTTTTACCGTCGCAGAAGCGCCGGGCAGCATATCACAGTTTAGCGATGCAGGAGCTCTTGTATGTCGCTGATTCTGCTACTCCTCTCCGTCGCTTAGCTCGCAGGTTACCTAAGTCACACCCTAGGAACGCAAACTATTGTTACTAAAGAGGGAACCCGAAAAATCACTAGTTGCATCTTAGGATCAATCCAGAGATGCTGTAGTGGAGCTCTGGAGAGGGCTTAGGGACCAAAGGACAAATGCGCAGTTCTTGCTTAATTTTCCTGTCAGTGTTGCTAGCAGCGTCGGCCCAGGCGAGCGTGCACAACGTGCCCCGTCATACGCCGAGCCGTCATCTCACGTCTTCGCATCATCATCGGCGCCATGGACGTTTGCGGCGAATCCGGTACTACGGTCCGCCGGTCTCGCCAGAGCTACGCGGCTCCCGCGATTCGCTGGTGAAGCAGAATTCGGAGATCGATCAGGCAGGATTGGCGCGCATTGAGGACGACCTTCAATTGCAGCAGCTCGAAGAACGAGGAGTCCTGGTGCCCATTTCAGAGACGCAATATCTGGGCATCAGCCACTCGCTTAAGGAGAATCGCCGTTACGCACGACCGTGGACGGCGCAATTCGTCGACGACCTGAGCCGCGAGTTCTATCAGAAGTTTCACAAGCCGCTTGAGGTTACTTCGGCCGTGCGCACCGTGGAGCAGCAACGCCACCTGATGCGTTTCAATCACAACGCTGCGCCAGCCGAAGGGGAAATTGCCTCTTCCCATCTCGCCGGCACGACCGTTGACATAGGCAAACGGGGACTTTCGCGCAAGCAGCACAAATGGGTTGCCGATTATCTCGCAGACATGAAAGTACGCGACGTCATCGAGCCTGAAGAAGAACGTCGCCAGGCATGCTTCCATATCATGGTGTCACAACGTTATCCATATCCGGTGGCAATCCAGACCAAAGTATCTCCGGCGATCGAAGCGCCACCTGACGCACCGGTTCTTCCCCCACCTGAGCAATAGCTAATCTCTTCCGATCGATCATGTAGAATTCTGAAAGGCCGCTCACGCGGCCTTTGATTTTCTACTTCTATGTTCAAGGACTGACTAGCGACGATGCTGCCACGGATCTTGCTGTGCGCGGTGGTTAGCTTCCTGTTGTCTTCATCTATATCTATGGCCCAAACGAAGCCGTCGAAAAAGACGGGCAGATCTCTCACCGCACGACAGATTCACAACTCATCCCTGGTGATCGATACCCACGCTGACACCACACAGCGCCTCTTAGATGAAAATTTTGATATGGCGAACCCGCCGGCCGGGGATACGGGCTATCTTGATTTCGCCAAAGCCAAGGCCGGCAATCTGGGAGCCGAGTTTTTTTCAATTTGGGTCGAGCCTAAGGAGTTCAAGGGCCAGTATGCCCACCGCACGCTCGATCTCATCGACGCCGTATATCAGCAAGCGGAGAAGCATCCTGACAAGATGATGATGGTGTTTTCCGCAGTCGGCATCGATCTCGCACATCGCGAACACCGTCTTGCGGCGCTGCTCGGCATCGAAGGCGGACACTCCATCGAAAACGACATTCGCCTGTTGCGCGACTACTACCACATGGGCGTTCGCTATATGACGCTCACCTGGTCGAATACTAATGAGTGGGCGGATTCTTCCGGCGATATTACCGACACCTCGATTCAACACCACAACGGGCTGACCGATTTTGGCAAAGATGTCGTTCGCGAAATGAATCGGCTGGGGATGATGGTCGATATTTCGCATGTCTCCGATAAAACGTTTTATGACACGCTGCAGGTGAGCCGCGCTCCGGTAATAGCGTCACACTCGTCATCGCGCGTGCTCACCAATCATCCTCGCAATATGACCGATGAGATGCTGCAAGCCATCGCTCGCAATGGGGGAGTAGTGATGGTCAACTACTACTCTGCGTTCGTAGACGAGAACTGGCGCAAGGCCTATGAAGCGCAGGCCAAAGAGCGCAACGCGGCAGTGGATGCGGTGGAGGAGAAATACAAAGATGCCGATCCGGTCACGCGCTATCGTGAGACGGATAAGGTAGGTAAAGAGTGGGCGGCGAAGATTCCGCGGCCGCCGTTTGAAGACATAATCGATCACATCGACCATGTGGCCAAAGTCGCCGGCATCGATCATGTCGGCCTAGGTTCTGACTTCGATGGCACTCCGTCGATGCCGGAAGGGATGGATTCCGCCGCCGACTTGCCGAAGATCACCGAAGCCTTGCTGAATCGTGGCTACACTGCCCCGCAGATCCGCAAAATTCTCGGTGGCAATCTGATGCGTGTCTTCCGGCAGGTGGAACAGGTAAGCAAGCAGCTGCGAGCTCAACAGCGCCAGCGGCGTCCGCTCGCGCGAAAGATGAGCTCGGCGCAGTAGTGACCTGACCGAGTTTAGGGATGGGCATCGGCTTTAGGCCCGCCGTATTCGATCTCGATGGGGCTGTAGCCACTGAACGCGTTCCCTATTGGGAATAGTGAGATTCATCATCCTTCGTTAACTTGTTCTATTATTCATTGAGAAAATTATGAAGACTTCTTTAACTCTTCTGCTCTTTGTCGCGTCGTCATTCTCCCAAACCAGCACGCCCAAAACCACGACAGCTCATCACCGCGCACCCGCTGCCAAAGCTGCAACCGCCGAGACTACCCCCGCCGAGAATCCGAAGGCGATCTTCCACACTACGGCGGGAGATCTCACCTGCGAGCTCTTTCCAAAGCAGGCTCCGAAGACGATCGAAAACTTTGTTGGGCTCGCCACGGGAACGAAAGACTGGACCAATCCCGACACGCACAAGAAGCAACACGGTGTGCCACTTTACAACGGCACCATCTTCCATCGCGTGATTCCGAATTTCATGATCCAGGGCGGCGATCCTTTAGGCACAGGCGAAGGGGGACCCGGCTACAGTTTCGAGGACGAATTTTCACCGGACCTCAAGTTCGATGTTCCCGGGCGCCTCGCGATGGCCAACTCCGGACCTGCGACCAACGGTTCGCAGTTCTTCATAACCGAAGTTCCAACGCCGCACCTCGATGGTCGTCACACGATCTTTGGGCAATGCACTCCGGAAAGTGTGGAACTGGTGAAGCAGATCGCGCGCAAAGCCGCCGACCCGCGTGACAATCGTCCGTATGATCCCGTGAAGATCAGCAAGATTGACATCACAGGTCTGCCGAAGGCGGCCACGGCCACGAAGAAGCCAACAACGCCTCACAAGAGAGCGACTACAAAACCGGCAACGTCAACACCAAAATAGGCATAAAAAATCGTGGGTAGAGACGCGGCATGTGCCGCGTCTCTGCACAGACACTCAGAATGCGGTGGTTTTCTACCACTCATCTCCCCATTCCACTTTTCTCACGACTTTATATCGCTGGCCCTGTTTGCGAGACACAGTTTCTCGTTGCACTCCCTTGGCTGTGCATAGCTCCAATTCCACATGTCCGGAATGCTTCTGCGGATGCCGCAGGATGCGCCCTGCCGGCAATTGCGCCGGCTCGCGCGCAAACACAACATACGAATATTTCTCGTCTTCATATGCCAGCTCTGCGCTTTTCGCTGCGCGATGCTCTGAGCTCCGCTGCACTCGAGTAGCGAAATGACACCAATTGCCATCGTGCATTGGACATTCACCTGCGTGAGGACACGGCGCCACCATGTGCGCGCCATTGGCAATCAACTCGCGCCTTAGGTCCCTAACGTGCTCAAATCCCGCTGGCGTGCCGGGCTCCGCGATGATCAGCAGCTTGTCCGTGCGGTCCCACGCCGCACGCAACACTTCTGGCCGTTCACTTGGCCGAAGTTCGTTGAGAACATAGGAGAGCGTTACCAAGTCGAAGCTTCCCGAGGGGAGCGATCCAGCAACGCTTCCCTGACGCCACTCCACAGCACGAATCGACTCACGGTGCGACTTTGAGGCGAGCTGCCTGCCCATGGTGATCCATTCCGCGGAATCTTCGATCAGAACGGCGCGGGAAAGTTCCGGAAACGATTCGGCGGCAGCCCACATTGCCGTTCCGGGACCGGCGCCGAGATCGAGCATGCTTGCAACCCGCAGTCCGGGAATACGCAGTTTACTGTCGTGCAGCACGCGTGACAGCACTGCATATGTCGCGGGCAATCGCGTGACCAGGTATGCAGCCCGATGTAAGGCATCGAGCTGCGGCCGCGCTCGGTGAGTCTCGCGATATGCGCCGGCCAGTGCGGCAGCGCCTCGTGCCAACTCAGAAGGCAGAACTTCCGCGCTAAATTCTTCGATACCTTGTGCTAAATCCGGAGGGAGCGGCATAGGATGGCGCGCCCTCGCAACCGGGGTCGCGCTCAATGCTTTAGACTACTCGTTTGCGATCATCGCACCTGAAAGGACATACATGGCTCGTCAATCTGGAACTTACGCGACCTTCGACACCAGCATGGGAAAGATAGTCTGCCGCCTCTTCGAGAAGGAAGCTCCAAACACAGTAAAGAATTTCATCGAACTGGCGCAGGGGAAGCGTGACTGGAAGGACAGCGTGAGTGGAAAGAAAGGGCCTGGCCCTCTATACAACGGCACCATCTTTCATCGTGTGATTCCCAAATTCATGATCCAGGGAGGCGACCCGAGCGGCACAGGCATGGGAGGTCCGGGTTACAAGTTTGCCGACGAAACCAAAGGCTCACCCCACAAGTTCGACAAACCGGGAAAGCTCGCCATGGCCAACTCCGGTCCGAATACAAACGGAAGTCAATTCTTCATCACCGTCGAGGCCACCGATTGGCTCACCGGCAAGCACACCATCTTTGGCGAAATAGTCGAAGGTCAGGATGTGGTGGACGCGATTACCAAAGTTAAGCGCAACGCGCAGGATCGCCCAGCTCAGGATATACAGGTGAATTCGATATCGATCGACACAGTGAACTGACCGGCATTGTTACATAGGCTCATCGGCGCTCGGACCATAGATCTGCGGAACGGTAGAGCCCATCGCACGCAAGTACGTGGTTAGCTGCCCCCGATGGTGGATCATATCGAGTAGGAAACCCCAGGCGTTGTCGTAAGCGGTTTCGTTCATCACGGCCTGGCCACCCATCATGAAAGGCACGCGCGCTTCCCACCGAGCAGGATCGAGCGCATGAAGTTTCTTGCTGACGTCTTTGTGACCACGATCATACGTGGCCAGCACTTCCTTCATGGTTGCAGGGGCGGGGACCTCTTCCCATTCCAACTGACCTTTCTGTAGACCGTCTCCGAGCACGAACTCTTCGCGGACAATCAGCCAGGCAATTTCACGCGCGGTTCGCGACTTCGCGTCAGGACGATAATTTGATCCTTCCGGAATGCGCTCGAGTACTTTGCGCGTTGCCGCCTCTTCTTTGTCCCAGAATTTCAGGAAGAACTCTTTTGAATTCATCGAGTGTGAACCCTCCTCCTTTTGCGCACTCATTTGGCATTTAAACGCCGATCACCTTCACCAACTCCTGCACAGCGTCGGCGCTCTTCTTCAGCGCCGCTTGTTCCTCGCTGGTTAATTTGATTTGGATGATCTGCTCCAGGCCCCGCGCGCCCAGCTTGCAGGGAACGCCGACAAAGAGGCCGTTAACGCCATACTCGCCTTGCAGATACGCGGCGCAGGGCAGGATCTTTTTCTTGTCTTTGAGGATAGCCTCTACCATTTCAGTCGCGGCCGATGAGGGCGCGTAGTAGGCGCTGCCCGTCTTCAGATACTTCACGATCTCGGCGCCGCCGTCGCGCGTACGTTGGATCAGCCGGTCGAGAGTGGCCTTGTCCATCAGTTCCGTAATGGGAATTCCGGCAACCGTAGAGTAGCGAGCCAGCGGGACCATGGTGTCGCCATGTCCGCCGAGGACGAACGCGGTTACGTTCTCGACGCTGACTTTAAGTTCTTCTGCGATGAAGGTACGAAAGCGCGCGGAGTCGAGCACGCCGGCCATGCCGATCACACGTTCGCGGTTGAACTTGCTGATCTTGTACGCGGCCTGCGCCATCGCGTCCAACGGATTCGAGACCACGATCAGAATCGCGCCGGGTGAGTTCGCGACCACTTTGCCGACCACGTCCTGCATGATCTTGTAGTTCGTGTTTAGCAGATCGTCGCGGCTCATGCCTGGCTTGCGGGGAATGCCGGCGGTGATCACCACAATGTCGGAGTTGGCGGTATCGGCGTAATCGTTGGTGCCCAGCACGTGCGCATCACGCTTCTCGATGGGCATCGCCTCAAGCAGGTCGAGCCCCTTGCCCTGCGGAATGCCTTCGACGATATCGATCAGCACCACATCCGCAAGTTCTTTCGAAGCGATCCAGTGTGCGGCCGTAGCGCCCACGTTGCCCGCACCTACGATGGAAACTTTCTTGCGCATTCTTCCAGGCTCCTATCGATGCAGAATCAAAACGCACAAATCCAAAAAACCCAGAGCGAACACGAAGGACACGAAGGTCACGAAGGAATTCAAACAATTCTTTTCTTTTTGCTTCTGTTCCTTCGTTTCCTTCGTGCCCTTCGTGTTCAATTGCTTTTTCCTGCCCTCGCGTTCAATGTCTACACCAGCGCTGCTTCCCGCTTGGCTCCGGGCTTCAGCGCTTCCATGTTCTCGATCATGTGCCCGGCGAACTCGCTGGTCTTTACTTTTTTTGCGCCTTCCATCTGACGCTCGAAATCGTATGTGACCTTCTTTTGCCTGATGGTGGCTTCGAGCGCACCTTCGATCAGACGCGCCGCTTCATTCCAGCCGAGGAGCTCGAACATCATCACGCCTGAGAGAATCACCGAGCCAGGATTAATCACGTCGAGGTCGGCATATTTGGGGGCGGTGCCGTGGGTCGCTTCGAACACGGCGTACCCATCGCCGATGTTGCCCCCCGGAGCGATGCCGAGTCCGCCCACCTGCGCGGCGCAGGCATCGGAAATGTAATCGCCATTGAGGTTCGGGGTTGCGAGCACGCTGTATTCCTGCGGACGGATGATCACCTGCTGGAAGATGGAGTCGGCGATGCGGTCGTTGATCATCAGCTTCTTCTTCCACTGTCCGCTTCCATGCGTGCGATAGAGCTGCTCAAGCACATCCTTGACTTCCGCGTGGACGCCCTTACGAAACTCTTCGGAAGCAAACTCGAGACCCGGCTCGACTTGCTGCGCGTTCTGCTCCACCGTGATGTCGGGGTTCTTGTCTTTATTGTCCAGAATCCAGCTCTCGCGCTCGGTCACGATGCGTTCGCGAAACTCCGCCTGCGCCAGCTCATATCCCCACTCGCGAAAAGCGCCTTCGGTGAACTTCTGAATATTGCCTTTATGCACCAGCGTCACCACGGGACGCCGATTGTCGAGAGCGAATTGGATGGCGCGGCGCACCAGCCGCTTGGTGCCAAAAATGGAAATCGGCTTGATGCCGATGCCGGAATCTTCGCGCACACGCTTCTTGCCTCCCGCCAGCATCTCTTCATTGAGGAAGCGGATCAGCTTGCGCGCGCCGTCGCTGCCTTCCTTCCACTCGATTCCCGCATATACGTCTTCCGTGTTCTCGCGAAAGATCACGACATTCAGCTTCTCCGGATGCTTCACCGGTGAGGGTACTCCCGGATAGTGCTTGACCGGGCGCACGCAGGTATAGAGATCGAGCTCCTGCCGCATGGCAACGTTTAAGGAACGGATGCCGCCACCCACAGGAGTCGTAAGAGGTCCTTTGATGGAGACACGCAGATCCTTGGCCGCGCGCAGGGAATCCTCAGGAAACCAGTTCCTGAATTGGGAGAAAGCCTTTTCCCCGGCGAAGATCTCGTACCACGACACTCGCCGCTTGCCCCCATAAGCCTTCTCCACCGCAGCATCAAACACCCGCCGCGATGCCTTCCAGATATCTCGTCCGGTACCGTCTCCCTCGATAAACGGAATGATGGGATTGTCAGGTACCTCGTATTGTCCGTTCTCGTAACGTATAGGTGCCCCCTCCCTTGGTAGGGGGAGGCCGTTATAAACAGCTGCCATGACCGACTGCTCCTGTGAGGACTGGAATGCGGAAAGCAATCTTCAAAACTAACACTGCCGAAGAGTGGACGCAATGAAAGCAAAACGTGGGGAACCGGCGAGAATCATCGAATGCAGCGATGCCGATACACCGCAGCAAGGACAGTAAAAGCCCTCCGACGACGTTCGATAGCTCGGGAGGCTAAAGCGAGACCGGAGGGCACGTGCGCAGGACCGGAACTGGCCGCAACCTACGGTTTGAAACACAACAAAAATTTAACGTGTGAGATTTTGCTTTTTCAATGTCATACCCGCTCGGGAATAGTCGGTGCGGCAACCACGCTGCGCACAATGGCGAAGCAACCAATCAAAACGTTAAAGTGCAAAGAGATCAGTGCTCCTCTTCCGAGCAAGCAGGAGGTTATGAAAGCTGCGAAGTGGCAAAAGCCGTGGAGCACGCACGCAACAAGGCCATCGGTAGCTGGGTAAGCACTCACCTGTCATGCCTTCAACTTCGTGTCTGTCCTCTTCGACTTCACTTTGGCTTTCCTCGTTTTCTTCGCTTCCTCGGCTCGCCGCATCCATTCACGCTCTTCCAGACGCGCGGGACTTAGCGGTTTTAGATTCTTGATTGGATCTTTCGCCATGGCAGCGATAGTCGCATCCCGCCCGCGCGCAGTCGAGCGACATTCAGCGCCACGTGACGCGGGCTGCGCAGCCCGCATGAATTCCTACTCACGATTGCTGGGGTAAACGAGAAAGCAGGGTTAGAGCTGCTGAAACTCTTCGTCGCAGTCAGGTCAGGATCAGAGCTTTGTGCGGTCTTTGGTCGGCTTACTGGCAATAAACCTCTCCTTCTTGTCCGTACCCAACACCACATCGGCGTAATGCAGCAGCCGCTGGGATTCCGCGCTCAGTGTTCGGGTGTCGGCGAGGGAGGAGGATTGCTTGCCGTGGAGCTTTGCGATCAAGGCTGCGTCAAGCCACAGGCCAGCGCTTTGCTCGTCCTGCTTGGCCTTTCCATTCTTTTTCTTCTTCCCCGGGGCGGCTGACACAGCGGCATATTGCCACGTAACATCAATGTTGTCCAGAGTTGTTGGTGGCCAATACACGCCGGTAGTAATCGCCTGGACGCCATATGTTCGTCTGCTTACCGTCTCTGACATAACGAACGACGCGCGGCGCAGCCTGAGGAAAATGCGGCTTGGCCCTTGTTTAGCCAGCCCGCCGAGGACTCCACACCACGTTTCTTCTTCTCTCCGGACCGGAGAAATCCTTGGTCGGCGCATGCCCCCTCAAAGGAGCCAGATTGGCCTCGATCCACACTGCGACAGCAGTTCTTAAGCGAAGGTGCAAGTCCACGTCGTCAGCACTGAGCGTTCGCCAGTAACCACCGTTGCGGCTGAACTGCACGTTACGCCCGACGATTCTGTACTGCTGCTCAGGGTGCCGGTCGTCTGCCGGAATCCGGAACAACGGTGAGCCCTGGAGCATGAAGATGACCTGATCCTTAGCTCAACTTAGATGCGCCGATGGACGCCAAGTTGTGGTGCTAAGGCTGGACGGGACTTTCGATGCATCTCATTCCGGCTTTGCACGCATGACCAAGGGCGGGGGTATGTTCTGCTGCAGCCAGTATTTTTGAATGAGATCGATCACTCGATAGACTTCGTTTTGATCCGCGGTCTTGCGCAGATACGAGTTGGCCCCCGCTTCGTAGGCAGAGGTTACGTCCGCATCGGCTTCCGAACCGGTGAGGACCACGACAGGAATTAAGCGGAGGTCACGCCGCGTACGAATCCATTGCAGCAGTTGCAGACCCGACATTCCAGGCAATTTCAGGTCGAGCAGCAGCAGAATTGGAAGGGGGTAGGCGACTCTGTCTGCGTACTGGTTGATGCCTTCGAGATAGGCTAGCGCTTCGTCCCCGCTACGAAGCGTGACAAGAGGGTTTTGAACGCCGGCCTTTTCGAAGGCGCGAGCCACGAACGCTGCGTCTGCGAAATCGTCTTCCACTAGCAGTATCGTGCCCAACCCCTTACTGCTCATCTTGGCGTTTGATGCGACCCCGATACTCGTGCGGTGGCCAAAAGTGAGTTGTTGGCGGTTTTCGACTAGGGTTATGGCTAAACGCTCACCAATCATGTGCAAAAAGTGGAGACTCGCCTTGACGACTCGGTGCCGCAGGTGAATGGATAACCGGAAAGCGCAATCCGACCGCAACCGGATCGAAGGCGAGCTTCGCGTCGGATGATGAATTGTGCCACTGGAGTGTGTTGAGGAGTCTTACAACGCGATTCAGCAATTCTGGTGGCGATTCATCGTGGAATATGACAGCATTACTGCATGGCAAAAACCAGCGCACAGAAGGATCTGGAAAGACATTGGGCAAGCAAGGCCAAAGAAATGGCTAAGGGGCCAAAGAACCCGAAACAACCGCTGTCGAACGACGCGAATTCCAAGAGCGTCTCGCCGGCGACGCGATCCAACAATTCCACAGCAGGCAGACCCAAGGGCGGTGGCATGCGCCGCGGTAATTCGTAGGCTGACGCTTGTTTTGTGTGGCACAGCCGCCCTCGGCTGTGATCGATGCAAACAGCACACGCGAGGGCGCCTGTGCCACGGGTCATCGTACTATGCTCGGACGCGGGGAAGCGGCACGGTGCTCTCGAATCCAAAGCTAGAGTAGCCTCTCCGCGTGCGTCCGCTTGAGCAACTGCTCAGGCCTGCAGTTCCGGCTCGATTCCAATTGGCAACCGCCCTTTTCGAACTCTCATCGCAAATGTGCCACTACATGAACAGGTAATCCCTGCCCGCGTAGTCGCCCGGAGGCACTCATGCGAGTTGTCAGGGTTCTTGCCACTCTGATTTGCGCAGTCACTCTCCCCACATTTGCGGCCACACCCACTAGCGGTACCCTCACCCCTCCGGCAACCGGAACTCAGTCATCATCTGTGACTTGGAATGGCGGACCATACACCGGCGCCACCGCCGATCCGTCGGTCTGCACCATCTTCACCTGCGACAGCTACGCGCTCAACGTCAACGTGCCTGCGACGTTCTATTCCTCGAACCCCAATTACTCCATCCAGGTGGGCATTAACTGGGCGAGCAGTACCAACGATTTCGATTTGTATGTTCACGACAGCAGTGGAAACGTGGTGTGTTCCTCGGGACAAGGCAACACCAATTTCGAGCTTGCCGATTGCGGGCAGCTCGCTTCGGGAACCTACACCGTGCAAATTGTCACTTTTGCTGCAGTGGCCGCCACGTACACGGGAAACGCGAGCCTCGGGCCTGAACCCGCGAATCCGGTGGGTAAGGCTCGTTATAAGTCGGGAAGCTTCACCTGGACCAATCCGATATTGCTGCCCGGTCCGCAAGACGCGGCATTCGGGACTCAAGATATCGAGCCGCGAGTACGAACCGACGCGGTAGGCAACATCTACGCCGCGGGAATCCAAGGTATCCCCGCCGGAACCGATACATGGAAGTCGCTCGATGGTGGCAAGAGCTGGACATATCTTGGGGAGCCTGACGGCGCGCAGGCGGCCTCGGCAGAGGCTCGCGGCGGAGGACTGGGTGGAGGGGATGAAGACCTCGCGGTCGGCACCTCGGGTCTGGTGTATGTGAATTCGCTGTGGCTGGGTTCAGATACGGAGAGCACGTCGTTCAACGGCGGCAATACCTGGCTCGTGAATCCGCTCTCCTCTGATGTACCGCTGGTCGATCGTCAATGGATCGCCTCGCTGGGAGACAAGGTTCTGTACTTCACCACCAAGCAGCTCGGCGCTGACTTGAACGGAACCGCAAGCATTTTTGTGAACAAGTCCTTCGACGGCGGAATCACATGGCCCCAAGTCACACAGGTCACGACCCCTGAGTTAGGGGTGCAGCCGGGAGACCAGGGCAACATCGAGTGCGATCCCACTACGGGAAACGTTTACACCGTGTTCTTCGGGTCCACCGGCCACGATCTCTACATCGCTCGTTCCACCGACGGCGGCTTGAATTTCACCATCAAGCAGGTCTACTCGGCGACTCCGAGCACCTCGCTGGTGAACGTCTTTCCCTCACTGGCCATAGACCGCAGCAGCAACCTATACATCGTCTTCTCCGACAGCCACAATGTCTTGCTCACTACTTCGAAAGATCAAGGCGCGACCTGGACTGTCCCAGTTCGGGTCAGCAACGGAACCGATACCAAGAGCGCTATCGGACCATGGATCACTGCCGGCGACGCAGGCCGAATCGATATCACCTGGTGGGGGACAACCGCGGCCAGCAATAACGATCCCGCGGCGCAGTGGCACGTGTTCTTTGCGCAATCTGTAAACGCGCTGGCCAGCATTC
Organism: Terriglobales bacterium; assembly: GCA_045808065.1. Taxonomy (GTDB): domain Bacteria; phylum Acidobacteriota; class Terriglobia; order Terriglobales; family Acidobacteriaceae; genus Gp1-AA112. The sequence continues at coordinate 27,343 of JBJMGD010000034.1, read as the reverse complement.
CCACCTTCGCGCAGACCCAAGCGACCGGCGTAATGCACGCCGGAGCCATCTGCACCAATGGCACAGGCTGCGCGAGCGGCACTCGTAACCTCGCCGAGTACTTCGCTCCCGGCCTCTACCTCGATGGCTCGGAGATGATCGTCTACTCCGACGACTACAACAACGCGAGCCCGTTAGCGGTGTTCATCCGCCAAACCGGAGGCGCGAAGGCGTACAAGTAGAAAAAATCGGGTGATCGGGTGAAGGAAGAGACGGAAATAACCCGCAGTGGTGCGGGTCAGTTGAGTATCAGGCCATCACAGATTGGGCGGGAAAGAAAGACCGCCCGCTGGCCGCGGCTTCTATGGCGGGCAGTAAATCCTGCGCGCAGCAGTGCTTGGAAACAAAACCCGAAGCTCCTGCTTCCCGGATGGCTTCAATAATGTCCGGCATGACGTGTACTGAGCAAATCACCACAGCAGGCCTTCGACCATTGCTCATCAATTCTCGCGTGACCTCAAGTCCGCTGAGGCCCGGCATGCAGAGGTCGAGAACTACAACATCGGGATCGAAGCGAGAAATATACTGCAACGCCGATTTTCCATCGGCGGCTGTCGCTACTACTTCGCAGTTGGCTCCGAGGATGGACGCCAACATCAGAAGCCACATTGGGTGATCATCTGCAACCACAACACGCAATTTCTTATTGTCCACTAGACCAACTTTCAGAGGATATCGGGGAAACGTAATTTGTACTTTGAGGGGCCGATTGTGAGGGGCCGTTGGTGAGGGTTTGGGCATCACAACGCCCGACGCGCCCGGCTTTCAATCAAATACGCCGTCTTGGCTCAGTGCGAACCCGGCGGATTGCTTCAAGCACGGTCATCATTTTCGTTTGGTAATCTTCGCGCTTCTGTTCATCGCGCTCAATAGAACGCAGGTCTTCTAATGCGTGAAGCTGCTGCGCAAGGCCAGCCACACAATGCAGGCGCTCTTGTCTTTGTTCGGCAGTTTCTCGCATGCGATGACAAATTGTACCGCGAGCCGCTGCTGCGGACGGTGCTCTAGAGCAAGTTTGATGGAGCATCTCAGAGGTTTTTTTGCAGATTCGTATCGTGCTCCGATGCGAATCTGCTGAGTGTTGAGCTGCCAAGGGGTGCTCGGCCCTTCTCGGCGTGGGGCAGTGCGGCTAGCGGTCCGAATTATGGACTAATTCGGCGCGCGCTTGGAACTGCTTTGCGAACTCAGAGGAACGCGGGCGTGAATTGTAGTGCCGCGTTTGGATTGCGATTCGATAGAAAGCGCTCCATTCACCAGTCGGAGCCGCTCCTGCATGCTCACGAGACCGAGCCCCTGGCCGTCTTTTGCGGCACGGATATCGAAACCTGCGCCCAAATCGTTGACGGCGAGATGAATCTCGTCTGAGTCTTCCCACAACTCGACTTCGAAGTGCCGCACCCCGCTATGCTTCACAGCATTGTGCAAGGCCTCCTGCAGAACTCGGAAGAGCGACAGCGAAATTTCCGAAGGCGGAGGATTCTTGAGACCATGACTTCTGAATTCGATTTCCATCTTCTGCTGGTCGGCGAATTCCTTGCAGAAGGCTTTCATGGCCGCAACCATTCCCAGATATTCCAGTTTCGAAGAGTGCAACTGGTGCGACAAGGCCTGGATGTCCTTCAAGATGTCGAAGGCCTGCGTCCGGAATTCGCCGATGCGGCTGCTCACTTCAACAGCAGAACCTGGGGGAGCGTCTTCGACCTGTTGCAACTCGACGACCAGCAGCGCAAGTCGTTGACTGATGTCGTCGTGAATTTCTCTCGCGATCCGGGTACGCTCCTTCTCTTGTGCCTCGATTAACTTGCCGCTCACAAGCGATAGAGCCTCCTCCGCCCGCTTGCGCTCGCTAATGTCTTCCACAAATGCAAAGACCAGCGGCGCTCCTCCATCGGCGGGTTTCAAAAGAGACACACTCAGGGATCCCCAAATCCGGGTACCGTCTTTCCTGACGTAACGCTTTTCAATCGAGTAACGGTCGATCAATCCCGCACGAAGTTTTTGAAATAGCGCCCAGTCGTCCTGGGAATCCTCCGGGTGAGCAAAGTCGGAACAACTTAAAGCGCACAACTCTTTCTCCTCAAAGCCCAACATGGAGCAAAGCGCCGGATTCGCGCGCAATAGCTTTCCATCAAAGTCTTCTACCGCGATCCCTAATGACGCTTCTTCGAAAAGGTAGTGGAGTTGTTTTGCACTTTGCTCTGGGGTTGCTGTGAACGACATGACTGTCTCCCTCGCCGACTGCTTACGTGGAGCTCGTACCATTGCGGGGCCGGTTTGAAATGTTAATAGAATGTTAAGGACACCTCTGAGGAGTTGCCCAATTTGTTGGGCGCATCTTAGGCGAGATGGGACGATCAAGTCAATGCGACATTTGTGCAGTATCGCGCGCTGAATACTTCCTTATTCCCAATTTGGCAGTGCGACTGCGCAAAGCCTTTGCAGCTTAGGTGGCAGTCTGAGGGATGACAGTATCCAAAATTTAGCGACCTAGAATTTGCTCAGGTGGTCAGGCCATCGCAGACCCCCGACACGGAAAAGAGCATTTCTCGTTGTCTTTGGTCTTTGCTTTTCGCCTCTGGTGATCCTCTGTGCCCTCTGTGGTGAAAAGGCTCAGCGTTCCCCAGAACCGCCTCCCCAGCGCCTCAAATTTTGTGATTGAAGCCCCTAAACTGCCCGAAAACCGCGATTGCGTGCCCCAATTCGCGCACGAAACCAGACGATGTTTTCGACGTGAAAACCACCTTCTATTATGGGCAGCCCTTCGGGAACGATTTCCGCCTACCCTCAGAATTTCGCATTGAAGGCATTTAGAGCCATTACTCCCCCGGGAACGTGGGGAGCTACTCTGAAAGTTTTTAAACGAAGCTCAGGAGACGCTAAATCGATTTATCTTCGCCCTCCGTGAACCGGCGCGACCCGCTTACCGAGCTACGGCCGAAAAACTCCCGCTGCCTGGCTTTCGACCGTCGCGGAAAACTGGCATCGTTGTGGCAAGTGGCATATGTGAAAGTGCCAACCCCTGCACTATTCCCCATAATGCGCGAAAATGTTCGGAAGCATATGCGAGAGATCACCCTCAACATCAATGGTGGCGATCACCGTGTCTCTGTAGCCGATGACGAGATGCTGCTGTACGTATTGCGTGACCGCCTGAACCTCACCGGCACAAAGTACGGATGTGGCGAAGGGCAATGCGGAGCATGCACCGTGCTGATCGACGGACATCCCACGCGCTCCTGCCAGATGCACGCGAAGGCGATTGCCAATCGCAAGATCACGACCATCGAAGGGCTGGAGGCGAACGGCAACCTGCATCCGGTGCAGCAGGCATTCCTCGACGAAGAAGCGTTTCAGTGTTCGTACTGCACGCCCGGCATGATCATGTCGGCAGTGGGGCTGCTTGCTGCGAATCCAAAGCCAGGCGATGACGACATCGTGCGCGGAATGAATGGCAACATCTGCCGCTGTGGAACCTATTCGCGAATCATGGCGGCGATCCGTCGCGCAGCTGAAGGGGGTTCGCGATGAGCTTCGATAGCGAACTCCTGCAACAAACTCCGGACCGGTTGCGTCACAACTTCACCGTAAACCGCCGCGATCTGCTCAAGCTGTTTGGCGCGGGGCTGATGGTGTACGCAGTGGATCTGCACGCCGTGCAGGAGTCCGGAGGGCAGCGGCGCAATAACAACTCCGAAGAAGAACGGGTTCCGCATGATGTTGCGTCGTGGATTCATGTGGGCGCAGACAACAAGATCACCGTCTTCACCGGCAAAGCGGAGATGGGGCAGAACATCCGCACATCGCTGGCGCAGCAGGTAGCGGAAGAGCTGCGCGCCCCGATGGAATCGATCAGCATGGTGATGGCCGATACGGAGCTGTGCCCATTCGACATGGGCACGTTCGGCAGCCGCACTACTCCGCAAATGGGAACCGAGCTACGCAACATCGCAGCCGTCGCCCGCGAGACGCTGATCGATTTGGCCGCGCAGCGGCTGGCGGTGAATCGCAGCCAGCTTAGCGCAGGCGACGGAGCGATCACCAACACTGCCAATCATCAATCGGTTCGGTACGGTGACCTGCTGCAGGGACAGCAACTGGCAAAGGCGCTACCCGATGATCCTCCGCTGATCTCGCCGGAGAAATGGACCGTCGCAGGCAAACCTGAACCCAAGGTTGATGGCCGCGAATTCGTCACTGGAAAGCACAAATACACCTCAGATCTGGCGTTACCCGGCATGCTTTACGGCAAAGTGCTGCGTCCTGCGGCCTATCACGCGTCGCTTACGTCGATGGATGCCGACGGGGCGAAGCAGATGGGGAATGTCACCGTCGTCCACGACGGAGACTTTGCCGGAGTAGTTGCGCCTGATCCTACATCGGCAGCGCGTGCACTGGCAGCAATCAAAGCCGAATGGAATTCGTCACAGCAGATCTCGGAAACCGAACTCTACGACTACCTGAAAGCAAAACCCGCAGCCAAGGGTCAGCATGCCGGCGGCGAAGGTGGCGATCGCGCGAACGTCCACGAAAAGGGCTCGCTCGAGAGCGGAATGGCAGCGGCGCAGAAGAAAATCGAAGCTACGTACACCGTCGCGTATATCCAGCACGCACCGCTGGAGCCGCGTGCAGCGGTTGCAGAATGGAATGGCGACAAGCTGACGGTTTGGACAGGCACGCAGCGTCCGTTCGCCGTGCGCGACGAACTTGCGCAGGCATTTCATCTGCCCGAAACCAGTGTGCGCGTCATCGTTCCCGATACGGGATCAGGTTACGGCGGAAAGCATACCGGCGAAGCTGCCGTAGAGTGCGCGCGTTTAGCCAAAGCCGCAGGCAAGCCCGTGAAGCTGCAATGGACCCGTGAAGAAGAGTTTACCTGGGCATACTTTCGTCCGGCAGGCGTGATGGAAGTGCGTGCCGGCGCAAACAGTGACGGGAGATTGATCGCTTGGGAGTTCCACAACTACAACTCCGGGCCATCGGCCATCAACACGCCGTACGACGTAGTGAACCAGCGGCTCGAATATCATCCAACGCAGAATCCGCCGCTGCGCCAGGGATCCTATCGTGCGCTGGCTGCCACTGCGAATCACTTCGCGCGTGAGAGCGCGATGGACGAGCTGGCACATGCATTAGGCATCGACTCGCTGGAGTTTCGTGTCAAGAACATCAGCGATCCGCGGCTGCGCGACGTTTTCGAGGCCGCAGCCAAACGCTTTGGCTGGGGAAAACAGAAGCCTTCGCCAAAACGCGGCTTCGGCATCGCCGGTGGGTTCGAGAAGGGCGGATATGTCGCTACATGCGCCGAGGTAGCTATCGAGCCGAAGAGTCGTGCGGTGCGCATTGCGCGAGTGGTTGAGGCATGGGATTGCGGTCCGGTGGTGAACCCGAATGGACTCAAAAATCAGGTTGAGGGAGGCATCGTTCAGGGCATTGGCGGAGCGCTGTTCGAGGATGTCCACTTCGCCAATGGACGCGTGCTGAATCCGCGTTTCACGTTCTATCGAGTACCGCGCTTCCGCGATATGCCAAAAATCGAAGTGGAACTGATCGACCGCAAGGACGTGAAACCCTTTGGAGCCGGCGAAACGCCGATTGTGGGGCTGGCTCCTGCGGTCGGCAATGCGATCTTCAGCGCGACTCAAGTGCGATTGCGCTCCCTGCCGCTAGTCCCAAATGGACTGCCTAATAGCGCAGGTGACCGCGAGAGCTGAGTTGAAATTCCAGCAAACCTAACCTGTTGTCGCAGACTTGGAGCGCTGCTGTGCCCGAGGAACTGTGGAAATGCGCCGTGCTGATGCGATTTGCTTGTAGAAGAAATCCACCAAATGCTGCAGCAGGGTTTCGCCATCGACTTCGAGATTGAGCGGCACGCCGTGTCCCATGCCGTCGATGAGGAACGTTTCGTGCGTGAGACCCACCTGTTTGGCCTGAGCTTCGATCTGCTCGGCTGCAGTGACGGTGATGGTTTCGTCCTCCTTGCCGTGAATGATCAGCAATGGCGGGCCGTTCTTGTGGATCCATTTCACCCGCGGACCCATGGTGCCCCACATGTCGGCCACAGCGCGAAAATGCGGAGGGTTGATGTCTGGGTTGTAGGCCAGCAGCATTGAGGTGACGGCTCCGGCGGATGATCCGCCGATGAACATTTCTGACGTGTCGAGGTGATATTTAGCTGCGTTTGCCTTGATCCATCGCGCTGCCTGAGCGGCATCGGCCACCGCCGCAAAGACCGAACGGGTGTATTGATCGGAGGAAGCCCCGGGAGGATCGTCTGGGACCAGGCGGTAGTTGATCGAGAAGCAGACATAACCTCGCGATGCCAGTTCGCGACAGAGGTTTGTCATCTCGCTTTTGTCCCCAAACAGGAAGCCTCCGCCGTGTAAGGCGATCATTACTGGGCGCTTCCACGACAGCTTGGGGGTGTCAGGCTGATAGATATCGAGGTATAGGGGACGCTTTACCGCCTCCGGCTGATGCACATCCCCACGGCCAAATTGCACGTTACGGGCAACTTTTACGCTAAATTGAGAGTCTCTGAAGAGAGTAGCGGCTATACTGGACTGAACACCAACCGCGATCAGCAAACAGAGAAGTGAGGATTTAGCCAGCAATCGCATGTATCAGTAGACGTTGATTTGGTGATTTGAGTTCACGTTCCGCGTCATCCCCCCAAATGTAAACGAATTCAGATGTTGTCGTCCGCATCCACAACCCGTGCCATGTCGAAGCCAGGGATTAAGGCGCTTCCTGACTTTGTCACTCTGCTCGAAATACTGATTGCCTGGGCGCTTATCGAAGGCACGATCTGGACAAGTGGCGATATCCAGCGCCGACTCTTCTGGATTTCTGCGTCCTTCATCGTCGTAAGCACGATTCTGCATCGTCCTCGAGCGCGGGAGCTTGGGCTCGGAGTGCGTGGTTTGCGTGCATCTTTGTGGGTGATTCCCGCTGCGGCAGCACTCGCAAGCGCGGCGATTCTGCTCGCGGAGTTAGCCGGGACGCTGCATCCGTTGTTCGGATTCATCGGAGTAGTCACGCATTCAACGGCATACGTGATCTGGGCGGTGTTTCAGCAGTTCATCGTTCAATCGTATTTCTTCCTCCGCTTCGAACAACTTGTGCCTGCCCGTTCGGCTGTACTTCTCAGCGCCAGCCTGTTTTGCCTGGCACATATTCCCAATCCGGTACTCGCGACAGTGTGCCTATTTGCAGGATGGCTGGCCTGCGAAGTCTTCCGCCGCAATCGAAATATCTATGCGTTGGGCATCGCACACGCCATTCTCGGCCTGACGATCGCGATTACTGTCCCTGACAATATCCATCGCCATATGCGGGTCGGCATTGGCTACTACCATTACCACGTGCACCGAACCGCGCTCGGCAAAGGCTGAGAAGCTCTTCAGTCCTCAGGTTCAGTAAACGAGCCTTCTCGGAACGCGCTGCCTTGAAGCGAATCTCGAGTCCTGTCATGATTGATTCAGGAGTAGGGTATGGCACTTTCTTGCGGCGCAAAAGCTCCCGAATTCGCACTGACGAGTACCAAAGGCAAACCGCTCATCCTCACTGACCTTCTGCTGCGTGGGCCTGTGGTCTTGGCGTTCCTCAAGATAAGCTGCCCCGTGTGTCAGTATGCGTTCCCCTACATCGAGCGAATGTGGCAAGTTCATAAGACAGAACCCGTGTCGTTCGTCGGCATTTCGCAAGACAATGCACCCGATACTGAGGCATTCACTAGGAATTACGGTCTCACTTTTCCCGTGGCGCTTGACGATTCCAGGCGATACATCGTCTCGAATGCCTATAAACTCACCAACGTTCCGACCATGTATCTCGTGGATCGCGACGGCGAAATCCAGGTAAGCAGTGTGGGATGGTCGCGGGCAGATATGGAAGAGCTCAATCTCAAGCTGTCCATGATGGATCCCGCCCAGGAACAACATCCGATGTTCAAATCCGGAGAACAAGTTGCGGAATTCAAAGCCGGTTGAAGCGCGAAGAATTAGTCCGCGGTCCGCGGACGAGAGAGCAATAGGCGGATAGTAGGCGGTAGGGCAGCAGGCGATAAGCCAGCACCAACCTGGAGCCCTTCGAAGACAGTTCCTCGCCGTGCGCCTCTTGCACGCTACCCCGCCGGCTGCACGCTGCCTATCGCCGATTGCTTGCTGCCTACTGCCGTGTTCCACACTAACGTAACTAGTTAGTTAGGGTGAACACCCACTCCTGCTACCCACTTTCGTCGGCTAGACTTCATCGGCTTACCTTTGTTTTCGGAAGAAAATAGGCAGTTGTGGTTTCCGCAACAGAGCGACGTGCCAGGACGGACGTTGCAGAAGCCGCGCAGATTCACATGCCATTCGGGTTTCTCCAACGCGGATCACTCGCTGAGCATGCACGCCAAGTGCAGCTCACGTCCTATGAACCGTCCATTCAATTGGACGGATTGGTGCGCGGAGTGGACAACATCCGCTACGACGTTGCCCTCAGCCCGCGCTTCATGGAGACAACACGTCAGCATGTGCTCCGGTTGATTACAAAGCATGGGCGGATCGACGCGCTGGTAGATGAGCCAGCCTCACCTAGTCGGCCGCCATCGAGAATCATGCTGCCCAGTCTAGGCAGCCAAAGTGGCACAAACGCAGTTGTCGATGCGAACGACTTCAAGCGAGCACTGCTGGAATTGCACATTGCTGCCCTGACTCGCGCTAAATCCGAACAGAGTATCTCGATCGATCTTCTTGCGCGATTGGCTGCAGTCAAGTTTCAACGCAACGAAATGTCCGCGCAATTCGCTCAGGCGATGGAACGATGCCGCGTAAAACTCAAATCGTATGAGGGTCCACGGCAGCTATTCATGAACAAAGCAGTGGAAATGCGCGAGCGGTTCACCGAATTCCAGATCAACAAGAAGGCAGTGCTGCGTAAAGTTGGCCAGGATCTTTTCTCGACCATGCGTGAGATCGAGAAGGAGTCCGTCTCTCGGATGCGGCGTTCGCTGTTCGGCGATGCTGAGATTGCAGCGTACGACCTATTCCTGAATCGGCTCCTGTATACGGATGATGGCCGCGACGATTACCTGAATGCCGAGCAGTATGTGATGCTCGGCAATTATGATCGCGATCCCGACCGTTTTGAGACTTTGCAGTCCATTGCGTTCGACTTCGTGCGCTCGTTACAACCCCAAGCCTCTGAGACCGACGAAGCGATCGACGCAATTCTGAATGAGCCCGAGAATGCACACGAATTATTCGCGGGGGGATTACCTGTCGAAACCTTGCCAAAGGGAAGAGCCCAACGCGCATTGCTGAATGGCTGGCTGGAGTTGCTGGAGAGGGAAAATGTCTTTGAACATGTGATTGCCTCCTACGAATCTGTCCCCTTATTGACCCAATATTCGCCACCCATCAATCCGCAGCAGCTCAAGAACGCACTGATTTCAAGAACCGAACTCGTGCGAGTTGAGAATTTACTCCAGGAGCACGGCAAGATCTCCCCAGTTAACTTGAACGCCGCCGTGAAGAAGGTGGAGTCCTGGAAGGGACTCGACCGGGCAAAATTGGCGGCGCGCTTCTTCGGAGATTTTGCTCGCTACCATCGCGATCTGCGCCGGTTCGAAACTCTCAGCTCCGCCATGGACGCGATCAACGTGATCGCCAGCGAACGCCTCAAGGAACTATCGGCGATCAACAACACTCTGTATGAGTTTCTGTTGAGCGATGAGCAGAAGAGCGGAGAAGACAAAGTCCTTCGTCACGTGATTTTGAAAGCAGATATTCGCGATTCCACGGCTCTCACACAAACGCTTTCAGAGCGAGGCCTAAATCCCGCCTCGTACTTCAGTCTGAATTTTTACGAACCTATCAACAAACTGCTGCCAAAATACCAGGCTTCGACCGTGTTTATCGAAGGGGATGCCATTATCTTGGCGCTGTTTGAGCGGGAAGGCGACTCGGGACTAGGAGTCGCACGAGCTTGCATCCTCGCGAAAGAAATGATTGGCATCGTGAGCGCGTACAACGAACAATCGCAAAAACAAGGGCTTCCCGGCTTAGAACTGGGCATCGGAATCTCGTATCAGGACTCGCCACCGATGTATCTGATGTATGGCGTGCAGCGCATCATGATCTCGAAGGCGCTAAATGAGAGCGATCGTCTCTCGTCGTGCAGCAAAGAGGCGCGGAAATTTGCTCGAGGGAGGCGCACATCGTTCAATGTTTTTAACGTTCAGAGTGCGAAGGACAAAGACGCGAGTGGCAATCCCGACGAGTTTGTCATCCGCTACAACGTGAGCGGCATCAACATCAGCGTCGCAGCTTTCGAGAAGCTCGCCCAGGAAATTTCTCTGAACGATCGCAGCGTGCAAATGCCGACCATTTGGCCCGGTGAGTCGGTGAGGCTCTTCAGCGGTGTGGTTCCTGTTGCCGCGGGTGTGTTCCACAAGATTGCGGTGCGCGAAGCGACGGTCCCCCACGTCGACACAACCACACTGACCGTCACCCAATGGAGCGCACGCAAGTACTACGAAGTCTGCGTGGGCAAGGACGTTTACGATCTGTTGGAGAACCCGAGCTCCGCAGCGGCGAGCGTTAGCTGACCTAGAACATGCGTTTGCTGCGAAATGGGATTCGCACAACGGCTTCAAGGTCAACCGGGCTGCCGTCTCTGGTGCCAGGAGCGAAGTGCCAGGCGCTGAGTGCGCGGCGCGCGTTTTCATCGAGACGATCATCGAATCCTTCGAGGATCTTCACTTCCGCCACACTGCCGTCAGCGCGGATGATCGCATACAGGATCACCACTCCCTGAACGTTGTCCCGAATCAGGTCTGCAGGGTATGCGGCATCGACTTCTCGCAGCGGAATCGGAGCGGTAACCTCGCCCGCTCTCGATGTTGCTCCGCGCTCGGCAAAACGGAAAATCCAGCTCCCTCCCGCAGAAGTTAGGTTCGGCTTGTTGAGGGCCATGGTGTAGTACTTGCGCCCGCGAAAAACACGCTCGTCCAGAGCGCTAGGCGCGTCCACTACAGTCGCAGCCTTGGGGGGAGAAAGACTTACGGTGGGCGTTCGCGCCATGGCGAGAAACGAGTTGCGAGTGGCGGAGCTGTCTCCCGGTAGTCCGGTTGCAAGTGGCGGAGCGGCATTTACTACGCGGTGAGGCACCGCACTTGCCACGATGCCCAGCTCGTCTTTAGTCGCAACCGGCGAATCGCCTCCAGGTCCGTTGCCACCAGCCTGATGCGCAGGCACTCCAGAGCCGTTCTCGCCAGCTTGCGGGTGGCCAGCGAAGGCTCCACGTCGCGAGCCGTCGGGCACGCGCGGAGGACCGGCAACTGGATTCAGATTGAGCGATATCAGCCTGCCCGAGGCTGTGGTCGCATTGCCCATCCCGCCTATGTTCGGAGGAGGCGCGACTGGATCAGTGCTTTGCGGAAGCGTGGAGGCAAGCCCCGTCGCACCGGCGAGAGTCTTTGAATCGGGCGGTGGCGCGATAGGCTGTGCATAGTCGGGCAAAGCTTTGGCAAGATTCGACACGCGCGCCTTATTGAGATCAGGAGCCGGAGCAACCGGGTCCACCGTCCCCAGCACGGGCGTTGTATGGCTTGCCGCAATCGAAAGCTTAGGTTCGGGATTTACTGCCTCTGGTGGTGGAGCGATGTTGATGTTTGCGAGATTGCGTGCGCCATTGGTTTCAACAGGCGGCGCGATGGGCGCGGCTTGCGGCAACTTAGGCATGCTCAGTCTCGCCTGCGCAACATCGGGTGGAGGAGCAACCGGGGTGACGTCCAGAACCGGCGCGACCAGCTTCGGAGCAGTCACCGCCGCCACCGGCGGAGCTTGTGGGACCGGGCTGGAGAGAACGATGTCTGGAATTGGGCTGCTCGCCAGAATCTTGGGGGTAATGGGCGCGACGATGGTGTGCGTGGTGTTGTCAGTCCATTTTGGGATCGCCACCACTGCCATGGCTCGCTTGCGGGCCTCGCTCGGTCTGGCGACCGGCGCTTTCGAGCTGCGGCTGATTACGGGCGCGATGGGGCGCGAAGCCAGTTCAGGCTTCAGTGGCTCGGAAATGAGGACGTCTTCGGGATTCAGATACGTGATCTGGTCATGGCGGAAGTTCTCGATAGCAACAATGCGGTGCCGATAGGCAGGCATCGAGAGCACATAAACCAGTCCAGCAAAAATGATGTGGCCAGCATAGGAGCGCACGAGGCTCTTGCGGTTGAGCCGCTGATCAACGAAAACATCCTTCCAGAAGACCCCCGGTCGGAAGTTAAGGGGCGCCGCGGCAGTCTGGGAAGTGAAAATCGAGGCGAGATTCTCACGCACCGAAGGCAGCCACGCGGGCAATTCCCAATTGAGGCGGACTTCAGGCTGGCGCGCACTAGCAGGCTTTGAGGGGATTTGCTGCGACGCACTGCCAAGGACGGACATGGAAAACCGTTGCTTACTGAGTAGCTGGATTATACCTTGGTTACTACCAGCACTTGGTCGATAATAATGCCTCAAGTCGTGACATTCGTCCGGCCAATCCCGCGAAAGTTCGTGCTCTGCGTAGCGTTCGGTGCCGTAATCCTGAGTGCACGTTTTGCTTCCACGACCCACAAAAGTGGCAAACACAAAGGTAAGGCGGCACCACCATTGGCGATGGAGGATCAAGCTGCCAAAAAAGATGAAATCTCCGGCATGTATACCTTCCTCCGAGAGGGGGAGTTCGTACAGATTACGGTGGAAGACGGCAGCCTCTCCGGCTTCGTGTCGCGCTATGGAGATCGCGACAGCGACCGCGATGCCTTTCTCGACCAGTTCTTCACCAAGGCTTCGATTTCTGGAAAAAAAATCAGCTTCGTAACTAAGCCGGTCCACGGCACCTGGTTTGAGTTTGCAGGTGAAGTGAGCCGCGGTGAGGCCAAGACTCCGAACCAAGAAGGCTATCGTGTCATTCGGGGGACGCTAAAGCAGTACGACGAGGACGAATCCAAGCACGTCTCCGCGAAGGAGCGCGAGGTGAGTTTAAAGTCATTTCCGCAGGATGTCGAAGTAGACCAGCAGCCCAAATAATCAGGGGGACCTGACTAGTACGGGTCTTTGGGAGGTCGTGTGTAGTCAACCGCGCCTGGATTTTCCACCTTCCCGCTTTGACCTTCAACATGTGCTCCCGGTGTTCCCCACGGATTCCTGGCACGAAATCCTTCGGTTCCAGTTGCGCGCTGGTTCGAGGTTTCGTCCCATCCTGCGCTCGCCGGAGCGCGCCGGCCCCAACGCTCGACCGCGGCATCACGCGCCGATTCTGTTTTCTCAGAAGCAGAGCCAGCCTCCGGTGACTCCTCGAGTGCACGCTTGAAGTCCCGAAGCGCCTCCTCGATTCGGCTCTCTAGATAGTCCGTTATGGGGGCGAGCAGCCGGCCAAAGCGCCCTAATGGTGGAGCATAGTTCATCGTCACATGGACGAGGGTGTCGTCCCCGAGTCGGGCGAAGTTGATGCGGCCACTGTGCTGTGGTCCTCGTACGGACTTCCACCCGATCGATTCGTTTGGGATTCTCTGAGCGACCACGGCGTCGAAGTGGAACGGTTTGCCGTCTATGTCGCCTTCCCACCTTGAACGTTCGCCATCGACTTCAACGTGGCGAAGGGCAGAGATCTTTCCCGGGAGCTCCTCGAACCGTGACCAGGCAGCGAAAACTTCTTCGGCGGGACGCCCAATTTGAACGCTGCGCTCCAACCGGAGAATGTGCTCGTCGTAACTTGAAGCGCGTCCACTAGCCGCAACGAACCCAGCTATGCCTGCGGCAACTCCGGTCACTGCTCCCAGGCCGAATCCGCCCCAGAATCCATCTTTCGCCATCAGATTGCCTCCCGTGGTACGTGGGTGGGAATCGACCAACAAAGGCTAAGGTTGCCTCTCGTCAGCTTAGGCCGTGACTCCGATACAAGTCAGAAACTTCAAATCACAATGCCAAACTGAAAAAGGGAGCGCCGTACGGCACCGCGTTTGGAAGATGGAGACAAGGTATGCCGCGAACGGGAAGGAAGCCTCCTTCGGTCGGACTATCTGATCTCGATTACTGCTAAGCTCTGCGCCGGAAGCTCAATGGTGAATTGATTGCCATTGATCCGCATCTGTTCAGCTGCCGGAAGGGCAGCGGCTTGTTGTAGCGATTGGATCTGGGGAGGAGTCGGATATTTTGGGCTGCCCATTTGCTCGTAAGCGCCAAGAAGGGAGCCATGCGTCGCGTCTACGCGATGCACCAGCGCGGTATGGTCTCCTGTTACTCCGGTCAGTTGAAACGTCACCCGTTTCATTTTCCCCGTAGCCCCGGGCAAGACCAGATTCCAGGCTGCAAAAACGGGACTCCGATCCTTCATCGTCGCCAGTGCCACATCGGAATTAACCTGTAAGCGCCGATCTCCCAGCAAATGCAGAATCTTAAATGCGTTGTACGACGGCTTCGGCAGTCCATACGCGGCTATAAGTCCAAAGCCGCCATAGAAGGGCTGCTTCATCACGCCTTGTTCTTCGAAAACATCGGAGAACGTCCAATAGGACATGACGTCCACAAGTCCGTCGCACTGCCGGATGGTATCGGCGAGCCAGGGCGCCATGAACACAGAATCAGTGATCTGCGGCTCGTTCATGTAGCTGGCGTTGTACTCGCTCCAGATGAGCGGCAGGTTGGGTCTGGTCGACGCCTTAATCTGCTCATGGACCTTGTTCACAGCCCTGCAAACCATACGGTCGCGGGGAATATTCTCATTTGTGCCGAAGACGTCTTTAGCCGTGTCATTGGCATACACGTGAGTAGAGATAAAGTCCGCCGGAACGTTAGCCTGTGCGACGTGCTGAATGAATGCGTCTGCCCAAGCCGCCTGCGCTGTCGCCGGACCACCAACGCGAAATCGCGGATTCACTGCTTTTAATGCGCGTACAGTGTGGTCGTAAAGTTCGAAGTAGGTTGCCTGCTTCGGCTCTCCGGCCCAGAAATCGATGTTGGGTTCGTTCCATACTTCGAAGTACCACTGACTGAGCTCCTCAGCTCCGTAACGGCTCAGCAGGTGCTGGGCAAACGCCGTGATCAGCGCATCCCACTTCGAGTAGTCCTTCGGAGGCGCAGGTGACGGCTTGTACCAGAAGGCATGAAGCACCGGACTCGCAGCTAGCTTCTTAGGCATGAAGCTGATTTCAACAAACGGCTTCACGCGATGCGCTAGCAGCCCATCGTAGATCTGATCGACATAGGAAAAGTTGTAAGTCGGATGGCCCTGAGCGTCTTCGTCGTACACTCCGTTCTCATCGTGAAAAACGGCGTGGAACCTAACGTATTGAAAGCCGGTGATGTCGCGTACCGAGTCGAGATCGCGCCGGTAGCTATCGCGCAGTGTGAGGTTGGCGCGCCCCGATCCAAACATCTGCTCCCAGAAATGCGGGAAAGCTGTGGTGGGCGCCGAGAGATCCACATGCACAACCTCGTTCGCAGCGCCCGATGATTGCTGCGGCGGGGCAGATTGAGCGACCATGAATGAGCAAGCGAGAAGAAAGGCGATGGGGAAGCGTGCGATCATGAATTCAAGGTGGAGAACCGAGTTGCTGATAAAGTAGTTCGTGGTAAATCGTTTAACCGGAGGAAAACTATCTTAACATTGATCAGTCTGTCAAGCCGGTCGCGCTAGGGTACCTGGATCGGCGCTCATTTCGATGGGCCTGTGTGACCAAGATGACTGGAAACCAAATACATTGCATCGTTTCGCCAGCACCCAAACGAAGGCGCAGCTTTCGTCGTTTGGGCGGCCTGCCGTAGCTCTGCATTCTCAAATCCTCGGTCGCAGAAATAAAAGCAGGACAGCATGCTGACACGTCGAGAAATGATTCGCCTCGGAACTGGAGCTGCCGTTACATTGTTGCCCTTGCCGTTGTTTGGCTGCAGCCAGCGGACGTTTAGCGCTCCCAAAGGAGCCCCCTTCCACGGCACCGACGAGCAATTGCTCGACGAAATCGAGCGAGGAAGTTTCGATTTCTTCTGGAACGAGGCGAGTCCCCGCACCGGACAGGTGAAGGACCGGGCGCTGGCGCGCGGCGGCGATACGCGTCGCATGTCCAGCATCGCTGCCACCGGATTTGGTTTAACGAGCCTGTGTATTGCCGAGCAGCGCGGTTACAAAAAATCGGATGAGATCGCCGATCGAGTAAAGCAGACGCTGCAATTTATCGCGCAAATGCCGCACGAGCACGGCTTCTTTTATCACTTCATCGATATCGAAACCGGCCAACGCTGGGGAAAGACCGAACTGTCCTCGATAGACTCATCATTGCTGTTGTGTGGCGTGCTGACCGCTAGACAGCATTTCTCCAATCAGCAGATTAAGGATCTCGCAACCACGATATACGAACGGGTTGACTGGCCATGGATGCTCAATGGTAGAAAGGCATTCTCCATGGGATGGCACCCGGAGTCCGGCTTCCTCAACGCGCGATGGGAACACTACTGCGAACTGATGATGATCTACCTGCTCGCGATCGGTTCTCCGACGCATCCTGTAGCGCCCGACACTTGGAATGCCTGGACGCGACCAATCGTGAAGTACCAGGGCATCGAATACATCTCAGGCAAAGACCCCTTGTTCACGCACCAGTACTCGCACGCGTGGTACGACTTCCGCAAAAAGCGCGATGCATACACGAACTATTTTGAGAACTCTGTGAAAGCCACAAGGGCGCACAAGCTCTTCTGTTTATCGCTTCACGACGAATTTCCCGACTACAGCGATGATCTTTGGGGAATCAGCGCGTCCGATTACGAAAAGGGATATACCGCCTGGGGAGGACCGCCGAGGATTGGTCCGATCGATGGCAGCATAGTGCCCTGCGCCACCGGAGGATCGCTGCCGTTTCTATTCGAGGACTGCATAAAGGTATTGCGAACCATCCGTGGTTCGTACGGTGAAAAAGGATGGACACGCTACAGCTTCGTCGACGCATTTAATCCGCTGGACGGTTGGTACGATCCGGATGTGCTCGGACTTGATCTCGGAATCACTATGCTGATGGCGGAAAATCATCGCACCGGTTTCGTGTGGGAGACATTCTTGAAGAACCCCGAAGCAAAATCTGCCATGCAGAAAGTCGGATTCAAGCCAGAATAGACGACGGTATTTCCGGGAATTATCGCAGCGAGCCGAGGTTGAGCGGAGCGCCGGACGACGTGGGCCGGTTGTATGCTGGCTCGAAAACCGTCTCCGTGTCTACGATTACACTCCATGAGCCCGTGCCACGTTCCTTTCGGTTTGAAGACGGGACGCGCTCGGGCATTTCACAATGTAGTCGCTTCAAAGTGCGGGCGACAGCCGAAGCTGGCACCCGCTGGGAAGGAATCGTTAGAACTGGAACCGCGCCTGGAGTTCGATCACACGTCCTGCTAATGCCGTCGTGGTACCTGGCGTACCGAAATTCGGGTCTTGAATGATCGTGCTGGGCGTGTTGAATCCGTAAGGTGCCAGGTTCAGATGATTGAAGACGTTGAATGCATTCATTCGCAATTGCAAATCCGCACTCTCGCGCACGAACGACAATGGGAAGGTCTTACCAAAGGCCAAATCCAGCGACTCATAATTCGGACCGCGGAAGGAATTACGGCCAACTCCCGGTGCGCACGTCGCTGGCGTGCAGTTGTTCGGCCCAGGGTTAAAGAAGTTTAACCCTCCACCTGGAAAGTTCGCGCCGGTAATAAGGGCGCTGTTGTCCGTGCTCATGCCTGCGCCACCAAGGTAAGCGATTGGACGGATCGGACAAATCCCCACCTGCCCCGGCGTGTTGATGCAGTTATTGCTTACCGGCGTCCACGGGAATCCCGTATGGAAGGTGTAAATCGGGCTAAATTCCCAGCCTCCAACAATCTTGCCCACCAGAGAGCTTCTTCCTCCCACATAGGGAGATCGGGCGACGGCCGATATAAGAAGGAAGTTGGTCGTGTCGTAGTCGGACGGACCATACTCAGTGCGCAGATTTCGAGGATATGTTTCGTTCGCCGACGCGTTCGCCCCGTCACCGAACGAAACCGTGTCCAGGCTCTTGCTCCAGCGATACTTCATCGCGACTTGGAAATTATTGGCAAAGTTTCGAACCGCGCGAACGTTCAGCGAGTTGTAATTCGCATCCACGTCAGGCTTGATGTAGAACGAGGGGTTCGAGTGCTGGCTGGGAGTGTCAAATACTTGATTGGCATTGAAGATGCGAAGCAGATCATGACTATCACTCCCTTGATAACCGACGGTCACGACTACTTGTGCCGGCATTTGCATTTCCGTGTCCAGAGAATAGCCGTAAACGTATGGTATGTGCATGTTCTGAGGCGTGAAGTACACCTGGGCTGTCCCATTCCTTGGAAAATTCGTGGTTGGATCGATCCCACCTCCTAAGACGGGATTTGCGGGATAGCTGAGCGGCGAGTTTGACGCTCCCAGCGCGTACAAAATTTTCCCAGCATCGAAAGGAGAGCTATCGGTGCCGCAGCAGTTCCCTTGTAATGAACTGAAGGGTGGATTATCGCGGGCTGGATCGAAGGCAGCTTCTGGAATGTAGTCGTAGTACATACCAAAACCGCCGCGGAATACCACTGTCTGCTTGTACTTGTTTGGGCTCCACGCAAATCCGAATCGCGGTGCGAAGTTCTTCTTATCAACCGAGTAAACCGTCGAGCCGGTAATTAACCTCGCATTGGCGATGGCATCGGGCCCATTCCCTGCCAGAACAAGGTTGCTGAGCAGACCGTTGGCTTCGGAAACTGGGCTGTAATACTCATATCGCAAACCAAAATTCAGCGTCAGCGTCGGAGAGGCCTTCCAGTCGTCCTGACCAAAGCCGCCGACGTAATTTGTGCGGAAATGCCGGAAAGAGGCGCTAGCTGCTCCATTGACGGGATTTATCTCATTCTGCTCGAAAATGGGAGCGTCATTGACGAAATTCCAGAGTCGCACGGTGGAGAAAAGCGGGCGGGCAAAGCCGACCTGGTTATTGTTGTTCTGCTCTTTGCGATAGTCGAACCCGAACTTCAGGTTGTGCTTCGAGAACGTTTTGCTGAAATTGTCGCCGACGCCATAAGTATTTTGGCTGATCAGGCCGGGAGTGTTTGAACCTTGCGGCACTCCGAACCAGAGGCGGCGTCCATTCTTGAACAAGCCTTCAATTTCATCGTCGGGGATGCCGTAGTTTGCACTCGGATTGGTATTAATTTCATTGAAGCCAAAATGACTGAAGTTAACGCGAACCTCGTTGAGGCTGGTTGGAGAAACGACCCAGTTCCAAAGCACAGTGCCCGCCGGACTGAAAGGTTTGTTAATGACATCTCGGCTGGGCGACGACGTCTGATCAGTGCCTGGGGGACTCGTAGACTGACCTGCAGTAATGTAGGTACTGGCAGCAATCGTGTGGTTGCTGCTCAAAGTCCAGTCGACCCGCCCGTTGTATTGGTTGCCGATTCCGGGATTGGGATATGCCATCTCGACGTTTTGGATGTCAGGAACCCCATCCAACCCGCTTCCAATAAACGATGGGGCACCTAGGGAGAGATAAGGATTTCCTGGACCGGTACCCGCAGTATTCGGCGATCCTAAGTCGAGCCCCCCGCTGACCACAGCACACTGTCCTGCTCCCGCCGTTGTGTCGGCACAGGAAGATGGCAATACCGAGACAATGCGGGGTTGGACTTCGGGCTGAGATGTCACTTTTGCTGCGATGCTGTTCGGCGCCACCTGCTTTATGAGGTTGAGGTACTGCGGTGTGTAAACGTAATTGTTGCCAAAGGCAGTATTGTTTCGGTGCTCGCCTTCATAAGCGAAAAAGAAGAAGACCTTGTCCTTGGCAATAGGTCCGCCAATGCTGCCGCCATAATTGCGGAGCTTGTTGTCGACACGCACCGGGCACAACGTCCCGGATCTCGTGAACGTTGTCAACCCGTCGGTGCATGTACCTGGCGTGGCGCCCGGAACTGCCGGTCGACCTGTGTATCGATTGAACGCGTTGAGCCCGGGTTCGTCATATTTGAAGAAGCCACTGCCATGCAGGCTGTTGGTTCCCGTTTTGGAGATGACCTTTACCTGCGCTCCACTGTTGCGACCGTCTTCCGCTTCATAGGTGCTCGAGAGGACTTTGATCTCCTGGATCGACTCCTCCGTCGGGGTCACGACCGCAGCGCCACCGTGCGTAAGACTATTCACGTCGACGCCGTCGATGGTGAAGTTGTTTGCCGAAACGCGCTGACCGTTGGCGGAAATCTGCGGCTGGTTCTCGACCTGATAAAGCGAGTTCGCGGAAGATCCAACCCCTACGTTGTTTGGAAGGAAGCCTCCTTTTCCCGCGCCAGTACGGGAGCCATCGCCGAAGACTCCAGGAGCCAGGCGCAGTAGTTCGTAGGGATCACGGCCGAAGGCAGGCAACTGCACCACCTGCTGCCCCGTGATTGTGCCCGACACGTTGGCGTTCTCAGTTTGCAAGTCGGGCGTACTGCCCTCGCTGACATTGACCGTCTCAGTCGCTCCTCCCGCAATCATTTGGACATTCAGACCGCGAGGCGTTTCTGCCGCAACGCGCACGTTCGTTTCGGTCTGATCCCTGAAGGTAGGGGCGGACACTGTGACCGTGTAATCGCCGGGCGGCAACCCCGCAATGCGGTAAACACCAGCGCCGGTAGTTTGCGAACTCGCAGAGACCCCCGTCGCCTGATTAGTGACCTTGACGACAGCACCGGGAATGATCGCGCCGGTGGCATCGGTCACCGTCCCCTGAATGGAAGCGTTGAACTGAGCAAAGGCCGGAGCGGCGAAAACCAACAGCAAGCAGATACTAGCCAGACAGCACGATCGCAGACGGGACATCCTAACCTCCAGGGCTCTCAGCTCGCAGAGCACAGGTCTTAAAAGACCTGGACTAAGTAAAACGAGCAATCAGTTAATCGATTAACCAAGTCGCCATCTTTAGCACCAGTCAATCGCGAAAGTCAAGACCGTGGACTATGGATCCGCTGGTAATTCGCAATGGAATCTGGCCTAATCAGTGTGGTGAGTACAACGAACGAATTAGGCCTCTCATTCTGACGTAGCTCAGATCAACTATGTAAGGGGAACCCAGTTTCGACGTCCAAGATGGATCGGCATAAGGGCAACTCGAAGCGAGCAAGTTCGGCAGGTACCGAGGCGGTCACTATCCGCAGCTTGGCCAAGCGTCTGAAGTTGTCACCTGCGGCGGTGTCGATGGTGCTCAACTCCACGCCCAAGGCTGCGCGCTTTCCCGAAAAGACCCGCAAGCGGATTCTCGCTGCCGCTGCCAAATACGAGTACCGTCCGAACTTTGTCGCTCGTTCACTACGCAAGCAGCAGACCTTCACTGTTGGCGTGCTCGTCCCGGAAGTGAGCGAGGGTTATGCGGCGCTAGTGCTGGCCGGGATTGAGGACTACCTTTTACAGGCGGGTTATTTTTACTTCGTCGTCAGCCATCGTCACAAAACGCATTTGCTGGAGCAGTATCCGCGGTTGTTCATGGAGCGGTTGGTGGAGGGCATTATCGCTGTCGACACGACGGAGTTGCCTTTCATTCCCAATGTGCCGATCGCAGTCGTTTCTGGCCACCGGCGGCTGCCGGGGATCACGAATGTGGTCCTCGACCACCGTCGAGCCGCCGTGCTGGCGCTGGAACATCTTCTTCAGCTTGGACATCGACGCATTGCATTCATCAAAGGCCAGCCCTTCAGTTCAGATACCGAGACGCGCTGGTCTTCGATCCGCGACGCTGCTCGAAAGCTGGGACTGGCCATCGATCCCGATTTGGTAACTCAGCTTCAGGTGGATTCGCCGACTCCGGAGCCAGGGTATGACGTGACCAAGTCATTGCTGGCCAAGCATCGTCATTTCACCGCAATGTTTGCCTTCAATGACATCTCGGCCATTGGAGCGATTCGCGCGCTGCTCGATTCGGGAATCAAAGTGCCAAGCGATGTGTCTGTGATTGGCTTTGACGACATTCAGAATGCTGCTTTTCAGAACCCGCGCCTCACCACTATTCGCCAGCCCTTACGCCGCATGGGTGAGCTCGCGGCTGAGACACTGCTGAAGCGAATCAGAGGAGCCGAATACCCCAAAATCATCGCGGTCGAACCGGAGTTGATCGTGCGTGAATCGACCGCAGCTCCGCCTCTTTCGGTCCTCGAAGATCTTGAGCACGTACCTTCTACAAAGAGCAGGCGGGCGGCGACCGATTAAGAATCCTAAACGTTGCTACGGCGAGAGAAGAGCGCCCGCGAGAGTAACCGATGTCGTCAGCCACAAAGATATTTCCTGTAACAACATCAAGCCCGCATACTTCCTGGTCTTACGGGCCTTTCACCGCTTTCGCTTGCGGACTGTTCGTAATACTCGGCATTGTCACCACCCTTCTCGGTCCAATTCTTCCCTTGCTCTCGGTTCGTTGGTCGATTTCAGCGCAGCAAGCTGGGTCGCTCTTTTTTTGGCAATTTATCGCTTCGACCATTGGGACTCTGCTCAGCGGAGCTGTTCTTTCCAAGCGCACATTCAAGCTGGTCGTGATTACTGGCGTCGCACTTTGCGTATTGGGAGTTGCCGCGCTGATTCAGGCCGATTGGAACCTGGGGCGCTACGCAGTAGCAAGCTACGGATTTGGGCTCGGTGTCGCGCTACCTGCAATGAACCTGGCCGTCGCCCAAGCGAATCCGAAGAGACGCGCGGCCTCCGTATCTTTGCTGAACTTTTCGTGGGGGATCGGGGCACTCGTGGGTCCGATGTTGTTGCGTGTGGCGCACAGCCTGGATCTGTTTCTCATGTTGTTAGCTGTTGTGATTGCGCTTGCATTGATCGGCTCGACGTTTACCAGGATGCCCACACGGGAAGTGCACACGACTGTTCCTTCCGCTAAGGAGCATCACCGGAGCGATCTTCGCGTGCTAATTCCACTGCTCGCGTTCTCTATGTTCCTGTTTTGCGGCGTGGAGAACGCCATCGCAGGCTGGGCCTCGAGTCTTGCGTTGCCAAACTTTTCCAGTGCTTATGCTGCGACCAGCGCAAATATCGCGTTCTGGGCATTCTTTCTGGCAGCGAGGGCACTCGCGCCGGCGGCCCTTCGAGTTGTGTCGGAGCCGGGGCTCTTGCTGACATCCATCATCCTGGCAGCGGCCGGAGTGCTCGGTCTGTACTTTGCCGTCGATGCCCCCAGGATTCTCCTGGCCTGCGCGGTAGCAGGATTGGGAGTTGGCCCGGGGTTTCCGTTGGTGATCTCCAAAGTTTCGGAGTCTATAGGACCCAGACATCCTGCCGCCACCGTATGCTTCGCCTTTGCCGGCGTCGGGGCCGCCACCATGTCGTCCCTCGTCGGTGTAATCGGTGGCAGGGTCGGACAGCCGCGCGCTGGGTTAGTAGTTCCCATTGCGGGATTGCTGATCTTGCTTGCTGTAACCCGAGCTTTCAGGCAGCACACTGTTTCTGTGACCGCAACCGCCTGAGTGGGTGAAAGCAGAACTGGGTGGAAGTACTGGATTCGCCTCCGAGAAGGTGCTCTGCGCGGCTTTACTTATCCACATACGGCATAATTAAAGATTGCAGTCCCGGTGCGCGGCTCCTCTCCGGGCAAAGTTCATGAATCTTTCCAATCCAGCTTCCGATATTGCGACTGCTGCCACGGCGGCATCGTCCACTACGCAGTCGAACTTCATTCGCGACATCATTATTCGCGACTTGGAGACGAACAAGTTCGAGGGCCGCGTGCAGACGCGATTTCCTCCCGAACCCAACGGATATCTGCATCTGGGGCACGCGAAATCGATCTGCCTGAACTTTGGCCTTGCGGCTGAGTTCGGGGGTAAAACCAATCTGCGCTTCGACGATACCAATCCTGAGAAGGAAGAGCAGGAGTACGTTGACTCCATCGTTCGCGATGTGCGCTGGCTGGGTTTCGACTGGGAAGACCGCCTGTTCTACGCGTCAGACTATTTCGATCAACTCCATGCCTGGGCAGTGCAGTTGATCAAAGCAGGCAAAGCTTATGTCGACGATCAGAGCGCGGAGGAGATTCGCAAGTCGCGCGGAACCTTGACTGAACCGGGAAAGAACAGCCCATATCGGGAACGGTCTGCCGAAGAGAACCTCGCTTTGTTTGAGCGCATGCGCAAAGGAGAATTCCCCGATGGTTCGCGCACGCTGCGCGCGAAGATCGATATGGCATCGCCCAACTTAAACATGCGCGATCCGGTGATGTACCGCATCCTGCACGCAGAGCATCATCGCACCGGTAACAAGTGGTGCATTTACCCGCTCTATGATTTCGCGCACGGCCAATCGGATTCGCTGGAGAAGGTCACACATTCGATTTGCACGCTGGAGTTCGAAGATCATCGTCCTCTCTATAACTGGTTTCTGGAGCAGCTCGGGATCTTCCATTCCCAACAGATTGAGTTCGATCGCCTCAATCTGACTTACACCCTGCTCAGCAAACGCAAGTTGCTTCAGCTCGTAAATGACCGCCATGTTCGCGGATGGGACGATCCTCGTATGCCCACCCTTTCCGGCGTTCGCCGTCGCGGATATACACCTGAGGCGTTGCGCAATTTTTGCAACTCCACAGGGGTGTCCAAGACCAACGGCACCATCGAACTCGCGATGCTGGAACACTTCCTGCGCGAAGATCTGAATAAGCGTGCGCCACGCGTGATGGCCGTGCTGCGGCCCCTGAAAGTTGTGATTGACAACTATCCCGAAGACAAAGTCGAACAGATGGATGCCATCAACAATCCAGAGGACGCGAGCGCCGGCACGCGTAAGGTGCCGTTTTCGCGCATGCTCTACATCGAGCAGGATGATTTTCGCGAGAATCCGCCCAAACAGTTTTATCGGCTGTCGCCGGGACGCGAAGTGCGCTTGCGCTATGGCTATTTCGTGACCTGCACGAACCTTGTGAAGGACGAAGCCGGCAGAGTGATCGAAGTCCACTGTAGTTACGATCCAGCCACACGCGGCGGAAATGCTCCCGATGGACGCAAGGTGAAGTCCACCATTCACTGGGTTTCGGCAGAGCACGCCGTAAATGCCGAAGTCCGCATCTACGACAATCTATTCGCGAAGGAAGATCCGAACGACGTGGAGGAAGGAAAGGATTGGACGGCGAACCTCAATCCGAACTCTTTAGAAGTAATCGCCGATGCTAAGCTGGAACCTTCACTCGCAAACGCTGCGACGGGCAGCCGATATCAATTCGAACGCTTAGGATATTTTTGTGTCGATCCAGATTCAAAGCCCGGAGCCCCAGTCTTCAACCGAACAGTCGCTCTTAAAGATGCCTGGACCAGAGTGGAGAAACGCAGTCACTCGTGAGCAGTAGGCACTCAAGGCTCCGGAATACAGCAATAAATGAGATCTGACACAAGGCACTCGTCCCTCCGGGGACATTTGTGCTGGAGTCTGCCGCGCAATTGATGTAATTTTTTGCGTTTTCAGAAAGCCTTCGCGTGCAAGGAAGGCGACCCGATGGTGCGTCCAGCGCAGCAGCGCTGCGAAGTCTGGTAGGCAGGATTGAGCAGCGCCGGACAGATGGTCCGGCGCACTCGCTTTAACTATCGGCCGTGATCGTTTCTGTAGCCGTCCTTCTTCTCTTGTCCGGGAGGAAGATCGTGGCCTCTCCATCCGCGCTTCTGGCCATGATCCGCGCCGTGCCCTCGAACTTCCTCACGTTGATGGAAGTCGTGACGAGCG
Source organism: Terriglobales bacterium (assembly GCA_045808065.1). Taxonomy (GTDB): domain Bacteria; phylum Acidobacteriota; class Terriglobia; order Terriglobales; family Acidobacteriaceae; genus Gp1-AA112. Next base: position 1,573 of record JBJMGD010000034.1, on the reverse strand, counting down.
TTGTGGTGTTCGTGCCGCCAGCGGGCTTCGCGTTCTTGCCGCTCGTGGCGCTCACGTTCTAGTCGCAGATGCTCTCGGCGTTCGCGATCACCGTCGCGCCGCACGTGCTGTCCGCTGTTGTGCTCGCCCTGGTGGTCGTCCGCTGATGCCGAGACCGGCATCATGCAGAGGCTGGCAAATAAGGGTGCTACAAGTAGATACGGTTTTTTCAAGATATCTCTCCGTCACGAGCAGAGTGCATCCGATGTGCCGCCGAGCAATTCTCCAGAATGAGAGACTTACATTTGCCCGCGCTCTCGTGTGAGCAGTTTTTACATCAGTTCACGCCAAATTTCCGCAGTACGGAAGGCCAGTGAGCTTTAGATTTGTTATTTGTCCAGCTAAAGGAACGTTTCCGCTCTCATTCCAGCAACTCTTGTGCTTCATGGAAAAGATGTTTGTTGGTGCCATTTTGGGAAGCTACTCAGGCTTCTCCCTTACTGCCAGCCAGGCCTTTCTAGAGTTGCTGTGCGCCGGGCAATCAACGTGGATCCGGGCGCCATCGCCCGGGTGTTTGCGGTTTAGCTTTGAGGTTTGACGGTCAAAGATACCTAAGCTAAAGGTAGGCTTGCCCAAATCTCGAAAAAGAACCCGGCCGAGGGCGGCCGGGTCCACGTTGATCAAGCTAACAGGATCAACGGTCTTGCGGTTTCTCGTGGCCACGATCCTGGAACTGCGAACCTCCATGCGAACTGCCCCCGTCTGAATTCGGCGCCGGATGAGATGCGGGTTGTGCAGAGCGCTGTGCCTGCGCGGGCCGCGATGCCGGAGCCGAAGCATGGGACTCTTGCACTGGCCGTTGTGACGGTCGTTCCGCCGCTTGCTGTGGCGGAGGGGATGCTGCAGAGTGATTGTTGTACGACGATGGCGTCGACGGCGTCTGCTGCGCAGGCGATGATCCTGCACCACGACCGCTATATGCAGGACGCGGAACTTGGCTGTCTGAACCAGAGTTATAGTTTCGGCCGTTCGAAGAAGTTACCGGCTGCGTGGGATGCGGAGCGCCACCTCCGTCATCGGTTGGTCTTGACGGTCTTCCTGCCTGCTGCTGAGCAGAACTTTGATCGCCATTTCCATTCGATTGAGGTGGACGAGGAACTTGATGCCATCCGCCTGAGTTTCCGCGATCTCCGTTGTTCGCATTGGCGGGCGGTTGCGGAGAGTTGTGGCCATTATCCTGCTGTCCTTGCGGTCCTTGAGCCTGCTGCTGGCCAGAACCTTGGCCGTCATTTCCATTTCCATTCGATTGGGGCGGATGTGAAGACTGATGTGATCCGCCTGAGTTTCCGCTATCTCCGTTGTTCGCATTGGCGGGCGGTTGCGGAGAGTTGTGGCCATTATCCTGCTGTCCTTGCGGTCCTTGAGCCTGCTGCTGGCCAGAACCTTGGCCGTCATTTCCATTCGACTGGGGCGGATGTGAAGACTGATGTGATCCGCCTGAGTTTCCGCTATCTCCGTTGTTCGCATTGGCGGGCGGTTGCGGAGAGTTGTGGCCATTATCCTGCTGTCCTTGCGGTCCTTGAGCCTGCTGCTG
>JBJMGD010000033.1:0-169711 GCA_045808065.1 Terriglobales bacterium | reverse complement strand
GAGACGTTGTACTTCTTAAGGAATACACGATTTGAAACGCCAGGTGCATCCAGAACATCGAATTGATGATCTCGTAGCCAGCCGAGCGCCTGGTCGTATGTCACAGCTTCAATTTTGTTTGTCATCGATCTCGCTGTCTGTTCCCGCTCCCGCTCGCCTCAATCCTGCAGGCTATGGGAGCTCGGGTTTCCGGTTGCTCTGTTGTAGATAGTTCAGCTAACCGGTTCGTTGTCCGCTCCCGCACATTCTGAATAGACGTTGTGGAACGGTAAGCGGCTACTTTCGCATACGGCAAAGGATCAGAGCAAATTACGTGAGTGCGATTACTCCACAACGGATGCCGATAGCCCCCCGCCAAGTACTTGGAAACAAGCAGCTTGAGCGGGTGGGAAATTCACCCCTGCTGCGACTCGAGCGTATTGCCGCGGGTTTGCCTGGGGTGCAAATTCTGGGCAAAGCCGAGTGGGCGAACCCTGGAGGGTCAGTAAAGGACCGACCGGCCTTCAACATCGTGCGGGAGGCGGAGCGTACCGGCCAGCTTCGCCCTGGGCTTACCCTTCTGGACGCGACTAGCGGCAATACCGGCATCGCCTATGCCATGATCGGCGCCGCCCGCGGTTTTCCGGTGAAGTTGTGCATGCCATCGAATGTCTCACTGGAGCGTAAGCGCATCTTGAAGGCCTATGGAGCGGAGATCGTCTTCACCGATCCGAATGACGGCTCCGACGGCGCCATCCGCAAAGCGCGTGAGCTGGCTGCCGCCGATCCCGATAAGTACTTCTACGCCGACCAGTACTCGAATGACGCCAACTGGCGCGCGCACTATGAGACTACGGCCAACGAAATTTGGAATCAGACTGACGGGCGCGTCACTCACTTTGTGGCCACGCTCGGAACCAGTGGCACGTTCATGGGCTGCGCGCGACGGCTGCGGGAGCTGAATCCGAAAATCAAATGCATCTCACTTCAACCGGATTCTCCATTTCACGGACTGGAAGGTCTGAAGCACATGGCGACTGCGATTGTCCCAAGGATTTATGACCCATCTCTGGCAGATGAGGACCACGGGATCTCCACGGAAGCTGCATACGCAATGCTGAAACGGCTGGCGCGCGAGGAAGGCATGTTAGTCGGGATTTCGTCGGGAGCTGCTGTGGTTGGGGCACTCGACCTCGCGCAGCGATTGCACAAGGCCGGCTGGATTCAGAAGAATGGAGAAGCGGTGATAGTGACCGTACTGTGCGACTCGGCAGATAAGTATCTGAGTGAACGGTTGTGGGAGGAATGATCGCCGGCTGTGCCCGGTTTTTCGCAAATGATGGTATCGGTCCTTCCCCAAATTATGAGCTGTCATCCTGAGCGCGTTTTGCGCGAAGGACCTACGTCGATGCTTCGGTCTTGATTGCAATTTCCTGGCTTTTCACAGGGTGTCGGTGAAAAGCCAAGATAGATCGAATTAGTCCTAAGCATCGCGGGAGGTCCTTCGGCAATGGCGGGCCTCAGGATGACAGATCTTCATTGAGAGGCTTGTACGAGAGATGTGCGGATAAGACGGTGGGTTCCGCCCTCACTGACCACGAGTTAGTCATGCTGACGATCCAACAACCCGAGTACGAAGCCATCCGCCAGCATGGAGAGGAGACTTACCCTCACGAGTGCTGTGGCGTGCTGCTTGGGCGTTCGGCCGACGATGGCCGCGAGGCTACAAAAGCTGTGCGCTGCGGCAACACGCGCTCGGATTCGCCGCACAATCGCTATCACATCGCTCCCCAGGAGCTGGTCCGCATACAGCGACAGGCGCGTGAAGAAGGACTGGAGATTGTTGGCTTCTATCATTCGCATCCTGACCACCCGGCGCGCTGGTCGCAAACTGATTTGGCCGAGGCACATTGGATCGGATGTTCGTACGTGATTACCAGCGTTGAACAAGGCAAGGCGAAGATCACCAACTCCTTTCTGTTGGCGGGCGAAACCGAGGAAAGCAAGCGCTTTGAGGACGAGACAGTGAGGGTAGAGGCCGGGCGGGTGGCTTCGGCGCGTGAATCTTTGGGTTGAGCCAGAGCATCGATGTAGGACGGTTTATTGTGATTTTGATGTTCAATCACGAAATCAGCAAATCACGAAATTGAGTATTGACCATATGGCCATGAAAATTTTCATCCCAACTCCTCTGCGGCAATACGCCGGCAAACATGATGCCGTGGAAGTTCACGCGTCAACTGTCGGCGATGCGCTGGCGAAGTTGACCAGCACGCATCCCGATTTGAAAAAGCATCTCTACACCGATGATGGCAAGCTGCGCGCCTTCGTGAATCTCTATCTGAATGACGAAGACGTACGCTATCTCGAAAACAAAGAAAAGACCGCGGTGAAGGAAGGCGACAGTTTGTCGATCATTCCGTCGATCGCGGGAGGGAGTCCATTTGGTGATTGTGTGATTTCGTGATTGCGTGATGTGTATCTGACAATCAGGGTTTCCCAATTACCAAATCGCGAAATCACAAAATCACAAAATCAGGTTCACGCCATGGCAACATCCACTCTCGTATCCAACGCGCTCACCAAAGACGAGATCCTGCGCTACTCGCGGCATCTCATCATGCCCGAAGTGGGAATGGAAGGTCAGCAGAAGCTTAAGGCAGCGCGCGTGCTTTGCATCGGCGCCGGCGGGCTTGGTTCGCCACTGGCGCTCTATCTCGCTGCCGCCGGCGTGGGCACGCTTGGATTGGTCGACTTCGACGTGGTGGACTTCACCAATCTTCAGCGCCAGATCATTCATTCCACTTCTGATGTGGGCCGCAAGAAGCTCGACTCCGCGGCCGAGAAGATTGAAGGAATAAATCCCTTCGTGGACGTGGTCCGTTTCGACACGCGTCTCAGCAGCGACAACGCACTGCACATTTTCGAAGACTTCGATATCGTCGTGGATGGCACCGACAATTTTCCTACGCGCTATCTGGTAAACGACGCGTGCGTCCTGACGGGCAAGCCGAACGTGTATGGATCGATTTTTCGCTTTGAAGGACAGGCCAGCGTCTTCGGTGTAAAGGATGGTCCGTGCTATCGCTGCCTCTATCCCGAGCCGCCGCCGCCGGGATTGGTTCCTTCCTGCGCCGAAGGCGGAGTGCTCGGCATTCTCCCCGGCTTGGTTGGCATCATTCAGGCAACGGAAACTATTAAACTGATTCTGGGAGCTGGCGACCCGCTGATCGGGCGACTGCTGCTTGTGGATGCACTGGGAATGCGCTTTCGCGAATTGAAGCTGCGGAAGAATCCCGACTGCCCGGTGTGCGGACCGAATCGGACCATAACGAAACTGATCGATTACCAGGAGTTTTGCGGAATTCGCGGTGAGGAAGCTCCAGTGACAGCAAACGTTCCCGAAATTCAGCCGGAAGAGCTGAAGCGGCGCCTCGATTCCGGAGAAGATATCTTCGTGCTCGACGTACGCGAACCGCACGAATATCAGATCTGCAACCTCAATGGCTATTTGATTCCGCTAGGCGATCTGCCCAAACGCATGAACGAACTCGACTCCAGCCGCGAGATCGTCGCGCACTGCCGCTCAGGCGTGCGCAGCGGGAAGGCAGTCGATTTCCTGCGTCAGGCAGGCTTCCGAAAAGTTCAGAACTTAGCTGGCGGGATTCTGGCGTGGGCGGATAAAGTGGATCCCAAGATGCCGAAGTACTGAGAAGGCTACCGGCTTTCGGCCAGTGACGTTCATGGGTGATCCGCCGAAGTATCAATTCAGCAAATCGCACCATACACAATTTACTTTTATCGGAAGTCCACAATGCAATCATCACTTGCCGTACGCCGAATCCCGACCGCTGACGGCCAGGCTCTCGGCCGCCGTTTTCCCGGCTTTTCCCCGCAAGCAATCTCGTTTCTACGCGGCCTTGAGCGGCACAACAAACGCGAGTGGTTCCAGCCACGCAAAGCAGTTTACGAAGAGCACATCCGCACCCCTTTGGAAGTGCTAGTGAATGCGATAAACGGCGAGCTCGCCGAGTTCTGTCCGCGGTACGTGACGCCGGTAAGGAAAGCGATGTTCCGCATTTACCGCGATACCCGCTTCTCCAAAGACAAGCGCCCTTACAAGACGCACATTGCCGCGACGTTTTATCTTCAGACTCTGGCAAAGGCTGCCGGTCCTTGTTTCTATTTCCATTTCACGCCCAAAGAGCTTCTCGTTTTTGCCGGAGTGTATATGCCGGAGCGCGAGGAATTGCTGGCTGTCCGCAATCTTCTGGCAGAACGTCACCAGGAATTTCGCCATTTGGTGAGCGCCCGTGCATTGCGCAATCTAATGGGCGAACTTCAAGGCGAGCAGCTCTCGCGCGTGCCCAAGGGGTTTGACAAGGATCATCCGGCAGAGGACTTGATTCGCCGTCGGCAATGGTTTTTTGAAAGCACAATAGAGGGTCCCGTTGTGACCTCGGGGCGCATGCTGCCGGAAATCATGAGTCGTTTTCGCGCGGCAGCTCCGATTATCGAATTCATGGCGCAGCCTTTCGTCCAGCAGAACAAGCTGCGCAAGCTGCCGTTCATGGCCTTTTGAGCTAGCGCCGGCGCAGAGACGACAAAGAGAAATCCCTCTTCCAACGCTACTGTGAACTGCCAAAGCCACAGCCGACGGCCGGCGGTGCCACAAGGATCGGCAAAGGCCGAACTCACCTTGCTACTTTGCGCCGCGCCTGCCTCGCTATAACTTCTGAAAATTATGAGCGACGCAAACGCCCGTCGTGTGCTTGCCCTCGTGCGCATTGCCGTGGGCGTGACCTTTTTATTTTTCGCGGAGTACAAGATCGTCGGATCAGAGTTTGTCCATGGCGGCTTCCAAAAATACATCAGCACTTATGTTGATCAGCACCAGGTAGTGAGTTGGTTACAACCGGTTCTGACCCACTCTGTGCTTCCACATCCGTTCCTTTGGGCACTCGCAGTCTCGTGGAGCGAGCTGCTGATCGGCATTTCTCTCGTGCTCGGATATTGGGTGCGCCTGAGTTCCTTCGGAGGCGCCGTGTACATGCTCGCGCTGACGCTCTGTACCTGGTATGCGCCGGGTCACAACGTCAACTACTGGCGCTATCTTGGCAATAATCTTGATCACATCCCACTGCTGATGCTCTTCGTGATTTTCTTGTCATTCAGGGCAGGAGACACTTGGGGGTTGGACGGCGGGGGCCTCAAGTTGCGGAAGTAAGTCTGCTGTTTCGAGCGCAAGCGAGGAACGCTACGATTGCCGAATCGTGATAGCGAGTTTATTCTTCGGCAATCAGTTCAGAGACGTGTTCCCATTCCTGCATCAAGGATTTCAAGTCGGAGCGGCGTGTCTCGAGCAATTCTGTCACGCGTGCCGTCTCCTGCGCGCTCACGAAAGTTTGTAGAGCCTGCTCGCATTCAGCGATACCGGTCTCAAGCTTCGTGATTTCCTCCTCAACTTCTTCCAGCCGATCCTTCATCTGGCGCAACTTGATCGGATTCATGCGCTTCTGCTTTGGTTCGGATTCTTGAGCGAGACCCCCGTTGTTTGCCGAAGAGTGTTGCGAGTTGGTGGCGGAGAATTCACCGCCGAGGGCGCCTGTGCCACTTTGGGCTTGCATGGCGCCGCCTTGCTTGCGCCACAGATAGTCTTCGTAATTGCCAGGGAAGACTTCGACCTTTCCCTCCCCGACTTCGAAGACTCGGGTTGCCAGCTTGTCAATGAAGTAGCGATCATGGGAGACGAAGACGACCGTCCCATTGAATTCCTGAAGAGCAGTGAGCAGCACATCTTTGGCCCGCAGATCGAGGTGGTTGGTGGGCTCGTCGAGCAATAAGAAGTTTGCAGGATGCAGCAGCATGCGTGCGAGCGCATAGCGGTTGCGTTCTCCGCCCGAAAGCACTCCGAGCGGCTTGAAAACGTCATCGTCGGAGAAGAGAAAGCATCCCAGCAGATTGCGGAGCTCAGTCGTCGTGGAGCGTGGCGCGACTTTCTCCAGATCGTCAAACATGCGACGCTCGGGGTCGAGCACCTTGTATTGATCCTGCGCGAAGTAATCGGGCTGGGCGTTGTGGCCCAGCACGTACTCGCCTGCCGAGAGCGGCTCGCTGCCGTCGAGCATGCGGATCAACGTCGATTTTCCAGTGCCGTTCGGGCCCACAAGGGCGACTCGGTCTCCACGATCGATCATGAAATTCACGTCGCGGAACACTTCCTTGCTGCCATAACTTTTCGCAACCGCTTTGAACTCAGCAACGATGCGCCCGCTAGGTTTGGGCTGCGGAAAATGGAAGTGGATCGTCTTCTCTTCTGGCGGGATCTCGATGCGCTCCATGCGCTCGAGTTCCTTGATGCGGCTTTGCACCTGCTTGGCCTTCGTTGCTTGGTAACGAAAGCGATTAATGAAGGCTTCGAGCTGTTCGATCTTTTCGCGCTGGTTGCGGTATGCCGATTCCAGCTGTGTCTTGCGCTCCTCGCGTTGCGCGAGATACTTCTCGTAATTCCCAGAATAGAATTGAACGCGCTTGTTCCAGATTTCGATCGTTTTCTTCACGGTTACGTCGAGGAAGTACCGGTCGTGAGAGATGAGCACGAACGCGTTCGGATACGTTGAGAGATATCCTTCCAGCCAATTGCGGGTTTCGAGATCAAGATGGTTGGTAGGTTCGTCGAGCAGCAGGAGATTCGGTCGTTGCAGGAGCAGTTTGGCCAGGGCAATCCGCATTTGCCATCCCCCGGAGAACTCCTCGGTAGCGCGCTGCCAATCTTCTTTGTGGAAGCCGAGCCCCGAGAGCACAGTCCCGACCTGCGCTTCCAAGGCGTAGCCATCATGAGCGCGAAATTGCGATTCGAGTGTGTGGAAGCGAGCCGCGACTTGGGCATACTCGCTGCCAGCATGATCGAGTTCCGACATCCGCGCCGTGAGCTGCTCGAGCTCCCGCTCCATCGATAGCAGCTCGGCAAACACAGACATGCACTCCGCAAAAACGGTGCGTCCGCTGAGAGAAAGGCCATCTTGCGGCAAATATCCTGCGCTGATGCCCTTCGCCCGAACGATGCTGCCGTAGTCAAGCGTCTCAATGCCGGCAAGTACTTTGAGCAACGTCGATTTGCCTGTGCCATTCGCGCCAACGACACCCACGCGATCGTTGGGCGTAATAAGCCAGTCGAGGTTTTCGAAGAGAAGCTTATGGCCGAAGCGCTTGCCTGCGCCGGAGAGCTGGATCATGGGAGCAAGCGCAACCAGCAATAAGCAATAGGCAATAGGCAATAGGCCGACGTCAAAACCGGCTGACTAGCACGCGCACACGGCATCCACAGAGCCATACCTTAAGCTTATCGCTTATCGCTACTTCTCCTGATGCTTCTGCTTGCTGCGTCCGGGAACGCCGGCGGGATTCTCATGCGTGCGCTCGCGAATGTTTGCTTTGAGCGCGCTGCCGATGTGGATGGTGGACTCGCCGTACTTATCGCGCAGACGATCGGCTGCCGAGAGCGCGTTCTTCCACCGCTCCGCACCCTCAAAGTCGAATGAGATGGAGCTCGAGTGCGAATCGAATCCTGAGACGTGCACTCCGAGTAAACGCACCGTTGCTCCCGGCCTCCAGTTGTGGTGGAAGAGGGCGCGAACGTTCGTAAGCAATGTGTGATCGCTGTTGGTGGGTTCGGCAAGCGAGTGTGCGCGCGTGATGGTTGAAAAATCGGTATAGCGGAGTTTCAACTGGACTGTGCGAGCTTCGAACTTTTGCTCTCGCACACGGCGTCCGACCATTTCTGTAAGCCGCGCCAGAGTTGTTTCCAGCACTTGCACGTCGGCCGTGTCTTCGTTGAACGTATGCTCGTGACTGATGGATTTGGCAGCACTCTCACCGATCTCCTCATCAAACCAACCGCCGGCATCTTCTCCGCGAGCCTTGCCCGCCATGGCTGATCCGTAAGCACCAAAATGGGACTCGAGATCCTGCCGGGCAGTCAGGTCGGCGAAAGTGCGAATGCCAAGCTCGTGCAGACGCGCTTCCGATACCTTGCCGATGCCGGGCATCTTCCGCACTGGGAGTCCGGCAAAGACGCGTGTTTCATGTCCGGGATGGACAAACAGCACGCCATGGGGCTTCGCCAGATCTGAAGCAATCTTCGCCACCACCCGGGCTGTTCCGATCCCGATCGAGCAGTTGAGGTTCAGCTCGCGACCGATGGCGTCGTGCAAATCCTGGGCCGCCTTAAGCGGCGGGCCAAGCAGGCGCTCCGTGCCCGACATGTCGAGATACGCTTCATCGACCGAGGCCATCTCCACCTTTGGTGAATAGCGGCAGAGGATGTCGTGAACTTTGCGCGAGTATTCGCGGTAGAGCTCAGGATGGCCATCGAGATAGATGCCGTCCGGGCAGAGCTTGGCAGCAGTACGGAGCGGCATCGCCGAATGGACGCCAAACTTTCGCGCCGCATACGAGGCGGCTGCGACTACGCCGCGCTGGTCCTTCGGGCCGCCCACGATGACAGGCTTGCCTTTTAGCGAAGGATCAAGCAGCTCCTCTACCGACACAAAGAAGGCATCCATGTCGAGGTGGAAGATGATGCTGGCGGACATTAAGAGCTATTGAAACACGGAGAAGCTGAAATAATTAGGCAATTTGGCAATTGAATCATTCGTGATCTCCGCCAGGTTCAATTACCCAATTGCGAAATTCCCCATAACCCGATCTCCTCTTATTGGGGACGAAAACCCCGGTGAAGCTTCCGAGTCAGCTCGCACATCCAATCTCGCGAAACTTATTGGCGCCGCCCGGTTTAGGATGGACGGCAGGGGTGCTTTTCGGCATCCCATTCTGTCACCGCGAAGAATGTCCCCTGAAGAGCTGAGACTCGAACAGCAAAGCGCAGCCGAGCACGGTCATCCAAGCCGGCTGGATCGTATACGCTCCTTTGAGCTGACGCTGGAGAGCGCCACCAAAACCATGCTCTTCAGCGAGATCGCCAAGCTGGCGGTCGATTCTTTCCGTTCCAGCAAAGTCCGGTTCGCTCTGACTGCTCTCGGCATGGTGATCGGAACCGCATCGCTGATCCTGGTGGTCACCATTGGCCTTACCGGCAAGCAGTACATCCTGAACCAAATCCAGGCCATCGGCGCCAACATGATCTACGCCTACTACGAAGGCGGCAGCAACTCCTCGTTCAGCACGGTACAGAAGGATGAACTCACGGAAGACGATGTGCGCGCCGTACGAGAAGCAGTGCCGGACATCATCGCCGCGTCGCCCATGGTTGAGCTGCACGATCGCATCTCTGTAGGGCAGGGAAGACAGCGCGATCTGCTCGTTCTGGGCGTTTCTTCAGAATACGAGACGGTGCGCAATCTGCTGATTCCTTCGGGCCGCTTCTTCGATAACGAAGAATCAATGACGCGCACTAAGGTTGCCACCATTACAGTCCAGCTCGCGCGCCGGCTTTATGGGAATGAAGATTCGGCGATTGGACAAACCATCAAGATCAGCAATTTGCCTTTCACCATCATCGGGACGTTTAAAGAACGCGTGGAAACGTTCGGACAGTCAGAGATCGCCGAAGACACGATTCTCATCCCGTACACGGTGGCCAAGTACTTCACCGGCACAGACGCCGTGAAGCAGATCTTTTTTTCCATGGGCTCGGCCAGTGAAGTAGATAAGGCTACTGACGAAATCCATAAGGTTCTGCAGTCGCGCCATCGAACCCAATCCGTTTATCACGTAGAAAATCTGACGCAGTTGCTGTCAGTGGCGGCGCAAACCGCCAATGCACTTACCGTCGTGCTGTTACTGATTGCAACGGTGACCTTGGTGGTCAGCGGCGTGGGGATCATGAATATCATGCTGGCCAACGTCCGGTCGCGCATTCGCGAGATTGGCATTCGCAAAGCTGTGGGTGCGACGCGCCAGGAGATCCGCCTGCAGTTTCTTACCGAAGCTGTTTTCATCTCTCTGACGGGTGGATTTTTGGGCACGCTGATCGGACTGGCGGTTCCATTCTCGGTGCGATTCTTCACGGATTATCGGATTCCTGTTTCAGGACTCTCCGCGATTATCGCTATTCTCGTAGCTTCGGGAGTCGGAATCATCTTCGGAACCGTGCCTGCAACGCGTGCCGCGCAGTTAGATACAGTGGAAGCACTGCGGTACGAATAAATCAGAAGGCAGTTTTCAGTAGTCAGTTCTCGGTAAAGTCGGGAAACCCACCTCGCGTCTTGTACTGACAACGGAACACTGAGATCTAAATACTTCTAAAGCAAAGAGCCGGGCAGGTTCGCCCGGCTCGTCCTTGCATGTCCTGTCCGTCAGCTTCACCGCCAGCGGAACGGAACAATCTTTTTCCCCGACTAATTACATCACCATTGCCAGGGTCTCAAGCTCGTGCTGGAGAACATCGATCGAGCAGCCCGATTCCTCCACACGAGTGGCGGCATCGATGGCGGCATTCGACGAGACTCCATAACCGCGCCCCGACAAGAACACATGAAACAGCTCTGCCGCCTGCCACGAATCCAATCCGTTTTGCATCAGCTCGTTGCGCAGCGCGGATAATTCGGCGATTGAGAACTTTTCCACCATGTTCAGGCCACCTCCGACCCTACTTTCTCCCTGCAACATTAGACTCAGTTGGTCCACCATTTGTTGCAGAATCCTTCTGCAAAGCACACGAAAGTAAGTGCCGAGAGTGCTACCACCAAGGTTGTCTCTGTTTGTTACTTTTGTGCCGCGTCTTCGTTACACCCGCATATTTCCTATACGAAAACAACAGCTGCTTGGTTTCGTGAGAGTGGGAAAGCAGGTTACAGCGCACAAAGGAATAGGGGACAGAAAGACCGATGGTGGCGGAAAACGGCAGAGCAACTTCTCGAGTGCCCTGGTGTTTGTATTGATGAAGAGAGGTCCTGTCCAAACTGAACAACGGTGTGGGCACAAGGTGCCCCCTCTAAACTCGCGTTTGTAACCTGTTTCCAAAATCCTATCTACGTGCCTCGCTCCACCCTCCCACCGGCCGAAGTTTTCCTACTTCAGGAACGTCTCCATCCGCGATTTTGCTGATGTGAAGATCGAAACCGGTTCCGGGCAGCAACGACGCCAATGTGAATAGCTTGAAGTTGGGTGCGATCGTCTCTGACTGGCGATACACTCCAGGCTCACTCTCAATCATCTGCCGTGTGCCTTCGGTTCTATCGAGAAACTGCTGGGCGTCGGCCAAAGTGATCGGCTTAGCGGACCCATGGGTGGTGATCGCCTCGGCTGCATAGGATCGCACCAGCTTGGGCCAATACTTGTTGAGCAGCGCAGTGCTGGCGAAGATGTCAGCCCAAATGAGCCTTCCACCAACCGCAACCTCCACTCCGACGGCATGCTGGTCGCGCAACTGCCTCATCAGCGAACTATAGGACTGCTCGACCGGCCCGACCTCTTCAGCAATCGCCTGGCGTACCTTCTCGTCATCAAAGGTTTTAGCGTAAGAAGTGCGGCCGGCAGCTAGACCTCCTGCAACGCCGACAGCGGCAGCCTCGTTCGCGACGCCGACAGAATCCCAGACCTGCCGTTGATCCTGGGCAACCATGGCTTTGCTCCGCACGCTCGGCTGAGCCATCTGTGATTTCATCGTGGAAAAGTGATCAGACTCTTCCGTCCATCGGCCGGGCTCCACACAAAAGACGCCGAGGTCAACCGGATCGCTCTCCGCTGGGATCACGCGGTCTTTTCCGACAACGCGATCCTGCTTGCCGCCGGTGACGATCTCCCCGGCAAGGAGCATGAGAGGATGCTTCGAGTTGTTCACCAGCACAAGGCTGTTCACTTGCGCTCCGGTGGAGGGCGGAATTCGCCGGTGCGGACCGCGAATTAGCCCGCCCAATCGGCCAGCTTCGGTAACTACTACCTCTCCAGAGCGGATGCCTTCATCAAGCGTGATGAAATCACTGGTGTCATGCGTGGTAGAGGCAGCAACAGGGAAGATGGTCAGATTGCCGTGGGAGATTGGGCTCAGGACTTTAAAGTTTCCATTTGGGTTGCCGCCCCACAACAACGAGGAACAGGCGAGCGTCATCACAACTGACGCAAGCCCAAAACGGAACAAGAGACGCTGGGACATAATTCTCCTCCGTCGGCGAGAGAAGCTTTTCGGGAGAGGGAGCTATCTCGTCATTGAGAGAAGAACGCTGGTTGGGCAACGGCTTGCACGAAAATTTGCTACCATCCGGCTCAGCCGCAAGTCTCGTTACATGATGCCTGTCGCCCATAGCAGCCGGTCTCGGTCTACCGGCGAAGTCCCGATCGACGCCAAGCAGGCAGCCGAGCTGTACGCTCGAAGTGGCGGCTCCGCGTACGGCCTCTCGCGGGAGCAGTTCACTCTGATTCTGCAGAATGTGCTCTTTCGGACGGAAGAAATGCGCGGAGCGTCACAGGAGCGCGTCGCACCTTTTTTGGCAGGACTCAAGCTCGACGAACTGGCGCTGGCACATGGCTGCGTGGCCGGCGATCAGCATGCCTGGGACGTTTTCCTTACAAAATATCGAGAGTCTATTTACCAATCGGCTCGCAGCGTCACTCGAAGCGAGTCCTTGGGACGCGAACTGGCCGACTCTCTTTATGCCGAACTCTACGGGCTAGGACCAGAAGAGGGCAGACGCTCAAAGCTAGCCCTGTATTCCGGGCGTGGGTCGCTTGCCGGCTGGTTGCGCATGGTGTTGTCGCAGAGCTATGTCAACCAGATCCGCGCGGGCAAGCGTTTGGTGAGCATCGAAGAGGAGGAAGAAGATCACGGAACTCAATTTGCGGCAGCGACTCCCGAGACCGCTCCAGCACTCGACCCGCGGGTGAAGGAAGCTGTCGATCAGATGCTAGGGAACCTTTCTCCGGATGAGCGCTATCTGCTTGCTTCCTACTTCCTGGACGGGCGACGGCTTGCGGAGATCGGACGCACGCTCGGCGTCCATGAATCCACCATTAGCAGGAAATTGGAGAAGCTGCTAAAGGACGCTCGCAAACGCATCAGAAAGGAGCTCGAACGGCGGGGTATGAGCCGCCGGCAAGCGGACGAGGCGCTTGAAACTGACGTCCGCGACCTTGGCCTCGATGTTAAGGCACGGCTCCGACCACCAGCTGAAAATAGCTCCTAAGGCCCTATAGCGGCGCAAGGCATTGGATTTTCGCCGTTCAATAACCAACAGATCAGAAACGAGGCAGTTTGGATCTACTCAGTAACATCTTGAAACAACGGCTCGAGGCGACTCAGCCGGCAAAAACCAATCATCCTTCTACGGATATGCTTCTCGCCTTTGTTGAGCATGGGTTGAGTCCGGGAGAACGGGGGGAGGTCATGTCTCACCTGGCGGTATGTTCGGAGTGCCGCCACGCCGTTGCGCTTGGCACCCCTGAAGCGTCGCCCCAGAATGCAGCAGCGGCAGCAGCACCCAAGCCGGTATTCCCATTCCCTGCGGCGGTACGTTGGGTTTCTCTTGCAGCGGCTTTGGCCGTTGGAGTGGGCGTAGGCGTGGTTTCGTACGAACACCAGGTTGCGACCGGAAGGCACGCTGATGATCGTCATGAAGCCAAAACCGCCGCACTTCCAGAGCCGCCGCCCATCGATGTAATTGGACGCGCGAGCCCACAAGTTTCGCAAGGTGCACGATCGGGCGACGCAGCGAAAGCCGAAGCGCATAACTCCCAGAAGAAGGAATTTTCATGGTCAACCAACGGCGCTGATGGTGCGATAGTTCGTGACAGTGAACTCAAGAAGGGCAGCATCAAACGAGAGAATTTGAACCCAGCAGGCAATACGGTTGCTACGAACTTGGACGAAGCGCGGCGAAGCAAAGAAAAGGACCGAACGGCAACGACCTTGGCCAATGGCTTCTCCAATTCTCCGCGGCCCGGATACGACAAAGCATCCGGCGCTCGCGATGACAACTCTGTGCTGCAAGCCAATGCCTCTGCTGCACCCATCAGTCCACCCGTGAGTGTGGGTTCTGCCACAGAAACAGTTGACGTGGAGGCATCCGCGCCCGTGGCGCCCACGAATGACAAGAGCTCCGCACAACGAGACGGGGTCATGGGTGGCTTAGAAGGAGGACTGGCGCAAACTCAAGCGCCATCGCCAGCCAAAGCACTCCGCTCCGCCGCTATTGGGAGCCTGCCGGCAGCTAAGACTTCGGCGTTGGAAGGTGAGCAATTCGTTGCGTGGAATATTTCCGGGACCGGACAACTGCAGCGCTCTTCCGCCAATGGGGCTGTCACTACGGTTGAACCTGTGCCTGGCCTAACCGTCCGCGCGGTCGCTGCCAACGGCATTGAAGTGTGGGCTGCGGGAGCGCAAGCAAATATCGCAACGCCTGTACTCTTTCACAGCTCTGATGCGGGCGAGACATGGATCAGAGTCAGCGGTCCATGGCAAAGTCCGATTAGGAGTTTGAACCTCGCGGGCAAGAACAATCTTTCAGTAATGGCAGTGGATGGAACTTGGCTTACCACCGATGCGGGTAAGAGCTGGCGTAAGCGCTAGCTATTCCTGCCTGGCCCTGTCCACCAGCATTACAGGAATGTCATCGATAATGGGATACACACGCCGGCAACCTGAGCATCTCAGCCCATCTCCCTGAGCGGTGAGCATTACCGCCTGCTTGCAAACCGGACAGACCAGGATTTCGAGCAGTTCCTGAGCGAGAGGCACGGGATGATTGTATTGCATCCGCGCTGCGCCACGGTCAAGCGTGGTCGCACCTTGGTGCGCATGTAAGCGCGATTAATATGCGATCGAGAATTGCACAAAGTCTGATTTAGACTTGTCTTTATTGGTCTGGAGACAGTCTCGCATTGGCCACCATTCTTGATGGCATAAACATCGCCGCGCAAATCAAGGCCGAAGTGGCAACGCGGGTCAGGGAACTCGCCGCGCAACGGATCCACCCTGGGTTGGCAGCTGTGCTCGCGGGAAACCATCCAGCTTCAGAGATCTACGTCCGCAGCAAAGTACGCACGTGCGAGCAGCTCGGCATCAAAAGTGACAAACTTTCGCCGCCCGATTCGGTCACAACTGGCGAGATGCTTGCATTGATAGCCAGCCTCAATGAGCGTGAAGATATCGACGGTATCCTGGTGCAGCTTCCGCTGCCCCCGCAGGTGGATACAAAGCGCATACTGCTCGCCGTTTCCCCGCAGAAAGATGTTGACGGCTTTCATCCCTTGAACGTCGGATATCTTTCAACCCAGCGCGAGGGACTCACGCCATGTACTCCCGCAGGTGTCATGGAAATACTCAAGCGTAGCGGAATCGAGATTGCCGGTCGCAAAGCTGTAGTTCTGGGCCGTAGCGACATCGTGGGCAAGCCCATCGCCATGATGCTGATCAACGCCAATGCAACGGTGACGATCTGCCATAGCCGCACTGTGGATTTGGCGGCTCTCACGCGCACCGCTGACATTGTGATTGCGGCCATTGGTAAACCGGCAATGGTGACCGCAGACATGATCAAGCCGGGTGCTACGGTGATCGACGTGGGTATTAATCGCGTGATGGACAAAGAGAAGGTCCGGGCATATTTCGACGGCGACGCCAAACGCCTGGACGATTTTGCGGCCAAGGGCTCAACGCTGGTTGGCGACGTGCATCCTCAGGTAGCTCAAGTTGCCGGCGCAATCACTCCGGTGCCGGGCGGAGTTGGCCCGCTCACTATTGCCATGCTGATGGCGAACACAGTGAAAGCCGCACGCATGCGCAGGGGTCTGGCCGTGCAATGACGTTGCGCATCGGACTCACGGGCGGATTAGCCAGCGGTAAGACCGTTGTTGCGAAGATGTTTGCCGGGCGCGGCGCCTACGTAATGCACGCCGACGAGGTTGGGCGTGAGCTTATGCAACCCGGCCAGCCCGTGTATGACGAGATTGTCCGAGTGTTTGGCGGCTCAATCCTCAATGCCGATAAGAGCATCAATCGTGCGAAATTGGCTGAGGTCGCATTCGGAGAAGGCCGGATCGAAGAGCTGAACCGGATCGTGCATCCGGCGGTCACTGCAAGGCTCGAACGCTGGTTCGAAGAAATGACCGAGTTCGACCCGCGCGGGCTGTTGGTGTTCGAGGCCGCACTGATTCTCGAAGCGGGATTGGGCAAGCACTTCGACAAGCTCATCGTGGTTACAAGCGAGCCAAAGCAGAAGCTGGAACGGTTCGCTGCGCGCGTGCTCGGAGCCCATTCGCAGAACGAAGCGGAGCTCGCCAACGCTTTGCGAGAGGGAGAGACGCGAATTGGCGCACAGTTATCGGAGGCCGAGAAGATAGCTGCGGCCGATTATGTGATCGACAACTCGAGTACGCTGGCTGAAACCGAGCGCCAGGTGCATAGAATATCCAGAGAGCTACGGGTGCTCGCCTCCGCCAAACACGGCGCCTCAAATTCGTGAATTGCTTATGAAGACCTTACGTCCGCTTCTGTTTTCGTTCGTCCTCGTACTTGGCTTTTATCTTGTGACCACCCATGGCGGGCGCGGAAGCTCATTGCGCTCGCCATCCATTGACGATGCTGCGGGTATGCGTCCTTCAAAGATCGACGTAACCGAAGCGGCCGCCCCTCCGAGTCTGGATGCGGAGGAGCAGAACAACGTCAGCGTATATCACAAGGTGATTCCGACAGTGGTGAATATCACTTCTACGGCCGTTGCGTTCGACTTCTTCTACGGAGCGGTGCCGCAGCAAGGTCAGGGGTCGGGATTCATCATCGACGGCGAGGGCCACATCCTCACCAATAACCATGTCATCGCCGGTGCTCGCCAGGTAGAGGTCACGCTTTGGAACAAGAAGAAATATCCTGCCACGGTGATCGGCGCTGATCGCCAGAAGGACCTTGCGATCATCCAGATTGCCGCGAAGAATCTCTCACCCGCGGTGCTGGGAGACTCCAAGACGCTTGAGGTGGGACAGAAGGTGTACGCGATCGGCAATCCTTTTGGATTGAGCGGGACTATGACGCGTGGAATCATTAGCTCGATTCGCTCAATACGCGGACCCGAGGGCGGCGCCATCGATCAGGCCATTCAAACCGACGCTGCCATCAATCCCGGCAACTCCGGCGGGCCGCTGCTGAACTCGCGTGGCGAGGTGATCGGCATCAACAGCCTTATTCTTACTGGTGGTGCGGAGCAAAGTGCGGGCGTGGGCTTCGCTATTCCCATCAATGCAGCCAAAGCGGTACTCAACGATCTCGTGCAATTTGGCCGGATTCGTCGCCCCAGTTTGGGAATCGCAGGGTTGCTCCCCATCGGACCCGAACTCGCCGACCAAATGGGACTCGCTGCGGATGCGGGGGTGTTAATTCAGCAGGTCGTTCCCGGAGGCGCCGCAGATCGCGCTGGATTGCGTGGCGGACGGGAACGGGGATATCTCGGCAACACTCCCATTTACCTGGGCGGCGACTTGATCGTGGAGATCGAGGCGCAGGACATCGAAACGCCGCAGGATATTGCTAACGTGCTCGACACTCATCACGCAGGAGACACCGTAAAGGTGGTGGTCTATCGCGGGAAGCAACGGCTTACTATCAATGTGACGCTCGATGAATCACGAGGTCAGCAGCGGGCGACCTAAGATTTGGTGATTGGGGTGAGTTCGCGATTTGGTGATGTGGAAATCACCAATCTGCTACCGGTCCACTCTCGTAGCGCGGCGCCATTTACCATGCAGCCAGATCAGAATGCCGATTGCGCAAATCTCAAGGGGACCAGATGTCAAATACACGGCGGTGAATCCCTCGACGATATTGTGGGCCACGTAGGTGCCGTGATACACCGCCCAGCCAACTCCGGCCGCGGAGATTAAAGGTCCGATCTGTTCTTCTAAGTAAGGAGACATGACGGGGCTGACTCGTCCAAATCATTGTATGCACGACGCAGGGCTCGGCAAGATTACTTCGGTAATTCTCCACGAGCACCACGTATAATCGCCTCTTTTCCCCTTCATGCTCCGGCCTCAACTCAAAGAATTCGAAGATCTCGCGCGCAGTGCCACCCTGGTCCCGGTCGTGAAGACCATCATGGCTGACCTGCTCACACCCGTTTCCGCCTTTCTCACCATTTCGGCGGGGGAGCAGGAATCGTTTCTCCTGGAATCGGTCGAAGGAGGCGAGCGCATCGGACGGTACACGTTCCTGGGTGTGCATCCCTACATGGTGCTGGAAGCACGTGGAGAGCAGATTACGCTGCGACGCGGCCGTAATGTTGAGCGCAGTCAGGGGAAAATCTTTGAAACGCTTGCTCAGCTTTTGCGAGAACACAAGCCTGCCACTCTCCCGGATTTGCCTCCGTTCAATTGCGGCGCTGTTGGATTTATCTCCTATGACGCCGTTCGCCAGTTGGAGAAACTGCCAAGCGCGGCCCGCGATGACCTCAAAGTTCCCGATTGCCTTCTGATGTTCTTTGATCGTGTGCTTGCCTTCGATCATCTGCGCAAGCAGATCCACATAATTGCCGTCGCTGATGTTCGCGAGGAAGCGCCGAAAGCAGCATACGAACGCGCGCTGCGCGACATCGCGGCACTTGAGCGGAAGCTGGCACGCGGAGTCCCACGGCGGCGCGTGAGGCCGCGCAAAGAAAACTACAAACTGAAGGAGACTACCGGACGAAGTACCTTCCTGAAGAGCATTCTGAAGGCAAAGGAATACATTCGCTCAGGAGACGCGTTCCAGATTGTCCTTTCGCAACGCATGGAACTCGAGCCTGGAGTTCCCCCATTCGAAATCTATCGGGCGTTGCGCATGATCAACCCGTCGCCTTACTTGTATTTTCTGCAGACTCGCAGCGTTCAAGTACTGGGTTCCTCTCCCGAGATGCTGGTGAGGGTAAATGGACGCAAGCTGGAATATCGTCCCATTGCGGGAACACGTCCGCGGAGCGCCGACCCTGACGAGGATCGGCGCTGGGAACAGGAATTGCGCGAAGACGAAAAAGAACGCGCTGAACACGTCATGCTGGTCGACCTCGGGCGCAATGATCTGGGACGAGTTAGCGAATATGGCTCGGTGCAAGTGAAGGATTTCATGTTTGTGGAGCGCTATTCGCACGTGATGCATTTGGTTTCCGCAATCGAGAGCAAGCTTCGCCCTGAGTGTCACGCCATGGATGCACTTGCTGCCGCATTTCCGGCGGGCACCCTCACCGGTGCCCCCAAGGTGCGGGCTATGGAGATCATCGATGAACTCGAACCAGTGCGTCGTGGCATTTATGGCGGCGCAGTCTTGTATGCAGATTTCGCCGGAAACCTCGATTCCTGCATTGCCATCCGCACCATGTGGATGCAAGGTCGGCGCGCCTACCTTCAGGCCGGCGCAGGCATCGTTGCGGACTCCGTTCCCGAGATGGAATACCAGGAATGTCTGAACAAGGCGAAGGCCCTGCTGCGAGCAGTGGGGATGGCGAGGAATTACGAATAGCTGCTCGGTACTAGCTGCTGGCTGCTAGCTGCTGGCTACCGGCTAGTCGCGAATGGAAGCACTATGTGGGATGAGACGGCAATGCCCGTTGCTTCCTTAGACGCTTAGACCGGTTGTTGTGCACAACAGTTAAGCTAGTAGCCAGGAGCCAGTAGGTAGGAGCTGGTAGTCAGCAGCTTGTATGATTTTTGTCCTCGACAACTACGATTCCTTCACCTTCAACCTCGTTCAATATATCGGGGAGACTGGAGAAGAGGTAGAAGTGCGCCGCAACAATGAAATATCGGTCGAGGAGATCGAGGCAATGGCTCCGCGGAAAATCGTGATTTCTCCAGGACCGCGCACCCCAAATGAGGCTGGGATTACAGTGGATCTGATCCGTCATCTCGGCGGTAAAATTCCCATTCTTGGAGTCTGCCTCGGTCACCAGGCAATTGGGTCCGCGTTCGGAGGCCGCGTCGTTCGTTCCGACCGGATCATGCACGGCAAGACGAGTATGGTGGAGCACGATGGCCGCACGATCTTTCGTGGCGTCGGTTCCCCAATGGTCGCCAATCGCTATCACTCGCTCATCGTCGAAGAGAAGAATCTTCCGAAAGAACTCGAGATATCCGCTCGCAGTGAGGAAAACGGAAAAACCATCATTATGGGGTTGCGTCACCGTGAGCTGCCGATCGAAGGTGTGCAGTTCCATCCTGAAAGCGTGCTCACTCCCGATGGCGCAAAGTTGATACGAAACTTCCTGCAATAGTCTCGGGAATGCAAATTCACCAACTCTCTCTAGCCCAGATGGCGGAACTGATCCGCTCCCGCAAGCTCTCACCCGTTGAAGTTGTGCATACTCATCTTGATCGCATCGGTGAACTTAATCCCAAGCTGAACGCGTTCATCGAACTGCGAGCTGAAGCTGCTCTTTCTGAGGCCAAGCTTGCTGAAGATGCTCTGGTGGGTCGGGATCAGCTTGGTCCATTGCACGGCGTGCCGATCAGTATCAAGGGTTCGATTCCAGTCAATGGCCTGCGCTTCGAATGTGGGAGCCCCACGCGACGCGGGATGGTCGCACAGCAAGACGCAGTGCTGGTGCAACGACTGAAAAAAGCTGGTGCCATCATATTGGGCAACACCAATGTTCCCGAAATGCTCATGGCCTATGAGACTGAAAATCCACTCTATGGGCGTACCAACAATCCGTGGGATCTCTCGTGCACTCCCGGCGGCTCGAGTGGAGGAGAAGCCGCCGCCATAGCTTCTGGACTCTGTGCCGGTGGAATCGGCAGTGACGGTGGCGGATCGATTCGCGTTCCCGCGCACTTCAGCGGGATCTGCGGGTTGAAGCCGACACCCGGCCGTATTCCCATTACGGGTCACTGGCCCGAGAGTGGCGGCCCCTTCGCTCTCTTGGGTGTAGTTGGTCCTATGGCTCGCACAATAGAGGATCTCGAAGTGATGTTCCGCGCGGTGGCTGGTTTTGACGCGGGTGATCCAATGGCATCTCCCATCTCGCTCCGCAAGGTCGATGACGCCGAGCTGAAGGACATCACCATCGGATATTTCGAAGAGCATCCTGATGTCCCAGTCACACCCGAGACTAGCGCGGCTGTGCGGAAGGCGGTGTCTGCTTTGCGAGATTCCGGGTTGCGCGTGGAACCGTGTTTGCCTGACGTGCTGAGCGAAGCTCGCGAGCACTGGTGGACGCTCTTCGTGCGTCTTGCCGCCGAGATGCTTGCGCCGGAGTTTAAGGGCCGGGAAAACGAAACCAGTACAATCCTCACCTACTCTGACCGTCCACCTACAAAAGACGACCTGCTTGCGGCGTGGTTTGGACGCGACCAACTGCGACTTCGCTTGATGGAGCAGATGTCCCGCATCCCAATCCTCGTCTGTCCTGTCTGTTCGGTGCCGGCATTCCGACATGGCGAGCGCGAGTGGAGCATCGGCGGCAAGCCTGTGAGATACATGAACGCGATGAGCTACGCGCAATGGCTCAACCTTCTCGGAAATCCAGCAGCGGTGGCGCCAGTAGGAGAATCCACACAAGGACTGCCCATTGGAGTGCAGATCGTAGGGCAGCCGAACGCGGAAGAGTTGGTTCTGAAGGTTGCCGCTCGCCTGGAGCAAGTGATTGGACCGCGCAAGCCAGCGCCCATGATGCAGAACAGCAGTGTCGTCCGGCTAAGCCTGTAAAGCTAGGCATCCTCGGCGTAGACAAAGCGTGCCGGCTCTCTACTTTGGATAGTCGTATTTGTAATCGCTCACGCCATTCCCAGATTGGTACCGGCTGTTGTATTCCAGGAGATAGTTCAGGGAGGCGGCGTCTAATGGGTATTTCGAGTGAGGTGGACGTGGATAGGTCCCCATCCTATGGAAAGGCAGTGGAGCTACCGTGAATGCATCTGCTGCATAGAAATCCATATCCTTGACAAAGCCGTTGGCATAGAAGAGATAGTCACGCCTCCAGCCTGCAGGCAAAGGCGGCAGGAGCATTGCATCAAAATCAAGTATGACCTCTTCGCCTGAGCCAAAAATCACGAATTTGTCATCGGCCGCCTTGAGCAACGGCAGCACGTCTCCATAGTTCGTGTAATTGCCGACGTGGCGGGCGTATGGGCCGGTAAGGCTCACGTTCTGGTAGTCATAATTCAAATCGCCGGGAAAGCGGCTCTCGTCGACTCGCGGATACCCATGGAAGTGCAGGCGCGCAGCTGCTAGCGGAGCCTCGCGAATCTGAACGTCCCGTTCTGGGAAGCTGTTGTCCACCAGCGCCTTGTCCCAGTAGATCTGAAGATTGGTTACGATGCGAACCTTGCGCGTGCCCGGCTTGAGCTTCCCAGTCAGATCGACGGTGATCGTGCGCGGCAGTCCTGCCGGAAATCCCATGTCTTCGATCACACGCTTCCAACTTCCATCTGGCTGCTGCGCCTCGAGATAGGGAGTCTGCACTGTGAGATTCGCTTGACTGGCGGCATACATCGAGTTCGCAGTGAAGTACTCGGTAAATCCGTCCAGCAAGAGATGCAGCGGACGAGACGCGTCCCACTCTCCGAGATCGAGCACGAGCGAGTGCGGTTCGGCGAAGCCGGCGAAGTGGAGCAGCTTGAACCCGGTCACGTAATGGTGATCGTGCTCGCGCAACGCAGGAAGCCCATCATTGCCGAGGTGGTCCCACGCACCCGCGGGGAGATGTGCGTTGCGCACCGTGATGATCTTGAACTCCGGAAACGGCGGATTCGCAACGAATCGCTCGTTAGGATAGATCTCAACATCGGCCGGATGATCCACCGCCAACAGGCGAGCCTGATCAAGATAGTTGACCTCCTCCATAGGCTCGGCGAACGTGAGGCTAAGGAGTCCGTCGCGCGGCTGCAGGCGCGAACCGTCGACTTTGATGTATTCGTCGGGATCGGGCAGATCACGCTCGTGAGGCGCGATCCAGTGCCCGAAGACCGCCGCGCCAATTACATCGCTAATCAATTCGTAATGGCTTCCATTCCAGGCAAATAAAACCGGACAGGAACTTCCGCGCCGGTCGATCTCGAGCAGTTCGTGCGGCTCGTTCGCTGCAAGATCAATCTCATCCTGGTACACGCCAGTAGGCCAGAGGAGGCGCACAACGTCGGCTCGCGGCTCCTGCCCAAGCCCGGCAATGATTTCATCTGGCCCCTGCGACAGGTATCCGCTGCTGCCTGCGACTTCCCATCTCTGCTGCGATTCGCCGGCGAAAACCATTACCTTGGTTCCGAAGGCACTCTTGTTATCGTTGAGTCCTTTCAGCGATAGACGCAAAGAGTGGTTCTTGTTGCCGCCTTCATTGCGCAGCACTACCAGCGCGCCACTCTGCTGTGTGATGAACAGATCGGAAGCGCCATCTCCGTTGACGTCGGCAGCGACTAGTGCGCGCGGCTGCTGAAGCTTTATGCGATCGAGGCCAACTTCGCTTGTGACATCCTTGAAGCCATTAGGACCGAGATTCCGAAACAAGCGGATCTCGCCGCCATTTGCTGTTTCGCCGACAACTGCGAGATCGATCCAGCCATCATTGTCAAAATCGATCGCCGCGATTCCCCAACATTGCTTCCACCGCACCTGCGGCAGCGGAACTTCCTCGAAGTGCTTTCCGTCTGCATTTTTCCAGAGTGTCACTCCGGGAGCATCGGCGTGGGTGAAAGCAAAATCCATCCATCCGTCCTTGTTGAAGTCCAGAGCAGCTACTCCAACCGTTTTTTCGGGTATCTGCTTCGGCCATGGACGCTCGGATTTAAATGCACCCTCTCGTTCATTAATCTGAACGCTGGGCGCGGCATGCTCCGAAGTGAGCACCAGATCGATCGCTCGGTCGTTGTTCACGTCACTTGCCAGCATCACGCCGGCTCCACTGCCTTGGAGGGCGGTTTGCTCCGTCACGTCAGTAAACGTGTTATCTCCGTTGTTCCGGAATAGAACGTTGCTGCCCGTCGAATGTGTGACGTATAGATCGAGATCGCCATCGTGGTCGTAATCGACGAACGTCACGCTCAACAAGTTGCCTTCAGTTTGAACGTGAGCTTCTTTGGTCTGGTCGGTAAATTTCCCGTTTCCGTCATTGTGAAAAAGCAGAACTCCATGGATGGTCGTGAACGCAATGTCGGGCTTGCCGTCGTTGTCGTAGTCGCCGACACCACAGCTGATCGCGCCGGTGACATCCTGCAATCCTGAGCCTTTGGTTGCGTCTTGGAATCGACCTTTGCCGAGATTTACAGAGAACGAAACGTGGCCCTCGTTCCTATTGCTCCTCGCCAGCAGAACATCCGGGAGGCCATCACCATTAAGGTCGAAAACGCAGATTCCGGGGCCTTGCGCTGTTGCGTCTTGCGGAGGGGGAGGCGCGACCGCGCTTGTGCCGGAAACCGGCAATCCCGAATCCTCTGTTGCGGGAACAAAGCGGACAGGAATTGCGGCCAGAACAGCAGGCTCGCCGGGAATCACTTTGGCGAGCGACAACGGTCCTTGCTCGCCATAGATTTGGCTGATTGGAGAACCGAGCTTCTCTCGCGTCAATTTCTGGAAGCGCTCGAAGTGTTGCTTGGCTTCGGCGGTTTTGCCTTGGCGCTGCAGCGCGCGCGCTAATCCGAACTCGGCGGAGACACTGAAGGGGTCGATTTCGACGGTGCGCCGAAATTCCTTTTCTGCATCCGCATACTTCTGCTGCTGGGCATACAGGTCGCCAAGAAAGTAGTGGGTGTTCGCGTCGTTGGGAGCGAGAGTCGCAGCCTTCTCGAATTCGGTCAGGGCCTGCTCAGCTTGTCCGTTATTCCGATGCAGCAGTCCAAGGTTGTACCAGACCGCCGGATTCTTGGGCTCAAGCTGTGCCGCACGACGCAGTGCTTCATCCGATGGGGCAACACGCGAGAGATTCAGCAGGGCGATTCCAAGGTTGAGTTGCGCCGTGGCACTGTTTTTATCAATCGCAACCGCTTGCTCGAACTGCTTCAGCCCCTCTTCAAGCTTTTGCTGGTTCAGGTAAGCCACGCCCAAATTGTTGGCGCGCATGAGTTGCCGCTTGTCGGAAGCTTTCGTTTGATTTTGGAAAAGGAATGCGCCCCAGATAAACGGGGCGATGAGCAAAGCGAATGCGAGAGCAAGACGGCGCAACGTGAACCTCAGAGGTGGATGGGACAGCAAATCAGTATATGCAAGAGCCTCGCCATCCCGAACCGAACTTCTTGGGCTGACGAATCAGGCGAACTGGTCCATCGGGGCTCGCTCGGGTTAGCCATCTAGGCTTGGGTCACAGAGTTTCGCGCAACGTGCGCCGCAATATCTTTCCCGATGGAGTTCTTGGTATGGAAGGCACGAAGCGCACGTGGCGCGGCTGCTTGTAGCTGGTTAGACGCTCGCCCACAAAACCACACAACTCATCAGCAATCTTGGCATTGCCCGGATTCTCATCGCGGAGGACAACAAACGCGCACGGAATCTCTCCAGCAACCGCGTCTTTCTCTCCAACGATCCCACAATCGCGCACCATGGGATGTTCGAGCAGCACAGCCTCTACTTCCGCCGGAGCAATCGAAAATCCCTTGTACTTGATCATCTCCTTCAGCCGATCAATGATGTGGTAGAAGGCTTCGTCATCCACGCTGGCCACATCTCCTGACCAGTACCAGCCGTCGCGCAGCACCGCGGAAGTTGCCTCCGGAGCATTCCAATATCCCAACATGAATTGTGGCCCGCGCATTACAAGCTCACCCTGCGATGGATCTTGCCCACCGATCAACTGGCACTCAGTCTGCGCGACGGCATGCCCGATGGAGTCGGGACGATAACGGTCACGCTCGATATAGCCAAGGTGCGTTACCGGAGAAGCTTCTGTCATTCCATATCCCTGGCGCACGCGAATGCCGGTGAGATCAGTGAAGCGTCGCGCCAACTCGGGAGCGAGCGGGGCAGCCCCCGATTTCGTATAGCGCACACGGTGATCTCGCGGGAACTTGCCCTGCTCCGCAGCTGCCGATAGACAATTCAGCAGCGGAGGGACAAGAGGCAGAAATGTGGGTTGCTCGTCTCGCAGCAAGCGGAGAAACTTGGCTTCGTCGTAACGCGGCATCAACACCAGCGAGCCGCCGACCGCGAGAATGGGATTCAGAACCACATTCAGTCCATAGATGTGATAGAGAGGCAAACAGCACAGCGTGACGTCATCTTGGGTGTAAGTCGCTTCCTCACCCGGAGCGAGCAACTGGAATACGTTCGTAATCAGATTCGAATGCGAGAGCATCACCCCTTTGGGCAGCCCGGTTGTTCCGCTGGAGTAAGGAAGCGCAGCCAGGCCGTCCGTGTCGTTTGCCGAGCTTTCTGCGGAATTTGCGGTGGGCTTGAGTAGGGTCCGAAAGTCCTCAGCTCCTGCAGCGACATTCCGCGTTACAAAGACCTGCCGCAGCGTGCTCAATCCGCTCAGGTTGATGTCTTTGATTTGCGCACCGTCGGTGATGAGTACGACCGCGCCGGAATTCTCCACCTGATAACGGACTTCACGCTCGCGATATGTTGGATTCAGCAGCGTCGGAATGCAGCCCGCTAGAGTTGCAGCGTGATACGCCGCGCAGAATTCCCACGAGTTGCAGAGGAAGATGGCAATTACTTCTCCCGGCCGGCATCGTGCGCTGAGCGCAGCTCCCAGCCGCTCTACTGTTTCGCCGTAATCTGAAAAGGTGATGCGCCGCGCTGGATCGCAGGACTGGTCGACAATCGCGGTCCTTTCTCCGAAGCGCCGACAACCTTCCAAAATCAGACTGTGGACTTGGAGACCCCGTGGATCCCCATAGAGTTCGGTCCTTCGCGCGCTGCTATTACTGGTCCTGATGTCCATCGCCTCTGCTCTCGCTGAAGATCACCGTGCGGCGACGAACCTGAGAGACACGGGCGAGGGCACACTAAGTACCTGCCCAGTTGCCATCAGTTTTCCCGTTTGCGGATCGATCCTGAACAGTACGATATTTCCGCTGTCTTGATTTGCCACGAACAGGAACGCGCCGGTCGGGTCGATTTCGAAATTGCGCGGCGTCTTACCTTGTGTTGAAACGTCTTGCACGAGAGCCAGTTCGCCGCTGCCTGGATTGATCGAGAACACAGTTATGCTGTCGTGCCCGCGATTGGAGACGAAGAGGAATTTGCCGCTGGGATGAACATGGATCTCCGCTCCATCATTGGCGCCGGAGTAATCTGCGGGCAAAGTTGATACTGTTCCCAATTTTTTCAGAGCACCGCGATTGGCGTCATACGCAAATGCCGTGATGGTCGATTTCAGTTCGTTCACAACGTAGGCGAATCTTCCATTCGGATGAAAGCTCAGATGACGAGGACCAACTCCCGGATCGAGCTTGGCGAACGGTGGATCATTTTTGGTTAGCGAGCCGTTCTTGGCGTCAAATCGGTACACCACAATCTCATCAAGTCCCAAATCTGCTGCGAGCGCAAAGCGATTGTCTGGTGACGTCTCAATCCAGTGAGCGTGCGGTCCTTCCTGGCGTTCCCGATTCGGGCCCGAGCCGCTATGCTGGACGAAAGCTGAAGGCGCCCGCAAACTGCCGTCTTTGTCCACGGGGAATACTGCCACGCTGCCGCCCGTGTAATTTGCCACGAGAACGTAGCGTCCCGACTTGTCGAAGGAAAGATAACAAGGATCGGCGCCGCGAGATGGAACTTCATTCAACAGCGAAAGCCGGCCGCTACTGTGATCAATGACAAAGGCGCTCACTCCTCCGCTGGCCTCGCCCTTGTATTTGGGGAGCTCGTTTACTGCGTAGAGGAATCGTGCGTTGGCGTCAGTAGTGAGGAATGATGGATTCGTGGTCTCAGCGACGAGTCCCAACGGGAGCAACTGATTCGAAACCGGATCGAAGCGGTAGGCGTAGATGCCCTTGCTTTCCTTATCCGTATACGTGCCGACAAAAAGAAGGTACTTACTGCTGAGGGCCGGTGTTGAGGCGGTCATCGCACCCATTGGCAATATCGTTGTGAGTAACAGTAGGCAGAACCAGCGTTGCGTCGCTTTCATTTAGGAGTCGGCATCCCCATTTCTTCGCTGAATATCTTCTTCACTGAGTGTCGGAAGCCGAAGGTGGTGGGTGGCCATTCGGCCATGCACTTGGTTTAGATCCCATTGTCAGGACCAAACGCCCTCCACGTAACACGTCTTCATGCCTGAACCAAGCCTTGCGATATGATGTGCCGTTCCACTCGGCAGCTTGAACATACTTGTTCTCTCGCGAAGCGTTTGTGGCCACGATTACAAATGTCTTCCCGTTTCCCAGATGAAAGATTGTCTCAGGTATTGAAGGGCTCCCAATCAGGTAAACGTCCTGCCCTGCATTGGGGAATATTCCCATAACTCCGAATGCATACCACGATCCCATGGCACCGGAGTCGTCGTTTCCGGGAATTCCCTTGCGTCCAGCATGAAAATTCTTGTCGATGATCTCGCGAACCCGCTCGGCAGTCTTGTCGTACCTTCCTGCCCAGATATAAAGGTATGGAGCGAGAAATCCTGGCTCGTTGCCGACATCGTACCGCCCAGGAACATCGAAGAACGCGTCCAATCGCTGAACGAAAGTCTCCCTACCGCCTGCCTTCTGAATGAGTCCGGCCACATCCTGGGGAACAAACGTTGAGTACGTCCAGGAGTTCCCTTCGTAGAAGGTATCGCCGCCCCAGGTGCAATGCTGCATCGCGGTGAAGTCACTTTTCCAGCTGCCATCGCGGTGACGGGGCCGAATGAAGCCGCGGAACCCTCCATCTTCAAAGTCAGCATCCCAGAGCTTTTCCCAGTTCCGCGAACGTTCGAGATACTTGCGGGAATCTTCAGTCTTTTTGAGTCCCTTTGCCAGCAATGAGAGTTCAAAATCGTCCGCTGCGTATTCCATTTGCTTTGAGCCGGGCCGATCCACTCCTTCGATGCTTGCATATCCCAGCAACTTATAGTCCTCAAGCCCGCCGCGTCCTTCCTTGAATTGATTGACCGGAGGGACTTCTGCATCCTTCAGCTCGGCCTTGTAAGCAGCATTCCAGTCAATGCCGGACAGCCCCTTCAGAAACGCATCGGTGAGGAGAAACTCCGCATTGCTCCCGCCCTGGGTTCGTCCGTTGAAGTTTCCACTTCTGGCATCGGGCAACCAACCGTCATGTCGATAAATATCAATGAGGGCTCGAACCATGGCTGCTTCCTTCGCTGGAGCAATCAGAGTCAACAGAGGCCCGGAGGTGCGAAACGTATCCCAGATTGCGTAGAAGTCATCAAAGTACGGCTCGTCAGACTTCCAGAGTGGATTTTCTCCAGTGCGATCCACTGGCATAAGCATGGTGTGGTACAGCGATGTATAGAACACTTGCTTTTGTTCGGCATCCACTCCCTTCAGTTCCACTCTGCTGAGCGCGCTCTCCCATTCCAATTCAGCAGCATGGCGTGTCCCGTCAAAATCAAAACCCTTAATTTCTTCAGTCGCATTGCGCTTAGCTTGTTCCACACTGATAAATGAAATCCCAATCTTGAGATAAACCGGTTGAGCTGATTTAGTGCTGAAGGAAAGCCAAGCCCCTGTTTTTCCGCCGTCGGTTGATTGTTGTTCGCGGCTTTCGACCGCTAGCTTTCCATCGCGCCATGTGCCGAATGACTTTGCAGGGGTATCTGTCACGGCATAGAAATAGACCGTGTACGTGCTCGTCTGTTGGTTCCAACCTCCCGTCACACTGCTCGAGCCACTAATCTCCGTCGGAGAAAGCACCCTTATCGAGGAACCTTTGAGCCGTTGGTCCTCGTTCTGCTTTTGGCCGCTGCTCAGAAAATGTCCGGCATCAATCAGGATGTTCGCATCCGAAGACTCCGGATACGTGAACCGATAGAGAGCGACTCGTGGTGCGACCGTAACTTCAACCGACGTGTTGTATCGCTTCAGCGTTACGCGATAAAAACCTACCGCTGCTTCCTCGTTGTCGCGCTGCGATCCATAGCCGATCGAACTTACGTCCCCGACCGTTGGCTGCACCAGGATGTTCCCGTACTTTGCTCCGCCGCCGGTTCCACTTACGTGTGTCTGACTGAATCCATTAATGTCACCTTCGGCTAACCAACCAGCATTGCCGTTGTTGTTTCCCATGTCGGGGCCGGCCTTTACCATGCCAAAAGGCAATGTCGCTCCAGGAAAGACGTGGCCCCCGCCCTCTGTCCCCAAAAACGGGTCCACATACTTTGCAACCTGGGCACTCGCTACCAAGGACAAGATCAGCATTAGTCCACTAGCGATCCATCGCACGGAAACTATCTGCATGTTTGATTCCTCTGGTGCAAAGCTCGCAAATATACCGGATAGCAGCCGTCAACTCTAGTGGAGGCCTTATGGTGCATATGCGAGTCACGGTGCTTACACCAAATTCGCGGCGGACATCCGCGTTGCGACTTGATCGCTCGGGCAGGCGTATAGGGAGTTTCGATGTTGGCGTCCCCGACGGGATTTGAACCCGTGTTACCGCCGTGAAAGGGCGATGTCCTAGGCCGGGCTAGACGACGGGGACGACTACGGCGGAGAGAGATGCGTCACCTCATCCGAGCCGAGCTTTCATGCTAACAACCGTGCGTGGGAGTGTCAAAGAATCGGGGTGATTGGATCGAGTGAAGTAAATGCGGGCACCACCTCGCTCTTTACCAGCCGCCTCCGCCTTTCCCCTCACATGAACTGTAAAATAACCGAGCATGGCTGACCGTCTTTATCTGAGCCTTTGGTTTCCCAGCTTTGCGGAATCCGAGATCATGCCACGGACCCTTTGCGTCCTTAAGCAGTTCCCCTTTTCCGCGACACGTACCGGGATCGGATACGTGAGCACACATGCGATCTCCTGGACTGAGCCCCTCATATCCGAGCAGACGTTCGATCATCGAGCCACACCGGAGCAGGCAATCCAAATTACCGGCGAACAAGTACATAGCGATCACGCGTATGAATTTGATGCTATGTGGGACTTGTGGAATCCCGAAATGGGAGGCGGCCTCGACACTATGTGGCATCTAACGCCGCAGCCGGTGAAGTTTCTGGTGCACGGAACCGACTTCGAAGAAGGGACCTTCCAGCAGGATGGCCACATCGAGATCGATTTTGGTCTGGACACTCCTTTCCTGCACGAAGAACTCGATCTGGACAAACTCAGTGAAGAGCGTGTGAAAGCCAACGTGCAGAAGCTCGTCGCGTTTACTTCCGCTGTCGAGAAGAACTGCGCTATCAGTGGACGCGTGCTCTGGTCCGATTCAGAAGAGAACCTGGTTCAGAAGCTGATCGCGCGACTGCAGAAGGTGCAATAAACAAGCTATCGGCTATCGGCTTTCGGCGAAAATAAAGGCAAAACTCAATACAAACCCACGGAGAACGGCAGATTGCACGAGACAAAATTTGAGAGCTCGCCAGGTTTGTGGGTCATCGTAGCGATCGTCGTCGGCTTGAACATTTGGTATGACTTTGTCACCCACTGGGTGTGATCTTTGATGTGTTGCTGGCTGTGGTTGCGCTTTGTGCGTTCCTGAAACGGGCTTAGTCGCCGCCAGCCTACTACTTCTCCGTCACGATCTCGGAAAAATCTGCAATTGTAGAGAAGCTGCGCTGCATAGTGGCTAGCAACGCCAGCCGATTGGCGCGAAGCTTCTCGTCATCGACCATGACCATTACTTTGTCGAAGAACGTATCTACGACCGGACGAAGCTGCGCGATGTGCGCGAGCGCCTGCTTCTCCTGTTTCTCTTTGCGCAGAGATTCCACTTTGGTTCTGGTCTCGGTTACGCGTGAGCCAAGCGCCTGCTCGGCGGGTTCGAGCAGGTTCGCACTGCTGAATTCATCCGGCCACTTCTTTCCGCTCTCGCTGGCCTGACGCAGAATGTTCTTCATGCGTTTAAAGGCGGTGGAGATAGCGACAAAGTCGTCGGTGGGACGAATACTGGCGACTGCCTCCGCGCGAGCGATGACGTCGATCACATCATCGGCTCCGGCGGCGAGGACCGCGTTCACCACGTCATAGGCAAATCCGCGAACATCGCGCAAATAGAACTCCAGGCGCTCGCGGAAGAATGCCGCCAGTCCTTGCGGAGCTTTGTCCAAATCGCGCAGCTTGCTCTTTAGATCTTCGGACCCGCGATATTGCTCCAGGGCAGCGTTAAAGATCTCGCTGATGAGAAGCGGCAGCTTATGCTCTGCCAGGATGCGGACAATTCCATTCGCCTGCCGCCGAAGCGCAAACGGATCCTTAGAGCCGCTGGGCTGAAGGCAAAGCGCAAACATGCCCGCGATGCTATCGGCTTTGTCGGCGATCGAAACCAGGGCTCCTTCAATCGAGCGCGGCACGGGATCATCAGTCGACTCGGGACGATAGTGATCGTAGATCGCATCAGCGACGTCTGTTGGATGTCCCTGGGCTTTTGCGTAGAGACCACCGACAATGCCTTGGAGTTCCGTAAATTCCTTCACTAGTTCCGTGGTGAGATCGGTTTTTGCCAGAGTCGCAGCCTGATCCGCAGCCTTGATTCCAACCGATGCCCCTTTACTCTGCAGAGCATTCGCGAGCGCTTTCGCGATGCTCCGCACCCGTTCCGTTTTGGCCCAGTAGCTGCCGAGATCTTTTTGGAAGGTAACATTGCGCAGCATCTCGACACGCGCCGCAAGTGCAGTCTTCTGGTCGGTTTGCCAGAAGAATTGCGCGTCGTTGAAGCGGGCGCGTAGCACGCGTTCGTTTCCATGGCGCACGATGCCGTCACGATCTCCTTCTGTGTTGAGTACAGCCAGGAAGTGCGGTGCTAGTTTGGCACTCGCGTCTTCAACCGCGAAATACTTCTGGTGATCGCGCATCACGGTCACGAGGACTTCCTCGGGCAGTGACAGGAATGACCGATCGAAGCTGCCGAGAATCACGCCCGGATATTCGGTCAGGTTCACCACGTTATTGAGCAGACCAACGTCTTCGCGCCAGCGCGCTCCGGCAATCGCGCGCGCGGCGGCGTCGAGTGCCTTGCGAATCTGCTTTTCCCGTTCTGCGGGATCGGCGATCACCTTCGTCGCCTTCAGTTCCGCAGCGTAGGCGGAAGGAGTGGAGATCTTCACATTGCCGGGCGCCAGAATTCGGTGTCCGCGCGATTGATGACCGGCGCTCACGCCTGCGTACTGGAGGGGCAGGACCTCACCATCGAGCAATGCCACCATCCAGCGGATCGGGCGCACAAAGCGCTCCGGCTTACTGGCGCGCCAGTACATGTTCTTCGCCCAATAGAGGGCGTTCAATTCCTTGGGAATGGCTTCGGCGAGAACCACTGCCGCGGTGCGGCCTTTGCGCACGACGGTCGTGCCCAGGTATTCGCCTTTGGGATTTGTGATCTTTCCGAGTTTGCTTACATCGACACCGGCTTTGCGCGCGAACGCCTCTGCGGCGGGGGTGGGCTTTCCATCTTTGAATGCCACCTTCGTGGACGGTCCGACTAGTTGCTCTTCGATATTCGGCTGTCGCGCTTCGATGTTGCGCGCCATGACTGCCAAACGACGCGGAGTTGAGAATCCAATTGCATTGCTGCCGAGCGCGGCTGTGCCATCGGCGCTGAGTAAGCGCTCTCGCTTGAGCAGATCAGAAACGCGCTTCGACAACTCCTGGCGGGCGCCATCGATCATGCGCGCCGGAATTTCTTCGCAACCGATTTCGATTAGGAGATCAGGCATTAGGGGTAAAGGCAAAATCAAAGACAACAGCAAAACACTACGCGGATTTCACGGACCCTTCGGGCGCGGATTACACGGATTAATTGTGGTGCTTGGTCACGCTTGCAACATTTCGTTTTCTCTCGCCATTAACTTATGCGGCTTTTCTCAACCACACAATTACGCGGCGGCTTCTCGCGCTGCTAGTTGTTGTTGGTCTAGATATGCTTTCGCCGCTCCCACCGCCAGAGCTCGTATGCGGGCGATCACTCCTACGCGTTCCGTAACGGAAATTGCTCCGCGTGCGTCGAGAATGTTGAACAAGTGCGAGCACTTCAGGCAAAGATCGAATGCGCCCAGCACCGGATAACGGCGCATCGCTTCAGCATCAACGCGCTCTTCTGATTTCTTCTTCAGTTCCGTGTAGCCGTCGATCAGGGCCTTGCATTCAGCCTCATAGAGTTGCAGATGCTGCCAGGCCTTCTGCACGTCGGCCGCTTCGAAGTTGTAGACAGAGAGCTGCAGCTCCTCGGCAAGGCGCACCTCGCCGTAGGTGACTGGCTGGCCCTCGGTGGAACGCGTCCACACGATGTCATAAATACTGTCTACGTCCTGGAGAAAGGCTGCGAGTCGTTCGAGTCCGTACGTCAGTTCGGCCGATATGGGATCGAGATCGATTCCTCCACACTGCTGGAAGTATGTGAACTGCGTGATCTCAAGTCCGTCGAGCATCACTTGCCAGCCGATGCCCCATGCGCCCAGCGTTGGCGATTCCCAGTTATCTTCTTCGAACTTTATATCGTGCTTGCGCAAATCGATGCCGACGGCTCCCAGAGATTGCAAATAGAGTTCCTGAACATCGTCCGGCGGCGGCTTGAGGATCACCTGAAGCTGCGTGTGCTTGTAAAGGCGGTTGGGATTCTCTCCATAGCGTCCATCCGCGGGACGTCGTGAGGGCTGAAGGTAAGCGGTGCGATACGGCTTCGGTCCAAGCACGCGTAAGAAAGTCTCAGGCGACATCGTGCCTGCGCCCACTTCAAGATCATAGGGCTGCTGCAGCACGCATCCCCGCTCAGCCCAGAACGTCTGGAGCTTGAGGATGAGTTCCTGGAATGTAGGTGGGTGTGCCATGGGAACCTAGAATTGAGTAATTACCTAATTACAAAATTTTCTCAATTCTCCTCAATCCAGCTTGGCTAGCGCGATGCTGGTTACCAGCTTACCTTCGATGTGGCGTTCGATGCACTGTGCCAAGAATTTTCTCAGATCGGCGCCTCGTTGCCGCTTCCATGGCTCTGCGCCGAAAGCATCGACCGGTGCACGAAACATCTCGGTGGCGATCTGTCTTGAAGCCAGCGACATTTCAGAGCTCGCCAGCCGTTTATGCGTGGCGCACATCAGGCCATCAGCAAGCGCGTGAAAGAAGACACGCCCCGACCCGTTCAGCTCCGCTCCACATGCAACGCATGTGCTCAGCTCCGGCAGCAAACCCATCAGGCGCGTGATCCAAAGATCGAAGTAGGTGAGCGGCATCCAGATGCTGCCGTTCTCCAGATGGGGCAGCACCGAGGTCGTCAAGCGGAAGACGTCGTCGTTGGCCTCGTGGTCGGGCAGCAATCCATCAAGCACTTCGGCCACATAGGACAGAGCAATGGTGCGCTCGTAATCAATGGCATGCATCAACGGCGATTCAATTACATCGCAGGAGTCGAGCCGCACCAGTTCCTGACCAGCCTTCTGATCGTAGTAGGCGCGGACTCGCGTCAGCGGCTCAAGCGCTCCGCCGAAGCGTCGTTTTGACTTCTTGGCCGATCGCGCCACTCCACGGATTTTTCCTTCTTCGCGGGTAAACAGCGTCACCAGCAGATCAGCTTCCCGCAGCGGATAGGTCCGCAGCACGATGGCCTCTGACACCTTGAGCACCGGATTCGCTGACCTCGACTGTGATCTTAATCGCCTAACCCCGCTTAAGATCGGCTCCCGATAACTAGTCCGTTTCGAACTACCTCGTTTCAGATGTTGAAACAAATATTATTTTTTTCGCGCCTCACAATCCAATGGACTTGCGCGATGCGATCCCGACTTGATCCCGGCTGCTGAAGTACTTACGTCGGGATCAGGCTCGGGATCTCGCTCGGGATGCCCCGGGATCACTTCTGCGATCGAATCGGACTACTTTGGCTGCTCCCTCCAGGACGAATAAACGGCGAAACACATCATCTCAGAATACTGCAGCTTCCCGGCCGTTTCAAGCTCAAAACGAAAACCCGGCCAGAGAGGCCGGGCTGTCTCGAAAAGTATAAAAGCCTGATCAACGTCCGAAGTACTGAGCGTTCTTGCCTTCGTATTCTTTCCATTTGTCGGGAAGATCGTCGGCGGCAAAGATCGCCGACACCGGGCAGACCGGCACGCACGCGCCGCAATCGATGCACTCGACCGGATCGATGAACAACATGGTGTTTTCGCCGTGCTGCGGTTCATCTTTCTTGTGATGGATGCAGTCGACGGGGCATGCGTCGACGCATGCCGTATCCTTGGTGCCAATGCAAGGTTCTGCGATTACGTATGCCATTGCAATCTCTCCAATAAGTGCGCCATGGGTGTCAATATGAAGGCGCTATTAGGTCTGTAGGAAATAACAATTCTATCAGCACTGATTATTTTTTCACTTCGAAGTCCCCGAATCAAACCCCGCAGGACAGCAAAGAGCACAGAGAAAGAAGGAGTCGCCGCCCGGAGCGCCGGGCTGGGAATGGTTATTCACGCCAGCGCCGGTTCGCGTTCTTCGGCCGGCTGATATTCGGTGATGTAACCTGCCACAGCGCTTGCCGCAACTGTGTATGGACTCGCGAGATACATCTGCCCTGGTCCACTGCGTCCAGGGAAGTTGCGGTTCTGAGCGCTGATCACGATTTGATCTGGACGGGTCGAAACCCCCGGACCAGCGTTGATACACGCGCCACAACTTGGCTCAATTACCTTGGCGCCCGCTTTGATAAAGATGTCGAGGTAGCCTTTGCGCAGGCAATAATCGCGCGTGTCCTGCGATCCGAATTGGATATAAAAGAGGACCGAGGGCGAGACGTGTTTGCCTTGCCGCAGCGCATCCTTGAGTACCGCGGCGTACATGTCCATGTCTTCATTTTTTCCCGCGGTGCAGGTGCCGCCGTACGCGATCTCCACCGGAACCGGAGTATTGAGATCGCGCACGTACTTTCCATTGCCGGGATCTCCGGGCGTCGCCACCATGGGATAGATCTCTGACGCATCCATCTCAATCACATGGGTATACTCTGCACCTGGATCGCTCGTCAGTCCGTCTATGAGCTTTTGACTCTCGGCACGATTCATTCCACGGCGCTCCGCGAGGAACTCGATCACCTTCTTGTCGGGGGCAACGATTCCGGTGAAGCCGCCAATTTCGGCGGCCATGTTGCACATGGTGGCGCGCTCATCGACTCCGAGCGCTTCGATCGCCTCGCCCGAATATTCCATGACTTTGGCAAGCGCCTTGCCGCTGCGGATGTACTCCATGGCCAGCAGTTTGAGGATGTAGTCCTTTGCAGTAACGTTGGGGCGGCGTTTACCGCACACGATGACTTTTACCGATTCGGGAACTTTTACACGAACGTCTTTCGTGATCCAGGAGTTGAAGACGTCAGTCGTGCCAATTCCGAATGCGACACACCCGACCGCACCCACGTGCGGCGTGTGCGAATCGGAGCCGACATTCAGCTGTCCTGGCAGCGCATAACTTTCGGCGACGATGGAGTGACAGATGCCTTCGGACCCTTTGCGATCTTTGAGTTCACCGTGCAACTTGATTCCTTGAGATTGCGCGAAGCTCTCCTGCTTCATCTTTAACTGTGTGGCCAGGTCGAGCAATCCCATTTTGCGCTTTTCTTCTGACAAGACTTCGTCCAGAAACGTGAGATGGTCACGGAAGAACATCACGCTGGAGCGGTCGTTCACCGGAGTGTCTTTGCCGACAAAATGCTCGTAGAAGATCGCGGCCATGGGCGTGACGTACTCGTGACTGAAGCGCAGATCGGTGCGCGCGAATCCGGCGTCGCCGGGCTTTACCGCGGGAACCCCGACCTTGCCGTCGGGCGAGATCATGTGTCGCGCGAAGATCTTCTCGGTCACAGTCAGGGGACGCGGTTTCGTGTCAATCGCAGGAATGCTTACTTTGCCCTGCAGACGCGCGACGTTGAATGGGAACAATCCGCCGTACTCGATCACTTGGCGCGTGATTTCATCCTCTCCGCGGGTAAAGACTTCGAGCGGAATCTCCTCGCCGCGACGAATGCAATCGATGAGGCTGAAGTCGGTTGAAGTGAGAACGCCCAGGTTCTGGCAGTTTTGCTTGTATATGCGCTCGATGTTCTCGGCGATCACGATTTTGATGCCGGCAGAGAGTTCGGCATATGGCGATTGCTCGCGGCTGGATCCCTTGCCTCGACGTTTCCCGCTCACCGCGGCGACAAAGCCGCCCTTCTTAACGTCACCGCGTTTGATGGGCACTTCATTGCCGCACTTCAGTCCCGTATAGGGAAATTCGCCGAGCGTCTCGTCAAAGAAGAAGCAGATGTGGGCCGGTGTGATCTCGTCGGTGGAGATATCGTCGCGCAGTTTGGGATTGTGAGCAGAATTTTTCGTGTCCCAAGGCAGATCTTCGCCCCCAAGTTGACGCCGTATCAGCTCCGGATCTTCGGTCAGAAACAGGATGCGCCCGGTGAGTTTTACCGAGGTGGGACGCTTGTGGACTTCGCGGATAAGAAGCGGGTTGGGCACACTTCAATTTTACAAGAAAGCGTGTTCACCACGGAGACACGGAGGCACGGAGAACAGGCGAAAAGGACGCGTTCCAAGCTTCGAGTTTCAGATTTCAAGTTACGCAGAAGGGACAGCCCGAAGCTCTCGTCCGGCGGAGTCGTGCAAATTCAGTATTCCTAACTCCTCACGCTTGCATGGAAAGTACCCTGAGCTCCGTTTCCCGAACCTGAAACTTGAAACCTTAAACCTGAAACTCGAGCCAGACTTTTGCTTGGCCGTCCTCCCTGCCTCCGTGCCTCCGTGGTGAAAAAGCTCTGCATCAAGAAGGCGATTTCGCGAATTGCCTCGGGTTGGCCAGTTCTGCGAGCCCCCGGCCATACATAATTGCCTGCATTTCGTTCATCAGTTCCTGATGAATGAGGCCGTTGGTTGCGAGCACATCGCGGCTGATGGCTACATCGAATTTGCTTCCATCGACGTGCGTGAGTTTGCCGCCAGCTTCTTCGACGAGGAGAACGCCTGCGGACGTATCCCAGGCGTTGAGGTTGAACTCCCAGTAGCCGTCGTAGCGTCCTGAGGCGACGCAGCTCAGGTCCAGCGCTGCCGAGCCTGCTCGACGCAATCCGTGCGACTTCAACGTGAGCTGGTGATAGAAGTGAATGTTGGGGTTAAGGTGCCGCTTCTTGCTCGGAAAGCCTGTCCCGAGCAGGCTCTCGCCAAGGGTATCGATCTTCGAGACGTGAATGAGCTGCCCGTTCAGTGTGGCGCCGCTGCCGCGTTCGGCGGCAAAAAGCTCGTTGCGGGTTGGATCGAAGACCACGCCCGCAATGACTTCGTTGTGACGAGCCAATCCGATCGACACACAGAAAACGGGGAAGCCATGAGCGAAGTTGGTGGTGCCGTCGAGCGGATCGACATACCAGATGTACTCGCCCGCGACCTGCGATCGCGAGCCTTCCTCGCCTACGATTCCGTAATCGGGAAATGCCGCGCGCAAACTCTCCACAATCAGCTTCTCCGATGCGCGATCGGCCTCGGTGACCACATCAACGGTCCCGACGCCTTTGTACTCGGTCTTGACGCCCCTTGCAAAATACTTGAGCAACAGCGTGCCCGCGCGTCGTGCGATTTCTGAGACTGTCGAGATGTAATCGGGATGGTTGCCGCTCACAGACGCCCTCGGCGTCCGTTGTCTTCCGCTATGTAAACGATTTCGTGCTTGTAGATGAAGAGATTGGGAGAGTGCTCGCGCGTGAGCCGGATCATGTCGGCATCGTAATATTCGATCCAGCCGCGCACCGATTCGCCACCCAGCAGCTTGACGGTAACCGGCGTCTGCTTCTCGCCTAGAGCTTTGAGGTAGGAGGCCTCCATGCCCGTCTCCTCGGGAGGGGTATTTCTCGATTTGTTCTGCAGTGCGGGACTAGCGGCGGTGCCTCGGAAGCTCATGGGTGCATTCTACCGCGAAATCAAGAGCGAAACACGAAGGACACGAAGGGAACTGCTGAAGGTAAATGGTTTTGCTGAAC
Organism: Terriglobales bacterium; assembly: GCA_045808065.1. Lineage (GTDB taxonomy): Bacteria > Acidobacteriota > Terriglobia > Terriglobales > Acidobacteriaceae > Gp1-AA112. Next base: position 129,797 of record JBJMGD010000033.1, on the reverse strand, counting down.
AACAATCATCGATAGCCAGATCAATTGATTCGGCTCGTTTCTGGCCTGTGGGCCTTCGTGACCTTCGTGTTCCGCTCTGGTTTTTCTCTATTCCAGCTTCGACGTGTAATACCCTCGCCTCGCTCGTACGATCAGCTTCTCGCCATCCTCGCTGCCTTTTGCTGCAGGCGGATCGTGGGGATGCGCCGCAACGTCGATTTGGCGGAAATCAGAGGCGGCGCGACGCTCCGCAGGGTAGTAGGCCAATAGATACTGCGTCCGCAGTTCGTCGCTGATCTGCTCGAAGGCCTTATCCATCTGGTAGACGTTGGACGCGTAGAAGTATTTTCCGCCGGTGTCATTGGACATCTGAATTAAGGCATGCTCGCCGCCGGTGTTGCGTCCCGCACTCGACTCCACCGGCACGTCGATGAGGCTATATACCAGCGCCTCTGATTGCTGCGCGGCACGTAGCGCTTCTTTGTAATCGACACTGCTGGCGGTGTCGCCGCCGTCAGTGATCAGGACCAGCACTTTCCGTCCCTGACGATTGATAAGCGCCTTCGAGCCCAGGTACACAGCATCGTAGAGTGACGTCGCGCCACCCACCTCGACTTGGTTGATGGCACTGTCGATCTCACGAAGCCTCGCCGTGAACGGCGTCATCTCGCTCACGCTGGTCGCGAAGGCGTACAGGGCGACGGCATCCTGGGGACGGATCATGGAATGGATAAATCGCCGCGCAGCCTCGAGTTCGAGACGAATGTCCTTGCGGGTGCTCGAACTGGTGTCTACAGCAAGCACGATCGACAGCGGCAACTGCGATTCCTTGCTGAACACGGCGATCCTTTGCGACACACCATCTTCAAAAAGGCTGAAGTCGCTTTTAGTCAGGTTGCCAATGGGCGCGCCCTGCTGATCGGTAACGGTTACGAAGACGTTCACCAGCTTCACGTCGACCTTGAACGTCGGTTCAGAACTCTGTTGCGCGCTGGCCGGGATGATCACGGAGAGGAGCGCCAGCCATAGGACCCTCATTGGCCATCTCTCCACGCCGGCTGCTTGTCCACCCGAAGTTCCTCAGGAAACGGTTCGCCGTCGGCCCATACCGCGCCGTCGACGAAGTGTTCTTTTTTCCATATTGGGACGGTCTGCTTCAGCGTATCGATGGCAAAACGGCAGGCGTCGAAGGCAGCAGCACGATGGGCAGATGCGACGACGATGAGTACGCTCGTCTCGCCGATTTCCAGGCGACCGAGACGATGGACAATGGCAATCTTGCGGACCTTGAAATTGGCCAGCACCTTCTCAGCGACTGCGTTCATCTGGCTCACTGCCATCAGTTCGTAAGCTTCGTAGTCCAAAAATAGCGTCTGGCGATTTCGCGTGTGATTGCGGACGATACCCTCGAAAGCCACCACCGCGCCATCATCTGCGCGCTTGATGCGCTCGAGTACTTGCTCGGTCGCGATGCGCCCGCGGACGATCTCGCAGTGATAGCTCTCGCCCGTCGCTGCAACATCATCGATTCCCCCGCTTACGGGCGGCAGTAGGGCAACTTCATCCCCCTCACGGAGCTCGTCGGCAGCGGAGGCATATTCCTGGTTCACGGCAAGGGCAAGGGAAGGGAAGAACCTAGCCTGTTCCGGAGCGAGCCGCCGATAGTGGTCGAGCAAGTCGGAGAGAGTAGCGCCAGAAGACAAATCCAGCGACTCCTCACTACGCTGGAATATGTCTTTCAGGACGCCGAAGAGAAGGACGCGAACCCGCATGCTTTGTTAAGAATACGTGAGAGTAGAGGGAAAAGACCGAAATGCAAACCAAATGCTCCCGCAGCCTTCTTTGTTACGCCCAAATCTGCGAAATCCGTAAGATTAGCGTGCATCTGGCGTGAGTTTTTGGTTTGGGTTCCGTTTTTCCGGCAGCTAACGCACAAGTAAACCAAAGTAACTGCGGATTCGCTACCTGGTACTGCCCAATTTGCGGTACATTATTCGCGCCTCCTAAGGCAGTTACGTCCCAATTATCACGCAGGAGTCCCCTAATTATGGGCGCTAAGCCCAAGCCTGCGCGTGTGCCAGGCACGCCTGAAGCTCATGATCCCGCTCGCGGGAAGCCGCCGAAGTCCGCCACGCTGGCGCCATCGGAAAATTGTGACCGCGCGCGCACCGAGCGGTTACATGAAGCTCTGTATCGCATCAGCGACTGTGCCAACTCGGTTGACGACCTGCAACAGCTCTACCAGGCGCTGCACAAGATCATCGGCGAGCTGATCTACGCCAAGAACCTTTACATCTCCTTGCTGGATGAGGGCGCCAAGGAACTGCACTTCCCGTATTTCATCGACGAAAACGATCCCGTTCCCAACGGACGCAAGTTAGGGAAAGGTCTCACTGAATACGTGCTGCGCACGGGCAAGTCTCTGCTCGCCGACCTGTCACAGATCCGCGCGTTAGAGCGTTCGAAGGAGATTGAACCGATTGGTCCGGATTGCGTCGATTGGCTGGGCGTACCTCTCCGCCATGGAAACAAAGTCTTCGGCGTAATCGCGTTACAGAGCTACGATCCTGCCATTCGACATAGCGAACGCGACCGGGAGATTCTGACGTACGTCTCGCAGCACATTGCTGTTGCTTTAGTTCGTAAGCATCAGGAAGAAGCACTGCGCGCCTCTGAGGCTCGGCACCGATCGCTGGTGGAGAGCGCGGTTTATGGCATGTATCGGTCGAGCGTCGATGGCAGGTTTCTCAATGTGAATCCCGCGCTGGTAAAGATGCTAGGGTACGCCTCCGCTGAAGACCTATTGGCCGTCGACATGGCGCGCGATATCTATGTGGATCGCGACCAGCGGGCGGCGGTAATCCACGCATACAGCGAGTCAGGGTGCCTCGAAAGCTGCGAGCTGCTGTGGAAGCGAAAAGACGGACGCCCCATCACTGTTCGGTTGAGTGGCAGTGCTTTTAAGGGCGAAGGAGGCGAGATCTTGGGTTTCGAGATGATCGCCGAAGATGTGAGCGAGCGCCGAACACTAGAGGAGCAACTGCGCCAATCGCAGAAGATGGAAGCCATCGGACGCCTCGCCGGTGGCATAGCCCACGACTTCAATAACCTTCTCACCGTAATAAGGGGCTACAGCGAGCTGATGCTCGACGAGCTCGCTTCCGCCGATCCCCACAGAGCAGAGCTAGATGAAATTAAGAAGGCAGCGGACCGTGCTGCCGCACTTACCCGCCAGTTGCTTGCCTTCAGCCGTCAGCAGGTGCTGGCCCCCAAGGTCCTAGATTTGAACGCCGTCGTGAGCAACATGGACAAGCTCCTCCACCGGCTGCTTGGCGAAGACATCGATTTGTTCACGGTGCTCGAGCCCGGTTTGGGCCGAGTGAAGGCCGACCCAGGACAAGTTGAGCAGGTGATCATGAATCTCGCGGTGAATGCGCGCGACGCCATGCCCCAAGGCGGCAAGCTCACCATTGAGACCACGAACATCGATCTCGATGACAATTACGCGCGCGATCACGTTGCGGTAAAGCCGGGTTCCTACGTCATGATCGCCGTCACCGACACTGGCACGGGCATGACCGAGAAGATAAAGTCGCGTGTCTTCGAGCCTTTCTTTACTACAAAGGAAGTGGGAAAAGGTACCGGCCTTGGACTTTCGACGGTTTATGGAATCGTGAAGCAGAGCGGCGGTTATGTTTGGGTCTATTCCGAAGTGGGCATCGGATCGACGTTCAAGGTCTATTTGCCCTGCGTGGACGCGCCCGCTGAATTGGCTCTCTCACAAACGCGGCAGCCTGCTGGTCGAGGCAGTGAGACGGTTTTGCTGGTAGAAGATGAAGATGGAGTCCGTGCCCTGATGCGTCAGGTATTGCACAAGCACGGATACAATGTGCTGGAGTCCCGCCATGGGGGCGAAGCGCTCCTGATGTGCGAACGCCATCAGTCAAAGATCGATCTGTTGCTGACAGATGTGGTGCTCGAGCAAATGAGCGGACGCGAGTTGGCCGAGCGTCTGCTGAAAGTCCGTCCGGAAATGAAAGTCCTATACGTTTCCGGATATGCGGATGATGCCATCGTCCATCACGGCGTGTTGACCGAAGGCGTGGCCTTTCTGCAAAAGCCGTTCACGACTGAATCCCTCGCTCGCAAGGTCCGCTATGTGCTGGATGGTCCCCGCCTCGCTGCCGCGCACGCCTGACTGTTCGCTTTCGGTTGGGTTTATTCAGATTCGGACAGTCAAGGTGCAGTGACGAGGGGCGTGTTAACCGTAAGTGCCTCAACCCACCCCCTTTAGCGGCTGTCGTCAGCGGCGTAGTTCAACGCGGCCGATGGCATGGTGGTTGCTCCTATGACAGCAAACCGGGTGCTAGGAACGCAGCGAAAGCCCGGTCTGTGGTACTAAGCAACATCGCCCTTCATGACCCAAGGACCACCCTCAATTGTCCGCCCTACTCAACTCGGAGATTGCAGTGACCGATAGCTCTCATTCCACTTCCCTGGCAGCCGCAGTCGGCGTGGCCGCAAAAGCCAAGCGCGTGCTCGTCGCCGACGATCAGCCTGACGTCCTGCACGCCATCGCACTGCTGCTCAAGCTCGAAGGATTCGAGTCGCAGACGGTTATGCATCCCGCGGCGGTTATGGATGCCCTGAGGGAAGGGAAGTTCGACCTGCTGATCACCGATCTCAATTACACGCTCGACACCACCTCGGGAACTGAGGGGCTCGACCTCATCACCAGCATTCGCAAGATCAACGCCAATGTTCCCGTTCTGGTAATTACAGCGTGGGGGACCATTGAATTGGCGGTGGAGGCGCTGCAGCGCGGCGCTTCGGACTTCATCCAGAAGCCCTGGACCAACTCGCAGCTTGTGCAGAAGGCGCGCGATCTTATCGAACGCGCCGAGCAAGCGCGCAGAGCAAACGTCGAAGCCGAAGAAGAGGAACAGCTTTCGGTGGAGATTCAGCGCAAGCTGTTGTCGCTGAAGCTTCCAGAGCAGCACGGGATCACAATCAGCGGTGATTCGCGCTCGATGCGGTACGTGGGCGGCGACTACTGCCACCTGACGGCACTTGCAGCTTCAAAGTTCGCAGTTTCAATTGCCGACGTGGCCGGAAAGGGTGTTCCCGGCGCCCTGCTCACGGCAAGCTTGCGCGGTTTGGAAAAAAGTGTCGTCACACACGATATTCATCCGCAGCAACTGTGCAGTTCGCTGAACGAAGCGCTCACCGAGATCATGCCTATCGGTAAGTTCGTTTCGTTTTTCTTCGCAGTGTTCGACACTGAATCGCGAGCCCTGTGTTACAGCAACGCTGGACACAATCCACCCATTCTGGTCCGCGCCGATGGCACAGCGCTCGAGTTGCGCGTTGGCGGAGGAGTGCTTGGCCTGTTCTCCGAATGGACTTACGAGCAGGCACAATTGAAGCTGGAAAGCGGCGATCGCCTAGTGCTCTATACTGACGGCATCACCGAAGTCGAAAGCCCGGATGACGAAGAGTTTGGCATGGAGCGCGTGAAGGAAATCGTAGTGCGCCACCGCGCTGGCTCTGCCGAAGAAATCCAGCGCAGCCTGATGCAAGCCGTAAGCCAGCACTGCGAAGAGCGCTTCCAGGACGACGCCACGGTGGTCGTGATCGCCGTGCAGTGATTTCACCACGGAGACACGGAGGCACGGCGAACAGCCAAAGCGGCTTGAACGAAGGACACGAAGGAAACGAGGGATGTGGCGCGCGCAGGCGCGATTTGCAACAGATGCCGAGTGCAGTCCGCAAGAGTTAAGCGGCTTTGACAGTTCAACCCTTCGTTCCCTCCGTGTCGCTTGTGTTCAATCTCGCCTTTCGCCGTGCCTCCATGTCTCCGTGGTGAACCCGCCTTGCTAAACTGAATACTCCCTATGCGCCGTCTCTCCGGTTCTGAAACACGCGAGACCTTTCTTCGCTTCTTTGAAAGCAAAGGACATCGCCGCGTGCATTCGTCGTCGCTGGTCCCAGCCAACGATCCCACGCTGTTGTTCACCAATGCTGGCATGAATCAGTTCAAAGACGTCTTCTTGGGAGTGGAGAAGCGCGACTACTCGCGCGCGACGACCTCGCAGAAATGCGTGCGTGCCGGAGGCAAGCACAACGATCTTGAAAACGTCGGCTTCACTCGCCGCCATCACACGTTCTTCGAGATGTTGGGGAATTTCTCGTTCGGCGATTACTTCAAGAAAGACGCGGTCGCGTACGCGTGGGAGTTGGTGACTTCGGAGCAGTGGTACGGCCTGTCCAAAGACAAGCTCTACGCCACGATCTTCAAAGGGGAGCAGGGCGTTCCCAAGGACGATGAAGCCGAGGGCTTATGGCGCGGGCAGGGCGTACCGCAGGAACGCATCTTCGCCATGGGAATGAAGGACAATTTCTGGGCCATGGGCGATACCGGTCCGTGCGGCCCATGCAGTGAGATCCACTATGACATGGGTGCGGCTGCGTCCGACGCGGCTCACACGGATTGCAAATTCCCCTGCGACTGCGGGCGTTACGTCGAAATTTGGAATCTGGTCTTCATGCAGTTCGATCGCAATCCGCAGGGCGAACTCACGGCCCTACCCAAGCCGTCGATTGATACCGGAATGGGACTGGAGCGGGTCGCTGCGGTGCTGCAGGGAGTGCTGTCAAATTACGAGACTGATCTGTTCACGCCCCTGATCAAACGCGCTGCCGAACTTACTGACACCGATCTAAAGAAAGAGCTTGAAGCGGAAAGGCAAACCCGCTCAGCAGCCTCTTTGCGTGTGATTGCGGACCACGCACGCGCGTGCACGTTCCTCATCAGCGATGGCGTGCTGCCTGCAAATGACGGTCGCGGATATGTGCTGCGCAAGATTCTACGTCGCGGAATTCGCCACGGCAGACTGCTCGGCCAGACGAAGCCATTCATGCACGATATGGTCTATGCCGTCCGCGATCTGATGAAGGATGCCTATCCCGAGCTGATCGAGGGCTCGAAACGAGTAGCGGATGTCATCCTTTCAGAAGAAAAGCGGTTTGCACATACATTGGAGCTAGGCCTGGGAAAGTTAGAAGAGGACTTGCAAGGCGTTTCAACTAATTTCAAGCATGACGTCAAGACTGCGTCGCCGGCGAAGTACTCAGGTGAACGGGCATTCAAGCTGTACGACACTTTCGGCCTTCCGCTCGACTTCATGATCGACGCTGCACGCGACCAGGGAATTGAATTCGATCAAAGCGGATTCGATCACGCGATGCAGGAGCAGCGCGAGCGTGCTCGCGCGTCCTGGAAGGGTGGAGCGAAACACACCGCTAGTCCGATCTACCGCGATCTGAGCAAGACGATCTTCGAGGGTTACAAACAAACTGTCTCCGACGATTGCGAAGTGCTGGCGATCGTGAAAGACGCTCAAGGGGTGCCCGAGCTTAAGCCGGGAGAAGTAGGCGAGGTCGTGCTCGATCACACGCCGTTCTACGCCGACTCCGGAGGACAGATAGGCGATATTGGAGTATTCCGCGACGGCTCTGGCAACGTAATCGCCGATGTGAACGGATGCGTGATGCCGGTACAGGGCGTGCGCGTGCACAAGGTGAAAGCTCGTCAACCAATTCGTTTAGGGCAGAAAGTTGAAGCACTTGTACACGCCGATGTGCGCGAGGCCACCAAGCGTAATCACACTGGCACGCATCTTCTCCATGCCGCGTTGCGCGAGACGTTGGGCAAGCACGTGAAGCAGGCGGGATCGTTGGTGGCGCCTGGACATCTGCGCTTTGACTTCTCGCACTTCACATCCGTTGCCGATGAAGAGTTGCAGGATATCGAAGACCTGATGAATCGCGAGGTTTTGAAAAACACCCGCGTCGAGACGTTCGAAGACGTTCCCATCGATGTCGCCGTGAACGAGTTCAAAGCGATGGCACTGTTCGGCGAGAAGTACGGCGAGCGCGTTCGCGTAGTGAAGATCGGCGAGTTCTCCACCGAATTGTGCGGGGGAACGCACACTCTCGCAACCGGCGAGATCGGTTTGCTAAAGATTCTGCGCGAGGCCAGCGTGTCTTCGGGAGTTCGTCGTGTGGAAGCAGTCAGCGGCGAAGGCTCATTGCAGCACTTCCGCAAAGATCACGAACTCCAACACGTGGTCTCAACCTTCATTGGACGCGCCGATGACTCGCCCGCTCAGGCGCTCAAGGCAGAACTGGAACGCCGCGACGAAGAGATTCGCCGCCTGCGCAAAGAGCTGGAGCAGGCACGCATGAAATCCGCGTCCTCTGCGGTCTCGTCGGCGGCCGAGCAGGTGCAGGAAGCCAATGGCATCAGGGTACTGGCGCAGCGGGTGGACAACCTCGAGCGCAACCAGATGCGCACGTTGGTCGACAACATGCGCAATAAGCTCGGCTCCGGCGTGGTCGTGCTCGGCTCTGTGCAGGGTGGGAAAGTTGCGTTAATCGTCGGAGTCACAAAGGATCTGATTACACGCGTGCAGGCTGGCAAGATCATCGCTGAAGTAGCGAAGAAAGTCGGGGGCAAAGGTGGTGGACGTCCTGATCTTGCTGAGGCGGGTGGCTCGGAACCTGGCGCATTGGATTCCGCTCTGAAAAGTTCGATCGACATCGTGCGGGCGCTTGCGAGCTAAGCGTCAAAAAATAAAACACGACACGGATTTCCGGATCGAACGGATCGCGCTCGCTTACGCCAGGCAAGCGTCTAACATCTAGTCCGGATCTGCGGGATCCTTGCGTTTGCCTTCTTCATCTAATTTCTCCAGCTACAATCGCTGTCAATAACTCGTGCCCGCTCTTCTCCAAGCCCAGCGTCTCGTTCGCTCAGTTAAGGGCAAAGTAATCGTCAATGACGTCACGTTCGATGTGAATGCTGGCGAACTGCTTGCCATCGTGGGGCCGAGTGGAGCCGGTAAATCCTCATTGCTCCGGCTGCTCAATCGTCTCGATGAGCCGACTAGCGGCACGGTGCTGCTTGGAGACAAGGACTACCGTGAGATTCCCACACGCGAATTGCGTCGTGGCGTCGGGATGGTCATGCAGCGTCCCTTTGTCTTTCCCGGAACTGTGGCGCAGAACTTGCAATTTGGGCCGCAGCAGCAGGAGAGAACACTTTCCGACGACGACATTGAGGACCTGCTGCGCGGAGTCGGTCTCCCTGGATACGCGAGAGAGAATGTCGGGCATTTGTCTAGAGGTGAAGCGCAACGCGTGTGCTTTGCGCGTGCGCTGGCGAATCGTCCGAGCATTCTTTTGCTCGATGAGCCCACCTCATCGCTTGACGAAGCGGCGAAGTTTGAAGTGGAAGCTGTGATCCGCAAAGTCTCCGAGCAGGGAGTCACGTCTGTACTGGTGACTCACGACTTGAGTCAGGCGCGGCGTCTCGCAACGCGGGTCGCGCAACTCCAGAGCGGAAGACTCATTAGGATCGGATCGGTCTCCGAGGTGCTGAATGCTGAAACATCTCTTTCCTAACCAGTTGATGCTGGGCTTTGCTCAGGCAGGTGTCACTGCGGTGCTCGCCATCATTGTGGGACTGGCCGCCCGCAAACGTGGGATTCATGTGGAGTGGGAGACAATCGTCGCGCTGGTCCGCGGCCTTGCGCAAATTGTGGCGGTGGGATTCGTCCTGGTCCTGATGCTCAAAGGCCCACAGTGGACCAGCGCCTTCATGCTCTCCGCCATGGTGTTGGCAGCGGGAGCGACATCGGCGCGTCGCACAAAGAAAATTCCTGGCAGCTTCGAAGTCTCATTCTGGTCCATCCTGCTTGGATCTGGATCGGTGATTGCCTTAATGACGTGGGCCGGAGTGATCGATGGAGCCATCACCTCCATTGTCCCAGTTGGCAGCATGATCATTGCCAATGCCATGAATACGAACGCTCTGGCCCTGGAACGCTTTCGTTCGGAAGTGGAATCGCATATTGGCGAGATCGAATCGGCGCTGGCTCTGGGAGCGCCCTCTGACGTGAGCGTCTCGCCTGCGGTTCAACAATCTTTTTTGGCCAGTTTGATTCCGGCTCTCAACAACCTTCGTTCCCTCGGACTGGTTTGGATTCCAGGGCTCATGGCAGGAATGGTGCTTTCGGGATCATCGCCACTGTATGCAGCGATTTATCAGTTCGTGGTGATCGCCATGATCTTTGGATCCTCAGGGTTGACATCCCTCATTTGCACGAGCTTGATTCGCAAGCGGATTTTTACAGCCGCTGAACAGTTGGCATTAGTGCTGTAGTGAGAGCAGCGACAGAATCAGCATCTCACACAGATAAACGCTGATTTCCAAATTCGCGCAAATTTCTTGCGGTGCGCGTGAATCAGACTTTAGGTCTGCTCTCCGAGTTTGCTTACGCCTTCAGAATCTCTTCGGCCGCGCGATATCCGCTAGCAATTGCGCCATGTACGGTTCCATGATGTCCTTCGAAGTTCGTCGCTTCGCCCGCGAAAAAGACTGTGTTATCAAGTGGCACCGCAAGTTCACGTTGCGTGTCGCCTCCGCCAACCGCGACATAACTGTAGGCTCCGCGGAAGTAAGGATCGTTTTGCCAATTATGCGTGTACGCTTGCAGCAGTTCGGCTCTGCAGCGATCGAGTGATAAATGCAGCACGCGCGCGAGAGCCTGAATTGCCTCTTCGCAGATTTCCGCATCGCTTAGAAGCGAGAGGCGCTCAGCAGCATCGGCCGGAGCCCATCCTGTGAGCACCGGCGCATCTAGCGGCGTGAGCGTCCACCAAGTCGGAAAAACCGGATCGCGGGAAAAAAGGAAGGTCATTTTCGAAAGCGTTCGGCCATCAGCCTTGAGCCGCGCCCAGAAACGACTGCGGAAAACCATGCTGACTCGAATCACATGGCCAACACGAAGCTTTGATAGCGCGGCTGTTTTCGCCGAGAGAGGCGGATCGAACTTGACGACTGCGTCCCCTCCACTTTTCGCAGTAAGTAATCCCAGAGGCAAAGTCACTAACAACCGTGAAGCGGAAGCCGGCACCCTGCTACCGTCTGTCTTTTGGGCTTCGACTTCCACCACGCCGAACCGCCACCGAACGTGAGTGACGGTTGTCTTCAGTTCGATGGCTAAATGCTTGCGATCAAGCTTTTGTTCAAGAGTACTGATTAGCCGATCGTATCCCTGCGGCAGCCGGAACTGGCTATCTCCGTCGATCTTCTCCTCGGCCTTGATGCCTTCGCGTATCGATTGGACGCTGATCTCCTCCGGATGAGCCGCGTGGAATCCGCGCACATAGCTGCAAGCCGCGCGTTTGTCTTCTTCGCTAATCTCGGGATTGCGCAGTTGTCGGACGAACGCATCGAACGATTGCTGCGGAGACGCCTCCTTCATCATGAGATCCAGCACTTTCTCGATGCGTCCCCAGAAATCGCAGCGTCCAAGCGAAGTATCGTTCGAGCAGAACGGCTCGCCGGTAATCTTGGAGATCTCCAACCCACCGCTGTCGATGAGTTCAAAGCTTTGCAGCGGCCGACCATGAACGAATTCGGCGCCGAGCTCCACCGCGACATCCAAACCCGGCGGATGAACGGTGAGCACTCGTCCACCAACCCGATCGCGCGCTTCCAACACGAGTACCCGGACGCCCGCGCGAGACAGCATCCCGGCTGCTGACAGGCCAGCGACACCAGCGCCGATGATGACCACGTCTACAGTGAAAGATTGCATTCTCTAGTTGGATGATAGATTGGAAACATCCGCATTGGGATGCGGCTCACGGTTATGAATCTGCTAATTATCGGAGCCACCGGAGGCACGGGCCGCGAACTGCTCAAGCAATCTCTGGAGCAAGGACACTCTGTTACTGCTTTCGTTCGAAATCCTGAGAAACTCGCTCTTACACATCACAATCTGCGCATCGCAAAAGGTGACGTGACCGATTACCCTTCCGTCGAGCAGGCAGTGAGCGGGAAAGTTGCAGTCCTGTCTGCGTTAGGCACAAAAGTCATCGGCAGAAACACGATTCAATCGGACGGTGCGCGAAACATTGTTCGAGCAATGGAGAAGAACGGAGTACGGCGTTTGGTGCTGGAAAGCTCTCTGGATGTAGGGGACAGCAAGGGTCAGCTTGGGTTTTTGTTTGCTCACGTGATTCGGCCAACGTTGCTGCGAAACATCTTCAAAGACAAAGAATTGCAGGAGCAGATCGTGCGTAACAGTCCGCTCGATTGGATCATCGTGCGTCCGGCAATGCTGACGAATGCCGAGCGGACAGGCAAATACCGCGCCGGTTTTGCTCCAACGGACCACAGCATCATGCGCAAAATTTCGCGCGCCGATGTGGCCGATTTCATGTTGAAACAAACGGCAGATAATACATATCTGCGCCAGACCCCGGGCATCTCGTACTAAATCAGACGGTTCTCAATCCCAGTCTTCCGGATCCAGCAGTTCGCCTGGCTTTCCGCTGGCAGCAATGCGCCCATCTTGCATCACCAGCACACGCTCACCGAGGGCGAGCGCTTCGCGCACTGAGTGCGTGACGTAGAGAATGGGAACTCCATGAGCCTGGTTCCAGGCTTGCAAGCTGGTCAGAATCTTCATGCGCGTCGGGCGATCGAGCGCGGCAAGCGGTTCGTCGAGAAGCAATGCGCGTGGATCTGTTATCAGCGAGCGCGCCAACGCCACCCGCTGGCGCTCACCACCGGAAAGTTCTCCCGGCTGCCGTGATCGTAGATGATTGATCCCGAAGTGGGAAAGCATCAGGTGGCATCGTTCTTGCTGCTCGCTTGCCCGCACATGACGGAGGCCGTAAGTGATGTTCTCCTCGACGCTCAAGTGTGGGAACAGTGCAAGACTTTGGAAGACATACGCCAGCCGGCGCTCTGCCGGAGATTGGTTCAGGCGCTTCGCCGAATCGAACACTGCTGCGCCATCGATCGCGATCCTGCCTGAATCGGGAACTTTGAGACCCGCGATGCAGTCAAGCACCGAAGTCTTGCCGGCTCCGGAGTGTCCGAACAAAACCGTGAATCCCTGCGGAATCTCGAAGGCGCAGTCGAGCTGAAAGAATGCAGACAGCCGCAATCGAATTTCCGCAATAAGTGTGTTCACGCGCTCCGCGGACTCGGCCACCAGACGCTGGCCCGCCGGTTTACAGCGTATACGAGTGCAAGTGTCAGGAAGGAAAAGACCAGCAGCAGCGCCGACGTGCGAGCGGCGATTGCATAGTCAAGCGCCTGCACTTCGTCATAGATGGCGATCGAGATGGTCTGGGTAACCCCGGGAATGTTGCCGCCCACCATCAGTACGACTCCAAACTCGCCCACGGTATGGGCGAAGCTGAGTACTACGCTGGTGAGAACTCCGGTCTTCGCCAGCGGAAGCGTGATCGTCCGGAACCGCCGCCAAGGCGAAGCCCCGAGAACTGCGGCGGCGTCCAGCAGCCTGCGATCGACAGAGCCGAACGCATTCGCCATCGGCTGAACGGCAAAGGGAAAGCTGTAAAGCACGGAGGCGATCACAAGTCCCGAAAAGGAAAATGCCAGCCGCGCCGAGAAGAGAGACTCGGCGAGCCTCCCCAGAGGACTTCGCGGAGCCAATGCCAAGAGCATGTAATAGCCCAGCACTGTTGGCGGCAATACCAATGGCAGCGCAACCGCCGCCTCTACCAGGAACTTCCATCGCCGGGACGAAAACGCAATCCAATACGCGAGTGGAGTTCCGATTACTAGCAGCGCCGCGCAGACCGTTGCCGCCAATCGAAGGCTCAAAAAAATCGCAGGCCAATTCATGGATTCCCCGGAGGCGCAAACCCATATTGCAGCAGAAGAGACTTAGTCGCAGGCGTCTTCATGAATTCCAGGAATTTTTCCGCATCTTCCTTGTGCTGCGATCGCTTCAAGATCACCACAGACTGGCGAAGCGGCGGATAGAGCTGCTGAGGGATTTCGAAGTACCTGCCCTCATTCCTCATCGAGGGCGATAACGCCAGCGAAAGCGCGAGGATGCCCGCATCGGCATTTCCCGACTGCACGAACTCCGCAGTTTGCGCGATGTTCTCCCCCATTACCAACTTCCGCGCAACCTTCTCCCACAGCCCAACCTTCGTAAGTGCGGCTTGCGCTGCTCGTCCGTACGGCGCATGCGCGGGATTCGCAATCGCCAATCTCTTTACTGCCGGATCGGCAGCCACGCTCAGTCCTTTATTCACATCGATAACCGACCCCTGCGGTGCCCAAAGCACGATCTTGCCCCTCGCGTACTCATACAGCGACCCCGGCTGCGCAAGGCCTGCATCTTGGAGCTTCTGAGGATAGCTCACGTCGGCGGAGAAGAAGAGATCGTACGGCGCACCGTTTTGAACCTGTGCGAAGAAATTGCCTGAGGATCCGAATGACAGCTTCACCTTGCTGTGGGTCTGACTCTCGAATCGGGTTGCGAGTTCTTGCATCATCGGTTGCAAGTCGGCGGCGGCAGCGACGGTGATCTCTTGCTCCGCGAACATAGAGAGCGCCGACAAGAGCAGCACGGGGAAAGCAAGCGATCCGATGATCTGCATGAAAGTGTTCTGTGCGATTTCAGACGATTGGAAGCAAATAGTCAATACGGATCAGTGTTGTTGAAGCTGAAGATACGATGGGGGGGACGGGGCATGCCCCGGCGGCCGCATCATTCCGGCAGAACAATCATCACTTCGGTAGATTTGACGAGCGCAGCGGCAATCATGCCTTTAGCTAGGCGCATCTCTCGCGCGGCATCGGCGGTGATGATCGACGTAATCTTCTGGTCTCCGATAGCTAGCGTTACCTGAGCCAGGAGCCCCTCGATCTTCAAATCCATAATTCGACCGATGAGCTGATTGCGGCCGCTGATGCGGCGGAAGCTTTGGCGGCGTTTGGGAACCGCGCCATGTTTCCGTACGGAAGCCAGATACCTGTCGAGTTCTGATTCGGGAACGCGGTGGTGCCCGCCAGCGGTGAGCGCCGTCTTCAGCTTGCCGCGATAGATCCACTGCTTAATTGCCGGATAGCTGATGCCAAGCACTTGTGCGGCATCGCGTGGAGTGTAGAGTTTCATCAAACGCTTCTCAGCGGCTAAGCCCCTCTGCTGCTGAGCCTCTTCCTCAAAACCCACAAAAGGTGATTGTGCCCGAGAGCTGAGAAAGCTTAGCAGCTCAGCAGCTAAATATGGCAGTGGCCCACGCCGCGCTTCGCCAGATACTTTTGGTGATATTCCTCAGCGCGATAGAACGTCGAGGCAGGCGTGATCTCGGTGACGACCGGGCGGCGAAATTTGCCGGAGGCTTGAGCTTTCTCCTTCGAAGCGCGTGCCATACGCTCCTGCTCCGGCGAGTGGAAAAAAATGGCCGAGCGATACTGCGTGCCTACGTCGGGACCTTGCCGGTTCAAAGTTGTGGGATCGTGGGCGGACCAAAAAACGTCGAGCAGTTGCTCGTAACTAATCTTTGCCGGATCGTATGTGACCTGCACCACTTCGGCGTGCCCGGTTTCGTCGGCACAGACATCCTTGTAGCTCGGATTGTTTGTACGACCACCGAGATAACCAACTTCGGTTTCCGACACGCCCGGAAGTTGGCGAAACGACTCCTCGACTCCCCAAAAACAACCAGCGCCGAATGTTGCTTTTTCCATGATTGCTCCTTAGTCAATTTTAGAGCAGTTCGCCGCGGTGCGCGGGTCTCAAAAAGAAAGGGCCCGCTTCAATCGATTTCCCCAAAATCACAGCCGAGGTGGCTAACCCACGGCCTGTTCATCGGTCTTTCAATCGAATCACGAACTTCAGTCCTGACCAGGTTTCGTCGACTGCGCACACCTTCACGTCGACCATTCCGGCCCGCAAGCCGATTTCACGCACGATATTCTCATCCAGATCAGTGGACACTCCGGATGCTTTCTTCGGCCACGAGATCCAGACCATTCCGCCTGGAAGTAGCGAGCTGCGCAGCTTGGGCATTTCGCGACCGAGGAATGCACGCTTATCGCTAAACAAATGAATGAAGTCCAAGTCCTTGGCGAGCCTGGTCACGCGCTCAAAGTTTCCGGCTTTTTGCAGTTCCAGTTCGTAGCCATCGGGAGCGCCGGAGAACCATGCCCGATCGCCTGGCTTGATGCCAAGCTTCTTATGCAATGGAGTGCCGGAATAGCCTGCAGTCTTCAAGTCGCGTCCTTGGCGAGTGATGGAGGAGCGTCCGCTATACTGCATCTTCGAGCGCAAAAAGCGCAAGATGCTCTTGCATGGCACTCATCATTCGTTCTTCAGATATCCACGCCGCCGGCTGCTATACAACCTCGCGCATCCGTGAGGGAACCTTCGTGGTTGAGTACACCGGGCCGCGCATTTCCTCCGAAAAGGCCGACGATATCTACGATGGACGTTCCACTACCTACCTATTTGGTTTACGAGACGGCAAACAGATCATCGACGGACACGGCGTCGCCATGTTCATCAACCATTCTTGCGATCCGAACTGTGAGACCGACGAAATCAACGGTCGGGTGTGGGTGATTGCCATCCGCGACATTCGGGCTGGTGAGGAGCTCACCTACGATTACATGCTGTACGACGGAGCTGAAGACGATCCCGCTCCCTGTTACTGCGGATCAAAGAAGTGCCGCGGTACCATGTACTCCGAAGAAGAGATACGCCGGCAGAAGCGGGCAAAGAGCAGCAAGAAAAGCGCGTGAGGCTTAGTGTGAAACACACGCTACCGAACCTCCAGCTCAATCAGCTCAGGTGTAAGCTTGCCTTTGTTCACGACCAGCCGTCCTACCGAAATGGGAAGCTGAAACCGCCGGGGGCCGGCGCTTCCGGGATTGAAGAAGAGCACGCCTTGGCGCCAATCGATGAGAGGCTTATGTGAATGGCCGAAGATCACGGCGGCGAATCCCGCAATGGACGGTTTCAGATCGAGCCGCTGAACATCGTGCAGCACATAGATATGCAAACGGCCGTGCTCCAGAACATTTGTCTCCGGCAGATCCTTGCTCCAGGCGGCGGTATCGATATTGCCTCGGACTGCAGTCACCGGCGCGATCCTATTTAACTCCACCAGAATGTCCGGGTCGCCGACGTCGCCAGCGTGAATGATGGCGTCAGATCCGCGTAAGAACTCGGTGGCCTGCGGCCGAAGCAGCCCGTGAGTGTCAGAGATCACGCCGATGTTGAACAAGAAACTATTCTCGGGCACCTACAATGGTCAATCCCGGAAGGCAGACTGGAATGCCCCGTCTCGGCGAACCGCAACTCACAATCCCGCCTCAATGCGCGATCGCGGATCCAAATAATCTCGCAGTGCATCCCCAATGAAATTGAACGCCAACACTGCGAGCATCACTGCAGCGGCAGGGAAGAGCACCAAATGGGGGGCATCGAACAGGTGCGAGCGGCCGTCGTTGAGCATCGATCCCCAACTTGCAGTCGGCGGTGGCACGCCTAGGCCCAGAAAGCTCATGGTCGCTTCCGCGAGCACGGCTCCCGCCATGCCTATGGCTGCCTGCACGATCACCGGTTGAATGATGTTCGGCAGAATGTGGCGCGTAATCACCTGCCAATCACTCGCCCCAAGCGCGCGTGCGGCTTCCACGAATTCCCGTTCCCGAACCGACAGCACCTGAGCGCGCACCAGACGTGCGTAGCCTACCCACCCCCCGATAGAGAGAGCAAAAATGAGATTGAAGATTCCAGGACCGAGGAATGCCACAAAAGCAATTGCCAACAAGATTCCTGGAAACGATAAGAACGCGTTCATCAGCACGACGTTGAAGAAACGATCGAGGCCTCCGCCGTAGTATCCGGCGATCGATCCGAAGATCAGCCCCAGCAGCAGCGATACCGCTACTACACTAACGCCCACCAGCATCGAAATGCGCGCTCCGTAAATGACGCGCGAGAGAATGTCGCGCCCGAGTTCGTCAGTTCCAAACCAATGCGAATGGTTCGGAGCAGCGAGCCGTGTAGCCAAATCGAGTTGCGCAGGATCGCGCGGCGCAATCCATGGCGCAAACAACGCAAAGATGACGAACAAACACACCAGGGCCAAGCCAAAAGCGGCGAGACGATTACGAAATAACGTGCGCACGAAACCCATTTAATCACGAGCAAACATGTAGGAAAGCAACACGCGCGACAAGTCGTACGAATGCGGTAAGGGACTCATACTTCGTGTCCCTCGTGTTCGAACGTCTTGCCCGGCCCCACCACTCTTTGCCACCTAACCTCCACAGACCCAGGCACTTACGCTAGTAACAAAAAACAATAGGCAACCCTCTTGACGTCTATTGCAATCAGTAATATTGTTATTGCGATTTGTAATATCAACAAAGTGAAGCGAAACGCATGAAGCTGGGCGAGAAAATTCGGTACCTGCGCGAAGTCGAAGGCAGCATTCGAGGCCTCGACCGCGAGATGACGCAGCAGGAGATTGTCCGCGCTCTGAAAAAAGAGCAGGGCGCGAGCATTAGCCAGTCGTATCTCTCGCAGATCGAGAAAGGCGTGCGTCCGCACCTCACCAACACCACGCGCTTGTTGCTGGCTCGCTTCTTCAAGGTTCATCCGGGTTACCTGGTGGACGATCCCGAGGGGTACCACACCGAGCTGATCTCCGACGTGCGCAGCCTTGAAGAGCGTCTCGACCTTTGGCTGATTGCGGGAGCGGAGCGATTCCGCCGCGATCCTCAGGTCAAGCACGTTCTGCTGGAAGTCGCAAAGCATGCAGACTCGCGCGGATGTCTCGTTCTGTTGGGCGCCATCCTTGAGACCCCGGGGCTGGCCGAGCGGCTGCTGCAAGTGCTGAAGCCCGACGGGAGCACTTCGGAGAACGGCAAGCATCGACGTAATGGAGACGCGCGCGGAGAGGAGATCGTATGAACTGGGAGCTCTTCTATCTGGTCTGTTTCATTGTGGGATTTGTCCTCTGCACCATGTCGTTTCTGACCGGCACGCTGCACCTGCATTTGCCCACGAAGTGGCACTTGCATGTGGGCAAGGGCTTGGGCGCGAAGGGCGGGGTATCGATTCTGAACTCTTTTTCGTTAATGGCGTTCGTCACCTGGTTCGGCGCCATGGGTTACTTGATGACGCGTCATTCCAGCTTGTGGTTTGGAATGATTCTGGCTTTGGCAGTCGTCGTCGGCAGCGTTGGCGCGCTGATCATCTTCTTTTTCCTGGCAAAGTTTCTGATGAAGTACGACGTTGGCATCGATCCTGCCGAATATGAGATGACCGGCGTTCTAGGTCGGGTGACCAGTTCCATTCGCGGAGGAGGAACCGGTGAGATGGTCTTTGAGCAGGTAGGGACGCGGCGAAGTTGTGGAGTGCGCAGCGAAGAGGGATCGCCGATCGCCAAGGGCACCGAAGTGGTAGTCACGCGCTACGAGCGGGGCATCGCCTATGTGCGCACATGGGATGAGGTTTCCGGCCAAGCGGAAGCTAACGCCGGAGAAGTAAGCAAGCAGTAGTTCGGATTCCTTTATTGGGAATCCAGGGAGAAATATTATGTCACATGAATTGCAGGTGTGGGTGGGACTGGGTTGTGTTGCGCTCTTCCTGCTATTGGCAGGCATTGCGAAGCTGTTCGTCAAAGCCGGCCCGAACGAAGCGCTGATCGTATATGGTCTCCGTGGAAAGCGCGTTCGCGTTGGCCACGGCACCATCGTGTTTCCGCTGGTAGAGAGCTACCGCGTGTTGTCGCTCGAATTGATGTCTTTCGATGTGGCTCCGCAGCAAGATCTCTACACCAACCAGGGCGTCGCAGTGTCGGTAGAAGCAGTGGCGCAAATCAAGGTGAAGTCCGACGAAGTGTCGATCTTCACCGCCGCCGAGCAGTTCCTTACCAAGACGCCGGCACAGCGAGAAGGTCTGATTCGGCTGGTGATGGAAGGCCATCTACGCGGCATCATTGGCCAGCTCACTGTGGAGTCGATTGTGAAGGAGCCGGAGATGGTCGCCGACCGCATGCGAGCGACTTGCTCCGACGATCTGAACAAGATGGGACTCGATGTCGTCTCTTTCACCATTAAGGAAGTGCGCGACAAGAACGAGTACATCGCGAATATGGGACGCCCCGACGTGGCCCGCATTAAGCGCGACGCCGATGTCGCGGCAGCCGAAGCGGAACGCGATACTGCCATCAAGCGGGCGGAGGCGTTGCGCGAATCGGCCATCGCAAAAGCAAAAGCCGACCAGGAGCGTGTGCTTGCCGAGACACTTTCGCAGGCCAAGCAAGCGGAGGCTCAACGCGATCTCGAAGTGAAGAAAGCTGCCTACTCCGAGCTGATCAAGAAACAACAGGCGCAGGCGGACAAGGCCTATGAGATTCAAGCCAACATCCAGCAGCAGGCAGTCATCGCCGAAGCGGTGAAGGTGCAACAGGTGGAGAAAGAGCAGCAGATCAAAGTGCAGGAAGCCGAAATCCTGCGTCACGAAAAGGAGCTCATTGCCACCGTCTTGAAGGAAGCTGAGATCGAGCGTCAACGCATTCAGACGTTGGCTGAAGCCGAGCGTCAGCGCCAGACGGTCGAGGCTGAAGGCCGGGCTTCCGCGATTCGCGCGCAAGGTGAAGCTGAAGCCGACATCATCTTCAGGAAAGGTGAAGCTGAAGCCAAAGCGATGAACGTCAAAGCGGAGGCCTATCAGGAATGGAACCAGGCAGCAGTCGTCGATAGGCTGATCACCGGTCTTCCCGAAGTGGTACGCGCAATGGCGGCTCCGCTGGCGAACGTGGACAAGATCACGATCGTCTCCACCGGCAACGATGGTGCAGCCGGCGCCAGCAAGATCACCGGCGACATGGCGAAAATTGCGGCCCAGGTTCCGGCGCTGTTCGAGGCTTTCTCGGGCATGAACATGAACGATTTGCTTTCGGGCGTGCGGCAGTTGAAAAAAAGCGCCGACAACGGAGACGCGACAAAGGCAAAGTCCGCCGGAGCTGGATCGCCGCAGGGGCATGATTGATCTAAGTAGAGACGGGGTATGCCCCGTCTCTTACTCACTATGCCGATCGGAGAACACAATTGCGGAGACGCAGACGTGAAGGAGAACGGAAATGAACACATGGAAAGGCGCATTCGTGGCGGTGCTGATGAGTGGCGTGGTGCTGGGAATCCTCACTGGACACCTCGCCATCTGGACTGCTGTAGGAGCAGCGCTGGGCGCAGTGCTGGCTGGCCGTGAGAGAAATCGCGTACTCGGGTGAAGCGTTTGCGCGAGTCGCAAATCGCGAATCGCAAAATCGCCCAATCGAAGAGAACTGCTGAGCAACAGAAAGGAGTTTACGTCATGGCATTACTAGAAAGAGTTTCTACCCTGATCCGGGCCAACATCAACGACCTGGTGGACAAAGCGGAAGATCCGGAGAAGATGATCAAGCAGGTCATCCTCGACATGCACAACCAGCTGCTGCAAGTGAAGACGCAGGTGGCCATCGCCATTGCTGACCAGCATCTGCTCGAAAAGAAGCAGAAGGAGAATCTGGAGAAGACGGCGGAGTGGACGCGCAAGGCGGAGCTCGCCGTATCCAAGAAGCAGGACGACCTGGCGCGCGCCGCGATCGAGCGTTCCCTAAGCTGCAAGCAGAACTCGGTGAACTTCGAGCAACAGGTTGCAGACCAGAAGATCGAGGTTGAGAACCTGAAGAGCGCCTTGCGGAAGCTCGAACAGAAATTGGAAGAGGCGCAAGCCAAGTGCGATGTGCTGATCGCGCAAGCGCGCCGCTCGCGGGTCGTAGGCAAGACGCGCACCGCGCAAGCGGCTTCAGGCGATGGCAAGCACGTCGAGACCTTCGATCGCATGAAGCAGAAAGTTTCGCGAGGTGAAGCCATCAATCAGGCGCATCGCGAACTGACCGGCGAATCCGTTGAAGATCGCTTTGCCACGCTGGAGCGGGAAGATGAAATCGAACGCCTGCTGGCGGAGATAAAAAATCGTAACGCCTCCGCGTAGTACTCATCCGGAGCGCCGGACGCCCTCGTCCGGCGTGGGCGGAGCAGATGGATTCACAAATAAACGGCAACCCGCGACGTAGCCGCAAACTAGTGATATCTATCCTGCGGCTCTTTTGCCCGCTTCTTCGGGATGACTCTCCTGCTGGGACTGCCATCCTGGCAACTGGTCGCTGCCGGTGATGAGCCGGGCACCGGACTGCCAGCTCAGGTATTGCCAAGCCCAATTCAACAGGACGATCAAACGATTTCGAAATCCGATCAAATAAATCAGGTGGACGAAGAGCCACGCCGCCCAGGCAATCAGCCCGGACAGATGGATCTTGCCAATTTGGGCAATTCCCTTGGTGCGCCCAATCGTCGCCATACTGCCTTTGTCCCAATACCTGAAGGGCTTGCTGGGCTCGTGGGATACGCGGCGGTTGATTTCCTTGCCCACGTACTTCCCCATTTGGATAGCCACTGGAGCAACACCGGGAACGGGCGCTCCGTTTTGCTCGAAGTGTGCGAGATCGCCCAGCACAAAGACTTCAGGATGGCCCTCAATATTCAGGCGATCGTTGACGAACACGCGCCCGCTTCGGTCCACCTTTGCGCCGAGAGCGGGGCCCAGAGGGGATGCCTTTACGCCTGCTGCCCAAAGCGTAACCGCCGAATCGATTTTCTCCTGCCCGACGTACACGGAGCCAGGCTCGATGTTGGTGACCATGGTGCTCGTCCGTACTTCGACGCCGAGTTGTTCAAGCTGCTTTTGAGCGCTGGCGGAGAGGTCTTCGGTGTAGGCAGGCAGAACCCGCGGGCCGCCTTCCAGCAGGATCACGCGCGCGCTGCGCGGGTCTGTACCGTGAAAATCCTGGCTTAATACATGCCTCGAAATCTCGGCGATCGCACCGGCTAGTTCCACTCCCGTCGGCCCAGCACCAACGATGACAAAATTCAGCGGACGATGCGTTCCATCGAGCAGCGACTCGCGCTCAGAAAGCTCAAAGGCGAGAAGCACTCTACGGCGGATTTCGGTTGCATCCTCTAATGTCTTCAAGCCAGGCGCCAGTGGCGCCCACTCTTCATGTCCGAAATACGAATGTGTTGCCCCGGCGGCTACCACGAGATAGTCGTAGGTGACGTCCATGCCTTCGTCCAGGTGAATGATCCGGCGTTCAAGGTCAAAGCCGACGACGTCGCCAATCAAGACCTCGACGTTCTTGCGACCATGTAGCGCTCGTCGAATCGGGGCGGCAATATCCGCGGGCGATAAGGCTGCGAGCGCAACCTGGTAAAGGAGTGGCTGAAAAGTGTGATGGTTCTTACGATCGAGAAGCAGGACCTGGCCCTTGGCCTTGGATAGGCCAAACGCGGCATTCAGTCCGGCAAAGCCAGCCCCGATGACCACTACTCGGGGCACTGTGGAAGTGGTGTCGGTCGGATGGGAATGGGCAAGCTCGATCTGAGTTTTGTTTTCCATGCCAATTCGATGTTCGGCGATGGGGAAGTGACTGAAGTAATAACTGCTAGGTAGCCGCCCTGATTGCCTCGCTTATGGGTCCATGCTACCTTTCGCCCAGCTTACACTGCGAAAGTGCGTAGTGTGTCCGGAGCCAGCGCTGGCCAGACGACAAGTCGCGCCTCCAGCGTTCCCGCCCCGTGAATCAAGGATAGACGATGAATATCGATGATCTGCTCCGGATAGCAATGGATCGTAAGGCCTCCGACTTGCACCTGAAGGTCGGCAACTTCCCGCACATTCGAATCGACGGCGAACTTGCTCCTCTGAGCGATCAGCCTCGCGTCTCTGCCGAAGACATGCTGAGCATGGCCTTCAGCATGATGTCGAACCGGCAAAAGCAAAAGTTCAAAGAGACTGCGGAACTTGATATGGCGTACGGAGTCGCCGGACTCGGACGATTCCGTGTAAACGTCTTTCAGCAGCGCGGCAACGTCGGACTGGTGTTGCGCGTGATTCCCACCAAGATTCGCGTTCTTGAAGAGTTGTATCTGCCCAAGATCATCGAGAAGATATGCGACGAATCTCGCGGACTCGTGCTGGTCACCGGAGTCACAGGTTCGGGCAAATCGACAACGCTGGCCGCCATGATTGATCGCGTGAACTCTCTTCGCCCCGAACACGTGATCACCATCGAGGATCCGATCGAATTTCTGCATCGCGACAAGCGCGGTTTCGTGAATCAGCGCGAAGTGGAAGTAGACACGCCGTCGTTTGCCTCCGCGTTACGCGCAAGCCTTCGTCAGGATCCTGACGTGATCCTTGTCGGCGAAATGCGCGACCTCGAAACCATCTCGACAGCATTGCACGCCGCTGAAACCGGCCACATGGTCTTCTCCACGTTGCACACGCTGGACGCAGTCGAAACCATCAACCGCATCATTTCCGTTTTCCCTCCACCGGAGCAGAAGCAAGTGCGCATGCAGCTTGCGGCGACCGTGAGGGCGGTCATTAGTCAGCGCCTAGTGCGCAAAGCCGACGGCAATGGTCGTGTGCCTGCGGTAGAGGTGCTGATCTCAACCGCATTCATCCGGGAATGCATCATCACTCCGGAAAAGACACGGATGATTCGCGAAGCGCTTGCCTCGGGAACTTCCCAATATGGAATGCAAACCTTCGATCAGTCTCTCTACGATCTCTACCAGCAGGGGCTGATTACGTATGAAGTCGCTCTCGAGAGCGCGACCAACCCTGACGATTTCAAGCTGAAGGTGCAGGGCATTGGTTCGACAGCCGACGCCGCCCGCGAGCAGATGGAAGCGGCTGGGTTCGGACGATGAGAGATTTGGTAATTGAGTGATTTGGCAATTGGGCAATTTGAAGCTCAGAAAGGTATTCCTCTCATTTACCCGATTACGAAATTACTCAATTACAAAATTTTCTCCGTGTCTCCGTGGTAAAAAGTCCCAAATGTTATTCTGCGGCTGAATGTCTTCTACCATCAGAATTGCTCGTCGATTCTGCGGCCCACCTACAACTGGCAACGGCGGATATAGTGCGGGAATGCTGGCCTCCCTTCTGGCAGGCCCATGCGAATGCACGCTGCGCAAGCCCATTCCGCTCGAACGCGAATTAGCGGCTCAAGTTTCTGACTTGGCGGCTCGCCTGCTTGATGGTGACGAATTGATCATCGAAGCCGCAAAAACCCAAATCGGGACCAACAATCAAGCGGGCGTTCCCTTTGGCCAGGCGGAGCGGGCGGCGGCTGGTTCTCCGGCATTCCGTGACCATCCATTTCCCACCTGTTTCACTTGTGGCCCCGAGCGCGCGCAAGGTGATGGACTGCGTATTTTTCCGGGACGATTGCCCGCTGCAGAGCAGAGTAGCTCGATTTTTGCCGCTCCTTGGATTCCCGATTCGTCACTTGCAGCTGGAGGCATGCTGGTTCGTCCGGAGTTCGTATGGGCGGCGATGGACTGTCCAACCGGCTTTGCCGCAGGCTTTCCCTGGCGGGGAACTCTGGTTACAGGCAGGCTTGCAGTCGAACAGACAGCTCCGGTTTATCCCATGCAGCCACACGTAATAATGAGCTGGCCCACAGGAAGCGAAGGCCGCAAGTTCCATGCTGAGGCGGCGCTCTATGGGCCAGATGGAAACGTTTGCGCAAGAGCGCGCGCTACGTGGATCAAGCTCGAATAACCAGCAATCCGCTCGAACCACATCTTCTGCCCTCGTTTTGCGACGCTTCACAATGGGATATCAGATTTTTTTGCACGCCGACCATAGTTCTTGGCACCAAAGGCCATCGCAGTTTCCGAGTCGCTCATCTCATCCAGCAAAACTGGAGAACAAACCATGGAAGAGTCTTCGCCTTCCGGTCCCGTTTTGGCGGCCGGGGAACAAAAGCACCAGCACAAAGCCGCATGGGGAACGATGCTCGCCGGCGCTGCGCTTTCGATTTACGGATGGAGTCGAAAATCAGCTTCAGGAGCAGCTCTGGGTGTTGCCGGGGGAGCGATTGCACTCAAAGCGGCGAGTGCTGGTCCTATTGCCGACATGGTTGGAACCGAAACGTCGATTGCTCGCTGCGTCGTCATCATGAGAAGCGCGGCCGATGTCTATGCCTTTTGGAAGGATTTTGGAAACGCACCATTGTGGATGGAGCACGTTCAATCCGTGACTCTGCTCGATGAGCGTCACGCGCGGTGGATTCGGAAGTCTCCCGCAGCAGGATCTCTGGAATGGACAACGGAGTTAATCGAAGATGTCCCAAATCGGTCTGTATCCTGGCGCATACCCGCGAACGCCCTTTGCAATTGTGATCTGTACGGCACGATTGTATTCAGTGAAATCGAACATCGACGCGGAACCGCGGTGACTTTAAGCCTTCGTTACAAGATGCATACCGGACTCTTACATTCCGGTGCAAGCTTGATCATCGGTCAAGAGCCGGCTCGGCACATCGGCGAGGATCTGCGCCGTTTCAAGATGCTGTTGGAAGCTGGTGAGATCGCAACCATCGAAGGTCAGAGCCACGGCCCACGCAGGCTGAAAGCGAAGTTGGGGGAGACACTGCTCTCGGAGAATCTGGCGCGAGGGAAAGCTTCTGGGAATCTAAGCCGCTTGGCTCGTCAAGGAACCGAGATCCTTCCGGCAGCCTAGATCAAAAAGTGGAGAGTGTACGGAGCATCGGAGACGGGAAGGGCTAAAGCTCGAAATCCGAAGCGATTCATCGCTTCGGATTTCAGGCCGCGGGGGAAACTCACGCAATGGTTAAAGGATGGATCAATCGAAAGGTCAACCGGCGCTCAGGACCGAATCCCACATCTTTCTTGCCTGTGGCATAAGCAGCGGTAGTTCCGCCGGCGGCTCCGATTGCGCTGCCGATCAGGGCACCCGTTCCGCCTGTGGCGATTGCACCGATCAGTGCGCCACCACCGGCCCCGCCGCCAATCCAGGCAAGATTGCGCCGCTTGTGCGATGTGCTGGCAACCATCACGCTCGAACTCTGTACCGGAACATCTTTTCCATTAACCGCCAGAGACGAGAGTGCAATGCGCAGATAGCCCGCATGTAGTAGCCTTCCGGAGCGCCGCGCCGCGATTACTCGTCCGAGAACATGCGCACCCTCGGGAGCGATAGTCTGTCCTTCGATCACGATCGGCTGATCGAGGGTGGCCTCAAATTGATCTCCCGTGGTCGACGTCGCACTGGAGACTGCATTCTGCAAGCGCACCGTGATCGCCGTGCCCGAGGGGATCACTACCTCTTCGGGGACGAGGGATTTCCCAGCTTTGCCGTCATCTACTATCGGCGAACTCTTGGCCGTGAACGGAGCAGAATGTGCGGTCTGCGTTGTCGTGGTGCTGCTCTTGTCCAGAGCGGTTGTGGAGGGAGCGCCCAACTGCTTGCTGCAGCCAAATCCAGTCAGGAGCAGAGCTCCTAGCGCTGCTTGCGAAATCCAATTAGGGAACTTCATAACTCTCCTGAACTGAATGCGCACTCCTCACAACGATCACGCGCACACCTGTTTACGAATCAGTAATGCAAGTGGAATTCCACACGTATAGACTGAAAACAAAGGGCTTATTCGATGCGTGCAATGTAATTTTTGCCCGCGCATGCGCTGGAACGGACGACTAACGGGGTCGACCGAACAACACGAATGAATAGCAATCTCTCGATGTCGAGCGAAGCCGCGATGTTGCTAAACTCGCAAGCAAACTGGAGGCGAGGATGCTGACGAACCGATCCATACCGCGCTGCACGGTAATCCCGGAGCTCGCGTATCCCGATGTAGGCGAAGCCACTACATGGCTCTGTGACGTTTTCGGATTCAACGTGCGGATTCGCATCGGGAACCACCGCACTCAGCTCAACGTGGGTGAAGGAGCGATCGTCGTGAAGGAGCAAGCTGGTGGAGGGGACAATTCCTCCGCGACTGAAGCGAGATCATCGCGCCGGGTCGACATTGCCCATTCTGTGATGGTGCGAGTGGATGACGTTGACCGCCACCACGAACGGGTCAAACAGCGTGGAGCGCATATTCTGCGGGAACCCGCAGACTACCCATACGGCGAACGACAATACTCAGTGGAGGACTTCGCTGGACACCAATGGACCTTCACCCAGTCGATTGCGGATGCGGCTCCCGAACAATGGGGCGGCACACCAGGCAAGCTTTTTTGAAGCTTTGGTGTGGCAGCCGTCATGGTGCTCGTGCGGCCGGTACTTACATCTTGTAGCGCCCGAAATCCTCGTCATTCATATTCTCGAGCAGTTTGCGGAGTTCTTCGTTGGAGACGCGGTCTGAAACCGTGGCCGCAAGCTTTGACGACTTGAGCACGTCGTCCTCTACAAAGATTGGGCAATCAAGACGCATGGCTACGGCCAGCGCGTCGGAGGGGCGCGAGTCTACGCTGATGATGTGTCCTTCGCGCTCCATCCAGATGACGGCAAAGAATGTGTCGTCGCGCAGCTCGGTGACGACTACTTTGTGGACTTTGGTGTCGAGGCCGGTGAGCACGTTCTTAATCAAATCGTGGGTCATGGGACGCGGCGTAGCGACCTTTTCGATTTCGAGCGCGATCGCGTTGGCTTCGTAGATGCCGACCCAAATCGGGAGGACTGCGTCGCTGGAGGGATCTTTGAGCACGACGATTGGCATGTTGGTCACGGGATCCATCATCAGCCCGCGAATCTTCATCTCCACTTCCACTGGTTAACCTCCGTCGCGCTCCTGCCGGACGAGGGCGTCCGGCGCTCCGAAAAAACATTCATCAATTCAGCACCATCTCGCCCACGAGACTGTTGGGAAAGCTCTTGGTTACTTTCACTCGCGCATAGCTCCCGGTTGCGGGCAGAATCGGCGAGTCGGTGGTGAAGTTCACGGTCTTGTTCTGTGTGCTGCGTCCGATGATCTGTCCGCGAGCTTCGTTTCGACCTTCCACCATTACTTCCAGAACTTCTCCAACGTGCTTCTCGTAATTCGACCGCTGGATTTCCCGTTGACGCTCCTGAAGAATGCTCAGGCGCTTCGATTTTTCCTCGTCGGGGATGCTGTCTGACATACGAATCGCCGGAGTATTTGGACGCGGCGAGTACTTGAACGAGAAGACTCCGTCATAGCCAACTTCGCCGAGTAAGGAGATGGTCTCTTCGAACTCCTGATCGGTCTCGCCGGGAAACCCGACGATAACGTCGGTGGTCATGCTGATGTGGCGACGCGCAGATTTCATCCATGCAATGCGTTCGAGATAATCCTCGCGCGTGTACTCGCGCAGCATCGCCTTCAACACCCGGCTCGATCCGCTCTGCACCGGCAAGTGGACGTGATCGCAGAGCTTCGGCGTCGATTCGATGGCTTGCACGATGTCTCGCGTGAAGTCTCGCGGATGCGAAGTGGTAAAACGCACGCGACGCATTCCTGGCATCTCAGCGATCGCTACCAGCAGTTCGGCAAAAGTCTTCTTACCCGTGGGATCGTGATAGGAATTCACGTTTTGTCCGAGCAACTGAATCTCTGAGTATCCGCTGGCCGCCAGACGGTTCGCCTCTTCCAGTACTGACTCGGAGGTTCTGCTGCGCTCTTTCCCGCGCGTATAGGGCACAACGCAATAAGCGCAGAACTTGTCGCAGCCTTCGATGATGGTGATGTAGCCGCGATAAGGATTAGTTCTGACAGTGAATGGCGTGTCGAAGGTCTGATCGGTTTGTCGATCGTCGAGACCGGTAACGCGGCGCTCGCCGGCTTCGATTTGCACCAGCATTTGCGCGAGGTTTCGGTAGGAAGCCGATCCGGCGACCAGCGAAACGTGTGGAGCACGCTCGAATACCTTTTCGCCCTCCTGCTGGGCTACGCAGCCCAGCACTCCAAACTTTTTGCCCTGAGCCTGCAGCTTCTTGAAGTCGTTCAGGCGGTGAAAGACCTTTTGCTCGGCTTTGTCGCGGATGGAACAGGTGTTGTAGAGCACCAGATCGGCGGATTCGACGGTGTCCACCTCGGCGTAACCCTGCTGCACGAGCGTGCCGATGACTTTCTCGGAGTCATGCACGTTCATCTGGCAGCCGAAAGTCTCGAGGTAAAACGTTTTCTGCGCGGTGGACATCGAGCTCAGTATAGCGTTTTCGCTATGGAGAAACGAAACCACAGAGGAGACTGAGGTAACGGCTCCGTCGAAAATCACAGGGAGCTCTTGTGGCACAGGCCGCTCGCCTGTGAGACTGCCAAGAGCAAGACACAGCCGGGGGCGGCTGTGCCGCGAGAGATCTCCTTCGGACCTTCTACTTGTCGCTCCATTCCGGCACGTGTCCGGGAGTCCACGGTGCGCCGGCCTTCTCCATATCATCTTCGAGCTTCTTGAGATCGACATCGACTAGTTGCCGCAGCTTGGATAGTTGGTCGCCGAATTGTTGAGCGGCGATGTTGTACGAATCGATATGCGTTTGCGGCGGCTTGACGGTCGAGAAACGCTCCTCATCTTCGATCTGATTAATGCGGTCATTGATGGCGGCCGGCGTGTTCTCCTGGCGTCGGCGCAGGACCTCGTCTCCGCGGAGAGCCCGCATGATGTCGCGAAGTCGGTTTTGGATATCGTCCGCACGCGACACCAGCGCGTTCACGTCGCCGGGCGTATCACGCAAGGATTGGTGGATCGACGTGAGGCGCTTTTCCACGTCATTGCCGGTTTGGATGGCTCCGGTAAGCGCGCGATCAAGATGCGTGACCTTCTGCTGGAACTGCTCTAGCGCCGCACGCTCCTGCTCGTTCATCTGCTCGGCTCCGAGCGCATTCACGCGGAATTTCACAGGGCCTGCCAGCTGCTGGGTTTTGCCATCGATCCGCGACTCCAGCGTGACCGAATATTCACCCGGCATCGCCAGCGGCCCGGTCGGCGGCTGAAAGAATTCGGCAAAGTCTGCCTCTTCCGGAGAAGGTGTGTGGACCTCGGATGGTGGATAACGTAAATCCCATGCGGCTCGATTCAGTCCCGCTTCGTTCGTCGCCTGCACGCGACGAATAGGCGCGCCACTGGAGTCGGAAACGACCAGATACACCACCGGTGCGGGCTCTTCGGCCTCTGCGCGCAGTTGATCCATGGTTGGATAATTGACGGCACTTGCACTCGCTTTCTGCGGCTCGTTCTTTTTCTTACTTGCGCTCTGCGGCCTGTCAGCATCGCCTTCCTTTGCGGGCTGCTGTGCTGCCTTTTCCTGCTGCTGGCGAACTTCTTTCCTGGTCTTGAACTTATCTTTCAAATAGTAGGTGAAGACTGCGCCGTAAGGAGGATTGTCGGCTTCGAAGTACGTTGCGCCAAATGAGCCGTGCTTGCCGCCAATAGGACGCTGCTCGATGTACATGAGGGCGTCCCGAACTGGGAATAGAGAGCTGGGCTGCTGGAGCGTTTGCGCGTTCACGCTTCGCAATGGGCTGAGGTCGTCGAGCACGTAGAAGCCCCGACCGAAGGTTGCAGCTACGAGATCGCCGTCCCGTTTTTGTATTGCAAGATCGCGCACCGGGATAGTTGGCATGCCGCCTTTGAGCTGCGTCCAGTGGCCTCCGCCATCGATGGAAAAGAACAGACCGAACTCTGTGCCCACAAACAGCAGCTGAGGATTGACTGGATCTTCAGCGATGGCCAGCACCGGGCCGTTCGCCGGAAGATTGTTCGCAATCGAGTTCCACGTGTGGCCGTTGTCACCGCTCTTGAGCAGATACGGTTTGAAGTCACCCATCTTGTGATTGTCGAAGCTGGCATAAACGATGCCGGCATTGTGCTGTGATGCCAAAAGGCGGCTGACATAGGTTAAGTTGGGCACGCCGGGGAATTTGTCGTAGCGAGTCCAATTGCCGCCTGCATCACTGGTGACTTGGATCAGCCCATCGTCGGTGCCGACGTAGATCAGCCCATCTTTCTGCGTCGATTCGGAGAGAGCTACGATGTTGCCGTAGAACGAAGTCGAGTTGTTCTTGGCCACGGCGCCCGGCCCCCAGATTCGCCCCATAACGGGAAGCTTGTCGCGATCAAGCTGGCGGGTAAGATCCGGGCTGATGGCCCTCCATGTGTCTCCACGATCATCGCTGCGAAACAGGCGATTGGCGGCGAAATACAGCCGCGTGTGCGAGTGCGGGCTTACGATGATCGGCGAGTCCCAGTTCCAGCGGTAAGGAACGTTGTCCGGCCCTGGCTGAGGCTGAATGCCGACTTGCTGTCCGGTGCGCCGATCGAAGCGAGTGAGATTCCCGTATTGGTATTCGGCGTAGACGGTATTCGGGTCTTCGGGATCTATTACTGAGCGGAATCCGTCGCCGCCCTGCGTAAAGAACCAATCTTGATTGGCGATGCCGTTGATCTTGAGCGTCCGAGAAGGTCCCCCAACGCTGCTGTTGTCCTGCGTCCCGCCGTACACGTAATAGAAGGGCTTGGAATTATCGAGGGCAACATCGTAGAACTGCGCGAGCGGCAGATTGCTCTTGTAGCTCCAATTCGCCCCGCGATCGAAGCTCTCATACAAGCCGCCATCGCAGCCGACAAGATAGTAGTTGGTGTCAGCGGGATCGACCCAGATCACGTGATTATCGACGTGCTTGTACTTCTCGCCGAGCGGATGCAGCGTCTTGCCGCCATCATCGGAGACGCGGATGAGCACATTCATCACATAAATGCGATCAACATTTTTGGGGTCGGCGAAGACCTGCGAGTAATACATCGCGGTCTCATCGAACGGATTACGCCGCTCCCAGGTTGCTCCCCTATCGCTGGAGCGAAAGACGCCGCCCTTCGCTTCCGCAGCCTCAACGGTTGCATACACCACGTTGTGGTCGACCGGCGACACCGCGAGTCCGATGCGACCCATGTCTACGGTGGGAAGACCTGATTTCAATTTGGTCCAGGTGTCTCCACCATCGACAGAGCGGTAGATTGCACTCTCCGGACCTCCATCGATTAGAGTCCACACATGGCGGCGGCGCTGGTAGGCCGCGGCATAGATCGTGTCAGGATCGTCAGAATCAATCGCCACATCGGCAAAGCCAGTGTTCTCGCTGACGTTCAAAACTTTCTTCCAGTTCTTGCCTCCGTCGGTTGTCCTGTAGACTCCGCGGTCGCCACCCGGCGACCAGAGTGGACCTTCGGCGGCGGCGAATACCGTCTTGCTGTCCTTGGGACTAATGGCAATGCGGCCGATGTGCTCGGAGTGCTTCAGGCCGACGTTAGTCCAACTCTTGCCACCATCTTCTGACTTGTAGACTCCGTCACCATAGTCGACGCTGCGTTGCGAGTTGTTCTCGCCGGTTCCCACCCAAACGATCGCGGGATCCCGCGGATCAAGCTTGACGTCGCCGATCGAGAACGACCCTTCGTTCTGAAACACAGGATTCCAGGTGAGGCCATCGTTGTCGGTCTTCCAGACTCCGCCGGAAGCGACTCCCACGAAGTATTGCGCGCGGTTGAATGGATTGACTGCGAGTGACGTGACTCGTCCCGAAACGAATGCGGGACCAATGCTGCGCATGTGGAGTCCGCGATAGGTGTCGGCTGAAGTCAGCGGATCGGCTGGCTTCTTCTCCGCAGATTTTGATGTGCTGGTTGCCGCAGACTGCTCCGGAGTCACTTGGCCGCGCTTGGCTTTGCGTGTGGCCGGAACTTCTTCGTCGCCCTCCTTCTTCTGGCCCGGCTTCGCGGTGGTCGAAGCCTTCTCCTGCGAGGCGGGCGCCGCTTGGTCAGATGAAGGCGTGGTTTGCGGCGTGGGAGGAGTGTTGTCCTGGGTCAGACTGAGAGTCGCAAACCACAATGAAAAGAAGAAGAGGAACGCGAACTTTCGAATCACCGCAAGCTCCTGAATGAAGTGAAACGGAATGTATACAGGAACTTGCGCGCGCTGTCATGCTGGCGCTTGGTGAGAAAAAAATAACCACAGAGGACACAGAGGGGCACAGAGGAAACTTAGAAAGCGCAAAACGATTGAAAACGAGCAGCCCGAGCGAGTGTGAAGCATGAAGCGAATAAAGCTGCCCCGGTTTCCTTTCCTCTGTGTGCCTCTGTGTCCTCTGTGATTAATTGTCTTGCTCGCATCGGGAGATTCCGCATTTGGCCCGTATAATTTCCCCCAATGCCCAAACGCCTTGCCGGACACAACACCAAGCAGATCTCGCTGCCTAAGAACCATTGCTTTGCCTGCGGCAAAGATAATCCTGAAGGAATGCACCTGAAGTTCTTCTTCGACGAGGGCCATCATCGCGCCTGGTGCAAGCTGAAACTGCCGCGCAAATATCAGGGACCTCCCGGGCATGCACATGGAGGGATCATTGCCACGCTGCTTGACGAAGCCATGGGAAAAGTCAACAAGCTGCGTTCGGTCGTTGCACTGACATCATCGATGGCAATCGAGTTCCTCAAGCCGGTCCCGCTCGGCAAGGTTCTGGTGGTGGAGGGGACCGAACAGGATGTGCAGGGCCGCCGTCATTTCAACGTAGCCGAAGTCCGGACGGAAAATGGTCATGTGCTGGCGCGAAGCCAGGGCGTATTCATCGCCGTTGATCCGGAGCGCATGAAGGCGAAGTTCGGAAAGAAGCGAAAGGCTTAACCACAGAGGACACGGAGGCACACGGAGGAAAGGCAATTGGCAGGCTTTGTTCAGCTCACGTGCCACATGTGATGCGCCTGTTCGTTTTCCTTGTGGTGTTTTGGGCTTCCTTATGTTTCCCTCTTTGTTCCTCCGTGTTCTCTGTGGTTAAAGGGTTTTACCTTTCTGCTGCTAAAATGGAAGTTCCCTTCCATCCAGTCGTGAGCGACCGGAGGGAGAGGTGCGTTTGGAGCGTGCTATGTCTGACATGAATGGAAATGGCTTGCGGTTGAAGACTGGCCTGGCGGAAATGCTGAAGGGCGGCGTGATCATGGACGTCACCACGGCGCAGCAGGCGGAGATAGCGCAGCGCGCTGGCGCCGCAGCGGTGATGGCGCTGGAGCGCGTACCCGCCCAGATTCGTGCGGAAGGCGGAGTCGCCCGCATGGCAAAGATTTCCGTGATCCGCGAGATCATGAAGACTGTCGATATTCCGGTGATGGCCAAGTGCCGCATCGGTCACTTCACCGAGGCGCAAGTTCTGCAGGAGCTCGGAGTCGATTACATCGATGAGTCCGAAGTCCTAACCCCAGCCGATGAAGCTCATCATGTCGACAAGCATGCGTTCAAAGTCCCATTTGTTTGCGGTGCGCGCGATTTGGGAGAAGCCCTGCGGCGAGTTGCCGAAGGCGCAGCCATGATCCGGACCAAGGGCGAAGCTGGTACCGGCGATGTTGTGCATGCGGTAAAGCACATGCGCCAGATCGTGAAAGACATGCGCTCTCTCACGGTGCTTGGCGAGGAAGAGCTCTACGCTGCCGCGAAGGACTTCCGCGCACCTTACGAGTTGGTGCGTATGGTTGCGAAAACCGGCAAGCTTCCTGTGCCCAATTTCTCCGCTGGTGGAATCGCAACCCCGGCAGACGCGGCATTGGTCCGACAGCTCGGAGCCGAAGCCGTCTTCGTCGGCTCGGGAATTTTCATGAGCGATTCCATCAACTTCGCTCCTACGCAAGAAGCGGAGATCCGTGCTCGCGCGATCGTCCGCGCAACCACCCACTACGACGATCCCAAAATCCTGCTCGAAACCAGTCAGGAATGCACCGGCGCGATGAAAGGCTTGGCCGTGGCCGCGATGTCTGAGGCCGACATGATGCAGAAGCGCGGCTGGTGAAATCATTTGGTGATTTCGCGATTTCGTGATCGAGTGATTTGAAATCGCGAAATCACAATTTGGGAACCGGGAATGTCTGCTGGGCTGAAGCCTTTACCGTTGAGTGAGTCTTCCATCGGCGATCAACTTACAATCGGCGTTCTCGCCCTCCAAGGCGATTACGATGCGCATCGACAAACGCTGAATCGACTGGGCGTCGAAACCGTGCTCGTGCGCAAGCCGGAAGAACTTGACGATATCGATGGACTGGTAATCCCCGGTGGGGAATCCTCCACCTTTCTTAAGTTCCTCGAACGTGAGGGATTTCTAAGCAAGCTTCGCGACTTCGTATCGCACAAGCCATCATTCGGTACTTGCGCTGGAGCGATTCTGTTAGCGAAAGACGTGGTCAATCCCCAGCAGGCCAGCCTCGGCGTTCTTGATATCGCCATTGAGCGCAATGCCTATGGACGACAGATCGATAGCTCGATCATGACCGCGCCCACGAAGCTCGATGGACCTCCACTCGAAATGGTATTCATCCGGGCTCCCCGCATCGAACGAGTCGGGAAGCAAGTGCAGGTGCTCGCCGAACGCGATGGTCATCCGGTATTGGTGCGGGAAGGAAAGATCCTCGCCGCAACCTTCCATCCGGAGCTTTCGAACGATTCGCGAGTGCATGAGCTGTTTCTCGAGATGGTGAAGAAGAATCGGGTCATCGGGTCATCGGGTGATCGGGTGATCGGGTGAGGTAAGAAAAGAACACGACGCGGATTTCCCGGATGTGACGCGGATTACGCCGACAGAGTGGCGGACGTTCATTTAGGTGTCTTACTTTGATCCGCGTCCATCCGCGTCATCCGCGTCAGGTTTTGACGTTGGTTTTGCTTATTACTTCGCCCGATCACCCGATCACCCGATCACCCGATTTGTTTTTGCTCCAATTGCTGTCAGTAGCGCAAACCGTCTTCCGCGTGTTCAAATTGCGGCAAGCGGAACAGCGGTTTTATGCCAGCGGTAAAGACCACACCTCCGGGAATCAGCGCCCCTGATTCCGGCGGACGCGGCCCCGATCACAAGCTTCCTACCGGCGGAGGGGGCAGCGGGGACTGGAGCAATCGGCCTCCGGAAGAACGCGGTCCACGGGAACGTCTGCAGCGGGCCCGAGTCGGTCTCGCCGTAATGCTGTCCACTTCTCTTGGACTTTTTGCCACGATCTCTATCGGATATCTGTGGCGCAAACAGCAATTAGTCTTTGATCCAAACGCCCACGGCTACGTCTCTTTGTGGAAACCCATTTCGATTCCGCCGCTCCTGTGGTGGAATACCGGGCTTTTGGTGCTCAGCAGCATCGCTTTGGAACTGGCGCGGCGAGCCTATTTCCAGGAAGACGCCATCATGGATGAGTGGCTCGGAATTCGGCGTTCAATTTTGCGGCGGGCTTTGCCTTGGGAGCTTTTGAGCCTGATTTTTGCCTCGGGCTTCGTCGTGGGACAGCTGTACGCCTGGAGTCAGCTCCAGGCCCAGGGGATCTTTCTCGGAAGCGGAGCCAGCAGCCAGTTCTACTACTTCCTCACCGGTCTTCACGGATTGCATCTTTTGGGAGGAATGCTTGTACTTCTCTGGGCGATGGTTGCGGCCTTCGCGAAGCAGAGCTTGGAGTCGCGCCAGATCACCATCGACATCACTGCCTGGTATTGGCACGCCATTACCGTGGTCTGGTTTGGGATTTTCGCCCTGCTGAAACTCTGCCAATAATCGTTCTGCCCAGCCCTTGAAATAAATAACAGGGAAAATAACAGGGTCTTTTCTGCTTTTCGGCCAAAAATCCTCATTTTCTGCCCAAATTCTGCAGTTTTGCTCTTTAGAACAGGGATTAACAGGGAATTTGCAATTCTCGATCCAACTCATTGAAAACCGGAGTGTTACGAACAAAACCAGGATGGCGCGAAGTTGAGCAGGGAATTAACAGGGAATTCCTGGTCTCAGGAATTTGACCGAGCCTGTAAGGACCACCGGGCGCGTTTCGCCAGAGTGGATCTGCCACCGGAGACGCAGCATCCTGCGTCTCTACCTAGCGGGAATACTCCTCCGCAAGACTGTCCAAGTGCACCGTTCTCTTATGCAGGTATGAGAGGGACCCCAATCGCAACCCAGACTGCTACTTTTGCCAGGTAAACCGATTAAGTAGCCTGTCTCACAATGTAAGGTCTGTGCCTCAGAAGCTGTGCTGTATACAATTTTTCATTGCTTTTACACACGAATATTCATAAAATCGGAGGTTTTACGGCTAGGTCTGGACCTATCAGAGAGCAACGGCTTTTGCAAGCAGGTTGTGCTTATCTGAATCCAGAGAGGTTAGTAAGCAATCCAACAGGAGTAATCATAAATAAAGGCAGGTAAGAACTAATGGCTAAGCGTCGTGGAAATCCGAACTGGGGAAAGCCGGAGCCGATTGGACCGGTAGTTCCCGTAGTTACGTCGTTCGAGCAAGCGGTAAAGGAGTTTAAGCTCCTGCCGGATCAGTATCTGCGATCCACTCGCCTGCGTGAATGGGCGCGCAAGAACAAGAATTCCAAGTACATCCCGGAACCACTCCTGGAAGCTTGGGGATTCGAGATCGAGTCAACTCTTTAACCAGAGCTGATTGAGCATAAGGCCGCTTGCGAGCGGCCTTTTTGCTTGTCTGCAATAATTTTCCTTCGCTCCTGCGCCGACCCAGCCATCGAATAAGTACAGCCCATGCCGTTGAACCAAACACAAATCGTTTCCTTGGTGATCGGCGCCAGCTTTGCCGCCGGACTTAACGTCTACGCCATGCTGGCTACGCTTGGATTTCTTGGACATTTCCAGGTGGTCCAGCTTCCGCCTGCACTCCATCCGGTGGAGAATCCATGGGTAATCGCCGTCTCTCTCGGGATGTTTGTGCTGCACTTTTTCGCCGACAAAATTCCCGCTTTTGACCTGGTCTGGAACGCGCTGCATACCTTCATACGCATACCGCTGGCGGCGTTGGTTGCGTATGCCGCCACTTCGCAATTGTCGCCGACGGCGCAGATCGCCAGCACCGCGCTGGCGGGAGTTATCGCCGGCGTAGCCCACAGCGGCAAGTTCGCGGCCCGGGCCGCAGTCACGCCCTCTCCTGA
Source organism: Terriglobales bacterium (assembly GCA_045808065.1). Classification (GTDB taxonomy): domain Bacteria; phylum Acidobacteriota; class Terriglobia; order Terriglobales; family Acidobacteriaceae; genus Gp1-AA112. The sequence goes on along the minus strand of JBJMGD010000033.1, from coordinate 91,116 downwards.
ACCCTTCTCAAACATGGCTTTGAGCGTGGGCGAAGACGCTGCGTCCATCGGGCTTACCTGGTTCGCCACACGGCATCCGTATTGGTCGGCGGTGGTCGCCATCGCGCTGGTGATCGCGGCGATCGTCCTAATCCGGATGTTTGCCAAGGCCGCAGCCGCGCTATTCCGGCGAGGCATGGAATTCTGGAGACGCACTCCTACGCCTGAAATCATTCAACCTCGGCAGCTCCCACCTGCCGCCTAATCGGCCGACTGCGTCCTGTGGTGCAGGAATCTCTCTGCCCAACGTGAGCGCCGATGGGCTACGGGAATGACGCGCCTTCGGCGCTGCGCCTAAATAAGCCAATGCTCTAGAATCGTTGCAGCACTAGCCTCATCGGATTCTGCATGAAAGCTAACTTCACCGACGTTCAGACCGCGCTCGCCGAAATTCGTGCGGGGCGCATGATCGTCGTGGTCGACGACGAAGATCGCGAGAACGAAGGCGATCTAACCATCGCCGCGGAATTCGCCACTCCTGAAGTCATCAACTTCATGGCCAAGTATGGCCGTGGTCTCGTTTGTCTGGCATTAACCGAAGACCGGCTCGATTATCTGCGTCTCGGCATGATGACCAGTCACAACACCTCCCAATACGGCACCGCATTTACCGAGAGTATTGACGCCCGGGAAGGAGTCACGACCGGCATCTCCGCGTTTGATCGCGCACGCACCATCAAGGTAGCCATCGATCCGGCGAGCCGTCCGACGGATCTGGTGAAGCCAGGGCACACGTTTCCACTTCGGGCGCGGAAAGGCGGAGTGCTCGTCCGCGCCGGTCAAACCGAGGCGGCGGTGGACCTGGCGCGCATGGCCGGACTAATTCCGGCCGGGGTAATCTGCGAGATCATGAAGGAAGATGGCACCATGGCGCGGGTGCCGGATCTTATCGAATTCTGCCGAGAGCATGAGATGAAGATGGTGACGGTGGCGGAGCTTATCCGCTATCGCATGCAGCACGAGCGCTACATCCAGCGCATTGGTGAGGGCGTGCTGCCTACGCGCTACGGTGAATTTCGCCTGGTTGCTTACGAGTCTGAAGTCGACGGCGGCGAGTCTCACATGGCGCTGCTGTACGGCGATGCCGGTGAAGGCGATGAGCCTTTGCTGGTGCGAGTGCATTCACACTGTCTGGTGGGTGACGTCTTTGGAACCACGCTGTGCGAGTGCAATACCGTCCTGGATCGATCGATGAAGATGATTTCCGATTCGGGACGCGGAGCCATCATCTACCTGCACCAGACAGCCAAGGGATTCAATGTGAGAGAGCTTGCGGAAGGCAGCGCACTCTCCTTCGAGCACGAAAGCCGCAATGCAAAGAACCCCGAAGATCAACGCCGAACTCAGCGGCAGATCGGCATCGGAGCGCAGATATTGTCCGATCTGAATCTGCGCCGCATACGGCTGCTAACCAACCATCCCCGCCGCGTGCCGGCCCTCGAAGGTTTCGGCATCGAGATCGTGGAGCAGGTGCCGATTTCGACGGCGAGCGCTGGCAGCTACAGACAGAAGTAGTCCGCGTGCGGTTCTCTGGATCGAGAACCAGCCTGGAGTTCATGCCCAAAATAATGTCATCCTGAGGCCCGCTTTTGGCCGAAGGACCTCCCGCGATATTTCGTTCTAGAAGGTACTGTCGGGGCTTTTCAATGAGAATTCCTCTTTGTTGCAGTAGCCACGATTGTCGTACCTCATCAATCGTCGGAGAAAGGCCAGGACATGGCGTAGAAGACGCAAGCATTCCGGCAGGTCCTTCGGCCAAAAGCGGGCCTCAGGATGACAATTCTGGAATACAGCCCCTGATTCATGAATCACCCGGTGCAGCGCTACCTTGTGCTTGCGTTTCCGTGTAGCGGTCGCGGATACCTAAGAGATACAGCAACGCATCGAGTCCCATTTTGGAAATCGAGTGCTGGGCGCGCTCCCGGACCAATGGCTTGGCGTGAAAGGCAACTCCGAGGCCCGCGATGGTGAGCATAGGCAGGTCGTTCGCGCCGTCTCCTACGGCGATAGTCTGTTCCAGCGATAGTCCCTGCTCGGTGGCGATTCGTTGCAAGAGATCGGCTTTACGCGCAGCGGTAATGATTTCGCCGGCAGCTTCGCCCGTGATCTTGCCATCTTCGACTCTCAACTCATTGGCATAGACGAAGTCAAAGCCAAGCTCCGTCTGAAGCTTGCGGGCAAAGCAACCGAATCCGCCCGAAAGAATGGCGGTCTTGAATCCAAGAACTTTGAGCGTGCGCAGCAGTCGATGGGCGCCGGGCGTGACCGGCAGGCGCCCGGCCACTTCTTCTAGAAGCGTTTCCGGTAAGCCTTTGAGTAAGGCCAGACGGCGTCGAAAGCTGGTCTCGAAATCAACTTCGCCACGCATGGCAGCCGCCGTGATCGTTGACACCTTTCCTCCGACTCCGGCCAGCCGCGCCAGTTCGTCGATGACTTCCATCTGGATCAGGGTGGAGTCCATGTCAAAGACCACCAACCTGCGGTTTCGGCGAAAAATCGAGTCCTGCTGCACGGCAACATCGAAGGAGGCGCGATCGGCGAGTTCGAGCAGCGCCCGCCGCAAGCCGACGGAATCCACTCCGTCTCCTGAAATATTGAACTCGATGCAGATGCGTGGGTTGACATCGGCCGCGGATCCTCGAGAGGAGAGACGATCCATGGTGTCAATGTTGACGTCGCGCTCGGCGAAGATGTCGGCCACGGCCGCGAGTTCCTGCGCTTCGATCTGCTCGGCAAGCAGGGTAACGATGAATCGCTGCTTGTGCTGCTTGTCGATCCAACGCCGGTATTCGTCCTCGGAGATGTCGCTGACCCGCGCTGTGACGCCGAGTTCGACCGCCTTCTGATCGATTCGCCGCTGGATGTCATGCACTTTCCCGCCCGAAACGCGAATCATCAGACCGAGCGCGAGCGCGTCATGAATCACCGCCTGGCCAATGTCCAACAGGGTCGCTTCAGTCTCCGACAGCGTGTGAGCAAATGCGCTGGTGAGTCCAGGATGGTCTTTGCCGGAAATAGTAACGAGCAGAATCTGAGACACAGGGGAATGATACGGGGTGGTGGTCGGAGCGACGTTCTCATTTCGTGATTTCGCGATTTGGTGATTTTGTGATTTAGAAAACCAAAACAACGGCAACAACAAGAAAAAATTCCCACGCGGATAAACGCGGATGGAATGGATTGCCGCGGACGTCGTTGTTTGTAAGTCACACAATGGCGACCAGTGCCTGCACCAAATCACGAAATCACCAAATCACAAAATCCCCCTATACTCCTATGCACACATGAGCACTCATGAGTTCACCTTGCTGGTGTGGCTGGGATCGCTGGTTGCGGGGTTTTTGGGTGCGCTAACTGGGTTGGGCGGGGGAGTCGTGATCGTTCCTCTGCTTGCGCTGGCATTCAAGGTGGACATTCGTTATGCCATCGGCGCTTCACTGGTGTCGATCATTGCCACGTCGTCAGGCTCTGCGGCTGCGTATGTTCGAGAGGGATTCACCAACATCCGTATCGGAATGTTTCTCGAGATCGCAACCACCATTGGAGCGCTGCTTGGCGCCTTTCTGGCGGCACATGTCTCGACTGGGACCATCGCCGTGATCTTCGGCTGCGTTCTTCTGTACTCCGCGTTTTTGTCCCGCAAAGATCGTCCTATCAAAGAAACCGACAACACACCAGACAAACTAGCTGCGATGTTGCGCATGAGCGGAAGCTATCCGACGCGCGAGGGGAAAGTTCACTACGATGTGCACAGAGTGCCCCTTGGTTTCGGACTGATGCTCGGAGCCGGCACCCTTTCGGGATTGCTGGGCATCGGCTCCGGAGCGGTAAAGGTGCTGGCCATGGACCTGGCCATGAAAATTCCTTTCAAAGTTTCGACTACAACCAGCAACTTCATGATCGGAGTTACCGCCGCTGCGAGTGCAGGCGTCTATCTGAGCCGCGGATACATTGATCCCGGGCTGGCCATGCCGGTAATGATCGGCGTCCTGATGGGATCGCTGATCGGGGCGAAAGTGATGGTGCGCGCACGCGTGCCTCATCTGCGCACGGTTTTTGCCTGGGTGATTGCCGTGCTAGGGGTCGAAATGATCTACAACGGGCTTACTGGAAGGCTCTGATGACTTGGCAATTCAGCGACGAGAAGCTCGAACTCATCATGGGCAATCTGCTGCGCATCGGCGTAATGATCGCCGCATTGGTGGTGTTCGCCGGAGGTTGCATTTATTTGCTTCACCAAGGTCATCCCCGACCGGACTATCGGAACTTCCACGGCGAGCCTGCGAGCTTGAGAACGGTGCAAGGTATCGCCGAAGAAGCCGCCGCTATGCACAGTGCAGGCATCATTCAGCTTGGACTGTTATTGCTTATTGCGACTCCGGTGATGAGGGTGGTCTTTGCGGTCGTTGGATTTGCGTTGGAACGAGATTATCTCTATACCATCGTGTCGGTGATTGTGCTCGGGGTGCTGATGTATAGCTTTCTGGGACACTCGATGTAGGCACGGCGATGCAACACGTCAACCATTGGGATCTTGGGTGTGTGGGTTTACAGCACACCTACTACACACGCAACACGCACCTGGCACCTGCTCAACACGCAATGTGCGAACGGTCTGCGCTTCGGTCTGGGATGTTGGAGTTTACGCAAGTGCGCGCTGATCTGACGGTTCCGAAGGCCGGTCAATGAGTGTAATGGCGATTTTGCAACAACAATCAGCGCCGCTCAGTTAACATTTCAGAGCCGAATGTCAGGGAGGCGCACGGTGGCATACCTGAGAGCGTTACTTAGTGCCGTGGCCGCGTTAGTTCTCGCCATCCTTGGCCCTCCATTTCTTTTTTCTGCGCAACACCGTTCCACGGGGACCGGGTTGGTTGTGTTCAAAGTCTTTTCTCCACTGTGCGCGATTTTAACGGTCGTCTTCTTTGTTCTCTTTCTTGCGGCTGGTCGGCTAAACAGTAAGTCGCTACGGGTTCTCCTATTCTGGACGCCGGTAACAGTCATCTCGACCTTCGGGCTCTGCTTCTTAGGGCTATTTGCATATGCTTGGTTACACACTCCCAAGGGCTGAGCAGTTCCAATCCAATCTGAAGCAATCACGTTAACACCCAGAAACGCACTGAGTGAAATGGCGATTTATCACTCGTCACTTGCCCATCACAGGCGTTGCCAACGAACCGTCACGGAATCGCCCTGCGTGTAAGAAACGACCAGCAGTTTGACCCACAGGTCGAATGAAGGGTCGTACCCATCCGCGATATGGAGCAGATAAATGTGACCGAGCTCCACAGGAGACTTGGCTAGACTTCCCGGCTTCGCCAACAGCAGTTCAGTACTCATTTCCTGCACTGCGCGGCCGTCGCCCTGCCGGATGTACAGCTTGCCATTATTTAGTTGAATGGAGCTGAAGCCGTGAGTGGCTCCGTAAGTCTGCTGGTAACCGTATTTCGCTTGAAGCTCTTGCTCCGTGCCGATGTCGATAATCGCAGCTTTGCGTGCGCCCTCCACTCCTGAACTGAAATACCGGGGATTGTAATTGTCAAAATCGAGGTCACTGCAACGGTTCTTCACCTGCCGTTCTTGCACGGCAAGACCATATTCACCATCAGCAAAGCAGAGCGTGTGAGCTACCGGATCGCGTGAATAAAGGGTGACAAGCCCGCCGTCCTTTGGGGTTGCAGCTTGGACGACCTGACCAGCTACGAGGACGAATGTGAACATTGCGCACGCGAATGCCTTCATGTGTACCTCCCGAACCCGCAATTATTGCGCTTCGCAGACCGGCAATGCACATGATTGTTGTGAACAGGCGTTATCACTCATTGACGCGGTTGTGTGAAATGGCGATTTTTAGCCAATAGCCAGGTTATTGCTTTTGAATTCCTTGCAACAGCGTGTAGAACATTGCCTCGCGCTCTCTACCAACGCCGAGCTGAGACTGGAAATGCACTTCAAGGCCCCCGTCAGATAAGCATTAAATTGGGTGGAGATGTCCGAGCTTTGGGTCAACGTGAAAATCCTGCTCGATGCAACGGAACGTTTCGCCATTAATGTGAAAATCGCGCTGGCGTGTCGTCTTTAACGTCTGGCTTTCTGCTGAGGCACGATTCACCGACTCCGACCATAATGACAAGGCGCGGCCTTTCAGGAGGCCGCTTTTCTGCGCCCAGATCGTATCGCCAGTATTTAGATCAACCATGATTACACCACCATCCGAATTGCGCTCTACGAACCACTGCTTCGGAGCAGGCAACCGGTATTGCGCAACGCCAACAATATTGCCGTTTCGAAAATGCCAGATGTAAGCCTCAATCCTATGTACCGGAATGTATGAGAGGCAAATGAGCATACCGGCACCTATCGCGATGAGCACAGCCCCGATCTTCAACCCGGAGAGGACTTGCTGTGAAACAGCTCGTGAATCTCGTTTCATCGCCATTGTCCAATTTGATGGATCACACAACAGTCTATCGTCGCTGTTGTAAACAGGCGATTACTCACTCTGACCCAGTAATCACACAATGCGCGATGCGCTGCTGAATGCCGGCGGCCTGGACTTGGCGTCCTTCCACAACAACACCACGAGGCTCGCCGGTTTCGATGACCGGGTTTCTTTTTAAGAAGCCAATTTGGTGATTTCGTGATTTGGTGATCCGCGATTGCGCCTCGCGCTGCTTCTGTGGCACTGGCGCCCTCGCCTGTGTCTTACATCCTGCATCAGCCGAGGGCGGCTGTGCCACGGTTCGCCTGATGGCGTCTTCGAGTCAAAGCCGCTGGAGCTTCCACAGGGCATCCAATCAGAGCGGATACGTTATTGCTTTTCTCCTGAAAGAGGCGAATCATAAACGAGTGCCGTACGCGTTCAGGGCTGCATGGCGACTGTGCGCATTCGTCCCCGAGGTTGTTATGAGGTCCTATCCCGCGCTCTTATTTGTGTTGGCTGTAGCGATGTGCGCGTCGCTTACTGCTTCCGATGTTAAGACAGTTGATTCTTCCAAAAAGCCCGCCGAGGCCAAGAAGAACGAGCTGCCACCCGAGCTTCAGGGCCACCCTCCGCTTACCAAGCCAACCCGCATTGAGTTGATCCGCACCTTGCAGGCGGAATTTGGATTCGCAAAAAAGCTATTTCCCAAAGGCGAAAAAGGCTTGCAGCTGACTAGCGCCGGCCAACTTTCCCCTGACGATCAGGCGCTCATGATGCAGGTGGCCACTTATGGTCCGGCTGCTCGTCCCGGCGACAAACTCCAGATTACTGACGTTGTCATTAAGGGCAGCGAAATCGTCTTCGACATCAATGGCGGCTCCAAGAAGAAGGGACACTGGTACGACCACATCGAGGTTGGCGGCGGGGGAGGCATGGTACCTGTCCATCAGGAGAAGGGAGCGGCCAATCCGGGCTGCACTCTCGCCCTGGTGTTCCCGAAGTACGTTCCGGAGATGACCACCGCGGACGTGAAAAAGCTGCTCGAACCGGTGATCGATTTTTCAGTAAAGTCTCCCACCCAGGCGTATCTCGACACACTGCCGCCGAAGATCAAGCAATCGATACAGGATCACCAGGCGCTGGTGGGCATGAACAAAGAGATGGTAATGGACGCGCTCGGCCGTCCTCCCAAACGCATTCGCGAAACCGACAATAACGTCGATTATGAGGAATGGATCTACGGTGAGCCTCCCGGCGACGTACAGTTTGTGCGCTTCGTGAACGAAGAGGTAATCCGCGTCGAGCACATTCAGGTCGGCGGAGAGAAGGTAGTCAGGACGGCGCGGGAGGTGAAGGTGAACCCGGTCACGGGAGCCGCGACCGTAATCGATCCCAATGCAACGCAAACGGCCGCCGTCGTGGATGCTGCTCCTACTCAAACAGCAGAAGCTAAGAAGCCACCCAAGGCGCCAAGCTTGCGGCGTCCCGGCGAAGTCGTGGAAGACCCCAAGGGAGCGACGATTGGAAAGGACGAGCCCGGCGAGCTCGGCTCAAAGCCGATTCCGCCTTCGGGCCAGCAGCAGCAGCCAGAGTGGGGCACCAAGCCGGCTTCAACGCCGACAGATCCGTCGTCGCAGGCGCCGCTGCCAGGGGCGGGACAGTTGCCGCCAGCGAGTTCTCCACACTGAGGGGTAATTGGGTAACCGGGTAATTTTTCGTAATTGAAAAACCGGATGCCGCACGCATGGCATTATCCGATTCCAAATTGCCCAATTGCGAAATTACCTAATTACCCAGTTCGCTCTGCGTCAATTCGCTTCTGAGGCTGATGTAAACTAAAGGCATTCTTTTTTCCGGAGTCATTGAACCAGCATGGCAAAAATCGCCAAGACAGCCGACCGCATGAAGGTCATGGACACATCGAAGAGCACGGATTGCCCCAAGTGTGGCAAGCCAACCCGTATTGTGAAGCGGGTCAAGGACCGCGAACGCGGTGTAGGCGGTGGAGTTTTTATCTCCTGCTCAGCCTGTGAGTTTCACGAAAAGTTGTAACCGAGTTTTGGTAACAGGATCAGGCCGGCTTCTTGCCGGCCATTTCCATTTGTGAAGCGTCTATAGCTGCGCCGATTTCTTCAATGATCGCCGCTGCCGCCTGATTGCGGTTGGAGGCGGCCAGAATTGGGCGTCCAACCACCAAATGCGAGGCTCCTGCCCGGATCGCGGTTGTTGGCGTGGCGATGCGCGATTGGTCCCCAGGCTGACTCCCAGCCGGACGAATGCCGGGGGTCACGATCGCGATCTCGGGACCAACGGCTGAGCGGACGTTCGCGGCCTCATGCGGGGAAGTAACTATCCCTCCACAGCCCGCGGCGAGGGCGAGTTCAGCCAGATGGCGGACCTGTTGGCTCACAGCCGCTGACACGCCGGACTCTTCCAGGTCGGCTTGGGAAAAACTGGTTAGGACTGTGACTCCCAGGATTATCAAGGGCTGCGCCCCTGCTGTTGACGCCTTTACCGCCTCCGTCAGCATTCGAGAGCCTCCTGCGGCATGCACCGTCAGCATGTGCACTCCGAGCTCCGAGGCTGATTTGACGGCTCCCGCGACGGTGTTGGGGATGTCATGCAGCTTGAGATCGAGGAAGACCTTGCGGCCAGAGTTCACCAGCTCCGAGACGATTCTTGGCCCTTCGGCGGTGAAGAGTTGAAGGCCTATCTTGTAGAACGATACCGAGTCCCCGAGTTCGTAGACAATTTCCTGAGCATCGACAGCCGTGGGAACGTCCAGAGCCACGATAAGGCGATCTTTTGGGGAGGTCACGAACGGATTTTAGCTCGGTTTCCCAATGCATGTATCCGGAGATTGCCTACACGAGGGCGGTAGGGGAGAGCACCCGAGTGAGAGGGGTATGTCTTTAGTCCTGCCGCCCAGGAACCACGTGCAAGGGCATTGCTTCAGTGATTACAGAGAAGGGGGGAGGCAATGCTGGGTTCGATCAGCGTACGTCAGTGGATGAGGGTCGAGCGGTTCAGCATCGCAATCTCGGAGCTTTGCTGGGGTGGTTTCACGAGGTCGAGACGGACCTTGGCGATGCCGCGTCCGCTCATCTTCAGAATGCGCGCTGCGCTGTACGAAAGGTCGATGATGCGGTCGGTGGGGACCGGTCCGCGGTCGTTGATTCTCACCAAAACCCAGCGATGGTTTCGCAGGTTCGTGACCTTTACCCAGCTGCCCAGACGCAGAGTTCGATGGGCGGCGGTGAGTTCGTACATGTCATAGGGCTCACCGCTAGCCGTGGTCTTGCCGTCGAAGGCTTCGCCGTACCAGGAGGCTGTTCCGATCGCGAGCGGCGGCGCGGTTTTTGCGTTTTGCTTTGGTTTTTGCTTCTCGCTGCGTTGTGAGCCTGGAGTAATCTGGTGATCGGAACGAGTAGGCGCAGATGCACCCATCGATCCGGACACCAAGGCTCCGAGAGCGATGGCGTTCATTACGATTTTGTGTGCGTGTTGCAGTCTGTTTTCCTCCGTTCTAATTCTGACCGACATCAGTTCCATCCAGGACCGTCGATACTAGTAATTATAAGAAAACAAAGCGGCTGTTCTACTTTTTATTTTTCAGTCAAAAAATAGCTGTTGCTTTTTAGCCACAGGTATGAGCTGAATCCGGGCCTTACTCCAAGCTTCACGCGCAAGAAATTGGAAGGTCGGTTTCGGGTTGGGAGTTGCACCTCAAGGAAGTAAATTACTTCATCGTAAGTAGCTCATTTTGTTTAACTTAACAACTGATAACCAAAACTCCCCGGTCGTCGTGCTGGCCATAGGAGGCTTTGACCCCTCTTCTGGGGCCGGAGTGACCGCCGATCTGAAGACGATAGCCGCCCATCATCTCTATGGCGTCGCCTGCGTGACTGCATTGACGGTCCAGTCCACCCAGGGAGTGCGGCGGTTCGAGACAGTCGGTCCAAGGCTGGTTCGGGAGACACTTGAGGCACTGGTGGAGGACACCAAACCGGCTGCCGTGAAGGTTGGGATGCTGGGAACGGGCAGCGTCGCGGCCGAGGTCGCCGAGTTCTTGCGCACCAGTCCGCAGCCAAACGTCGTGCTCGATCCGGTTTTGGAATCATCGTCGGGAGCGACGCTGCTGGATGATTCTGGAGTGCAGGTTCTTCGCACCGATCTGCTGAGACTGGCAGACATGGTTACCCCGAACGTGCCCGAGGGGTCGAAATTCACTGGCATAGCCGTGCGGGACCTCGAGTCCATGAAGGCCGCGTGTCGCAGCTTGATAGATTCGGGTGCAAGAAACGTGGTTGTGAAGGGCGGCCACCTGCCGGAGCCTACCGACCTGCTGGCAGAGCGCCAAGGCAATGGGGAGATCGCCTTCCGTGTTTATCCTGGAAAGCGACTCGAGACAGGGAATACCCACGGAACGGGTTGCGCTTTCTCAACCGCGCTGGCTTGCAACTTGGCAGTCGGGAAATCGCTGGGCGATGCGGTTCTTGCCGCCAAGAACTATGTGGCCGGAGCTCTTGGCACCGCGTATTCGGTAGGGAAGGCCGTGGGACCGGTCAATCACTTCTTCAGTGACTGAGCACTGATCACGTAGTTCCGGCCACCCGGCCGGAACTACGTTGGATTCGACCGAACCAGTTGGTTGCGGTCGCAGCCCTGCCCAGTCAGTAGCGGGGATTCTGGTTGTTGCTTTCGGCTTGCGGCTGCTGGGGTTGATCGTTATTGTTGGTTTGATCTGGACTGTTTGCTTTGTCCGGAGTCACGACCACAGGGCGTCGGCCTTGGCGTTCACGAAGAACCGGAGCTTTACCCGAGCGGCGATTCATCTCCTGCTCCGCCTGGATGCTGGCTTCGGCTTTGCTGTCGTTCTTTGTGGCAACTTCCGTTAACTTCTTGCCTTCGTCTTCAGGTCGGCTGGCCAGGGTCACATGACGTTCGTGATTGTCCGCCGCTGTAGCTTTGCTGTAGTAGAAGTCCGCAGACTCGCGGTCGCCATTCAGCTCGGCAACGTATCCCATATTGTTCAGCGTGAATGCATCTTCAGGGGCGAGCTTGTAGGCTTCTTCGAAATACTTCCTGGCCTCGGCGCGATTGTTGGCGTTCAGGGCCGAGACTCCACGCTGGTTCAGTCGGGCCACCCTTGCTTGTACGGAGTCTTCCTTCTTTAGCGCGGATTGCACTTTCTTGGCATTGGCAGCGGCAACTTTGCTGATCGGATGCCCGCGCCAGGATTTGTTTGCGGTAACGATCACGGGCTCATTGGAGTTGGCGTCGGCTGCGCTCCGGTAATAGTTGATAGCTGCCTCGAGTTCGCCTTCCTTCTCTTTGGCGTAGCCCATGTTATTCAGCGTGAAGGGATTCCTGGGCTCGATGCGCAGCGCCTTTTGCAGAACCGCGTCCGCTTCGGCGACTCGATCCTTGTTAAGCAAAGTGATGGCCTCGACGTTCAGGACGTTGATTTGAACGTCCCCACTTTGCGCGTGCCCGGCTACGGCAGCTACGGTCTTGCCTTTGAGGTCCTCGTTGCTGGAGCGATCGACTGTGGCCTGCGAGTTTTCTTCCTGCGAGAGCTGGTAGAAGCGCTGGGCGCGCTCCACATCACCGTCGAGCTCAGACATGTACCCCAGATTGTTGAGCGTGAATGGATCGTTGGGATCCAGCAGATAAGCCTTGTAGAACAGCTTTTTGGCGGATGCATAGTCGCGCTTCTGTACAGCCTTGACGCCGTCCCGATTCAGCGCCTGCACCGGAGTTGGTTTGGTGTGCTTCGGGATGCTGATACGGAAGCCTTTTTCTTCTGCCCGAAGCAGCGACACGGAAAGAAGCGAGCAGAACAAGGTCAGGGCTATGCGCGACCGCACAAATTTCACCAGGGTCATAATCCTCCGCTCTAGCCCACATCAGCAGGCGTAGAGACACTCACGTCCAGAGCAGTCAAGTAGTGGGAGTAGCAGCACTGGATTTTGGGTTGCACGGGAAAGCTCAACCACAAAGCTTAACCACAGAGGACACAGAGGCCACAAAGGGAATGCAAAACCGGGCTGACGAACAACGCAAGACAGCTCCGGCTAGTTCCTCTGTCCGCCTCCGTATCCTCTGTGGTTAAGCAGGTGCTATCGAGGGGAACTACTTCTGCATCCAACTCTCCTTAGACGCAGAGCTGCTGCTCTGGGGAGAGACGATGTCTCGCATTTATCTTTCGGTTATCGGCGCAGTATTGGTTTATGGAACGGGGTTCGCTCAGCAACCTTCGGGGACATCTGCTGCGCCAGCACCGGGTACGCACATGGATCAATCGACCGTCCAGTCGATTGGGAGCACGCGAAATGGGGCGGGTGCCTCAGTAACTAATCCCCGTCCTTCGCCCGATGCGGGTACGGCGTTGCCCACGATGAACACTGGAAATTCCTTGGTCTCCGGCACGCCATTGCCGGTTACGAAGACGATCGGCGGTGGAGGTCTGGCCGATCCCAGCGATGTGGCCGACTTGCTCGCTCCCAAGCCACTGACGCAGAGCAAACTATCGCTGGTCGGCGGAACGGTGAAGAGCATCGATCAGATTCGAGATCGCATGACCGTCAACGTGTATGGCAGTAACGGCCTGCATGTGACATTCGATCAGCGCACGCATTTTTTCCGTGACGGCAAGGAGACTACTCAGCTGGCGGTCAAGCCGGGCGATCGCGTGTATCTCGATACACAGCTTTTTGCAGGCAAGATCTTCGCGAAGAATGTGCACGTACAAACCAGCAATGGTCCGGCCGATGCCAGCGGCCAAATCGCGAGCTTCGATTCCAAGAGTGGGAACATGGTCCTGTTCGATCAATTGGCGGGTAGCTCGGTGAAGTTCCGTGTGGGCCCGCAGACGAGGATCAAGAGCGGAGATTCTGCCGCCGGCCAGTCTTCATTGCGTCCTGGAGCGCTGATCGCAGTTAAGTTCTCTCCGCGATCTCGCAATGCGGGCAGCGCCGACGAAATCTCGATCATTGCCGAGCCGGGCACGGCATTCACCTATTTCGGCAGAGTAACGCATCTCGACATTCGCTCCGGATCGCTTTCGATAGAGAATCGTGCCGACGGCAAGACCTACGATGTACATTTTGATCCGTCAACTCGCGTGCCCGACAATCTGCTTGTCGGGAGCCAGGTCACGGTAGTCGCAACTTTCGAGGGAGATCGATACACGACGCAGAGCATAGAAGTAAACGCCGGTCCCGATCAGGCGCTGGCTGGTGGGGCCGAGAGCATGCCCTCGGCCCGAGACGCAGAAAGCAACGACGGCCGCGGCGGCAAGCATGCAAAGAACAAATCCGAGTCCAAGAGCGAAAAGACGAACGAAAAGAAGAAGGACCAAGGCAAAGACAGCGACGATGATGATCAGCTCTGATTGACTCGGGGAGGATGATCGACTTGGGAAGAGTAAAGCCCGCCGAAAGGCGGGCTTTAGTTTTTGTGCTTAAGATCGATGGAAGGTACTAGATGCTCGTCGGCTTGCGACCGTTAAGCAGGATGCCGCAGATAAATGCCACACCGGCCGCGATGAGCCATTCACTACGCCATGTCTGAATTGCCTGCCAATCGACCAGAGTCGTGGCCGTGTAGATGAATCCTGTCGCAACCGCGGCGCCGATGCAGGCAAGGCCGGCGATGAAGCAAACCATCGCCCCGATACTTAGCCCGAGCCGGCGGCGCAGATCGTAAAAATCGGCTGCGTGCCACTTGCTCTTGGTCTTTCGTGGAGAGCCGTCTTTGGCACGTCCGCACATCCGGCAAAACGGGGAATCGACTACGAACTCCGTTCCGCAGGCATGGCAGAGATCGTGTCGCACCGGAGCCTCAGTCAGCACTTGCGGGCTCACACGGGCGGCGCTGTGCCGATCGGCTTCAGGCGTTTCGGATTCCCAATGCTCATAATCGAGCACCGGCTTCCAGTAGCCGCCTTCTCTCCGGAGAGGATTCGTACTCATAGGGAAATTCCTAACGTTTGATGTCGCACGTAAGCAGCCAAAGTTGCCATCGCGCAACCTCCGCTTTTTCAGGAGCTTATGTACGACGCCGATTCGTCGGTTCCCACGTGCCGTGAAACTTTTACCGATTCCGTTCAAAATCGCCAGTCCCAGTACCGCGTTGGAGACCACGGGCAGGCATTTGAATAAGTCTGGGCTGATCTTGATCCAGCCAGAACCGCAGCAGGATGAGGTCGGTATTCTGAAAGTGAACCGTGGCAGGACGGGTTGAACCGTCATTGAAAAGCTTTCGGTCCAGCAGGTTGTGGAGCCTTTCGACGGAGATCTTTAACTCCGTCGCCGCTTCTAGTTCGGTGTAGGAGTCCTTCGTCGTTCTAACCGGCCTGTTCATATGTGTGGTCTCTCGCAATCCTTCTGGGGGGCAGGTTCTTTGTACCTGCTTTAGGTCACCGCGAATATCAGGTAAACTTCGCAAGTACCCCGTCATGAAGCCTTACCCCGTTCTTAATGCACCCGTCCATCCTGGAGCGGTGCTTCTACTGTGTTTACTCGGTGGCTTCCTGGTAACTGGCCTTCTGGCAGGCGCTGAACCACTGAACGCCTCCACTCCGGCATCGCCAATCTCGAGTTATCGCGCGGGAGATGATCCCCAGGTGAAAGTCGCGCTCGAGGAGTTCTACAACCTCGAATACGACAAGGCGATGTCGCAGTTCCAGCGCATTGAGAAGGCACATCCTGAGGATCCTTTCGCCCTCGTTCATATCCTGCAGGTGACCGTCTTTCGCGAGCTTTACCGTCTTAACCTGCTTGACACTACGCTCTATGCTCACGACGGATTTCTGACAGGACAACCCGCGAATGGGAACCCCGCCGTGCGAGCGCAAGTCGATCAACTCGCTGGGCAGGTAGTGAGGATGTGCGACCAGCGCCTGGCAAAGAATCCGAACGATGTGGACGCACTTTACGTGCGTGGCGAGGCTCGGGGGCTGAAGTCGACCTATATCGCGCTGGTCGATAAGAGCTTCATCGCTGCATTGCGCAATGCTGTCGCTGCCCGCCACGATCATGAACGCGTGCTGCAAATTGACCCTAAGTACATCGACGCGAAGACGGTAGTCGGGGCACACAATTACGTAGTTGGCAGTCTTCCCATGCCGGTTAAGGTTGTGGCGGGCATGGCAGGCCTGGGTGGCAGCAAGAAGAAGGGGCTTGAGTACCTGGAGGAAGCTTCGAAGGAAGGACACGAATCCAGCGTGGATGCCCGCGTCGCGTTAGCCCTATTCTTACGGCGCGAAGGCCGGTACAGCGAAGCTGGCACCGTCGTGAGGACTTTGACTGCGGAGTATCAAAGAAACTTTCTGTTCGCGCTGGAGCAGTGCAACCTGCTCAAGGACGGCGGAAAGGGAGCGGAAGCCATCGGCTGTTATCAAAAGCTGGTGGACGGAGCGAAGTCCGGCCGATATCCGGGCGCTCACATCGAGTTCGCGACCTTTGGCATGGCCGAGAGCATGCGAGGCCAGAAGGAATATGAAGGGGCGCTCAAGCAATACGAATTTACCGCGAACGTGCCGAACGGGCAGCTCAGCTTGCGGCAACGCGCCGAATTGGCCGCAGGCCAGATGTACGATGTGTTGCGCCAGCGCGATCAGGCGGTCCACCAATATCAGGCAGTGATCGCGCAGGACAATTCTTCGGCTCAGGCGGACATGGCGCGTAAGCTGCTGCGTGACCCTTACCGTCCGGATTGAAGCCAGGGAACTTGTGCGGGCTTGGATTCGTTTATTCTCTGTGGTGCTCTAGCTGAGGGCCCTGCCAGGAGGATCTATGTACTGCAATTTCTGTGGACGCACGATGGCTGACGACTGTCTTTATTGCTCCGCCTGCGGACGTCAACTCGGGGCGCGCGTAGTGCGTCGCCCGCTCGAGCGAGCCCGAGAAGGGCGCAAGATTGCCGGCGTCTGCATGGGATTCGCGCGTCATCTTGATGTGGATGTGACGCTTGTGCGTCTGGTTTGGCTTGTACTGGCGCTGGCCAGCGGCGGCATCGGCTTCATCGGCTATGTCGTCGCATGGATCGTGATTCCCGAGGAACCGGTTATCGTCCCGCAGGCATACGCCGCACCAAGCCAGCCGGGCACGTCGGCTTCATAGAACGCAGTCGTACAATTCAGATCGACCGAGGGGAGGACACACATGTTCTTCGGACGACCCTGGACCGACTGGATCGCGCAGTATTCGAGTAGCCATCGGAATGCGGTGAACCGCGTCTGCCATACCATCGGGATTCCGTTGATCATCGTCTCCCTGGCTCTGCTGTTGGTCATTCCCTTCGTTGCGGGATTTTGGCGCATTCCTGTCGCACTGTTTGTCTTCGGGTGGATCTTCCAATTTGTCGGACACGCGTTTGAAGGCAAGCTTCCAGAGTTCTTTCACGATTGGCGCTTCTTGCTGGTGGGAGCGAGATGGTGGGTAGCGAAGGTCAGGGGCAGAGCTTAGCTGACTGCGGCCTACTGCATCGGCTATCATCGAATTGAATGTCCAACACGGTTTCAGCTACCGCTGTTCCGACGCGCAGTTCTCCTCTTCGAGACTTTCAGACAGACGACGCGCGCCTCCATCCAATCGCCGACAAGGTGCTGGCTCAGGAGCGGCTCAGTTTCGATGACGGAGTAGCGCTCTATCGCTCCGCGGACATTCTCGCGATCGGATGGCTTGCTAACCACGTGCGCGAACGCATGTGGAATGACACTACGTTCTTTAACGTGAACCGGCACATAAATCCTACGAACGTTTGTGTAGCAGCCTGCCGGCTGTGCGCTTTTGGGCGAAAAAAAGATTCCGAAGGCTCCTACACGATGGCGCTCGAGGAAGCTTGGCAGACCGCGGCCTCAGGATATTCCGAAGCGGTGACGGAGTTTCACATCGTAGGTGGACTGCATCCTGATCTCCCGTTTCAGTACTTCCTCGATCTTATTTCCGGACTCAAACAGCGGTTTCCGCTGGTACATCTGAAAGCGTTCACAATGGTCGAGGTCGCGTTCCTCGCTCGTCGCGCGAAGCTCAGCATTCGCGAGACGCTTGCGCAGCTCAAAACCGCAGGTGTCGATTCGCTTCCGGGTGGCGGGGCGGAAATTTTCAACGATCGTGTACGCCGCGTGATCTGTGATCACAAAATCGATGGCGATCAGTGGCTCGACACAGCGCGGACTGCGCATGAGATTGGACTGAAGTCAAACTGCACCATGCTCTACGGTCATGTAGAGAATGAGGAGGACCGAGTCGATCACTTGGTCCGACTTCGTGGCCTGCAGGACGAGACGCACGGATTCCAGACTTTTATTCCGCTCGCATTTCATCCGGACAATACCCCCCTGCAACACTTGCCTAAGACCACGGGCATGCTCGACATCAAGCAGATCGCCATAGGTCGCCTGATGCTCGACAATATTCCGCATATCAAAGCCTATTGGCAGATGCTCACGCCGAAGATCGCGCAGATCTCGCTGCGTTTCGGCGCAGACGACCTCGATGGCACAGTTATAGAGGAGAAGATTTACCACGATGCCGGAGCTACAACTCCGCAGGGAATGCGTCGGCAGGAGCTCGAGCGATTGATCCGCGAAGCCGGGCGCATAGCCGTCGAGCGCGACACGCTCTATCGTCCCGTCACCCGGACAGAAGATGCATTCACGGTCGCCGTCTAATACAGCAGAAGCTTTCCTGCAACTGGCAATTCCCCTGCCGTCTTTGTTGCGCGAAAATGCAACGAGTTGATTTCCGCATGCGTCTCACCAGCAGGTGTAAAATCTTGCCACTAAGCAGTTGAGCCGAGCGCCGGTGACTGCTGATCACTGGAAATTGGATACAAGCCGGCGTTGCCGTGGGGCGCGCATGAACGTTGATTTCAGCTACAAAGCCGCGAAAAATCCAGAGACCGAGCGCGAAGTTCAACGCCAGACCGAAAAACTAGGCAAGCGCCTGCAGGTCTTTCGCTCGGAGCTCGTTCACCTGCACGGGATGGTCAGTGACAGTTCTTCCAACGGTGGCGGAATTACTGTGTCATTAAACCTGCGCTTGCCATCCGGCCAGATGGCCACGCAGAGCACCGCGCCAACTGCTGTCGGTGCGCTGAAGACCTGCTTCCACGATCTGATCAGTCAGCTCAACGCACATAAGGACCTGCTGCGCAATCGTCACAAATGGCACCGGCAATCAAAAGAGCACCACGGTGTGCCTTTTGAAGAGACGGTCGCCGCGGTGAACTCAAACGGAACGCCCTTACAAGGCGGCACGCTCACCAGTCGAGATATCGATCACTACGTCTCCACAGAACTGCCGAGACTGAATCGTTTCATCGAACGCGAACTTCGTTACCGCGAGGCAGTCGGTATGCTGCAGCCGGAACTTGTGCGGCGCGAAGAAGTGGTGGACGAAGCGATCGCGACAGCTCTGTCCGGGGAAGAGCACAGACCGGAGCGCGTTTCGGTCGAGCGCTGGCTTTACGGACTCGCCCTGCGAGCCATCTCAGTGGTTGCCGCCCGCAATGGCGACGAGAGTGGCACGATTCACTTGGAGCTTCCGGCTGGACGGCAAAATGTGAGTGGGACCGACGATGCCTATTTGCAATTCCATCAGCCCGACGACAAGCTAAGCACTGAAGACGTGTTGCCCGATTCGGGAATCAGTACGCCGGAAGCAGTAGTCCTATCTGATGAATTCATCGATCAGGTGGAAAAAGTTCTCACCGGAGCGCCGCCTGAGCAGCGCGAGGCGTTTACTCTGTTTGCAATCGAGGGCTTCACCATCGACGAGATCGCAGAGGTTTCCAAGCGAGATCCCGCCGAAGTGAAGAAGGCGATCAAGGCTGCTCGGAACGTGGTGGATCACAAGCTTCCCAACGGAAATGCTCTCAAGGCGCATCTGCTGAAAAGTTCGCAAGTGGCATAAGAAAAGCACTGCCTCTCGCTACTTCGCTACAACCCGGCTTCAAATGTGTGTGTGACGTAGCGCTGCAAAGGGACTCCCTGTTGCAGCATCTTGAGGAGAAAAGCTGAACAAGCGCGTCGATCTCCCGCTTGCTGGAAGATGTGTGCTGATCACGGGCGGCGCGCGCCGTATCGGCGCTGAGATCGCGCTCACTCTCGCTCGGGCCGGCGCGGACCTCGTCCTTACCTATTTGAATTCCTCTACTGCGGCCAACGACACGGCTTCGCGGATCGCGGCGCTTGGAGTTCGCAGCGCTCTCTTGCGCTGTGACTTGCGGGATGCGCAGGCGGTTCGCTCGACAGTTCAGCAAGCCATTTCCGATTTGGGAAGGCTAGATTTGCTGGTAAACAATGCGGGCGCGTACGAGACAAGAACGTTTGACGAGATCTCGGTCGAAGACTGGGATGAGATGTTTGCCGTCAATGTCCGTAGCGCGTTCCTGATGACGCAGGCATGCACGCACGAGCTTCGCAGCCGGCAGGGAAGAGTGATCAACATCGGGTCGCTCGGGGGTATTCGTCCATGGGCAACGCACGCACATTACTGCGCTTCAAAGGCAGCTTTGCACATGCTCACGCAATGTACGGCTAAGGCCCTGGCGCCTGAAATCAAGGTGAACTGTGTCGCTCCCGGAATGATCGATCAAGGCGAGTCTGAGCGTGGAAGCGCAACGCTCGATCGGTCGGCTGCCAGGACACCGATGCAGAGGAATGGGAGTTCGATGGATGTTGCCCAAGCTGTGCTGTTCTTCGCCACATGCCCGGAGTTCATCACTGGACAGATACTCGCCGTGGATGGAGGCTTAGCGCTGAGTTGACTCGCTGGTGCGATCAGCTGCGGTGATCCTCTTGGTTCGCGTGGTACCTGAGATGTGATTTGCTTCTCGTGAGAAGTCCTCCCCAATGCTTCTCTTGAAATCGTCAGACCATAGTGCCTTTTTTCTCAGGTAGAGCTCCATGTGGAGGAGTGGATCGCGACTGTCCGCATGGGCGGGTGTTTTGTGCGCGGAAACGTGCGCGGTTCTGACACAGTGGATGACCGTTGGCCCGGCGCCCCGGCGAGCTTTATCCATCGCTTCAAAGCAAACTCGATAGACCGCGACAACGTCGACTTGATCTACCGGAATGACTGTTATCTGGTTTGGGTCTCGACCGCGACTTCGGCGCGAGGCATTCCTACTGGAACTTTCAAGCAGGACAAAGATGATCGGCAAACAGTGATCGTGAGCCAAGCGTAGCGACTCACGAGAGTTGCCAATTTCATCGGCTTCAACGAAGGCTACTACGAGGTTGTCTTTCCTTTGCATTCTATGCAGGCATGCCGCTCCAGTTGCGAGGGGAACCCGCTGGCCGAAATGGTTGGTATTAAGCGTACCGGGCCAACCCGTATGCTCACTGGGTGAGCGAGGTCCCTTATCGCTGTGTTCGACAAATCTCGACCCGTTCGTGCGGATAGGTTGCAGGAACTGAGTTGGAAGTGGGAAAAGAGAGTCTTGCGCGCGAAGGTCGATCGTGCAGCCAACCTCGCATGCCTCATGAAAATGAAGCTGCGGTTTTCGTCCAAGTCCTTTGCGCCGCTGCGGATGCTCGGAAGTCAGGCGCAACTTCAATATCGCCGCATACATCTGCCTCAATTTTTCTGCGCTGATGAGGGAATGCTCCATACTTGGCTCTACTTTGAAAAGAATGCAAACGACTCCTGGCCTGTGAACCAAAACACAGTATCGATTCTAAGCGGCGGCATGTGAGTCGGCGAATTGAGTTACTTGCGCTATGGCTTCAGCTTTTCCTCATCTTTGAGGAAAAGTTTGTGGATAAGCCGATTCACATTTCTGGAGCATGCGATGATTGCTGTACAAACAGCAGCTTGCACTTACAACTGTGCGTCGCGAGCTTTGTGGAGGTGGGGCGCACCGCAAGGCTGTCCAAATTGACAGTAGCTGCCATCGTCAATGCATGCCTTTGAACATCGAACTGTCATCCTGAGCGAAGCGAAGGGCCTACGCCGATGTTTCGGAGTTAATCGCCCGCGTAGGTTTTGAATGACAATATCAGTAAAACTGGAAGAGCAATCGAGAGATTGAGCGGACGTCCTTCGTTTTCGCTCAGATTGGTAGTTCGCATCTACTGCCCGATGGAATCCCACCAGCCAGATGTAAATTATCCAACAGCTAATTTGGACCAGGCTTATGGCCGCGGGGTTCCAAGGAGAACGTCTACAACTCGCACCATGAAGCTCAGGCTCGACAAACTTCTGTTCGATCGCGGTCTGGCACCATCCAGAGAGCGAGCCCAGTCGCTGATTGTTGCGGGTCGCGTTCTTGTGAATGAGCAGAAGATCGATAAGCCTGGAATCTCCGTGCCGGATGATGCTGAGATCCGCCTATTGGGAGAGGATTTGCGTTATGTGAGCCGCGGCGGACTCAAACTCGAACGTGCGCTTCAGCACTGGAGCATCGTCGTGAGCGGCAAGACCTGTCTTGATATAGGTACGTCGACCGGGGGCTTTACCGATTGCATGCTCCAGCACGGTGCTGCGCGGGTGATCGCGGTGGATACCGGTTATGGACAGATCAACGCGCGATTGCGGCAAGATCGTCGGGTGGAGCTGGTCGAGAGAACCAATGCGCGCTACTTAAACCCCGAGCAGTTGTCTGCGCAGATTGAATTTTTTGCCATGGACGTTTCGTTTATCTCCGCCACGCTCGTTCTCCCCGCGGTGGTCTCGGCTGTGCGCGCGAAAGCCGAATCCCAGTTTGAAAGTGTTGTGCTGGTGAAGCCGCAGTTTGAAGCTGGCCGGGAAGCGATCGGCAAGGGTGGCATCGTCCGGGATGAACGGGCTCAGATGGGAGCTGTAGCACGTGTAAGAGAAACTGTCGCTCAGCTGGGCGGTTCCGAAATCGACTCGATCGACTCGCCAATCCTCGGAGCGGAAGGAAACCGCGAATTCCTGCTACACTCGCGATTCATCTGAACCATTCTCGATCGATGCCTACTGTTGCCATCATTTCCAAGCCCAACAAGCCAGAGCTGAAAGAAGTCATTTCTGGCGTAGTTAACTGGCTTGAGCGCCACGGCTACGACGTCGTAGTCGATCCAGACTCCAAGACATATGCTTCCCGTTGCAAACAGACCTCGCGCGAACAGTTGCACACGCACAATCCAGAATTCGCTGTAGTTCTCGGCGGCGACGGTACTTTGCTTGCGGCTGCACGGTCCCTGGCACATGCCGGAGTCCCGCTCTTGGCGGTGAATTTAGGCTCGCTGGGATTTCTGACAGAAGTCTCGATGTCCGAACTCTACGAGCATCTGGCAAGCATCACGCAGCGTTGTTGCGTAGTAGACGAGCGCTCGATGTTGCACTGCCGTCTTATTCGGAACGGCATCGTACAGCACGAAGATGAGGCTCTCAACGATGTGGTGATGAAGGCAACTGCGGCGCGACTAGCGGACTTCGAGCTCAGCATCAACGGACAGCGGGTAACAGACTACAAAGCCGATGCTCTCATCATCGCGACCCCTACAGGATCTACGGCGTATTCCCTGGCCGCCGGCGGTCCCATTTTGGTTCCCGGAGTAAAGGCCTTATTAATCACGCCGGTGTCACCGCACGCTCTCACTCATCGCCCACTTGTGATAGAAGAACATTCGAGTATTGCTGTTGCCATTGCAGTCGGACAGGAAGACGGTTTCCTGACGATGGATGGACAAGTGAGCGTACCCATCCAAAGCGGCGATCGTGTGGAATGCGAATTAGCCAAGTACCGAGTCAAGCTGATGCGCGAGAAGGATGGGCAGAAGTTCTTTGATGTACTTCGCACGAAATTGCATTGGGGGGAAAGGTAATTGAATTTCTTTCGACAACTCCTTTCTGCAGGCCTCCCTCATGTCGGGGTCGCAGCATGCCCGGTCATTAACGTCTTGTTTGTTTTTCTGATGTGTGGCTTCGTTTCAGGCCAGGAGCATCCTGCTGCTGAGACCATTATCACCAACGCCAGCGTGTGGACTGTGGATCGCAATCATCCCCGCGCCGAGGCAGTTGCCATCCTGAACCAGCGCATTGTCGCCCTCGGCACCTCGGCGGATATGGACACTTGGCGCGGGCCACAAACACGCATCATCGATGCTGGCGGCAAGCTTTTGTTGCCCGGCTTCAATGATGCACACGTGCATTTCGTTCCCGGCGGATTCCAACTCGATCAAGTACAGCTCGTTGACGCGAAGACTAAGGACGAATTCGTCAAGCGAATCGCGGCGCAGACCAGGAAGGCGAAGAAAGGCGACTGGATTCTGGGCGGTGACTGGGACGAGCAAAACTGGTCGCCTCCCGAGCTTCCCACCCACGAATGGATCGATTCCGTTACGTCGGACCATCCGGTCTTCGTCAACCGCCACGATGGCCATGAGTCGCTCGCCAATGCTCTGGCAATGAAACTGGCAGGCGTTACCGCCGCAACCAGGAGTCCCGCTGGTGGAGAAATTGTGCGCGATGCGCAGGGTAACCCGACGGGGATCTTCAAAGACGCGGCGCAAAGCCTGATTGGCAAAGCGATTCCTGAACCGGGACAGGCTGCCCGAGTGCGAGCTGCGAAGCGCGCACTCGACTATGCAGCTTCATTGGGAGTTACGAGCCTGCAGGACATGGTTCCTGAGTACGCCGATATTGACGCGTATTCGATTCTGGCCGAGCGCGGCGAACTCACAGCCCGCATCTACGCCGCACCCATCGAAACGCATTGGAAGGACCAGGCACGGATTGGCATCCGTCATGCCTTTGGCTCGGACTTCCTGCGCGTTGGCGCGGTCAAAGGTTTTGCCGATGGATCGTTGGGCTCGACGACAGCCTATTTCTTCCAGCCCTACGTTGACGCGCCCAACACCAATGGCTTGCTCTCAAACGAGATGCAACCGATCAGCGGTATGCGGGAGCGACTCACGGGCGCCGATAAGGCCGGGCTGCAGATATGCACTCACGCCATCGGCGACCAGGCAATCTCGGTTGTGCTCGACATCTACCAGGACATCGCAAAGGCCAATGGCGAACGCGATCGTCGCTGGCGGATCGAACATGCACAACACATGGCGCCGAAGGATTTTCAGCGGTTCGCGAAACTACGCGTTATAGCTTCAGTTCAGCCCTATCACGCCATTGATGACGGCCAGTGGGCGGAGCGGCGCATCGGTCCAATTCGCGCCAAGACCACGTACCCGTTTCGTACCTTTATAGACGACGGCATTCATCTTGCGTTTGGCACCGACTGGACGGTAGCGCCTCTCAATCCTATGTTCGGACTGTACGCGGCAGTCACACGCGCGACTTTGGATGGCAAGCATCCCAACGGCTGGATTCCTGAACAGAAGATCACAATCGAAGAAGCCATTGAGGCTTACACACTGGGATCCGCATATGCTGAGTTTCAGGAAAAAGAGAAAGGTTCCATCACGCCGGGCAAGCTCGCCGATCTGGTTCTGGTGAGCGACAACCTGTTAAAGATCGATCGGCGCGCGATCCGGGATGCAAAAGTTGAGATGACGATTGTCGGTGGAAAGATTGTGTACGGTGGGCCGCCACAGTAGGGCAATGCCTTCCGGCGCTCCGGAAAGCATGATTCCAAAATGACGGGCTTAGCGCCAGCTTTCCTTCGAGCCGCGCTCGAGTAATCGTTTCGTCAGGATGACGAGTCCGAAAATCTGGGTCCACTCGGAGACGATGTTGCCGACCACCTGTCCCCATTTGGAATTGGCATCCACGGACTTGAACAAAAGAATCCAGCCGATACCAGTGACTACGAGGAAAATTGTCAGCGAATGGTCTTCCAGGAAGCACAGCACCCGGTTGGCGGGCTCGTGCGGCGGCTTGCGGCTCTCCGCTGAGCCTTTCTCGTACATGAACTTGGTTGCGAGTACGGTGACGACCATGCCCGACCAGTCGGCGATCGCATTCCCGTAGAACGATCCAAGGTGCGTAGTCGGATCTGCATAGATGTACAGCACCGTCCACAAAATCAAGATCCCGATCGCGGTCAGACTAAGGGAGTGACGGTGGAGGAAACCATGACGCCGAGGTTTGTGTTTGCTCATGTTGTATCGAGAAAAGATTACTTTAGCGCGTCGCGCAGCCGCTCAATGTCTTCGCGAGTTCCGAAATGCCATGAGCTTCCCAGATCTTCAAGCACGCGTGCCAGGCTGGAAATCGGCAGCGACACGGTTTCTGAGAGCAGGCGATCCAGTTCGGAATGGACGATGGTGGTTTCACGTTCATCGGCATCTCTGCGAAACTGTCGTGCAGCCGCGGTAGGCGAACCGTACTCGACGACAGCGTCCTGATGAAGATAGCCTCGCAGAAATGTGGCGAGCGCCGAATACTCATCTGGGTTGATGCTCGGGTTCTCGCGGTTCGAATTCATCGCGGTCTCCAGCAGTCGGGATAGCTAGTCAGAACGAAATAATCGTCGGGGCTGAGCCACTTCAGCACGGCGACCGCGTGAGAGCACGGAAAGGACTGTGCGTCATCCCTACGCATGCTTCTGCCCACCGGCGTCGTACTGCTGTCGTAATCGAGCACCAAGTTGGAATGACCGCCCGGACGGTGTAGCCACCGCCCAATTTTGCTGGTGTTCTCGCGCACTGCGGCACCGACCGCCATTTCGGCGGTTGCGCGATCAGTATAAGTTGAGTCTGTTGCAATCGATTCGTTTTCCAGCCGCTGGCGTAATTCCTCATCGCTCTTGCCAACATGTCGCGCAAGCGTATGTCCTCCGCGAGCCTCATCCCGCGCCAAATCGTAGCGGTTGCCTGCGGCAAGGGAGACGCGAGCCACAGGTTGCGCCACCTGCTGGGGAGCTTTCGGCCTGTTGCATAGAATGGCGAACGCTGCGATCAGGAGCAGCACTGGTACCATCCAGATCCTCAGTCTATTTTTCTTCACTCCTGTCATTTTACTTATGGAATTTTCGCATTTCCGCCACGGCCTGCGGAGCGGCAGGCGCGCTTTTGCCAGGGAAACAGTTAGAGACTCTCAGTCGGGAACCATCCCGGATTCCATGAACTCTCATCCAATCTGACTGGAGGAGTATGTATCTGCTGCGTGTCTGGCGAGCACTGCTCAAAGCATTCAAGGATGTCGATCAGCACCATCTGCTGGCATTCGCCGGCAGCCTCGCTTATTACTTCTTCATGTCGCTCGTGCCGTTCTTGATCTTTCTCGCCAGCCTGCTGGTTTACATTCCCATTCACGGACTTTTTGATTACGTGCTCGGAGGGCTTTCGCATATGCTACCCGCCGAGTCCATGACTGCAGTTCGCCAAGTGGTTACTGACCTCATCAAGACAAACAGCAAGGGCTTCCTGTCATTTGGAATTATCGGGACAATCTGGTCGGCGTCTGGCGGATTCAGCGCGATGATCGAGGCCCTGAACGTCGCGTACGACGTCCAGGAAGGACGTCCCTTTTGGAAGACACGTCCGCTAGCCGTGTTGCTGACAATCGTCGTGGGTGCGCTCGTGACCGTGTTGCTCTTTGCCATGTTCTTCGGTCCACACTGGGGCGGGCAATTGGCGGGGAAGCTAAATCTGGGTCCTGTGTTCACGAAAACATGGTTCTACTTCCGTTGGGTCCTGGCCGCGGCTTGCACACTTTCTTCCGTTGAGGTGATTTACTATTTGGCGCCGAATGTCGAACAGCGCCGGTTTTGGCGCACTGTCCCTGGGTCGGTGATCGCAGTAGCTCTTTGGGTGGGAGCTTCCTACGTCCTCGGCTTCTATCTCCAGCATTTCGCCCAACTGAGCAAGAGCTACGGAGCGCTCGGAGCTGTTGTAGGCCTGTTGTTGTGGTTCTATGTGAGCAGTGCAGCCATTCTCATCGGAGCTGAAGTGAATGCCGAGCTTGCGAAGGCGGCAGGCAAAGAGCCTCCGGTCAAGGAGGCAGTGGAACCCGGGAAGGAAGAGCAGCCGCAGGTTCGGCGTGCCAGCTAAGCTTTCAAATCTTTACCCCGTCGCGTGCGATTGGTTAATTCCGCTGAGACTCCAAACGATGCGGACTGCCCTTTGGGAATACTGAGCGATTTCCATTCCACACCCCGGAAATGTTTAGCCAGCAAAATAATCTGTCCAACGTGCTCGGCGTAGTGCGTCATCTGGCGGCTGATCGCCTGGAGTACGGTGTGCTCCTGCCCGCGAATGGTGATTGTCTTCTCGAGATCCGCTGCTGAGAGTGGTTCAAGGGCAGCGAAGACCAGCTTCCATCCCTGGTTCCACCATTCCATGACCTGCTCCGGTCCGGTGGAAGAGTCCAGCACGAATTCACTGTCCCGATCGCGATTAGCTTTTTCTCCATCACTGGTCAGAAAGTCGGTCCAACGTGACCGCATGTTTCCCGCCATGTGTTTCACGATGATCGCGATCGAATTGGCTTCGGGATCGATTAGGCGAAACCAGTCTTCGGAATGAAGCTGGGCAAATGCGGCTTCCGTGCGCTTCTTGTATCCACGAAATGTGCGCAGAGCTTCGTTGAGAAATGCGGAACTTGAGTCGTGCTGATTCATTAGTGCATTCAAAACTAAACCGCCACGGATTGCACGGATGTTGCGGATTGCCACGGATCAAGCGGAATAGGTTGCGAAATTTCTCGTTCTTTGAGCACCATGCTTGGAAATATTTTTCCAATCCGTGTTGATCCGTCACATCCCTGTGATCCGTGGCGGTTCTTGCTTTTAAATCGAGCTCATATTCGCTAAAAACTCGCCATTCGAGCGCGTCTTGCCCAGTTTGTCGATCAGCAATTCCATTGCTTCCACCGGCGACAATGGATTGAGCACTTTGCGCAGCACCCAGATGCGCGCCAGGTCATCCTTAGGAATAAGCAATTCTTCCTTGCGGGTGCCGGAGCGCTGAATATCGATGGCCGGAAAGACACGTTTATCGACCAGCTTGCGGTCGAGGATAATTTCCATGTTGCCCGTGCCTTTGAATTCTTCAAAGATCACGTCATCCATGCGCGATCCGGTTTCGACCAGTGCCGTGGCGATAATCGTCAACGACCCGCCTTCTTCTATGTTGCGCGCCGCTCCGAAGAATCGTTTCGGACGCTGTAAGGCGTTTGAGTCCACGCCGCCCGAAAGAACCTTTCCCGAAGGGGGAACGATGGTGTTGTAGGCGCGCGCAAGACGCGTGATGGAGTCGAGCAGGATTACGACGTCCCGCTTATGCTCAACCAGCCGTTTGGCCTTTTCGATGACCATCTCGGCGACCTGAACGTGGCGGGCGGCCGGCTCATCGAAAGTAGAAGAAATAACCTCGCCCTTGACCGAACGCTGCATGTCCGTAACTTCTTCGGGACGCTCATCGATCAGTAGCACGATCAGCACCACTTCCGGATGGTTCGTGGTAACTGAATTCGCGATGGCCTGCAGCAGCATCGTTTTGCCGGTACGCGGCGGAGCAACGATCAGTCCACGTTGTCCTTTGCCCACTGGGGTGAGCAGGTCCATGACGCGCGCGCTGATGTTCTCGCGCACGGTTTCCTGCTTTACCCGCTCCTGCGGATAAAGTGGTGTCAGATTGTCGAACAAAATCTTGTTGCGAGCCTCGTCGGGCGACTCAAAATTGACCGCCTCGATCTTCACCAGGGCAAAATATTTTTCGCCTTCGTGCGGCGGACGCACCTGACCGCTGACGGTGTCGCCGGTCTTGAGGTCGAATTTGCGGATCTGGGATGGGGAAACGTAGATGTCATCCGGACCAGGCAGGTAGTTGTAATCGGGAGAGCGAAGGAATCCGTAGCCATCAGGCAGGATTTCCAGGACACCTTCAGCGAAGATGTGTCCCTCTTTTTCGCTCTGGGCTTGCAGGATCTTGAAGATAAGGTCCTGCTTGCGCAAACCGCTGGCGCCCGGGAGTTCCAGAGAGCGCGCGATGCGGGTAAGTTCGGTAATGTTCTTTTCTTTCAATTCAGCGATGGTCATGATCACCTACGGGAGTAACTTGCAAAGGGAGGTAAAGAGAATTCGAGAAAAGTCTTTATTGAATTTTGACGAAGGATCCTAGAGCTTGGGGGAAAACGCCGCGCTGGGCGCGCGGCGGGAGGCTGCTTAAGCAGCCCGCCGCTGCGGCTCAAACGCTTCTTCTGTTGAACCCATTACCCGATCAGGGTCATTGGCCCTGCCCACACGAGTCAGGACATCGTTCATTGTCTCTTGTACGCGGGTGTTGGGCTTGTGAAACCTACGGGTGGCCTTGGAAGCAACCTGGCACAGAAGGTAACGGTTCTGTACAGTGCCAAGAGCATCATAAATCAAATCAGAGCGCATGATTAAGGTTTTTCCTTTCTCTTTTGAAATCTTGAGGATGAAGCGTGTTTTTGACACCCTCGTTAAATCCTGTCAGGGAGCCCAGGTAAGCAATTGCTTACCGATTAGACGACGCAGGAGCCCAAAAAGTCACAATCTTCCTTCTCAACTGCGTGCTGCGGGTTTTTGTTCCGGGGAGAACTCTGGCAACGGGAGAGAAGATGCCAATCTCCCCCGCAGAGTTGCTCGACCTAGCCCAAGGCGGTATGAAAATGTCTAGCCCCGTGCAGAAGCGGTAGAGTAAACGCTCAATCCCGGAGCGTCAAGCGAAAACTCGTGACTTTTGTAAAGTATTGTTGCGGTTTAGCTTACATGCAGTTTCCTCGTCCCACATTGATTCTGCAGCGTATTCCAGTTTCACCGCTCATCCACGAGCTATTTACGGCGAAAAAAAAATTAACAGGGAAATTAACAGGGCATTTCGCGTTTATGTCACCGATTTCGCGGATTTCTGCCCATTTTCCGCAAAAACTGGGTCAGGAACAGGGAATAACAGGGAATTCTGCCGCCTGCCTCTAACCCACGTATTTCCAGATGTTTGCTGGCCAATTGAGGCTATCTCGTTGGGGAACAGGGAATTAACAGGGAATTTCCCGTACCCTCACGCACGGCCTCCCACGCATAGGCTTCCGGGTCGAAATTTACGACTCCTCCTGTAACCTTCTCCGCCATGGTCAGTTTTCATCTTCGAAAGGGAAGGAAGTTCAGCCGGCGAGCTGAAGAGCAAGCCATGGCAACAGCGCACATAGGACTTCCCAGCAAGGCCAGCGTCACAGGCCATGCTGGGGCGGACGCGCATCGCGCAATGACCAATTCACTTCCAGACGAAGATCTTATGCTGCAGGTGCGAGAGGGCGTGGGGGAGATGCTAGCGGTGTTATTCGACCGCTATCAGAGCCCGCTTTTCAACTTCTATTGCCGGCTCACGGGCGATCGCGTGGCCAGCGAAGACCTGGTGCAGGACGTCTTCTTCCGCATCCTGAAGTACCGCCAGAGCTACCGGCCGGGCACTCCGTTCCGCGCCTGGATGTACCAGATCGCGAGAAACGCCCGGCAGGATTATCACCGCAAGCACCCCGAAGCGCTGCCGTTCGAGCCCGAGATGTCGCCCGCAGTCGTCTCGATCGATTCGGCCGAGGCTGAGCAGCAAAACGCCATTCTGCATAAGGCTCTGCTGACCCTGCCCGAAGAGAAGCGCGAAGTCTTGCTCCTGAGCCGATTTCAGGAACTCAAGTACGAAGAAATTGCGCGCATGCTCGACTGCGAAGTTGGGACGGTGAAGGTGCGCATCCATCGCGCGTTGCGCGAATTGCGCGCCGCCTTCGAGAAGCTGTCGAGCGGAAACTTGGACCGGCCCCGGGCTGCTGAAGGACAGAAAGGAACACTGCAATGACCTGCGAACATTTTGCCGAACTGCTATCGGATTACTGCGAACATCGGCTCGCAGCGCGCGAAATGGCTTTTGCGCGGGAGCATACCGAACTGTGCGCGCACTGTCGCGCCGATGCGGAGATATGGCAGAAGCTCGCCGGATTGCCACGGCAGGAGCCCAGTCCTGATTCGCGAGCCCGTTTTGAAACCATGCTGAACGCGTATCAGGAAGGACGCTGGGAGAAGAGCAGCCTCGCCCAGGAACGCGGCAGCTGGTTTGCAGCCTGGATGCGAAGCGCCTTTGCTCCACCACTCGCGAGCGCGCTGGCCGCCTGCCTGCTTCTGGCTGGATTTATCGCCGGCGAACATTTCTCGGCAGCGCGCCCGGTAAACGATCAGCAGATCGCCTCCTTGCAAACCGAGCTGACCAGCATGCGCCAATTGGTGGCTTTGTCGCTGCTCGAACAGCAGTCGGCAAGCCAGCGCCTGCAGGGCGTGACCTACTCGACGCAAGTAGAACGTCCTGATCCTGAAATTTCTGCGGCGCTGTTGCATGCACTGCGCTTCGACAACAGCGTGGACGTGCGTCTCTCCGCTCTCGATGCTCTGCGCCGCTACAAAGACGATGCCCAGGTTCGGACCGGACTGTTGAATGCCCTGCAGGATCAGCAGTCGCCGCTGGTGCAGATCGCGCTCATCGACCTCTTCGTAGAGATGCGCGAGAGCGACGCCAAGGATCATCTGCGCCGTATCCAGCAGGATACGAAGGTAAATCCCGCAGTGCGCCAGCGGGCACAGTGGGGAATTCAGCAGTTGGGGTGAGGGGGGTTTGTGAAACTCAACTCTGTCATCCTGAGCCTCTTTTGGCGAAGGACCTGCGGCGATGCCTCGGCCTTGAACGCTGCGTCTGGGCTTCTGCACGAGAGTTGTTGTGAAAATGCCGGGAAAGTGCGTTCTAGCTGAAAATATCCCCCGAAGATCCTTCGCCAAAAGAAGGCTCAGGATGACAGGGTTGGGTAATTGAGACGACAGAGATTGCTAGTTGAAAGGGCTCATAGCGATGAAAAACTCTCGACACATAATTCGGACGCTCATCACCATCGCGGTGGCTATCACTTTGGACAGAACCCTTCTGGCACAGACGCCGGTCCCGATCCCAACCCCCGCACCGGAGATTCGGATTGCAGGCCATCCACATCCGCACCCACACGTGCACATTCACGACTCTGAAGACTCCGAGTTGACCGTCACCGAGCAGGAGACCATCAGCAAATCAGTGCCACTGCCCTCATCTTCCGAGCGTCGTCACGTCACCGTCGACAATGTCTGGGGAGCGGTTCGCGTTACCGGCACTGACTCGAGCCAGGTGGAGTTCGTGGCTAAGAAGACCATTCGTGCCGAGTCGAAAGACAAACTGGATCTCGCGAAGAAAGAAGTGACACTCGAGGTCAAGCAGCAGGGCAACGATCTCTCCCTGTACGTGAACGGCCCCTTTCGCTGTCAATGCGATGGATGTGGCGGCAGCTTTCGCGAGCACCAGGGATACATCGTGAAGTATGACTTCGAGGTGAAGGTTCCACGCGATGTCGATCTTACGGTTCGCACGGTCAACGACGGTGATGTCACGGTGCAGGATGTGGCTGGGCAATATTCCGTCCATAACGTGAACGGATCCATTGAGATGACCAACGTCGCAGGCTCGGGCACTGCAAAGACAGTCAATGGCGAGCTGAAGGTGCTGTTCCGCGGCAATCCGCAGACGAATTCTTCGTTCGCCACCATCAACGGCGACGTCGATCTTTACTTTGTGCCAAAGCTCTCCGCCGATGTGCGCTTCAAGACCTTCAACGGAGAGGTCTTCACCGATTTCATGATGTCGGCATTACCCCCTCGCGAGCCCGTGGAAGAGCGGCAGGGCGCGAAGTTTGTCTACCACGCAGATCGTTATACCGGCGGGCGCATCGCCGCCGGCGGCCCCGAAATCAAAGTCGAAACTCTAAATGGAGATATTCATATCCGTGAACGTCATGACTAATCAATCAAAGCTTTCTTTAAAAATCGATGATAGTGCGCATGAAGTGCCGCAGGATCGCCAGGTATCAGCATTCATGTGCGGTCCGGTGAATTCCTCGCAGGCAAGAACAACGATGACGCTGCCTGCAACCTGTCATCCTGAGCCGCTTTTGGCGAAGGACCTACGGGAAATGTTTACGTCTCCACGAAATGTCCTGGCTTTCTTACGAAAATCCTGGGTGAAAAGCCAATTAAGTGCGATCAAGCCGGATAGTTGCTCGGGAGGTCCTTCGCCAAAAGCGGCTCAGGATGACAGACTGTGGGTCTCTCGCATGCGCCCAAAGAACTTTTCTGTCCATACCAGCATGGGATTCCTCGCGGTCGCACTGGCCTATGCTCCACTCAGTCTTGCGGCAGCCGTTGGTAATGGGGATCGCGTAGCCGTTCCGCTCAGCGATCCGGCGCGGCCGGCTTTCGTGAAGGCACACCTGCTGAATGGCAGCATCACCGTCAAGGGCTACGAGGGCAAAGAAGTGATCGTGGAGGCGCGGGCACGCGCCGGTGAAGATGGCGACAAAGAGAGCAGCAGCGGCGGCATGCGTCGCATTCCCATCAACAGCACCGGGTTGGAGGTGGAGGAAGAAAACAATCGCGTCGACATCGGGGCGGCATCCACGCAGCGCGCGATTGATCTCACCATCTCCGTGCCGGTGCACACTTCGCTTAGCCTGCATACGGTGAACGACGGCGACATTAGCGTCGCCAATGTCGATGGAGAACTCGACGTGAACGACGTAAATGGATCGGTGACGCTGACCAGCGTCTCTGGAACCGCCGTGGCCCATGCATTGAATGGAAAGGTTCTCGTCACCTTCAATCGCATCAGTGCCACCAAACCAATGGCCTTCAGCTCGCTGAACGGCGACATCGACGTGACTTTTCCGGCCGATCTCAAAGCCAATCTGGTAATCAGCTCCGACCGCGGCGAAGTCTTCAGCGACTTCGACGTGGCGCTGGCTGCGCGCGCTCCGCAGCAGGTTGCGGAGGACAGTCGCGGACAGGGCGGCCACTATCGCGTGAAGATTGATAAGACGGTGCGTGGAACCATTAACGGCGGCGGGCCGGAGATCCAATTCAGGAATTTCAACGGCAACATCTATATCCGCAAGGCGGGTGTCAAGACGCAATAGCGAGCAACGAACGCGTCAGAACGTGCTTCCCAGGCTTGACCGGCATCAAAAGTGGTCCCGACCACGTTTTCCGCAGTGACGGACAGAGTGGCGGCACTCGCACCCGGGAAGCGTCGCGAAAAACAAAGCTGTAACAGCGATAAGAAGGTACATCCGAAGGCTGCCGGCAGAGGTTTATCTCGATCCTCCGCTCTCCTTTCTATTCATACCTGAGCGCGTCAAGCGGGTGCAGGCGGGCGGCTCTTCGCGCAGGGATGTAGCTGGCTGCGAGAGCTACCAGGAAGATGAGGAAAGCGGCCGCAACGAACATCAGCGCATCGCGGACGCGAAGACCATAAATCAGACTAGCTTCGATCTTCGCCAGCGCCGCTGCGCCGATGAGGCCAAGAAAAGCCCCCAGAGCGACCAGGCGCGCGCCGCGTCCCATCACCAGACGAAGTACCTGGCCTGTGCCGGCTCCGAGCGCCATGCGAATGCCGAACTCGCGGGTTCGCTGCGAGACAGAATAAGACACCACGCCATAGACTCCGACTGCGGCCAGCAGCAGCGCGAGCACGCCGAATTGTGTAACCAGAATTGCGGGCAAGCGCCGCATAAACATGGGCACTGAGTTTTCAACCTTGGAATCGAGGCTGTCGAGCTGAAAGATCGCGGTATCAGGATCGAGTTGCAGCAACGCGCGGCGGACGCTTTCCGCTACCGCGCCGGGCTCGCCTGAAGTGCGCACAATCAGGTTTCCGCCCGGCTGTGCCGATTGGGAGAATGGTCCGTACACGGTGGGACTGTCGGGAGCATCGAAGAATCCATCCTTAATTTCATCGACTACGCCGACGATTTCCCGCGGCTTTTCCGTTGGCGCGAAGGTGAACGTCAAAATCTTGCCGACGGCATCGCCGCCGAAATACTTATCGGCCAGCGCGCGATTGACGATGAGAACCTGCGGCGAAATGTCTGTATCCCGGTCATCGAACATTCTGCCCTTGAGCATTCGCGCCTGCAGCGTGGAGAAGTAATTATTAGTAATGTCGCGAGTGTTGGCTTCAGGTTGAGCTGCGCTGGTGGGCGCGGCAGAGCCCTGCGGCCGAAAGCGAATCGTGTTGCATCCATCGCAACTGAGCGGCAGAAGGCTGACGATCGCCACACCCTGGACTCCGGGAATCGCGCCGATTGCTTGCTCAACGGCGCGCTCATACGCGATTGCTTTGGTGGAGCGTTGCGGAGTGGGGGGATTGGTCTTCGGCGGCTCGGGATCCTGGTAGTGCGCGGGAGGTGCCTGGAATCCGAGCGTCAGCAGATTGTGACGATTGAATCCAGGATAAACATTCACCAGCCGCCACATGCTGACAACCAGGAGGCCGGATCCCACAAGCAGCATCGCCGCTAAACTAGCTTCGCCAACCACCAGAGCGTCTCGAAGCCAGCTCTTTCCGGTGGAGGTTCGAGTGTCCTGTGCCAATTCGGTATGAAGGTTCGCGCTGCTCCCGCGTAGCGCCGGAGCCAGTCCGAAGGCGATGCCGGCTACCACTGCGAGGAAGAAGGTGAACAACAGCACCGGAACATTTACGTGAAGTCGTTCGAGGAATGGCATGCTCTGGCGAACAGTGGCCGGAACGCTGGCTACGAGGAGAGTGATTGCGACGCGCGCAACCATAACGGCTGCCGCGCCCGCGAGCAACGACAGCAGGACGTTTTCAACCAGGAACTGCCGGGCGATGCGTCCTGCGGACGCGCCAACCGCCTTTCGCACCGCTACTTCACGCGAGCGTCCCATAGCCTTTGCAAGCTGGACGTTGGCGATATTGGCGCAGGCGATTAGCAGCACGCATCCGGCGGCGCCGAACAGCAGCAGGAGCACAGGCCGGATCTGTCCCACAATGGCATCGCGCAGCGGCATCATGCGGGCGGTCATGTCGCCGTTCGCCAGCGGATACGCTGTGGCTAGACGCGCGGAAATGGTTTCCATTTCGGCTGATGCCTGTTTGATGGATACGCCTGGCTTCAGGCGTCCTACGACATTTAGCCAGTGCAGGTTGCGTCGCTCGATCAGAAATCCGGTGGCAGGTGGCAGAGTGAAGAACTCTGCCTGTCCCAGGGGCGCGAACTCAAAGTCGGGTGGCGTAATGCCCACGACGGTATAAGGTTCATCGTTTCCGGCGAAGTTTTGCATCGTGAGCGATTGCCCGACGGCAGCACTCCCGCCGAAGAGGCGTTGCGCAAACCCGTGACTGATGACGATCTCATGCGCGGCGCTCGGCCCAGGGTGAAACCACGATCCGCGCTCAGGCTGAACGCCGAGCGTCTGGAAGAAATTGTCTGTGACCAGACCCCCGGTAACCAATTCGACTCCGGTGGCGGTGTGCATCGTAGTTCCATTGCCGGAGTATCCGGCGATGGAGGAAAACACCGTATTCTGATTGCGCCAGTCAACGTAAGTGGGATACGCGGCCTGGATGCGCGCGGAGTCGCCCTGCTTGAACATGTAGACCTGCACCAGTCGGTCAGACTGGGGGAAATTCACGGCGCGCAGCAGGCCGGCGTCGACAAAGGTGAAGATGGCGGTAGTGACACCGATCCCAAGTGCCAGGGTGATTATCGCGACCACGCTGACAATCATGGTCTTCAGCAGGATGCGAAATGCATAACGCACGTCATGGATGATGCCGTTCATTCCTTGCACCTCGAGAGACTTCCGTTAGTGGAACTCAGCAATTTCCAGCCCAACAGGATTTGTACCTAAACTGCTGAAAAGACATCTGCCAGAAACTCACGGGAGCGAGAGAATTCGTCCGTCCGGATGTCGAGGTGTCCGAGAATGAACGCGTGGAAGAGCGGCTGTCAGCTTTCAGCTTTCGTTTTCGGCCAAATGCCAACAACAAACGAAAGACGGAAGAGAGAGAGAGACGAACAGATCTTTAGGTCGGAACTGGATTGGTCGTAAGATTTTGATGTGTCGTTTGAGCGCATCGGAGGCAGGCGGGTGGAGCACAGGCGAAGCCAGCATAGACTCGTCATCCGGGCTAGGAAGTAGATAAATGAGGATCATATCGCGCATCGTCTATTTCGTTGCAGGAGCATGCGCTTTATACGTGGTGCTCGCACCTACGCTAAGCGGTTTGCCCAATCTCCAGCCGCTTTGGCTCAAGGGTGGCCTGTCGTGCGGAGCAATTCTTCTGATTGCGGGGGCGATAGGAATGGGTGACTTCCGGTTCCGCTTAGTTGCCATTGGCAGCACAGTTGTACTAGCTCTTTACGGCAGTTTGGTAATACTGCGGGTCCTACAACGATTCGGCCTTTATCATGTTCAGACTCGACTAGTTGCAGCCCTCGAACCTCCGAGATGGAGATTCACGTTGGATATGCCGATGTTTTTTCTTCTTCTGTTCTCTGCGCTTGTATCTCTCGGATTATCGATACAATCGGCAAGGAACGCAGCACAGCATCCGAGACATGAGGCAGAGCCTCGACCTGTGAAGTAAAGGATGATTAGTACCGCGCCTCGCCTTCTTGTTTTTTTTGTTTCGTTGTATAGGAGATAGGGAAGAATGGATAGGATTCGGGGATTTGATCCCGGCAGTGGGACAGTTTGAAATCCCGAAAAGAATTAAGGACGGCTCTGAGCCGCCCTTTCAGATCAGCAATTTTTCGCTCATGCTACTTTCGCGTATGGCTTGATTTTGTTTAGCTTTCTCGCCATGTGCTTCCGCGCAAGGGACAGTTCGTAAGCATCTTGGAGGTTCATCCAAAACTCTGCAGAGGTCCCAAAAAACTTACCTAGTCGCATCGCTATGTCGGCGCTGATACCACTTTTTTTCAGTGTTATATCACTAACCCGCTGCGGATTAACCGAGATTGCCTTCGCAAGGGCGTATCCAGAAATCTTGAGAGGCTTCAAGAATTCGTATTTAAGGATTTCTCCGGGATGCGTGGCCCATGCCGATTGCGTTTTGCGTTTGAAAGGCATTGTGCCCCCTCTAATCGTCGTGGACATTAGGAGGAACGGTGCCGCTCTTGCCCGTTTCCCAGAACGTCAGAGTTCCCTGTCAGCGAACGACTTAATCACTGAATGGCCTCACATGTTAGTGCGGCCCACTAATCATGTCACGCATTAATAATGCTATACATGACTGTAGTAACGCTAGTTGTTGCATCGCACTACCGGCATTTTCAGAAACCACGCGGTCATTCCTGGTGATGGTCGGAGTTCCGCTCGGTCCATCGCTGCTGCAGCAGCGTACCGAAAGTTGCAACGAGAAGGTTGAGCAGAAGAGCGTCCACTGCCGCATACGCCGCCCACGTTTTTCCCGCGATGCGCAAAGGATAAACCGCTGTGAGGTGCTGCGAGACGGACATCCACGTGCCCACCATCATTCCCACCAACCATCCTGCGAGCAGCGCGCCTGACCAGAAATAGCGCGTGAACAATCCCAGCACGATTGCAGGCAAGGTTTGCAGAATCCAGATACCTCCCAGCAATTGCAGGTTGATCGAGTACTGGGGCGGAGCGAAGAGGACGAACAGCAGTGCAGCAAGAACAATGGCAATTGAAACTGTCTTTGCGATTACCCCCTCATTGCGCGCACTCAACTCGGGATTCAGATACTCGCGGCACACATTGCGGGTAAACAGGTTCGCCGCTGCGATCGACATGATCGCTGCGGGCACGAGCGCTCCGATCGCGATCGAGGCCAGGCAAAAGCCTGCCAACCACGATGGAAACATCTTCACGAACAATGCTGGCACTACGTCGCTCGACGACGAAACCCTTACGCCTGCAGCCAGCGCGCAGTATCCGAGCAAGGCAATCAATCCAAGCAGCAGGGTATAGGCGGGCATGAACACGCAGTTGCGCCGTATCACCTCTGCACTGGATGAGCTAAGCACCGCGGTAATGCTATGGGGATAAAGAAAGAGCGCCAGGGCGGAGCCGATGACGAGAGTGCCATATGAGAAATACTGCTGCGGATTCAGCAACAGGGATGCAGGATGAGGACGCGCCGCCAGTGCCGTCGCGGCGCTGTGAAAGATACCTGCATAACCGCCAAGCTTGAGAGGGAAGTAGATGATTGCGACCGCGACTACGGTATAGATCATCACATCCTTTACTACTGCGATGCTGGCTGGGGCGCGCAGCCCGCCTTTCCACGTGTACCCCGCCAGGATCGCGAAGGCGATCAGCAGCGGCACGGAAGAGCCGGAAGCTTTTCCGATGCCCAGCGCTGCCACCGAGACCTGCACTCCGATCAATTGCAATGCCAAGTAGGGAATTGTCGCCATGATGCCAGTGACCGTAACCGCGAGTGCGAGCCAATGGCTGTTGTAGCGGCCGCGTACGAAGTCGGCCACAGTCATGTAGCCATGCTGCTTGCATATCGACCACAGTCGCGGCATCACCACAAATGCAAATGGGAAGGTCAACGCCGCGTAGGGAAGTGCGAAGAATCCCGGCGCTCCAGTTCCATAGATCAGGCCGGGCACGGCAATGACCGTATAGGCGGTGAACAGATCTCCGCCCAGGAGAAACCAAGTGATGAGAGTCCCAAATCGGCGTCCGGCGAGGCCCC
This sequence comes from Terriglobales bacterium, assembly GCA_045808065.1. Taxonomy (GTDB): domain Bacteria; phylum Acidobacteriota; class Terriglobia; order Terriglobales; family Acidobacteriaceae; genus Gp1-AA112. Next base: position 51,211 of record JBJMGD010000033.1, on the reverse strand, counting down.
ATTCTTCGAGGGCATGGAGATCGGCGCGCTTCCATCGGCTGGCGAGGAATCCTAGCGCCGTCACCAGCGCCAGCAGAACGACAAACACAGTAGTTGCGACCGAGTCGATCTGTCGGTTCATCTCAGCGGGTTTTCCAATAGACGATTCCGGTGATCAGCGCCGTGAGTGGGACCCATGCAAATTGGTACCAGTAGAAAAATGGAAAGCCAAATAGTTCGGGATTGGCGTGCGAATACAGGAACGGGAGCGCAAGAGCTACTACCGGGACTAGGAGAAGCCAAAGCCAGTTTCTATTTTTCACGCGAGAACTCTTGGTCGGAGAAAGCTTCAGATTAATTCAGTGCGATTCCAGTCATGCACTGATAATCGAACATCTGTCGGCAGAATGGCAGCAGAATGCAGTCACCACCCCCACAGCATTATCGAACGAGAGCACATATTACTGGTCGGCAGTGGGTTTTGCAGCTTGTTTTCGAGTCGTGACAAGGCAGTCGACAGGAAGATGACCAGGCCCTCCCTCCACAACATTCGGCGGGTCGTTCCTGGAGGCAAGTTAAGGCGTTATTTCAGGGCGTAGACATTTCCGTCAGTGCTTCCGAAGTACACCGTATCTCCCACTACGACGGGTGACGAGAGCACCATTCCCACGCTTAGCATTTTGTTTACTCCTACAACGAGGCCATCGTAGAATCCGTCGCCCGTGAACGCTGCCTCGTAGTTCGGTTTGCCGTCGGGTTTGGTGTAGGTGGCGCCATTGGCTTTTGAGCCGTCGGTTATGAAGCTCCAGGCGGGACGCTGCGTTGTTAGGTCAACCGCAAGTAGCTTCCCCTCCTCCGAGCCGATATACAACGTGTTTCCTGCTATCGCTCCGGAGGAGAAAAGTGGCCAGAGAAACTGCAGCGTGTAGATTTCCTTGCCGGTTACTGCGTTCACAGCGTGAAAGAGGCCGGAATCGGAGGTCGTGAAGTATAGGCGTCCATCCTTTATTACAGCCGATCCGATCACCCAGGAACCTTTGTTGTTGAAGATCCACTTCTTCTCGCCCGTATTGGCATCAAGGGCGTAAAAATTGGAATCCCGGCAGCCGAAGTACACCGTTCCGTTTGCAATCAGCGCAGACGCTTGGATGCCGATCTGGTTGTGAATTTTGGGATCGTCTCCCGTTCTGAAACTCCACTTTTCTCTGCCGCTTGCGGCATCGATGGCATAGAAGTATGTGTCCCAGCTCCCGACGTACACCACGCCGTCGGCCACTGCGGGCGAAGCGTGCACCACATCTCCTGTATGAAATTTCCACTTCTGAGCTCCGCTTGCGGCGTCGAGCGCGTAGACATGGCCGTCTCCGCTGCCGAAGTAGACCGTGCCGTCCATCACAGTGGGCGAGGAGAGATAAAAGTCGAAGGGATCCGGCATGGTTTCCGCGACCGGATCGGCGCCATGGAGGTGCGTGCCGGCGTACCGGCGCTCGCCATCGGTTTGGAATTTCCACTTCTGCTTGCCGGCGACATCGACGGCGTAGAAGTAGCCATCGTAGCTGCCGAAATAGACGATGCCTCCGGCCACAGCAGGAGATGCGGCCACCCGTCCTTCAGTCCTGAACTTCCATTTAAGCGCTCCCGAATCGGCATCTAGTGCATAGAGATTGTGGTCGTTGCTGCCCACGTAGAGAACCCCGGCGAGAACCGCCGGCGATGAAATCACAGAGCTGCGAGTCTGGAATTTCCACTTCAGCTTCGGAGTTTGAGGCGCCCCGACGGCGTCGTAGATCCCGCTATGAGCAGCGTCGCCGCGAAACATAGAGGCGTCGTTGCAGACAGCGGGCACACACACCGCTGTAATAAGGAGCAGGCGAAAATGTCGGATGAGCATGCGCGGGTTGGACGTGCGGCGTGTTGCAACGCTGCGCGGTTGGGACTACTGAGCCAAGAGCTGTGACACACGGTCGGTGCTTAGGTGCATAAGCAAACTAGTCACCATCGAATGGCGTTCCAAAGAATCGACTCCAGCTGGTCCCATCCAGATCATTTGCCTTTACGAACAGTTGAAGTGGAGATCACTGGAGCGCCGACCGCAGCGGTACAAGGCCACAATGAAGTTTCGCACCTTTCGGACCATCGAGAGACAAGCGACCTTGCCGTCCTCAACTCCTGCCTTGGTTCGGGTCTTTTGTGCTCTTTCCGGGCCGAAACATCCTGAAATACATTCCACCCAGCACAATCAGAAGGCTCCCCCACCAGACCGGAGCGTGCAGATTAGAGAGTACTGTTGCCGGAGGATTCGACCATTGCGTAAGGCCGCTTACCAAAATCAAAATCCCATAGATAAAGAGCAACAGACCAACAAAGAACCACACTGGAATAATGTGATGTTTTTCAGCCACCATGTTCTCACCAGAAGATAATTTGCAGAACCGCGAACACTGCCAGCGCGACCATGCCCCAGAAGATAGGACGATGCAGCATGCTGATGTGCTCTTCGTGTGCCCTTTCGGTCAGGCTATAAACAAGTCCTACCAGTTCCTGATCGGGCTTTGGTTTGGTCACGAGTGTTACCAGCACAGTGACAACAACGCAGGTGATAGTTGACCAGAGCGCCTGCCACATCGCCTGAGCCAGCGGCTGTGCTAGAGGAGATAGCGCAAATACGCTCACCCAGCGTTCATCGAATTTCATTAGGAGGAAGATTGTTACCGACGACACTACTCCAGCGAGGAGCCCCCAGAAACCGCCCATACGGGTTACGCGTTTCCATAGCATGCCCAGCAAAACCGTGCCGAACAGAGGCGCAATGAAGAATCCGAACAGCGCTTGCACGTAATCCATCATGCTTTTGTTGTACTGGACCAAATAGGCGGTTCCGATACTCACAACCAAGCCGATGATCGTGCACCATCGTCCCATGGAGACGTAGTGAGCGTCAGCCGCATCCTTGCGCAGGTATGGGCGATACAGGTCGTAAGTCCACACCGTTGCGAAGGCACTCACGTTACCGGCCATTCCCGCCATGAATCCGGCCACTAAAGCTGTTATGCCGAGTCCCATGAGACCAGGACCGCAATAGCGCGCCAGCATCAACGGTAAAACGTCGTCATACTTGAACTGCCCCGGTTGTGCCTGATTTCCCGGAACGAGATGAAACGGCAAAACCGCGCGGCCCAGCAAGCCGGGAAGGATGACGATCAGCGGCACTGCCATCTTAAAAAAGGATCCAATGATCGGAGCCATTTTTGCCGAGCGCAGATCCTTGGCCGAAAGTACACGTTGTACAACCAGAAAGTCGGTGGTCCAGTAGCCCATCGACAGCGTCGCGCCTAACCCAAAAACAATTGCTACCCAGTAAATTCCCATTGGGTTTTTATCAACGGCACCCATCGGCGCCCACATGTGGGTGAAATTTTGGCCGGGAAAATTCTGGTGGATTCGCGCAACCATCCCACTCCATCCGCCGGTTTCAATCAATCCCAGAATGGGAATCAGGAGAGCGCCGAACCAGATTAGGAAGAACTGCAATACTTCATTGAAAATGGCGGAGAAAAGTCCGCCGGCAGCAACATATATGCCCACTGTAAGGGAGGAAACTACGATGCTGAAATGCAGGTTCCATCCAAGCACCACCTCCATGACGACTGCCATGGCATACATGTTCACGCCAGACATTAGGATCGTCATCAGGGCGAACGTAATTGCGCTTAATGCGCTGGCTTCGTTCCCATAGCGCAATTTCAGATATCCGGGAACGGAGTGAGTCTTGGAGATGTAATAGAACGGCATCATCACCAATCCCAGGAAGACCATTGCGGGAATGGCTCCGATCCAGTACCAGTGCGCGGCCAGGATGCCGTACTGGTAGGCGTTCCCTGCCCAGCCCAGCAGTTCAAGCGAGCCGAGGTTTGCAGAAACAAAAGCCAAGCCCGCGACCCATGCGGTCATCTCGCGTCCGGCGAGGAAGAAGTCTTCGCCCGTTTTGGCGAAGCGCTTCAGATAGAAGCCGATCGCCAGTACCAGCAGGAAGTAAATGGCGATGATCGCTAGATCGACAACGGAGAGATGGACCAGCTGAGTCGTCACCAACATCGCCGGAAGTATTGTCATGAGCGCTTCTTGTTTCCCTTTCGTATTTTCGCGGAGAGCCTCTCGACGGCAACATAAGACGGCAGCGGGGCATTATTACCGAACGTGCGGTAAAAGAAAAGTGCTTCTCCGGGGTCGCGCATGCTCTCCAGGTTCACGTTACTGCTTAACGAAGATCGCCTTGGGGAGCATTACGTGGACGCCTTTGTTGCCATCGACCAACTCGGTGATGTCTACGTCGCCGGAGACGCTGGTTAGCATGTAGGCGTCGTCGCGGCTCAGGTGCTTGTCATTTACCAGGAAGCTGATCATTTCCCTCACGGCGATGCGCGTGGCTTCGCTGAGGTCGTCATCATAGCCCATGCTGATGTAGTGGGTGGGCGTCTCGGCGCGTGGATACTTCACCTTTAGATCTTTGCGCACAATGAACTCCAAGGTCCCGACCAGGGAAGTCTCCAGAGCGGTGATATCCACTTCGCCGTTGCCCTGGCCGGCGTGTCCATCGCCGATTTCGAAAAGCGCGCCGCGAGCGTGTACTGGCAGGTAGAGCGTGGTGCCGGCGACCAGCTCTTTGTTGTCCATGTTGCCGCCATGGTTCGCCGGAGGAGCGCTACTGATGCGTCCGTAGGACTCTGGCGGAGCTACGCCCATGCTGCCGAAAAACGGATGCAGTGGAATCTCAATTCCGGGAGCGAACCTGGCTACCATGCGCGCGCGATCGAGTGGGATGATTTTGGTGCAAGCGTAGGGAAAGTCCTGGGTGAGGAAGCCGGCCCCATAGCGGAACCCGTTGTATGCGTACGGAATGGCGAGATCGATCTTTTGAATGTGGATTTCGAGCGTATCTCCGGGCTCGGCGCCTTCGATGTACACCGGTCCATTGAGGATGTGGCCGCCGGGCCCATGCGTGGCGATCTCCTTATATATGTCGCGCAGGTTCTGCTGCACCTCGTCGGGAGGGAGCCCGGCTTTCTCAAGGCCGGTAGGGCTGTTGGTGAGCAGAGTCTCAAACGTGACTGTGTCCCCCGATTTGATGTGTAGAACGGGCTCGGCTGCCGCATCGTAATATCCCCACGCCACCGTCTTAGGAGTCGCCTTCAGCGTGTAGGACTGGTTAGACGGCGTTTGGCATTGCGCACCGATGGCGAGCGCGAGCAGGGCAGGGAAGAAGAGTCGCGGCATAGTCTAAGACACGCTACTAGTTTCTGGCTGCTGGCGGCTAGCGAAAATAAAAGAGCGATCGAGTGATGACCCCGTGCGTGTGCATGCAAGGCAGTGTTTCCATTAACCAGATAAACAGACAGCTGTAAATTTCGACGAAAGAGAAGCATTAGAAGGCAAATTCCAACCGTATTTCGGGCCCACAAGTGACGAATTTCAGGGAACTTGCTGGCTGCGCGCCATTGTATTAACAGTCGCGAAAATCCCGTCAACCCAGATGGTTCTCTGCTCCTTACTGCAAATTCTGACAGTGTGAGGAGCTGGGCGTTCTGCCTACCATCGCTCGCAAGATAGTCAGTAAGCCGTTGAGATTTCCAGGTAAAACGAATGAACGTGCGCTTCAATGCAAAGATTGCCTTTGCCATACTGCAGGTAGCAATTGCATTGAGCGTCCACCTACATGCTCAAGAGGAGGATCTTGACGAATACAGCAAAGTGAACACGAACCTTGGGATGTCCTGGACTGTACCAGTCAATCCAACCGCGAGGTTCGTAAACTATGGCTGGGGAGTCATCGTCGCTGGCGCTGGGTATAACTTCAATCAGCATCACGCACTGGTAGGCGAATTCATGTGGAACAGCTTGTACCCGACAAACGAGGCGCTCAATCCCTTACGGGTCGCTCTGAACTCCAGTAGCGTAAACGCTCATGGGCAGTTGTTTGCGCTCACGATGAACTATCGCTACGAGTTACGAGGCAATACGGTGGGTGCTTACTTCATCGGAGGTGGCGGACTCTACTACCGCACGACTCATGTGACAAAAAGTGTCGTGACGAGCAACAACACCGCCTGCACACCGGTATGGCTTTGGTGGGGTTTCACTTGTTCCTCGGGAACGGTCAGCACTGATCAAACGCTCGCAACCAATTCATCAGCGGTTCTAGGCGTAAATGGTGGGATCGGCATCACCTTCAAGGTGGGTGAACCTCGCTACCGAATGTACCTGGAAGCTCGATATCATTACGCTCAAAATAGACCGATTAACACGCAGTTAATTCCGGTTACGGTCGGCATCCGCTTCTAGAGAAATAAGCGACGCTTCCTCGCGAGCCTTCCGAATTCGCCTCGGATCCAATCCAGCACTGGCATTCCTTTCAGTAGCCGCGGAGTAACCCGCTTCCTACCATCTAGTGTGGGCGAATTGCCATCATTGACGGGTCAAACGATCTCTCACTACCGGGTTTTGGAAAAACTCGGCGGCGGAGGGATGGGTGTCGTTTATAAGGCGGAGGACCTTAACCTGCGCCGGTTTGTTGCACTGAAGCTTCTTCCAGACGACCTAGCTCAGGACCGCATGATGCTGGAGCGATTTCAACGCGAGGCGCAGGCCGCTTCCGCGTTGAACCATCCGAACATCTGCACCATACACGACATTGGCGAGGAAGATCACCGTGCGTACATAGTGATGGAGCTGCTCGAGGGAGCGATGTTGAAGCACTTTATCGCCCAGGGCCCTCTTGATCTCGACACACTGTTGAAACTCGGCATCGATATTGCCGATGCACTCGATGCTGCGCACGCCGAGGGCATCGTTCACCGCGATATCAAGCCAACCAACATTTTTGTAACCAAGCGCGGTCACGCAAAGGTTCTCGATTTTGGGCTGGCTAAGGTGATGCCGGTGGGCAGTCGCCGAGCAGCGATGGCGGGAGTCGTGGACGACGCGACCCGAGACGCCGGCGCAGAGCCCTTAACCAGTTCAGGCTCGATCATTGGCACGATCAACTACATGTCCCCCGAACAGGTAAGGGCGAGTGAGCTGGATGCGCGGACCGACCTCTTCTCGTTTGGGGTGGTGCTATATGAGATGGCTACTGGGGCAATGCCGTTCCGCGGTGAGAGCTCGGGTGTGCTGGCGGAAGCAATCCTAAACCGCACTCCAGTGGCGCCGGTCCGACTCAACCAGGATATTCCACCTGTGCTCGAACAAATCATCGGCAGAGCACTGGAGAAGGACCGAGAGCTGCGTTATCAGAATGCCTCCGACATGCGCGTTGAGTTGCAGCGTCTGCGGAGAGATAGTTCGATACGGCCCAGCGCAATGGACGAAGAGCCACCATCTACGGCGACGTGGACGGGAGGGCCTTCCAGCACCAGCCGACACCGCGCCAACCTTGCGTTTCGCAGCAGCACCGTCAATGAATCGTTAACGCCTTCGAACTCAGCAACACTGCGAAAGTGGCTCCCATGGCTCGCTGTAGTGCTCGCTGTCGTTGCTGTTGGAGGCTGGCTGTTAGCTCGGCGATCGAGAGTGCCGGAAAGTGCGGTGCTGCCGCTGACAGTGCGTCCGCTTGCGAGTCTCCCCGGTTACAAGCAGTTACCCATCTTCTCCAGTGATGGGAATGCCGTTGCCTTTGCGTGGGATGGAGGCGAGGACGGCCACAACTCCGATGTTTACCTGATGCAGTTGGAAGGCGGCAAGCCATTACGAATCACGAGTCACCCTGCAAGCGAATGGCCCGGATGCTTCAGTCCGGATGGGCGACGTCTGTACTTCAATCGTCAATCGGACACGGGATTCACCTCGTACTGGGTTCCCACTTTGGGCGGCGATGAAACGCGAGTGGCAGATGGCATCGTCACCGATATGTCTCCAGATGGGCAGTCGGCATTACTTGTTCGACCGAGTGGATCGGAGAGGAAAGAGTTAGGTACGTTCGTACTCGATCTGGCCACAGGCTCAGAGCGGCGACTCGGAGACTACTTTGGCAGAATGAACCCTCAATTCAGTCCGGATGGAAAGTGGGTATTCCTTCCCTTTGGCCCAAATCGGGACCACTTGAGCATACATCGAGTCCCGATCGAAGGAGGGAAGCTGGAGCCCGTCGAGTTCGACGATCTTGGGCTGGATATTGAGCGCGTTGATGCCATTCGGTTCGCGCCAAAGCGCACGCGGATGCTGATCGAAGCACGGGAACGCGGCACGAATGCCCTGATCTCCTTTGTGGCAAATGCTGATGGGACTGAACCAAAGCGGCTCCCCAAGAGCATTGGCCCGGGGATGTTATCGCCGGATGCACGGCATATGGTCACTGTCCGCAATTCGTTTGTGGTAGACCTGTACCGCGCCCAAGCCTTTCCTGAGAGTGGCCGGCAGGCGTTTCTGGAACGCGTCTTGGACACGCCCGGCGAGGAGTACTCTCCGAGTATTTCGCCCGACGGCAGCCAGGTACTTCTCAGTTCCTACCGCAAAGGCCGTTGGGAGATTTGGCTTTGGAATGCGGCGATGACCGAAGGCCGTCCGGTGTTCAGCCAAGAAGGTGGCACTGCCGGGTCACCTGTCTGGTCGCGCGATGGCAAGTGGATCGCCTTCGATGCTCGAACGAAGAATGCCGCTGCCGATCTCTGGATAATGCCGTCCCAGGGCGGTGAGCCAAAGCTTTTAGTCGGTGACTCTGGCGAAAACATAACTCCGTGTTTCGGTCCGGCGAGCCAATGGGTTTATTTCGCCTCGAGCCGGACCGGCGCCCTGCAGCTATTCCGCGTTCCGGTTAGCGGTGGGCCCGTGACACAGATGACAACAGGCGGTGGATTCGCATGTCAACTGTCCCCAGATGGTCGCTTCATTTATTACATGAAGACGCGAAGCGGCGGCGAGATCTGGCGGCTCGAATTGGCTACAAAGTGCGAGGAGCCGGTGGTGCCAGAGATGAAGTCCAGGAATTGGAAGGTACTTAGGGATGGCATCTATATGCTCGACTCTAACTCGAATTCCCAGATTGGTAGCGCAGCTCGCATCGCTGACGCCCGCTTCTACCGCTTCGCAACCAAGAAGCTGGAGAACTTGAAGTTTCGTACACCTAAGGCCATTTCGTATCTAGGGATCGATCTTTCATCAGATGCGAAGTGGGTGTACTACACCCAGGTGGACTCGTTAACCAGCGAACTATATTTAGTAGAAAATCTTCCCTGAGGGATGCAATTTGAGAAAAGCTTCCCACACACCGTTAGTTCACGGTTTCAGTAATGGAACCTGCGAGGCAAGCTGGAGTTCAATCATCATGCCAACCCTTCGGTCAATTTGAAGGAATAGGGCTGTTTTCTGGCTAGAGACAACTTTTTCGAACTCAGGGATAAATTTTAGACGTAACTGAGTGTTGTCCTGATCGAGAGTTAGCCAGCGTTTGATGAAATTCTGGGATTGCTCCGCGGTGACAGTTTGATAGTTCTGCGCATACTCCTTGAGAAGGGCATAGCGAACATCGTTCACCTTCATTGTGTCTGCGATGTAGCGGTCGTAAACAGGCCAGAATTTTACGGCTTCCGCCTCCGTGAGTGGCATGTTAGCTGCGACGACCTTCTTCCGCTCAGACCGAATGTCCTGGCGCATGAGTTGAATATTGGCGTCGTTCACCTGTTCCGCCGTCATGTTTGGTGCCCGTGTAACCGAGGGATCGGACTGTTGGGCATTAAGCAACGTTGCCGCGGCGAGTATCGATGTTGCGAGATAGAAGCGAAGAGTTCTGTTTCTCTCCAAGTGGCATTCTCCTGTTCTGGAAGGATTCAGGTTGGGACTGGACGCTCAACTCCGAGCTCTGGACACGGTGATCCTCAACCCGCAGGGACTATGTCAGTTGCACCTGAATGTCGCCACTGGCACTTCTGACACCGAAAAGGTCGGTGCTAACCTCGTGATGAAGGCGGAGTACCTATAACTTCTACCAGTTATAGATAAAGAGCTGCCTCGGTACGATTCCTGAGTTCCTAAACTTGAAGTTGATTAACGAAGATGTTGCGACTGCGACGCGAAGCTGTAGGCAATCACTGTTATTCCGGTGATATCCAAGCGTCTTTGCGTGACGACGAAAAGGCGATCTTTCGTCTTCTACTAGAGAGAGTTCGCCGCCTTTCTTTCTCTGGCAAAATCCTTCTCGCTAGTCTTCTTTTCATGATCGGCTGCGATCGCGCACCGCAGGCTACGCAACTTGCTCCCGCGGGTGGCGACTGGCATGAATTTCAGGGAACCTGGACCACATCCGGCAGCCGCAACATAATGCCCCTTGCAGGAGATCGGCGCGCCTCCATCTCAAATTTCAGTGGATCTCTAGTGCTCGCCGGGCCGTCGCGGCCGGACGTAGGTTTTCGCGCCGAAGCGATCGTGTTCAACGACAGCCTCACCGGACTGACTGGACGTGCGGTTTGGACGGATGAGCATGGCGATCAGGCATTCAGTGAATTGCAACTTGCGGGCACGCAGGCCGACAACAAGATCGTCGGGACCTTCATCGGCGGAACTGGGCGGTATGCGGGCGCAACGGGAACATACGAATTTGCCTGGCGCTTTGTACTCGAGTCGGAGGACGGAAATCTGCAAGGCGAATCTGTGGGCCTCAAAGGCCGTGTCCGCGTTAATTCAGCGCAGGCAAGCTCCGGTATCGGAGATCCGCGATCATGACAAGTCCCGCGACCGTTCCCCGCAGATCAGCTACTCCCGCTGTTCAGGTAGAAAGCCCGGCACCTAGACTGAGCCGGGGCTTACTCGTCAAACGTGCTTTGCCCTTTGTCCTGGCACTCGGTATCGCCTTCTCTCCCGTTCCCGCCGGGCTCACGGCCCCGGCGTGGCACCTATTTGCTGTATTTGTCTCAGCGATTACCGCCGTCCTGATCGGCGCATTCCCGCTGCTTACTTCTACAACAATTGCTGTAGCAGCCGTGGTGATAACTGGCACCATCTCGCCTGCGAAAGCGTTTGCAGGCTTTGCCAATACCAGCGTGCTGCTGGTTGTGGTTGCGTTTCTCGTGGCGCAAGCAGTCGTGAAATCCGGACTGGGCCAGCGCATCAGCCTTTTTATGGTGGGCCGCTTCGGCCGTTCATCTTTGGGACTCGCGTACAGCATCGTGCTCACCGATGCCGCCATCGCGCCCGCGTTCCCGAGTAACACCGCACGTGGTGGTGTGCTTTTCCCCATCGTGCTTTCGGTGGCGCGCGGATCGGGGTCGCTTCCCGAGAGTCCTGAAGGCCGACGTCTCGGCGGATATCTGATGTTCTGCGGCATGGCAAGTTTGGCAGTATCGTCTGCTCTTTGGATGACGGCTACGTCTGCGAACCCGATCGCAATTCAGGTGGCGAAGGAATATGGCTTTGAGGTCGGATTTGGGAAATGGCTCATCGCTGCGTGCGTGCCGGCGCTCGTCGCAATCGTGACGTTACCCTGGTTGCTCGCACGCTTGTTCCCACCCGGAGTGGGTGAAACCCCTGAGGCACCTGCTGCAGCTCGCAAAGCATTGGCTGATTTGGGATCCCTGTCTCGCGATGAGTGGATCACGGCAGTGGCTTTCGTATTGATGGTGGTCGGTTGGGTTTGCGCCGACCGGCTGCATTTGAATGTCACCAGCATTGCATTCGGCGGGTTGGGCGTGTTGCTGATGACAGGCGTGCTTACCGCAAAAGATATCGCAAGCCAGGGCGACACGCTGGCTACGTTTCTATGGCTCGCTGTTTTGTTCGCGCTGAGTACTCAGCTCAATGAACTCGGATTCATGGGTTACGCGGGTCAGCGGCTCGCGTCGCACATGGGCGGGCTGCCGTGGCCCGTGACCTACGTAGCATTACTCTTGATTTACGTAGCAATCCACTACATGTTCGTGAGTCAGTCTTCGCAGGTGCTTGCGCTGCTGGGAGTTTTTCTTGACGTGGGCATCCGCGGCGGAGTCCCAATCCCGCTCATGGCCTTTTCGCTATTCTTTGCCAGCAGCTATTTCTCGGTGATTACGCCGCAGGGCGGAAGCCAGAATGTGATCTTCGTCGGCAGTGGTTATCTCACTCAACGTGAACTCTATCGCCTGGGGCTGCTCACTACGCTCTACTTCTTGGCTGTTTACCTGGTGATCGGCACGCCGTGGCTGCTGCTGGTCGGCCATTAACTTCGGCGTTGATTCAAGCGTAACTCTCTACTTGTGCTTGCGCGATCAGAAAGGTTGTTAGTCGCTTGACTGTCACAGGGTTGACCGTCACGTTCGTCAAACAGTTCAGCATTGGTCTGTGGCTGACGTTTCCTATGCTATTGACGCTGGCTGCAGCCATAACTCTATTAGGACGATTAGTGGGACGGAGCGAAGGCTGGTCGCATTTTGAAAGCCTTTATTGGTCTTTCATCACCGCAACCACCGTCGGGTACGGCGATATCCGGCCAATCAAACGAGGATCAAGAATCGCTGCCGTCCTAATAGCGTTCCTCGGCTTAGTGCTGACGGGCATCCTCATTGCGGTGGCCGTACATGCCGCAACCTTGGCTTTAGACAAAACCGGCCGCTGACTCCGTCGTTAATGGTTGCCGGATTATTGAACTCTATCGCCAGATCTCTCGAACGCGTTGCAAGTGCCGCTCGGTTTTGCGATGCGAACTCTCAACTATCAAAGACACGATCAACACCACTCCCGCGGCTCCGAATATGACACCGCACCAAACTCCCGAAATGAAACTGGCGTCCTGCAACATTGCTGTGCAACCTCATCACGTCGGCCAGAGAATCGATTACCGTGCTCTCGTTTTTTTCTGTGAGAGTCTCACAGGACCACCATATTCAGCTCTCGACGTGCTGATGTACCACTGGCAGCGTTGACAGAAGCAAGCGAGTGGCTTGCGATTCCTTGTGGATTCGGCTATTTTCCGCTGCCCAGGGCGCCGGAAAGGAGAGACGCAACGCCTGCGCCGCCCTTGCTCTGTACAAATTGGGTCAGCACGGGAACGAATTTACCGACCATGCCCGGGGATAGGCCTAGTCTCTGGAATGATTGAGCAGTCGACGCCAAACCCGAAGCTCCGCTTGGCAAAGCGCCGGAGAGGCTGGAGATTTCAGGGAGACCACCACCTTGGTGGCTGGCCGAAGGAGCAGCCTTCAAAAAGCCATTCATGCCGGGCACCACCGCGGCGACTTTGCTAAAGTCGGCTGCACCCAAACGGCTCTTAGCCAATCCAAAAAGCGCTCCGGCTCCGCCTGTTGCCTGCGCCGGCGTTACTGAAAGCTGCTTTGTCAGATCACCAACGAGTTCAGGACTGGGAGCCTTGGATGCAGGCTTAACACCATTTTGCGCTTGGGCTACTCCAAGGAGAACAGCAAAGACAAGAAACGGCCCAAATGCTGAGGCAATAGTTCGGATACTACCGCGGCGAATCTTCATGTTTCCTCCACAGGAAAGTGGCGGCATTGAATCTCCGATTTGTTCACGGTGACCGTCGAGCTGCAACTGTGAATGCTTACAGCGAGCCGGCTGGCACACTAATTGTTGCGCCTGCCGGTTTCTACTGCTCAGCGCATCAATTCCGCCAGGTACTGCTTCCAGAGCGATGGATCTCCGCCGCTACTGTGACCATGTGTGCCGGCATTCTCCGGCAGCAGGACGAAGCGTGCGCGCTTCACACGTTTCATTAAGACCTGCATCATTTCCACGTCGGTGTTGTTGATGAAATCGTCGGCTGCATTTACGGCAATGACTCGCGCCCGAATTCTCTCCAGATTTGGTTCCGGATTGTAGTTGCGTGAGGCATCCAGGGCATAGACCAGATCGGTAGCATCATGCTTGGGGGTGGCGTCTCCCATCCATACTTTGAAAAGAGTGTCCGCAACGTCCCGGTCCGGTGCGTTCGCTTGAACAAGAGAGGCAGCATCGATCACCAATTCGAACATCGCAATAGCCTTATTCAGTCCGTGCTCCGATTGGTAGTTCCCATTCTGGTAATCAGGGTCACTCGTGATCAGATAGATTGTGAGGTCGCGCCACAAACGATTAAGCCCGGTAATCGCGGTCGGCATGCAAACGAGTGGAAAAAGGTTATCCACCATCTCTGGGTGCTGTTCGCCCCAGAGCCAGGCGTGCATGCCGCCCATGGAAATACCACTCACCAGCTTCAGGCGGTCGATGCGAAGCCCCATGGTCACCAACCGATACTGCGCCTCGACCATATCGTCATAGTCGTAGCGTGGAAAACGCGCCCGCAGACCATCACTCGGCTTCGAGGAGCGTCCGTGCCCAATCTCGTCAGGAATAATGATGAAGTATCGCGACGAATCCAGCGGCTGCCCAGGCTGAAAGAGCACTGAATAACGCTTTCCGAGAAAGCCGTCCAGCGATCCGCCAGTGCCGTGCAGCAGGAGCACAGCATTCGAGACATGTCCACTGGCGTCCCTGCGCGGAACTCCTAGAGTGACGTAGTGGATTTTCAGCTCAGGAAGCGTGTCTCCGTTACGAAAATGAAAATCGCGAATAACGAAATCCGATTCGGTCTTCTGCTGCCCGACAAGCCCAGGCACAAGTAGGCATGCGAGGATCGCTGGAACCAGGAAGCGTCCAACAGAGAAAACACACACTCGTATCCTCTGGCCACGGACGGGATTCCTTCCGAGGCCCGGTGTCACCCATTGTTGCGGATCACTTCGACCACTGAGCGCCCACATCTTCAGACTTGGACGAAGGGGCACACCGCAAATGATGCCTCCTGCTCTAAGCGGCGGTGCTCATGCCCTTCCGAATTTCGCGGAAGTTGTGAAGAACATAATGTTGCTTTGGAACGTGAGACCAGCATCGCGCAAACTGGATTTGATAGCTTTCGCGGAAACTCTAAGCACGTTTGATCGCCAGGTGGCCTTTGCCCTGACCCATTGACGCATCTCCTCGCAGGATATTTTTGTCTCTGACAGAAATAAACTTCTGCCCTTGCAGCGCGCCATGCACAGCAGGGACGAGATCGGTAGCCAGGCGCGATTTGAAAACATAACCTGTGGCCCCAACGGAGAATGCGGCCTCAATGTAGTCTGGATCTTCGTGAATCGTGACAAATACAATTTTTGCTTTGCAGCCCAAGTCTCGGAGGCGAGAGGCTACCTGGATTCCGCTGAGAATCGGCATAGAGATATCGAGCACAACCACATCGGGATCGAGGGTTGAGGCGGCGTCGACCGCCCGCTGACCGTTGTGGGCAGTAGCAACGATCTCAAAGTCACATCGAAGCAACTCTGTAACCCGCTCACGTATCTCCGGCAAATCATCTGCTAACAATATTCGTGGACATCCCATTTTGTTCTTCTTCATCTTGATTCACGCTGCTCCGACAGTCGTTTTACTGGCTGCTCTTGCAACAACAGGAACGCGAACTGTGATCTCGGTTCCACCCAGTGGCTTGGAAGCAATCAAGATCGTGCCCTTCACTACGCTGATTCGTTCTCGCATACTGATGAAGCCAAGACCTCTGCTTACCATAACGGCAGCTGCATCAAAACCTATCCCGTGATCACGCACTGTGAGCTGGATCTCATTTGATGTGCCGCGCAGCTGCGCTTCAAAACGCTGTGCACCACTGTGCTTGATCGCGTTGTTCAGAGATTCTTGTAAGACCCTGAACAGACACAGCGAGATCTCCTGCGACAAGTTAGGCGCGATGTTCTCGGCAATAAAATTGACATCCACTTTGTGCCACTCGGCCACTTCCCGGCAGAAACTCTTGCATGCCGCAACCAGCCCCAGGTACTCCAGCTTGGACGAGTGCAAACGATGTGAAATGCCTTGGACGTCGGTCCCAATCTCAGCGGTCTGTTCCCGTAGTTTGTCAAGCCGGTTCTGAAGCTCGGCGCCTTCATTGGGGAGGCTCTGCTGCAATACGTCGAGCTCAATCCCGAGCATCGCGATGCGTTGATTGATATCGTCATGAAGTTCTCTTGCGATACGCGTGCGTTCCTGCTCTTGCGCGTCAATCAACCTGCGGCTCACGCTGGAAAGAGCTTCCTCGGCCTGCTTGCGCTCTGTCATATCAATGCACGAACCTATGTAACCGGCAAAAGAGCCTTCGGAACTAAATCGCGGTACCCCCATATCCAAGACCCATCGATACTCTCCATCGTGCCGCCGCAAGCGATACTGCATTTTGAAAGGCTCACGCCGCTGGAAGGACTGGTCGTAAGTGTTCAAACACAACTGCAAATCATCAGGGTGCACACTCTCCGTCCATCCGTTTCCCAATTCAGAGACAAGAGGCCGTCCGGTGAAGTCAAGCCAGGGCTGATTGAAGTAACTGAAGAGCTTGTCGGGGCCGCACATCCAGATCATCACCGGAGCCGTGTTGGCAACCAGACGAAAACGCGCTTCGCTCTCGCGTGCAACTTCGAGAGCGGCCGTTAGTTCGCCTTCCGCTCTTCTGCGTCTTGCACGGTGCCACATCAGACCGGCGATTAGTACAGCCTGCAACAAGATCAGAGATATACCTGCGATCAGGTACCACTTGTAGGCCTCCCAAACTGTCGGTTCCCGGTTCAGTACGATACTTCCCGGCGGAAGGTTCTTTTCTTTGAATCCCCAGCGCTTAAGAGCACGCAAATCGAAGACATAGACGTTCGCAGTTTTTATGGTAGGAATGTTGTGCGGCTTTTCACCATTTAGGATGCGCGCAGCTGTCGCACCAACTGTGTTGCCCTCGTCCACGGCATCTGCAACATCACCGCCGACCTCACCATCATTTAAGTGTCTGTCATTCAAGCTGAAAACCGGAGCGTTCGCAGCAGCAACAATCATCGGATTTGCCACCGCGGTACTGAACACCCTTCCTTCGGCGTCTCTACCCAAAGCGGCGAGCAGGATGATGCTGTGACTCGGTAAATGCTTCAGCCGTTCGAGAAGAGCTGGCATCGTGAGATCGGTCAGGTAGGAAATGTCGAAACGATTTTCGTAACTTTTCAGTTGATCTTTGGCTTCGGCCTCCTGCTCCCGATCAAACGGGGATGTGCCACCGACCAAGACGACGTGCTTGGTGTCCGGCTGAAGTCGCAGGGCGGCATCGAGTGTGGCCGCTGGCGCCACATCACCTTCGACGCCGGTAAAGTCAGAGTCAAGGTTTAAACCCCCAGGCAGGCTGTTGGGAAGACAAAAAACAACTGGCACGCCGCGAAAATATCTGTGGTGAGCTTCGAGCATGAATTGCAGAGGCGCGGGCCCAACAGCGATGATGACATCGGGTCTGTGGTGTTGATACTTCCGAATGTAGAAATCACGAAATCGCTTCTGATCGGCCGGATCTGGAAATTGTGCCGTCTCCATGAATTCACGATAAAACTCAATTTGGTAAGGGGAATTATCGAAGGCGACCCGCATTCCCTGATCGACAAGATTGGGCAACGGTTTATAAGCTCCGGCTTCATAGAAGATCAGAACGCGGCGGACTTGTTTCATTTGCAGTGCGGTAGAGCTTTGGAAAAGCAAAAAGAAGCAGAGGAAAACAGAGGGCATGAGCACTAAGCCTCTTAAGGACTTCGTCCGGTCGCCAACGCGGTACTCGCAACACCAAACAATGCGGCAATTCGCTCGCGTCACTCGCTGGTCTGGCCATCGAGATCGATAGCTGTCCACTTAACACCAACCTTTGCGGCTAAGACCCATAGCCCAATTCCTGCCTATCAACTTGCAGTCGCGGCGCGAACATTTTCTTTGTGAGCCGGGAGTTTCGCCCCTGTCACACTTGACAGGTACCTATGCCTACTTGCGCCCGGTAAGCTCAGCACCTCTGGTAATAGGACTCAGTTACCTTACGCATCCCTACGGCGACACAGCAAGGTCGAGATGAACGCGGAGTTCACTTATCGAGTCTCCTGGAATGGATTCCCCTTCTGCGCGTTCCTCGCTGTGTTCGCCGTTTGTCTCGGACTGACGAGCAACCTGTGCTGCCAGACAGCATCGACTGGGGCACTGACTGGAGTCACTCTGGACGTCTCCGGTGCACTCTTGCCGGGCGTGTCCATTAAAGCGACAAAAGACGATGGCAACGAAACGAGGCTCACTGTTTCTGACGGAGAAGGAAGGTTTGCCATCCTCTTCTTATCTCCCGGTTCATATCATGTGCAAACTGATAAAAGCGATTTCGAGCCGTTAAGCCTCTCTGCCTTACGCATATCCGTAACAGAAACGCTGGGACTTGAATTGCATCTTCGTCTTGCGACGCGCGTGGAACGCGTACAGGTTTCTTCAGAATCAGCAATGGTTCAAACCGACAGTTCTGCCTTGGGAAGGGTATTTAATGAAACAGCGATTCGCCAACTGCCGCTGGTTACCCGAAATTTTACGCAATTAACTGGGCTTGGTCCCGGAGTCGCTGTCGGGGTCTATAACGCTGGAGAGCTTGGGAGCGGAGGAACAGCTCTCTCGCAAGTAGGGGCCTCGAATGACGGAGTTTTTGTGCACGGTTCGCGATCGTACGACAACAACTGGCAATTGGACGGCGTGAGTGTAAGCGACGTGCTGGCTTCCGGCGGGGCAAGCGGTGGAATCCCAATTCCGAACCCCGATAGCCTCCAGGAGTTCAAGGTTCAAACTGGGCTCTATGATGCCTCGTTCGGGCGCGCTGCCGGAGCGAATGTCAGCCTCATTACCAAGGCAGGAACCAACTACTACCATGGAACACTTTTTGAGTACCTGAGGAACAATGTTCTTAATGCGAATGATTTCTTCTTGAATCAAACTGGTCGGCTCCGTCCGGACCTCAAGCAGAACCAATTCGGGGCTGCGCTCGGTGGACCAATTGAGAAAGACCGTTTATTTGCTTTTGCGTCGTATCAGGGGACTCGTCAGGTGAATGGGTTGGCCGCAGGTCAGGCGAGAATCGGTTGCGCCGCCAGTCTGAGTGAGCCACCAATCACCAACGACAGATCACCCGCCGCACTCGGAAGATTGTTTGGTGGCATGAACGGGGCTTTGGGTGGTGTGGCGATCAAATCAGACGGATCGAACATCAATCCTGTCGCTCTGGCGTTGCTAAATTTCAAACTGCCCGACGGCAGCCTTCTGATTTCAACGCCGCAAACAGTTGATCCCGCGAAACCGTTTGCCAGCAGCGGATTCTCGTCCTTTTCGCTGCCTTGCAGCTTCGATGAGGACCAGGGATTGGCCAATCTAGACTATGTTGCTTCCAAGAACAGCCGGATCGCTGCCCGATTCTTCATTGCACGCTCCGATCAGTTGGTCACTGTTCCGGGTAGCGGTCGAAATCCCGTGGCCAACACACGCGGGTTCGACAGCGCCGGGGGTTCCGATTTTATTGTTTTCTCCCTTGCTCACACTTACATTGCGAGTAGCGCTTTCCTGAATGATGCGAGGCTTGGATTCGTGCGGACAAAAACGAGATCGGGATCGCAAGCGCCGCTCAAATGGTCGGACGTTGGTGTAGCTGAAGGCGAAATGAATGACAACAATGAACTGCCCAACTTGAACATCCTTGGTTCCGTCAGCATGGCTTCAGCAATCCCGCGTATTTACACGCAAAACACTTTCTCTCTTGGCGACACAATCAGTCTGATCAGCGGCGCACATGCGATGAAATTCGGAGGAGAAATTGCGCGACTGAAGGAGTACTTCGATATTGTTGGAATCGGTTCGTCAGTGCAATTTCTCAGTTGGCCGGATTTCTTACTCGGACTTGATGCGAATGAAAATGGCACCGGCAGGTTCAGCAATGTCTTTGCTTCCTCTGATAATTATGGCCTCCTAAACCGTAACTTCGCGGCATGGGAAGGCTCAGCGTTTGCTCAGGATGATTTCCGAATTACCCGCACTCTTACTTTGAATGCCGGACTGCGTTACGAGCGGATCGGTCAATTCGGAGACGACTTGGGAAGAAATTCGAGCTTCGATTTCAGCAAGGCAGATACAAACCCGTCGCCGAACGGGACGCTTGCAGGGTACATTGTCGCTTCGAATTTTCCGGGCACTGTCCCTCCCGGCGTTATACGCGCGGACAACACGTTTGGAACGTATGGAAAAGGGCAAAACGCAATTGCTCCGCGAATTGGTTTTGCCTGGCAGATCGTACCAGGACTACGCGCACTCCTGCTCAGAGGAGGGTACGGAATGTATTACTCTCGCCCGACTGGCCAGGCCTCCGCTGCGTCTATAAATGGTGCGCCGTTTTCATCGTTTCGGAGCAGCACAGGACAAACCAATGCAGCCGCAACGTTCCAGTCACCGTTCGCCCAGCCATTCCCAAATCCGAATTCGTTTCCAATGTTTGTGCCCTACGCTGCCAGCACAAATCTGACCTTCCAATCTCCATCGCCGAATTTTAGACCGGCATTAAGTCAACAGTTTTCCCTTAACACTCAGGCGGAGTTGCGTCAGTCCTGGCTATTGGAGATGGGATACGTGGGCGCTCGAGGAACACACCTACAGCGCTTCCGTTCCCTCAATCAGGCGGAGGACGCCTCCCCGGATGACCCCGTCAGAGGTGTAACTTCTAACACTCTGGCTAACCTCGCCTCACGAGTTCCCATTCCCGGAATAACTCCCGACTTTCTTCGCCAACTGGAATCCGATGGCAGTTCCTGGTACAACGCGCTTGAGGCGAGCCTGACAAAACGGTTGGGACGCGGCTTTCAGTTTTTGGCTTCCTATACCTTTTCAAAAACCCTGGATACCGATGGCGCCAACATCAACGGGACATCAGCGGGAACAACCTTGACGCTCGGAGACCAAAACTCTCCGAGCCAACGATGGGGACGAGCCAGTTTCGATCGGACTCATCGCTTCGTTTTCAGCACGACGTGGACTATTCCCGGGCCACTTCATGGACTGTCAGGTACCGTCTTAGGCAACTGGTCTTTGGCTGGAATAGCAACCATACAGTCCGGCAGCGCTCTCACAATCGCTTACACAAATCCCACGAACGTTTTTGGAATCAGCGAGGACCGCGCTCAGCTAAGCGGCGCATGTTCGAATGGCCAATCCGTGGCGAAGGGCCCAGTCGAGTCAAAACTCAACGGCTACTTCAACTCGGCGTGTTTTACGGAGCCGCCGATCATTGGTGCAGACGGCATCGGAACAGCATTTGGGAACAGTGCTACCGGACTCGTCGATGGTCCCGGACAGGCCAACGTCGACCTTGCTTTGTCAAAGACAATCGCTCTCAGCTGGCCAACCGAGAACAGTAGTCTTCGGTTTCGCGGTGAATTCTACAATGCGCTCAACCATCCTCAGTTTGCCAATCCGGATACCAACTTTTCATCTTCCACATTCGGCATCATAGCAAGCACTGCAGTAAATCCTCGTGTCGGACAGTTGGCGCTCACGTTCGCGTTCTGACAAACGCTCAAAAGAAGTAACCATACAGCAGCTTCTGTGACCACCCTTTACTTAGTTCTGCCGCCTGACACTGAGCGTTTTTCCAGTAGTTTCCAACCCTCGCCAGCAGTACACCACCCTTAGCAGATGTGCACATATCTTTATGAAACTCTATGTTCATCTATTGGGCAGACAACCTGCAGGATTTCTTCCAAGAAAACGTGCGAATTGCTTTGGTCTTGGATTCGCCATCCTGCTGTGGTGCACGTGCGTACTTGGGCAAAGCCCGATTGAGAACCATCATTCCTATGCTGCGCAGCCATACGGAACATTTGGACCACAGCTCATCACTCCGAATGCTTTGCGAGCTCCGGCGAAAGCGCAACGGGCCCTCGAAAAAGCTGCGGCAGCGATAAAAAACGAACAGACGAAAGAAGCAGAAAAGCAGCTCGCGCGTGCTCTTGAGCTGTATCCCGACTAGGCGATGGCACTGATGTTACGGGCGTTATGGAAAATGAACGCCAACCGATCCGACTCAATCAAAGACCTCGAACGCGCTATTCGCGTTGATCCGCAATATGGTGTTCCATATGCGGTCCTCGCATCTATTTACAACGATGATCAGAGATATGATCACGCAATGCCTTTAATTCAGCGAGCCCTGCAATTGCTTCCTGCCGCGTGGCCCCTCCATTACGAGATGGCGCGCGCTCTATGTGGAGCCCACCAAAGCTTTGAAGCACTTCGAGAAGTAACGGAAGCGGAACGACGGATGTCGGCCGATAAAGAGGCACATGCAAATAGCATTGCCGCTGTTCACTATTTGCGCGGCATTCTTCTAGTGGATCAACACGAACTTGCTGAGGCGACGCGGGAATTTGGCGTGAGTATTAACACCCAGCCTCAAGGTCCTCTTGCAGCGATATCCACGCGCATAGTCGCACGACTCGAGTCTGGAGCAAATCGCTGAGCACGGAAGAATAATACGGTTCCTACAAAGGTTCAACGCTCAGGTTAGAAACGATCCTTGTCCTGCTCTAACGGCTCTTTCCACGAAATGGATGTGCTCCGCTAATTGCGCGCTACTGGAACATCTGACAGGGCCTAAGCCTACAGTTCCGCGGCAAGATCACTCGATGAAGAAGATGATTAGAGTGCTCCTCGCAGCCGCGCTGCTTGGCACAGCCACTTTAATGTGGGCACAAGGCGGATTTGAATTGACTCCGACCATCGGCTATCGGTTTGGTGGCAATATTGACTTAGTAAATCCTGCTCTCAATCCCAACTTCCAAAAGCTTCAGATCGAGAGCAATCCCGCTTACGGAGTGGCACTCAACCACGGAGTACATGACAACATTCAAGTGGAATTTCAGTGGAGCCGGCAGGATACACACGTGGATGGTCGTTCCCGGGCTGACAACACGTCAACTCGGCTGTTCGGAGCATACGTCGATCAATATCATGCGAATATCTTGTTTCACCCTGCCGACGATGGTTCGCACACTCAGCCCTTCGCGATTTTCGGAGTCGGTGCTAGCAGCTTTAATCCGCGCGCACCTGTTTCCGGCAGAACTCAGTTCTCGTTCGAGCTCGGCGCCGGCCTCAAACACTTCTTCAGCCCTCATTTGGGATTAAGGCTTGAAGCAAAGTGGACACCCACCTACATCAGGTCCAACGAGGAATGGTTCTGCAACGGCTTTGGCGAGTGTTATTCAATTTCCGATCCGGTCTATGCGCAGCAGGGGGAAGTTAGCTCGGGAATCATAATTCGCTTCTGATTGTGAGATCCGGCGGCATGTCGCTCGTGCGACTGGACGGCGTCAGCCGCACCAGCCCTTTGAAGAGACGCCTGCGGAAGGAGAAGCGACATCGATATAGACCGTCTCTCATGGCGCAGCGAACGAACTTGAAATTCGCGACTGAGCCAGAGCGGCCGCTTCTCGCGATAACGAAAAATAGAGCTACTTGCCAGGATGCGTCGTTCGCTTTTGTATCATGCAGTCTATACACAATTGGGCAGTTATCATGCTCAATCGCTTTATTGAAAAGAACCAAACTCCGCAGCGGCAACACAAATGGGCCTTATAGGGACTTTCCACTCTCATAACTACGCCCTCGCACAACAATTTGAAGATGAGGTTTACTACTCACATAAAAACGGTATTGCTGCTGGCGAAGGCCGTCGTTGCGCGAGAGCAACGGCGACGGATGCGGAGATCCATCGAGCGGACGCGGGCAAGCTATGGAGGACTGTGAAAGGTGACAGTCGCCACAACTAACCGTTAGGGATATTCAATGTTGACCACGCCACTGCAGCATCGTCATCGCCGTTTACACAAATACTTGTGGAGGTTCGATTGATGAAGGATCCGACGGAGCAAATTGGAACGAGGCTGTTGTCTTCAATAGCCAATCAGGAATTGCCGTTCATCATAGGGCTTATCGTCTTGCTATTCGTAGTTTGGGGAATCTCTGCGGTTTCTGGGCCGTGAGAAATCATAATCAGACGTGTGGGCTGTGGCACGGGCAACACTGGGAAACAGTAAGCTGGCAACCTGCGCTCACTTTGTGCCGGGAGGAAATCCCTTTAGCAGCTTGATTATAGATTTGTCGATCAATTCAAGAGACTTTGACTTGCGCTCCACGTCGAGTTTTACTTTAGCCATTCCGCTCCACACCACTTTGTTCGCCGCGCGGTCGATGAAGTCGATTCGAAGTGTTCCCTCTGGAACGTAGGTAGTCGACGAAGCAGCATAACCAGCGGCACCTGTCCACATCGTGGCATTTATTGCAGGCGGCACGCCGCTGTAAGTCGGCGAGATCGGCGCGCCCGCAGCTTGATTGACTCCAAATTCCGTACCTCCTTCAGGAACCAAGATGAGATCGCCATCACTCTCCGTTTTATTGAAGCCTTTGGATTTCAGTTCCTGATCGAGTGAGCCGACAATCGATGCGTACAGCAACGGACGAGTGGGTTGGATGCCTGGCTCTGCTACAGTGTAGGTTTTGTATCGCGAAAAATCGACGCTTTTGTCGTATCCGACTTTCACTTTTTGAGCCGTGGCGCTCGTGATCGCAATAACTACTACAAACATCGCCATCAGGCTCTTGGAATGCTTCATTGATCCTCCGATCGATTTAAACGCGGCATCCAAAGACGTTCGTCCGCACGGGGTTCGCCTGTGAGCACAATAGAGAACACCGGAGGAGCGGAGACCTGTCACTATTGAGAGTAAGTAACCGAAGCCTAAGATCGACCTCGGGAGGCCGTACTAAGTCTCCAGTATTTTTGCCAGTGCCTGGGAATGAACGGCGTATATAGCTTGGACGGAAGATTCCAAGGAGCGATACGCAATGAAGAGAATCACAGTCTGGACATTTGCCTTAGCTCTGATGTTCGCCTCTGCTGCGCTAACCCCCGTCTTCGGTGGTGACACAAAAACGGTTAAAGGATTAATTACGGCGCGCACTGCTGACACAATCACAGTCCGAGCCGGTGGTGGGACCCAGACAATCACGCTAACCGACGAAACGAAAGTGCACTCGCCGAAAGGACTCGGTATGCGGAAGGAGCAAATGTCATGGGCCAGCCTGATCCCGGGCCTCAAAGTTCAGGTGAAGGGCATTCCCGACGCTTCCGGAAATCTCATCGCTACGGAAATCAAGTTCAGCAAAGATGATTTGCAAACTGCCAGCATGATCCAGGCAGGTTTGGCGCCGACTGAAGAGAAGGTTGCAGCGAACGCGCAAAACATCGGTACGAACCAAGAGAACATCGCTGCGAATAAAGAAAACATTGCCCTGAACTCAGCCAACATTGAAGCTAATAAAGCGCGGATCGCATCCAATCAAGAAGAAGTGAGCCGCCGGTTCGAGCAGCTGGCCGACTACGAAGTAAAAAGTGAGGCAAAGATTTACTTCCGTTCTGGCGAATCCACTCTCGGACCCGATGATAAGGCTGCTCTCTCTCAACTTGCCGCCGAAGCGACCAAGCTCTCGGGTTACATCGTCGAAGTACAGGGATTTTGTGATTCGGTTGGAAACGCAACCGCCAATCAAAGTCTGAGCAAAGAGCGCGCATATGCGGTGGTTAACTACCTCATGCAAGACGGGAACGTTCCTCCGCGGCACATTGTTTCTCCTGGAGCAATGGGCATTGCCAGACCAGTTGCTTCGAACGAGACAGCGCAAGGCAGATCGGCAAACCGCCGTGTCGAAGTTAGAGTGATGGTCAACAAAGGAATTTTGTCGGCGAGTCAGTAAGCCAGACAACATTCTACAAAAGCTTCCTCAAGCGGGCATTTCCGGCCTCGCAATAAGCGGCCGATCCCGGTCCTATTTCTTTTACGTCGCAGCCGTTGAGACGCCTATAGATCCCAATATGAAACCATTTGCTTTTGTCTGCTGAAGCGTAATGCCGTGTGCGATCAGACCCTCGCATTATTGACAGATGCCCTTAGTGCCGCTGCGACCTATAAGACTGGCAGGAGAACAAGTGATGAAGCTTGAATGCAAAGGTGCGCTCCTCAGATCATCGATCGCGATCCTCTGCACAGTTGCGCTCTTACCAAGAGAGACCCTGGCGTATCTATTGCCACCTGTGTCGACTCTGGCTGCGTGGCAACAACAGCAAAGTGCTGCAATTCCATCTGAGCAGTTGGATTCTCTTGTCGCACCGATTGCGCTCTATCCAGACCCGCTATTAGGCCAAGTGCTGGTGGCATCTACCTACCCTCTCGAAATCATTCAGCTTCAGCAGTGGCTGAATAAAAATAAGACTCTTAAGGACAAAGCGCTTGCCGACGCCGTCGCGAAGCAGAGTTGGGATGCGAGCATTCAGGCGCTCGCGGCTCTTCCGGACGTGGCAAACCGCCTGGCAAATGACATTCAGTGGACCACCGACCTCGGAAATGCCTTTTTGGCGCAGCAGAGCGACGTAATGGATGCCGTACAGCGGATGCGACAAAAGGCCAAAGACAGAGGCACGTTGAAATCGACCGAGCAGCAGACGGTCGAAACAAGGTTCGTCGAAAAGAAGAATGTCATTGTCATCGAACAATCCAATCCACAAATCGTATATGTACCTTCCTACGATCCCGTCGTCGTGTGGGGGGCGCCATATTATCCTTACCCACCGATCTACTATCCAGTCGGGTACTACGCAGCGGGAATGGCACTTTCCTTTGGAGTTGGCGTGATGATGGGGGCGTTCTGGAGCGGTGGTTGGGGCTGGGGCTCCGGGTGGGGCGGAAATAACGTTTACATCAACCACAACAACAATTTCAATCGCAATAGCAACATCGGTGGGAACCGCAATAACATCGCGGGAAACCGGCCGTCACAGTTACCAGCCGGGGACCGTGGCAATCTTGGCGACCGTGGAAACGTTGGTGGACGCGGTAACAGCGCCTCTACACTTCCTGCCGGCCGAGAGAATGCCAGAAGCAACTGGCAGCACAATCCTGAACATCGCGGTGGTGCTCCATATCGGGACCGCAGCACTGCGGACCGATTCGGAGGAGCAGCGCGCGGTGATTCGCTTGCAAAGCGCCAGACGGGTGCTCGGCAACAGCTTGGCCGTCAGGGTGGCAATCTATCTAGCTTTCGCTCCGGCGATGGCGCGAGCAACCGCGCAGGCGGAGCCGGCTTGAGTAATCGGAGTGGTGGAGGTCTCGGCGGTTCATCGTTGGGAGGCGGAGCCGATCGCATTGGAAGCCGTGATCTCTCCCGTAGTGGTGGCGGAAACCGCGATGCATTCGGTGGAGGTACTCGGGGCTATAGCGGATCGAGCGCCCGCAGCAGCAGCAGTCGCGGCTCTTCGAGTATGGGATCTCGAGGTGGCGGAGGCTTCCGAGGCGGCGGTGGTGGGCGGCGCAGGTAAACGGCGGCTGAATCGCAGAAGACGAAAACTTGCTGGAGGAGACACCATGACATCAGCATCCCAGAATGGAACTTGGTCACGCGCAATTGGCATTCTCGTCGCCTCTGCGATGCTATCCGTGTCGGTCCTCTTCGTCATCGCCCAAGATGTCGCGCCCAAAACGGTCTCAGCGACCACGAGTGCTGGTTCCTCAGTCGAAAAGTTTGACACCCCGCAGCAAGCTGCAGATGCGCTGGTGGGTGCAGCCGAAAAATTCGACGTCGATACGTTGACGAAAATCTTTGGGCCTGACGGTAAAGACATCGTTGTTACAGGCGAAACCGCGCAAGACCGGCAGCACGCCACGGATTTCGCCGCTCAGGCCCGAGAAAAGGAAACCATTTCAGTAGGTCCGAAGAATGGAAATCGAGCGTTCCTTCTGGTTGGCAGCCAAGACTGGCCCTTTCCCGTGCCGCTTGTGAAGAGAGAAGGCAAGTGGTCTTTCGATGCCAAGGCGGGCCGGCAAGAACTCGTGTACCGCAGAATCGGCGCGAATGAACTGGATGCAATTCAGCTTTGCCACGGTTACGTCGAAGCGCAGGACGAGTATTCCCTGCAGAAGCGGGAGGGCTACGACGTGAATCAGTACGCTCAGCGCATCATCAGCACTCCTGGAAAACAAGATGGCCTGGCTTGGCAAAATGCTGACGGCACATGGGGCGGTCCCGTGGGAGAAAAAATTGCGCGTGCAATCGAGCAGGGTTATACGCCGGGCTCGGAGTATCACGGCTACTACTTCAAAATTCTGAAGGGGCAGGGTCCGGCTGCTCCCCTTGGTCAAATCGACTTTGTAGTAAAGGGCGTGATGATCGGGGGCTTTGCTCTAGTGGCAGCGCCAGCGCGGCACGACGTGACAGGAGTGAGGACGTTTATCGTCAGTAACGACGGCGTTGTCTACGAGAAGGATTTTGGGCCGAACACACTCGATCAGTTCAAGAAGATGGAGCTTTTCAATCCAGACAAGTCCTGGACACCAGTGCAGGATGACGACGAGCAAGCTGCCTCACAACCGGCGTCTTTAGCTTCTCGTCCCTGAACACGAACTGAAGATCGCATTCCTTGCTCTGGAGCACTATGCTGAACAATCATTCCTGCTAAGGTAGGAGGATTAGCATCAGCGCTGAAGATCTATTTGTTTGGAGTACAGTTTGCGATTCTTGTTTCGAAACAATCTTCCGTTATCTCTCCTACTTCTAGTCTCTCTTTGCGGTGCAACATCCCCTAGCGCGGCCGAGACCACATCTTTGGCCGACACCTCGTATCAGCTCCATTTGTTTCATACCCATACCGGCAAAAGGCTCGACATCGTTTATCGGCGCGGGAACACGTACGATCCTGATGCCCTCGCGCAGCTGAATCAGTACTTACGCGATCATCGGACCGGCACTGTTCATGAATATGACCCGCGAGTATTCGACCTGCTACACGATTTGACCGCCGCTCTGGGGCGTCCTGAGGCAGAGATCGATGTATTGTGTGGCTACCGGACACCGTGGAGCAACGAGTATCTCAGGACGCATGGGCATGGCGTCGCGCGGCACAGCCTACACATGCAGGCGATGGCGATCGATATTCGAGTACCGGGCGTGCGCACTTCCAAACTGCGCGACACAGCTCTCGCACTGCAGCGCGGTGGCGTGGGCTACTACGCCAGCTCGGACTTCGTCCATGTGGACGTCGGGCGCATCCGCCGCTGGTAATTTCACTTCGCAACTATGGGTACGGATAGCCCTTTGCCAGTGCCTTAGCCAGCTTGGCGTCGTGCCCGTAGATATCATGATAGAAGTGAACTTCGTTGTTCTCATAGGCTAGCGCTGTCGCGTAGACAATAAAGACGGGGACCCGCTGAGTAAGGTTTACTGTGACGTTGTCAGTACCTTCCTTCATTCCTTGCTGCACACGATCCAGCGTCCATCCTGGATTGTTGCGCAGCACCCAGGCTGCAAGCTCGGCCGGCTTTTCGACGCGGATGCAGCCGTGACTGAAATCACGGCGAGTGCGAGCAAAGAGCTCGGGCGCTGGAGTGCTGTGCAGATAGATGTTGTGCTCATTCGGGAATATTAGCTTGACCAACCCGAGAGCATTGTTTGATCCAGGCTTTTGCCGCACCGCCAGCTCACCTGCCTGAAGCTGGGCGAGCACTTCATCTGAAATTGCACCAGATGTGACGACTTTGCCATCGATCGTGGTGACCTCGTAATTCTTCTTTGCTATGTAGCCGCGGTCGCGCTTGATAGCGGGAACGATTTCGCCACGCAGGATGCTCGGAGGAACGTTCCAATATGGACGCAGGACGACAAACGTCATGTCGCGCGAGAAAACGGGCGTTTGAGTGCGGAGCGACTTTCCAACTACAACACGCATATCGAGACTGACTTTATTCTTATCGTCCAGGGCTCGAAGGTGGAAGTCAGGAACGTTAACGATGATCGGAGGCGCAGCGAACTCGCTGGGCAGCCAACGCCAGCGTTCGAGCGTGAGCTGCAATTGCCGAACTCGCTCCGAGAGAGGCACATTCAGCTGGTTGACCGTAGCTGCGCCAAGTCGGCCATCGGCATCAAGTCCATGACGACGCTGAAAGCGTTTGACTCCCTCAGCTAACGTCGCATCGTAAATCTGAGGATCACTAGGATTAGCATCAGCCGGGAGGTCGCCGATCAGACGCAGAAGGCGCGAAAGCCGCGTGACACCTGCATACCGCTGACCAGCATCAATGGCTTTTGCCGGAACGGGAAGCTTTTCGCCGTCATCGTCGCGCGCCAACTTCACATATCTATCTAGAGCCTGCTCTGTGCGACGATACCCCGGAAACGGTGGCTCTACTGTGTCCAACAGCGCAGGGATATCTTTCGCAGTCAACAACTGCTCGCGAACGAAATGAGCCAGGTCGTACTTCTTATGATCGATGTCCAAGCCGAAGTTGAAATGCTTCGGATTGATGCGTCCGATGTGAAGGTCGGAGACGTAGCGCATCGTGCAGACACTGAGCGCAATATCAAAAGCTGCTGGATCGCCGCCTGAACCCTTCAACGCCTGCACACGATCATTCCAGCGTGACGCGTCGTAGTCTTCGGGTTCGAGCCCGTTTTGCGCGGCGCCACGAAATCGCTCAATCATCACGAGAGCTTGCGAACGTGGGGCATTTCCCTCAAGCCATGCCGGAGCGTAGCCGACCGGCTCGTAGAACTTCTGCAGCCAAACTCGATAATCACTGAAGTTCCGCCAGCGCATGCTGTCGAGATTTCCCGCAGTGACGATGCTCTGAATTCGCGACGGGGGCTGCGCGATTGCAAAACAGCTCAACAGGATCGCAAAAAGGATTTGCCTGGGAACTATGCAGCCGAACAGGTGTGCCAACCGAACACGCGAGCACTGGTTCCGGTTTGAAGCCTTGCGCATTTTTTTACTCGGCCAAACCGCGGTTTACCAAGACC
This sequence comes from Terriglobales bacterium, assembly GCA_045808065.1. Classification (GTDB taxonomy): domain Bacteria; phylum Acidobacteriota; class Terriglobia; order Terriglobales; family Acidobacteriaceae; genus Gp1-AA112. Next base: position 20,533 of record JBJMGD010000033.1, on the reverse strand, counting down.
TGGACCTCCGCGCGTCTGTTTCCCTCGCGGCCCTGGCTTGATACATTTGACGATGCGGGATGAGACTCGCCCATCGCTCCCGGCATCAGCACCCTCCTCACAGGAATATTCCCTTCCTGTTGCAGGAATGCAATCACCGAAGCAGCACGATGCATGCTGAGTTGTTGATTCACCTCAGCTCGCCCGCTGGAATCGGTATAGCCCTCCACCTCGACGAGATACGCTTTGAGTGACACAGCGCTTTGTGCCAATTGCGTCAGATCGCTTTTGGCCCTTTCGGTAAGAGTTGCACTGCCGGCCGGAAAGTACACGTTCAGCGAGTACTTCACATCGTAGTCAGCCAATTTTGAAAATCTCTGATTAATACTTTGGATCTGCTGTTGATTAGTCTCGATGTTTTGCTGATGAGCGTGAATGGCGCCTTCGTGGGCCTGGATGGTTTGCGTATTGCTTTGAACCTGCTGCTGGGTGTCGGTCAGCTTCATCTCTACTGGAGCTAACCCTGCCTTAATTGCAGATGCTGTTCTTAAATCGTTCCCTGAGAAGTTGATATTTTTGGCAAGCACGCGGCCGGGGCTGCTGCCCATTCCTTGCACTTTGATCCAGAGCCCAGGGACAAGGCTATCTGGCGGCATCTGCTTTTTCCGAAACAAGCCTCCTGACGTGCTAATTTTTGTGAATTCCGTCAGCAACACCACAACCTCGCCGGATTCTTTGGTTCTCATTGTCAGCGCATCGTTGTTTACCGAGACAACGTATCCTTCGAGCTTTACGATTTGACCGGTACTGACGCAGAATGCTGGTGGCAAAGCAAGGCAGAACACAAGTAGTTGCCACAATCCAATTCGCCGAATTATTACGGCCATGACACCCTCCTCTTCGTTTCTAATTCCCACACTTGGACTGTTAGCCGATCGCGGCTTATTGTTCGCTTGGCCAAGTGACTCGTTGATCTAGCCTAGCCAAGGTTGGACCCGGCTCTCCATGATGTTGATTCGAGAAGCGTGCGCAATCACCATATTCAACTCGACTCTTGTTCTGGACCAACTGTGACTTCTGTCAGTCATAGACCGTTCACTCACGACGTGCGAATCAAGAGGTTTTCGACCGACAAAAACAGGTTGGGAGTTGCACTGGTATTTTTGACATCTTCCCAATCCGAATGATGACGCCATATCCTGAGCCCGTTTCAGCGTAGAACTACAACCGCGCCACTCAAAGCACTCCAACCGAACGACAACACACAAGGAGAAAAATCATGCCGATTAAGAATCCAAGGGAGTTGTTTGTGCATATGTTGAGCAACTTGCGGCAGGGGACCGAGCAAGCTACAAAGCTCGTTCAGGAATTTGCCCAAAATGTGCAGGACACAGATGTGCGGGAAGCGCTGGAAGCACGGATTTTCGTTTCCCATAAAATTCTCGACACCCTTGACCAATGTTTCAAACTCATCGGTGAGCAGCCAGTGAAAGTTAGTGGACGCCTCTATGACGCCTTTGTCGACGATTTCCGCAGCGAACTGGCCGAGATGCAAAGTCCCACGGTTCGGAACCTATTCATTCTTGCAAAGGCGAATCAGGTACTTCACCTCCGTATCGCTGAGTACAGATCCCTGCTCGCGGCCGCTGATCTGTCGGGCCACTTCGCGGTTGGTGTACTGCTTGAAAGCTGCCTTGCCGACAAACTCGCCTTCGTCGAGCGGACGCGCCGTCTGCTCCAAAACCTGACCGCAACCAAGATGGCCGAAAAAATTGCTTCTGCGAGAGCAGTTGCATAAACAGATCCTGCAACCCACCTGAACCCTCTCTATTCAACCGCCCACCTTAGCTTGCGCCGGATCACACATTGTTGATCCGGCGCACAACAACATTGATTCCCGACAAGAAGCGTTCGTTTATCTAGCACGCTTCGCTTAGTTCCACTCCGAGGGTATGTCCATTTTTTCCTGACGGCACTTACGTGGCCAGTGTCGCCTAGTGGTGTCCCGTCCCTAGTTGCAAGATCCGTCTGTGAACTATCAGTTCTGCCAGTTATCTCAGATGTGTTGAGTTCACTAAAATTATTGTGAAGTGCGAAGCTTAGAACTTAGACAGAAGAGTTCAGGAGGCAGATTGTGCAAAGACGCGCGTTCGCTGCGGTCGCATTATTCTTGCTCGTGGCGACGCCACTATTTTGTCAAGAACATCATTCGAAATGGCAGGTTGGGACGATCATGGCTGTTGCAGCGCACCAAGCGGACAGCACCGAGGTTCGCAAATATGATGTTTCGGTCAAAGTGGGCAAAACTATGTATGTGGTCCTTTATGCGCCGCCCGATGGGACAGACACGATTGTTCATCGCACTGGACTCGATTTGTTGGTATCGGTTGGAGCAAAGACAATGGCTTTCAACAGCCTCCTTGGACGCAAGATTGAGGCGCCGATCCTCAGTCGTAAGCCAATGACTCCTTCTACATAAACAGTAGCCGCGAGCAGCAGGTAACCCATGAATCGCGCCGTGAAGTCATCTTTTATGTCCAACCAATCAACTCTGCTAACCAATGGGATGATCCGAGTAGAGATTTCATATTTAGATTCGGCGACAAATTACTGTGAATTTCTTCCGGGGAGCCCGGGTGAGATTAAGCGGCGAACCAGGTGGGCAGCAATCAAGGCGAAAATTGCTAAATACGGAGCACTTTGCGGCGTCGTTTTTATCTCTGTCGCACTCGTCACCATTGCGTGGTTGCTGGAATAGATCAAAAACCATCTCTCATCCGGCTGATGACGCCGAGCACGTCCGCGATCTCAAACCTGAAAACCCGTTGTTGAGACTAGAAGGCAGTGATGGGCGAGTCCTTGCGCCGACACAATACCGCGTTACGCTTGTGTGTGGCGCGGCACAATCATAGCCTGCGATCCGGCTCCAGCGGCAAGTCATTCAACTTCCGAGACTAAGTAAAGGAACTGCTTCTGGCGTTCCACCCTCAGCACAACAGGAGAGCCAGACGAGAGCTTCGCCAACGACGCACGAATCTCGGCCACGCTGCGAACCGTTTTTCCATTGATCGCGTGAATTAGATCGCCAACCTTTAAGGATGTTTCGGCGTCCTCACGCTTCTCGCACTTTGCCGTTACCAGAACACCGGACCGCATCCTGATGCCCATCAATGTCTCAGCTACGTTGTTATCGACGTCCATGCCAACGATATCCAAGATGCCTATCAGATTTTTATCCACATCCACTGCGTGCTCTAGCGGATCTGGGTCTGGGGCTTTCTCGAGAACAGCGACGTTGGCATCAATCACCTTTTTCCCACGCAGTAGTCGCAGTCTTACGCGTTCTCCTGGCTTTCGTCGATATATCGAAGTGAGAAACTGTAAGGAGCTCTGGACCGGCTGGTCGTCCACTCCTGTGATTACATCTTGAGATTCAATCCCCGCTTTTTCCGCCGAGAGCCCGGGACGCACGTCGGACACGATCACCCCTGCGTCTTCCGGCAATTTGAGGCCGGCCGCCATAGTGGGAGTGATCGTTTGAACATTCACTCCGATGTCGCCTTCAATCACGCGACCAGACTTGCGGAGTTGTTCGTACACAAATCTGACAGTGTCACTGGGAATTGCAAGTCCGGCCCGCTCGGCCTTCAACATCGCCGAGTTGATGCCTACCAGGTTGCCGGCTGTATCCACCAGGGCACCACCGCTGTTTCCCGGATTGATTGCCGCGTCAGTCTGAATATAAATGCGTGGGCTGTCGGGATCAATTTGTCTTGCGACGGAACTGACAATGCCTATGGTCGCTGCATTTCGCATCCCAAGTGGACTACCGAAGGCCACCACCATTTGGCCTTGCTGCAGGTTTTCGTAGTTCGCGAACTGCAGAGTCGGAAGACCACTTGCTCGAATTTTGAGCACTGCGAGATCTGTCTCCTGATGTACACCGACAATTACAGCATCAAAGGTTCTTCCCGGAGCCTCAAGATATGTCCTAATCGGCATTTGCGCCGAACGAGTTGGATTGAGAATAACTTGTACGCGCTTTGCACCCTCAACGAGATGGGCGTTCGTAACGATGTAACCGTTGGAATCGAGTATTACTCCCGCTCCCGCCAGCCGTTGCTTCACAAGATTGCGACCATTGTCGTCGCTATCTTCACGATCGTCGTCTACACCGTATCCCAACACTTTCACTTCAACCACAGCTGGCGACACCCGCTCCGCAAGCTCTTTGAGTGAACTGTTCAACTGATCTAGCAAGCTCTGCCGCAGAGGCACGCTCTGAGCGGCCACCTGCATCGTGACGAATAGTCCTAATGTAAGCAATCGAACTAAGTTGGTCGACGCGGTGCCGGCTTCCGATAATCTCATGATGAACCTTTTCGCTTGTGCTCGAGTGACTCTAATGACCTCAGTCAGAGTCCTTATCTGCCGATGTGCCGAACATTGTTTGAATCTTTGGGGCTCTCACTGCGCCCCAGAATATTTGACGATCATAGAACTCTATTTCTGCCTAAACTACTGGTACAAATACAAGAACAATTTACGCAACAGCCACGCTGGAGAAATACCTTAGCTTTGGTAGGCCAATAACGATTCACTGGAAGAAGTGCCAGTTGCTCGCCCATAAGATGTGGCAGTAACACTAAGCGCACCACAATCGAGAAGCGCTACGGTCAACAGGTGGCCAGGTGCTTTGGGGTGATTGTGGGAGATATGCAATTCGCGTTCCAGAACCGGAAAGCGGAGATATATTTATTCGCAGACCGGGGAGCTCACTGCATGAAACGTATCGAGGAGAACTGCTCAACTGGGAAGCGCAAACGGCTTGCCAACTTGGGAGCTGGACTGGAATGCCTCCGGGTGACATCACGCGATGGCCTGACGAGATGTATCGGATCAAAGAACTTGGATCCCAATCTTGCCCCGTCAACAGACAAAGGCTTAGGCAATGTTCACACTTGGGAGCTGGGAACAGCTTAAAAAGAGGTGTAGTAGAAGCGTGGCACACCAAAACACTTTCAATGCTGATCTGGAGTTTATCCGCCTCGATGGAATAAACGCCGGATATCTACTCGTGGCGAAGCGGAGCGCGATGTGAGTGGGCGCAAAATCCGAATTCGCGGAAGCGCCCACGATACTGCGTATCGCAAAGGCTTGGAAGCTGCCTTGCAAGACGACATTGAGGAGCGGTTTCTCACCATCGCAGACTCAGCCCCAGTACTGATATGGATGTCGGGGCCCGACAAGCTCCGCACATACTTCAATCGTAGCTGGCTTGACTTCACCGGGCGACCTCTCGAGGAAGAGCTGGGCCAAGGCTGGATTCAAGGAGTTCACCCGGAAGACGTCACGAATTTCTTAGCGTCTTACACCAAAGCCTTCGACAAACATTTACCGTTTACGATCGTGTATCGCGTTAGAAGGCATGATGGCGAATATCGCTGGCTGGTCGATACTGGTGCTCCGACCTTTAATCCTGATGGCTCATTCGCGGGCTATATTGGCTCTTATATCGACGAGACTGATCGCCTGGCAGCGGAAGAGGTGCTGCGCAATGTCAGCAGGAGATTAATTGACGCTCAGGAGAAGGAACGAAAACGGATCGCGAGAGAGCTTCACGACGACATCAACCAGCGTCTGGCGATGGTGGCCATTGAGCTCCGGCAACTTGACTCAGTGCCGATGGTTCAGACAAAGCATCACGAGCGCATCGAGCGATTGCTCAAACGTACAACAGAGATAAGCTTTGATCTACAAGCGTTATCGCACGAGTTGCACTCAGTGACTTTGGAGCACCTGGGTCTTGCTGCGGCCATGAGAAGCTTCTGCAACAATCTGGGCCGTGATCAAAAAGTGAAGGTCGAATTCGCTGATAGGAATCTTCCGGATTCAATCCCGCCAGAAATTGCGCTTGCACTGCTTCGGGTGGCTCAGGAAGGCATACATAATGCGGTAAAGCACAGTGGAGTACGGAAGTTCCAGGTAGAGCTGGTGGGGACACCCGGCGAGATTCAACTCACAATTCGCGATTTCGGCGTGGGCTTCGACCCTGATCAAGCGACCAAAGGTGAAGGGCTGGGCCTCTTGAGCATGAGGGAACGCATTGCTGCGTTCAATGGGACCTTATCTATTCTTTCGAGGCCAAAACAGGGGACAGAACTGATCGTGCGCATTCCTATACAAGTCTTAAGCTATTTAAATGTCGGATCTGCTCCATGTCGAGAGTTATGCGAGTAGAGCTATACTTACGGCGCATCTAAAGGACAGTTTACGGAGCTTCCGCCGATTGCTTAACTTGGGTACTTACGAATCTACCTATTAGCTAAATCACCCACCAAGATGCTAATTGCGCGTGGGGCCTGAGCCTGGCAGGCGTGATCTGAGCACTGGTTGATGAGTCCTTTGCTGGGGTTCTGGCTCATGCGAACCAGCGAGCGCGACCAAATGTGCCTTAACTTCATCAAACTGCGAAGTGTTCACAACGTACGACTCTCGTTGTGGCAAGACTCTGGCAATTTCGATTTGGCATTTTTTGATACGAGTGGTCATTAACGGATGTGTTGAGAGTAAACCGCCCCATTTGCCGACATTATTCTCTTCAGCACTGGCCCGTTCGAGGAATGAGATGAATGCCTGTGGATCATAGCCGGCCGCGTACAAGTATTCCAAGCCAAGATAGTCTGCCTCGGACTCAAAGCCTCGCGAAAATTTAAGCATTTCCATCGGCTTCATAAAGCCGACAACCAGCTGAACCGCCTGGCCCACCAGTCCTCCGCCAGCCAAGTCCAGCGGCAACGACATGAGACTAAACATGTTAGCGCGAGTCATCTGGCGAGTAGCGTGGCGGGCAGCTACGTGGGCAATCTCATGGGCCATGACTCCTGCAAGTTCGGCTTCATTTTCAGCGATCAGAATGACTCCGTGGTTCACATACAAAAAGCCACCTGGAAGAGTGAACGCGTTTAGCTCGTCAGAATCAACAACCTTAATCGTAAACGGAACCTTGGCATCGGAATGACTGACCACCATTTGGCCGATTCGATTCACATATTCGGTGACGATAGGATCGTCGAGGAGTTTCAGGTTGGCCTCGACGAGTGCGGAATATTCCTTGCCCAGAGCAATTTCGCTATCGAGGAGTACCAGTTGCCGAAGCCTGTGTGGCCGAGATTCCGATGGCCAATGCGGCCGACGTCATCTTTACCGTGAAGAGGCTTACCACTCTGCCGGATGTCCGGAGACACTGACGGTAACGAACCGGCTACTTGCGCTGGCGCTGAGTTCGCGAAAATCGGGCAAAGTGTCAGGAGAAATACTAATTTCGTTCCCATAGCCAGCTGCCCCGCTTCCTGAATTGGTGAACGGGATTTATGCTCGTTTGGGGCAAGCAGAAGATGAACTGGCAAGATTGCCAGAAGTCTATTGTTGTCGTAGGCAGGCGCAAGATCACAGTTGCCAAGGTCAATGGCAAGAATTGTTGTCCTCGTATTTGTTTCCGGCCAACATCGCGCTGAGGAATTGGGAGCAATGTGCGATCGCTTGATAGTCAGAGTCTCTCTCTAAAGCATCTGCACTCATTGAATAATGTCCAGTACTCATCGATTTGCGAGCATCGACGAGCCTGCGGTTCCATCGGTCGACCTGGTTGAAATGATTCGTTAACAATCGTAGAGATTCCTGGTCGGAATGAGTTGAGGCATCTACCGTTGCGAGGTGAAGACCTTCGGCCGCGCGATCATGAAACACTACGAGGCGGCTGCCATCCCCAGGCACACCGCGTTGCAGTGCATGCGCGATTGTTGTATGCCAGTCCTTGATGATGGCGAGATCCTTAAGAGCTGCTGTCTTAAAATCTCTCGTCATCTTTTCAATGGGCGCGCCGGCCGGAGCAGACGCTACAGTTGCCGGAAGCGTCAGAACCAATTCTCCTTTCTCCACGGTTGCGGAACCCTGGCCGATACGCGCGAGCGCCTCGACGTCGACAAACGATTGTCCGTTTATTAGATAAACGAGAATTTGTCCGGTGTGACCATTTAGCACTAGCGTAAGTTCCTGAACGTCTGACTGCGCGTATGTAACAGCTGCAAGGTTCAACAGTACGAATATGAGCATCGATATTGTTCGTTTCTGAACTGGCACAAACCACATTTACACGACTCCTCCTGGTGCTTCGAGTGGGCCGACAGGCGCTAAGCATGAATAGATGAGAGCAACCAATAATTGTGTACTGGCAAGAATCACAGGTGAAAACTACTCCGGATAAACGGAGGTCGCCATAAGCCTGCAAGTTCTATCAGTGCCTCTTTACCCGCGTGAGACCACAATGACATCGTGAAGTATCGTGTCCGCCACACCCTAATGCGGAGATTCTCACTTATAAGAGTGCGGTTCATCAGCCGTCATTTACTGTTGGCTTGCCTGCTTTGCACGTCGGCCTGGTCGCAAATGCCAAGCGGAGCACCTGCTGCACTGCCGGCACCGCCACGAAAGGATCCACTTGGACGTAGTACTCCTCGCGGAACCGTTCTCGGCTTCCTGCTTGCCGCCGGAAAGAAAGACAACCAAGTCGCTGCGCAATATCTCAACGCGCGCGAGGGCCCGAAGGCGACAGCTGCTCTTGCCGGGGAACTCTACGTTGTCCTGAACAGGCGATTACCAGCACGTCTCAATGAGATTAGCGATCGGCCGGAAGGCACTGCCACAAGTCTGCTTAGACCTGATCTATATTTAGTCGGCACCATCGACGGAGCGAATCTAGAGGTCACTCTTGAACGTGTTGACAGGGAAGACACCGGCCAAATTTGGCTATTCTCCCGCGCAACCCTGGAAGCTATTCCCGCTGTCTATGAGGAGACCCACCAAATATCAGCTGAGGATATCTTTCCACAAGCCTTCGTAAACACTTACCTATTAGGAATTCCTGCCTATGAATGGTTTTTCGTATTTGTCGGCCTTCCTTTCATCTACTTTTTGACGGGACTGTTGAATCGTTTATTGTTGCCGATTGTTGGCTGGCTTCTCAATCGTTTGCGGCGGCGGACAGATCAACGTCCGCGACAAGCATTACCGCAACCCATTCGTTTGCTGATTGTGGCTGCCTCTATTCGTTGGTTGCTCTCGGAGGTTGGTCTTTCCCTCATCGCGCGGCAGTTCTGGTCAACCTTGGCCACACTCATCACGATCTGCGCCTGTGTGTGGCTCTCGATTTTGATTAACCGCGGAAGCGAGCAATACTTTCGCACTCGCCGGCAAAGCCGGAATGCGTCGGGAGCGGCTTCCGTTGATCGTCTGATACGCCGATCTGTTGACCTGATATTCGTGTTTGTCGGTTTTCTGGTCATGCTCCGGCATTTCGGGATAAGCCCGACAGGCGCGTTAGCCGGACTCGGCGTTGGCGGAATTGCAATCGCGTTGGCAGCCCAAAAGACTCTCGAGAATGTTGTTGGCGGCATCTCGCTAATCCTCGACGAGGCGGTGCGAGTAGGAGACGTTCTCAAAGTGGGAGAAGTCACGGGCACCGTTGACGACATCGGCCTGAGATCGATCAGGATCCGAACTCTTGATCGGACAATGCTCGTTATTCCTAACGGCCAACTTGCGAACATGAATCTCGAGATCATCTCTTGCCGCGACAAATTCTGGTTTCACCCCACAATCACTCTGCGCTACGAGACTACATCCGCCCAAATGAGCTCCATGACAGACGGCGTCGAAAATCTGCTGACCACCCATCCACATATCGATAAGGATTCAGTTCGGGTTCGATTGTTTCAGATGGCTAGTTTTTCCTTGAATGTTGAAGTATTTGCTTACGTGTACGCATTAGATTGGAATCAGTTCTTGCGAATTCAAGAAGACTTACTACACGGAATAATGGCCATCGCACAGCAGGTCGGCGTGCAGTTTGCCTTCCCGTCACAAACGACGTATCTAGTTTCGGACTCGACAAAGAACAATTCTGCAGCTGAGTTATTGTTGGGGGAGCAACTGCCCCAACCAGTGAATGCCGCTTCAGCAGCCCGTTGAAGTTTCCGATCTTGTCTTAAGCGGTCACCCTATATCAGTAAGTGACAGGCTGTAACTCTTGCCAGTGTTGCCTGCTCTCAGCCGTCTCTAAAGTGCCACTTAATGTCGATATTCTGTCGATATCGAGACTGAGTGGAAGGTGACAAAGCTTGCCTTCCGAACAGCATTGAGACAAATGGAGAAAACAATGACTTTGACCAAACTTTTTGCTTTCGGAACAGTTCTGCTGCTCGGAGTAGCTGCAATGGCGCAGGAGTACCCAAAGGCAGAGCTTTCCTTCGACTACTCGTACATGCATTTCGCTCCGGCTCAGGCATTCACGAACAACAAGAGTCTGAACGGTGGTGGCGGAGCATTCGTTTATAACCTCAACCACATTCTTGGCGTAAAGATGGACCTGCAGGGATACAACAGTTTTACGGAATCCTTCGTTATTCCTGCCGCTTCAGCACTTCCTTCTGGAGCACATGGTACTTCGTCAGGCAACCTGTTTACGTATCTCTTTGGTCCGCAGCTTAAGTTTCGCAGTCAGCACATGGAGCTGATGACGGAAGCGTTGGCCGGTGCCGCACACAGCAATGTCTACGGCTCCGCCTTTAAGACACTCTGCCAGCCAATTGCCGGAGGGTGCGGCGGTGCCCAGAGGTCGCCCTCAAACAATGGATGGGCGATGATGCTTGGCGGTGGAATCGACTTTCCCATCAATCATACCGTGTCGATCAGAGCAGCGGAGCTCGATTACGTCCTAACCCGCTTCGGGAACTTCTTCACGGAATCTAACGCCAATCAGAATAACTTCCGGTTCACAACTGGAGTCATCTTTAACTTCGGTCACGGCCAGTAAATGTGACAACTGCATTTTCCGTGGGGTGCACTCCTGGCGCTCCCACGGGATCTGCAGGTAGTTGTAGTTCCTTCTCTACTCCTTGTACTTCCCGGGCTGGCAAAATCAGTCATTCAAGCACTTAAGTCGCTTTGCCGCGCTCTTCCAATTCTTGAGCCCAACGTGTTGTAGTTCCCAATCTGGAATCCGGATATCTTGTGATCACGTTTGTCGCGATCGTCGATTTTGCGCGCTCATTCGCACCTGCCACGACGCTGATTTGGGACCGACGCAGCAAGGTTGCCGCGCGCTTCGCTCGGTGGGCCATTCGCGCGGAACGTACGCACAAGTAGACATGGCACAAGTTTCCTCGCCAAGACACAGCCGAGGGCGGCTGTGTCACAAACGAAAACGCCTCCTCAATTCGGTGGGCTCTCTCCGGATCTGCCGCATTCTCCTCTCATTCCCTCGCGCTCGGACTACAATGGAACCAGAATCAAGCTTGGGGGGCAAACAGAAGAAACGTGAAAATGTTGCTCAAGGAATCAGCGACTTACAGACGTTAGAACGACGATATTGTCATCCGGCGCTCGTAGTTAGGAATAGTCGTTCGTAGTAGCAGCAACATAGAGAGTGCGGCCGCCCCGCCGCGGCCGCCTTACCCAGCCTGAACCGACTTATGTTTTAGCTTTTGGCGGATAATTCTTGAAGAGTTTAGCCACGGCTTTATCGAGATTCTTTTCCTGTTTTTCAGGCTTGGCCTTGGGATCGAGTGTCTTACTGGCTACGCCCCGCCAAATTAAAGTGCGATTTGTTGAGTCATACATGTCGACCGCGAGCTGGCCGGTGTATATGGTTGAGGTCTGCCCTGTGGTCATGGAAGATCCGCCAATTCCTCCATACCAGCCGCCCCGATACCATCCTCCCCCGTATCCCCAGTCAGTGCTATACGAAGTAAATTGTTTGTCCTGGCCGATAGCGGTCTGATATCCGAGAAAAATATCTGCCTGATCTGAGTCCACCTTGCTTAATCCTTTCGCCGCTAACTGCGCGTCGATCGACGACTTAACTTGCTTGTCTACGATATCGTTTGGAGTTTGCGCTCCTTTAATCAGGACCCACTTATACGTTTTAAGCTTGCTAAAGTCTTCAGTCTTATCAAAGTTATAACGAACATCTTGTGCGACGACAGAGCTTATTGCCACCAGCAGCACAGCAGACAAACAAATGATTCTCGACATACGCTTCTCCACTTCTAGACGTAGAACGCCAACAAGAACCTGTCGCCGAAGAGTGATATTGCTGGACTCACGCGAATGGATCGGTTCCCGAGCCAGGCTTCCCAACGCAGATATGGTAGGCGGTGAAAGGCTGAAGCAGGCACTGGCAAACCTGCCAGACACAATCTGACGGTTTCAGGTGCTCGGAGTAAGAACCGAACGCTATCGTCCCACAGAATTTCAACATCCCGCACCTTGTAAAAATTCCGACTTTCATGACCGATAGCTCGGGCCTGCCTAGCTGCGACTTTTGACAGTTTGCTATGACGGTTGGCAGCAGAATACTCAGTTCACCGGCTACTGAGGTGCACTCATGATTTTTAATAGAGGGAAAGCATGTCTGGGCTGTGTCATTGCCCTGCTGCTTTATGCAAGTGCTTTGTACTCGCAGAGTTCAGATCCAACGGCGACCGCGGTTGAAGCACTTCGGCAGCAACTCGCAAGCCTACAGACCCAAATGGCGGATGTTCAGAATCAGCTCAACAAGCTCTCTGCACACACTACTGACTTGCAGTCATCGCGTAACCCGTCCCCTCAGCAGTCCTCTGAGAAGGAAGAATTAACTGAGGAGTTGAACAAGCAGGCAAAGCACCAAACTGGCGAAGCGGTAGCAGCTTATGAAACCTACTCTCAGGATCCCCAAGCGGCGCCCCGAGTCGACAATTCACCGCTCGACCCGAATTTTCCTGGATATTTTCGTTTACCCGGCACGAACACGCTCTTGAAGATCGGCGGCTACTTTAAAACGGACTTCGTCCGCGATCTCAGGCCCGCGGGCGATCCGGAGCGCTTTATTCCTTCCAGTATTCCGGTTCCGACAAGCGGGGGTGGAACCAACTCGACGGTATCGGTGCGGCCCACTCGGCTAAACCTCGATTTTTTGATTCCGGTGCAAGACGTGGGCAGCGTACGGTTCTTCGTAGAAGGAGACCTCTTCGGCTCCAGTTCAACTACGCCGCGCATGCGCCATGCATATGCGCAAGTGAAAAACTTTCTCATCGGCCAGACATTCTCAAACTTCCAGGATCCGGATTCCGGTCCCGATCAACTTGATTTCCAAGGTCCCAACGCGCAGGTGTCACTCCGTAATCCGCAGTTTCGATACACCATTCCGCTGGCGCAGAAAACTACTTTCAGGCTTGCGCTCGAAAAAGCGTCATCGGACATCGCTTTCACGACCCCAGAGTTCAAGGCGTTACCCAGTAACCAATCTCCCGACGGGACCGCAACTCTTCGTCATGACATGGACAGAGGGCACGTACAGCTATCTGGATTATTCCGAAGTGTGGGAGCCTTCTTACCAAACGGCGTTAGTGATTCGGTATTTGCGTGGGGATTTAACTTCACTGGATCGCAGAAGACATTTGGTAAAGATACTTTCGTCTACCAGGGCGTATATGGCCATGGAATCGAGCGATACTTGAACGACACATCCGGATTGGGCATCGACGCTGCTGTAAAAAGCACGCAGGATCCCCATCTAGAGGCCGTTCCCGTCGTTGCCGCTTATGGGAGTTACCAGCATTTCTGGGTGGATAGAGTTCGGTCCTCGGTTATGTATGGATTTGTGCAAGCCGACAACACTAATTTCCAGCCTGGCACTGTTTTCCACCAAAGCAATTACGCATCCGCAAACGTTATCTGGAACGTGGTTGGATCGCTACATATCGGCACAGAGTTTCTGTACGGCTGGGTGGTCAAGAAAGACGGCTCAACGGGGAATGTTCCCCGACTCATGCTGAGCGCGAAATACAACTTTGTGAAGGCTCAGACAACCGCGAACTAGGCTGAGCTGAATCTGCGACATAAAACACCATAACCAACAACAATCTGGAGGAAGGCGATGAGTACTGCAGCAACTGCACAAGGCACTCGTGTTGATCAGTTCTTTACCGCAGCAGAAGCCCGGTTTGACCGATGGCGGACACTGTTGGACGCAGCGCGCGCCTGGGAGGCAGGGAAAGACAAAGATTCGAGTTCGACGCTGGCTGCCCTCCACGAATTGAAACAGTGGGAGGATTACTTCGCTTATCCCGGTCCCGTTCTGATGCGCAGTCTGGAGGAAAGCATCGACTCTGGCGACGCGAGACGTACCGTTCGATTGGTGCAGTTAATCGACATCGCTCTTCTTACGCATTCCTATCGCAGTAATCCGAGTGAGTGGGATGGAGAAGAACAGCAGGTCAGGCTAGGAGAGGGTCTTCCGGGCGGAGACGACGCTGCCGCTCACCGTCCATATTTTGAAGTGCTGGTCGTTACGCCTCTCCGTCGGGATGCCTGGCCCGAAATGGCACAGGAGTACAAAAAGCTTCGCCGTCCGCAGGACAGGTTCATTTACGAATTGGTGTTTGTCGGCAGCTTTGAAGACGCAGTACTCGCATCGATTGTGAACGGCAATATCGAGTCGGTAATAGCATCCGATGGCGTTCCGTTCGCCTCCTCTCATGATGCCCCAGTTTTGCGTGAGTTCTTGCTCTCCAATTTGCCTGCTCATGCGTTCAGTACGCGTTCTGGCGAGCAGACTTTGGAGCTGGCGAGAGCGCTGAAGCAAATTCGTCCGGAGCTCGATATTTTTCTTCTCAGCGGAAGCGAAGTGGAAAAGATCGCGGGTGATGCCATCGCTGCGGAATGTATCCGGCGAATTTTCTATCAAGTCGAAGAACCGCTGGAGCTGCATCTGAGTATCCTGGACGCAATCGCGGACCGATTTGAAACTCCCTTTTTTGACAATCTGCAGAAATATGCCCAACGTCCCATAGGCACCTTTCATGCGCTGCCGGTAGCGCGCGGGAAATCGATTTTCAAGTCGAATTGGATTCGAGATATGGGCAGGTTTTACGGCATGAACCTGTTCCTGGCCGAGTCATCGGCTACCACAGGGGGGCTCGATAGCCTGCTGGAACCCACGGGGAACGTGAAGGTCGCCCAGGAGAAAGCCGCTCGAGCCTTTGGAGCGGACCACGTATTTTTCGTCACAAACGGCACTTCAACCTCTAACAAGATGGTTGAGCAAGCGTTGCTCGGTCCCGGCGATATCATGCTCGTCGATCGAAACTGCCACAAATCGCACCACTATGGAGCGGTTCTTTCGGGAGCACTTCCTCTTTATCTTGAAGCCTATCCTCTAACTAAATTCTCGATGTACGGAGCGGTTCCTCTCGCCTCCATAAAAAAGGCACTGCTCGAACTCAAAGCCGAAGGCAAACTGGACCGTGCTCGACTTCTTGTCCTCACGAACTGCACTTTTGACGGACACATCTACAACGTTGAACGCGTGATGGAAGAATGCCTGGCCATCAAACCTGACCTGATCTTTCTGTGGGACGAGGCATGGTTTGGATTTGCCAGATGGACCCCCTTCTATCGTCGCCGCACGGCGATGGGGGCTGCAGCCATTCTGGAGCGTAAATTCAAAGATCCCGCCTATCGCAGCGCGTTTGAAGAACAAAAGAAGAAGCTTGGGGATAACCTCGACCTCTCGAATCCAGAACTACTAAAGACGCGTCTCCTGGCGGATCCTGACAAAGTACGGTTGCGTGTGTACCAGACGAACTCGACGCACAAGTCAATGTCTTGCTTGCGTCAAGGGTCAATGGTGCTGGTCAAAGATCAGGATTACCACACTGTAGAAGAACAGTTCCATGAGGCGGTGTTCACTCATGCCTCTACTTCGCCCAACCAGCAGATCATCGCCTCCCTCGATGTTGCACGCCGGCAAATGGAGTTGGAGGGATATGAGCTGGTAAATCGAGCGATTCAATTGGCTCTGGATGTTCGGCGTGAAGTTAATTCGCACCCATTAGTCTCAAAGTATTTCCATGTTGCCGGTGCGGACGAGATGATTCCCGAAGAATTTCGGGCTTCCGGATTCGTGGATTACCTTGTCCCGGGAACAACCTGGTCCACGGGGGTGAAGTCTTTACGCGAAGATGAAGTTGCGCTGGATGTAACGCGGCTGACGTTAGTGTGTGGAAGTGCCGGTTTCGACGGCACCCAATTCAAGAACTTACTTGCCGCAGAGTACGATATTCAATTAAACAAAACCTCTCGCAATAGCGTGCTGCTGCAAACCAACATTAACAACACTCGCAGCGACATTGCACATCTGATCAAGGTCCTCGTCGGAATTTCGCAACAGATAGACGTGAAACTTCAGCGTGGCGGCAAACAGGCGCAGCAAGCCTTCGCCGCTCGCGTAAAGTCTCTTATGGAAGATGTGCCCGATCTTCCAAATTTCACCAGCTTTCACAACACCTTCCGGCAAAACCCGGCTAGCACTACCAGCGAAGGCGACATGCGTTCTGCTTTCTTCGGAGCGTATCGCGAGGAACAGTGTGAGCATGTGAAGCTATCGAGCGCGGAAATTGATCGGCGTCTGAAGGAGGGTCCCGAGCTGGTCTCCGCCAACTTTGTGATTCCCTACCCGCCTGGATTTCCAATCATGGTTCCCGGCCAAGTGATCAATCGGGAAACGATTGAGTTTATGCGCAAGCTGGACGTCAAAGAAATCCACGGATTCGCGGCGGCCCTGGGCTTGAAACTGCTGAAGCCATCATATCTCGAAGCCGCCAGCGGTCGTGGCGGCAAGGGTATTGAACAGTCAAAGCGCGTGGCGCGCAGTTCTGCCGCTTAGGCACAGATACGGAAAATCTTCCGAAGCAGCTCGAGAGTAACTTGCACGAGAGGTGGCTTGGCTCAGCCCTGCGCGCTCGCATGGGACCGCTCGTCCCTTTGTGGAACTGCGAAGCAAGGATGCTCCAGTTCATCACTGACAGGTTTGCCAGTTGTTGGTCCTGCCGATCCTTCTGATGATGAATATCGCAAACCAAGATTGAGCGCGCAGCAGCAGCTATTCACTTCTGCGGCGTGGCTCTCAAATGAACGCCTGTCAAAAAGCTTCGTCAAGGGGACTCTTGGCTTCCTGTTCTCGACGTCTGGCGGAGCGGGCTGAAATACAGAGGTGACTACATATGTTTTCCTGGTTCGCAGCAACCCTCCGCCAATACCCGGAGATCGCCATCTTTCTCACGCTCGCGCTAGGTTACTTTTTCGGCAAATTTCAATTCCGCGGCCTCGGTCTGGGATCGGTCACTGCCACGCTGTTGTCGGGGGTTCTGATCGGGCAGATTGGAATTACCATTTCGGCGCCGTTGAAGGCTACAGTCTTCCTCATGTTTCTGTTTGCGGTGGGCTACGGTGTGGGGCCACAGTTCGTTCGCGGCGTCGCGAAAGATGGAGGACCACAAGCCCTCTTTACTGTTGTCCAATGTGCGCTGTGCCTAGCAGTGCCCATCGTAATCGTCAAATTAGTCGGTTATGACCTCGGCTATGCAGCAGGACTTTACTCGGGCTCTCAAACAATCTCTGCAGCTATGGGACTGTCAACCGACGCCATCAATCGGTTAGGCCTCGGCGCTGACCAAACTAAGGCGCTGCTCAACTCGATGCCGATTGCTTATGCGGTGAGTTACATCTTTGGGACGGTTGGCTCCGCTATCGTCATTGGATTACTTGGTCCTGCGTTGCTGCGTTTTGATTTGGCAAAAGCCTGCAAGGATTATGAGGAGAAGCATGGTGGAACCAAGGAGCTTGGAGGAGCAGGCACTGCGTGGCACCGGTGGGAAGTACGTGCATTCCGCGTGCAGGCGAACAGCAGGGTCAATGGTCTGCGAGCTGCTGAAGCCGAGGCGCTGGTTCCCAACGCGCGCGTTTTTGTGCTGCGTCTGCGCCGCAATGGAGTCATCGAGGAGGCAGCTGCAGATACGGTGTTGCGCGAAGGCGATGTCGTCGCCGTTGTAGGTGCCCGTGAAGTCCTCGTAAATATTATTGGCGAGCGAGCGAAGTTGGCTGCCGTTTCAGGAGGGCGCGAAGGGACTACGATCGGCGGGCCAGCCACCATCGAAGAAATTGATGATCGAGAACTCTTGAGCGTTCCGGTGGAAGGTATCGATGTTTGTGTAACTAAGAAAGAGCTAGATGGAAAGACGCTTGCTGAAATAGCACAGCAACCCGGTGCACGCGGAGTTTTTCTGCGGAAGATTACGCGGGGAGCAGTTGCTACGTCGATTCCTATCCTGCCGAACACGAAAATATTCCGTGGTGACATTCTCAGCATCGCCGGCCGCACTCAAGACACTGGTGCAGCGATCAAGATGATTGGCGTTCCTGATCGTGCTACTGATGTGGCCGACGTGGCCTTCATCGGCGCCGGAATCGCAGTCGGTGCACTGATCGGCGCGCTAGTTTGGAAAGTAGCAGGCATACCGATAACGCTTTCAACTGCGGGCGGCGCGCTCATCTCCGGACTTGTTTGCGGATGGCTGCGTTCGGTCCGGCCGACGTTTGGCCGCATACCTTCCTCAACCGTATGGTTCATGAACTCGGTCGGTCTCAACATCTTTATTGCAATTGTCGGCATCTCGGCAGGTCCCGGCTTCGTGAATGGCTTGCGGACACAGGGGATCAGCCTATTTCTCTGGGGCGCGGTCGCAACGACGGTGCCGCTCATCCTCGGTATGTACATTGGCAAGTACCTCTTCCGTTTTCACGACGCGATCTTGCTTGGCATCGTCTCCGGCGCGCGCACGACGACGGCTTCCCTGGGCCTCGTCTGTGATCGGGCAAAGAGCCAGGTTCCAGCGCTTGGATACACCGTGACCTACGCAGTTGGTAACACATTTCTCACGATCTGGGGCATGGTGCTGATCGTGCTCTTAACCTTCGGGTCTTCGAAATAACAACGAGGAGAAAATCATGGAGCTTATGGACCTCAGCAAATTCGAGACGTTGAGCCCGTTCGAGATCAAGGACGAGCTGATCAAACTTGCTAAGAAAACCTCGCGCACAACTCAATCAGCATTCCTCAATGCCGGCCGCGGCAATCCAAATTGGATCGCGACCACTCCGCGCGAGGGCTATTTTCTCCTGGGCCAATTTGCAGTTACGGAAAGCAAGCGTGTAATGGAGCACCCGGCAGGTCTCGGCGGTATGCCGCAGGCGAAAGGCAGCGCTGGCCGCCTTGACGAATGGCTTGCGAAGCATGCAGACATGCCCGGCGCTTCCTTCCTGTCATCGATGGTGACATTTGCTGTAAAGAAATTCGGATTTGAACCTGATGCTTTTGTCCACGAGCTCGTCGATTCCATCATTGGCGATAACTATCCGGTTCCAGATCGAATGCTCGTACACAACGAGCGCATTGTTCACGAGTACCTGATGTGGGCCGTCTGCGGAGATCCGGTTCCGACCGGCAAGTTCGATCTCTATGCAGTCGAGGGCGGAACCGCGGCGATGTGTTACATCTTCAAATCGCTGAAGATGAATCGCCTGCTGCGGCCGGGCGACACCATTGCTCTGGGCACCCCCATCTTCACACCCTATCTTGAGCTGCCTCATCTCGAGGACTATGGTTTGAATTTCGTCACTATCCAAGCGCCACAGGAGAACCGTTTTCAGTTCACTGACGCAGAACTCAAAAAGCTCGAAGATCCCAAGATCAAGGCGTTCTTCCTCGTCAATCCGGGTAATCCGACAGGCATGGCGCTGAGCCGCGAGGTCATCAGAAAAATTGCGACCCTGGTTAAGACGAAGCGTCCCGACCTTTTGCTCCTCACTGACGATGTGTACGGTACCTTCGTTGAAAACTTCCGATCCCTGCTCGGCGAGTTGCCGCACAATACGATCGGAGTCTACTCGTACTCGAAATATGTTGGCTGTACCGGATGGCGGCTCGGGGTTATTGCGGTCCACGAAGACAATATCTTCGACAAGATGATCTCCAAGCTTCCCGATGCCGATCTTAAGGCGCTCGACAAACGCTATGGCGCACTCACGCTTGAACCGCGCAAAGTCAAGTTCATCGATCGCATTGTTGCTGACAGCCGCGACGTAGCTCTCAACCATACGGCTGGGCTCGCACTGCCTCAGCAAGTAATGATGAGTATGTTCTCGCTCGCCGAGCTGATGGATACCTCCAAGAAATATCAAAAAGCGTGTATGGATATACTGCATCGCCGTGCCTGGGCTCTGATCGGAGGCTTGGGATTGGAGGTCACGCCGAATCCGTTATACGACGCCTACTACGGATTAATTGACTTCGAGTTCTGGGCGCGCAAGAACATCGGCGAGGAAGCGGTTGAGTATCTCAAGAAGAATGTGCATCCGCTCGACCTTGCTTTCCGTCTGGCGGAGGATCGTGGAATTGTGTTGCTCAATGGTGGCGGCTTCGAAGCGCCAGACTGGTCGCTGCGTGTCTCATTGGCCAATCTCGACGACGAGGTGTATGAGGAGATTGGGCGCGGCGTTCGGGCCATCGCGCGGGGCTATCGAGATGCACACGAAGCAGCGAAGCGGGCGGAGAAAACGAGGAAGGCAGTCGCCTAGCCGGAGCTTATGGGTTGCTATGGCTATAACTCCTGCTCTT
>JBJMGD010000032.1:0-174173 GCA_045808065.1 Terriglobales bacterium | reverse complement strand
GAATTCCGAATCAAGCGCTGAAATCAACGTGGCCTCGGCCGCCCGCGGCCGGGTGTTTGCAGTTGAGCCTGCAATGTAGGCATAGCGCCGTTGTAGGTGAGCCAGTCTCCACGAACCTTGAGAAACACCCGGCCGAGGGCGGCCGGGTCCACGTTGACCTGGAAAACACTCTCCCTGGCTATTTCTTCAGGTATTCCGCTGGAATCGGCGTGTCAGGCGTTTCTGCCTGCCACATGATGCTCATGATCCACCAACGTTTCCCATCGTTCACCAGCTGAAAGCTGTTGATGCCGCGTTGAAAGGGCTGTGCGTCCTCGGCCTTGTGACGCGATTCATACGTGCTGAACACGTGAGCGATGTTGCCGTAATGATCGACTTTGTTGGACACCCCGCGCTCGAAGAATCCTTCCTTTTCCAGGAATGGCGCTGAACGGTCGATATAGTCGTCGGAAGAGAGCACACGCGCGCGAACTTCGGTCTCGCCTGGCCGCTTGCCAGTGGGCATGAGTCGCGCGCCGGGATAAAAGAGAGAACGGAAGCGATCCCAATCGCGCTTCTTTCCCGCCGGCCCGGAGATCACGTCGTAGGTTGCAGCCAAAATGGATTCGATGGATTGCACATCGTCGGCTTTGGCCTGAGCAGAAGGCGCGGGTGGCGGGGCGGCAGATTGCGCCCCGGATTGCGCAATCCCAAAGGAGCTGCAAAGCACTAACAGACAGAGAAGTGTTTGTTTCATTGCGTTCACCAATGTCCCGGGATTGTACAGGGTGCAGCAAAACGCGTGGAACGACCGATGCGCTCCCGTTTGAAGGGTCAGAAGAAAAACTCTGTCATGAGAAAAACTCTGTCATCAGAAGAGCGCCGTCATCCTGAGGCGTCTTTCGCCGAAGGACCTTCGGAAAATGATTGAAACCTGATTCGCCCTATCGAGGCTTTTCAACCACGTTCGTGCAAAACCACGAAAGTGCAAGAACGACCGATATATTCCCGGAGGTCCTTCGCTTCGCTCAGGATGACAGTCCTAGCAGATCTGAAAAAACCTCGTGCTCGGCTTCGCCGCTTCCGCTTCGACGCACGAACATTTATCCTCTGTAGCTTCTTAGTCGAGGAACAAGCCAATGGCAATCTGCCGTCGTATTTGTATCTTCATTCTCGTCCTGAGCGGCTGCACGATGTTTGCTCAGCAAAACTCTGTTTCCTACGGTGAACTGCGCTGGCGGTGCATTGGACCGTTTCGCGCTGGACGAACGGTCGCAATCGCCGGTATTCCCGATCAGCCGAACGTCTTCTTCATGGCGCCAAACAATGGCGGGGTCTGGAAAACCGATGACTTCGGGCGCACCTGGAATCCGATTTTCGATGGGCAGCCTACCGGCTCCGTTGGAGCTCTGGCTCTGGCTCCCTCAAATCCAAACATCATTTATGTCGGCAGCGGCGAAGGACTTCGTCGTCCCGATCTCTCTACCGGCGATGGGATGTACAAGTCGAGTGATGGCGGACAGACCTGGACACATCTTGGTTTGCGCGATGGCCAACAGATAGGATCGATTCTGGTCGATCCTCAGGATCCCAATCGCGTCTACGTCGCCGTGCTGGGACATCCTTACGGACCCAACGCTGAACGCGGGGTCTTCCGATCAACCGACGGTGGGCAGACATTCCAGAAGGTTCTCTACAAAGACGACAACACCGGCGCAATCGATCTCGCCTTCGATCCGACGAATCCGAAGACTATGTATGCCGATATGTGGGCCTCGCGGCGTCCACCATGGTCGGTCGGCGATTCCTATGATGCGGCGGGAAGCGGTTTGTACAAATCCACCGACGGTGGCGACCACTGGCAGCAGCTTGCGGGCGGACTCCCAGATTGGGAACACGATAAACTAGGCCGCATTGGGATTGGTGTAGCCCCCAGCAATCCTAAGCGCATTTTTGCCATGGTGGATTCGCCCACCAAAGGCGGAGTGTACCGCTCGGACGACGCCGGGGAGAGCTGGACGCGCGTTAACACTGAAGACCGAGTCTGGGGACGCGGGTCGGACTTCGCTTGGGTTCGCGTTTCGCCAAAAGACGAGAACACCATCTACGTGGCGAACACGTCGACTTACAAGTCCACTGACGGCGGAAAAAACTTCATCGCCTGGAAAGGCGCGCCAGGTGGCGACGACTACCACACCATCTGGATCAATCCTAAAAATCCCGACATCATCCTGCTTGGCGTGGACCAGGGCGCCACTATCACGGTCAACGGCGGACGCACCTGGAGTTCCTGGTACAACCAGCCAACGGCGCAGCTCTATCACGTGATCACCAATGATGAGCATCCGTATTGGGTTTACGGAGGACAGCAGGAGAGCGGTTCGGCCGGCGTGCTGAGCCGCGGCAACGATGGCGCAATCACCGCGCGTGACTGGCATCCGGTAGGCGCGGATGAGTACTCCTACGTGGCGCCGGACCCGCTCGATCCCAACATCATTTACGGTGGCCCCCGTTTCAAGGTCTCTCGCTTCCACCGTGATACCGGCCAGGTAGAAGACATCACGCCTTTTTTGTTAGGAGAATTCCGCACCAATCGCACGATGCCGCTGATTTTCTCGAAGAAGAATCCGCGACTGCTTTTGCTCGGAACCAACGTGATGTTCAAGACGACGAACGGAGGCAAGAGTTGGGACAAGATCTCTCAGGATTTAACGCGTCCCGATCCGGGAACGCCGCAAAATCTGGGGATATTCGCCGACTCCGACCCACAGAAAGGGAAACATCGCGGGGTGATCTACAGCATCGCGCCATCGCCCCAGGATGAGAATCTCATCTGGATCGGCACCGACGACGGCCTCATTCAGCTTACGCGCGACGGCGGCCAGAGCTGGCAAAATGTCTCTCCACCGGAAGTCACCGCGTGGAGCAAGATCGCGCAGCTCGATGCCGGCCACTTTGATACGCAAACCGTGTATGCAGCGGTAAACCGTTTGCGGATCGACGATCTGCAACCCTACATCTACCGGACTCACGATGGGGGCAAGAGCTGGCAGAAGATCACCAATGGCTTGCCGGCGAACGCGCCGGTGAATGTCGTCCGCGAGGATCCCGCGCACAAGGGACTTCTCTTCGCCGGAACAGAAACATCGGTATGGGTCTCATTCGACGACGGAGACAACTGGCAGTCGCTACAACAGAACCTGCCAGCAACGTCGATACGCGACCTCGTCGTACACGAGGATGACATCGTGGTCGGCACACATGGGCGTTCGTTCTGGATTCTCGACGACATCACTGCGTTGCGCCAGATGCGTCCTCAAACCCTCTCCGCCGATTTCCTGTTCAAGCCGGCGAACGCGTACCGGTACCGCCGCAACACCTGGACGGACACGCCGATGCCCCCGGAAGAACCCGCGGGAAAGAATCCGCCGGACGGCGCGATTATCGACTACGTCCTGAAGTCCGATGCATCGGACGTGAAGCTGGAGATTCTCGATGGCGGCTTTCACGTGTTACGCGCCTTCCCCAACGACGACCGACCTGCGCCATCCCCGAAGGAACTGCATGTGCCGACATACTGGGTGCGTCCACCGCAGGAGTTGTCAAAACGGGCCGGAATGCATCGCTTTGTCTGTGACCTGCATTTCACGCCGCCGGATGTCCTGAATCGGGACTATCCGATCTCCGCCATCTATCACGACACCCCGCTGGCTCCGCAGGGCATCCTGGCGCCTCCGGGCGAGTACATCGTTCGACTCACGGTGGGTGGTCACGAATTCATGCAGCCGCTGGTGGTGAAAGGCGATCCACGAATAAAAGTTTCAGATGCCGACCTCCAGCAGCAGTTCGCCGTTGAACAGAAACTCGTTGCAGCATTGCACCAGAATTACACCGCGCTGCAAGAGCTGCGCAGCCTGCGCGCACAACTCAAAGACTTAAAGCCGCGCGCCCAAGGCGCTACCGGCGAGGCGGTTGCGAAACTCGATCAGCAGGCCGGTGCACTCGAAGGCAGCGCCGGCGGATTTGGGGCAGGCCGCGGTGGTCCCCAAGCCCAGAGCCTGGCACGCCTGAACGGAGGGCTGGCGCGCGTCTATGACGTCGTCAGCTTGGCCGACAGCGCGCCTACCACGCAGGCGGTTGCCGCAGCTGACCAGCTGCAGCAAGCTTTGGCCGCGGCCATCTCCAGGTGGACCGAGGTGCAGAAAGGGATCGGTTCGCTCAATCAGCAGTTGCAAGGTGCCGGCCTGCCGACGATCGATCTGCGGCGACCTGCACCGCAGCAGGCGGAAGACGATACGGAAGGAGACGAGCCTTAGGGGAGGGAAATTCCCTGCTAATCCCTGCTCAGGGTGGAGTCGGGGCCCTCTTTCTGACTATCTCCTTGCTTTCGAACCACATAGCCGGAGAACTGGAAATTCCCTGTTAATCCCTGTTCCTGAACAAGGATTTGCGCTTTTTGGGCATAATTTTGAGGTTTTCGCCGTGATTGCGTAAAAGTGCCTGTTATTTTCCCTGTTCCGGGGAAAACAACGCGCAAAATTCAGCTCCTTGGACCAGCACCGCCTAGATACTCCGACCCGCGTTTAGTCCTGAGAAGGTGTATGCTCGTTGTACGTTCAACTTAAACGGTCGTGCGTGGCAGGTTTGCCTGTTCTTCTCTGCCACTCTGCTCTCTTCCGCTCAATTTGACGTTGGCTTGGGTAGGGGAAAGGTGTGCTTATATGCGAGGAACATTGACGCGCTTCGATCTCCACAGTGGCGTCGGAGCTATTACCACGGAGCAGGGCATGGAGTTATCCGTCCACAAGAACTCCATGGCGCCGGATGGCAGGCTGCCGAAAAAGGGACAACTGGTTGAGTTCCGCATCTATTACGGTCCGAACGGGCCTCTTGCCGAAGACGTCCATCGTTTGCCAAGTCGTTAGCGTAGATCACAGGAGATGAGAATGAAGGAAGAACGTCCCAGATGCGAAACCTGCACATACGACAGCCGTTGCCAACCGGCAACCCCAGCGAGCAAATGCCTTTATTGCGGAAACTATGCTTTGCCCAAAACAGAAGCACTGACGGGTGGCGGAAGAAAATGAGCGGTGCAACTCTGCGCGAAAGCACGCAATCGGAATTGATTTAACTATGGCTATTCGATATTGCGATTGCGGACATCCTAAGCGCGACCACGCCATTCTGACGTCCACCAGCTATGGGTCGTGCAAAATCTGCTTGTGCAACACCTACAAGACCGCTGCTCCCGCAGCGCCTCTGACGGTACAAGCGACTGCGAAATAACTCAGGCGCTCTCACTTCCTGCCTAAGAATCGGATCCTGGCGGTAAACGCTCGTCCGCCAAACCCTCCATACGCGCCGTAGTTCGATGCATTCACATCGTTGATGACAAACGCTGGGTTCTTGCGATCGGTCACATTTTCCGCCACGCCCCTCAGAGCCAGCGCATAGCCCCGAAAACTGAAACGCCATTCCAGTCCCGGGCTTAACGAGAGGAATGAGGGAAAGCGCTGCGAGTACGGAGCGCCAACAATCTGCTGGTTTTGATTTACTGCCGTCCAGGGAAATCCGGTGCGATAGTCGAGCGAATAGACGAGATCGAAGCGCTTGAACGGGGTTGGAAACCATCCCCAACTGATGAACCGATTCGGAACGTCCCAGGGCAGTGGTCCGCCCATTTGCGTGCTGAAAATCGGATTGTTTATGGAATAGTCCACTACGGCATTCGAGTGCGCGTACGAATGCGTGAACGATCCGAAGATGTTGTAATCGCCGCGAAAGTGCTTGCGCCCCGTGACCTGGACCGAGCGATATCGGTCCTGTTTGGTGTTGGTTAGTTCATAAGTTCCGGAGAGGATCGACGCTGTATTGAGGTTTTGAAAGATGAAGCCGTCGGTTCCGCTCTTCTGCAAATACTCAACCGCACCGTAGATCTCCAGTGGGAACTTTTGTTCGAGGCTAACGCTCCAATTCAGGAATCTCGGCTCGCGCAACGCTGGCTGATTCACCAGGAAATCCGTCACCAGCGGCGGTCCGGTGGGAGTGGTGCCAGTCGCATCGTAGTACGTGTCGATCCGCGGACCGGTCTCCGCCCGCGCCAAATAATCGAGATGCGTGCGCTCATAGTACCTCCCAATGCCCGCGGAGATCTTGGTGCTGTGATCCGCGCCCAGGGTATACGTGCCCGCGATTCGCGGTGAAAACAGCGGGCGACGAATGATCTCGTCCCAGTCGAATCGCACCCCCGGCTGCACCAGCAACCGCTCGCTCGCAGACCATTTGTCTTCGAGGTATGTGCCAATCTCAAAATTGTTACGATCCAGCATGGTCAAAGCGGGCAGAACACTTGTCCGGTATAGAGTTCCGTCGGAGCGCAGAAGATTGAAGGGCGTGTCTGTATAGCGCTGTGTGAAATTGATCTGATCGATCTCCGTTCCCACCTTCAGTTCATGTCGGCCCCATTCGTTAAAGGGGTTTAGGAATAAATTGGCGATTCCTTGCGCCCGGCGCGAAGTCCCGTGGAAGCTCTCGAAATAATTTCCCTGATTGATGTTTGGTGTGATCACAAACGGGCTGTTTCCCTGCGGGCTATATCGATCGTTAAACGCGTTCCAGGCAAAACCTGTTTCGAGGAGAGCTCCGCCGGAAAAATAATGGAGCTCCTTGACGTCTGCAAGATATGCATTGAAATCCCGCCTCACAGTGGCTGAGGAAGGATTGGTAAGCGACAGGCCCTGCCGGTCTTCATCCTGAACATTGTTCAACAACCCGAAGCTGAGAATGTCGCTGGCGCGAAGATTGATTTGCACTTTGGCGAGGTTGCTGCCGCGCAGAAAGGGATCGCGGTCTGACCCTACCGGCAGGTCCTTATATACATAGTTGTCATATTCGGCATCGGCAGAATCGAAGAACCAGACCTTTCCTTTCTTGATTGGCCCAGAAACCGTTGCGCGCGGCACCCATTTGTCGAAACTAAATCCTTTCCCTTTCTTGTTTTGCCATGAAGGAATGAAATTAGTGGCGTCAAACCGGAAATGATCGTCACCCATGCCGGTATTGAAATCGATGATTCCGCCAGACTCTTTGCCAAACTGCGTCGAGACTCGACTGCTCTGCACAGAGACCTCGCGCACTGCGTCGGCGCTGAAACGCATCGCGAGAACGCCACTAACCGGAGAAGTAATCTCAAATCCATCGAGCACGTCGGTGGTTTCATACGTGTCGGCACCAGCAACGTGCACCTGACCCGTAGAGTCCTGCACCACTTGCGGCAAGAAGGGAAGAAGGTTGCGGATGTCGCGCGAGGTCGGATACGGAATATTTACGATCTCGGGCGTGCCGAGGGCTTTAGCATCGGACATTTGAGCTGGGTCGATGCCCTGAGCTGAGGCAGTCACATTCACTGTCTCTTTCAGCTCCTGCACGTGCGGGAGCGTCAGCTCCAACGTCTCCGCTCCTGTGAAGCGGAGGTCTTGTTGAGTGACGGAGTAGAAGTTTCCCTTCTGCGCCTGAACCGTGAAGGAGTGCTCAGGATCGAGGTTCAGAAATCGTCCCCGACCGGCGGCATCCGTGTGGATTCGCATGGATTCTCTGGACGTATCGTCCGTGAGCACTACCAGAGCATCGGGCATGATGATGTTGTTTTCGTCCATCACAACTATGGTGAGCGAAGTCCCGCCTCGCTTGGAAGGTGCAACGGGAATGGGAGCACGGTTGGGTATCTGCGCGAGCAACGGCGCAACTAGCGCGAAGCACACAAGGACTAGCGAACCGATCCGCATCTGCAATCGTGAGTTGCTGAACGAGAATTGCACTTAGTAGATATTCGCAGAATTGCGAGCAGGATGCCTGGGATGCAATGGATGGCGTGAGTTTGCGGCTTCATTAACGAGAACAGTCAATTAACCGCAGAGAACACTGAGGCACACAGAGGAAGACGCAGACGAGTACGGAGAATAGAGCACCAGCCTTCGACTGTTTTCCTCTGTGTTCCTCTGTGGTTAATGGGGTTGGTTTTTGCTCTTGCGTTCACGTCTTCGTGGGGAAATTGAGCTTTTCCGCTTGCAACTTGTAGCGATTAGTAGCAGAATTTTGGCCGCTTCGAACTGTCTCACTCTGTCACTCCTCACGGACGGTTCCCTGCCTGCGCGTACTTTGTTGAGGCCCATGGATACCTCTTCCCACGACGTCTTGCTCGTTGGTGGCGGCGGAGCAGGTTTGCGCGCGGCCATCGCCGTTGCTGAAGCAAATCCGCGTCTTCGCATTGCCGTAATTTCCAAGGTCTACCCCATGCGCAGCCACACGGTTGCCGCGGAGGGTGGCGCCGCCGGCGTGGCCAAACCCGACGACTCGATGGACGAGCATTGCTACGACACAATCTCCGGCGGGGATTGGCTGTGCGATCAGGATGCGGTCGAGGCTTTTGTCAACGAAGCTCCGCAGGAACTTCTGCGGCTGGAACATTGGGGATGCCCCTGGAGCCGCGAGCCCGACGGTCATATCGCAGTTCGCGCATTTGGTGGAATGAAGAAGCGACGTACCTGGTTCGCGGCCGATAAAACCGGCTTCCACATCCTGCACACACTGTTTCAGACCACCCTCAAGTACAACGAAATTCATCGTTATGACGAGTGGTTCGTCACCAAGCTTTTAATCGACGATGGCCGCGTGCAGGGAGTAGTCGCTATTGAGCTGATGTCCGGCCGCATCCAGGCGATAACCGCCAAGTCCGTGATTGTCTGTACCGGAGGCTGCGGGCGCGTGTTTCGTTACACAACCAATGCCGCAATCAAGACCGGGGATGGGATGGCGCTTGCCTACCGCGCCGGAGCTCCGCTGAAAGACATGGAGTTCGTGCAGTATCATCCTACCGGCCTTCCCTTTACGGGAATTCTCATTACCGAAGCCGCGCGAGCTGAAGGTGGGTATCTGATCAACAAGGATGGATACCGCTACCTGCAGGATTACAACCTCGGCAAGCCGGAGCCGAAGCCGGTGCTGCGATCGATGGAACTGGGTCCTCGCGACCGCCTGTCGCAGGCATTCGTGAAGGAGTTCGAAAAAGGACGCACGCTCAATGGACCCTACGGACCTGTCGTCCACCTTGATCTGCGGCATCTGGGAGCGAGGCTGATTAACCAGAAGTTGCCGTTCGTTCGCGAGCTATGTCTGAAGTACGAGGGACTCGACCCTGTGACACAGCTCATTCCCGTGCGTCCCGTTGTGCATTACATGATGGGCGGCATCTCGACCGATATCGACGGAGCCACTCCGTTGCCAGGGCTTTACGCGGCCGGCGAGTGTGCCTGCGTAAGCATCAACGGAGCCAATCGCCTGGGATCAAACTCGCTGCCGGAGATTCTTGTCTTCGGCGCGCGCGCCGGAAAAGCGGCAGCGGAGTATGCAGGCGGCGCTCCCGACACGGTGAGTCCGGCGATTGCGGCGCAAGCCGATGACGAACGCCGACGCCTCGAGCAGGAGTTTTTGCGGAAGAGCGGAGGCACGGAACGGATCGCCACCCTGCGCGACGCAATGCAGAAGGTGGTCGAGGACGGAGCCGGCATCTATCGCACAGAAAGGTCGCTCCGCGAAGCCGCACAAAAACTTTCGGAGTTGCAGGAGCGATGCAAGAATCTCGCGCTTGACGACCACTCACGCACTTTTAACACCGAGTTGCTGTCAGCACTGGAGTTGACGTGCATGCTGGACGTTGCGATCTGCATGGTCGATAGCGCGCTGCAGCGCACCGAATCGCGTGGCGCCCATCAGCGAACCGATTATCCCGCGCGCGACGATCGCAACTTCCTCGCGCACTCAGTCATCACCCGCGCTCCGGATGGCTCATCCCGGATCGAGTACAGACCGGTGACTATCACACGCTGGCCGCCGGGTGAGCGCGTTTACGGACAGACAGAGCCGGCAAAGCAGGTGGCAAAGGCATAATGGCACAGACGATAGAACTCCAAGTTGCGCGCTACTCACCCGAACGCGACGTCGAACCGTTTCTTCAACGCTATGATGTGCCGGTGAAGGAAGAGTGGGTGCTCCTTGACGCACTCAATTACATCAAGGACCAACTCGACGGCACTCTAACCTTCCGCTGGTCGTGCCGGATGGGAATTTGCGGAAGCTGCGGCTATATGGTCAACAACGAGCCTAAGCTCGGCTGCGCAACCTTCCTTACGCAATATGCACCCGGGCCGGTAAAGATCGAGCCGCTGCGGAACTTTCCAGTAGTACGCGATCTGGTGATCGAGATCTCAGATTTCCTGGAGAAGTTGAAGAAGGTGAAACCCTGGCTGATCCGCGAGGATGGTAACGGAGCTGGCGAATATCTTCAGACTCCGGACCAGCTTGAGGACTTCCGCCAGCACAGCATGTGTATCAATTGTCTGCTCTGCTACGCGGCGTGTCCTATTTCGGGACTCGATCCCGTGTTTGTGGGCCCGGCGGCTTTGGCCCTCGCTCATCGCTATAACAAGGACTCGCGCGATCAAGGATCGGCCGAGCGTATGGCCGTGCTGTCGCACCCGGAAGGCATCTGGGGATGTACGTTTGTAGGGGAATGCACGAAAGTTTGCCCGAAACATGTGGACCCGGCAGGCGCGATCCAGCAATACAAAATCGCCGCTGCCCTCGATGGTGTGAAGCAGTTCCTCATGCCTTGGGGACACAGATCGGAGAGCCGATGAGCAGAGCAGGAGAGGCGCGGGCCTGGAATCGCGCAGTCATTCCTATCGCGAGTCCGGGACAATCGGCGGTTTCACCCCCGTACACAGAATTTCATCCGCGCTGGTACCGGCCTCCCGTTTCCACTTATTGGTGGCTGGGCAAATGGGCGTATGTCAAATTTATCCTGCGCGAGTTAAGCAGCGTAGCCGTGGCCTGGACGGTTGCTCTGGTGCTTGTCCAGGTTCTGGCGCTTGTCCGGGGACAAAGTGCATATGTTCACTTTGAACATCGCATGAGTTCGCCGTGGATGATCGGCATCAATATTGTCGCGTTCGCGTTTTTGTTGCTGCACTCCATCACCTGGTTCAACTTGGCTCCGAAGGCGATGGCGGTACGCGTTGGTGGAAGGCGAGTGCCGGGTGTGCTTATCTCCGGGCCCCAGTACCTGGCTTGGATCACGATTTCCGCGATCGTCTTTGCCATCGTTATCTCTCGCGGATAGGAATGAGACTATGGTCAACCGGGAAACTGAACCGCTTTTCTGGACTTTATTCAGCGCCGGCGGGGTCGTCGCCGCTCTCTTTCTACCGGTGCAACTGTTCCTGTTTGGGCTGGCTGCGCCTCTTGGCTGGGTTCATGCTCCGAGCTATTCAGCCATGTACCAACTCGTGCATTCCCCAATCACACGTCTGTACTTATTGGTCGTATGCTCGTTGCCGCTCTTTCACTTTGCTCATCGCTTTCGGTACACGCTTTACGATGGCCTGCAGATCAAACATCTGAACGAGGTTGTCTTTGCGGGATGCTACGGCGTGGCTATCGTTGGAACGGTAGCGGCAGCTTACTTGCTGTGGAGGATCTGACTGCTTCGTTAAGCAACACTCTTCGGGAACGGCCAAACGGTCTAACGAGCTTTGACAATGTAGTCGACGATGCAAGCTCTGGTTGGCTGACTTGGGTATTCTTGGGTTCTGCCGGTTGAAAGGATTAATGACATGGGACTCAAATTGAAATCGATTTCGCATGCTGGAATCGGCGCAGCTATCGCGAAAGCCGAACGTTATCGATACCTCAACGAGCCCGAAGAAGCCGAGTCAATCTGCCGTGACATCCTGGCTGTTGATTCCAGTCACCAGATGGCGCAACGCATTTTGGGTCTGGCAATCAGTGACCAGTTCACCGGTGGCTCCAACGATCGCTTCGCCGAGGCAGCGACAATCTTTAGCGGATTGGAGGAGCAGTACGCCCGCCTGTATTACGCCGGTATCCTGCACGAACGGCATGCCAAGGCGCAGCTGCGAGCTGGACGCCCGACGCCCGCCGTGGCCGCCGAACTCGAAGAAGCCATGCGTAATTTCGAGGGGGCTGAGAAAACTCGGCCTTCAGGAAACGACGAATCCATCCTGCGCTGGAACCGCTGCGCACGCCTGCTGGAGACGCTGCCCCAGCCACAGGCGCCGGATGAGCCGACGCCTTTCGAATCGGGCGACATCGCCCCTCACTCGGCCAACATGGCCATCGCCCGCGCCGGTAGACACCGCTAGACGAAGTCCCCGCAAACAATAAATTGCGGAATTTGGCAGAAAGCTGGGGATTTTTAGCCGAAAAAAAATTCTCTGCAAATTTCCCTGCTATTGGAAATCCGGACAGAACCATCCGCGATGCGGGTGGTGGTTTAGCTCCAGCCACGGCCGCCACGAAGCGCAATAAGAGCAACTTCCGAAGTCTAGATTTAGCAAACCGCGGGCTAGCGAAAGCGACGGATGTGCAGTATGTGGCGGTCGGAGCGATAGAGTCCCAGGACGTACAACATCGCTTTACCTTCGGCCGAGAAGATGGTTTGACGAATTCTTAGCAGAGGCGCACCCGAGGGCACTCGCAGAAATGCGGCAGTCCTTGGTTCCGCGACAGTGGAGTCCACGTCTTCATCCGCATAAGCGATCTTGGTTCCGTAATCTCTCTCCAGCAGCACGAACAGGGAACCTCGCTCGAGTTGTGCGCGCGTAATGCGTCCGTAATCATCGGCCGGAAGATAGGACATTTCCAAAGCAAATGGTTCACCACCGGCTTCTCGCAGCCGTTCGATTACCAATAGCCGGCTGGTTGCGGGCAGGGCCAATCGAACCGCAATGTCGTGTTCTCCCTGAATGGTGCTGAGGTGTAGCACCCGCGACTGAGCCGACATGCTGCGACCGGACATCTGCTCGGTGAAGCTGGTCAGCTTGTTAAATTCAATCCTGGGAGGCGCGACAAAAGTACCCGAGCCCCGGTGACGTTCAACAAGGCCTTCACGCTGCAGCTCGGCAAGCGCGTGACGCGCAGTCATCAAGCTCACCTGATGAATCCTGGCCAGCTCGCGTTCCGAGTCGACCGCCTCGCCCGGCTGCGATTGGCCGCCCTCGATCTGCTGCCGGATCGCTCTTTGAATTCGCCGGTATGCCGGAACTCCATCGCCATTGCCGCTTGTGGCGATCAGTTTCTTGAAGGTGGGTTTTTTCGCAGACGGTTTGCGTCCCTGCAATTCTCGAGTGCTCGATTGTGTCGCGCCGTCGATCGACTTTCGCATCACGCCTCAGTATCCAATGTTCGAGATCGTCTAACTAATTTTTGATGCCGGCTACGCCGAGTCGTTTGTTTTTTGCGTTATAAGCGGCTGATTGCATTTTCGACCGCCCGAATCTGCTATAGGCGAACAAAGAAACTGCTATAGATAATTCGACAGACTGCTATAGAGCAACTCCTCCAACTCTATGACTATTAAGACAATTTTTTTCTTGACAATGACCTATAGTGCTATATAGCTTAATCAACCCAGAGCGAGAAATCAAGAAATTTCTC
This sequence comes from Terriglobales bacterium, assembly GCA_045808065.1. GTDB lineage: Bacteria > Acidobacteriota > Terriglobia > Terriglobales > Acidobacteriaceae > Gp1-AA112. The sequence continues at coordinate 160,682 of JBJMGD010000032.1, read as the reverse complement.
GCGCTTTCAGGAGGCTTTGTGAAACGCAGACTGCAATCCCTGCGGGGGCTTTCACTTCTGGCTGCTTTCTTTCTGGTCATCTCACAAGCGACATGGTCACAGGAAGTCACAGCCAACATCACGGGCACGGTCACCGATCCGAGCGGCGCTCCGATCGTGGGCGCGATCGCCGTTGCGACCGACACCGAGCGTGGTACGGCGTTCAGCGCTCGTACAAACGATGCTGGCGTCTACAACATAAATCGGATTCCCATCGGTTCGTACAAAGTATCGGTCGAGAATCCGGGATTCCAAAAGATGGTGCATTCCTCGGTCGTCTTGAATCTGAATCAGACGGCGCGCTTGGATTTTCAATTGAAGCTGGGAGCGGTCAGCGAAACCGTTGAAGTCAGCTCAGAGGCTCCAATCCTGCAGACGCAGAGCACCGAAGTGAGTACGGTCATCGATGCGACCACTAATGCCAGTCTGCCGCTCGCTTCGCGCAATTACGTTCAGCTCACCTTGCTCGCTCCCGGATCCACGAACGTGAATCCGAGCTCCATGAGGGAGCCTCAGAACATGGTTAACTCCGGTCGGCCATACATCAACGGCAACCGGGAGCAAGCGAACGAATTCCTGCTTGATGGGCAGGTAAACAACGAAAGCAAGAACGATGAGGTCGGGTACACTCCCAGCATCGACGCGATTCAAGAGTTCAACCTGATCACGCAGAACGCATCCGCGGAATTTGGCAACTATGAAGGCGGCGTTGTCAGCGCAAGTATCAAATCTGGCACCAATCAATTTCATGGCAACATCTTCGAGTTTTTCCGCAATGACGCGCTCGACGCCAATAATTATTGGGCGGGAATGACGAAGGGATTGCCGGCCTTCAAAGGCATCCTCGGCTTCGATGCGAATGGCGTACAAAATAAGGCGGAGCTTCGCTATAACCAATTCGGCGGCACTTTCGGTGGCCCGGTCGTAAAAAATAAGCTGTTCTTCTTCGCCGATTATCAGGGACAACGGACCGTAAACTCCGGCCCCACGGGCGCACAGCTTCTAACGTCCAACGAGCGCGCCGGTGATTTTGGACAGCTCTGCACCGAGTTCGGCGGGTCCTTTACCGGCGTCGGCGGAGCCTGCGTTGGAGGGACGGGCGTTCAACTCACAAATCCCGTGACAAAGGCACCGATCGCCAAAAACAATTTGGCGGCGGCTGGATTGACCATCAGTCCGGTCGCATCATCGTTGTTCGGCTCCAAGTTTTACCCACTCCCGCAAATCAATACCACGGCTACGAACAACTATTTCTTCAAGAGCGGCAATAGCCTCAATAACGACCAAGGCGATCTGAAGATCGATTATGCCATTTCGGCAAAGGATCACATCTTTGGAAGATGGTCGCAAATGAACCTGCGGCAACCGCAACTCACTGGCCTGCCCATCGTTGCCTCCGGCGGCGGTGCGAACATTGAGGAACCGGTCAGAAACGCGGTCGCAAATTGGACGCACGCGTTCACGCCCAATCTGCTGAATGAGGCTCGCCTCGGATTCAGTGGCGTACACTTCACCCAAGCTGGAACCACCACTGATGTTCTTGGAAAGTTTGGCGAACAGATTGGGATTTCCGGAGCGAACGCCCTTGCGCCGGGATTGCTGAATATTCAGATTTCCGCTTTGGGAAAAGGAAGCCCTTCGCTCGGCAACATTGGAGCCGTGCAGATCTTCCACACTACCGAAGGGCAATTCGAAGATAACGTGATTCTGACACATGGCCGCCACATTACTCATGTCGGCTTTCAGTACATTCGTGAGCGGCAAAACTACGACTACGGCGGAAACAATGGCGAGCTTGGTTCGTTGAGCATCAGCAATTTGACAGGCGCTTCAGAGGCTGATCTATGGCTGGGCAATGTGGGCGGCGGATTCAGAGATGGCAATACCAATACCCTCTTCGGTCTACGCGGAAATGTATACGGCGCCTACGTTCAGGATGGATGGCGGCTAACCGACACCCTCACTTTGAATCTCGGCGTGCGGTTTGAAGACCACACTCCGCTTTACGAAATACACGATCAGATCGTCAATTTTGGCTTGACTACGGGTGCGATTGAGTTGCCGAATCAGAACGGCAACAACCGTGCTCTCTACAACAACTATTTGGGTATCGGGGATTGGTTGCCCCGGCTTGGTTTTGCGTGGTCGCCCTCAGCCCTTGGTGGAAAGACCGTGGTTCGCGGCGGCTACAGCATCTCCGAATATGCGGAAGGCGGCGGCGCGAACGAGGAACTCACGCAAAATCCACCATTCTTTGGAGCAAATGAGAGTGCCAAAGCGGGAAACATCAGCAACGGCTTTGGACCTTCTGTCCCACCGTGCGCCAGCATCAACTTCTCATGCTATGCGGGGATTCGGATCAGAGTATTCGATCCAGGATTCCGGCCTGCCATGGCGCAACAATGGAATTTAACCATTCAGCACCAGTTCAGCAACTCCTTGACAGGGCAGATCGGGTACGTGGGCCAACATGGGACTCACCTGCTCAATTTTATGGACATAACGCAACTCGAAGGCCTGAACGCCCAAGGTTCAATCGCGAAACCTGGCCAGCTTATCGTTTCGAAAGTTGCCGGGCCTTTCTTGGGTGGCGGAACCAAGGGGTCGCTCTATGCCGCGGATAATTCCAGCCTCGGCGGAAGCAATGCGATCGCGGGCGCGACATTCTCCAACTCGGCTCAGCGATACGATGCCTTACAGGCTGTCCTGAAAAAGACGATGACGAATGGGCTTGAAGCTCAGGTGGCTTACACCTACTCCAAGTGCATAAGCAACTCGCCCGGTTATTTCGGAACCGGTTGGGGCAGCACGCAGGCGCAGAGCTCTGGTGGGCAGCCGGGTTGGCAAAATGCTTATGATGGGGCTTCTGAATTTGGTCCATGTTACTTCGATCAGAAGCATATCTTATCGAGCTACGCTACTTATCAGATCCCTGTGGGTCGCGGCAAGGCCTTCGGCCATGATTTGCCTGCTGGACTTAACGCTGTTGTAGGAAATTGGGAAGTCAGCGGGATCGTGACGCTGCATAGTGGCAATGCTCTTACGCTGAACGAATTTGGCGGGTGGGGAAACTTCCAAGGAGATCCATCGAATACGAACGGAATTGGAAGTTACTTCCTAAGCGAGCGACCCAGTTGCAACGGTTCGCTACGTACCGTCAACAAGTACGTGCCGGGTAATGCGGCTACGAACACTCCTGGCTCGATTCAATGGTTCGATACGAGCAACGTCACAGATGCAGCTCCGAACACTTTCGGAACCTGTTCGGTAGGAAACGGGCGGGGCCCAGGGTACGCAAATGTTGATCTTGGGCTGCACAAGCAAATCCCGATTGGCGAAGTTAAGAGGTTCGAGTTCCGCCTCGAAGCCCTCAATGCCTTTAATCACAGGGTGCTGAACTTCTCAGGAGGTCCGGCTAGCGGCTCCTTCGATCCAGGTAGCCCTGTATTTGGACAGGTGACTGGATCTCAGGGAGCAAGACAGCTGCAGCTTGCTTTGAAGTTTTACTTCTAAGCAACGTTGGGGTCAACGGCAGGCGCTTTGCGCCTGCCATTTATTTTTGTGAAGAACCGGAAGTGCCTATCGTCCCTGAAGGCAAGCAACGATGCGCCCCCGGAGTATGTGTTTCCCTGCGCTAGCGTCAACTGGGTTATGATGCGGCAAATGTCAACAATCTCGACCGGGTTGTTTTTCACTCTTGCCGTGTTATCGATAATGTCGATGCCGTTGATGGGTTCTGCTCAGGTTGCGGCAAAGAGTCCCAAAGTGGGCACCCAGACAACCGTCGAGCGCAGCATCGACTTGGCTGAAAACGGCCATTGCGATGAAGCCATGCCGTTGCTGAAAACGTCTGTCCATCGTGTCACGGATAGAGTGGTTCAGAAGAGACTCGGATTGGACGGATTGCATTGCGCCATGACCCACAATGCCTTTCTCGATTCCCTCACGTTCCTAGAAGTATTGACACGCGAATTCCCGCGCGATCCAGAGGTGCTTTATGCGGCGACACATGCTTATTCCGATCTGTCTCAACGAGCGTCGCAGGACCTCATGCGCGAGGCTCCCTTCTCCTACCAGGTACATCAACTCAGCGCTGAATCGCTGGAAGTGCAGGGTAAATACGACGAGGCAGCAGTGGAATACCGCAAGATCCTGGAGATGAATCCTCTACTGGCTGGCATTCACTACCGTCTGGCGCGCGTCTTGCTTTCGAAGCAGGATCCATCCGCGAGTCTTAAGGAAGCGAAAGAGAATCTCGAGCAAGAGCTGGAGCTGGATCCAAAAAATGCTGGGGCAGAATACGTGCTAGGCGAGCTCGCCCGTCAAGATAGCGATTGGGCGGTTGCCGTGCGCCACTTTTCTCGCGCAACCAAGCTCGATACTAGTTTTTCCGAAGCCTACTTGGGACTTGGAATGTCGCTGGTTTCAGCCAAGCGCTACAAGGACGCCATCCCCGCGCTCGAGCGGTATGAGAAACTGCAACCGGACAGTCCCACTGGTCATTATCAACTGGCGCTGGCCTACGGCGGCGACGGCAGAAAGGAAGATGCAAACCGAGAAGCAGCGCTGCAGCGCGAATCCGCTGAAAACCTGGAACAGGTGAAACGCAAAATCGCAGAGGGCGTGATGGGCAACTCGTCCAATAATGGCACCTCCTCTGGCCAACCCCCCAAATGATCTAGGTCTCCGCATTCCTTCGTGAGCGTCCAACCCCACTTCTCTTTCAGTTCCCGCCGGGATTTTCTCCGACTCATGTTCGGCAGCCTCGCCTTGGGCGGGTTTTCGCGCAGGGCTTTTGCGTTTGGCAACGACACCTATCCGTTCGTCGAGATTCCGTCGTCTGAGAGCGGCATTCGTTGGAAACACACTGCGGGAAAATCGGCCGAGAAGTATCTGCCGGAATCGACAGGCGCAGGATGCGCATTCCTCGATTACGACAGTGACGGCTGGATGGACATCTATCTGGTGAACAGTGGACCTTGTGATTTCTTCAAGCCTGCTCAGCCACTGCGAAATGCTCTCTACCATAACAATCAGGACGGCACCTTCACCGATGTAACGGAGAAGGCGGGAGTTTCAGGTGGAGGCTACGGTCAGGGAGTAGCAGTTGGTGATTATGACGGAGATGGATTCCCCGACCTTTACGTAACGCAGTACGGTCGAAGCGTTCTCTACCACAACAACGGTAATGGCACCTTTACCGATGTGACTGAGAAGGCCGGAGTCGCTGCTCCAGGGTGGGCATCGAGCGCGGTGTGGTTTGACTACGACGACGACGGACGCCTCGACTTATTCGTCTGTCGCTTCGTTGATTTTGATAAATCAAAGCACCACCGTTGTGCCGCTCCAAACGTCTCTGGACTGGAAGGCAAGATTGAATATTGCTATCCGAAGGCATACCGTCCGATGCCCAGTTGGTTATTCCATAACAATGGCGACGGCACATTCACTGACGTAAGCCAGGAAACAGGGATCACCGATAACCCCGGGAAGTCATGGGGCGTAGTTGCCACTGATATTAATAACGACGGACGGATGGATCTCTTCGTCGCAAATGATACCGTCGCCAATTTTCTTTTCGCGAACCGGGGTCGTGGCCGGTTTGAAGAGATTGGCTTCACCGCCAATGTTGGATTTGGCGCTCACGGCAATGCCCGCTCTGGTATGGGGGTTGACTCGGCCGACTTCAATCAGGACGGATGGATGGATTTATTCGTTTCCAATCTGGATCATGAAATGTTTTCTCTGTATCAGAACCGCGGAGACGAAGCTTTCGAAGACAAGATTCTCTCCTCGGGAGTGGGATCTCCGACGCAATTGATGAGTGGCTGGGGACTGAAATTCTTTGATTATGACAACGATGGGAACCTCGATTTGTTCCTAGCCAACGGCCACCCCGATGATTTGGTCGATAAGCTCAGGCCGCATGTGACGTATCGCGAGCCGCTTTTGCTGTTCCACAACGATGGCAAGACGTTCACGAATGTGAGTCAGGAGAGCGGACCGGTGTTTGCCCAGTACTTGCCAGCGCGCGGGCTTGCCCTCGGTGACTTCAATAATGATGGCGCAATCGACGTCCTAGTCACCAATAATGACGAGGTGCCCGTCCTGCTGCGCAACGAGATCGGATCTCACAACCATTGGCTCGGTGTACGTCTGGTCGGCAAGAAATCGAATCCCGACGCCATTGGCGCGCGCATTACCTATCAGGCCGGCGATCTCAAGCGGAGCCGGATGAAGGTGGGTGGGGGAAGCTATCTGTCATCGCACGACCCTCGCATTGTGCTCGGAATTGGCAAGCGGGCCAAGATCGATTGGGTCGAAGTTAAGTGGCCCCAACCCAGCGGACTGCTCGAGCGGTTCACAAACTTGCCCATTGATCGGTATGTGACCATCGTCGAGGGTTCCGGTAAATGGCAATAGGCCCAGCTTTGCAGCCTGTTATCTGAGCTGTAAACGTTACCTAAGTCGCAGGTAACGTTACAGTCCATAGGACTCTTTCCGCCCCACCCCTGTTCAGCCTATTGTTGCCGCTAATTGCCCCCAGAAATTCAATTGAGAGACGAACAAGATTTGTTCGTCACCGGGAGGAACTACTTAATGAAGAAGATTCTGGTTGCCAGTTTATTTGTGCTTGCTACGAGCTTCTCGCTCTTCGCGCAGAAGTCGTCAGACAAGCTTGACGTCTTCGGCGGATATTCATTTGTCCGCTTTAACCCTGGCCAGGGTGCAAGCGCAGTTAACCAAAACGGCTGGGAGAGCATGGCAACGTTCAGGATGACACCGAAGTTCGGCCTCACCGCCGATGTCGATGGCACCTACAAGACCGAGAGCGGAGCCACCAACCACATCTACACCTACATGTTTGGTCCCGAAATCAAGATGGGCAATGACAAGGGTTCCGCTTTCTTCCACGGCCTCGCTGGCTTTGCGCATGAAAGCGTTACCGCCAACTTTTTGGGAACCAACGTTTCCGTATCAGACAACGCCTTCGCCACAGCATTTGGCGGCGGCTATGACTGGAGAGCTTCAGACGCAATTTCCATCCGACTCTTCCAGGCGGACTACCTCATCACCCGTTTCGGCAGCGCGACCCAGAACAACATTCGGCTGGCGTTCGGCGTCACTTTCCATCCGAAATTCGGCGGACGTGGACTGTAAGCTTCGAGTCCATCTCCGTCTTCCTAGTTCGACGAACCATCGCGTGCCCCATCCCTGCATCCTGCAAGGATGGGGTCCTGCGATAAACGAAACATCCCCTGCGAATCGAGCTCTTCTTTTACTCGCTTCTGGCCTCGCGAGAGTGTCTGCCGCAATCTCAATCCAACAGTGCCCAGATGATTTGGCCTTGAAAATCGAGGAACGTTCCAGGCCTACAATCAGGCAAATGAGCACTGACGCTGGTCAATGTCAGTTGGGCGCACATTGTGAATACCGCCGCGGATAGTTCGCCGCAATCAAGAATCCGCTTACGCAGGATCATGTGGATCGGCTTGATCTTTCTTTGCGTGATCGCGTCTGCCGTAGTGATTCGGCGGATGCTGGCATTGGCGTACCCGCCGCGCAATCCTCCTGCTCGGTTTGCCGGTTTGGATGAAGCCTTTGCCGCGAAACCTATCCTGACCTTGGTCCACATTGTTCCAGGATTGATATTCGTGATCCTGGTTCCCTTCCAGTTCTCCCGCTCATTTCGGAATCGTCATCTTCGTGCGCATCGTTGGATGGGCCGCGCAACGATGCTGCTTGGAGTGGTCATCGGGATCTCCGCGCTCCCCATGAGCCGGCGACCGATCGGCGGTCCGCTGGAAGCCTCGGCAGCGGTGTTTTTTGATGCCTTCTTTCTTTTGGCATTGACGAAAGCTTTTGTTCAGATCCGTCGTGGAGAGGTCGCGCTTCATCGCGAATGGGTGATTCGCGCGATGTCGATCGCTCTCGGCATTGCTACGGTGCGGCCGGTTATGGGAGTATTCTTCGCCACGAGTTCTCTCACCGGACTTACTCCGCATGAGTTTTTCGGAATCGCTTTCTGGATGGGATTCACCTTGACGTACGTCGGCGGAGAAACCTGGATTCGGTATACGCGGGTTCCGGTTCGCGTTGGAATGCCTTCGCAGTCAGCGGCCGCTGTCCAACGATTCCAGTAGAGTCACCGATTCTGCTGCGCCTTTTCTTCCCACCCGCTTCGTTAATCGACGGTTGCTTGTGCATCTGCAGCTCTTGAGAACGTAACTTGCTCCAAAGGCCCCACCACAACCAGCCAAGCGAGGCCGCCGATAAACATGACCGCAGCAGTAGCGGCTAGAGTCACGGCAAAGCTGCCGGTCCACTCCAAGAGAAATCCGGTCATCGCCGGCGCGATGATGCCCGCCATGTTGGCAAAGCAGTTCTGCAGACCGGTCCACTTTCCTGACGCTTGCGGTCCAGCGAGCGCCTGGGGAAAGGCGAAGATTCCTGTAGCTGCGACTCCCCATGAGGCAAATGTGACGAATACACAGAGAAAGAACCAGCGCGGTCCGGCGAGCATCCAGCAGGCGAGTGCGCCGGCAGTCAGCGTGTGTCCGACGAACATCGCAGTTTTCCGTGCGATGGTCGGAGAGCATCCTCTACGGATCGCTCGATCAGTTAGTGCGCCGGTCACCATCGTGAACGAAGCCTCGACTACATAGAAAAGGGCAGCGAGTTTTCCCATTGTGGGCAGAGAAAAGTGCTTTTCGCGGACGAGATAGAAAGGCATCCAGGTAAGGACGAAATAGGCGAGGTAATTAATGCTGAAGTGTCCAATGGCGCCGCCCCAGAAGGAACGATGGCGCACGATATCCAGGCTACGCGGAGAAGGAGCGCGCGTGAATGACCGCTGCGAGCGAGGCATGGACACGGTCCATGGCACCAGCCATCCAAGAGTAATCACGCCGAGCACGACGAAGACGGGCCGCCAGCCGAACATCGCGATCAGAGTGCCACCGGCTAACGTCCCAATCGCCGGCCCCAGCGCGGTCCCAGTCATGATGGCAGCGTTCGCGATACCGCGACGATGCTCAGGTAAATGCCGAGAGAGAATGGTTGCGTAGGCGGGAAAGGTCACTGATTCGCCAATGCCTAGCATCACGCGAAGCACCAGCAGCATGGCTATGCCGTGAACGACTCCGGTGATCATGGTGGCCAACGACCACACGGCGAATCCTGCGGCGAGAATCCAACTGGGATCGAAGCGATCGGCCAGCCACCCGGAGACAATCTGAAATGGCGTGTACGACCAGAAGAATGCAGAAAGAAGAATCCCGAGCTGAGAAGCGCTGAGCCCGAGTTCATCCTTTATCAGTGGTGCGGCAATGGAAAGGTTTCCACGATCCACATAGGCGATCACCAGCGAGAGAGAGAGTAAAACGATGAGGGCGGCTGGGCTTCGCGTCAGGTTTCGTTGAACGGCCGTGGCGCTCATGGCCACATAACCATACGCCTGGCGTCAAGCGGACGGAATGTTCCTCTTTATTGGGGTTGCGATGCTCGAGACAGACGTCTCCGCATGGAGACCTTCGCCTCTATCCCTGAAACTTACGGGAGCACTTGCACGATCGCCGGATGTAGTTCCCACAGCGTCGCGACTCTGTCGCTGCCTCTGGCAAACCATACCGGGTGCGCCTGATCGCGGAAGGGAACACCGACTATTTGCACCGGCAGAGGCGATGCGAGTTCTTGATTCAGATCGGTGACGCCGATTCCTCGTCGTTGCAGCTCAGTATAAATCTGCGTTCTCGCCGGACAGTATTCCGCGGCTCCCGGGGTCTCAATGATCATTCTGGGAGCGTTCTTATCTGAAGTTTCGGAGATCTCCAGGTGAAGATCGCAATCGCTTTTCCGGAAGAAAACCGTCTGCAGATATGCCTTGGGAATTCGGTAGAGCTTTAGCTCTTTTTCCGAACGCGGAGTTCGTGGCCCAGGCTCGGGGCCTTCCGGCCATGACAGCATCGTCCCGACACTCGTTTGTTCCGGCTCACCACCAGGCAGATCTCCATTCTTGAACTCAATCCGCCAGTCATCTTTGGTGATGTGAGTGGGCTTGCATGCGCATAGCAGCGCCGTGTTGATTGGTTCGCCCTGCTTTTTTCCAGGACGCGCTGGATCGTGACATGCTGAAAGAAACAAGAGACTGCAGAGGATCGCTGCGAGGCCGACGTGATGTGGGGTGCGCATGTCAAAGAGCGCAAGTGTAGCACTTCGATTGTGCGTACTCTCTCTTTCGAGCCAACAAAAAAAAGCTACGGAAAATTCTTGATGCGTCCAGCTGGTACTCTCGCGGGTTCCTCGCGTTGGGTTGCGAACCTCTGATCTTGGCTCGGAGATACGGATTGCTCCGAGCCGTCAGTAAGCAAGCGGAGAGCGACTCGGAGGGCCGCAAGTTCCTCGTTCACTTGAGCGAGCAGCGCCTCCTTTTCCCGAATCACATCATGGATATTTCTCATGAGTCCCTACAATGAACCGCAGCCAGCGCTACCACTGTTCTGCACTCCTACTTGTTCGGAGGCACAAGCGCAATGGTGTCTCGCGCATGGTGTGCCCGCGTGCGATGCGCGGCAAGCCACTCGGAAGCTCGATGGAAAGCTTCGGAGGTCTGCGCATCGGTCATAACGTGTTCGAGCTTTTCCTGTTCCGACTGCGCTCGTACGTCCCCCGCAGCCTGGGCGAGGGCGAACCATGAATAGGCGCTGACCAAGTCGCGCTGACCCCCAATGCCATCCGAATACATTTTCCCCAGGTTGAATCGGATCTCTCCGATTTCAAACTGCGGCAGGTCGTGTGTGATCAACACAGACTCTTTCTTGGCGCGCTCGCTTCCATGCGTACCGGCAATGATGTACCAGGTGGCCGCTTTCACTTTGTCCGCGCGTACGCTGTCGCCCCTTCTGTACCGGTCAGCGAGGGAAATCTGAGCCTTCACATCTCCGGAGGCAGCTGACTCCATCAGCTTGCGCATCGGCGCACTTACCACATTGTCAGCTTCGTACTCAGAAAACTTGGTGGGAAGAGCCTGAGGAATGACTCTCGGTGAGCCCGAAGTTGCGACGGTTGGTATTGAGACAGAAACCCGCGGTGGATCAGAGTTGCGATCAGCATTACGGATGAAGAAAAAGCCAGAGGTTCCGAGGAGTCCGGCACCAACAAGAAGCATCACCCGGAGCCGACCTCTTTCACGAGAGAGAAATGACGTCTGAGGAAGCGACGGACCGAGCGATAGCGGCTCCGTAATGCCAGAAGTAGTCTCCGGCGTCGCAGTAGAGCCTGTAGCCAGCTTGCGCATCGGCAACTTATCCGTGGCACTCGCCAGCTCGTTCTTTGAGTCCTTGAGCCGAACGGGTTCCGAATGATTCAGTTCATCCTCATCCTTGGGATCGAGCAGTGCGGCAAGGAACGTCGCCTCTTCCTCGACGTTCTTGCGAGTCTCCGCGTCAAAAGTACCGGGCTGCTCGGAGAAGACTTCAAGTACCCCGATGCATCGTGAGTTGCGCTGCAAGGGCGCGATAGCAAGAGAGCGGATGCCTAGTTCTGCGCATGCTTGATGATTGACTCGAGGATCGATCAGGGTGTCAAAGCTGTGGAGCATCCGGTTTTCTCTGACGCACCTACCTGAAATTCCAGAGCTCACATCCAGCAACGTTCCCGCGGGCGGCGCTGAGCGGCCACAACTCACTACGCATACCATGCCGTTCCGAGCGGGGTCTTCGTGGGCGATTGCCACGCCAGTGACGCCAGACATTGCCAAGAGCCGGGCTGCAGATGCCTCTAGCTCCGGCGTTACAACCCAAGGCCTCAGCGCAAAGGCAGATGGTTGCTCGCCTTGATCGCCTTCGTGCCAGATCGGAACCGGTTCTGCCATGCTGCGGGGGGACCTCGGGTTACCACACCCAGTATAAATTCGACGAGCGTAGCGACGCGTTGATTTCACTCAGACCCCACATGAAACGAGCCGGAGCTCCGCTCGCACCTGTCGATGCCAGCAGCTTTCGATTCTCTTTCACGAAAGCCATCCCGCCAGCAACAACTCGCTTCTGCTATGAACATCGACGCACCGTGATCTTCCAGCACAAAACTCAGCTGCATAGGTATCTGCTGCTTCTCTGCGTGATTATGGCCGGTTGCTCGCGCCAACACCGGGCAAAAGTAACCGTTCCGCAGCCGCCGGTGGTTGCGCAAAAACGAGAGGCCCCGCCGCCGCAGTCTGCCGTTATAGCGCGACTCCGTGAAAGCGGCAACATCTTATTGCAACTCATTGCGGATTCGAACAACGCAGTTTCCGACGCAATTCTCAATCGAACGTTATGCTTTGCCGCTTTTCCGGACGGTGCCAATGCAAACGCTTCAGGGTTCGTCACATGCCGCAACAGCATTGGTGACTGGATCAGCCCCGCCGTGGGGACTCTGTCGAACTCATCACAAACCCAGGTGCAAGGCGCACTGTTGCTGTTTATCGTGAACGATCGCGTCCGCCAGACTCTTGTGCACGGCCTGGATGTTGGCGTCAGGATTACGGCAGGACCAGGTCCATCGACCCGAGACCGGGCGACTCTGGATCAGGTGGAGCTCAGCCGCGATGCGTTCGCCTATGTTCGGACCGGCAACTCGCTTCGAGGAGTCGGTCTGGACGACGCAGCCCTCAAGCTTGATGCCGCCGAAACCGGCAGGCTCTATGGTCATCCTCAGGACCCGCAGAGTCTTCTCTCCGGCAGCACGATGTCATCCACCGTGACGAGTGGATACGTCCTCGACGTAGGTTCCTTCTTCAACACCATTACTCCGGCCGGCATCATCGTCCATCATTCTGTTCTCGTTGCTACCAAGAACCGGCAAGCGGAAGGAGCGATCGATACTTTTCATTACTCTCACGGACTGGAGATTTCCTGCTTCGGGAAGACCTATCACATCGCCTATCACTATCTCATCTTGCCAAATGGAGAGGTCAGAGCTGGAAGGCCGGAGCGTTGCGAAGGAGCTCACGCGCGTGGGTACAACTCTTATCTCGGGATAGCTCTCGTCGGCGATTTCAGCTCTGCCGACAATCCGCGCGGAAGAAAAGGACCAATGCGACCCACCAAGGCGCAAATGGCTTCTCTGGTGCGGCTCTGTAGGCAATTGCGCGAGAAATACAACATTCCGCTGCAGCACATCATGCCGCACAGTGACGTTTCCCGAACCGAATGCCCAGGCGACCGTCTCCAGTTCACTCAACTTCTTTTAGCTCTGCAGCAGACTTCGGCGGCGGGATCATGAGGACGGCAGTGCTTGTCATTGTCCTCGGGGCGCTTGCGCAAGCTGCGTTTGCGATTGGGGGAGACATTCCGGAAACCACGGCTCGTCCACCTGCACGTAAGCTTTCGCTTGCGGACCAGCCCTTCTCTACCTTTCGCCAAATTGACGCACTGCTTACTCGCCTCGATCATGACACGCTGATCCTGCGCTCGCGGACGCGAGCTGCAACGAAGTTGCGCAACCGCAATAAGCGCGCTCACGCGCTGCGCGCAGCACAGCAATCGGCAGAGATGCGCGATCTTGTACGATCGTCCAGGAATCTCATCGAGATTTCAAGCCGCTCGGAAGCCATCTATAAGAAGACCAGAAAGCGATATGGCACGCTATTGTTTCGCGATCTCCATCGCAAAGCTCTTGCAGTTCGTGCTCCCATCCGGCGCGCACGCCGGCAGCCGACGCTGACTGGATTTCAGCATCAGCAGCAGCGAATCTCCAGCTCAATGTTGTCATTCGTGATGCAATTTCAGGCAGTCTCCGGAGGCTATGGCGCCTTAGCCTGCCGTCCTGGAGGATGGTCCTGTTGCCAGCCTCGCTTAATAAAGGAGGGAAGCCGCGAGGTGCGCGGATGCACCTGGATTTGTGCGTCCAAAACCGCCGCCTGCAAAGGCGGCTGCCTGGGACCAAAGACTCCCAATGTTGCCGTCGCCGTGCAAACCGCCAAGCCGAGAATCCCGGCACTTGCCGAGCCTCCTAAATCCAAAGTCTCCGCCTTGACGATTCATTAATAACGTACTTAGCTGCATCCAGATACAACCGGGCAGGTACCGGAGTAACCGACACCAGCGAGTGGAAATCGCGGTATGCTGCGTTTATCGACATTCATCTTGAACCTCTGAATTTGCTCGAAGACGAGCGCCGGCAGTTCCGCGCAAGCTTGCCGAACGATCCAATTCGGCTGTGGAAGCAATTTGCGGGACGCATCGCCGTAGTGTTGTCCGGAGGCGGCGCGCGCGGCGCCTACGAAGCTGGAGTCCTACTCGCATTCCAGGACGCGCGTTTACCCACCCACATTCTCAGCACAACTTCCATCGGCGCCATTAACGGTGCTTCCTACGCCGGCCATGGACGCGGCTACGTCGGCAACGCCGAGCCACTGGTACAGGGCTGGCTCGATCTCACTCCCACGACGGTCGGCATTGATTGGTCGCGCTACATCATTATTCTTGCCGGATTGGTTGCTGCAACCGCCGGATTCGGGAATGCGGCCGCCGACCTGATGCATCGGTTCGGCATCTATTTCCGTCAAGATAGTCCTCTGCTCACCTGGCTGCTGCTGGGAGTTGTGGGATTGACCATCCTGTTTTCCTACTCCGAACTTTCCTACGCCTATTACGTCGTTATTCACGCCATGCGCAAGAGCCGCTGGACTCCGGACCAAAAGAAGTTCACTACCTCGATAGCGGCGAATTTCGTGATTCTGACATTCGTGTTCTGGCTGTTGATTTCGACGCACGTGCGGTTCAGGGCTGACAAAGGATTCGAGTTCACGCCGCGCACCGATCTATATCTCGGAATCGCATTGCTCGCGGTCGCGCTCGCGTGGCCGATTCTGCGCAACGCTGCCAGCCGCGTCAGCCATCGCATTTTGAAGTCGCCTCTTCATTCCGGACTCTTTCAGAATTACGAGCGCGCGCGATTTCTGAAGAAACGAATTCATCTGCGGCGACTGCGACGCTCTCCTATCCGGCTGGTAATGACGGCCGCCGAGCTCTATACCGGACGCGAGAAATATTTCGTCAACAAAAAGCTGGACGAACTCGAGAAAGATCCGGGAGCAGATCCCGCGTTCATCCGCTCGCATTTCGAGCATACATACGATCTCATCAATGCCGTAATCGCATCGTCTGCGTTTCCCATTGCCTATGAGCCGGTGAAGATGCACGGCGGATTGTGGTCTGATGGCGGCCTCGTGGCCAAGCAGCCCATCAGCGCAGCCATCCGGCTGGGAGCCGACGTGGTGTTTCTAATCACCGTCGATCCTGAAAAGGAAATCGTTCCCAAAATCAAAACCTTTCTTGACGTCGGCATGCGCGCCTTCGACATCCTGATGTCGCGCAACGTGCTCGCCGAATTGCGGCTGCTGCAAAGCGTGAATCAGATTTGTGAGAGCTATGCCGGCAAGATCGGCATGCGCCCCGAACAGCTCATCCTGGAGATCGGCGAGCATACCTACCGTTATTTGAAGGCGTTCACCATCCGTCCGATCACGCCCCTAGCCGCAACGCTCCTGGATTTCGACGGCAAAATCGTGCGCCCAGCGATCGAGCAGGGATATAAAGACGGAGCCGCCGCCGTGCAGGCGTTTCTGGACTACATATCCCAGCTGCCCAAAACTGAGATGAAACACACCCTCCGGCTGGAAGCGGAGCACGAACCGATCGCCACCACCTAAGCGGTTAATCAGTGAATTTTTGGGGGGAGCTGAACCCGCCGGTGAGCGGAATTTTCCAATAACAGGGAAATTTACAGGGGTTTTTCATTTTCACGCCAAAAATCCTCGATTTATGCCCAAAATCCGAAAATTCTGTCCGCGGAACAGGGATTAACAGGGAATTTTCAATCTTCAGCCTTAGCTCTTGAAAACAAAAGGCCTATAGACAAAATGATGCACGCTCTCCGTTGAGCAGGGAATTTGCAGGGAGTTAACAGGGAATTTCCTGACGTTCAAACTGGCATGTAGCGTAGACCCCGAGACCTCATCCGCCCCAAGAGTCCGGTGAAGTACGACCGGCTCCCACGCCGGAATAGGTCTTGAAGTCCCCCACTTGGCAGCTGCCAGCAGCTTTCTTACTGCGCAGGCTCCACCCGATCGCGAAGCTTCTGCACCAATTTCTGGGCGGCAGCTTCGAGGTTTTCTTCGGTCTTTGAGTCGCGGAAGGCTTCCCTGGCAGGTTCGGTGCCGGCCCACAGAATGGCCCTGGTGTGGGCGTCGCGGACGAGGAGTTTGACGTCGGTGCTCGTGTTCGACGTGGTCGGGCCCTGCATCGCGCGCGGATCTCTACCCCCACTGCTGCCTCTTACGCTGGTCCCGCCACTGTCCTCTTTCTTCTTCGGCCCCTCCGGCGAGGATATCTCGATAACAAGATCGGCCTTATCGGACGCATCCACAACCATGTAGCGCGGCCACCCAATGATCGCGTTATTCACGATCTCGAACGGTATATCGCTCCCGGCGATGTTCTTTACGAACACAGTCTTCGCGTTCAGCAAACGGGTGGTAGCAGAAACCTTGGGAGCAGGCCGCGGCTGCGAGTTATCCGGAGGCGTTTGCTGGCCGTAGACAGCCAAACAACAGAGCATTGGGAGCAAGAGTCGAAAGCGCATGCGGGAGATTATAGGCAAAGGATCTCGGATCAGGTGAAGCGATGGCATTCGGGCGCGCGGATCTGTTCTCCCACCTTGTGAGGAAGGCCCGAAGTTCCTGTCACCATTCTCAGATCCCAATGAGGCTCGATGTCGAGCAACTCCTCTCCGACTCATCAAGAAGAGCGTTTCCTCTAGACATCGCCTTTTATAGAACCCAGCTGCCGCTACTCAGTCCCTGTCTTTCGACCCGGTTGTTAGCTGTCTGGCAGTGCCGCTCACGGTAACCCCTTGTTGGAGCTGAGTGCCGCTTGGTGCAGCGCCCGTTGCAATCATCCGGATTTCGCGCAGATCATCGTCCATAACAAAACTAAAGCCCACGGTGAGCCCAATGTCGAGAGACGCAGATTTTGTTCCGGTACAGTCGGCGTTCAGCGTGTACGTGCCTGTGTAGTTGGAAGTGATCATGCCTCCGCCGGCGCTTACGACCATCACTCCGCTCATGTGTCCTCGTCCGTCATATGTGTTTTTTCCGACGGCGGCAAAAGGCCCCGGGGGTAGGTTCTGATTTGAAACGTTTGTTCCGCTCACGTGGAAGGCGTAGCTGCCTTGCAAACTGGCGGTGCTGCATCGATCCTGAGCGTTGAGCGTGTTGGCAAAGCCTGGGATCAAGAGGGTTGCGAACATTGCGGCAAAGATCGTGGATTTGGTTGTGTTTGTCATGTAATTCTCCTTGGGGCTTCGGCGAAGTGCCTAACCGTCCTGCTCGAGACGCGAGAATTCGGGAAAAACTTGCTCACGGCCCCGGAATGAGACAAACTGTGCGCCCCCTCCGAATTGAGCAATGGGCAGCGAGCAACAGTCCGAGCAAGAGGTAAGCCGTCTGCTGCAGGCTTGGCGAGGCGGAGACCTTGAGGCCCGGGACCAACTTCTGGCGGTCGTCTATCAGGAGCTTCGGCGGCGTGCGGCTGCCTATCTGCGTCGTGAACGACCCGGCGACACGTTGCAGCCCACCGCGCTCGTTCATGAGGTTTACCTTAGGCTCATCAAACAAGATCGCGCTGCCTGGCAAAATCGCGCGCAGTTTTTCGGCGTGGCCGCGCAGATGATGCGTCGCATCCTCGTTGACCGTGCGCGGGCCCGCAAGATGAACAAGCGGTCAGGGCAATGGACGAGAATCACATTGGATGAAAACGTTGCGCAGCGCGGTCTTCGCGAGGTAGAGGTTTTGGACTTGGATAATGCGCTCAGCGAACTCGCGGGTTTCGATGCCCGCAAGAGCCAGATCTCTTAGCTGCGTTTTTTTGCGGGATTATCGCTCGAAGAAGCTGGCCACGTGCTTGGCATTTCCGTTGCCAGCGTGGAGCGGGAGTGGCAAGCAGCGCGTGCATGGCTCTACAACCGTCTTAGCGGAAAGGCTTGCAATGAAGCCTGAGCGGTGGCATCAGATCACGGAATTGTTCCATGCCGCACGCTTACGCGATCCGGCAGCCCGCGAATTGCTTTTTGCTGACAAGTGTGGCAACGATCCTGGGCTGCGGAGTGAAGTTGAAGCGATGCTCGCTGGCCACGATCACGCCGGCGACTTTGGCGAGGCGCCGCTTCTTGCATGTATTTCGGGAACGGGTTCAAACTCGTCTTTTGGCGCGACAGGACTAGCCCCGGGTTCGCAACTCGGACCCTATGAAATTCGCAGCCTGCTGGGGAGCGGCGGGATGGGGAAGGTCTATCGCGCCTTTGACCGGCGGTTGAACCGCGAGGTCGCAATCAAGATCTCCGCCGAGCGATTCAGCGAACGATTCGAGCGAGAAGCTAAAGCGATTGCCGCGCTCAATCATCCCAATATCTGCACGCTCCACGACGTTGGTCCCAACTATCTGGTGACGGAACTAGTGGAAGGCGAGACGCTGCGTGAGTGGTTCAAGCGGGCGCTGCCAATCGAACGAAACCTCGAAGTTGCCCGACAGGTGCTGGAAGCGCTCCGTGCCGCACACCGTGCGGGCATTATCCATTGCGACCTGAAACCTGAAAACATCATGGTCCGCTTTGACGGTTATGTGAAAGTGCTGGACTTTGGTCTCGCCACCTCGATTGGCACCTCTCGATTACTGCAAGCACCAGGCACCATCACCCTGGACGGAACACCCGCGGATGCGAGCAACGCAGAGACCGCACAGGTCGCGAATCAGCATGCAAGTCTTCCAGGCCAGATTCTGGGGACTATCGCATACATGTCACCGGAACAAATCGAGGGGCACGAGACCGATCGTCGTTCCGATCTGTTCGCATTTGGGATCATCCTTTACGAGATGCTGACCGGAGGACATCCGTGGCTGCGGCCATCGCCGGTGGATACCCTGCAAGCCATTCTGCATGACGATCCGCCATCGATTCATGCCACTTCGCTGATGCGGGCAGAACTGGCAGCCATTGTGCAGAAGCTACTTCGCAAGGCTCCCGCCGAGCGCTATCCATCTGCCGAAGCTGCCTTGGAAGCTCTCGGGAGCCCCACAGCTGTGCCCAGAGCTTCGATGGAAGCCGACCCCAACCCGCTTCCTTTAACCTCGATCGCCGTACTGCCTTTTGTTTTCTTAAGTGAAATTGAAGAAGGAAAGGCCTTGTCTCTGGGGTTTGCTGACGCATTGATTACCATATTGGGAACGCTGAAAGACATTACCGTGATCCCAACATCGACAATCGTTAACTATGCGGCTGGAAGCGATCCTGCCGTCATCTCCGGCGATTTGGGAGTGCGGCACATATTGCAGGGAAACGTGCAGAAGCTGGGGACGCACTGGTGTGTGTCGATACAGGTTTTCGATGCGATGACACAAAAGACTACATTGTCGGAAAAATATGATTTTGTACTCGCGAACGTCTTTGACGTGCAGGACGAGATTGGACGTCGAACGGTGGAGTCGCTGCGAAAGCGGTTTCCACCGGCCATGCCCAACATTCGCGCGAGGTACAGCAGCGACGCCCAGGCATACAACGAATTTATGGCTGGGCTGCGCGAGAGTTACGCGGAGCAAGCCGAAACTCTCGAGAGCGCGATCGGGCACCTGTCGGCTGCTGTGGAGCGTGACCCGGAATTTGCTCTGGCCCACGCGTGGCTTTCCTATATCTCGACCGACATGTATTTCAGTTTCGATCCTCGGCCAACCTTTCTGGAAGAGGCGGAATATCACTGCCGCCGTGCCCTCATCCTTGATCCTGCGTTACCCGAGGCACACCTGGCTCGAGCTTTTATCCTGTGGAGCCCGGCAAAGAGCTTTCAGCACCTGGAGGCACTCGAGGCGCTGCAACAAGTTCTGGCCGTGCAACCCAATCTCGAGCGTGCCCACAACCGGGTTGCCGGAATTTGTCTGCACATAGGTCGCTTCGAGGAAGCGCGCATCGCCCACTCAATGGCGCAACGTTCGAATCCAAAAACCCGAAGCGCTAACCTCGAATTCCTCGCGCTGTATAGCGGAGACTTCGCGCGCGCAGAAGAGTTGGGCAACGCCTGGCTGCGGGAAAGACCCGGAGCAAAATATGCTCTCTTTTTTCACCCGCAGCCCCCATTGTGACCGGAGACCTGGATGTAGCGGAAAGCCGCCTGGCAGCAGCACTGAAGGAACTCGGGAATGAGCCTCTGATCACCAGCCTGCAGGGGCTGCTCCATGCCCGGCGCAATCAGCCTGATTCGGCGCTCGCATATGTTCGTCGTGCGCTCGATTCTCCGCGTTCCTTCGGCCACACACACCACACCTATTACCAGATCGCTTGTGTGTATGCGGTGCTAGGGGATAAACGGAGCGCGATGGCGTGGCTGGAACGCAGTATCGAGACGGGATTCGCCTGCTGGCCCTTCTTCCAGCTGGATCCAAACCTCGAAAACCTGCGCGACGACTCCGAATTCAAACAGCTCGTCTCTCATCTCGAACGCACGTATAGCTCGGTGAAGGTCCGCGGCGCTTCGTTTTAGAAATTCGGCTGTCAGCCGACACACAGGGCGGCTGTGCCACGAAGTCTCTGAGTATCTGAGGACCAAAAGGGGACAGCCTAGAACCGACGAGGGAGAACAAAAGAGAACAATCTGAACGGGCGATTATTTTTCACAACTGCGCAGATCAGCCTGTTCCCTTTTTATCCTAACTGTCTTGAAAATGAGGTAACGTGCCGTCTGCCTTGTTGCCTAGTTACTTGCAATAGCGGGCAGGATTTCCACAGATAGTCCATACAGCGAGGCGACTTGATTGATCTGCTCCAGCACGGTTGTGAGGCGGCTCTGCGGGCCGAACGGAGTCAGCCTAAATCTGGTGCCCTCAGGGTACTGTCTCAATTTGGCCGCGAACGTAGCTACATCTCGCGAGAAATACTGATGGTTGATATCGATATGCAGGTCTTGGTTAGGCAGAATGGTGACGCTGATCTCAACCGGCGAGATCCAGTACCAGTGTTTAATATTTTCCCGTTCTGAACCGAGCGTAAGATTTTCGAGTTGCGTGACCTCCTCATCGCTAAGAATCCAGTTTTGGGCTTTGGCAAGAGATTCGACCAGGCCGTATTGAAATCCCATTGCGTCACTTGCCTCGCGAGACGCTCCGGCGCGTAACGCAAGCAGCTCGTTTTCACGGCCAGCCCACTGCTGGTGAAAGCTCCGCAGCCGTTCCCACATTGCCTTCTCGGCCTCCGCATCACCGTACTTGGCCAGGGTTTCGGCGGCTTGTCGCGCTCGATTCAAATCGGGATTGTTCATGTGGCCGATGACGGCAGGCTGCACTTCGTTCCATCGCTTCATCCGTATAACCGCTGGAATGGACTTCGTCATGCAAACACTTGGTTCTGCAGCAAGAAGCCGAACGCCGTAGTCTGCATCGGTCCGAAGAAAGTAGGAGATGAAGCCATCCTCACTGACGCAGCCTTCCAGTCCTGGCTTTGCCACATATGCAGCTTTCACTCGCGGCAGGACCGCTCTCGTGGCGTAGCGCGCGACCAGCTGAGCATCAAGCGGAAACGTAAGGCTCAATCTTTGTTCGATCCGCGCAGCCAGTAAGTCATCAAACTCGGGAAGAGTCTCGTTATGCAGAACGCCCAGCGTGTTCGCGCTAACGGTGAACCTTCCATTGTCGATGTGCGGCTGCTTGATTTCTGCCAATATCAGAGGCGTCGCCTCTTGAGGAGCGAGTTCGTAAAGCCGCTGCAGCGCGATGTCACGCAATAAGTGATGCCGGACTTCCGGTTTTCGGACGATGCTTTCCAACGGCGCAATCATTGCGGGAGCTCTCAGGCGTTCCCAGAAGATGGAGAGAACGTCGTACTGTTGATCGGGCGAGAGGGCGAGAAAGCTGGCTGTGACGTCGGTCTCGGGCACGGAAGTAAGCGGCCGGAAGTCCTCAGAGCCACGTGTCGGACGAACAAGCAGCGTACGAACTGTCTCTGCACGTGCACGGCCTTGCTTGGAAGGAACAAGATTTGCTGCATCCGCGTAAAGGCTCTCTTCAAGTCGCGCCAATGACTTCTGCCGTTCCTGCATTTGTGCAGCCCACGCCTTCTGCTGCTCAGTATCATTTTGAGGATAAGGAGGAAGAGGAGAATGTTCAGATTGGAACTTAAGTTTCGCAAAGGTATAGATGTACTCCGGCGTGATCGCCGTATCCGGAGCGCTCATCTGCTGCTCGAGTTCGTGCACAACCAGATTCGGATATCGAGAGCCGGAGAGGCCGGCAATACAGTCAAAGCCCCGGCCTGACGGAAGTGCGTCGAATTGCCTAACCAATGCGCGAATCGACTCGGGAGTGTCAAGAAAGCGCAAGACGCGGATCGCTACTATTTTTTCTTCCTCTTTGGTGCTGCCGTTATTCAGCACCGAAATCGCAGAAGAAAACGTCCTCTGTTGCCAGGCAGCTTCGGCTGCAACGATCTCGAACTCTAAAGTATTCGAGCGCAACTCAACCGGTGCGTTTTTCCCTGATGTACGACGCGATACGCGCTCCGTTGTTACGTAAACGGTGTAGTGTCCTGGCTGGTCAAGGGCAACCCACTCATTGAGATCGTCACCGATGATGTGCGGCTCGGTGTTGAGAGGTCGCGGACCACCGAGCCCTCCCCCAAAGAACGAGCCTTCCGAAAAGTAGGTGAGCAGGGGATCGCGTCCTTGGGGATTCACGTGAAACTGCTCGATATTCAAACGTCCACTGCGATCGTAGTTCCGCGACTCGATGTCATATGTATTGGGAGCGGGTGCGCTAAAACTCAGCTCGATGGGAATTATTTCCCCTACATGGAACTGATTTGTACCTCCGGCGAAGCGAATCGAGAAGGCGACTCCTCTCTCCTGGGACATAAGGGGCAAGTTCGCGATCAGAATTGCACAGAGAACAAAGAAGCAAATCTGTCGATTACGCACGGCAGCCAGTTCCCACGTTTACCTTAGTCGACACTGAAGATGGCACCTCAATCGCGGGACATTTCCATTTGGACTCGGCAACATAGATAGCGATTCGGCTGGGTGCCCCATCCGCCTTTGTTCCCATTGTAGAACGACTATCGGTTTCGCTAAGGTTTCCAAGCTGTGGAGTGGCCCATGCCCCGATGCCAGCAACTCTTGTCATCCTGAGCCTGCCGAAGATCCTGCCCTGAGCGAAGCCGAATGGGATCCCAGGCATCGTGGGACCCAGCCCTTCAATGCTGTACGCTCTTAAGGAATGACTGGATTCTTCAGTCGCAAGCCTTGGTCGCTCGACTCACTCTCGCTACCTGCGGGAGGTAAGGAATCCATTTATAAGCACATTCTTTTCCATCCATCCGAGCCACTCCCTGACGAGGCTCTGGTCCGTGAAAAATCCAAAATTTCCTGGATTGCGGGCGCGATGGACGGCGTACTCGGTCATCACTCTTCTGGTAAGGATTCGGCTCGTGCATTTGACGTATTGGTAGGGTTACGCGAACTACTGAATCGGGCTGATCGTGAGACATTGAACTGTCTTTACGGTCTCGTCATTAACGATTCCATTCTTTCAATCTCTGACTCTCTTCTCGGAGAATTAACTGACAGCACGTCTTCCTTGGATCGAGATCGGCTGCGTGCTGTCGGATCTTACTTTGTAACTCGCTCCGCTCATCGAGAAGCAGTCAAGTTCGGCCTCATCGTGCTGGCGACATCGGGTAAGGCTGATGATTTGAAAATTGTTCAAACGGTCGGTCGAAACGAGGAATTTACTCTATTCGCTGCCTTTGCTTTGGAGCGCCTTGCTCCAAATCGGGAACAAGCGCTTTGGGAACTCGCGAAGAGCGTGCAAGCTTGGGGTCGCATTCACACGGTAGAGCGGCTAAAGGATACGCGGAATCCGGAGATCCAAGCATGGATGTTACGCGAGGGCTTTCGTAACGGCGTAATGGACGAATATCTCGCTTGCATCTGCGCGCGCGCCGGACGTCTTCACAGCGCCTTGAATGCTCCGGTAATTGACAATGCTCTTCTTGACGGTGCGGCTGGCATCATCCACTCACTCCTTCTCGGAGGACCGGCGGAAAATATCGATCACTACGCCGAGGCGGCGGATGCGTGTGAGGCATATGTAAATTGCGTGTGGTCGCGTCGTGATCTCCCCTTGAAGCACTTTGTAACAATCGCAAAATTGCGCGACTTTCTCGCAAGAGCAGATGGATGGGAAAACAGGTATAAGTCGGGATGGACCGATGTGCGGCGCACGAACCTGAAATCCATTTGCGACGAAATATTCTCACGCCAGATTTGGAGAGATCATATTGACAGTGGCCTCTCGATGGCGGATCAACGCACATTCTTCGAAGCTGATACGGCAGCCAACTGGCTTGGAATCGATACCTGGGCGGCACACTACAGTAGAGTCAAAGCCGCGCCTCTGAAGTCGTCATCCTGGTATCGACTGCTGGAGCAAACGGATGATGCGCGTATTGACGAGGTGCTAGCTTTTGCGGAATCCGTAATTGCGTTCGATCAGATTGCAACTGGTCCGGCAGATGAACTAGGTCTTGGTCAGGAGTTTGCAGCACACCAAACATTGGACTGGTTATTGCAAGGTCTTTCGAGCTTCCCAAAGCGCGGCTGGACGTTCATCAAGGCAGGCCTGCAAAGCCCAGTCATTCGGAATCGCAACATGGCAATTCGGGCGTTGTCTGCATGGCCGCGGGAGTCGTGGCCACCTGAAGCGATGGCACTAATCCTAGAGGCTTATGGGTCGGAGCTGAACGAGCACGCGAAAACGGCCCTGGCAAATCTTCTCGCTGGAAGATAACCGTTTGGTGCCGCTACTCGTGTGTCTAGAATTAGCCGGTGCAACGATCCCGAAAACGCACTCTTCGAAGATCGCGAACCGTGCGGCCACCTAGCCTCATCTGATTTCGTGGAGGCGTCAGTTGAGAGGCTTGAATCTCACCACACGACTTGGGGCCGTAGACCGGGGCATCAGGATGTGCTTCTCGCGCCTGTGCTGTTGGCGGGAATCGCCCTACTCGCAGCGTACTGGCCGGCCCGCCAAGCCATGCGCTCTGATCCAATGGCCGCGCTGAGGTATGAATGAAAAAGGTTGCTTCGACCTGCTTTCTCCGTGTCGTCTGATAGTGCCCCAGCTTCGAAGAATCTTGCATTTGATTTTGGCTGCTTAACTGAAAGCTGAGTGCTGAGTGCTGCCTTCTCTTCGTCGTTGGTTCCTTAACTAGGAGCCAGTCGCTGGCAGCCAGCAGCTTCATCTTCTTGAGTTAGAAGAAAGACCGAAGTGGGAATTAGTGTGGGCCAACCAGCCCCAGTTGCGCTCACGGCGCAAAATTCACTTGACCAAATGCTGCTTTGCGCGTAGCGTTTTCCCGCACCCCTCTCCGGCCCCAGATATTGTCCCGAAGAGACTGACATTGCTCAGTCATTGCAGTGGTCCTTAGGATCATCCGGAACCCCCAACCGTGAATTCCTTCCGCTACTGTTGAGTTTCGAAAGCTCCTCTACGGGATACAGACGTCCCACTGATCGACTTTCCTGAATCAGGAGAAGCATATGAACAACATGCACCGCGCTATAAGGATGAGGAATTTCGGCGTGTTCGTATTCACGGCAACTCTCTTGTTAGCGTGCGCCGTAGCGAAGGCCGATACCGTTCTGGATTGGAACGTAATTGCGGTTAATACCGCCGTCGCTCAGACTCCCCCGACGAGTCCATTTGCGCAAGCACGCTTTGCGGCAATTGCTCAACTGGCTGTCTTTGAAGCTGTCAATTCCATCAGCGGAGACTACCAGCCGTATCTGGGCAGCATCCAGGCTCCAGCCGGCGCTTCAGCCGACGCGGCCGCGATCCAAGCTGCCTATCGCGTGCTCAGCACGTACTTCCCAAAGAGCGCGACAACCCTCGATATGCAGCGCGCCAACTCACTGGCGGCAATCCCAGACGGCCAGTCGAAGACTGACGGCATCGCGACGGGCGAAGCCGCAGCTTTGGCCATGATTGCGCTGCGCGCTAACGACGGCTCATCGCCTCCACAATTCAAGACTCCCGGAGCGCCCCTTGCAGGTGAGTGGCAGGCAACGCCAAGTTGTCCAGTCGTCAACGGAGTTGCCGTCGGGCAGTTCCTTCAGTGGCAATACGTAACGCCATTCGGTATCGCGAGTGCTGGGGCATTCCTCCTGAATCCGCCGCCGGCGCTCACCAGCAACGAGTACGCAAAAGTCTACAACGAGGTGATGACGGTCGGGAATGCTACCAGCACTGAGCGGCCACAGGATCGGTCCAACGTCGCGATCTTCTATGCAGCCTCGTCGCCAACCCAAGTACTCAATCAGGCGGCCCGGCAGGTAGCGCAGGAACAGGCACGTTCGCTGGCGGAAAATGCTCGGGCTCTGGCGCTGATCAATATGGCAATAAGCGACAGCTTGGTTGCGTCCTTTCTCAACAAGTACCACTACAACTTGTGGCGTCCCGAAACGGCAATTCATCTCGGCGGCACCGATGGCAACAGGAAGACCGATCCTGATACCACATATAAGCCATTTATCGTGACGCCATGCTTCCCAAGTTATCCATCGAACCACGGAAGCGGAACTGGCGGAGGAGTAGAGGTCCTAAGACGTCTTTACGGAGAGGGAGGTCATTCGATCACGATCTCGAATCCCGCAGTACCCAACATCGTGTTTCAATACACCACGTTCAAGCAGATCGCCGATGACATCTCCGACGCGCGTGTTTACGGCGGAATTCATTTCCGATCCGACCAGGAGGCAGGCTCGGCCCTTGGGCGCGCCATCGGCACCGCAGTCTATAAAGACAACTTGCGTCGAGTGCACGATGACGATTGAGTAGTCACATGCCAAGGTGCCCTATCCTCGCCGCCTTTGAGCGAGGTTGGGGCGCCATCGACCACAAGTTGAGCAGTGCTGAGGGCAAAGGGGACAAAGCAAAGGGAACAAACGGAACATTTTCCTATTTTAGAATGCCTTCGCGAACGTTCCGTCCGCCCCGGGTTCCGTCCCCCGGATGCTGAATGGGCTTGCCTTGTGAGTCACTTCCAGCTGATATCCCCCGCAGAACGAGTATGGGTTACCTGCGTGGAAATAGAGGGTGTCCGTTCGGATATTCTTCATCTCGAATGTCAGCCAAATCGGTTCACCGAAACGAACTGCAGTTTGGACAGCGTGAACTTCCCGTTTTCACGTCTGAGTCGGAGTAATTGTCGAGACCGGTCTCTGAACATTTCCATTTTGCGTAATCAATACTCCTGCTTAATGGACGCGACCGGCACTATCTCTTAGACTTTAGCTTGGCTCTCGCAGAATAATCATGTTTGAGCGGTATACGGAAAAAGCTCGTCGTGTCATTTTTTTCGCACGCTATGAGGCCTCTCAGTTTGGTTCTCCCTACATCGAGACCGAGCACCTGCTTCTCGGGCTCATCCGCGAAGACAAAGGCCTAAGCAATCGATTTCTGCACTCCGGTGCCGCGACCATTCGACAACAAGTCGAGAACCACACGGCTGTGGGGCAGAGCATTGCTACCTCTGTCGATCTGCCGCTAAGCAAGGAATCCAAACGTGTGCTGGCGTATGCGGCAGAAGAAGCGGAGCGTCTCGCCCACAAGCACATTGGCACCGAGCACTTGCTCCTCGGCCTGTTGCGCGAGGAGAAAAGCTTCGCAGCGCAGATCTTGATGGGGCGCGGCGTCCGACTGAGCAGGGTCCGCGAAGAACTTGCGCGGCAACCGCAGGAAACACTCCAAGCGCAAGGCCGGCCTCCCGTGCTCGGAGGGCTCCAGACTTATCTCAGCGATCTGATGGACCAAACTCAGCCGTTGATTGGCCGCGAGCAGGAACTGGATCGGCTCATCGAACTTCTATGCCACTTCACTCGAAAGAACCCAGTGTTGGTCGGTGAACGCGGCGTGGGCAAGAGGACCATCGTAGGCGGCCTTGCGCGCCGCATCGCAGATGGCGATATTCCTCAATCGCTTAGGGAAAAGACGCTCGTCGGCCTCGATCTGCCTCCACTTCGGGTTCTAGAGAAGGACGGCTCATGGCATGATCAGCTCGATCACGCTCTGGCAGCGGCAGCAGAACACGGAAAAATCTTCTTTGTAAACCAGATGCATGACCGGCGCGGTGGCATTGCTCCCCTATCTTCGATTCACGTGACCGAGCTGCTGCAGCGATCGATCATGGCGGGCAAGATTCAGTGCATCGGCACGTCCACTCCGGCATCATTCGCCAAACTGAAGGCGGAGAGCCACTGGCTTGCGGAATGCTTTGAACCCATCGAGATCACTCCTGCCAGTGAAGAGAGCGCCATCGCGGTGCTGTGCAACATCAAGGAGATTTACGAGGAATTCCACTATGTCTCATACACGGACGATGCCATTACCCATGCGGTTGTCTGCGCCAGGAAGTACATCAAGACGCGATCTCTACCGGGTGCGGCGGTCGATATCATCGATGAGGCTGGCGCCGCTGCCCAACAGCAGGCTTCGTTGCCGGAAGAAGTCGTCGATGTTCAGAAACGCATTCGGTTTATCGTGCAGAGAATGGAGTCAGCCATAGCGAATCATGAATTTGAGAAAGCCCGCTTTTACTCGGTCGAAGAACGCAAGGAGCGTGGCAATCTGCGTGAATTGCGCGAGAAGCACAAGCTCAACGAAAATCCCGCCTTGATCGTTCGTCCTGAAGAGATTGAACGCGCTGTCAGCAAACTGCTCGACACTCCCGATGATTCGACATCAGCCTAGGTCAGCTTGTTTTGTCGAGCCGGGAATGTCATGGTTCTAATTTTGGAAAAACCTCAGCATCCCCTCAGGACAAGCCCCTTTTTGGTCCTCTCTTTCGTGGGACCATGAAGGTGGAGACCGAAATGGGAATTAGCGTGCGCCATCCGCCAACCCAAACACCCAATATCGAACCGGTGCGTGTTGCGCATCGCCGTACCAGCAGAGGACTTTATGAGCAAGACTTGCGCTCGTGGCTTCGCGGTTTCACTAGCAATACTGTTTCTTACGTCTGCCGTGCTCGCGCAAGAGCCTGAAGAAAAGGCGCCGGTACCGACTACGCGTAGAGATTGCGAGCCGAACACCTGCATAAACAAAGTCCTGTATTTGCCCGACTTCTCTACGCCATTTGAATTACAGGAAGTGGTGAACACGTTTCGCTCAATCGTGGATTTCACGAACATTGAACCGAAGCCGTCCGACCACACCATCGCGCTCAAAGGCTCACCCGAGCAACTCGCTGTCGCTGAAAAGCTCTTGAGCGTCTTGGAGAGCTTACGATCCTCTGGCGGCCATGATCGGTCTTCAGGTCTCGTTTATCAGCTCAAAGGTCGCCTGTCAGGAACCGCCCAGTCGGAGCGGATGCTAGCTCAGCACCCGCGAGCGGCATCCACGATATGCGAACTGACTACCTGCTACATCAAGGCTATGTACCTGCCCGACCTCTCAATGCAGGAGCTAAACAACTTCACCAATGAGCTGCGCAAGACTGCGGATATGCCCCGTACTAGCATAATCGCATCTCGTCACGTCCTCGTGATTGAAGGTACTTCGGAACAAGTCGCCCTTGCTGAAAGGTTGTTTAGGAGCTTAAGCACGCCTCAATAACGAGCATGGAAACATCCGGACACACGGAACCTTGTTTCCTGTTTACGAGCAAAGAGAAAACGTCCCGTCCATTCCCCGATTTACCGTATGAAGAGAGCATTTTCGACCTTTAACCTAGGAATTCTGATGCTTGCCTTCCCCAAACCGAAAGTGACTTTAGTCTCTTGGATTTCTTACCAAACACTCCCATCCCTAAAAAGCTTTTGGTTTTTCTGCCTGCTGGCGATTTCTCTCAACGCGCAAAACACTGCGGCGACATGGACTGGCGTAGTACGCACAGTAGCCGGTGAGCCTGTGGCCGGAGCCAGGGTGACAGTTTCCTCGACAGTTTCCTCAAACCAGGAGAAACAACAAACAGCTGTCACTGGAACGAATGGACAATTCGCGATTGTGGGCCTTGCATCAGGAACACGCACGGTAATCGTGCAGCGGACCGGGGAGAAAAGGGGGACAGCCTGATCCGCCCTAAGCGTTGCGGCGATTCTCATGGCTGGGGAAAGAAGCAACGAAGCCACGGAGCTGGAAGCTAACGACAAAACAACAGCAACGGCAACAGCAAAGCTGCCAAAACGACTACCGCCGATTTAACGTGAAGTTGACTTGCACGGTGGTTTCGACTTCGGTTGGCTGGCCGTTGAGCAGATACGGTTTGTATAGCCACTCCTGCACCGCTTCGATGGCCGCGTCGGCGAGTTGGGGAACTCCGGAGACGAACTGGATGTCGTGCGGGCGGCCGTCTTTGCCGATTTTGATCAGCAGCACGACCACTCCCTGGATGCCGGCTTTTTTTGCTTCGGGCGGGTAATGCGGAATTACCTTGGAAACCACGTTGCTTGCAGCCAATCCGGAGGAGATTCGGACGGTCTCTGAACGCTTTACCACTTCCACGCTGCCGGCAGGATCGGACAGACTGTACTTCACCTGTTCAATCGCTTGTCCTTCGACGGCTTTGCCGCAGTTTGCGAAGGGCTGATACCTCCACTGTTTTGCCGCAGCAATGGCTGACTCGGCGAGTTGCGGATCGCCGCTCATGCGATCGGCCGACGAGACCGATCCATCTGGGGCGACGGTCACACGCAACATCACCATCCCTTCTACGTGATTATTGCGGGCTTCGTCTGGAAAGGTGGGAGTCACGACGTCGGTTAATTTTCCGCCGGGCTGATGCCCGCTGGGATCGCACATGTCCGATCGGCCGATGCGCACCGGGTCCCAAAATGGGTATCCTCCATTGCCGAAAAATCGGAAGGCGCCGGCGACGTAGACGAAGAGGTTTTCCCAGGAGCCTGCTGAACCCTCGTGTCCGGACTCTTCGCGGAAGGCCGCGACGTTGACCGGCTCGATTGCCGGCAGCGGCTGAAGCGAAGCAGGAGCAGGTTTGATGGGCGGAGACGGGCGAGGCGGTCCGCTGCGGACATCGAATTGATAACGGACGGCAATGCTGCTGAGGTCTTTGATCCTGCGAGTCTCCTGATACTGGAAGTAGTCGAACTCGTCCTTGTACTGCTGTTGCAAGGCGTCGCTCGCGGGGCCGAACGTCTGCTGGAACCATTCCGGCGGCAGGGCAAACGTCGCGAATGCATTGTTTGCCGCGGTGACGTCGCTGGTGCGGAGAGCGTCGATTACACGCCGAAATTGGTGGTCGAATGCGTTTTCGCTGTCGGGAATGTCCTGTGCAAATGCTGGTACCGACGCGAACAGCAGAATGATGGAGGCGAGTTTCATGGTGGGAAAGGATACAGGAAAACTTGCAATCAGCTCTCAGCATTCAGCTAACAGCCAAAAAAACTAAAGCCTATCGCTTGCCAATTGCCAATTGCCAATTGCCTAGCGGCAAACACAAGATCCTTCGACTCCGGTCTCCCGCGCTGGAGAAAACGCGCGGGAACCCTCCTCCGCTCAGGATGACTGGGGCATAGGGGCGTAGCAGTCCGCTACCGCAGGCCGAGGACAACACCAACTGCGCAGCCCGCTGCCGCAAGCCGTTCTGAGACTTCAGGCGAACAAAGGTCACGGAGTATATACTCCCTCCGGAGTACCCGCCATGCGGTTCCCGTCTTGGCTCGAAGTAAGCAGACTAGCTGTTAGCTGCTGGTTGTTGGCTTTCCCATGTTGGCTGACGCCTGCTAGCTGCCGGGCACAGGTTACAGGCAACAACGGACAGTCCAACAGTGAAACGCAAACCACTGTGCTTTCGCCCACGGCTGAGCAAGCGCCTGCCGAATTCCAGAAAATGAGGGTCGTGAGCAGTGCCCCGCTGCCGGAGCTCTGGAAGAAGATGGGGAATGCGGATCGTGTTGGCTGCAGCAGTGACGGCGATCTTCTTTTTCAGCTTATGCCCGGCGAGCAGGCAGACCTGTCGCATGACATAGCTCGCGTGGGCGCCAATGGCGCTGCGCTCGGTTATTTCGATCTGCGCAGGACTCCGGGATTTGAGAAGGCAACGATTCAACAGGCGACCTTCGACTCGGCCGGAAGAATCGTTTTGCTGGTGAGAAATCTGACCGCAGTGGAAACAACGAGCACCGATGCAGAAGGGCATCCACGCGGCACGCGTTTTCGCATGGACCACACGCTCTGGGTGCTCACCGTTGACAACAACGGCAAGATTCTGAGCAAGTTCAGCTTTAATGATCGGGTAATCTCGGGGCAGCGTTTCGCGCTGTTCAAAAATGGGAATGTGCTGGTGACGGGATTTTCCGGGCAAGTGAAGCATGGAGTACCGGTCGGGACGAGCGGAGTCATCTTTTCTCCCGATGGCGCAGTTCTGGCCAACTTGAAGCTGCCGGCTCCGGAGGATCAAGAATCGGCGGCGAGCATGGAGCGATCGCCTGCACCAACAGTAACGCCGGTCAGAGCGACGGGATCTACGTCAGGCGGCGATGCAGAGGCTGCTGGGGTGAGGCATCGACCGAGCGTACTGGTCCCGATGGCCAACGGAGAAGAGGAAATCTTCCTGCTGCACATGGGGGATGCGCCTTTCCTGCAGAAGGTCTCTGCGGATGGCACGGTTGGTCCGAACGTGAAGCTGGCTGTCCCCGCAGATGAGCTTATGTATGTGGAAAGGATCGCCGGACATCGCGTGCTGGCTGCGATCTACCCGGCGGAGAAATTGCCGCCGGGAACAATCACCAAGGCGCCGGAGTGGAAGCCGAAGGCGGTGTTCGACACGGAGTCGGGGGCGCTGGTGGAGACGATGCTGGTCTCAATGTACGAAGAACCGGTTTGCTATTCCGGATCGGGAATGAAGGCGATCCGGGTTCCGGAGGGCATGCTGGATACGTTGGA
Organism: Terriglobales bacterium; assembly: GCA_045808065.1. Classification (GTDB taxonomy): domain Bacteria; phylum Acidobacteriota; class Terriglobia; order Terriglobales; family Acidobacteriaceae; genus Gp1-AA112. The sequence goes on along the minus strand of JBJMGD010000032.1, from coordinate 127,665 downwards.
GAAGTAGCGACCGCGCAACCGCAGGCCGGCAGAACCAGCAATCAGCGATCAGCGATCGGCTAAGAGCCAAAAAACTAAGAGCCTATTGCTTGCCAATTGCCAATCGCCAATTGCCAATCGCCTAGCGGCAAACACAAGATCCTTCGACTCCGGTTTCCAACGCTGAAGAAAACGCGTTGGACCCTCCTCCGCTCAGGATGACTGGGGCACGGTGTTCGTTACTGGCTAGAACCCTCCCTCCGCTCAAGGGGGGCGGGAGCGCGTAGGGCTTGCTACCGCAGGCCGTCAGAACCAGCAAATCAGCGATCAGCTCACAGCCATAAAACTAGAGCCTATCCTTACCGCCTATTGCCTATTGCCTACGCGAATTGCTTATTGCCAATTGCTATTGCCAATTGCTTATTGCCAATTGCTTATTGCCTACTGCCAATTGCCAATCGCCTATCGTTACCGCAGGCTGTTCTGAAACTTCCTTGGCGCATGGCGCGTCTTCTTCTTCTTCGCACGCACAGCTGGTGTACGAGTGCCACATTGATGAATGTCCTCCATCAGCTTCAACAGGCGATAGCTGGGAGCTGCGCCGATAAAGCGGTGGCAGACCGCGCAATGAGACACAACAATTTCTTGATTCAGTTCGTGGGCACGGCGAACGTAGTGAGGACGGGACACGGGACCCAAACAAATCTAGGGGAAGATCCCATGATCGTAGCACCTGTTGTTGTGGAAATAGCACTGTTGTTACCGACAGCCGACGCACGTAACAGCTCACAATCCGCTTGCACATCAAGGTGTGCAGTCGGTTCCTGCTCGCATCACGATGCGCTTACTTGCGCGTCTTGGAAACGCCTTCGGATTTAAACTTTTTTGGTTTCATGTTGCCCAAGGCTAGATCCGCGAGTTCGAGCATTCGTGCCGAGTCGGCAGACATGATCTGATGGTTTGAGGAGGGCGAGTGGGTCTTCCCGTGGAGCTTGCTAATGAGGGCAGTATTTACCCACAAACCGGCTCCGTCTTCAGTCTGAGGCTTTCGGATTTTGGCTTGTTTTGGCGAAGTGCCGATGGCAGGCCTGATTTCTGAGGGGGTATCGAAGCAGAGTACCTCAAGTTTTGTGGTTTGTAACATTAAATTTACGAGGCAATGGCAATAGCTGCTGGCTGCTAGGTATTGGCTGCTAGCTAACAGCAACGGCAACAGCAAAAGGCAGTCAGCATTCAGCAATCGGCTAACAGCAAAGGCGGAAACTCGCAGTCAGCGTTCAGCATTCAGCGATCGGCTAACAGCCAAAATCAAACGCAGGTTCCTTCGACTGCGCTCAGGATGACAAGCCAAAGGACTAGAGCCTTGCGCCTATCGCGTATTGCCAATTGCTTATTGCCTATTGCCAATTGCCTGGGTCTCCCGCAACTCTTGTTATCCTGCATTTTTCACTTTTAACCAGGAATTCTGATGCTTGCCTTCCCCAAACCGAAAGTAACCTTAGTCGCTTGGATCTCTTAGGCGACCCAGCCACTGCATCGAACCGCAAGTCTTTGCCTTCATCCCAGAGCAGATCAAACGCGCTGTCTTATTTCACCTCGTAGAAGTCGGAGAAGAAGACCGAAATGGGACTAAGGTGAGGTCGCCCGCCTTCAGTGAATCTTAGCCCACACGTAGCTGTAAGTACCTTGGACGGTACCCGCCACGAGATTGGAAGAAAATGTGGAGAAGACCATCATGGTTCCATCCGCAGAAATGACGCCAGCATCGCCCCCTGCGTTGGCTTGTACTCCCTGGGCATTCGTGGTGATTCGAGCTGTCGAAGGCTGGCAGCCGGAAAGCACTCCATTGCACGTGTCCCGCAGAAAAACATCCTCGAGGTTGTTGGAATCTCCGGCCACTAAGTTGCTGGCATTCGAATGAAACACAACAAAACGTCCGTCGGAACTAACAGAACCTCGGTAGCTGTCGTCATTGCCGGGTAGTCCCGAGGTGCTCACTGAAACCGGAATGGTCGTTGGCACACAATCAATGGGGGCGTCGATACAGAGATCGCGGAGCAGCACATCCGCACGTGGTAGGCCATTAGAATCTTGTGGCGCTGCGGCTTGTCTCACTGTCATCACAACAAATCTACCCGACGGGCTCATGTCATTCACGGTCAAGTCGTTTGTAAGCAGTTGCATTCCGCTGGGATCTACGGAGACGAGCTGCGTCGATGAAGTGCACGGTGGTGCAGCTCCGATACACGTGTCCTTTACGAAAGCATCCAGCTCGCCGAACTGGTTGAAAATTTGGAATGCGAGATGTCTCGCAGTGGCATCAATTGATCCCAACGCAGCTCGCATGTCGATACCATTTGCATCTGTAATTACACTCTGGGTCGAAGGGGTGCACCCCGACAAAACGCCCAAGCATGTATCACGAAGTGCGAGATACCAAAGTATCTGACTGTGGAAAGGCTGGCCCCACCGCACTAAGGCATACCGCCCGTTTCCGCTAAGCCGAACATCCGCCACGAGGCCGAGGGGCTGTCCATTTGCGTCGAGAGACACTTCGACCGTCACGGGAACGCAACCTACTGGGCCTCCAATGCAGGTATCGCGTACAAATGCGTGGTCGCCTGGGGTTAGCCCCCCTATTTCTTCTACCCAGCCCACAAATCTTCCATCGGAGCTCAACTGCGGTCTCGTGTTGTCAACTCCGGTTAGGCCTCCCGAAGGGGACAGGGAGACTAGCAGGTTCGAGGGCGTGCATCCAGGGGGACCATTGGTGCACGTGTCGTGCAGATAGATTTGAGAATGTCCGTCGGTGAATTCGTTAGGTGTAATGTCCGTCCCACTTGCAGCGAATGCTACATATGTTCCGTCGGCACTGATCGCGTCCGCGCTCCCTGGGAAGGGCGAGCCGCTAGTAGCGATCAGGTGCATTTCTGGACCAGCACCACCGCTCGGCGCAATGCCATAACTGAGAATGTTTGATGCGCCCCCGCCTGGAGAGGGGTTTGTGACCGAGATGTGAGCAGTTCCAACCGATGCAACGTCCATTGCAGGCACATTTGCGCTTATCGTGCCTGCGTCACCGAACATCGTTTGAAGGGGGGTACCATTCCAGTTTAAGGTTGCCCCTTGAACGAAGCCAGAGCCAGAAGCCTGCAGTACAAAACTGCCACCAGCGGCAAACGAGGTTGCTGGAGAAAGGCTGGTCAGAACCGGCAGCGAATTGTTGACAGCAAAGAGAACGATGTTTGAAACCCCACCACCTGTTCCCCGATTTTGGACGATCACATTAGCTAGAGTTCCTCTTACGAGGTCGGCCGCGAGGATCGAGACAGTTAATTGAGTCGAACTAACGAACGCGGTTGAGCGGCTCGCCCCGTTAAACAGAACCAGGGCCTCATCTTGGAAGTTAAAGCCACTCACCGCAACAACAAGCGCACCACCACCCACCGTGGCCGCCTGGGGAGAAAGTGAGGTAATAGCAGGCAGATTCGACACCGCCAAAGAGAAGGCGGCGGAGGTTCCTCCCCCGGGACTAGGGTTTGTAGTTGTGATCTGTGCCACCGCTCCGACGCCCAAGTCCATCGCGGAAATCTGAGCTTTGACCTGAGTCGCATTGACGTAAGTGGTCGGCCGCGGGCTGCCATTCCAGTTCACCACCGAACCAGAAACAAAGTTCGTTCCATTGACTGCGAGAATAAACCCACTAACATCTGCGCTGTTTGAAGCAGCCAGACTAGCACTCGCGACAGCCGGGACAGGGTTCTCGATCTGAGGGATTGCAGCAGGTGAACCTCCTCCGCCACACGCCACGCACATAGCCATCAGCGAAGCGAGAAGACAAATGCGCATTTGAGAGGATCGGAAAGCTCTCACTGCAGTTTCACCTTCGGGCGAGCCTTTCAACGTATCTTATCCTGTTCGGCGGCCCGCGTCACCGATCTTTGTTCCGTTATGGACACGTGTATGGAGACGTGAAGTTTCCGCTGAAGGTGGGTGGCGCATCCTCCACCCCAGCAACTCTTGTCTGAGGCGCCGAAGGATCCTGTGTTTTGTCTTGGCTGCTTGTTGCCGGGGGGATGGGGCCACCCAGATCATGAAACCGGAGCCGGAGACCGAAATGGGAATTACGGCGGGCCACGCAGACAGCGCTCGTGGGTTAATTACCAAGTAACGAATGGTGCGGTATCGGGATAACCAGAGAGATAACTTCAATCCTTCAGCTCACATCCATGCCACCTAGTCCGTCTGGGCCAAGGAGCTCGAATGCCCAATCGCAAGAACCCCCCTTCAACTCTGCTGCTTGTGTTGGCGGCGAGTTTGATGCTGGCTTTCCTTACGTCCTGCGGCAATGGTTTTTTGGCAGACGGAAGTACAGTGGCGGATCCAGGCAACGCCACGAACCCCGGGGATCGGCAAGTACGCAACAGCCTGGCGCGAACTCGGGCTCATCGCCAACTCCGACGCCTTCGCCCACTCCAACGCTGGTGCCAATGCCCACTCCACTCCAATACGTCTATACAGCAGACAGCGGATCAACCTCGGTCAGCGCATATCGGATCAATCCGGATGGATCATTGTCGTCTGTTCCTGGTTCCCCGTTTGCTGCTCCGTATTCAGCCCAGCCGCCGAATCCTGTCGTCATCAAATCGGCTGGAAGTAGCCTCGCCTTGGGTGGTCCGCCGCTCGTGCCCTATTCCGTGGACGCCGCCAACGGCACAATTCAACGAACCGATCTCATAACTCCTGGACCCTTGGACCTGGCGGTCGACGGGACGGGAACATTTGTCTATCAGGTCGGAAGGAATGCCTGTCAGGCAGGCGCTTGCAGCGATGTTGAACTCTTTCGTCTGGCCAGCGGAAAGTACCAGTTCACTGGCGCTCTGCAGCCCACTGAAGGAGGCAGCGGGCCTTATTCCGGAGCTCCGCTGAATCCGATTAAGATCGTGCTCGATCCAACAGGCTCTTTCGTTTATGTCGCCGCGATTCCCGCCTCGGGACCGACGTCCGGGATGGAGTTTCGCGTTATTTCGCGCGCGCTGGGATCCATTACTCCACGCGACCGTGATCTCTGTCCCGATTTGAATGGAATGACCGCCACTGCGGATGGCAACCGTACTTATATTTACGATAGTTGCGGACCCAAGCCTGCACTTGTGCAATGGACCGTGATCGACAATTTGAAAGGATCGGTGTTGTCTTCAGGTCAAGTCGAGGGTTTGGGAGTACTCGAGGACCTCGTCGTGGATCCCAGCGGTAGATTTCTGCTGATAGCTAATGCCACTCAAAATACCGTAGATGTATATGCCATCGAGAAGAGCACCGGCGCGCTTAGCGATCGCCCTGTGCAGCAGACTGCCGCAGGTATAGGTCCCAAGGCACTGACATTCGACGCCACAGGACAGTTTGTGTATGTGAGCAACGGCGGATGTGGAAGCTCCTGCCCGGCTGCATCGAACAACATCACTTCCTATGCTTTTCGCAGGGGCGTCTGCAATCACTCGGTTCGCCAGTACCATCGGGCCAAAATCCTGTTTCGATAACTGTGCTGAAGCCGTGAACCGAGGAAGCGTGTCCTTTCACGTTTCGACTTGGCTGATGGCCACCCACGGTTGTTCCCATCATGGGACGACTATGGATTTCGCTAAGAATTCCAAGCTGTGGGTGGCCCATCCCCCATCCAGCCTGATTACTGCCGTTTCGCTTCGAAGGATATTGCGGTTGCTGGGGTGGGAGGCTGCGCCTCCGGCAACTCTTGTTATCCTGAGCCTACCGAAGAGCCTGCCCTGAGAGCGAAGCCGAATGGGATCCTGTGTTTTGTCTTGGCTGCTTGTTGCTGGGCTGGCGAATGGGGCCCCAGATCATGAAGCTTGGAAACATGGGACAGGCGGAACGTTGTTTCCTGTTGTGGGATTTACGAGCAAAGAGAAAGGCCCCGTCTGGCCCTGATTTTCCGCATGAGGAGAGCATTTTCACCTTTAACCGAGGAATTCTGATGCTTCCCTTCCCCAAACCGAAAGTAATTTTAGTCGCTTGGATTTCTTACGAAACGCTGCGATCGGTAGAAAGGTTTTGGTTTTTCTGCCTGCTGGCGATTTCCCTCAACGCGCAAAACACTGCGGCGACATGGACTGGCGTAGTACGCACAGTAGCCGGTGCGCCTGTCGCCGGAGCCAAGGTGGCAGTTTTCTTAACCCAGAAGAGACAACGAACAGCTGTCACTGGGGCTAATGGACAATTCGCGATTGCGGGTCTTGAATCAGGGAGACGCACAGTAATCGTGCAGCTGGCCGGGCAAGCCCCGACCGCGCCAGTGCCGCTGGATATCACAGACGCTCCCGTTGTCTTGACAGTCTCCGATCAGAACACGCTGTCGATCGCACTCGGTCCGCAAAGTGCTTCGGGAGCCTCGAATGTGGCAAGCGGATCGAGCGGCGAGAAGCTCTCCAGCGAAAAGGTAAACGAGTTGCCTCTGAACGGTCGTGATTTCAGCACGCTTCTGCTGTTGGCGGCGGGCACGATGACGGATGTGAATGGGCAGACAAATTTCACCCAGCAGTTTGCCATTAATGGACAGCGCGGGGTTGAGGCCGTGTTCGCGATGGACGGTGCAGATGTCAGTGATCCTGAAATGGGAGGGAGCACATTCACGAATTTCAACGTCGACGCCATCCAGGAGCTAAAGTCAACCTCGGGGTGGACGCCGGCCGATATCGGGCGAGGCGCGGCTGGCTTCACCGACATCGTGACCCGATCCGGGAAAAATGGATTTCATGGTTCCTTCTTCGAGTTTTTAAGAAACTCTGCTCTCGATGCGCGAAATTATTTCGATCACCCGTCGATTGCAGAGCCGGGTCGTATCCCGCCGTTCCGGAGGAATGAGTTCGGATTTACGAATGGTGGGCCGATTGTGTTGCCGAAGATATATGACGGCCGCGACCGGACGTTCTATTTCGTGCAATATCAAGGATTCAGGCAGGTGCTTGGAACAACCCAGGTTTTGGCGGTGCCCACAGCAGCAGAGAGGACGGGTCAGGATCTGGTCACTTTTGCGGACGGCAGCACCGACACCCTGCAGATAGCGGGAAGTCCGAACAGCCCAGGTGTAAATCCGGCGATTGCTGCCATACTTGCGCGCTATCCTCTACCCAACAATCCGACGGGCGCCTATGGTGCGCGCACTTATGCGGCCCCCTCGAACGTGGTCACGAATGCAAATCAATTTTCTGTTCGCATCGATCAGAAAGTGGGCGCGAACGGTCAGCTGTTTGGCCGCTTCAACTACGACAATCTGGACGGGCCGACAACAAATCCAGACCAGACACTGCTCGATCCAAGCTTCGGCGTAACCTATGTGGATCGTCAACGCAACGGGGTGATCAGCTACACGCGCACCGTGTCCTCACGATTTCTCTGGTCCACATCGCTGAGTTTCACGCGGACGACGCCTTCCTTTGTAACGCCCAACCACACCGACCCGGCGCTCAAGTTCAACGACGGTGTGTACGAGGCGTACAACGGTGCGGCAGGTTCGGTGATGTCATCGTTTGGGAATCTGTTCCAAGGACAATTGAATTTTGCCTGGAACAGCCCAGCACACGCGGTGAAGTGGGGTGCGGAAGCGCGCCTCAACCGGGACACGACCTATTTTGGGATCAGCCCGAATGGGGAATACAACTTTGGTGGCGGAACGGTCTATTCGCCGGTGTTCATTCCTTCCGCAAGTGGGCAGCACAACGTACAGCCCGGCCAGCCTCTGCCAGACACCCTGAGCAGCCTGTTGCTCGGGTCTCCGTATGCATACACGGTCGCAGTCGCACCGCCGTATGCATCGAACGGCGCGCACATTGGGCCGGCAGCGATCAATCGGAATGATGTGAACGCCTACATCGAGGACACCTGGAAAATCAATCCGCGGTGGACTCTCGACTATGGACTGCGGTACGAGGTGTACACGCCGATTTCGGAGCGGGCGGACCGGACATCGAGTTTTCTGAATTCATTTCCGCCCGCCGGTGTTGGGCAAGAATATTTGATCAATCCACAGCCCACTTATCAGACAAATTGGAATGGCTGGGGACCGCGCGTGCAAGTGAACTGGAATGCGCCCCACTCGATCCATGCGCACATAGGGGCAGCGATCACCGTGATTCCCCCGAACATCTGGCAAGACAATTTTCTGACCGGATCAACGCCTTATGTTGTTTATCCGCGGGTCAATGCCGCGAAAAACGGGGGGATTGCCTACGGATTCCAAATCACACCGGATGAATTGCCGCAGGTCTTTAACACTGCGGGCGTGAATGTGCTGGCGGACGGCGATCCGAAAAAAGTGCCGGCGAACACGGTGATGGACGTGAATCGATACCAACAAGACTTGGCAGCACTGTCGCCGAGTCATCAGCTCTCGCTGCTGAGTCTCTCCGGGATCGACCGGCGCTTCGGCAATGGTTCTTTGCAGACCTGGACGCTGGGAGTGGAGCGCGCCTTCGGCGGCCTGACGGCCGATGTCGCGTATGTTGGAACATCTGCGTTTAGACTTCCAAGAGTGTCATATCCGAACGCCTATCCCGGAGCGGACTCGCAGTTTGCGCGGTTCACAAATTTCGACAGTAGCGGAGCGCTGGTGGGAGGCTTCGGTTTTGAGTCCGTAATCACAGCTACGGCCCACTCCTCTTATCACGCGTTGCAGACTTCATTATCGGGAAATTTTGGGCACGGTGGTCCATCGTTGCAAGCGGGCTACACTTGGGGCAAATCGCTGGATGATGTCAGCGGCTTAATCGGAGGAACAGGATCGCCTGGCGCCGTGACACTATTCAGCCCGCAAAATCCCTTCGATACACAAGCGGAAAGAGGGTCGTCCAGCTTCGACGTGACGCACGCCTTCACGTTGAGCGCGGCGCAAGATTTGCATCTCGAAGATTTTGGATTCCAGTCGGATCGAGCTCGCCTGTTGACGAAGGGCTGGGAGTTGCTGAGTATTTCGACGATCACCAGTGGCGTGCCGTTTACGGTGTATTCGGGAATCCAGCAGACGGGTGCTGGGACAATCGGGGCAGAACGGCCGGACCAAATCGGAACACTGGACCTATCGACCGCTGGAAGTTCAACTCGACCCCGGAACGATTATTTCGGCCTCGGCGCGAATAACGGAAGTTTCTTCTCCATTCCAGTCAACATTGCGGGAGGGACAGGACCAAATTCGGGACGCTTTGGAACGCTCGGTCGAAACACGTTTCGTGGACCGGCGTACTACGGCTTCGACTTTGCGCTCATGAAGACAACTCCGATTGGCCGTCGAGCAAGCGGTCCGGAGCGCGTGGACCTGCAGTTCCGCGGGGACTTTTTCAATCTGTTCAACATCGTGAACATGGGGTTGCCCGCGAACACTATCAAGGGTACAGGGTTTGGCATGATCAGCAAGACCGCCGGAACTTCCCGGCAAATTCAGTTCTCGCTAAAAATTATTTATTAGTTAGAGGAGCAGGAACTGGAGCCGTGCACTCTTCCTGGATGAGCTCCTGGCAGAGCTGCGCGCCCCAGTTTCATCTGCCAATTGCATGTAGTCGCCATTGAGGTGCACGAGAACTTCAAAACCCAAGATCGCTTAGTCCCGGATGTCCATCAGGGCGCCGTCCGATCGGCCACTGATACTTGCGGTCGGATTCCGAAATGGGAAGGTCGTTGATCGACGCGTGCCGGAACGCCATCAGCCCATCCTCCTTGAATTCCCAATTATCGTTTCCATACGACCGATACCAGTGGCCCGAGTCGTCGTGCCACTCGTAAGCGAAGCGCACTGCGATGCGGTTCCCGGTGAACGTCCACATTTCCTTGATGAGCCGGTAATCGAGTTCCTTTGACCACTTGCGAGTGAGAAAAGCAATGATGTTCTCTCGTCCGTTGACAAACTCCGAGCGATTCCGCCATCGGGAATCGAGCGTATACGCCATAGCTACTTTGCCGGGGTCGCGGGAGTTCCAACCATCTTCCGCAAGCCTCACTTTTTCAATCGCGCTCTCACGAGTGAACGGAGGCAAGGGGGGACGCGTTTGAGTTACGGTTGCCATCATTTCTTCTCCTTATCGGCAGCGACGCTCTGATCTGCCAACGACAAGGGCGCCACAGGGCTTCGTCCGGCAGAATTGTGGATCAAGTACAAGAACGCAGGACCTACATCATTTTTTCCTTGATTCCGCTGCGGGAACTGTCTTTCCTCGATGCCCTTCATTTTGCTTTTTCTTCCGCGATCCATTTATTCGCGCGTGCTTCGAGAAGATCGAGTGGAAGGCTTCCGCCATCCAGCATTTCATCGTGGAAGGTACGGATGTCGAACTTGGGGCCCAGTTCTTTCCGTGCGCGTTCGCGCAGCTCGATGAATTTGAGCTGGCCGATCTTGTAGCTGAGAGCTTGAGCGGGAACCGCGATGTAACGGTCCGTCTCGGACTGAATGGTCGGCTCATCGACTGCGCCGGACTTGCGCATGAAGGCCACAACCTGGTCGCGAGTCCATCCCTTGGAATGAATTCCCGTATCCACAACCAATCGCACCGCGCGGAAGAGCTCTGACGACAAGCGGCCGTAATCCGAAACGGGATCCTGATAGAAGCCAACTTCCTTGCCGAGTTGTTCGGCGTACAGTCCCCAGCCTTCGACGTACGCGCCGAAGCCGAAGCCACGGGTCCGGAACTTGGGTAGTCCAGTGAGCTGCTGCGCGACCGATATCTGCATGTGATGTCCGGGGACACCTTCGTGATACGCGATTGCTTCATCGTTAACCAGCGAGCGTTCGGCGAAGTTCGAGGTTGCAACGACGACGCGTCCGGGACGCCTGCCGTCCGGCGTTCCGGGAACGTAGTGTGTCGCAGACGCGGCCTGGAAAGCGGGTATCGGTTCGACTGTGACCGGCGACTTCGGCAATAGGGTGAAGAGCTTCGGCAGCTCAGGCTGCATCTGCGCGATGTAGCGGCGGAAATCGGCCACGATCTGGTCGGCCGAGGCCGGCTTGTATTTGGGATTCGTTTTCAGCGATTCCCGAAACGAGGCGAGATCCGCGAAGCCCTGCTTTTTGGCGATCACCAGCATCTCGGCCTCAATGCGGTCAATCTCGCGCAGGCCGAGCTGGTGTATCTCATCGGCCGTCATCTTTGTGGTGGTGCGCTGATAGATGTCGTTCTGGTACCGCTTCTCGCCGTCCGGCAATGAAGTCACAGCGAGAGTGGTGCGGCCTTGTGGCGCGTATTCTGTGCGGAGGAAAGCGGCAAATGTCTTATACGCAGGCAGAACGTCAGTGTTGATTGCGTCGGTGATCTGCTTCGTGAGCCTCTTCTGATCTTCCGCCGAGATGCTGGCGGGATACTTCTTCGTTGGTCCCAAAAAGGGATTTGCGTCGATGATGCCCTGGCACTGGGCCGGCGCCTTCTCCAACAGGAACCGGACCGGCATGAGCTTGTCTTTCATTCCAGCCCGGAGAACTTCCGTGGTCTGGGTGAGGACGCGGGGAATCTGATGGAGGCGCGCGATGTAGTCCTCGTAGTGCTTGGCCGAGTCGAACGGCATGGCGAGCGGCAGATCTGCGAGCTGAGTATGAGCGCCGCCGAACTGGCTGATGGGCATCTCGTATTCTTTCAGCTCGAAGTCGGTAATGCGCTGCTGCAGACCGCGCTCCATCACGTCGTGGGAGAGCTGGTCCTGGTCGGAGAAGCCGGCGGTTGAGATGGCCTCGAGGCGTTTCAGAAATGCTTCATCGATCTTCTCGCGCCGCGCGATTGCCTCCAAGGACCTGTCGGCAAGCTTGTCGTTGTAACGGTAGTCGCCGAGAGAAGTGGCTCTCTCAGGAACTTCGCGGAGATCGGACTCATATTGCTCGTCGAAAAGAGCGTTCTGTGCCGCTAGACGCTCGGCAATAGGTTTCTGGCCCTGGCCTTGGGCGGCGATGGAAGCGATTACGGCGAGTAAGAACAATAAGGTATGGGGGAGGCGCATGGGCCTGTAGCCTACCAGAGATCAGCAAATACAGGCTCGACCTGCGTGTGCCATTTTGTCCCTAATAGATCAACCCCCATTCGACCGCTGCGGAATTGTCCTAACCGTCCCGTTATAATTCCTCCAGCAAATGACAGCTCCAGCCCGCACCGAACCCCGTCGAAGCACGAGGGTACCAATTCGCATTCGCGTTGAAGTCCAGAGTACCGGAGTGTCTTGCGAAGGTGAAACCACGGTTGTGAATCTGCATGGCGCTCTGGTGCGAATGTCGGGGCCGTTGGAGCTAGGAACCCGGGTAACCATCCATGTTCAGTTAACGGGGAAGTGCGCAGCAGGACGCGTGGTGCTTGCCAGCCGTGAAAGCCCTTTGGAGATTGGCATCGGGCTCGATCAGCCGCAAAACATCTGGGGCATTTCGCTACCACCTGCAGACTGGCAGGAAGAGACGGCGTGATCCCTACATTGACGTAATGTACTTTGTAATATAAAGTATCCGCCCATGACAACGATCGATTGGGCTGTCCTCTTCTACTCTCGAACCGCGAATCGTGAGCTGCTGCCGTGGTCGCACCCCAGAGTGCTCGCCGACAGTGAGCGGCGACTAGTAAGTGGTTCCATCCAGCAGTTCCAACTCGGTGAAGGTTCTGACGGTTCAGGGCTGATACGACGCGGTCGCACATCTCGCCTGGCTGAGCTCGATCCGAATTTCATACCATCGTTGGAGCTGTTCATAAAAGAGGAACAGCGGCACAGCCGCCATTTGGCAGACTTTCTGCAACTGGAAGGCGTGGAGCTGCTTCACCAACACTGGGTCGATGGGGTCTTCCGGCGCCTGCGCAAGTTTGCCGGACTCGAACTTTGTCTGCGCGTGCTGGTGATGGCCGAGATCGTCGCGGTTCCCTACTACACGGCGCTTGAACACGTGACGAGCTCCGCGCTTTTGCGCGGCATTTGCGCCAATATTCTTGCTGATGAAACCGACCATTTGCGCTTCCAGGCTGAGAACCTGAGACGACTCCAGAGCAGCCGACGGTCGCTTCCATCCGTGGAACTTGCGTTTTGGCGCTGTTTCCAGCTCGCCACTTTCCTGGTGGTCTGGCGTGAGCACGGGCAGGTGTTGCGGGCCGGAGGCTACGGCTGGCAGAGCTTCTGCAAAGAATGCGTTCGGCTTTTGGTCGCCGTCAGCCATAACAAGTTCGAGGCGAGAGCAGTGAAGCAGCAAGTGCTGCTGGCGGCGGACTGAAAAGAGTCAGGTGGGTAGGAAACGCGGCCGGCATCATTTCCCGTTTTGGTCTTTTGCATCCGACCGGAAAACAGAAGCCCTCCTCATTATGGTCTCTCGTGACTCGGGCTACCGATTGCTGAATGCTCCACCTTATTCTTTAGCCGAAAGCCCACAGCCGCAAGCCGACTGCCGCTTTTCCCAGCCATGCTATGCTGTGGCACTTCTTGCAATGACCACCTCGTCGTCCTTGGGCTACTTTGTTAGCGGGATCTCGCCATGAGCTTGCTTCTGATTCTGGGTGCGCTTCTCGTCCTGTTGGTTCTGATGGCGTTCGTACGTGTGGTGACGAGGCCGGCATTTCGGCAGCGCTCCGACCAAGTTGTAATTCGGCGGCCCGGTCAACGCATGTTCGGTGCGCCGGAGCCGCTCGGGACAGCCGGCCTCGAGGATCTCCCCTTTGCCTTCCTCAGCCAGGCGGCATATCAACACAAGCCCGATGCGAAGCAGGAGAAAGCTGGCGACTGTGTTGATCCCGATGCTGCTCTCCAGCAACGTGGCTGGGCCAGATGGGCGGATTTCGGTGGCCCAGAATTGCGCGCACAAATCGAAGCGGTGCATCTCCGCGTCGAGGTCTGGTGGCATCTGCAGGAGAAAAAGGTCGCGGTGGCCTTTGGCGGGACTGTTTTTTCGAATATCAAGGACTTGAGGGCAAATCTCCGCTGGTTTCTTCCTCATAAGGACGACGAGTACACGGTCATCGTGAAGGTTTTTGGCCGCGCGTTCGAGCAGGAGTATGCGAACAAGTTGAAGGAGGCTGGGTGGCAGCAGAGTGATCACATCCAGTTATTTTCCACCGGCCATTCACTGGGCGGAGGCCTCGCTCAGGAATTCGCCTACTCTCTGCCCCTCAATAACGCGGTACCCCGAGTCGATAAGGTTTACGCGATCGATCCTTCTCCAGTCACCGGTTTTTATAGCGTAGAGAAGACGATTCGCAACGCTAATGTGCGGGAGCTGAAAATCGATCGCATCTTTGAGCGTGGAGAGATTCTCGCCTTCCTCCGCTCCATCGTGAGTCTCTTCGTTCCACCGCGCAGAAGGTCCCCCACCATCAGGCAGATCAGGTATAACCTCTTCCCATCCTGGAATCCAATAACGGGACACTTGATCGCCGAGTTCGTTTGCACGCTGGCTGAGCAGCTCAAGAAATTGCCACAAGGAACCGCTCCGGGTTCACGCGCGGCAGCCGGTCGCTAGCTCCTAGTCGCTAGCTCCTAGAGGGTTTGCGTCTCCTCCGAAAGACTGATTGGGTTTATCTGGGTTTACCCCAAATCTGCACTTCGTTTCCTTCCTCCCCGCCCACTCCGCGATAGCAGAAGCCTCGTTGCCGCACTCCTTCGCCGAAAAGCCATAACAAAAAATCGAAACGGTAACTCAACATCCTTCTTTCCCCCGCGCCAACACCGCGCGAGAACCGGGCGCTCTTCCCTACATCGTCCCAATCTCGGTGCCGTTACCGGATGCGGGACTGGACCCATTGAGCGGCGTTAGGGCGCCTGTGCCCGATTCCTGGGAATAGACCAGGGTGCCATCTGTCGTGGTTACGAAAACGTATTTCCCGGAATGGGAGAAGGCTACCCGGTTCGCATTGCTGCCCGCCTTAGTGTGGTTGGGCGTTGGCGCCAGACCGCCTACGCCGGTTTCGAATACCGCCAAATCGCCGGAATCGCGGTTGACGACCACGGCCCAGTGTTCCATGGGAGAGACTGCGAGGCCGTTCGCGAAAGCTCCGCCGCTGGAGTAGCTTTGGGCGTTCTGAGTGTTGCCGATGTTCGTTGCTATGACACGATTCTGTTCGCCGTCGGTGAACAGGAGCATGGTGCTGTCGTTCGTAGCGGCCATCCCTTGAATGCCGGTGCTGCTAGCGGCGGGAGAGACAAAATTGTTACCGTCGACAGAGCCGTCGGCATGGCGCGCGTAGCATTCAGCTCCTTCATTGGTGCGAGCCAGCTCCATAGAGACACAGACCCATGATCCGTTGGGAGTCACAAGTGGCCGCATGGCAGGCCCCATGCCTCCGTTGAGGAAATAGGGCGAGCCGGGGAGAGCGCTGAGGGTTCCTGAATTGGTATCAATGGAGAAGCCGAAGATCGCCGGCTGAGTGCCTGCTTGGCCCGCTTGCGTCGCCTCCGCTGTTCCATAAAGGAACTTGCCTATGGAATCGCTTGTGATTCTTACTCCGCCTGAGCTCTGGACACTGGTGGTGCCCAGCTGCGTGAGGACACCATTGTCGTCAGCCCGGTAACTGGTGATAGTGCTGTTCCCGAAGTTTGAGGCGACGGTGGAGACGAACAACAACTTGCCTGAGGTGGAGAATCCGAGGATGTTGCCGGTAACCGGATATGGTGATCCCGAAACGGTACTGACGTTTGACGCGCTATCGACGCGAATACCGTAGAAGGCGTTGTTCCCGGCCACGTACGCCAGTGCGGCTGTCGTAGACGTGTCACCAGTGGTGCCGCCGCTTCCACCGGAGCTGCTGCCACCAGTGCTGCCGCTTCCGCCGGCCGATCCGCTGCTGCCTCCCGATCCACTTCCACCGTTCGTGCCGCCGGAACCTCCGGAAGCTGGTGGCTGCGAGGCTGATGGAGCAGGCGACGCAGGTTGCGAGCTGCTGACTGAACTGCCGCTGCTTCCGCAGTTCGTGCTGACAAAGGTGAGGCCAAGCAGCATAGCAAACACACCGAGAGATGAGAGGTGGCGCGCAGGCGTCTTCATAAAAATATTTTTCCAATTGGAAGTATTTGAAGGAAGAAGATGTGCTGCGGCAGATCTGGGTTGGCAAGGGAGGAGGTGCCTGGGTCAGAATGTTGGCACCAGGGTACTAGCTGTCCTCAGCATAGTAGCCCTCCAGCGAACCCTTCTTACTTTTCACACTTCTGCATTCAAACAGACGGGGCGTCACCTGTCTTCGAAAAGAATTAGCCGGCAATAGACTCGTCTTGCTGCTCAGCGAGTTCGGGGAGCTCGTAAAGCGTCATACGAAAACCGTGGGGGTTGACGTCCAGAGACCGAACGGAGCGCACCAGTTTGAAGTAAACGGGATCCGAGCATTTGCAGCACCGAGGAAACGACTGCTCCCGGATGAGCGTGATCTCTCTTGGAAGCCGGTGCTGCGGGTGGATCACGAAATAGATACCGCTCTCAGGAACATAGCAGCCCGTGCGGAGGTCATTTGTTTTTGCCAATTGTTCCCGACCCGTTGCCTGTTTGAATGGGATCACTCGGCCTTTCATGACATCGCAACCTCTACGCGAGTCAGATGTCACAAGCTGTGACTTCGTTGTTGATTCTAACCTGCCACCCACACTATTGTGGCACCCAAACTTCAGCAGTAATAACTTTCCCACAACAATTTCAAAGATACGTCCAACCAAAGTTGCTGAATGAGGCATCGGGAAACGGATGTTCAAGAAAACCGTTAGCCTGAAACGGGAACAGACTGTGCGCAGTTTTTCAATGCTACCCACGGTTCAGGCGGCGGTAGCCAGTGGCTGGCTCTCCCTTGCACCGACAATGATGAGCCACAGCATGATTGCCAGCTCGCCAAGCATGACGGGGAAGACCCAATTCGACACTGTGTTTTCGTAGTGCGGCCACACGATACCGGTGACGCTGGTTGCCAGATAGGCGAAGCAGTTAAGCATCAGCCAGACGCCTAGTATCCGTGGAATGAAGCGCGATTTGTAGACCAGCAGGCCGAAGGGGAACAGCCAGAGTCCCCAGAAGACCTCGTTGGCAAGCACTCCCTGGCCGTGCATGCGGATGAAGACCATCACGAGCGCGTCGCGCTGTGGCTTGTCGAAGACGGACAGAAAATCTGCGCCGCGGGCGAGCAGCAGCGCAGCGGCGTCGTTGACGGTATTCAAGAAGTAGATGGGCGTGACCACCAGCGCGCCCAGGATTACCACCAGCCGCGCGAGTCCTTCGTCCACTCCTTTGAACAGCTGGTAGAGTGCCAGAGTGAGAAAAATGCCCATCGTCGCGGTGAACAGGTCGCTGAGCATGCCGAGCCGGAACAGCGTCTCGTGTGCGGCGATGTTGGCGGACGTGGCGCTCGCGTTTCCGGCGACAAACAAATGGCTGGGAATGTAAATAAGGCGAAGGGGAGCAGTCATGAGCGTGAGGTAGAGGAGCCCTGCGATGCGGGCTTGGCGTTTGCGTGAGGTCATGTGTGCTCCTGGGGAAGTCGGCGATCGCCGTCGGCAAAGCTTACTTCCAAAGAAGACGATAAGCCGCAACAAAAATTGCAGCGATGTTTACGACGACGGCAAGCATTACGTAGTTCCGGTCAATGTTTGAACCAAGGTCGCCGGTGGGGAAGTGATAGCACCCACCTTTGATCATGTTTACGGCGCGATCAATCATCTGAATCAGCAATACGTAAATGCCAGCCGGTCAGTTCGACATCAATCGCGTGTCGTTCGCGTGATACCAAAGCGGGCATCGGCCCATTTTTTCGCGTGCGCTCATCTCTCCTGAGGCTCCGTCATTATCGTTATTCATCCAAACCGTGCCGAGCACTGTCTCCCATCTGGATCAGGAGAATTCTTTTTGCTCTTTGGCCTCGCTTTTTAGAGAACCCAGCTGGGTAACGCTAGCCTCCAGAATCCCAAATTGCATATCACAGGATTCGTCATCTCCCGAATCTGGAAGCAAATAGGGACGAGCCGCCGATAAAGTGGTGCTTTATGGCAGAAAGAAAGTGGTACTCAGCGTGCCAACAACTTGTCCCAAGTACTCCGTTCATCCTCAAAACACTCGGCCCAGTTGGTACGTTTTTCGAAACGTAAGGAAGCCGCAAGTACAACACCAGGGGAAGGTGTATTTGGGGAACCGCACTAAACCTGTTTTTCTGGAGGCTTGTCTATGACAGCTCGCTTCGCCCGGAAGTTTCGATTCTCTACCGTCCTCGGATGCCTGCTCAGTGTGGTCGTACTGCTGAGCACTTTCGGTTTTGCGCAAACCAGCAATACCTCACTAACCGGCACAATAAAGGACCCGCAAGATCGGGTCATCCCGGGAGCTATCCTCACGCTAACGAACATCGCTAATAATGCTGTGCGCACGCAGACCGCGAACGGGCAGGGAGGATATTCTTTTGAGCTGTTGTCCCCCGGTGACTATCGACTGGAAGTGACGTCTCCAGGATTCCGAAAACACGTGCTGCAAGATGTGCATGTTCTGATCGCGAAAGCAAACGCCGTCGACGTGGTGTTGCAGGTAGGCGCGACAAGTGAAGTCGTAGAGGTGACTGCCCAATCGGGGCAGGTCCAGGTCAACACGCAGGACGCCAGTCTAGGCAACAACTTCGTTTCCCAGCAGATCACCCAGTTGCCGATGGAAGCCCGCAACGTATTGTCCTTGCTTACCTTGCAACCAGGTGTAACCAAGGACGGCTACGTTAATGGCGGTCGCGAAGACCAGTCGAACGTAACTTTGGATGGCGTCGACATCAATGAGTCCGTCAGCAATGCCATTGGACCCGCACAAGCCAGTCAGGCTTTGGGCAACAGTCCGCCAAAAGCTGAGCAAGGCCCGGTGCTTCGACTCAATTCGGAGGCAATCGAAGAGTTTCGGGTTTCCACCCTTAATTCTGGCGCGAGTGCCGGACGTTCTTCCGGCGCGCAGATTGCCTTGGTAACCAAGAGCGGCACGAACAATTGGCACGGTGCCGCGTTCGAGGCCAACCGCAACACGATTTTCACTGCCAACGATTGGTTCAACAATCACGCCGGAGTCGAGCGTCCGAAACTCAACCGAAATACCTTTGGCGGGGCAGTCGGCGGGCCCATCAAAAAGGACAAAGTATTCTTCTTCTACAGCTACGAGGGACGTACTGACGCCAGCCAGACTCCAGTGTTAGCCGCGCTGAATTATGGCGGCACTGGCGAGGCGGTTCCGACGGCGAGCCTCGGACAGGGAATCCTGAAGTTCCGCCTTTGCGGTGACGTCGACTGCAAAACACCAGGACAGACCGTGAGCCTCACCTCGGCGGACTTCAACAAGATCTTTCCCGATATCGGAGGAATAAACCAAGCCGCGGTTTCAACTCTGGCCGCAGCCGCTGCGAAATACCACGTCAACGACAGCACGATTGGAGATGGCTTGAATACGGGTGGCTTCCGCTTCAATGCGCCTGCTCCGGTTCGTCTCCACTCGCACAATGCTAAGGTGGATTTCAACCTCACGAACAAGCAGACGCTGTTTGTCCGTAGCAGCGTGCAATATGACACATGGGGCGGGCAGCCGGCTTATCCCGACACTCCCGCGGCGGACGAGTGGGATCACCCGATGGGCCTCGCCGTCGGACATACCTGGATCATTAGCAATACCCTCGTAAACAACATGCATTACGGCTACACTCGCCAGGCGTTTACGCAGGGTGGCGACAGTAACGCCAACTACGTATGGTTTCGGTTCGTTTACAACCCCACGAACCAGCAATACGCGGCTTCGAGAGTGACTCCTGTCCATAACTGGGTCGACGACCTTAGCTGGGTGAAGGGCAAGCACACGTTCCAATTTGGTGCTTACGTCAGCAAAACAAATAACATGCGTACCAGCTTCGGCCAGGCCTTCGACAATGCCACGACCAACCCCTCGTACTACCTCACTGGCCTGCTGCGCTCGCCTCTGAGTAATTACGTTGAGTCCGTCTACGGCGCCCCCATGTACAGTGGCGACGGCTCCGGTGCGGAGAATGCGATGGCG
This sequence comes from Terriglobales bacterium, assembly GCA_045808065.1. Taxonomy (GTDB): domain Bacteria; phylum Acidobacteriota; class Terriglobia; order Terriglobales; family Acidobacteriaceae; genus Gp1-AA112. The sequence goes on along the minus strand of JBJMGD010000032.1, from coordinate 107,702 downwards.
GCCCTTATCGGGCGGTTTACGCAGTACACCGATCACTACAACTACGACAACAATTTGAAGTTGATGGCAGCAGGAGCAGCCAACGTTCGTGACTTTGCCGGGCAGAATTACGAGGGATACGTCCAGGATACCTGGAAGATGAAATCCAATCTGACGATTGTGGCGGGCCTGCGGTATGGATTGGCACGACCGATCTACGAGACTAACGGATTCGAAACCCAGCCCGACGTCCCACTCGGAGACTACTTGAATCTCCGCGCGAGCAATGCGCTGAAAGGCATCGACTACACGACGCCGATCTCGGTCAACCTTTCCGGTCCCGCAAATGGTGGACCACCGCTGTACAACTGGGATAAGACCAACTTCCAGCCGCGCGTCGGCATAGCATATTCCCCCCACTTCGAGTCCGGACTGCTTTCCCGAGTCTTCGGAAAGGAAGGCGATTCGGTGCTCCGTGGCGGATTCGGTATCAACGGCGACTACTTCGGTCAGGCCCTGTCGACCTTCTTCGATAGGCAAAACACGTTAGGCTTCGGGTCTTCCTTCACCGTCGGGCCAAATACTTACGACGTGGGTTGCTCCCCATATCAGGATTCAACCTCCGACTACTTCGGGAGTGCCGGCGCGTGTAAGGCTGGAGTTAACCTTGGCCCATTGTTTACCGGCATCAACCAACCCATACGGGGTGCGCTGCCTGCGCCTGCCGTCGTGCAGAACATCTCGTTCCCGCAGACGCAGCCAGGGGATAATTCGCTGCGCATCGAGTCTTCCCTTGACTCGAATCTGACTACCCCAAAGAGCTACTCCTGGAACTTCACCTATGAGCGGCAGTTGCCCAGCAAATCATTTGTGCAGTTCAGCTACGTCGGGCGTGCTGGCCGCCATTTGCTCGCGCAGCGTGACGTCATGCAGCCGATCGACTTGGTTGATCCGAAGTCGAAGATGGACTGGTACGCGGCCGGAACCATGCTCGCCAAATTGCGTGCGAAGGGAGTACCCACCGCGAACGTCGCTGCGATTCCTTACTTCGAAAATCTCTTCCCAGGAGCCTCCGCCAATCTTTACTGCAAAACTGATAAGGCGACAGGCATCTGTGTTCCCACGCAGCCGACTTGGAACTCAACTCAGGCAATCTATCAGGAGATCCAGGACGTCGGCGGTGACTACACCACGACCCAGGCGATCATCGACGGCATTTCCACTGTCGGTGCGAACGCGTTCTATCAACCACAGTATGGAGCCTTGAGCACGTGGGCGAGCATCGGCAACTCCAACTTCAATGCGTTCACCAGCTCATACAAGGTTCGTACCAACAGCCTGACTGCCGATTTCAACTACACCTACTCTCACTCGCTGGATGATTCTTCCGGGCTGCAAAATGGCGCTGGCTACAACGGCGAAGCGTTCATCCTCAACCCCTTCCGCCAGGGCGACATGTACTCGGACTCCGATTTCGACATCCGCCATCAGATCAACGTGAACGCGGTATGGCAGATGCCGTTTGGTCATGGCCGCACCATGTTCTCTGAGGTCGGGAAAGTCGCTAACGGTGTCATCGGAGGTTGGCAGCTCAGCGGGATCTTCCGTTGGAATACTGGCCTGCCAGTCGGGTTCTATAATGGGACAACAGGCGTATTTGACGATGCGCGATGGGCGACCAACTGGGAAGTCCAGAGCAACGCCGTAAGGACCTCCAATTTCGAGACCTGCCCGACACGGCCGGTTGATGGCACTCCGAAGCTGTTCGGCTGCAACACGAACTCTGCGTTCACGGGCTTCCGGAATCCCTACCCTGGTGAGACCGGTGAACGAAACGTCTTTCGCGTCCCCGGCTACTACAACATCGACATGGGGCTGGGCAAAACCTTCCACTTGAACGGCCTCACGACAAAGATTCCCGAGGGCCACGAGTTGCAGTTCCGCTGGGAAGTTTTCAACGTCTTCAATCATCAGAGCATGGGTGCTTTTGATGGGAGCCGCAGCGGCTTCGGTATCCCGCTGGATCCAAATCAAGGCAACCCGCCGGACAACTTTTCCAACTTTACTGCGGTTCAGGGTGGCGACTTGGGCCGTCGAGTAATGCAATTCCTGCTGCGTTACTCGTTCTAAGTAATAGGAATCCCCACCCCCGGGCTTCGGCCCGGGGTTTTGTTTTGGTTCACGATGGTGTGTGACCGGAGTATTTCTTGGACTTGTGAAGATGGACTTGTGTCGAGCAGGACCCTACTTTGGCAGAACGGAGGAACGGGCATAGTAGCCGCTCCGGGAACGGACTCTTAAGTGGTCTCTAAGAACGCGGAGGCGAATGGATCGGAAGCGGCCGTCAGGTGCAAAGTTGGCAGGACGATAGGCGATGAGATATTGAGCACGTACGGCTTGTTCCGCTCTCGCTAGACCGTTGAGCACACCTCTTTTCGTATTGGCGGAAAAAAGCTCGCCACCGGTGGCGTCTGCCAGCGTGCGCAACTCGCGAGAGGGAAAGGAAGCACCGGTGTACACGACCAGCACGACAATTCCAGATCGCAACACTGTCTGAAGGGTTTCGCTGAAAGCCGAGCGGCTGGCGTTATCTTCGCCGTCACTGATCACGACCAGTACATCGCGCCGGTGGGAGTCGGTTCCGGCACTGGCCAGGCGCCGGCACGCGAACATGACGGCGTCATAGAAAGCGGTCCCCGCACGAGGCTCGCGATGTGTAACCTCTCCCAACGTCTGGCGCGCTCGTGTCCAGTCGGTAACGAGGTACGACCGATAGTTGAAGCCGACGATCCAGCCCTCATCGGACGGGCGGATAATCCGCTGAAGAAATTTTGTGCTTACATCTATTTCATATCTCACTCTCTCCTGCACGGATCCGCTGAGATCGATAGCCACCGCTATATGCAGCGGAGTCTCAGATTGTTGTTCAAAGGCTTTGAACTCCTGCACGTATGCGCCGTCGTCTAAGAGCGAGAAATCCTTACTGTCCAGACCTGAAACGGGCCTTCCTTTTCGATCAAGAACCGTGAAAATCTGAGTAACCTCATTGGCCGTTGATTCAAATCGCGGAGCAGGATCGACCGCAGGAGTAGAAACTTGCACAGCAGAGGCCGATGACACTCCCCACGCAGCAACAAAAGTGAAGCGCAGTAAACAGCCGCGTCTGATGATGGGAACCTGGAAGCATTTCATGGGTCTAGTTCAGTAACTTTAGCTCATGTTGGTGAGCTTTCTCACCCGCTTTGCAGGCGAGATCAAAAAGAGCGGCACGCGGTGGATGGAACAAAAGAAATCCCAGGATGCAGGGAAAAAAGCAGGAAAATTTTTCGCAAACCTGAGAATTCTCGCATTATCGGCCAGAAGTGATGATTTTCGACCAGACGCAGGGAACTTGCAGGGAATTTGCAGGAAATTCTGGAAAAGCTTTGGAGTCTACAGAAAACAGAACTCTTAGCGTCGGTTCATGGAAAATGCACCTGATGCGCAGGGAATTAGCAGGGAATTTCGCCAACAGCAATTAAGAGAAGCCGGGCGCGGAGAATTGGCCTTCAGGGGGTCTCGAGATCCGCGTGTGAACAAAATATTTCTTTACCATGACTAGTATTTTTTGCGATCGCCTCCATCTTCCCACCTCCGGACTCCCAAGCGAATATTTCCAGCCAATTCAGCTACTTAGATCAGTGACTAACAAGCCCCCGCCAAAGCTCGCTTAGAACGACGGTTTTGCGATCCGTTGTTCTAACTTTTGTAAGTCGCTGATCTGCTTCGATCGCTTTCCCGAATTAGAACGACGGATATGCCAAATTGACGACTCCCATCCTGAGTGTTAGTGAAGCTATGGCGAAACCTGGCGAGGAGCAGAACAAGCAATGGCAAACCCTGGACTGGATACCAAAACGGTGTCACAACTGCGTGTCGCAGACAGTCTCTCCTCGTATAATCTCCGCCGTGTCTTCGGTTGGTGCAATCGCTCGTCTCTGGTTGTGGCGCGGCACTTACGTTCTCGGCGTCCTGCTTAGTTTCGCGTTATGTAATCGGAGTACGCGGTTATTGTCGCTGTCCACCACCCAAAGATTGCCAGCCGAATCGAAGGTGAGGTTCGAGGGGCCACAAAGCGTCTCCTGCACATCGCCGCAGGCGCCTGGGCCATTCTGTTGGACTTCTTTCATTTCAAGCGTAAACGCCATTCCGTTTTGAAATGGCGGCGTGAACTCCACTACGCGATTGTCATAGCTGTCTGCCACCCACAGATTGCCTGCTTTGTCGAAGGCGAGACCTTCCGGCTTCGCAAGTCCGACAGAAGTCTTCGGCCCGGGCAGGTTGAAATTGTCAGAAGTAAAATCCGGCTCACCAAGCACCAGGCTTGCACTCATTCCGTTCCTGAATGGCGGCACGAACTCCAGGATGCGATCGTTGAAAGTATCCGCAGCCCACAGATTTCCCGCAGCATCGAGAATCGCATCGTAGGGGTTTCTCATTTGGGCGGCACTTCTCCCCGGCGATGTCGAGATGAGATCTGGTTGTCCAATCACTACCGCTGGACTCTGTGCTGAAAGGAATGGACCCCGCAGGATCAGAACGCGGTGCGCTCCCGAATCCGCGACAATCATCGTGGTGTTTGCGTCAGCTATAGAACGCGCTGAAGGTGGCGATGACGTTGCTCCTGGCTGGACACCGACGACAACGGAGTTCTGCAAGCTCGCACCTCCACCACAGGAAGTTATTCAGCGCCGTTGGTCAACGACCAGACTGCAGACCTGGTGATAGGGCAGACGGACTTCGCGACGTCAATGTGGGGCCGCACCGCAACGAACTTCAGTATGCCCTGGGGTCTCACGTTCGACAGCAATGGAAGCCTTTGGGTTACGGACGCCATCAATCTTCGCGTACTGCGCTTCAGCCCTCCGTTCTCAAATGGTCAGGCCGCGAACCTTGTCCTAGGGCAGAAGGACTTCACCAGTTTCAACAACGCCGACACCCCCGGCGCCGTAAGCAACGGGCGTGGCATCGCTTTCGATGGGAACGGCAATCTGTACGCAGAGGATGCGTGGTTCCGGCGTGTGATGATCTTTACTCCGCCATTCGAGAACGGAATGCCGGCCTCAATGATCTTCACTCCCAGCCTTTCCGGATTTGGAAACCCAACCGGACTTTTTATCGGCCACTGATTGCCACGTAGGCTCTATCAAAAGCCTATGTCACTTCTCCTGAGCAGACTGTTGGAGGACCAAAAAAAACGGAGAGTCCTCAACATCCGTTCTCCCCCACCCTCGCGCACACTCCGCGCGACACCGGGGTCCCCAGCAACTCGATTTTGTTGCTGGGGTGGCGGAATGGGGCACCCACGGCTTGGAATCTCAGCCGAAAAGCATGGCCGTTCTAAAATGGGAATAAAGGTGGGCCACCCAGCCCATTCATGAGGTCAGTGTTTTTCATTCCCCTCGTCATTCTGGTCTTCGGCATCGTTATCTTTGCGGTTCTTCACCTGAGGCGTGATGGTGCCAAACAGCCCATGTTTGAGAAGATCCATCCCCGCAAGGTCGATCCCCGCGGTGAAGAACAGAGTGTTCGAAGCGCCATTCGTGGTAGTGCCGCCGCCGAAGGCGATTGCCCACAGCCCATCGATCGACAGCGCGCCACGGCTGCCATGCAGGAAACCGACGAACTCACCCGTGGCGGGATCGAACGCGGCGACGCGCCCGCTGCCCAGGTTGCCGACCAACAGCCGGTTGCTAAGTTCTCCAAAGTCGGCCGGCGCCATCGCGACTCCCCATGGCGCGTTCAGGGCGGCTTCTCCAGATTTGAGGCGCATCAGCAAATGTCCGCCGGTGTCAAAGACGTCGACCGCGCCCAATCCGCGCCCGAATGCGGGCGGCGTTGCGCCATCGGCAAACGTCACTACTAGATTGCCGCCAATCGCCTGAATATTGAATGCGACCAGTCCTGCCGGCATCGCACTATCAACGAATTGTCCCGGCACCGTTGTCGCCTGGAAGTGGGAGTCAAAAACGTCAATCGCGCCGGTCTTGTGATTCGCGGCATACAGTAATGTCGCGCCGTTGAACGTCGCGGAGGTCAGGCCCGTATAGATCGCTCTCGAAGAGTTGTCGACGGCGATGATCGCCGTGGTCCCGAGTGCCGGTACCCATCCGGAGATTGTTCCATCGAGCGTCGCGAAGATAAAGCGCGCGACGCCGGCAGGGGAGCCCACCATGAAGTCGCTCGTGCTGCCGTTGAAGATAATGCCCGTCGGAGTGCTTGATGTCCCGGCGGCAGAACCGGGCGGCGGCGGAACTGTTACCCTGAGCGACTGCTTAATGCCGGCTGCGTTGTAAAGCGTGGCAACACCCGTGCGCTCGTCATTGGCCCACCATGGGGTCGCAGGACCGCGCGTCAGGCCGAACGGATTCACCAGGTCAGCGTCGGTGTGAGCTGCGAGGCCGGGAAGGTCGGAGACGAGGTTGGTCTGTTGGTAGTGCGCTCCGTCGTCAGCCAAAAGCAAGGATGCGAAGAGCATAACGGCGAACAACGCAAGTACGAAACGCAGAGTACAGGTGCGGAGCAAGTACATCGAGTCCTCCTCTTGAGGTACAGTTGGCTGTCGCGGACGCTGTTGCGACGATGCATCAGCAAATACGTTCATTGGCAGGCGACAGGCTGCGGCCTTACATTGCCTGCCGAAGCACGCAGATTTGTCAGGGGCATGTCAAAAGGTTGTCAAAACCGGCACGGCCCAAAACGGCTGCCGCAGTGCTGTTGCCTTTTGCTCTTAGCTGAGTGCCGAATGCTGAGTGCCGAGTGCTGACTTCCTACTTCACCCGATCACCAAATACCCGATTCCTCCGTATCCTGAGCGGAGGAGGGTCTATTCCCAGGCGCATGTCATCCTGAGCGGAGAAGGGTCCAACGCGTTTTCTCCAGCGTTGGAAACCGGAGTCGAAGAGCCTGCCCTGAGCGAAGTCGAACGGGATCTTGTGGTTGGTTTTGGTGTTGCCGTGGCCTAGTGCCCAATACTGTTCAATAGTATGGTGTTTGCGGCTTCAGCCGCGATTTTCACCGAAAAGAGCTCCCCGCAAAAATGCCGCGACCAGATCGGTTCGGGCAATCTACAACGCTGCGCGAAAGGTTGGACACGAGCTCTCGGCGGCCCGCAGATCGAGGCCCTCGGGAAAAAAGGAGAAGGTGGTCATTCGGCTACTTGGGTAGAAGCGAACTGCGAGTTCAACCTTCTTTGCATGGATAATGCGATTAAGGTCGCCGGCAAGCAAAGGTACTTCCGACACCGTGCTTCGACGCGCGTCAGCCATTACAGAGCGGAATTCAGCAGCCTCGTTGTCGAATCTGATACTCCACGTTAGTCGTTCTCCGCCGCGTACGATCCATCGATGGGTGCGGATGGACATTCCAGGTCCCCGGTCGTGGCAGGGGATGCTCACGGTCGGCTGCTGGATAGAGTTGCTGGCGACCAACCCGATGTTTAGGAATGAACCGTCTGCGTAAACCGCTGCCTGCCAATGTCCGCCCATGTGCCTTTCGTGAGTCTTTACCATTGTTCTTGGTTGGGAAAACAGGGATGCCGCACAGAAAAACAAGAATACTCGAAGGACTATTTTCCTCATTTGATCCTCCTGGTCGGGCTGCGTCGCTCACCCTAATTCCCATTCCAATCTCCGGCTCTCACTTTCAAGCCGGCTGCAGCAAAAGTGGCGGGTGGCGCATCCTTCTATCTTCTTGCTGACGATTCCAAACTGTGGGTGGCGCACTCTGCGCGGTGTTCGCAGGGTGCGCCTTCGAAACGTCCGCGCAGCTGAGATTTTATGTGATGCGCTGAACTTCCTGATGTGGTTAACGAGAAGTGAACTCCCTGTATCCCCCACAGATAAAACTGTTCTTCGCGCGGACTGCGTTGATTGCTAGATGTCAGTCCGTCCACCCATTTCCTCCAACATTCTCAGGAGGGCGGCAGGGTCGTGGGTATTTACGGTTTTATCGGCCCAAGGCTCGTGAGCGCCGATGCGCGCGGATAGGCATATCACTCGAACCTTGGAACTCTTGTCCTTTACGTGTCGGGCAAGCGGTTCGCAACCCTTCACCTGGTCGTCAATCACGACAGCGTCCACGTTCGCGAACCTTTCGAACATCTCGCGCCCTTCAGTCGCGGAATGGGCGGTGATTACATTGTGTTTTGCGGATTCGATGAGCAGCTTACGAGTGGAAAGCCCCTGCGCAGGTTCGTTCTCCACAATCAGAAACGATAGTCGATGGCCCTTATTCGTCATCGCTGCAAAGCATCCTTTACCTTAAGATGCGAAAAGCCTGGCGGCAAAGAATGCGCAACCTAATCCAGTTGAGTCATAGACGCGAGCTGCCGAACCCAAGTAGAGTCAGCTCAGGTGGATTAATGTCTCTGAAGCCTGCCGTCCTGATGATCACTCCGCATCCTGACTTGCTGCACGATCGAATCCTGACTGCGGATGGCTATAAAGTTACGACTGTCACGAGCTACTTGGCCGCAATGCGAGTCTGGCAACCGAAGCTTTTCCCTTTGGTGCTGATTTTTGCGGATAGAGACTCCAAGGAATTTTGTGAAGGCGTCAAGAAGCTCGATCCGGAGCAGAAGGTTGTCTTTTTGGCTCCGCGATTCGTTCCGGTGGACAGCAGTTGTCCGAATGAAGTGATCCGGTTGGACCAGAACCCCGAGCACTTCCTCACTGATGTAGGTGAAGCTGCATCTTCTTAGATCCAGATACTAGGTAGAAAACGAATTGGTGAGAGGCTGTCTGCCCGGCGTGGAAAGAAGGCTAGCTTTCAGATGTCCCGCATCCAATTATCGGGCACCCGTCAGATGGCAGCCGCTACCTCATCCTCCCATGTAAACGTTGAGCTAGTCCGGCGTTGGTTTCAGCAGGTCTGGAATGAAGGCCGAATTGAAACTGTCGAGGAACTCCTGGCGTCCGATGCGGTGGTCCATGGATTGGGAGAGCAAGGCAAGGCGGTGCGCGGCCCCAAAGCCTTCTTGGGCTTCTTCATTACGATGCGATCAGCGTTTCCCGATATGCGTGTGCAAGTCGAGCAGGTGATCTGTGAAGGCGAATGGTTCGCTACCAGGTTCTCGGCGGTTATGACTTATACCGGCGAAGGCTTGGGATTTCCCGCCAACTGGAAGAAGGCGAAGGTGGATGGCATGGCCATGGGCCGCATCGTCGATGGCAAAATTGCAGAAGCCTGGAACATCTGGGATCAGCGCGCCTTGCTTACGCAGCTTGGTGCTGCGGACCCTACCCGGTTGCTTAGGTAGGCGACAAAGACCCCGGGGGTTAAACACCAGGGTCACAAGGTTTATACAAAGCGCTCGGAGAACTTCTGCCTATTCTGTACGGCTTACTGTTTCACCGCATTAATGGCTGCGTCGGCCAGCTCCGGCGCACACCAGCGTCACCTCCTGCGGCTTGCCTTGCTTATCCAGCAGCACCTTAAGAACGAGATCTCCGGATACCCACTCGTTTGGCTTCCTGTTTAAGCCAAAGCCGAGCTTATGGGAGTCACCCAGAAGTCCATGTACTTCCGTGTATTGATCTGTGGCAGAGATATCTCTGTCCGGCAGACTGGATGCCAAGCTAGCCTGGCGCAGGCCGCTTCGAGTGACTTTGGTTTGCGCTGACCCCTCCCAAACCGGCTGCTCCATGACATCATTTTCGTGTGCTCGGAATCCCCACCGAGAAGGAGGGAATTTATGAGAAGCACAAAGTTTTATTCGACTACGATGATTGTGGGCCTGGTATTTGCCCTTGCCACGACTCTGGCAGGGCAGGACGTCAAGGCGACCGTCGACGGGGGAATTATGATGTACGACGCATGCACACCCATAGACCATTTCGCTGAGCAAGGGTGTACAGCCCTGCTGGACCGCATGGGCTGTTACAACACCATCATCGACGTGCAGGGTTTCACACAGGTCGACCTTCATAAAAGTGGCAAGCACGTGAGCGTTCATGTGCTGTTCCATAACACAGGCCAGGAATATCAAACGAACCTTGAAGCCAACCAGCAATTCGACAAGGCACCCTATTACGTCCCGTTCCACTCTGTGTTTACTTCAGTGAACGGCGGGTCCACCTTCAAGATGAATGGAACGCTCGAGGTAGGCCAAGATGCCGACGGAAAATGGTTTTCGAGCGTTATGTTGTTCGATCCCAACCATCCGCTGACACTTGCTTGCACGACCAAGTAATGCGAACTAAGCAAGACGCGAGCTAGACAGTAAACAAGAACGCCGGCTACATGGATCAAATCCGTGTGACTGGCGTTCGTTTTTGGACGCGGCAGGTTCTGGGGCTTGCTTCCGGGAGGCCGAAATAAGGCGAGGATAGCTTTTTTGGGAGTCGCTCCGGATAACAGAGTTATCAGCGAGCTTGCAGCACGCTGCATATTTACCGGAACAGATTCCGTGTCCTAGCGACCTTCCTCCTCGAGAAACTTCTCTGCCTCCATGGCCGCCATGCAACCGGTCCCAGCCGCGGAAATCGCCTGGCGATAGCGGCGGTCTTGCACGTCACCTGATGCGAACACGCCCGGCACTTTGGTGAACACGTAATTTGTAGTGAGCAGATAGCCATCGGGATCGGTGTCGAGCTGTGCTTTTGCCCATTTGGCATTGGGTTCGTGGCCGATGCCGAGAAACATAGCGCTGGTAGGAAAATCCCATTGCGCGCCAGACTTCACGTTGCGCAGACGCAGCCCGGTGACCTCTTTTTTGTGAACGTCATGAACGTCATCCACGATGGTGTCCGTGAGGAACTCGATTTTCGGATGCTTCCGCGCTCGATCCAGCATGATCTTTGACGCTCGGAAGGCATTGCTGCGGTGAATGACAGTCACTTTGCTGGCAAAGCGCGTCAGGAAAAGCGCCTCCTCCATGGCAGAGTCGCCGCCGCCGATGACCGTGATTTCCTTTCCGCTGAAGAAGAATCCGTCGCAGGTCGCGCACGAAGATACGCCGTGACCTATGAGTGCCTGCTCGCTTTTCAAACCAAGCCAGCGCGCCGAAGCGCCACTGGCGATAATCAAAGTACGAGTAAGCAACGGCGTTCCCGCTAGATTCAACACGAACGGCCGCTTAGTAAAGTCAGCGCTGACCAGGTGCGCCATTTTGTATTCGGCGCCGAATCGCGCAGCCTGCTTCTTCATATTCTCGATAAGTTCTGGACCCTGAATTCCATCCGGAAATCCGGGAAAATTTTCGACCAGCGTAGTAATGCTGAGCTGTCCGCCGGGCTCATGGCCTTCGATCACCAGCGGTTTGAGGTTGGCGCGGGCGGCATAGATCGCGGCAGTAAGTCCGGAGCATCCGGAGCCGAGAATCACTACGTTACGAACGGAATTGTCCATAAGCCTCGGAAGATTGGATTCAGCAGACCGCAATAGGACTCAAGCGGCACTTGGGAACAGACATTGTACAAGCAGGTTTGCGGCGGTTTCGAGCCGCAGTCCAGCGCACAGCGCGAACATGGGTCTGGAGCTCGGATATGCCGGAGGAAGGGGCGAACGGATCCAACTCAGGGCTTGAAGACATTGTCAGCAAGGACAGGAAGTGCCGGGCTAGGCCGAGAATCAGTGGGTGTTAGGCCCGTGCCCCAATGCGCGATTTGCAGATGAACTCGAATTAAGCCATGCAACGTCATTGGCGAGCAACGTCTGTAGCTTCAACACGCGGCGATATTCGGCCAATACCGACGACGCTTGCGTGAATATCGGCTCATACTCCGATTGATCCACTTTTTCGCAGCGCGCCAATGCCACTGTGGACTTTCCCAGGCGCTCCACACGCACGCGCGAGGCCGGCGTATCGCTGGCGATTACTGCAGCGGGCTTGCTGGCTGAAGTGGATAGATTGTCTTCGATGGACAAAGCAAGGAGATCTTTCACATCGCGTCCACGAAATACCAGAGTTTCGACTGTGCTCTCCGGGTCCGTGCTGAGGGAATATTGAATCGTTGCCAGAGGCGAATCGCTCTTGAAATCGCGACGCAGCCGTACGTATCTTGCGCTGCTTCCTGGCTGAACTGTCGAGACACCTCGGGAAATCTCGTAATCAGTTGCGAAGATAGGTGCCTTTGGCGGACGCGCTAATGCTGCCTTTAACTCCCGCTGATCCTCGGCGCTGGGCGTGCAAACATTGAGGATGTTGACCTTCACCGGAGGGTTCTGTTCGGATTTCTTCGCACCGTCTGGCGAGCCCTGCGCAAACACAATTGCGTAGAGCACGAAGATCGGAAAAATCTGGCGCACGAAACGCATTGTAAAACAGAAGCTTCCGAGCCTCTGAACTGTGTCATCAAAACCGTCTGAACATTGTGGCTCGAAGCAAGGTCTCAGCAGCTGAGCAGTTCAGAAGCTTGGACCTATTCACCAGCTAAACTAATCCGCATGGCGAACTTAACACTTGTATATGGAATGCGGCTACTTCCTTCTGACGAAATTAAGTCGGTGGGGGATGCTCCCGTGGAGCTGAAGAATGGCCGCACCGCTCGCGTCACCATGCATGTGCTCGACGGATCAAAGGAAGAGATCGAGGCGCAGTTGCGCAACAGCGTGGAAGCATTTTTCGATATTTATCCGGAGATATGAAGCGTCAATGGCTCGAAGTCGCAGGCCGTACCCATTGATCCACCCATTCGTTCACTGTCTTGTACCAAAGGCGGCTGTTTTGCGGCTTCAACACCCAGTGTCCCTCATCGGGAAAGTAGAGCATCTTGGATGGAACCTTCAGCAATTGCAGTGTGGTGAATAGCTGAAAGCCTTCCGAGACGTCGAGTCGATAATCGAGTTGGCTATGTACAACCAACGTAGGCGTTTTGAATTTCGGAGCAGATAGGTTGGGCGACCACTTTTTATAAGTTCCCGGATTCGTCCATGGGGTTCCTTTGAACTCCCAGGTGTTAAACCACAGTTCCTCAGTAGTTCCGAAAGATGAGACGGTGTTGAACATTCCGTCATGCGCAACCAAGCATTTGAAGCGGGTGCTGTGGCCGAGCATCCAGTCAATCATGTATCCGCCATACGACGCGCCCAGCGCGCACTCACGATCTCTATCGATAAACGCATACGTCTTCTCGACATAGTCGAGTCCCCGCATGAGATCCACAAATGGCTTGCCGCCCCAATCGCCGTTGATCTCGTCGATAAATTTTTGCCCGTATCCCGTGGAACCTCGAGGATTGATCATGACTATCACGTATCCATTCGCCGCAAACAGCTCCGGGTTCCAGCGATAGGACCAGTCATCGCCCCACGCGCCTTGTGGTCCGCCATGGATCAGAAACTTCAAGGGATATTTCTCGCTGGCATTGAACCCAGGTGGCTTCAGCAGAAAGCCTTGTACTTTGGTCTTGTTGGCGCCGGTAAACTCGAAGGGCTCTAGCGGCGCCATTGCCACCTGCGACAACACAGAATCGTTGACATGGCTCAACTGCTGCGCGTCCGCTATTCCAGTTGCGAGTATGGAGGCTTTGTAGATTTCGTTCGGAGCCTCAATCGACATGCGGCTGAAGAAGACTGTCCTACCGTCCGAGGCAATTACAGGCTCATCATCGAACCCCAGGACCACCTTCTCCGGCTCACCACCGCTGATTCTGACGCGCCACAACGGTGAGCTTCCATGATCGTCGCCCGCAAAGTAGATAGCAGAAGAGTCCGGCGACCAGACGTAGGCATTCACCCAGCGATCAAAATTCTTGGTGAGGTCTGCGGTAGCGCCACTCTTTCTGTCATAAAGAAATAGACGGAAGCGATCGCTTTCATATCCGCCACGCGCCTGCGAGCGGAAGGCGATATAGCGACCATCAGGGGAATAGAGAGGAGTGGAATCGCTTCCTGGGCTGCTGGAGATCTTCTTCGGCGTGCCTCCCGTTATGGGAACGACGAATACGTCGTTGTTCGTGCTGGTCGCTTCAACTTCATCGATGTTGCTGGTGAACGCAACTTCTTGTCCATCAGGAGAAACGGCGTAGAGATCCTGCCCGCCAAGACTGAAGGGCGGCACATCGTGATCGCCTGGAGTGATGTCCACCGGCGCTCCACCCTCGGCGGGAATCGCAAACAAATGGGTACGTTTAAAGCGCGTATAGCTGGACCAATGGCGGTAAAAAAGATGGGTAAAAATCTTTCCTTTCACTTTGGAGTTGGCCAGTTCTTCGTCGCGAGCCTTGTTGCAAGCATCGTCTTTGCACTCGGGATACACCTCGGAGACGAAGAGAATGTGCCTGCCGTCACCAGCCCAAAGCCCGCCATCAGCTTCGGTTGACAGAGACGTGAGCTGGTGCGAGTCGCCGGAAGGTGTTCCCGACTCGGAATTGAAGCCGGCAATCCATATCTGAGAACCTCCAACAGCGCTCGAGGTATATAAAATGCTTCTTCCGTCCGGCGAGAAGCGCCCGCGATCTTCGCCCGCTTGTCCGTTGGTGATCTGCCTGGAATCGCCGCCCGCGGCAGCAACGATCCAAAGATGCGACGTCTTTGTGTTCTCGTCGAGATTCACTTCCACGGCAGAAAACATCACCCATCGCCCATCTGGAGACACCTGAGGATCTCCAATGCGCTTGAGAGCCATCATTGCTTCGAAGGTAAATGGATGTTTCTGTCCGGAGACGCTTGCATTTTGCGGCGCAGGTTGAGCGAATACCACGTTCGCGAGAGCACACCACAAGAGCAGCTTGCGGAACATTGAGCCTCCAGAGCAGGGAATAGCACGGATCAGTTAATACAGGGAACAGGTTACAGGAGAAGCAGAAAACGGCTGTTCCGCCTAACCTGTTTTCACGCTTCCGCGACTCCAGTAGCTTCAAACAGGACATTGGCAGCGCCCGCAACCGGCAATTCGATCATGATGCATGCTCCGGACGGGTGCAAATTGCGCGCGCTAATCTCGCCGCCGTGCTGCTTAATGATGCCGTACGAGACGCTCAGACCAAGTCCGGGGCCTTTGCCAGGGCTCTTGGTAGTAAAGAACGGATCGAAAACGCGGTCGAGGTTGGTGAAACCGGGGCCGTTATCGCTAAAGCGCAATTGAATTCTGTCGTCTACCTGCAGGGCCTCCACGGTCACGCGGCGGCCGGAGACACCCTGAAGAGCGTCGAGGGAGTTGTTCAAAATATTGAGAAAAACCTGCTTTAGCAAGCCTTCATCGACCATAACTCCAGGTAGATTCTGAGCGATCTCCATGCTCACCTGCACGCCTGTACGCTTGATTTCATAGGCGCGCAGCCGACAAACGTCTTCAAGAATCGCTCGTAACGAAACTGCGCGGCGCTCGAACTTGGTCTGACGAGCGAAGCGCAGTAAGTTCTCTATAATCTGCTTCATACGCAGCGCTTCGCGGCGAATCACCTCCGCTCCTCTTCGAGTGCCCTCGTCATGGGTGGCTCCGGAGAGCATTTCCGCGTATCCCAGGACCGCCGTAAGTGGATTATTCAGCTCGTGTCCAGTTCCCGAAATCAACTTTCCGAGGCCGGCAAGCTTCTCTGAGAGGACTAACTGCCGCTGTAAATGCGAATTTTCGATGGAAATGGCCAGATCGGCGCCCAACATCTCCACCGCCGCCATGTCTTCCGCGGCGATGCGGCTAACGTTCCGGGGCTCGTCCATAGCAATGCAGCCCACTAGTGTCCCGCGTGGAGAGCGCAATGGAACCAGTAATTTGTCGCCTTTTTGCCAAAAACGAGTGTCTGGATCGTTCATGCTGGGCAGCGAACCGACATCCCGAAGCTGTTCCTGACTAACCCGAAACGATCGCGGCCCAACTTCCAGTCCCGATTTACACAGCTGATCGACCTTAGCGACTGTCAATTGCTGCACTTCTTCGTCGACGTTGCCTCCAGTTTCATCGTCAATCCCTGCTGTTCCAGCGACATACAGCGTGCTCTGATCGTCGGTAATCAAGACATTTATGCGGCTGAAAGTTGAGTTCTGTGCGACCGCCTGCGCGATTTCGTCGCAGAAACTGGCAACATCCGCGCCGCTCAGCAGCCGCGATCTGAGGTGAGAAAAGCGTTGAATCTGTTCGCGAGTCGCGCGTTCCTGGGATTCGGCCAGCAGCGCAGTGCGCGTTTTGTCCTCCAAGAGCGTCACAATCATGCCGATCGCGACCCAGAACTTCGGCACATTGCCAACTCCGATAAGGTCTTCAAGTGCCTGCGGAGAAAGAGGTTGCAGCAGATAAAAGGCGGGAAAGACCGCTGCCCAGGCCAGAAGTCCAGCCGAAGTGAGCAGCACGCCGGGCGAAAGCCGGTTATAGGAGTACCAATACAGGAATGCGGTGACACCGTAAGTGAGCGTCTCGATGCTGTAAAACCCGATGTCAGGACGTCCATGTGACGCACGAACAGCGCCCCAGAGGACGACCAGCAGCGCCAGTCCACAAACCACGACGATGTATTTCTGAAGATTGCGGCGATGGTAGGCCAAAACCCAGGCCACTGAACCCGTTCCGAAGAGCACTCCGGCGAGCACAAACAGCCACAAATGCGGGGCATTCAGCGCATATAACTCTGCATAAGCGACCGATGGAACCGCTACCACGAAGAAAAAAGGCCACCGGTGACGCGGATCTTCAAAGATACGCGTCATGGAGACCAGCAAAACGACGCCGCTAAGTTGCAATCCGCCCAGATCAAGCGCGTTTATGAGCGTCGAACTGGCGCCAAGTTTGGCTCCAAACACCTGTGCAAGCACGCGCCCGAGGACCAAAATCCACGCAATCACCCACATTCGCACCCGTGGCGTGCGGTTTGAGCGGTATAAGAACCAGAAAACGGGGACTAACGCTCCCAATAAAAGGATGGTTGGGAGCCGATGGAAAGCGACATTCATGCCAGATAACCCAGGGCCAGAGGCGGATCTCAGCGCTGCGGAGCGCTTTTACACGGGTCTACTCGTCACTTTCCGGCTTTATTCGTGCGCATCTGCGACCCGCTAGCAGCGCAAATTCCTTACTTTTGCGCCACTTACTGTGCGGCCAGAGCGGCTACAATGTCAACGAAGAGATCACAAATGAAGTCAATAAGACATGTTTGGCAGCCGTTTTTGGTCCTCTTAAGCGCAGTTTTGTGGCTTTCCGGAGCGATGCAGGGGCAGTTTACCGTCGGTTCGGGGAACGCTCAGAAAATTCCCGACGTCGCCAACGAGGGCGCTGGCCCTCTCGATCCGGCGCCGCCGAAGGGCATCACTCCCGACCAGATCGTGCAAAAGTTCGCCGCCAAAGAAGCCGAGTTCAAGCAAGCTCGGGACCAATACAGTTGGACTCAGGATGTCAAAATCCAAGATCTCGATGGCGACACTCCCTTAGGAGAATTCCGCGAGGTCACCGACATCGTTTACGACGATCGCGGCAAGAGAGTGGAAGACGTGAAGTTCGCGCCGCAACCTTCGCTGCAACGCGTGTCGATGACCAAAGAAGATCTCGACGACATCCGCCATCGCCTGCCCTTTTCTCTCACAACGCCTGAGCTTCCGAAATACCAGGTGATGTATGTCGGCCAGCAGAAGGTCGACGATCTACATACCTACGTCTTTGACGTTGCGCCCAAGACCATCGAAAAAGGTCAGCGTTACTTCCAGGGACGCGTGTGGGTGGACGATCAGGATTTGCAGATCGTAAAAACATACGGCAAGAGCGTGCCCGACATCGGAGTCGACCCTAAGAAAGCGAAGAAGCACCCGGAAAATCAAAACCTGTTTCCGCGCGCCGTCACCTACCGCGAGCAGGTTGATGGCAAGTACTGGTTTCCCACCTACACCAAGGCCGACGACGTCCTGCACTTCTCCAGCGGCGATGTGCATATCAAGATCATCGTCAAGTACTCCAACTACAAAAAATTCGGCTCAGACGTAAAAATTCTGTACGGCGGAAACGACATCACCAACAACACCGCGCCACAAAGTCCCAAACCGGCAACAACAGAGAACCCTCAGCCGAAGAAGTAGGACTTACCGCGCTGCCTGCATCATCCCAGGTGCCTGTCATCCTGAGCGGAGGAGGGTCCAACGCGTTTTCTCCAGCGTTGGAAATGCCGGGTCGAAGGATATTGTGGTTGCTGTTGGTGTTGGTGTCGCCGTTGCGCTTTGGTCTTACTTCACCCGATCACCAAATTACCCGATTCTCTTTCTCGTTGGGCATCCTGAGCGGAGGAGGGTCCAACGCGTTTTCTCCAGCGTTGGAAACCGGAGTCGAAGGATCTTGTGGTTAGTCTTTTCGCCCTTAGCCTCGTATCGGGGCACGGCTTTAGCGCAGCGGAGCCGTGCCGTTACCAGGTCCTCCTCTGATCCGGCTTTAGCCGCGGTAGTTTTAAATCGGGGAGAAGCAAAATCAAGTGTCGTTTTGGGATAGCCATGTCGAAAGGGGACACAGCATAGCACGGCTCTACTCAGCGGCTAAAGCCGGGATTCCTAGGTCTCCGGACGGCACGGCTCCGTCCGCCTCAGACGGACTCAAGCCGTGCCCCGATACGAACCTGTAGAGCCAAAGCACCACCCGCTACCGCAGGTGGTTCCGATCACCCGATTCTTCCACTCTTCCTTGTGGTTTATCCGCGTCACATCCGCGAAATCCGCGTCGGGTTTTGGTTTTGCCGTTGCCTTAGCCACAAGCCAGAGCTCGGCAATCGAAGTATCATTGCCTTGCATCCATCTCCCTGGTTCCGAAACCGCTGATGGCGAAACGTCTTCTTTTTACTGCATTCATTCTGACGATCGGCACATTCCCGGCTCTAGCGCAGAGCCCAGACCAACTGCTCAAGAACAAATTTGTTGGGAAGATGCTGGTGATTCGCAACTTCTACCTCGACCCGGTACTCCACTACGACGCTTCCGGACATATCAAGGGCCATCCCGACAAAGATGAATGGACAATCGCTCAATTCAAGATCGAGAACGTGCGCCTCGGCAGCCACGGCTTTGAACTTAGCGGTAAGCGAGTCGCCATAGGCTGGGACACAAAAAAGGACAGCGTCGCCTTCTTCAACATACAGGCACTAACCGTCAAGGTAGAGGACCTTCCATCCAGCGCGTTGACCGAGAGCAAACTCGACGAACTGGCACATCAGATTTTTGTGGTTCTCCGAAGCGAACCGGATAGCGTCCCCGATTACTGGCGTGACCTGGTCTCCGGCAATGTTGTTGCGGAACCCGATGCGAAAGGCCACAAGAACTTCCGCTTGAAAGATCACCCGGATATGTCTGTACCAATAGGAAAGGATGTCGCGTGGGTGATAACGCACTCTGCCCAAGGCGATCCCATTTATCGCGTGGGCGGCAAGGTTGTTCCCCCGAAATTGCTCAAGCACGATGACCCGGAGTTTTCGGCTTTAGCTCGGCAGCTCCACTACGAAGGAACAACAATAATGAGCATCACGGTCAATGAATCAGGATCGCCTGAAGATATCCAAGTGCTTCGCCCCGCCGGATTTGGGCTCGATGACAACGCCGTACAAGTAGTGAGAACCTGGAAATTCGATCCCGCAAAGCTCGACGCCAAACCGGTAAAAAGTGCGGTCGAAGTAGAGGTAAGTTACCGGTGGCGTCCCTGACCAACCTGGCAGGTCGGAGCTTGAGCGCAGAAGATTGTTCCGCCGATTGGGGAGTGCCGCCTCTCACCCGGGTGACAAATAGGGCAGATCAGTTGGTCCCGGGTTTCTCCCAGGTGCCTGTCATCCTGAGCGGAGGAGGGTCCAACGCGTTTTCTCCAGCGTTGGAAATGCGGGGTCCCCAAGAACTCGGTTTTGTTCTTGGGCTGCAAAAACCGGAGTCGAAGAGCCTGCCCTGAGCGAGTCGAACGGGAGACGGTGATGAAGAGGGTAGGCCTCACCAAAGGAGGCTTTTACCGGCACTTCAAGAGCAAGGTCTTTTCGCCGTTAGCCTCGTATCGGGGCACGGCTTTAGCGCAGCGGAGCCGTGCCGTTAGCAGGTCCTACTCTGATCCGGCTTTAGCCGCGGCAGTCTTTTGCTTCTTAAATCGCGGATGAGCAGAGGAATTGAGATACTCCTCTGGCGTCCTCGCTAAACCGGCGCGCACCGGATTCTCATAGATGTACTTGCGGAAAGCCAGAAACTCTTCCCGGCTTTCTACTCGATCCTCACTGAATCCGTGCTGCCAGAAGATTCCCTTCATGCCGAGTTCCTTCCTGGCGCGGTAAGAAAAACCGCCTTTGATGAGCTGCATAGCGCGCTCAATGGTCTTGTCCTCGGTCAGCGTGATTTGGGCGTGGAAGTGGTTACGCATGACGACGAAATCGTGCAGCTTGTATTCACCCTGATTGTGATAATGAAACATCACATCGATCAGGAGATTCGCGGAGCGGTCACTCTGCAGCAGAAACCGCTTGCCATCGGTTGAAGTCGTGACAAAGAACGTACGCTGCCCGCTGACAATGTTCTGCGGGGACGAGTGTCGTTTTGGGATAGCCATGTCGAAAGGGGACACAGCATAGCACGGCTGTACTCAGCGGCTAAAGCCGGCTTAAGGTCATAAAGAAGGCCGTACTCTAATCCGGCTTTAGTTGCGGTAGTTTGTGCTTTTGGATCGGGGACAGAGGAGGGTCGATTCCCAGGCGCATGCGAGCACCCTTAGCCTGGTATCGGGCACGGCTTTAGCGCAGCGGGATCTTGTGGTTGGTTTTTTCGCCCTGAGCCTCGTATCGGGGCACGGCTTTTAGCGTAGCGGAGCCGTGCCGTTAGCAGGCCCCCACTCTGATCCGGCTTTAGCCGCGATAGTTTTTGCTTTTAGATCGGCGACCGAGGAGGGTCGATTCCCAGGCGCATGCGAGCACCCTTAGCCTCGTATCGGGGCACGGCTTTAGCGCAGCGGAGCCGTGCCGTTAGCAGGTCCTACTCTGATCCGGCTTTAGCCGCGGTAGTTTTAAATCGGGGAGAAGCAAAATCAAGTGTCGTTTTGGGATAGCCATGTCGAAAGGGGACACAGCATAGCACGGCTGTACTCAGCGGCTAAAGCCGGGATTCCAAGGCCTGCTAATGGCACGGCTCCGCTGCGCTAAAGCCGTGCCCCGATACGAACCTGTAGAGCCAAAGCACCACCCGCGACCGCAGGTGGTTCCGATCACCCGATTACCCGATCACTCGATCCTTCCACTCTTCCCTGTGGGTTATCCGCGTCACATCCGCGAAATCCGCGTCGGGTTTTGGTTTTGCAGTTGTCGTTGCCTTAGCCGACAGCGAATGCCGAATGCCGAGCGCCAACACAGATCACCCGATCTTTTCAGAACCTCCGTCCTGGGGTATGCTTCCCCGGCGCAAAAAAGGCGCGCCTCTGGAGGCCGGCATGGCCGCGGTTCGGAACCGTTTGTTCTATGGCTGGTGGATAGCGATGGCAGCGGCCGTGGGTATCGGCCTTGGCGGTCCGCCCATTCTGGTAATGGCTTTCCCGGTTTTTCTAAAGGCGTTCACCAAAGAATTCCATGCCAGCCGGGCGGCCGTCGCACTTGCTTTTAGCTTGCACAATCTAGTCTCCGCGTCGGCGTCACCGCTCGTTGGTCGACTGATCGATCGAGTCGGCATTCGCAGAGTCATCCTGCCCGGCACTGTGCTATTTGCCGCGTTGTTGATTGGCAACCGATTCATCACTGCGAGCATGTCGGGCATTTACCTGTTCAACATCATCGGGGGCCTGTTAGGCCTGAGTTGTGGACCGATACCATATTCCACGCTGGTTTCAAAATGGTTCGACCGGCGCAGGGGATCGGCTCTAGCCGTCATGTTCTCAGGAATTGGAATCTCCGCGGTGGTGATGCCTTCGCTTGTGCAGCGGGTGATAACTTCCATCAACTTTCATGCAGCGTACGCCCTCTACGGAGCGGCAATGCTGTTGATCGCGATGCCCATTGTTTGGGCCGTGTTGAAGGAAACGCCTGCGGAGATGGGACTGTTCCCGGATGGAGCATTGCCGGCCTCGGCTTCGGCTTCGGCATCATTGAGCATCGATGCTGCCGGCGTTGTGGGGCTCACATCCCGCGAAGCTCGGCGTACCTCGACGTTCTGGATTCTGATTGCCGCCATCGTCCTGCTCGGAGCCAGCGTGCACGCGTGCGTCATTCACCTGGTCGCCATGCTCAGCGACGAGGGATTCTCTGCGCAAGCAGCCGCTCTTGCGAGTTCAGTTGCGGGTTCCGGCCTGCTTGTGGGCAGAGTGGGCACCGGCTTCTTGCTCGACCGCTTCTTCGGGCCGCGAGTGGCGATGTGCATTTCTGCCGGCGGAGCGCTGGGGATTGTCCTGCTATTGGTCTCCCATGGCGGTGCGCTGATCTTCGTGGGTGCGTTTCTTGCCGGTCTCGGAATGGGAGCGGAAGGTGATGTGATCGCTTATCTGACCAGCCGCTACTTTGGCCTGAAATCTTTCGGCGAGATCTACGGCTACGCGTTCGGCTCATTCGTGGTAGCGGGAGCAGGCGGCGCATTGCTCATGGGAATGGGTTTCGATCGAACCGGCTCTTACACAGTGCCCCTGCTGGGGTTCTTGACGGCGATTATCGTCGCCCTGGTGCTGTTCAGCCGTTTGGGCCCGTATCGATATGTGCCGCTCGAGTCGGGGGCGACGGTCGTGCAAGGCCAGCTCTCGGCTGCCGCGCACTGAAATTTACCAGGCATTCAGGAGGACATCATGGCTACAAGCACGCAAACTTCCCCGGCTCAGACTTCTAAGTCCAATCCTGGGCCGCTGCTTCATATCATCCTGGAAAGCCTGGGCCTTCACCAGGCGGTTTTCGCAGCGGCTGAGCTGGGAGTAGCGGATCTGCTTGCGGACCAAGCCATGTCAACGGAAGAGCTGGCTGCGAAACTCGGCGTGGACGAGACGTCGCTCTATCGCATCCTGCGGCTCCTCGCGAGTGAGACCATCTTCACCGAAGTTGCTCCTCGCACCTTCGCCAATAGCTCGGCTTCAAACTGCCTGCGCAGTGATGTGCCCGGATCCTTGCGATCCATGGCCCGCTTTCGCGGAACCGAGTTCGTCTACCGCTCTTTCGGAGAGATCCTGCACACCGTGCGTACGGGAGAGCCCGGCCGTGAGAAGGCGCTAGGTATGGACGGATGGGAATATCTGCAGAAGAATCCCGAAATGGCTCGCCTTTTCGACGATGCCATGACCGATCTCTCTTCGTTCGCCGCCCCTTCGGTCGCGGCCGCTTACGATTTCTCAAAATGGGAAAGCATAATGGACGTCGCCGGCGGCAACGGAGTGCTCCTGAGTGCAATCCTGCGGACGTATCCCAAGCTGCGAGGCGTGCTGGCCGATCAGCAGCACGTGCTCGACCGGGCCACAAAGCGCAACTTTCTCGGCCGGGAACTCGCAGCGCGCAGCACCATGCAGGTATGCGACCTGTTCGCGAATATCCCTTCAGGCTGCCGCGCGTACATGATGAAAAGCGTGATCCACGATTGGGACGATGAAGACGCAAAACGCATTTTCCGCGTCTGCCGCAAGGCCGTCCCGGAGGATGGAGCATTGCTTCTGGTCGAGTTCGATCTTCCAGAGGACAGCCGAGCGTCGCGCGGGAAGTTCACCGACATAACCATGATGCTATTAACCGGAGGCAGGGAACGCACGCTTGCTGAGTACACTGCTCTTCTGTCCGCCACCGGATTCCGGCTTACGCAAGCAGTACCCACCGCCAGTGGCTTCAACGTGATCGAAGCCCTGCCAGCCTGAACCCGCAGCGGAGGATCGTCCAACCGCAGGCCTATGTCATCCTGAGCGGAGGAGGGTCCAACGCGTTTTCTCCAGCGTTGGAAATGCGGGGTCCCCAAGAACTCGGTTTTGTTCTTGGGGTGCAAAAACCGGAGTCGAAGGATCTTGTGTTTGCTGTTGCTGTTGCCTTAGCTGGCCGCCCACCGCCAAAACAAAACCCAAAGCACCACCCGCGACCGCAGGTGGTTCCGATCACCCGAATTACCCGAATTACCCGATCGCCCGATTCCTACTCTTCCGTGTGGGTTATCCGCGTCACATCCGCGAAATCCGCGTCAGGTTTTGGTTTTGCAGTTGCCGTTGCCTTAGCCGACGGCCGATCGCCGAATGCGACCGCGAAAACAAGAATGGCACTCAACGTGGTCGGGTGTTTTGGATCGTCCCTTCTGATCGCCTTCACTCCAGTCGGCGCCCAGGACGTCCGCGAGCGGAGCGGCATTCGATCGCGTGATGCCAAAGTAGGTTTTGTTCCAGACCATGCGGTCAGAATAAATTTCAATGCGCTCGCGCCGGATTAACGACAGCAGGATTGCCAGTGTCGCTCCCAGCTTAGCTGTCCGCTCCGGCCTGCGGCAGCAAGGTAGTGAGCAATGGAGCTGCAGTGATGCAGTGAGGATGCCGTCAGCGACGAGTCAGCAGCCAGCAGCGAGTAGCCAGCAGCCAGCAGCTAGGCTGCTTCTTACTTCACCCGATCACCCGATCACCCGATCACCAAATCACCCGATTCTTCTCTGACCCGAGGTCCGACATAATACCAATCTCGGACGGCATCCCGAGGCCGAATGGTCAATGGGCCTATGCCGACCGAACTCGGACCAAAATGGGGAAATAAGATGACGTTCCGTCCCGTCCATCCCCGTGCTTTAATCACGGAAGCGCCTGCACATGAAGGATCTCGAAAAAGCTCTTTCAAGCCCCTCTCTCACGCGGGAGAAGCTGCTCGAGTTGTTCGCAGAGGAGGTACGTCTTAGTCGGGCTGGAATCGAAGTCCTGGTCGCTGGACCGGACGCATTGCGGGTTCTCATCGATGGGGAGGAGCACACAGCTTATATCGAAAACCTGTGGCGCACGTGTCGCGAAGAGAGTCTAGAGTCTCGCCTTACGGTTTTTCAGCGGCATGTGCGAGCACTAATTGAGTCTTTCAAGGTTTCCAGAGCGGCAGTCACCAGGGAAAACATCATTCCCATCATCAAAGACTACGAGTATTGCGCATTTGCAAAAAAGCCCGATGCGCTCTTGAGGGAGCACCTGGTCGCCGATCTTTGGATCGTGTATGCAGCGGATCTTCCCGATTCGACGCGTTCGCTTTCTACCGAGGAGCGCGAGGCACTCGGTATCGCGGAGAGCGACCTGCGGGAGCTCTCGATTGCTAATCTCTTGCGGATTCTTCCACCTATCGAGCGGCATGGAGAGGGTCCATGGTATCTGCTCACCGCCGGTGGGGATTACGTTGCCAGCATACTGTTGATAGACGAAGTGTGGCAGCAGTTCGAAGAGGAGATCGATGGGGATATCGTCGCAGTGGTCCCTGCACGCGATGTTCTGTTGTTCACAAGCAGCAAATCGAGCGACGGTTTAGTTCGGATTCGGGACAAGGCACGGGATATTGTCCAAGGCGGCCACCACACCGTCTCGGAGACCCTGATTCGAAGAACTCAGGGTCAATGGAAAGTCTTTGAATAGAAAATCGGTTAGCTGTAATCGATGAGGGACGTAGGAAGATAGGGCAGATTAGGATCTGCCTTATTTCATTGCCCATTGGAGAGAACGTCCCGTCTGTCCCCAGGTTTCTCGGGTCTCTCCCAAAAGAGAGTCATGAGAGTGGACCGCTCTCACATTTTCAGTTGAGGAATTTTAGGTTAATGGCCGGTGCGTCCCCTACTTTTTCGGTCCAACGGGTGTGCCCCGTTTGTACGTTTCAGGCAAAAAACCCGTTTCGAAGATGCTTTTCAAGTTCCCGTGATATTCCTCTGTCATCTCAATTTCAGGCTGCACTGCACCGCCAAACTTATTAGCGTGTTCTGTCGCAGCCTGAAACCGGAAATGCGCCATTTCAACTGCCTTCGCAAGCAAAAGTTCTTCGCGTCGCGCTTTGCGTTCCCGCCACCGCCCTAGTTCGGTGATGCCGGAGGAAATCAAAGCGCCAATTGCGGCTGAACCTAGCAGCAAGCTAATTATTTGTCCGTTTCCCATTTGCGAATCACCTGTCCAATAGAAGGGATAGGCTGGGTGCGCCGCCTGTGTTCCCATCGAGGCACCCAGATTCATGAAACCGAAGCCGGAGACCGAATGGGAATTGGATGGGCAACCCAGGCTAAATCACTTCGTCTGCTTTTTTAGTTCGACAAGCACCGACTCCGGCAGGCGCACCTTGCAGTCACGCTCAAGATTGGGTTGTGAAGCCAGCGTGAGTTCGGCGGCATCTTGGATCACTCCAGCGAACTGCTGCTGATAATGGCCAGACCGATACTGCCTTGTGATAAATCTGCCAGTCTCAGCATCGAAAGTCCGCATTGAGCAACTTCCTTTGGCATTGATGAAAGCGATGAAATAACGGCGTCCGTCCGCTCCTGTGGCGAAATACCAACCTTTCGTGCGCAGGAACTCTGTGCCGAAAGGCGCCGCTTGCAATTCCTCAGATGATTCCCCATCGATGATGCGTTCTTCCGCGGTGTGGCCACCGATCAAGTCATAGAGATTCCGGGCGGCATCGCCGGAGAATGTCTCCGACATGAAAGTGTTGCCTGGTGCCGCACTCAGGAAATTCACGCTAGCGACGACGCCGTCGCCCGTTTGTGAAAATTTGATTGAAGCTACTGCGTCGAGGTTTACGGCGGTTTCTTCGTCGATTCTTGTAAGGCTCATTTAGGTGATCTCCAGGTAGTCTGCGCTCACGTGCGGGAGAATCAGGGAGAATCAGGGACAGCCTGATCTGCCCTATTTCTGCGAGTCCTTTCTGAATTGGGCAGATCAGGCTGTCCCCTTTTTTCCCGAAACTCGAAACCGGAAACTCGAAACAGTCCTTCTATGGTTTCGACGGCCACGGCTCCATCCGCTACCTAACTAACAGCACGGGCTCGGTCACCGACACTTACGATTACGACGCCTTCGGGAATCTGATTTCCTCGAAAGAATAAAGAGGGACAGCCTGATCCGCACGATTTAGTTTCAATATGGGACAACCCGGCAGATCATGCTGTCCCGATTTGTTGGCGCGGGAAGGAGAGGAGAGGATCAGCATTCTTAAAGTCACCACTCGCTGAGTGGTCCATTTTGATTCTTCCACCAGGCAGCCAAACTCGGTGTCTGGCGTTGCATTTTTGTCAGGTTGGAAAAGAGGGACAGCCTGAACTGCGCTATTCTTTCTGGAAAGCTGGCGGATAGAACTGTCGACCGCGGACAAAAATGGGGCAGATCAGGCTGTCCCTGTTTGTTCGTCCCGATCATTTGCATCGAGAAGCGCCGCTGTGAAAGCGAGTCGGACACGATCGCGTCGAGTGTTTGGCCGCCGAAAACAGGCAGCTCCGGATTCACTGCTTGCACCTGCTCGCGCCGCTACCGCAGGTGGTTCCGATCTGTGAAATCCGTGGCCGCAGGGTCCGTGCGATCCGTGTCGTGTCTTGCAGTTGCCGTTCGGTCTTACTTCGCCCGATCACCCGATCACCCGATCGCCCGATGACCCGATTCTTCCCGTAGTGATAGCATTTAATTGATGGCGAAGACCCGTTCCACACTCGTTCTCATTCTGCTGTTCATGTGGACGGCTGTGCCTGCGCTTCGCTGCCTGGTGCCAGATCAATCGCTCAGTCCAGAGGAGCAAGCCTGCTGCAAAGCGATGGCTGGTCAATGCGGCGACATGGGAAACCATTCCTGCTGCAAGAAGATTGAGGTCGGCACTCAGCCTGCTCTCGCTGCGGCGAGGCAGAGCGTGCCGCAATTGCTGGCGGTCAGCTTCGTGCCAATCACTTCCGGCAGCTTCCTAACTTCGCGATTGCCATTTACGGCTACTATCGCCGCTGCTCATTCGCCGCCGTTGCCACCGGTCACGGTCTCTCCCGTCCTAAGAATCTGATTCCATCCTGTCGCTGCTTTGCTTCGGCTCAGCACTGAGCAGTTGTGTTTCTACGAACAAGGATGGAGTACATGCGAAAATTCTTTTGCCTCATGCCAATGCTGTGCCTGGCTTTGCCCGTTTTGGCATCTGGGCATGGGCCGGTGTTTGCTTATGCGACGCCCGTTAATTCAAAAGGCGAGTGGAGTTTTGACCAGGGTTTCCTTTTTCGGAACACCGGCTTGGGATCTCAGCTCACAGCGCGCTCGCTGTTCACCTACGGCTTCACTCCTCATCTGCAAATCTCGTTTAATACGCCCGCGATTCTCGCCGACTCACCGATGCCGCGCAGTCGAATGTCAGGAGGCGATGACTTTGAGAGCGACCTGGGATGGAGATTCCATCATCAGGTAAAAGGCGTTGGCACCCGATTCGAGAGCACGGCGTTTGCAGGGATTGTTGTCCCCGGCCCGCAGACCGGCTCTGGAACTCTTGCGAATCTAAAGCGCGCGCCGGGCTTCAATGGCGTGCTGGTTTCGGGCTTCGCATCGCGGAGCCAGTATTTCTGGCTCGGGAGTGGATACACGAGGTTCGCCGATCGCGACGGAGACCGCCTGCCCAGCACCTTTTCATACAGCCTTGCCTATGGCTACCGCCCGCCAGTATTGCGCAAAGATTACCCATTCTGGGACTGGCGTTTATTCGGAGAACTCGTCGGCGAGAAAAACAGCCGTGTGCTCCAGGGCGGAGCGCCGGTTCTCGGCACGGAATCCCACCAGGTCTTTGTCGGTCCGACCACGCTCGGCATCTACAAGAGCTTTGCCATCGAAGGCGGAGTGCAGTTCCCCATCTATCGCAATGTTGGGTCGTTCTATCCGCGAGAGCGCCTGCGCGTCGCGATCAACGTCAGCTATTTCCTGTTTCAGCACGGGCACACACATTAAAGGAGCGTATTCCAATGAAGAACATATTTCTTTCCACAATAGCGCTGATGCTGCTGGCCACATCTGCTCACGCGGAATTCAAGCGCGTCGAGATGACCGTCTTCGGCATGGATTGAGGGGTCTGCGCCCACGCCGTGCGCGTGTCATTGAAGGCTGTGAACGGGGTTGAGCAGGTGGACGTAAGTCTCAACAAAGGACTTGCCACCGTAGCGCTGAAGCCCGGCAACAGCGTAACCATGCAGCAGTTGCAGCAAGCCATCACCAAGAACGGTTTCACCACGAAGCAGTCTACGGTGACCGCAAGCGGCACGCTGCTGAATGAAGGCGGCACCCTGAAGCTGAAGGTGTCTGGCTCAAATGAGGTCTACACACTCACGCCAGAGCCGCAGGCGAGACCGCTCGATGCCGGGCAGATGTCCGGCAAGGCCGTGACCGTTGATGGCGTTGTCCCCGAAGCCGCGAAGGGCAAGACGCCAGACACGATCCAGTTCGCCAGTATCAGCGAGCAATAACGAACCATAAGGAGAACAAATGCCCACATTGGAAACGCCGAGCACGGCAGCGCCGCGTCGGAGCGGACTGCTGAGCTATCTTTCGCTCTTCACATCAGTTGGGACGCTGCTGTGTTGCGCGCTGCCATCCTTGCTGGTGTTGCTTGGCCTGGGCGCCTCAGTAGGTTCGCTGCTGTCGGATATGCCTTGGCTGGTAACGCTGTCCCATCACAAACCCTGGGTGTTCACGATTTCGGGGGGCCTCATCGCCCTCAGCTTCGTGCAGATGTACGCGATAGCGCCGCGCTTGCAAAGGAAGGACGCGGCCTGTTCACCGGATGATCCAAGCGCGTGCGAGACCGCTGGCAGATTCGGTAAAGTGATGCTCTGGCTGGCGGCGACGCTATACGCTGTGGGATTCTTCACCGCGTTTATACTTGGTCCGCTGCTGGCGAAGCTCGACCGATGAAGGAAGTAAACTCACAGTCTCCTCAGGCCAATAAGAGCTGCAATGATTAATACGATCGCAATCGCCGATTCTGGACACCTCGAGCAGATTGAAAGAATCCAGAGGCTAACGGTTGCATGGATGTTAATCGAGGCTGCATTGTCCCTATTTGCCGCATGGAGGGCGCATAGTCCAGCCCTGATTGCGTTTGGTGGCGATAGTGCGATCGAGGTTGCGTCTGCTGCGGTCGTGCTTTGGCGCTTTCGGAGACAGTCTGAACACGCGGAGAGACACGCTGCTCGCATAACTGGATTGCTGCTGTTTGCGCTTGCCGGATTCGTCGCAATTGGATCTATCCTTTCGCTTGCCGGATACGCTGAGCCCAAACCGAGTTATTTGGGTATGACAGTGCTTGCGGTGGCGGCGATATTGATGCCTTGGTTGTCGCGAGAAAAGAGACGCCTGTCAGCAATTTCGGGCAGTGCCGCTTTAAGAGCCGATGCCGCTGAATCGGCCCTATGTGGCTACCTCTCTATCATTGCTCTAATTGGGATCGTGCTGAACTCGGTCGGGCACTTCAGATGGGCTGATCCCGTCGCGGCACTGGTCATTCTTCCTCTTGTGGTACGAGAAGGAATGGAAGCAATCCGCGGTCGAGCGTGCCAATGCGCGTAGGCATGCAGTTTTTCTGTCCATCGCGTAAACTCCCACGAGCAGGGATGGTTCTCAGCGGCACAGGCTCTCGAGTTCTTTGTATGGTTTGGCGGGATCTTCGGATAGGGAATCTTCTTCACATCCATAAGCTGCTCCAGCAACGATCCACCAAACCGTGAGCCGGCGTCGGACGCAAGGGGAAACACGGGACGTTTCCCTGATCGGGAGAACGGATCAGAATACGTTCCTCCCGTCCCCGGGTTCCCCGGGTTTCCCTTCCGTTATTCTTGGCGGAGAGCGAGGATCGGATCGACGCGGACCGCGCGGCGCGCGGGAATGTAGCAAGCCAGCAAAGCCACAACAATGAGAAGAAGCGCTACGCCGGTGAAAGTCAAAGGATCCGTGGGACGCACGCCGAACAACAGCCCGGACATCAGGCGCGCCATGACGAATGCCGCCGCCAAGCCGATGCCGGCTCCAGCGGCGGCAAGTTGCAGACCTTGTCGCAAAACATCGCTGAGAATATTGCCGCTCTGCGCGCCGAGAGCCATGCGAATGCCAATTTCGCGCGTGTGCTCGCTCACGATGTACGAAATCACCCCGTAGATTCCCAGTCCGGCGAGGAGCAGGGCGGTAACGGCGAACAGCCCGATCATTTGCATGGAGAAGCGCCGCTGTGAAAGCGAGTCGGACACCACTGCGTCGAGCGTTTGGCCGCCGAAAACAGGCAGCTCTGGATTCACGGCTTGCACCTGCTCGCGCACTTGCGCGGGAATCGCGCCGGTATCAAGGTTGCCGCGCAAAAAGATCGTCAAGTCCTTGGCTGCGCGCTGATACAGGCTGAGATAAAGCTGCGGGCCGGCCGCTTCCGCCAGCGATTCTGTGCGTGCGTTGCCGAGCACTCCGATAATCGTGGCCGAGTAGGATGAAGACGGATTTCCTTGCACAGGCAGTTTCAGCCGCTTGCCGACAACATTACCGGCCGGGAAATAAGTCCGCGCAAACGCTTCGTTCACCAGCGCCGCGGCCGGAGCAGAAGCTGTATCGGAGTCGGCAAATAAACGCCCGCGCAGCACTGTCATCCCCAGCAGACGAAAGTATTCCGGCGTCACCAGCGAAAAGTTGATCAACGGCGCCTCGTTCGTGGGAGTCTCCTGCCCTGCGAAAATCAGCGGGAAGGCCCTTAGATCGAATTGGCCGTGGCCGAGTGGCACGGCTGCGACGTCACTAATAGCGACTTCCTCCACACCCGGCAAGGTTCGGGTTCGCCGCAGGACTTCCTGCAAAAAGGTCGCTTCCTGCGCTGCCGTGCGGTAGATATCCGTTTTGGGATCGTTAGGAATCGGCAGCCAAACGCCGACGGTCATCACATTTTCCGGATTGAATCCCGGCCGCACCTTGAGCAAGTCCCAGAAGCTGCGCAGCAGAAGCCCGGCAGCAATCATCAACACCAGAGAGAAGGCGAATTCACTGATCACCAGAACTCGCCGCGTGCGAGCCTGCTCCCTGGAACCTGTGGAGCCGCGCGCTTCCCGCTTGAGGAAATGAATCAAGTCAAGGCGTCCAGCGTGCAGCGCTGGAGCGAGCCCAAAAATCAAGCCCGCAATCAGGGTTGCGTCCAGCGCAAAAAGCAGCACAGGCAGATTGATGGAAATGTCGCGCAAGCGCGGCAGACTGTCGGGGATGAGTTGCAGTAGAAATTTCTTCGCGCAGAAAAGCATTGACAGGCCGAGCGCGCCGCCAAGAATCGAAAGCAGCAGGCTTTCTGTCAGCAGTTGCGAGACCAGGCGCGTGCGAGCAGCTCCGAGCGCTTGGCGAATGGCCATTTCACGCGCTCGACCGCTCGCGCGCGCCAGCAGCAAGTTGGCGATATTCACGCACCCGATCAGCAACACCAGGCTCACCGCGCCCAGCAGCAGAATCAACGACTGGCTCATATCGCCAACGATGGTGTCTTTGAGCGGAACCAGCCGCACGCGCCAGCCGCTTTGCGCGGGATAGTCATTCGGAAATTGCTTCCGCAGTGACGCAACTAGCGTATCGAGACGGCTCTGAGCCTGCGCCAGCGTCAACCCCGGTTTCAGCCGGCCGATCACCTCGACCATGAAGTGCGCGCTGCGCACCGGCGCCGGTGTGGGCGGCGCGTCAAAGTTTGTGGCCGCCCACACTTCCGAATCGCGCTCTCCCGCGGTTCGCCCGGGATCGTGATAGTAGGGAGGCATTACACCGACGATGCGATATAGATCGTTATCCAGGCGCAAACCTCTGCCGAGAATTTGCGGGTCTCGGCCGAACGCACGCTTCCACAGGCCGTCGCTGATGAGCACCTCGTACACAAAACCAGGCGTGTGGTCGTCGGGATTGAACGCGCGGCCCAGCTGCGGGTTCACGCCAAGCAGCGCAAAATAGTTAGGCGATTCCGCCAGAAAGCTCGCGCGAATGGGGTGAGAAGCGCCGGTGAGATTCGCCGAACCGCCGCCTCCCATGGGGGCTACGTACTGAAAGATTCCGGAGCGTTCCAAATCGTGCCACTCCGGCACGGACATTCCTACGTCATGCGCTCCGACGCCAGAAAGATCGTCCACGATGCTGACGAGCTGCTCGGGATGCGGAAACGGCAACGGATGCAGCAGCGTGGCGTCCACTACGCTGAAAATGGCGGTTGTCGCACCGATACCCAACGCAATCGTCAGGATCGCGATGCACGCAAACCCCGGAGACTTCCGCAGCAACCGCGCCCCATAGGGAACGTCCTGCAAGAGGTTGCCCCACCACAGGACACGACCGCCTTCATAGAAGCGTTCTTGCGCGCGCGTCACATTGCCGAAGGCGCGGTAAGCTGCACTGCGGGCATCGTTATAGCTGAGTCCCCGTTCCTGCAGCCGCTCGATCTCGAGTTCAATGTGGGCCTGGATTTCAGCGCTGAAATCGGAGTCCGTACGCTTGCCCCTGAACATAGCTAACTCTCCTCCGCGCCGAGGACGCGCGCGATCGCTGTCGCCAGCCGCTTCCATTTCGCCGTTTCCTTCACCAATTGTTTGCGGCCGCCGGCAGTCAATGAGTAAAAGCGTGCCTTCCGGTTATTGCTCGATGTGCCCCATTTGGCCGAGATCCAGCCGCGTTGTTCAAGCCGTTGCAACGCGGGATAGAGCGCTCCATGCTCAACCAGCAGTTCTTCGTACGAGCTTTGCAGTATCGCGCGAGCGATCCCCTGCCCATGCTGTGGTCCAAGAATGAGCGTGCGCAGAATTAGTAGATCGAGCGTGCCTTGTAGAAGTTCCAGCCTGTCTTCGCTGTCTCGGGTAGACATCTGACATAAGAGTAGACGCCCGCATGGGTAAGAGGTCAACCCAAAGCTTTTAGTCAAGGCGCGAATGCTGGGATAGACGGGAAGGGCAATCGTTTGGTCGCTTCGAGCTGATCGCCCAGGCGCTTGAATGGACGCTGTGCGCTCCGGCCCTTCGACTTGGCTCAGGGCAGCAAAAAAGGAATCTTTGGATCTGATCCTCGGGCTTCCGCCCCGGGGCTAACCTTAAATTTTTGGCGATTCCGACGAATATACTTGAAGTGTCTAGCGGCATCCGGAGGAGGTGTGCGATGCGACTCTCCGCAATGATGCTTGTACTGCTCTCGCTGATTGGTTCGGCTTCAGCTGGGCAGCATCATGTCCAAGTGCAGGTCCTTTCCACCATGTCGCAGACGGTGCGCGGAGTTGGCGACGGCATGTCTTCCGCAGCCCCGTTTACCGCTGTAATCCCATGCTCGCAGCCGTACCCCGGCGATTCGGTAAGCGTAACCCGTGGACAGGGGTCGGTGGATCAGTGCGTCCTCGCCAGTCCGGCGCACGAGGCAACTGGGATGGCTCTGAATCAGAGGGTTGAGGCGATACTTACAACCGAAGAAGGACAGAGCTACTACGCGATCCTTGGTTGCCAAAAAACCTATAGTTGGTGCGCGCGGTTAGCTGACCAGGCCAACTACGCAGGCAAGCTGAACGACAAGCCAAAATGGCTGGCGGATTATCAGCATCGGCCCTTCTACGGCTTGATGAAAATATCACTGCGTCCGGGCGGGAAGAAGAAAGTCACTTACCTGATCGAGTACGCGGCCAAAGCAAACATCCGAACGCCGTAAGCTCGCTGCTCGGGGAATCAGCAGGGGGGAATCAGGGACAGCCTGACCCGCCCCATCGGTTCCCGCGTAAAACCCATGACGAAATCGCCGGAGACACGGGATGCTCCCGTCCTGTATCCGCGGCCTGAGCCTATCGTGAAAGTCGAACTGGGATTTCGATTTCAAGCGCGAGGGGGTCATTGCCGCACATTGCGGGCTTATATTTCCAGTTTCGGACAACGTCAATTGCTGTGCGATCGACGTCGGCGTTACCGCTGGTGCGAGCGATTGCTGGATCCTTCACTGTCCCGCTCGTGTCCACGATTGCGGTCGTTCGAACGATCACAGAGTCTCCGGCGAGATAATGAGCTGCCGCGGACGCAGGCAAGAGCCCATCTTGCTTCTCGATAACTTCTGGCCACCGCATGTTTTCGCACGCCGGATGGAATTCGGCCTGGGATGAGGGAACGAACAGGCTCGGATCGGATTGCGATGCGTCAGCCAGGTCCGTGACTTTGGCGTCAATTACGAGCGTGCCTCGCACGTACATCTGCAGGCTGCGCGGAAAGAGCTTGTTTCCAAACGGCTGGAAATTGGAGTAGGCGTAGTAGCTATTCGGAAATTCGATGCGTAGAAGGAGGTTAGTAGAGTCGTCGAAGTAATACTTCCAATCCACATTGCCTCGCCACTTGCCTTCGACGATGTTTACCGGTTTGCCTTCCAACTTGCCGTGTTTAACTCCCGTAAACGTAATCTCTGAATGTTGTTTGATAATCAGCGCATACGTAATCAGCCGGTCCAAACTGCGGATGATGCTCGGCTCCGACGGCGCGTCACGCTCTCGCCAATACCCGCCGGGTCCACCCCATTCTGTTCTTTTATACGGCGGAACTACCAGTTCTTCGCGCCAGCGCTGCGCCACATCGTATTCGCGGGCATATATACCTGATGGGTTTCCAGAGACGCCGGGCAGGCTGAATTTGATGGTTAGTTTGAATGGTGGACTGCCTAATCGCAGATCTTCCACCTGCGAAGCGCGGCTAAACTCAGCAGCTCCTGGAATGGACGATTGCGGAGTAGCACTCGGTGATACGACTTCCTGAGAGCTGAGTGCGCTCGTTGCGACGTAGAACAAGAAAATAAAGATAGCAATTACGAAGAATGACTTTTTGCTTTGGTTCGTCACGGGTATCCCGTCAAATGTCAGTTGCAGAAATCAAAATGAGAGTTGCTCTTCAAAAATCTATCTCCGACAGGCTCACAACACCCCGAGGTGAACACAAAGGTCACGAAGTTGATACGAAGGTCACGGAGAGAACCTTCACGCTTTGCGCTCCGGCCCTTCGAGTTCGCTCGGGGCGGCAAGGAAGGAATCTTTGGATCTCATACCCACGGCTTCCGCCGCGGGCTAACCTTCAGTGCCGCGCCTCCGGCGCTTAAAATAGGGCCATCCAGTGCCGTGTTTCCTGCACCGGAAACAGGGCACCATCCAGCGCTGGAGGCACGACAGGTGACCAGCACTCAGCCGTTCCGCTGGCGTACTCAACAGCCCCGACGTGCGCGGTGGCTTGAATCACGTTGGGTCCGAATTCCCTGATAAATTCCCTGTTAATTTGGGCGGGGCGTTGATTGTGCTCGT
This sequence comes from Terriglobales bacterium, assembly GCA_045808065.1. Taxonomy (GTDB): domain Bacteria; phylum Acidobacteriota; class Terriglobia; order Terriglobales; family Acidobacteriaceae; genus Gp1-AA112. The sequence continues at coordinate 71,634 of JBJMGD010000032.1, read as the reverse complement.
AAGAGTCGGGTTTTGAATCAGTTGGAGCGAAAACTGCAAATTCCCTGTTAATCCCTGTTCCTAAACACAAAATTGCGGAATTTGGGCAGAAAACTGGGATTTTTTGCAGGAAATCAGGAAACCTCCTGTTAATTTCCCTGTTCTTGGAAGAAAACCCCCGGGGTTAACACGAAGTCACGAAGTTCTATACGAAGGGCACGGAGAAAAACCTTCTAAGGCATCATTAGCCTGGGCGGCATACGCTCTGGAGTTCTTTGTAGGGTTTTGGCGGGAGCTTTGGATAGGGAATCTTCTTCACGTCCATCAGCTGCTCCAGCAATGATCCGCCGTGGGGTGAGCCTGCGTCGGGATCTGATTGATATGCGGGATCGCTTTCCGCCTCTTCCAGCGTGATCAGTCGCAAACCTTTCTGATGCAACAGGTCGAGAAGCTGCGGAAGGATTGTGCTGCTGAATGCGCCCAGGTGGAGCAGCAGCACGTGGTTGATGTCGTGTCCGAAAATAAGCTTCGCCATCTCGCGATTGCCGTCGATGTAGGCTGACGCAATGCTCAGGTAGCTTGACGTGAGTCCCGCGATCGACTGCGCGTCATGCTTTGCGGCGCAATGCGCATACGCGCTGTTCCAGAGATAGTCCTCATAGTCGAGTGTGACCTCGGCGATGCTGTAGCCGTGATCGTGCAGATACGTCCGGACCGCGCGCCGCTTTTCCACGGTGTCGCCTTCGCGCAGGAATGGATAGCGCAGCCAATGCCAATCGTCCTTGTCCGACAGCAGCTCGAGCACCGGCTCGTTCTGCGCGAGGTCGCGCTCGAAAGCCTCCGGCGTGTTCTGGTGAAGGTCAATGTGGGAGTAGGTGTGATTGCCAACGCGCTCGCCCGCCGCTACCCACAGCTTTAAGGCATCGGCACTGTCCTTCGTGCCCTCAAGCCTTTTGGCATTCACGAATCCGAAAACTTGCGGCACGTTGTGCTGCTTTAGAACGCGGAGCACGTCCTCGGTGATTTGCGCGCGGGTGACGCCGGGCGGAAGGTCTCCGTTGAGCGGCAGATCGTCGAAGGTGAGCGCAACACCCTGGCCAAAGCAGACTGCGGTGCCGAGCAGAAGAGCGCTAAAGAAGAAGAGTCGGAGAGTGTTCATGGATAGATTGCAGTTGAACAACTCTCACTCTTTTTGGCAAGCGGTGGTGTATGCCCAGCACAAAATCGTAACGGCCCGGGGTTAACACGGAGGTCACGAAGGTTTTTTCGGAGGTCACGGAGACACCTTCTGAATGCTGTTTGTGTGGCTTCGCGTCCAGAATTCACCAGTCAGATTTCGCGATTTCGCGATTTGGTGATTTAGTGATTTGGTGATTTTCTGAGCTCGCGACATCGTCACCTCCTGCACTCGAAATCCGGCGCGATCCAGTGCCGGCATGGGGAAAGTCATTATGATCGCGCTGCTTTCAGCATCTGCACTGCCTCTGCCAATGTTGTTGCCGGGGGCACCTCGTGGAAGTCAGACATCACTTCGTGTTGCTGCTCCTTGATGGTCGCGAAAAATAAAGCGTGACCGGAAATATGTACATCGAGTTTTGTAAGCTCCCAATGACCTTGGCCAACATCCGCCTGGTCTACTTCGAATGTCCCACCTTTATTTAACTTGCCGAGAATGCCTCCGCCGAAATCGATGTTTTCAATGAGATGGCCGCTCAACTTTACCAGCCGCATCTCTTTTGCATTGATCAGCAACATGCCCGCCATGCCGTGAAAGACTTTTGCCTCGCGCGTCGGCGGTTGAAAGTTTGGATTTGGGCGGAATGACAGGTTAATCATGCCGTTTTGCCGTTTCGCCCCGAAGCTGTAAAGGAATGCCTTAGGCAGCATGCCGAGAAGCTCAGTCGCTTTTTGCGTATCTTTGTCGAGTTTTGCTCGCTCCTGCTGCCGGTAGTTCTGGTCAGTTAGGAACTTCTGTATCTCTTCCTCATTCTTCTTCTCCTCCTCCGAGGAAGGAGGTTTGCCGTTTTGGGAAATCAGACGCCGCACCCACCCTTCTGGAGTCTGAACGACCTCGTAAACCGTGCTCTTGCCCTGAACGGAGTTGCTGTCGCGGTACATCCAGTGGCTGTGATCATTTTTCGCGGCGGCAAGTTCGTTCTGAACCATACGGTCGACCAATTCGCTCGGACTCTGCGCAAATGCGAGCCGAGCAAACAGGATGAAGATCGCTATGGAGGACTTGCTCACCAACTAGGTTGGAATTGCCCATGCCTTTCGTTTGTTGCCTCTTATCGCCCCAACTCCTCTAAACACGCATATTTACGCGAGTTACGGAGGCAAAGACATCTCCTTACCTCGGGTGAGCGTCTCTGTTACATGGTGACCAGTCGTTCGCGATTGGGGAAGCCCGTTGACATGATGCCGCCTCCGCTTTAGGAGCGGCGAGTAACTTGCTTGAAATATTCCCAATTCGACAACACGGTGCCTCACCGAACACGTTCTCTGTTGCCATCCCTGGCAGTTATCGTGTGTCTCGGCGTCACCGCTCTCGTGCTGTCCATCTTTTTTCGTGTGGTCGATTTGAAGCCGAAGGTCAGCGAGAATTTCTTTTTCTCGAAAAAGGATGCTCAACTTCGGTCCGACACTGAGATCCTCAGGCTCTTTCCCGAATCGCCACAGATCATCCTGGTAGCAACCGGTAACATTCAATCGCCGGGATATGAGGACCGCGTGCGGGCTTTGTCGGACGAGCTGGAGAACGTGCCGGGGGTAATCAGCGTTCAATCGCTCAGTCGCGGGCCGAAGAATATCGATGATGCGCTGAAGAGCGATCTCTGGACGAGGCTCCTGATCGCGAAAAACCAGAAATCCAGCTACGTGTTTGTGATCCTGAAGGAGCGTACCGGCGAGGAGACGATCCGTAGGCTGGAAGCGCTGAAGCGTCGATTCGATAAACCGGGCTTTGAGCTGAATATTTCCGGTGTGCCATACGTGACCGAGCTCATCGCAAGGAATCTTGCTCGTGACCTGCGGGTGTTCAGCCTGGCAGCTTTCTGCGTCTTCGGCGTCGTCGTGCTCGTCATCTTCCGATCATTATGGGTCCTGCTTGGGATCTTTATCGCGTGCGCCAACGCCAGCGCCTCCACGCTGATCGTGACGCAAGCCCTTCATATTCCGATTGGACCGCTCACAGCCAACCTATCAACCATGGTTTTCGTAATGACGCTCTCGCCGATGGTGTTCCTGAGCTTCAATTGGAGGCGGATTCGGGGAGAGCGGGAAATGGAAGCGCGTAACGCTCTTCTGCAGGCAGTGAAAGAGACTATAGCGCCGTCGTTCTGGAGCGCGACGTGCATGTTTCTCGGCTTCATCAGTCTTCTGCTGGTGAAATCGACGCCCATGCAGCACCTGGGGATCGCGGGCGCGATCGGCGCCACCATGGCTTTTGCAACAGCGTATGCGATTTATCCCTGGTTCCTGGAAAAAGCCCGAGCCACAGCGCCGCGTCCGGGACGCTGGATCAAACAGGTGGAAACCAGCGTTAGCTCGTTCTTCTCGGAGCGGCACGGTTGGGTCGTTGCAGGACTGGCTGTATTCACCATCATTGGAGCCGTTGGTTTGTTCCGTTTGAATACCGATCCGGATCTACCGTCCTATTTCAAAGAGGGAGACGAAATTCGGAGTGGACTGGATTTCGTCGATAAAACGGGCGGCAGCAGCCCGCTCAAACTTGTTGTCGAAGACAGACAACGCACGCCGCTGAACACAAAAGAGACGTACAAGCGGCTGTGGGCACTGCAGGAATCGCTCGAAAAAGATCCAGCAGTCGGCAACGTGTTATCGCTCCCTGTCGTCTTGAGCGAGGCCAAACGTCCCTGGTTCTCAATCTTTCTTTCCACGGAAAAGGAAATCAAGATTCTGGACGAGCCCAAACACGGAGAGATCTCCAGGCAACTGATCACGTCGGACCGGAACAGAGCTCTATACCTCATGCGCATGCGCGAAACCCACCGCAGGAACTCGCGACACGCGGTGATCGAGCGGTTGGAAAAAATCGTAGCGCGAGATGGCTTCCGCACCGTTCTGGTGGGTGGTAGCTATAGCTTGCTGGATCAAATGACGCGGCTGGTAACGTCAAGCATCATCTCCGGTGTGCTGATCTTGATCGGAATATTCGCGGCAATGGGATACGCGCTCTCGCGATCATTCCGAGTTGCGCTGGCAATGCTGGTTACGCTGCTGATCATACCGGTCGTCGTCCGTGGGTATATTGCCTATATGGGAATGCCGCTGGATTTTATTACCGCATCAGCCGCCAACCTCGATCTTGGAATGGGCGTCGATGCCATGATTTATCTCACCATGTTTGCTAAGCGCGCAGGCAAGGACAGCGATTCCTGGGCGGCATGGTCGAAGGCGTGCTCGCATCTATGGCGCCCAATTGGAACTTCATTGCTGGTGATCTGCTGCGGATTTGGCATCTTCCTGCTGTCGAATTTTCCGCCCACTCAGCGATTCGGATTCTTCGTGATGTTTGGCTCCGCGACCGCCGCGGCCGCAGCCCTGCTCATGTTTCCATGGTTAGCTAGCATTTCTCTCCGCACCAAAACAATAGATCGCGTTCAGGATCACGCGCGAGCGGCATGACATTGAAGTGCACCGGGAGCGAACTGCGATACCAAGGCTGAGACAAACAGGGACATGATCTAGGGATTTTTCAGAGTCTTCCCAGGCGGATTCAGTGTGGAAACAGAATTGAACCCAGGCCGAGCGGCGATTGTCTTCTCCGAACCTGCGGGCGGTAGTCTTGGGGTTCCTCCTGCGGTGCGTGCGCGAAAGGCACTTCTGAGTTGACCGCTGGAAAGTCAAGATGAGAGACGGGTATGGTTACCGGATTATCGAGAACCATTTCGACGCGCGTCCCTTCACGTAAGCGGATGTCATCGCCACGACGCACCAATACCGCGGCGAGGCCGAAACCCGCTCCAATGGCGGCTCCTCCGAGAGTGCTGATGGTTCCATAAGACGCTGATCCCAGGAGGGCGCCGATCGCGCCGAATCCTACGATGGTGGGCAGATCTTTGTCGATCTGATCGACGGGCTGAATTGAGTTCCGCTTCTTCTCGTAATGGGAAGAGCCGGGCAGACTTGCCAAGCTGCCAGAAATGGGAAGCACGTAATTGTTGGGCAAAATCAGACTGGTGAAGTGAAACTGCAAATATCCGCGGCCTTTCGCTCTTCCCGGCCGCGCGGTTCTGGTCACCGATCCCTGTACGCGCGTATGCGCAGGAATTACCACGCGATTTCCCGCGATCACCGGAAAGACATTTTCCAGGTACAGTCCCGACTCTGCAGTTGCAGACACGGTGTTCAATGGGCTGATCAGCGCCATCACAACCTTTGTGCCTGCGGGAATCGTAATCTCGGATTCGGTTCCGAGGGGTTGGGCTGCGGCTTGGGTCGCGGTGGGGACGGTTGCGACGAGGGATTGTGCCAGGCAGTGCCCGATGTGAGCGAAACCGAGCAAGAATAGGAGAACGATTCGGATAAATGCGGTGACATATTTCATGGAGCACTCCTGTGCTTCTTCTTCACCAATCCCGGTGTTCATTAACAGCGTAGTATGTGGAAGGAAGGAGTGGTGGAGGGATTGTGACAGTATCGGAAATGTCACAAGCCGTCAGGGCAGAGGTTTGCGAATGAAGTCCTCGTACTCGCGAAGTTCGGCAAGCGAGGATTCAGCCAAAAGGGGAAAGGGAATCGCGCGGCAGCTCTTTGGCAGCCGTGTAGCAGTGAGCGAGTCGCAGACCACGCCTGCAACCCGCGATAAGCGCTTCTGCCATCCTTCTTCTCGCGTATCGGTGAACACCAGGCTGTCCGGATGAAATCCGGTGGCGATCAACATGGTTTGAGCGCGCTTCAGGAAATCCGGCCATGGCGATGCAATGGCCACAAGAACGTCCTGCCGCGCGGGCATCCAGGAGACAAGAGAGTCGGTCACCGAACGAAGACGCAGCGGGATAATATCCGTTCCCGCCGGCACTTTCGCACGCACAGTATCCACCTTGCTGGGAAGCACAACCGGAATGGATCCTTGCAATGCTTCAGGGCTTTGGCAGGCGTTCAAGTCCGATGTCCTCACCGGAAACGTCACGGCAGACCTGATTTCTGCCACTACGATCTCGCTCAGTTCCGGATCGGGCTCGATGAGCAGGAAGTGGTCGGGAGGCTGCACATCGATCCAGTGTTGCAGCCTTGTCCTGACAGTACTCAGTGGAACCCGCAGCTCGCGGGCGGAATGAAAGAGAGCCGAGATCAGATGATCGAGGGCCAGCTCCGGGGGCAGAGGCGCGGCGTCCGATCGCTTACGGATGTAAACGCCGCTTCCTCGCCGCAGCTCGAGCCAGCCTGCTTGCTCGAGGTCGCGGTAAGCGGCGCTGACGGTATTGGCATGGATGCGGAAGCGCCTCGCGAGTTCGCGCGTGCTCGGCAAGCGCGCGCCCGGCTTAAGCTCCGAACTCAGGATTGACAGAACGATCTGTGTCGCGAGTTGTTCGCGAATGGGAACTTCGCTGCGATGCGACAGCCAAAGGCGCATGTGCGAACTATATTATCCGCATCAGCGCTATCTATATGTTTGGTTGGAAAGCGCTATGCGGCCGGCGCCAATGATCGGCTGGCGGCCTGTTGGATGAAGCGCTTCATTACCGTTGCCCACATTACTTTCTTGCGGACAGCGCTGTCTTTCACACCGCGTCCTTGGGCGAACATGGATAGCAGCGTGCGCATCTTGAGCACGCTTAGAATGGCGTTCTCGGCTGGATTCACGCCATACGCTTCGATAAAGCTTTCCTGTACGCGTTGCGTGATGTTGCGGTTGCAGAAGGGATACTTCTCCAAGGCTTCCACGGCAGCGAGGAAGCTTGCTGCGTCATTGAAGGATGCGCCCCGCGCATTCATTTTTCCGTAATCGCAAACGCCCACGCCCTCGTCGGTCACCACGATGTTCAGCGGAGTGAAATCGTTCAAGACTGCCGAAGAAGGAATGGATTTCTTCGCCTTGGTCAGAGAATTTCTGGCGCCGGTGAGGATCATCTGGATGGCTTCGTCATCCAGTCCTTCACCTCTGCAACTGATGCAGAGCGTTTCGAGTTCGCTCATCAGGTGCTCGGCGTCGAATATCTGCGGAGCGTCAGCGGTGAGCTTGTGAAAATTGCGTAGCCACTCGCCAGCTTTCGCAGCGGCTTCGCGCAACGACGTGTTGTCATCGTAGCCCGGCAGCAGCGCGGCTTTCATCATCATCGATTGCAGCGGCAGTCCCTGGATTTTCTCGCTTACTACCGCGCCCAACGAGCTGAAATTCCCCAACGGACGAGGGACACCAGGCAACTCATGTTTGGTAAATTGCTCGTGTACGCGCTGCAGATTCTCATACTCGCGCTGTGCCTGATTGCGCGCGGGCTGTGCGCCTATCTTGCTCGTGCGGTAGACCTTAGCTGCGATGCGTTCACCGCCGGTAAGGAAGTCGGCGACCAGGTCGTAGATGAAGTGATCGACCTTCGGGGTGTGTCCCACGACACGGATGTTGCGCAATTCCCCTCGGCTGGGATAAAGCTCTAGCGCTCGTTCTCGAAGGTTGGCAACAATCTGGTCAGTTACGTTCTCAGACATTCAAACTCCCGGGTCTCTTTCTTAGTGGGGGATAGAGTGCGCGCGAGCACACCGGCACTTCCGACGTGGCAGCAGCAGTTTCCGTTCCAACAACTCGGCCAAGTACTTGGATGTAAATAAATGAAAATAGGTAGGCTGCTGCTGGTTCAACTCAGGACCTTAGCGCCCGCAGGCATCAACATGAGTACACGGATTCCCATATTCGGCACGGGAGGCAGCTGCTGGGTACTGGCTTATGGCTGCTGGGCTTCCGGGCGAGTGGCTTGCGGCGGAAGTTGGCAGACCTGTGGGTGGAGCACCGGTGGCGGACCATGCATGTTGATGGCATTCTGATTACCCGCAGAGAACTTCTCGGTGCCGCACCTCCAGTGCTCGACATCGAATTGCCTTTTGGTACCCAGCGCTTCCGCGACTGGGCTCACGTTTGGCACCCGGGCCTCCGGCCCTCTCATTAACCGGGGCCTTGCGATTCTCGATTTTCAAAGTGGGATCGTGCTTGATGCGTCTATAGAGCAACAGGAATTTGCAGGACTCCGGTTTGTGCAAGAACAACAGCAGATCCCCTCGCCCGCAAGATCACTGATGGACAGCTTAAGGATTTCGAAGCGGTCGAAGGGATGACAGTTTCAGCGTGACGCACGGCGGCGAACTCAGTGCTGGAGTAGATCGTCCTCAGCCGGATCGGAAGCTGCGGCGCCTGGACAGGTTGTCAGGCTCAACACTGAACAGATCGTCTTCAAGGTGTTCTCGTGCGTGTATGCAGTTGATGACTGAACCCCTGTTTTCGCTAGAGGTCCGACAGCTAGCAGCGGTACGCGACCTCCTCCATGACGGAGGTCAGCGAGATTGGATTCGTCAAAGACGATCAGCAACAGACCACTCTTCTGGAACTGTGGGCTTGCTAACAGAGGCGCGATGTTGGTCTTCAACCACTGATCGGCTGCCGCTAGCATGGTGTTGTCGTCACAAGTAGTGCCGCTCGCACAGGAGTGCGCGTCATCTGGAAGGTCGGGCACAACCATGCTGAACGCCGGAAGCGCTCCCTTCTGCAAGTCTCCGGAGAATTGTGTAAACGGCACAATATTCGCCGCTTGACTCGGATTGCTTACGACGTCGCTGAAGTACGCAAACGGGTTGTGATGCTTAATGTAGTTTCCCACTGAACTTCCAAGATATCCGGGTGAAGGCAAGTCTTCTGCGTACACCTTCCAGCTCTTCCCAGCGGAATTAAGCTCGCGAGCTAGATTGTCAGACGAGACGGGACCGGGAAAATTGTTGTCGTTCGTCTGCGTAGCCCCGGTGGTTAGGGCGAAATAGTTGGGAATCGATGGGTGCATGTCCGCATAGTACTGAGTAGCAACCGCCCCTTGCTGAGCCAGGTTATTGAAGTAAGGCATGCTGGTATTGCCAATGGTCTGTTCGTACGAGTGGTTCTCCTCGACTACCAACACCACTGTTGGTGGTGGTGCCGGTACCGGAGGCGCGGGGGATGGGCTCACATTTCCAGAACTCGGAGCACTGGCGGGCGGCGTCGGGCTAACACTACCGCCGCCACAGGAGATGAGAAGCGTCAGCGACAACAGCGGAAGATTTAGAGCTACGGTTCGACAAAGGCGCTTAATGGCCACATCCGCCCCCCTGTCATATGAGACAGCTTTTCCCTGGTAACTGGTTGGTGCTGAGTAGATGATTTTTGCGAGCGCGATTTAGCTACTGAAATGACTTCGGGAAGCAGCAGCTCCGGTTTCGTTTTGGAACCAGTGCTGCTGGTGCGCTGCTACTCCGGATGGCAGTTGCACAGACCTTTTCTCCCGTTGTTGCGAGACGTATTATTTCCGGCACATGCTTTATTCGACCTACAAGCCGAGTCCGCCGTTGTCTGAGTTCGTGGAGCTGTTCTGGCTCTACGAGGGGTATACGCAAACCCACGCAAAAGAGCGAATCATGCCGGACGGATCGATGCAGGTGGTTGTTAACCTGCTCGAGGACGAGTTCAAAATGTACGATCCGCGGAATCCAGAGCGCTGCGAAAGATTTCCCGGCGCCCTCTTTGCCGGTCCACGGTCGGGATTCGCTGTGATTGACACCGCCGCCCAATCTTCCCTCGTGGGTATCCACTTCAAGCCCGGGGGCGCATCCCGCTTTCTCAAAATGCCGTTAAGTGAACTGCAGGACGTGAATGTCTCGCTGGATGATCTCTGGGGCAGGGATGGTCGCGACGTGCGCGACAGAATTCTCGAAGCGACCACGCCCGAAGCTAAGCTGAAAATGTTGGAGCAGTGTCTGCTGGAGCAGGTTGCCAAGCCGCTCCGGCGACATCCGGCTGTGCAGGGCGCTCTCCGATTCATTAGCGCTCAAGTCAGCAATCTGTCAGTCGCGGGCTTGGCTGATGACATCGGAATAAGCCGGCGACACTTTATTAACATTTTTAGTAAAGAGATTGGACTGACGCCGAAACTTTTCTGCCGAATCCATCGCTTCCAGCGCGTGCTGCATGTAGTTCATGGGAAGACTAAGGTCGATTGGGCGGACATCGCACTTTCGTGCGGCTACTTTGACCAGGCACACTTTAATCACGATTTCCGCACGTTCACCGGAATCAATCCCAGCACTTATCTCAAACATCGGACGGAGCACCTGAACCATGTTCCTCTTCTGGACTAGGTGCACATTTTTACAAGACACCGTAGCGGGATGATGCCCAGAATGGCGGTTCAAAGCTATTGCAAAGGAGATTTGTATGCCTGTAAATCCCATTCCCGCTGGACATCACACCGTTACCCCGTATCTAACTGTTCCCGATGCTCGCAAGGCGATCGATTTTCTTAAACGTGCATTTGGTGCGCAGACTACCGAAACCCTCTCAGAGGATTCCAACGGCAACGTCCGCCATGCAGAACTCAAGATTGGGGACTCCATGGTGATGGTTGGTCAAGCCCGAGACGAGTGGAAGGCAAGGCCGGCGGCCTTCTATCTATATGTCGCGGATTGTGACGGATGGTACAAGCGCGCGATGCAAGCCGGTGCGAAATCGCTGATGGAGCCCGCGGATCAGTTCTATGGCGACCGCAATGCCGGCGTGGAAGATCCGGCGGGAAATTACTGGTGGATCGCGACTCACATCGAGGACGTTTCGCCCGAAGAAATGGACCGCCGTGCCCAAGCAGCCTTTGCGGCGCAGAAAAAATAACCGAGAGACGCTCGTTGATTCGTTCTAGGAGCGCAGACCTTCACGCGACGAATCGTTCCTAAGCTCCTGCTCGCCTGAGCGAACCACCTGCTCAGCCAGATTGAGATATCGCCTTGCCTCCCCAGGCATGTCGCGTTGGAACTTGCGAATAAAAGCCTCTTCGATGTTGCGGAAAAACTCCTGAAGCTCGGAGTCGTCCATGCGTGTTTCTTGTCTTCGTTCCATTAGGCCCTCGACTTCATGTGTGCTGCGGAGCCGCCTGAGGTTCGGTGCAGGCGGTCTCTGCCAATGCATTCTATTATCCTTTCGGATTGCAGTTGGCTTTAATCACGACCGTGAGGAGAACGTAGGTACATGGTCAACGTAGGGCTGGTTGGCTTCGGGTTTGCCGGACGCGTGTTCCACGCTCCCATTATCTCCGCGGTCCCTGGGCTCAACTTGCGGGCGATTCTCCAACGTACCGGCGATGATGCCGCCGTCATCTATCCCAGTGCGCGACTGGTGAAATCAATTGACGAATTGCTGGCCATCGATGACATCCGCCTGGTAGTGATCGCCACCCCCAACGTCTCTCACTATCCGCTTGCCAAGCAGTGTCTGCAGGCAAACCGGGACGTGGTTGTCGATAAGCCGTTCACCACTATGTACGCCGAAGCAGCCGAACTCGTGGATCTCGCAGCGAAACGCGGCCGACTGCTTACGGTTTACCAGAACCTCAGATTCAATGGAGATTTTCGTACCGTTGCTTCGCTGGTGAATTCCGGCCGGCTGGGACGAATAGCGTTATACGAATCCCATTTCGATCGCTATCGTCTGCAGCGTCGTCCGGGAGCGTGGCGGGAGAAAGCAGAAGCAGGAAGCGGAGTATTCTTCGACCTTGGTGTTCACCTCATCGATCAGGCGATGCTGCTGTTCGGACGCCCGGAAGCGATTACCGCCGACATCCGTATCGAACGCGATGGCGCTCAGGTCGACGATGCCTTCGACGTCGTTCTTCGCTATCCCCGAATGCGGGCGATGTTGCGCGCCGGCATGATAGCTCTGGCTCCGCAACTGCGATTTCTCCTGCACGGTGAAGCCGGTGCGTTCATAAAATATGGGATCGATCCGCAAGAAGAAGCATTGAAACGGGGCGAGGTTCCCCGGGATGACACTTGGGGCAGAGAAGACCCAGACAAATGGGGCACGTTGTACTCTCCGCAGGATGGGACCATTGGCGCTGAGAAAATCGCTACTCTGCCTGGAGACTACCGCTTGTTCTATGCCAATGTGCGCGATGCACTCCTGGGCAAATCTTCAATCGCCGTCAGCCACGAACACATGCTGGACGTGATGCACGCTTTGGAATTGGCAATTGAAAGCAGCCGTACAGGACGCACGGTGTCGTGGTCTCGCGCCGAGCCTGCCGCCTGAATCCAGCATGCTGGGTCTCTACACTACAATCTCAAACATGTTGAAGCACATTGCCTGGAAGGATGTTGAGCTCGAGCAGTTGAATCCTTTGCTCGATCGACAGATGATCAGCGGCGACAAAATTATGCTGGCACGTGTTCTGCTGAAGAGAGGCTCCGTGGTGCCAGAGCACAGCCACGAGAACGAACAGGTAACGTACATCCTCGACGGCGCGCTCAAGTTCTGGATCGACGGCAAAGAAATTGTGGTGCGCACCGGTGAGGTGCTTTGCATTCCAGCGCATATGCCGCACAAGGCCGAAGCGGTGGAGGACACAGTGGATCTCGACGTCTTCTACCCGCCCCGGCAGGATTGGCTGGACAAGACCGATAGCTATTTGCGCGGCGCTTCGACAAAACGTAAATAAGGAAGCTGGAGGCTGCGCGATGAAGGCCATTCGTGTTCATCAGTTTGGCGGGCCCGAGCAACTGATATTGGAAGACGTGCCCGAGCTTCGACCTGGTGCGGGGCAAGTGCTGGTAAAGGTTTACTCAGCCGGCGTAAATCCTTTCGAGACCTACATGCGCAGCGGCACTTATGCGATTAAGCCGCAGCTTCCCTATACGCCTGGAGTGGATGCCGGAGGCGTTGTGGTCGGCATCGGCATTGGTGTGCAGACGGTAAAGGCCGGAGACCGCGTCTATGTGGCCGGAAGCGTAAGCGGGTCCTACGCCGAACAGACTCTTTGCCTCGCGTCGCAGGTTCATGCCTTGCCGAAAGACGTCTCCTTCCAACAAGGTTCGGCGATCGGAGTTCCATACGCGACAGCCTATCGCGCACTGATACAAAAGGCGAAGTCTCTACCCGGGGAATCTGTTTTAGTACATGGCGCCAGCGGCGGCGTGGGACTCGCAGCCGTGCAGTTGGCGCGAGCGCACGGGATGATCGTAATCGGCACCGCCAGCACGGACGCAGCCCGATCGTTGGTGAAGAACAACGGAGCGCATCACGTGCTCGACCATAGTCAGTCCAACATCGTCGAGCAGGTGAAGGATCTAACCGGTGGTCGCGGGGCCAATGTCATCCTCGAGATGTTGGCCAACAAGAATCTCACGCCAGACCTGGCTATGGTGGCCATACGCGGACGAATCGTCATCATCGGCAATCGTGGCAATATCGAAATCAATCCCCGGGATGCTATGTCGCGTGATGCATTCATTATGGGTATGACGCTCTGGAACACTCCTGAAGACGAGCTCGCGGCTGCTCACGCCGCGCTCGGAGCGGCCCTGGAGAGTGGAGTGGCTCGACCGGTGATAGGCAAGGAAATCCCCCTCGCCGAGGCCTCGCGCGCGCACGAGGAAATTTTGAAGCCGGGAAGCTATGGGAAGATCGTTTTGATCCCATAGATAAAGGGCTTGATGACGCTATAACGCCTGTTTACGTCGTAAGAAAGCGATACACAGTCTGCGACTCGAAATGGTCGTCAGTCTTCAATTTCGTTGATGGGAATTGCGGAGTATTAGGAGAGTTCGGAAAGTGTTGCGTTTCAAGACAGAGCGCCGCATGTTTCCGGTAACGGGCACCATGCTTACCCACGAGTGTGCCGTCAAGCAAGTTCCCAGAATAGAACTGAATGCCAGGCTCGGTGGTCAACACTTCGAGCGCTCGTCCGCTCTTCGGGTCGCGCAATCTGGCAGCTAACCGCAATCCGCTGACTTGGCTTCGCAGCACCCAATTGTGATCGTATCCTTGGCCGATTCGGAGTTGCTCATTCCGCTCCATTATGCGCTCGCCCACAAGTCGCTGCTGTCTAAAATCGAACGCGGTTCCCTCAACCGGTTGCAAGGCTGCGGTGGGGATTTGGTCCTTATCGCAGGGAGTGAAAAAGTCGGACTCGAGTTGGAGCTCATGGGCAAGAATATCGCCTGAAGCGTGGCCCGCCAGGTTGAAATAGGAATGATTGGTTAGATTGACGACCGTATCGCGATCGGTTCCCGCCGAGTAGCTAATCCTGAGCTCGTTAGAAGCGACGGTGTAACTCACTTGCGCCTCAAGATTGCCTGGGTAGCCCTCTTCCTGATCCGGGCTGGTGTAGGTCAAACTAATTCCATCTTCGATTTCCTGTGCTGTCCAGCACCGCTTATCGAATCCCCGAAGACCGCCGTGCAGCGAATTCTTACCGTCGTTGCGGGCCAGCCGATACTCCCTTCCATGCAGTGCGAAGCGGGCATCCGCAATGCGGTTTGCATATCGCCCGATGATCGCGCCGAAGTAGGCCGGATTACTGATGTAGGGATCGAGGCGATCGAAGCCGAGCACAACGTCTTCGAATCGTCCCTGCCTGTCAGGAGCTTCAACGGAGACAATGATGCCGCCATAATTGATGATTCTTATGGTGAGAGTCTCGCTCTGAAGCGTGTAGAGGAAGATTGCGCTTGCGTAGGCTGATCCGAAACGGATTTTCTTGATGCTAGTCGAAGACACTAAAAGATCCGATCAGGGAAGCGGTTGCTCCGAGGATTTCCGCAGCCGCTCGGCCGCGCTCTCGGGAGTAGTATCACGTTGCGGACCGGCCAGCATCTCGTATCCCACCATAAACTTTTTGATCGTCGCCGAACGGAGCAACGGCGGGAAGTAATGGGCGTGCAAGTGCCACTCGGGATGCTCCTCGTTGTCAGTGGGACGCTGATGAAAGCCCATGGAGTAAGGAAACGATACTCCGAAAATGTTGTCGTAGCGCGAGGTGATGCGCTTCAGGATGTCTGCCAGCGCAGTCTGCGCAGCTTTTTCGAGCTGGTCCATTCCACTCACATGCTTTCTTGCGAGCACAAGCACCTCAAACGGCCACACTGCCCAGAACGGGACAACAACGGTGAAGTGCTCGTTCGAGCATACGATTCGCGTGCCCGCCTCTTCTTCCAGGCGCAAGTATTCACATAGCAGGCAATTTCCTTGATTCTTCAGGAACTCAAGCTGTGCCTGCTGTTCGCTCGCGGGATAGTTTGGAACGGTCTGATTGGCCCATAGCTGGCAATGCGGATGTGGGTTGCTTGCGCCCATCATTTCGCCGCGGTTTTCGAAGATCTCGATATAGTTGATCCAATCAACCGCGCCGAGCTGCCGATACTGGTCACACCACAATTCGACCACGGCTGCGATGTGATCAACATCCATATTGGAAATGGTGAGGTCGTGTCGCGGCGAGAAACACGCGACCCGGCAAATGCCTCGCTCAGCTCGCGCCACGACCAGAGGGGATTCGTTCACTTCTCCGCCCGCGCCCTCCGGCATCAGCGCGGCATAATCGTTGTCAAAGACGAATGTGCTGGTGTAGTAGGGATTCTGATGTCCTCCGGCGCGCGAGTTGCCGGGGCACAAATAACAGTGTGGATCGTACGTCGGCCGCTTCTCCTCGACGATTCGCTCGACCTGTCCCTGCCAG
This sequence comes from Terriglobales bacterium, assembly GCA_045808065.1. Lineage (GTDB taxonomy): Bacteria > Acidobacteriota > Terriglobia > Terriglobales > Acidobacteriaceae > Gp1-AA112. The sequence goes on along the minus strand of JBJMGD010000032.1, from coordinate 55,957 downwards.
GGACGCTGCGTTCTTTGGGGGGAGACCAGCACCCACTCCCGCAGTAGCGGATTCCACCGCCGATGAGGAGTCTTACTGAGATCAAGCATTGGTCCTATTCCACTTGCGAAGCGCCGTCGGCGGCGGTGGAAATGTAAATCTCGGGCACGAGACCGGTGGCCTGCTCATATGCAGTGGCTACGTTCTGCCGAAAGTTCGCAGCATGTTCGGCCGAAACCAAATTGATTGTGCACCCACCGAAGCCTCCGCCGGTCATGCGCGCACCATGCACGCCCGGCTGCCGGCCCGCGATCTCTACCAGTATGTCCAGTTCGCGGCAACTCACCTCGTAATCATCCCGCAGACTCGTATGCGATTGCGCCATCAGCTCGCCAAATCCTTTGAGGTTACCCTCTCGAAGCATAATTGCCGCCCGTTGCACACGAGCGTTTTCTGTCACAACGTGCCGGCATCGCCGGTAAATCACATCGGAGAGCAGGTCCCGACTAGTTTCCAAATCGTTAGCGGACACGTCTCGCAGCGACTGGATCGTTGGGCGATCGCGTCGAAGAATCCGAACGCCTTCTTCGCACGCAGCCCGGCGCTGATTGTATTCGCCGGCAGCAAGCTGGTGCTTCACCATGCTGTTGCAGATTACCATCCGCGTGGTTGGCGGCAGCGGCAACAGCTCGAAGGCGAGAGTGCGACAGTCGAGCATCAGGGCGTGATTGCTCTTTCCGTGGCACGAGACGAACTGGTCCATAATTCCGCAGCGCATTCCCACAAAATCGTTCTCGGCGCGTTGGCATAGAAGTGCGAGCTGAGTGCGGTCCACCGACCTTCCACTTGAAGTGAGCAGCGCTAGTCCCACCACAACCTCGATCGCCGCTGACGAGCTAAGCCCGGCTCCTATGGGGACCTCCCCATCAATAAGGATGTCTGCTCCGCCGAGTCTTTGACCGGAGTGTTTGATCTGCTGGATCACTCCCACGGCATAGTCTGACCAGTTGTGTCGGGGCTGCTGTCCATCTGAAAGGTTGAATGACACAGGTTCACTGAAGCTATGTGAGCGAAGGTTGAAGGTGGAATCTGATCTCGAAGTAACTGCCGCCCAGGTGGAGAAATCGATTGCTGCCGGCATTACAAAGCCTTCGTTGTAGTCGGTATGCTCGCCGATCAGGTTCACGCGTCCAGGAGCGCGAAAGACTTGCGGGTGACTGCCGTACAGCTTGCGGAACTCTTGCTTGAGCCCTTCAATGTCCATCGGCTAGTGAGACTTAGTGGTTGTGAGCTCCGTGTATCTGTGAGGATGGGTCTGCATCCACTCCCAGGCAGTCGAGACGATTTGATCCAATTGCGGGTACTTTGGCTTCCATTTCAACTCTTTCCGAATTTTGTCCGAGCTCGCCACCAACACCGCCGGATCTCCAGGACGGCGCTTGGCTTCGACTACCTTGATGTGCTCACCAGTCATGCGACGCACAGAGTCGATCACCTGGCGGACGCTGAACCCGGCCCCATTTCCCAGGTTGTAAATCAGCTTGTCTTGCGAATCGAGGGCTTCCAACGCAAGCACGTGCGCGTCGGCCAAATCGGTTACGTGAATGTAATCGCGAACGCAGGTTCCATCCGCGGTCGGATAATCTGTGCCAAAAACTGAGATGTGCTCGCGTTGCCCACTCGCGACCTGAAGGATCAACGGGATCAAATGCGACTCGGGATTGTGCAATTCACCCGACCGTCCATTCGAACCTGCGGCATTGAAATACCGCAAACTCGCATAACGGAATCCATGAATCCGATGAAACCAAGCTAGCATTCGCTCCACCAGAAGCTTCGATTCCCCATAAGCGTTAGTGGGCTTCAGAGTATCTTCTTCCCGAATGGGAATACGCTCGGGTTCACCGTACAGTGCTGCCGTCGAGGAAAAGATGAACTTGGTCACTCGATTCGTCAGCATCGATTCCAGCAAAGTCAATGTGGAACTCGAGTTATTACGGAAAAATTTCTCTGGCACCTTCATCGATTCGCCAGCTTCGATTAGCGCGGCAAAATGCAGTACCGCTTCCAGACGATGTTCCCGGAACACGCTGTCCAAGTGTTGGCGGTCACCGACGTCGCCCCGAACCAGCTTTACCGACTTGGGAACCGCGTCCGCGTGCCCGTTGGTCAGGTTGTCATACACCACGACTTCATGCCCAGCTTCGAGGAGGGCTTGAACAGTGGTCGCTCCTATATATCCCGCACCACCGGTGACCAGGACCTTCATGCTTCGATTGTACCGACATCTTCCGGCAAACCTTTCCCGACTTGGGCAGGCCGCCCGCCAATAACGGCCGTTGCACGATGTCATTAGGTGAAAATCAGCGGAATCAGTGTTGGCATTTGAAGCGAAGCAGGAGGAAGGTATTCTCGCTTGAAATGAAAGAGGTTAGGCTAATCAGATCTGCGAATGTCATTAGTAACCCAAACAAGAGGCTTGACGAGCGGGAAGGCAGGCCGTAGGATGTCTGCACTGTTTATGACCATCCGTCGAATTTCGATGCGAATGACAATTACAGGCACAGGTGTGCCCACAACTCATTCGGCGGAGGGAAGTAGCTAAGCAGTAAAGAATTTAGAGGTACCCAAAACCCACCGCCGAAAAGCGGTGGGTTTTTCTTTTGTGGCTCAGAGTGTTGTGGAGGACTCCATGTTGGTGATGAAGTTTGGCGGAACGTCGGTGGAATGCGCGGATAGCATCACGCGTGTCGCAAGGATCGTGCGTGAACGACTCGATCTGCAGCCGACTGTCGTGGTAAGCGCGTTAGCAGGAATCACAGATCAACTTCACTCGCTGGGCCACTTGAGTCAGCGAGGTTGCCTGGATGAAGCGTGCGACGTTGTGAATCGCATCGAGCAGCGCCATGTTCAAGTCGCCGAGGCTTTGTTGGGCAGCAACGGCGAGTGCGTGATCCGCGATCTGAAGTTGTCATTCGGTGAGGTTCGTGCCCTGCTCGCCGCGGTAGCCGCGATCCACGAGTTGACTCCGCGTACCGCGGATCGCCTGTTGAGCTTCGGTGAGCGCTGGTCGAGCTCTCTTGTCACCGAGGCATTCCGGGCGCGCGGGATTCCCGCCGTTCACGTGGATGCTTCTGATGTTCTGATTACAGACGCAACCCACTCTCATGCGATTCCCAAAATGGATCTCATCAGTGTTCGCGCTGAATCGGCAATTCGTCCACTCGTCAACACCAAACAGGTTCCGGTGATGGGCGGCTTTATTGGTGCGACTCAGGATGGAATTCCAACGACGCTGGGACGCGGCGGGTCGGACTTTACCGCCTCAATTATCGGAGCGAGTCTCAACGTCGAGCGTATCGAGATCTGGACCGACGTCGATGGCATGATGACGAGTGACCCGCGCATCTGTCCCGACGCTCAAAACATCGATTCCATCAGCTTTGAAGAAGCCGCTGAGCTGGCCCATTTTGGGGCCAAAGTGCTGCATCCCAAGACGCTCCAGCCGGCGGTTGAACTTGGAATTCCGGTCTATGTACTGAACTCGCGGCATCCTGAAAATTGCGGAACACGGGTTGAGGTTGGCGTCATTAGCGACGAATCGCGCGTGCGATCCATCGCGTGTAAACGCGGAATCATCCTTGCCGAGGTGACCGCCAAGCACGGCCTCGACGCAAAACTCACCGCTTCGATCTTCGCAGCAGTGGAAGAGCAGAAATGTCTTGTGGACCTCGCCGCAATGTCCCGCGCCAACCTTGCACTCTTGCTTACTTCTGAAGACTCTGCGGCGGCACTCGCCAAATCGCTTTACGAACTGGCCACTGTAAAAATCACGACAGGCGTGTCGCTGGTATCGGTGGTGGGTCGCAATGTCGGTCGCGACCCGGTGATCTCGGCTTGCGCGTTGAGTGCGCTTTCTGGGCTGCCGGTAAAGATGATCTTCCATGGCGCCTCAGACATGAACCTCAGTTTCGTGGTCGATGAAAAGCAGGCCGATGCCGCAGTGCGTTCGATGCATCGCGTGATGTTCTCATCGCAGGCCAGCCAAACCCCATTGATCGCATCCCATGTTCACTCTGAGGATGCCGCGGCTGTGGTGGGGGCATAGCCATGGCAACCCAGACGATTTCACTTTCCCGTGCGCCTCTCCGAAAAACGGTAAGAGGCTCGCGAAAAGTTGCGATCCTTGGCTTCGGGACCGTCGGCAGCTCGGTCGCGCGAATCCTCAGCGATGGAAGACTTGACGCACTCGAGCTGACGCACGTCTTCAACCGCAACGTCGAGCGGAAACGCGCGCCCTGGATTGGGCCGGCAGTTCATTGGACCCAAAGCTTCGACGACGTCCTTAGCAGTGATGCGGAAGTAGTCGTGGAAGTGATGGGAGGCGTCGAACCCGCCAGAAGCTTTGTGGTGGCGGCACTGGAGTCAGGCAGGTCAGTGGTTACCGCCAACAAGCAACTAATTGCGCGGTGCGGTCCGGAACTTTCTCAAGTTGCCGCAAAGCACGGACGCCAGTTGCTCTTTGGCGCTTCGGTCGCTGGTGGAGTTCCCGTGATCACCGCTATTGAGAAAGGACTGGCCGGCGATCAGCTTGAATCGATCTGCGGAATATTGAATGGCACGTGTAATTACATCCTCAGCCAGATGGAACAAGGTCAACCTTTTTCGTCTGCATTGGCCAAGGCACAAGAGTTCGGTTATGCGGAAGCAGATCCGACCGACGACATTGCCGGATACGATACGCGTGCCAAGCTTGTGATACTGGCTCGCGCCGCGCTCGGCGCGGAACTTTGCATTGAGGGGATTTCATGTTCTCCGATTTCCGATGTCGTTCCCGTTGACTTTGAGTACGCACGCGAGCTCGGCTGCACGATCCGGCAAGTGGGAGAGGCACACGTGAGCGGGAGCAGTAGCTTCGCAACAGTTGAACCCATGCTGGTTCGCAAAGATTCACCTTTGGCTCGAGCGCGAGGCTGCGAAAATGTCGTGATCACGACCGGAAAATTTGGAGGCAGGAGTGCATTTTCAGGTCCGGGCGCAGGGGGTGACGCCACAGCAGTGGCAGTCGTGTCGGATCTCATCGCTCTTTCTGACGCTGAGAATGCGTCCTCAAAGTACAACTGCAGGCGGCTCGATTTCACTGATGATCGTGTAGCTCCGTACTTTCTACGCTTCGTGGTCACCGACAGGCCCGGCATCGTGGCAAGCATTGCTGCCATTCTCGCGAACTTTGAAATTAACGTTGACGCAGTGTTCCAGAGGCCGGGCCACGAAAAGAGCAGGCTTCCCTTCGTCGTGACAGTAGAAGCGTGTACCAACGCCAAGCTCAATCCCGCGCTTGCAGAAATCTCGCGCAAGGATTTCCTGGTTGAGCCGCCACTGAAATTAAGGATTTTCGAAAGCTGAATATGCGATTGCAGTGCAGCGATAGTGCATGTGGGCAGGTTCTGAACCGCGACTACACTGCGTTTTCGTGTCCTGAGTGCGGCGAGCTGCTGGAGATAAGCTGTAACGGCTTTCGACCCCATCCAAGCGTGCGGCAATTGTGGAGTGAACGGCGCCGTTCCAAGGATCCGCTGGACCGCAGCGGAGTATGGAGATTCCGCGAGTTTCTGCCCGAGTACAAACACACAGATGTCGTGACCCTGGAAGAGGGCAACACGCCCTTGGTGTCGGCAGACAGATCTGCGGCGTATGCCGATTTGAACAAGCTGCAGTTCAAGCATCTCGGTTGGAATCCGACCGGCTCTTTCAAAGACCTCGGCATGACTGTGGCGATTACCGAAGCGCGTTCCCGCGGAGCGAAAGTCGTGGCCTGCGCTTCTACCGGCAACACCGCGGCATCAATGGCAGCGTACGCAGCGCGCGCCGGTATCCAGGCACGCGTCTATCTTCCAAAGGGAAGACTCTCGCGGGCGAAGGTCGCTCAATCGCTCGACTACGGAGCGGAGATTGTAGAGATCGACGGCAACTTTGACCAAGCGCTGAGCTCGATGATGAGCAAGCAGGACTCGGGAGAGTACTTCCTCAATTCCATTAATCCCTTTCGCATTGAGGGTCAAAAGACCGTCATGTTCGAGTTGCTGGAACAACTCGATTGGCGCTCGCCAGATTACGTTATTGTTCCGGGAGGAAACCTCGGCAACTCGTCCGCATTTGGGAAAGCGTTGAACGAACTGCACTCAGCTGGACTGATTAACCGAGTACCAAGGATGGTGATAGTACAAGCGACTGGCGCAAACCCATTGGTGCAAACTGTGGCAGCGGGAGCAAAAGGTCTCACCACAGTAGCGAACCCCAGCACTTGCGCGAGCGCGATTTCCATCGGGTCACCGCGATCATGGAAAAAGGCGCTTAGCGCACTAGGTTTCACAGACGGTCTTGCGCTCGACGTCAGCGACGAAGAAATCCTGACGGCCAAAGCCGTTATTGGGCGCGACGGGATCGGATGCGAACCGGCTTCGGCGACAACGCTCGCGGGCATTAAGCGATTGCGGCAAAGCGGCAAAATGAACGCAGATGCTCATGTCGTTGCCGTCCTTACAGGGCACGTGCTCAAAGATCCAGACATCATTCTGAAACTTCATGACGACCTGCCGGCAGCGAAGGTGGAGCAATGATCGACGTGCGAGATTTGCAAGGCACCGAAATTATGGTGCCAGGATCGATCGCCAACCTCGGTCCTGGCTTAGACACACTGGCAGTCGCCGTGCGGCTGTATCTGCGAATGCACGTCACCCGCGTAGATTCACATCATCGTGGTTCGCTCCAGTTCTATTTCGGTTCCTCGCCGCTGACGGGCGACAATCGTATCGACGCTGCTTTCCAAAAACTTGCTGCAGGCAATTCTGACTTCCCATCCTTGTGCGTTGAAGTGCACAGCGACATCCCCATGGGCTCTGGACTCGGCAGCAGCGCGGCGGCCACGATCGCGGGCTTCCGTCTCTATGAAGCGCTGTTCGGAAAACAGAGCACTGAGCGATTGCTGACGGCAGCAGCGGAATTGGAAGGGCACGGGGACAACGCTGCCGCGGCATTGCTGGGTGGTTTAGCGGTGTGTTGCCAAAAGGCGGACGGATCGTTCCACGCGTTTTCCCTGCCGTGGCCGGAATCGTTGCAGCTAATCGTTCTCACTCCGGCAATTCGTCTGTCGACGCAGACCTCGCGCAGCGCATTGCCCCAATGTGTGCCTTTGAAAGACGCGATCTCCAACATGCAGCGTGTGTTGTTGCTGCTGCAATCCTTCCAGAGTGACGACGATTCTTCATTGCGTGAGGCGCTTGCTGATCGTTTGCATCAGCCCATGCGCGAGTCACTGGTGCCAGGACTGACTGCCGCCCTCAAGCTGTCACATCCCAGTTTGCTCGGAGTATTTCTCAGCGGTTCGGGTCCCTCGATTGTGGGGTTGGCAAGAAAACGCTGCCTAGGAGAAGTTGAACGGCTGCTTTCAGAGAGCTACCGCTCTTCAGGCGTACCGTTCCAAACATCCGTCCTTGATGTCCACGCTTCCAGCGTTTCGCTGCCTTCGGCAGGAATCATTTGCAGTTGATTTCAGCGGAGGGGCTGAAACTGAGTTCGGAATCGTTAGCTGAAGTTGGGGCACAGCGCCCTCGGCTGTGTCTTGGAATCCTGGTACACAGGCGAGGGCGCCTGCATCACAGAACTTTGATCGGCGAGAGATCAAATGCTTGTAGCATTTGCCCAGGCTAGTTCCGCCGCTCACTGGAATAAGAAAAATCGATTCTGAGGATTAAAAGTTTCAATCCCGAAAAGAGGCTGCGTGGAAACGTGCTCACAGTAAGCTGTGTGCGTTCTGCTCACTATCCCTACCATGAACAAGCGATTCTTTGGTCGTAAGCTTGTCTGTACATTTGCCCTCAGTTGGATTCTCTTTATCGGCTGCTCTAGCCTCGTCGGGCAAACGAGCGCTAGCAGCTCAATTCCGTCCGACAAAATCGCGCAGCTTGAACAACAGGTAAAGGCCGCGCAATCTTCCGCGGACAACGCATGGATGCTGGTGAGTTCGGCCTTGGTGCTGATGATGACCGGCCCCGGCCTGGCACTCTTCTACGGCGGACTCGTTCGCAAAAAAAATGTGCTGGCCACGATGCTGCAAAGCTTCGCCATGATGGCGTTGGTGACCGTGTTGTGGGCGATCATCGGATACAGCCTTTCGTTCTCAGCGGGCACTAGTTTTGTCGGAGGCCTGCACAACATTTTCCTGCATGGAGTCGGCGTGCAGCCTGACACCGATTACTCTCCCAGCATCCCAGCTCAGACTTTTATGGTCTATCAATTGATGTTCGCCATTATCACTCCAGCGCTCATCACCGGGGCTTTTGCGGAACGGATGAAATTCAGCGCCATGCTGCTCTTTATGACGCTTTGGAGTTTGGTGGTCTACGCTCCCATGGCGCACATGGTGTGGGGCAAGGGAGGATGGTTGAATGCTTCGCTGGGCGGTCGATTCCCCAGTTTGGATTTCGCGGGCGGAACTGTCGTTCATGTAACCTCGGGCGTTTCCGCACTCGTTTGTGCTGCGTACCTCGGTCGTCGGCTCGGCTATCCGAAAGAACCGATGCCTCCACATAGTGTGGTGCTCAGTTTTGTTGGGGCATGTCTTCTATGGGTTGGGTGGTTTGGCTTCAATGCCGGCAGCGCGCTCGCCGCAAGCGGTCTCGCTACCAGCGCATTTGTGAATACCCATTTCGCGGCAGCAACGGCCGCGATGGGTTGGGCGGGAGCCGAGTGGATTCGGAATGGCAAGGCCAGCGCTTTGGGCGCAGTCTCAGGTAGTGTCGCCGGCTTGGTGGCGATCACTCCTGCTGCTGGTTTCGTTCGTCCGATGTCGGCATTGATCATCGGGGCGATAGCGGGAGTGTTCTGCTATTTCATGGTCGCCAAAGTAAAAACTTGGTTCGGCTATGACGATTCGCTAGATGCTTTCGGCGTGCACGGAGCGGGGGGCACCATCGGCGCGCTTCTCACGGGAATATTCGCGACCAGCAGCATCAACCCTATCTATCACGATGCATCCGGTAACGTGCTCGGCTCAGGCGTGGTGGATGGCCATTGGGGCCAGTTAGGAAATCAGTTCGTGGCTGTTGTCATTGCATGGCTAATTGCTGGGATTGGGACTTTTATCATCCTCAAAATCGTGGACGCGATTATCGGAGTGCGAGTCCCGGCTGACCACGAAGTACAAGGACTCGATCTGAGCCAGCATGGCGAAGAAGGTTACTATTGGGAACTCTCGGCGTTATGAAGGAACCGTCAATTATCAATTTCTGATGTGGCAATCCAGAAGAGGCTGACATGGCGATGACGAAGATCGAAGCTATCATTCAACCTTCCAAGCTAGATGCAGTCAAGGAAGCGTTGCTCGAGATTGGCATAGAAGGCATGACCATCCTCGAAGTACGCGGCCATGGCCGACAAAAGGGGCACACGGAGATCTATCGCGGGCGGGAGTATACGGTCGATCTACTTCCGAAGATCAAGCTGGAACTCGTCTTGAGCGAGGAAATTGTCGAGCGCGTCATCGATACTATTGTTTCAGTCACGCGTACCGGCCGCATCGGGGATGGCAAGATCTTCCTGTCGCGTATTGATGAGGTCATTCGCATTCGCAACGATGAACGCGGAGTGACCGCTCTGTAGTCAGATCGCCTCTCGCGCGTAATGTCGGGGTTTATGTCTGTCGTCTTGCCCACTGTCGAACTGCGGGAGCGGTACGAAGCGGGTCTGCAGGGCCTGTGGAAGCAGTTTCAGGCTTCCGGCAACGGGGCCACAGTCGCCGAGGGGCGCTCGCTTCTTGTCGATGAGGTCGTCATTTCCTGCTATCAGCAGTTGGTTACACAAGAGGTCGTCCCGCCCGATTGCGTGACCATCGTCGCTCTCGGCGGTTATGGAAGGGGCACGCTGCTGCCTCACTCCGACGTAGATCTTCTTTTCCTCTTTCGGGACACAAAGCACGAAGCTAGCTACAAAGATCCGCTGAGCCGAATTTATCTCAATCTCTGGGACCTCAAGATAAGGGCCAGCGCCACTGCCCGGACGGTTGCAGAATGCGCGCTACTCGACCGAGCAAACCCTGAATTTACCGTTTCGTTGCTGGAGTCGCGTTCTCTCGTCGGTGATGAAGATTTATTCCAACGAGTGCAGCAAAAATCTTTGCCTGCGCTTCTTCGCAAATCGGCACGAGCGCTCCTTGACTTGGTAGCCGAGTCGGCTCGAACTCGTCACGCGAAGTACGGAAACACGATCTATCATCTCGAGCCCAACGTCAAAGAAGGGCCGGGCGGATTGAGGGATTACAACCTGGCGTGCTGGCTGGCGTTAGTCAACCACTTTCTATCCGCCGGTACGTTGCCCAGTGCGACGTCGATTTTCGACCCGCGTTTGCGGCGGGAGCTCGATTTGGCGCTTGCCTTCCTTCTTTCAGTGCGCAGCTTCCTGCATTACAGGCACGGCAGAGACGACAACGCGCTCAGCTGGGAGGCTCAGGATTCGGCTGCCGCAGAAGGAATAGGAACCGGCAAAGCTCTGGGCACATCCGCATGGATGCGGGACTATTTTCGCAATGCTCGATCGGTTCACGGAGCAGCGTTGCAACTGTTGCAACAAGGTACCGTGCGCGGCGGAACCGTGACCTCGAAGCTGTGGCGTTGGCGGCGTGGAAAGGCGCACACCGGAGTATCTGTCGTCGACGGCGCGATTGCTCTAGCTGACACCTCCAGACTCACAAGCTCAGCGGATATTTTGGGTATCTTCGAGCGGTTCGCGCGCGAGCCGGTGCGACTTGGGATCGACGCGCAAAGGCAGCTGATCGAGGTCGCTCCTTCTCTGGCCACTCCGGCGTCACAAGAATCATTCTGGCCGCATTTGCGCCAGATGCTCATGGGCCGATACGCGGCAGACTGCTTGCGCGCCATGCGAGATTGCGGCGTTCTCGACGCGCTCTTGCCGGAGTTCAAGCTGATCGATGCGTTGGTAGTGCGCGACTTTTTTCATCGCTACACAGTGGATGAGCACTCGTTCCTTACTATCGACACCCTGCATTCGCTTAAGGACTCACGTTCCGAGTGGAGTGCGCGATTCGCCGAGATTCTTGCTGAAATAGAAAAGCCAGAGCTGCTGTATTTGTCATTACTGCTGCACGACTTCGGCAAGGGAGTTGAAGGTGAGACCCATGTGGCTGCTAGTCGCGGCATCGCGAGTACTGTTCTCGGCCGCCTAGGATCAGAGGAAGGTGATCGCGATACGGTGCAGTTCCTGATTCAGAACCACCTGGAAATGTCCGCCACGGCGCGCAGAGACATATTCGACCCCAAAGTTATCGGCGCGTTTGCGGCTAAGGTGGGCACTCCCGAAGCATTGAAGATGTTGACCCTACTCACCTATGCGGACATTTCGTCCGTTAATCCTGAAGCAATGACCGAATGGAAGGCCGAGAATCTATGGCACCTGTATGTCTCAACTTCCAATTTTCTCAATCGGCACGTAGATGATGAGAGAGTACACGGTGCTTTGCACGGCCAGGTTCGCGACAAATTCGATGCCTTGCCTTCTCGGCTGTTGAAAGACATTCAGCCATTCCTGGAAGGACTTCCCCAACGCTATTTGAGGATCTATCCAGCTGAAGCGATCGTCCGGCACTTTGAGCTGACGTCGCGCCTGTGGCAGGAAGCGGTTCAAACAACTCTTACCCCGTACCGTGATCTTTACGAGTTCACCGTTGTCACGACCGACAAGCCATTTCTGTTTGCAACTCTGGCTGGAGCGCTTTCCGGTTGGGGCATGGAGATCGTAAAGGCAAACGCGTTTTCAAACGCGAACGGTGTGGTTGTGGATACTTTCCACTTCAAAGACCGCTTTCGGACCCTCGATCTAAATCCGTCTGAGCACGAGAGACTGAGGAAAAGCATTGCTGAAGTTATTCGCGGCGAGCGTCCACTGGAGTATCTCATCCGCTCGCGATCAGGGCTCAAGAGAACGGCAGCCAGCAAAGTCGAGGTCGCGACGAACGTCATTTTGGACGACGAATCATCAACCCACAGTACAGTGCTTGAAGTTGTCGCTCAGGATGTACCCGGGCTGCTTTACGTCATCGCTCAAGCCTTGTCGGAGTTGCAGTGCAATATTGAAATTGCGTTGATCGATACCGAAGGCGAAACTGCTCTCGACGTGTTCTATCTGACTGCGAATGGACACAAGTTGCCACTCGAATTGCAGCAAACAGTTCGTGAGTCCCTTCTCGAACGACTTACCAAGACTAAGTAAAACTCCAAATTAAACACCCAGGACCACAGATTACTGGCCATGTTGCTTCACTCAACTGGATGCTGCGCCATAACTCCTCGTTATTGCAGTCATACAAGATCCAAATGCAAAGAGCCTCCGATACCTGACAGAGGAAATATGTATTGGACTTCATCTCTCGAGCGACATTAGCTTCGTAGAACTCGAAGTCGTAAGAGGAGAGTCACAATGCGTTCCACGTCAATGTCGGCAGCGAAGCTGTCTCTATCCGGGAAAGTATCCCGACTATCGTCTCGATTGCGAGATTCGGAATGGCGGCGATATGGATTGTTGCTTTGCGGTGGCAAGGCCATTGGTCTCGGTTTGGTTCTGCTGCTCGTGGCTTTGTGTTCTGGACTACTCGGAACGCGAGTGTTTGCGGCTGAAACCGGAGTGAAAGCTTCGGACATCGTGAATCCGATCAACACTGTCTGGACATTGTTGGCGGCCTTTCTCGTCTTCGGCATGCAAGTTGGCTTCACCATGCTCGAAGCCGGCTTTTGCCGCTCGCGCGAAACCGTGAATGTCCTCATGGAATGCATCGTTGACACTTGTCTTTGCGGCCTTTTGTTCTACGCATTTGGTTTTGCCTTCATGTTCAGCCATGGCAATGGCTTCATCGGATACCACTGGTTTTTCCTTCGAGACGCGCCAAGCACCTACGAGACCACAGGCGTGGCCTTCATGGCCTTCTGGCTCTTTCAATTCGCTTTTGCTGACACTTGTTCAACCATCACTTCGGGAGCAATGGTTGGACGCACCGGATTCGTCGGCGATCTCCTCTACAGTGTCGCGGTATCAGGCTTCATTTATCCCATCGTGGGCCATTGGGCGTGGGGTCCGGACGGCTTCCTGGCGCTCATGGGTAGTCCCGATCACTTCCTTCCCGGTTTGGGAACAGGCTTTCATGACTTCGCGGGATCGACAGTTGTGCACACCATCGGCGGATTTATAGCGCTGGCGGGAGCAATCGTGCTGGGTCCGCGGCTTGGGCGCAAGTTCAAGCGCGACGGTGGCGCTCCTATGTTGCCTCACGATTTGGTCATCGCATCTACCGGCGGACTCATCCTGTGGTTCGGATGGTACGGATTCAACCCTGGCAGCACCCTGTCCGCTATGGATTTTGAAGGTATTGGCCGGGTAGCAACCAACACTACTCTGGCCGCATGTGCCGCCGGATTGACGGCCATGGCCTATGCGTATCTTCTCAGCAAGAAGTGGGACATAAGTTTCACAGTGAATGGATTCTTAGCCGGCCTGGTTGCCATCACCTGTCCTTGCTATTGGGTGAGCGCAACGGGCTCGATACTGCTTGGCGGTGTCGCTGGAGTGCTTGTTGTCGCCGGAGTTGAATTGCTGGAATGGATGCGGATCGACGATCCCATCGGCGCCGTCCCGGTTCATGGCCTGTGCGGAATCTGGGGAACCCTCTCCCTTGGCCTATTCGCCTGCGGCGAATATGGATCAACGGGTCCACTTGCTGCCGATAATTCATCCGCGCTCAAAGGATTGTTCTACGGCGGAGGCACCCAAGTGCTGGTTGCACAGGCACTCGGAAGCCTCATCGTAACCACCGCAACGTTTACGGTCGCCATGGCGGTGATGTATCTGGTGAACCTAACGGGTACGTTGCGCGTGTCGGAAGAGGGCGAGCTATACGGGCTCGATCTGCACGAGCACGGCATTTCTGCATACCCCGAGTACGTGATCTCGTCGCTGTCGCGTCCCGGGGGAGTGCCTGCGCCGGTGCCGGCGATGGAAGTCAAGCAGATTGAGCCGGCGTCGCTCCACGCTGCGCAACGAGTGGGAACGTAAACTCGCGTCCCCGGCAGGCAGCAAGTCCTTGATAACCGCCCAGGGCTTGCTGCCTTTGCTACGCACTGTTATGCCTGAGCCCCCCAATTCAGCCCCTAAGGCGACCTCTGGGTAGAGCAGCAGCATCTTACAATCAGCAGGTTCATAGGCTGGTACGTGAGGTGTTTCAAATCAGCTTGCAATTCAGCAGAAGCTCACTTACCATCGCCAAAGCCAATAGAACCAAGCAGAAAGACGGTGGAAAAGCCGTCACTCTGCTTGTGGCGCCAGGGCAAACCAGCTCTGGGTTCGAGGGACGATGAAGAAGATCCAGACCATCCGCTATCTTCCTGCATTAATTGCACTTTTAATTTTTGGCGGCGCTGCTTTCGGAGCCAAGATCTCCACTCCGGGCACTTCCAGCACCAAGCGCAGCACGCGCAGAGTAAGCGAGTCCACGCGAGCTCAGGCGCGAATCAACCGCCTGCGCCACAGCCGTCGAGTACGTTACTCGCGTCATCGTCGGCACCGCTACTACGAACATTTCACGGCTAACTCCTTCGTTGAAACAGACCAAACTGCCGGCGACCTCGTTGGCGGCGAGGATCCAGTAGTTCGACAGGCTGCCATCGATGCTCTCGGCAACATGAATGGCACCGTTGTGGCCATCGACCCCACCAGCGGACGCATTCTGGCCATGGTCAATCAGAAGCTGGCCCTCTCAGAAGGCGCTACGCCATGCTCGACGATCAAGCTGTCCGTGGGACTCGCCGGGTTGAGCGAAGGTCTGGTTACGCGGAATACGCCGGTCAAAATTGGTACGCGCCGCTACATGACTTTGACCGAAGCGCTCGCAAAATCGAACAACTTATACTTCGAAGCGCTTGGCCGCAAGCTCGGATTTGAGCGCATGCATCGCTATGCCACCGAGTTTGGGCTCGGAGAATTGGCCGGATACAACATCGAAGGCGAGCATCTTGGCGTATATCCCGACGAAGAGCTCGATGCCAAGCTCGGCGGCGTGGGCCGCATGTGCTCCTTCGGTGACAGCATTTCCATGACTCCTCTGCAGCTCGGAGCGCTGGTTTCTGCCATGGCTAATGGCGGCACGCTCTACTACCTGCAGCATCCGACGACGCCGGAAGACGTGCTGAACTTCCAGCCCAAGGTGAAGCGCACGCTTGAAATCGCGAAGTATCTGCCGGAGATGAGCGACGGCATGGCGGCTGCGGTTCAATACGGGACCGCTCGTCCCCTGCGCGTCAACTTTTCGGAAGAGCAGATTCTGGGCAAGACGGGCACATGTTCCAATTCGGGAACTCGATATGGATGGTTCGCCTCGTATGCCAACACCAGTTACGGTCGCATCGTGACCGTGGTGTTTCTCGAAGGTGGACGCCCCACCTACGGTCCTAAAGCAGCCGAAATCGCAGGCCGAATGTACCGAGGCCTATACGATCACAGCTTCTTTGTGGCCAAGAACCCCGTCGACAAGACAGAAGCAAACACCGCCGTAGGCGTTTCACAGTAACCGACTGAATTCTTTCTAGAGAGCGCCTTTTGAGGCGCTCTTTTCATTGCAGCCCAAATTCATCCTCATCCGTAGCGCCGGACACCCTCGTCCGAGGAACTGCTTACGGCAACTACCCTCCCACATCGAGAATGCAGCAGAATGCCGGCTCAGCCAGAGTCGAAAGCCAGCAGCCCGTAAACACAACAGCGCCGGACGAGTATCGTCCGGCGCTGCGTGCATAAGAATTGCGGCAGTTTACTTCGAGATCGCGGTAAACAGATCGGAGTTCACCAGGCTGACGAACTTGCGATCGTCGGTCTCAAACTTGATTTTGAGGGCGCTGCTGTCGGAGTCAACGGCGATGTTCTCCAGCGCCAGCTTTTCTGCCGGAGTGGAATTCATCTTCTTGTACAGAATGCCGGCATGTAGAAGCGAGGAAAGGGTCGCTGCTGTAAACGAGTCCGACGTATTCACTTTCAGGTCGAACTTCACGCCGCTGCTCAAGTCCATCTTGTACGCCGAAGCCTTAATCCGATCCTTAATCACGTTGTAGTCAGCCAGATTTGAGGCTTCGCCGAGCGCCGACTTCATCATCTCCTGCGTGCCTTTCTGGTCGAGCACGCTCCAGATGGTGTCAGAATCCACCGACGAGATCAGGTCCGTAACTTCCGAATTGGAGTTGAGGCTGCTCGCCATGCCATCGCGCACATCGAGCGCGGATTTGAGCGCGGCCGAATCGCCAAACAGCATGTTGTAGTTGTCGAGTAAGGTCATCGACAGCCCGCCATCGAGCGGATACATCGCCGACTCCCGATATTTGGTCGGCTTGATCTTTTTCGTCTTCAGTCGGGCAACAACTTTGTTCGCGGCAAACTCGCCTTGCGCGACTCCGACGATTTGCAGCCCACTTTTCACGCGAAACGAGGCAAACGTGAGCTGCTCTACGTCCTTTTCGGGATCGATGCCCACGCCTTTCAGCGCAGTCTCAAACTTCTTCAGCTGTTCGGGGAGCACGCGCGCCTTGAGCGCCTTGCCACTTTGTGAGTCCTCCATGCCACGGTAATCGACGTTGATCACCTGTTGGACATCGGTAGGAATCACCGCACGGGTAGCGCTGGCCAGCGAGGAAGCAAAGCTGAATACGGGGACGACACACAGCGTAATGAGAGCAGGAATGCGATACTTCATAGTTTCCTTATTTTAAGCTAAATAGTTGGATGAGCAGCTCTGGGCGGATGTTACCCCGGGTCAATAGCCATCTGACACCGGGCTTAACCCTATTTGGCACCATCAATTGCCGGAGATGATTCCTGCGTCCCCGATGATTCCTGGCCAGAGATGATCCCTGCGAATGCACTCTGCATCTCTGCCTTGAACGCCTCGTCCTTCAACTCTTGCAGATTGATTTGGACATTCGCCAGCCCACCTTCGATCGCTGTTCGCGCCAGAGCGGACGCCACGGCCAGGTCAGACCACATGTTCTTGCTGGTGATTGGCTTCAGCGATTCCACGATTTGACGAACTTCCTGAGCCTTCTGCGCGATCCCGAGTGGAACCCGCGTGGCATTCTTCAGCGCATCTGAGATCATGCGCTCGCCCACCTTCGCCGACGCAGTCTTCGCGTCCTTGTAGGCCTTCATCACCTCGGCGTATGACGCGGCGTCCAGATCGACGCTGGCTTTGAGCTCTTCGCGCAAATGGTTCAGACGCGCAATCGCATCGCTCAACTCGCGTTCGTATTGCTGGTAGGACTTCTTGCCTCGCGACATGCCTGCAACCATGTTGCCCAGCGCCGCCGCCATGGCTCCGGCTGCAGCCGACGCGCTGCCTCCACCGGGCGTAGCTGTGGGCGCAGCCAGTTGCTCGACGAAAGGCTCAACTCCAGCGCGGATCCCTCCCACCGCCGCCTTGCCTCCCGTCACCGCCGCCAGACGATTCTCGAGGATCAACGACGAATCGAAGTTCTCCACCTGCAGGAACCATTCCGCAGCCTGCTCGAGTGCCTTTTTGGGAATCAGTCCGACGATCTCGCTCGACACCGGCATCACCCCGTAACGCGCAGCTTCACGCTTCACGAATTCGAAGACGCGCGCAATCGGAGTCTGCTCGAAGTCGGTAAGATTCATCGACACCTGCGCCATCCCGCGGACGAGCACTCCCATACCTTTCACATAGCGCAGCCCGCCTGAAGAGAAGCGCACCGCCTTGCCGATCTTCTTGGCGATCTCTACGTCGGCCGTGTTGAGATACACGTTGTAGGCGATCAGCGGCTTGCGTGCGCCCACCACGGTCGCGCCGGCGGTGGGATGCAGCGCAGCTTCGCCAAAATCGGGGCGCCGGTCGGGGTTCTTGATTACATCCGCGCGCAGCCCTTCAAACTGTCCACGCCGGATATTCTCAAGATTCTGGCGCTCTGGCCTGGTCGCCGCAGCCTCGTAGAGGTACACAGGCACGCGAAATCTCTTCCAGACTTCGGCGCCAACGTGACGCGCAAGCGCCACACAGTCCTCCAGCGTCACACCTTCAATAGGAATAAACGGCACCACATCAGCCGCTCCAATGCGCGGATGCGCGCCTTCATGGCGCGTAAGATCGATTGACTCCGCCGCCTTGCCCACTCCACGAATCGCGGCCTCGGCGATGGCGTCGCGCGAGCCCACAAGCGTGATCACGCAGCGGTTATGATCGGCGTCCATTTCCTTGTCGAGCAGGTAGACGCCATCGATCTTCATCGCCGCAATGATCGCTTCCACCCTGGCGGCATCACGGCCTTCAGAAAAATTAGGAACACATTCAACTAGCGTGGACATAGGCAGGACTGGTTACAGGGAACAGGTTACAGGGAAGAGCAGGGAAGGAGGAAGAATCGGGTGATTTGGTGATCGGGTGATCGGAACTACCTGCGGTAGCGGGTGGTGCTTTGGCTTCTGTTTTTGCGGTCCGCACTCGGCATTCGACGATCGGCCTTCCCTGTCTTACTTCACCCGATCACCAAATCACTCCATTCTTCCTCTCCCTGCTATACTCGAACCACCGGAATCGCGCACACTACGCGTGATTTTTCCTGTCTTTTTGACGTCGGGGAGTGGCTCAGCCTGGTAGAGCACCTGGTTCGGGACCAGGGGGTCGGAGGTTCAAATCCTCTCTCCCCGACCACTATCGTCAGTTCTCACCTTCGGAAACTTCTCTTCCATTTTCTTACTTCGCCCGATCACCCGATTCTTCCTTCTTTCTTACTTCGCCCGATCACCCGATCACCCGATGACCCGATCACCCGATTCTTCCCTCACCCGATTCTTCACTCGCTTTCTTCAGCGTTGCCGTCGCTCTTTCACTGCCTGTTCCGTTTTGTCCCTTGTTCGTCAGGTAAGTTAACGTCGCGAGGGAGTCTCTTTGCCGAGGCCTCGCATCCAGGCGGTTCACGGAACGGTTCCACAGAAATGCGCTCGTAACACACTTCCAGCACGGTCAGGTATTCTGTACCGCCCGGCGCCTGGAGAACTACGCTGTCGCCCGCTGCCGACTTCATCAATGCGCGCCCCAGAGGTGACACCCAACTGATGTAGTTGCGGTTGAGATCGACCTCGTCGGTGCCCACGATGCTCACCACTCGCTCCGCTCCCGCGGCATTGGCATAGCGCACGGTCGCTCCGAAGAAGGCCCTCGTATTTGCTTGCCGCGCTCTCGGACTTTCCGGGTCCACCACTTCCGCGGCTTCGATTCGCTTCGTGAGAAAGCGAATTCGCCCATCGATCTGCCGCAGCCGCCGCTTGCCGTACTGATAGTCGGCGTTTTCACTGCGATCGCCGTTGCTGGCAGCCCACGCCACCACCTCCGCCACGGCCGGGCGTTCCCTGGTGAGCAGAAACCGGTGCTCATCTTTGAGGCGCTGCAGTCCGTTCGGCGTTATGTAGTTCTTGACTCGCGTCGCGGGCTCGTCCGCTTGTGGTCTTCTCGTAAAGCCTTTCCGCATCTCTAGTCCTTCCCGCGCGAATCCCGTGTGTGCCCCCGAACGCGGATGAACGCCGATAGAAAATACTCCAGGTCATCCGCGTCCATGGGAATGCATCTGCGCCCCTAACTGATTTTTTCACGTCTTCCAGTTTCTCGCGATCCTAGGAGTCGAAGGATCTTGTGGTTGGGTTTGGTTTTGCTGCTGGTGTTGCTCTAGCCGAATGCGACTGCCGATTGCCTGTCTTCCCGATTTCTCTGTATCCTTCCCGGCATGAAACTTGGCGCTGTGATTTTGCTGATGGCGTCCGTGTCAGGTCTCGCGCAGGATATTCCGGACAACGCAAGCGGATTCGATCAACAGTTTCGCCCTGTAATCGACGCTCTCCGCACCGGCGACGTCACTGCGGCAAACACAGCGTTCGCGACCTTTGCTCTGCCGCCGGAATGGTTCCAGCAGACGTTTGGCCCTGCAAGCGACACCTTGCAACAGCAATACAAGGAGGAGTTCAACTACTTCCAGTATCGGGAGACCCGCAGGATTAAAGAGCTGAGCAGCATTGCCATCCGGTACCAGTTCGATGTCCGCACAGGGTAAGCTGCGGGAAGCCCCTACGACATGCGCTAGGCTGCGGAGCTTTGGCTGGGTTTATCGCCAATATCTTCAGCAGTTGTTTTTTCGGGACTCTTCTTCGGAGGAGTCAGCATGAATTGAAGGCGAGCGCCACAGTGGATACACTCGCTTTCCTGCACGTCGCGGTTGTCAATCGCTTGCTCTGGGATCGGAAATGATCTCAGACAGTCGGTGCAGGTTAAAACGTTATAGCCTGGGGTGGCCAAAGGGACCCACACCGGAGCAAGGACACATTTTTCGAGGTGCGGGCGCAAAGGCGGGCCCTCAATCAGTTGAAGGATTTTTGCTGCAAACTGTTCCGGCGAATGGCCACTTTTTGCAAAGAATGCGTCAGCGAGCACGCCTGCCGGAGCACTTCCTTCCGAAAACGATCCACTGGTCGCAATTACCGGAATATGAGGAAAGCGCCTTCGCACCACCGACAGAAATTCAAAACCCGACATCATGGGCATAGTCAGGTCGGAAACGATCAATTCCGGTAGTGCTTTTCGCATTACCTCCAATGCCTCAAAGCCATTCGCCGCAGCTATAACTTCGTAACCTTGTGCTGAAAATATTGCCGCCGAGGTTTCTTGCAATCGACAATCGTCATCTACCAACAGAATCCGATAGCGAAAGTGGGCATGGAGGGGAAGCATCAGTCTTGTCTTATGCAGGACTCGAGTCTTTTCGTCAATGCCAGTTTATGGTGCAACTGCTGGCTCTGGACGCGAAGAGCATGCGCGGATGCGGCCTTTGCATCAGGCTACACCCACGGAGGGTCCCGGTTTTGCGTGCGTTTGTTGTTTCTTCAAATCTGCTAGCCGGGCCTCAAGCTGTTTCTTGCTGCGCGGTTTTCGTTCTGCTCGCTGGGAGTTTGGAAAATCAGCAATTGCCGATTCGTAGAACGCGATTGTCCGTCCGAGACGCATAAACTCGTCAACTTTCATTAAAGCCATTTTGTTTGTTCCTTCTGTCATTGATTGTATGCCTTGCATCACCTTTTCTCCGGCGTGGGCAAGAATGGCTGGATGGAAGTAGGCTGCCTCGAATTATTTGTTCTTGCCGCTGTGGACCAGGTCGCTCCGCGCGTTTGCGCTCCGCTTGGGCCCGCGGCAGCGCGGAACAACCTTTTTCTGTTCGTCTACCCAGGGTTCCCAAAGTCGGTCCACCCTGGGCTATCTTCTGCCGTGCCTCCGGCACTAAGCCCGGGTTCACACACCTTCCCGGGGTGGCCTACCTCTACTCCCATTTTGGTAGAACAAATGTGGAAAGCCTGATCTGCCCAATTTAGAAAGGCCTCCCGCAGAAATTAGGGCAGATCAGGCTGTCCCTGATTCTTCTTGGCTGTCCCTGATTCTTCTTTGCTCAGATACCAGAGACCTGTATGAGACTATGCGAGTCATTGCAGTTTTGTGAACAGAGATTCATCTGGGGAAATAGGGGGCATCCGGAAAGGCACTGCCGCGGAGTTTTGCAATCCGAGCATCCCGGCGCGGCGTGCTTTGTCCGAATTGAGGAGAATGCCGGGTGATTTCGCCAGATCTCGGCAAGCGAAGAATTTTTCAAGGGAATACCGGAATATCCCGCTTCCACCATGAAGGAGCATGGATACACCTCCATCTTCTCGGATACGAACAGCGAGAACCTGCCCGCGTCGCATCCTTCCAACGAGATCTCGGGAGCGCTGCCGAACCTCGCGAGGCCAGTAATGGTACAGGTGTCAAAACCGATCTTGAATCGATGGCTACTCTCGGTTGCTAACTTGAAGAACTCTTCGAGTCGCGAACTCTTGTTCAGAAGCAATTTCTCGTCGGCAAAGCGTCCAACTGGCTTGTAGTTTAAGAATACGATCGCATTCGAGGTCTCGACGAATTGCGGCGGATGGTTAAGCCACTCGATTGCTGTATCGACGCTCTTGCTGGTCAGAATGAAATGAATGTTTGTCGTTATCCCGTTTGAGGACAAGCGCTCGACCGCTTCCGTCGTCTCCTCGTACGGGGGATATGCGCTCACCGCCACCGCTCCGCAATATTGCCGAGTTGCCTCAACTACGGCGGACGTAAGGCCCCGGCCATTCGTTGTGTAATTCGGCACAATTCCATACTTCATTCTGGTCAGGCGCAGAATATCGACAAAGTCTGGATGTTGATTGGGATTTCCACCACCCAACGCCACTTGAAACACGTGCAGCGTCTGCGCTTGACGGATGATTTCTTCGTAGTCGCTGAGGCAGATGTGAGCGCCTGATTCGTTAGATTTTCGATAACAAAAAAAGCATCCCCGATCGCACCAGTTTGTAATCGCGATGTCCAACAATTCGGGGCCATGCTCTGCCCAGAACGGTTCATCATGGCCGGTGTCCTCAATGCGCGCGAAAAACCCAGAATTAGGGTTGAAGACTGCCGTGTAATGCTGCCTCGCAAAGCGCTTTACAATAAATGCCGCCTTACCTTTCACCACGCGCTCTCCAGACCATTGAAGTAGATTTTGTCGTTTTCGACCTCGAAGGAGTCCGTGCAGAAGAAGGTTTGGATCGGGTTAGTCTCACTATCGAGCGAACCGTAGTATGCCATGAGGCCGCGTTCTTTTGCTTCCCTGAGTTTCTCAATCATTCGCTCAGAAAGGCGCTCCTTTGAGAACCACATCTCGAGCGGCATACCTTCATTAGCTGTTTTGAAGTTCACCTCCGTTCGTGCGTTTTCGATGAGATCGCTGTAGAGCTGCGCGAACAAACCCGAGATGGGAGAATCCAAAGCCACCCCCATGAGCTCAAAAAAATCCTTCTTGTTAAGCTTATCTTTTGTGATGATGAGAAAGGATGTCGAAGAGCTATTGGATACAAAGCCCGATCTGATTTTCATTGCTTCTTCCTCCCTGGTTCAAGAAGTTTTTCCAAAAACTTTATTCCATAGTCTCCGTCCTCCAAGAACGAGTAACTTGGATGGAAAAAAAAGATTTTTCGTTTCTTGGCAAACTGCATACCTAGATCCTCAATCACATGTGACGGAAGCAGGAACCGCTTACGAGCATATTCGGTGAAGGTAGCGTACTCAGCAGAATAATATTCCATGTAGTCATCAGTCAGCTCTAGGGAACGATGAAAAATTGCATCATGCAAATTGGCCAGCAGTTCACCAGCATAAGTTCCGCGCCTTACCTTACCTCTGTGTAAGACCGTAGCTTCATCAATCTCCGTGGGTAAGCAGATGAGGAATGATATTTGGTTCATTCGGTGGCGACTACCGATTGGCAGGATCACGACGCGCCTGCGTGAGAGCCACATTTATCCAGGAATCGGCTTACCTCGCGATGAAGCACGAAATCGGTTCCGGTGGACTTGGCCAAGTCCGTCTCAGCTTGCGCCAGTAAAGGGCTAGTATCAGGAATCCCCTCTGAAACAGACGCCAGTAGTCGCCAAACATATGGTCGATGTCGGGTGGGCTTGTATCTCAGAGACTCCTCAAGAAGGCTGCGGCCGTAGGCGGGTTGAACGTTCAGAATTCCCCTGAACACGCGATAACTTTCGCTGTTCAGGTCCGCCTGAGCATTAACGGGCAACAAGAGAACGAGAAATCTAAATAGAGGATGCGTTAGCGCGCTATACGCTGGCTCGAATTTGGGAAGGATGTGCTCGTCGAGAAACTCACAAAAAGAAGTTGCGGAGACGCGGTTTGAAGAGTAGCTGTAAGTTTTGAAAGCCGCTGAGATCAGATTGTCGAACCGCGCATTATCCGATTGAGCGACAAACGACAGAAGTAGGTCAAGATTCAGGAATGGATACGATTGTGTTCGCCATCGGATGGCCAGGTGTCGCGCGAGCCCTTGAGCTCGTTCTCCACCTGTTTCCATGGCGCCACTTACCAACGTACGATCCTCGTCACGCAGCAACTTTGGATCTATGTTAAATACTTCTCGATCATAAACATCCGAATACCAAGGTTGGTGTCGGTAGAAGTCCCAGAATTGCGTGTTAGCAGCGTGTCTGGATGCATAGAAGAGAAATTTCTTAAGCCCCTCGATAACTTGCGAATCTCGGGGGTCCGCGGCAATGTGTTCCTGAAACTTATCCTTGTTAGTGCGGTACACGTTGTTGAGGAGATATTGGGCTAGCAAGAAATCCCTAAACTCATCAAATGTGAAATTAATCATTTCCTGCGAAAGGCCAAAAATCGGAGCGTCAGGCGCGGCATCTCGGCGCAGAACTATCTCTTCGTCAAGCAGCGCGTACAGCGCCGAATCCAAGTTGCTGGGCACGGAGGACATCGGAACATTGGCGAATTCGCGAGTGTTAAGCATGTGCTCGGCGCAATGCTCGAGAACCTTTATGAGGGCAGCCTTTGGATTGAGGGCACTTGCGTTTCCTGTGAAGCGTTGCAGGAAGATGTTCGCCGTCCCCAACTTCTGTTCAAGATAAATTTTGAAAATGTCCTCACGATAGATATTTGCGATGAACGGCTGCTCGTATCCGTCCGGCTTGCCTCTCGCACCGTAGGCCTCACAAAAGAAGCGTAGGAACAGCATGTCTTTCTTCAGAGATTCGGCAGCATCTTCCGAAACCTTGTCAGTTTGTACCTCGAAAAAGTTGAAGTATCCTCTCAACATCTCTTCATACGATTCTGGTTCAAGGCGATCTTCATTGGCTTCAATCAGCAAAATATGCTTTTTCAGAGGACCAGACGTAAGATTGCCGAACCTTTGGTGAAAAAACTCAGAACGGCAGGTTAACAACCAGTTCAAATTCGGGTATTCGATCGCAGACTGGATTAAGCCCTCCAGTTGCTCAGAAAATTCCGCGATCCGATGATGTTCATTTATACCGTCAATGATCATCAGTACTGGCTTGTTCGCGCGTCCTGCATATGCGGACATAATCTGAGCGGCCTGAGCGAATGAAGCTGTTTGTCCGTTGAACAGTAATCGCTGAAGGGCATCGCCAAGATCCAAGTTATGCATCGACCTCAGTAAACGCCCGGTTAAGTAGGCGCAACCGATATTGTGCTTGAAAAGGAAATTCTCAACGAAGTCACACACCAAGTTCGTCTTTCCTTGGCCCGCTCTACCCGTCAAAATAAGAATCCGCGAACTCTCCGCTCTCAATTCATCCGCAAGATCAGAAACCCGGTGGTTAAGACTCCATCCCAGGCCCATTTGAAGGACCCACGTATTCTTTTCATAGAAGTGCTTTCCGACGTCCCGTATCTGAAAGGGCGGTTGCCCGCGATCTAACTTTTCGTATTTGGTAAGTACACCCTGTAGTGTCGATAGGTTCGAGATCAGCTCTATTGCTTGAGTTCCAACACCACCCAACGTTGGCTCACATTTTAAGGGCTCAAGATCCGGGATTGGGAGCGGAGGCAATCCAGCTTTTCCCAAATAACGATTCCAGAAAGGGATACTGAGAAATCTGAAGGAGCTAACCGTGCGACGAGAGAAGAGAACTGGGTGTGCGAAACTGCGCGCTAGGTTCTTAGTATCTCGAGTTTCGATAAAGATATCTGGGATGTACTTGCCCGATGCTTTCTCAGATTCGAGCTGTCGTCGCGACAGGCGGGCCAAAGAACCTTCGACGTCGACGTAGGCTTCGCCAACTACGCTCTGGGCAATAATGTCGTATACGGCATAGATCTTCCCGTTCTGCAACCCCTGTATCAGGGGAAAGAGACCCAGAGTTGTAATCACATCCCTGTTCGGAAGAAAATCTAACTTCCCCTTACAGATCGCCTGCCACTCTTTCTTTGTCTTAGTAGAATAGTTGAGCTTGTGGCTAGTAAGAATGAAGAAAATCAGGCGACGACAGCGGTGCTGACTCCTCCTTTTAGTAAAAGTCTTTAGGGTCTCCGTAACCTTTGCTGCTTTGCGCTCTGTTGTGACCTGTATGGCGACTCGCGCATCGTTATCGACGAGATCAATATCTGGAAAGTTCAGCGTTTGCTGATTGGCGTTCTGCAACGAGGGAAGACTCAGCACATGCTGAAAAACCGGCAGCAACAAATCCTCCGCGAGCCGATTCTTGGAGAACAGCCCAGCCAGATTTTCGGTCTCCGTTTGGAGTGCTAACAGAGCAAGTGCCTTGCTGATTTTGTCCAGCGCCTGAGCGACGGTCATCGGTTCGGTAAATAATAGTTCCTGACGACAAAAGGGGACAGCCTGATCTCGAAAAAAGGGGACAGCCCGATCTGGCGGAGTCCGAGCGCCTGTCTAAGGCGGGCGCACCCTCTCTTCGGAGACCTTGCTTTTGGTTTCGATTGGGCGGGTGGCACACCCTATTTTCCGTCAGAGTTTTAGGTTTGTAAGTGATACCACGCTGTGGGTTCTATAAAAGGCGATGTCAAGAGTAAACACTTTCCCCGATCGGGCCTATGAAAGGTCTTACTGGACATCGAGTCCCGGTGTGGGAGGTGCGAGATTCGTATTGCTGGAGCTGTTTTTGCCATCGACCAATCGCATTCTGAAGATCAGGTTCTGAAAGCTGTGCAAGCCGCATGGGTTGGTCATGGTGCCAACCATGGTTCTATCTGAGACTCGAAGGCCTATGGCTTTATTGGGTTGTCCGAGGGGGCATATGGTGCCGCGTGAGACTTAGTGCGCGGGAAACCAGGGGACAGACGGGACGTTCCCGTGCCCACTCCCTAGGACACCCAATCCACACACCTCTTAGCGATTTTCCATTTGGTTCCATTCTTGGTGAGTCTGAGAAGGGCGCCGTGTCCGCAGAGGCGGCCACACCAGAAGCTATAGCTCACGACTGCCTGGTGACGATCGATGTCGAATGCGATCTCTGAAAGCGTGAGGAGACCTGTACGGAAGGCTTCGTCGACAGCCTTCCCAACCTGATCCTCTGTGGCGCCGCCCTGGAGGACTAGATTTTGCGGGTCATTCCGTTTCACTTCCTCAGCTTGACGGTTGGGATCCACCAAAACGAATGGAAGATCAGCGACTAGCGATGCCGGCAGGCGGTGCACGACTGACTTCTGCTCTCCAGCGCCATTTTTCTCGAAGTTGCGCATGCAACTGGCGAGGTGCTCACGCGAGGCGTCGAGAGTATCCGTGGAATCGGCCAGGTTAATTCGCCCTGGAAAATCCTTTGAATACTTCGCGAGGACTGTCTTGTCAATCGCGATTTCGTCCGGGCTGAGCGCGGGGAACTTATGGCCGGCTGCGCCGGCTCCTCTCTGTAGTTATCTTGAGCAGGCAAGCTTGTACAAAACGCAATGGCTACAAGCATCCATCGAGCAAGTATTCGCATGCAGCATTGGACACCACGCCACGATTTTCCGTTGCCGGCTGGGCGGGTGGCACACCCTATTTTCGTGATGGTTGGAACTTTGTAAGTGATACCACGCTGTGCCGCACAGGGTAGAAAACCTCAAGGTCGGCCAGCCGGCTCAATCGAATCTCATAGTGAATCGAGATGGCACCCCATCGTTCCTCCTTAAACAGAGTGTGGAAGTTGTTGCAGCTCCCACACCGGACAAGCAAAGTTCGGGAATCGATCCAGGAGATTTTGATATCAGCGCCGTAGTTCAGTCCGTCGAAAACCGTGTGACTGCTCGGATGAAAGCGAAACCCAAGCTGAACTGCAGTCTCTGCAGCATCCGTAGCGGCTCTGAAGTTGTATTGACGTACGTCAGCAACCACGCTGTGATCGGGACTCGTAAAATGTTGCTCCACAGTGCCGGCAAACACCCGCCATATCAGGACAACGACAGCGAAGGCAACGAGTCCAAGAAGTACTCGGATGCTCCACTTCAGTTTGGTCGATTTGGTTGATTTGGCTGTTGACACTGCTTTGGCGGGAGGCACACCCTATTTTCCGTTGACGCTGCGGTAGGCTCAGAAGCAGTTGACTACGGCGGCTCCTTTAGAGATGTTATCAACGGTTAGCGGGACTAATGCGCCGGCAGACTGCTCCATAAGGAGGGAGGATTGAAATGCGAGTTGGGACACCAAAATCCAGGAAAATTTCCAGAGAAGTTTCACAAGGACAACGCGGCATCCCTGGGCCACCCGGGCCTGCCGGAATAGCCGGACCGGAGGGAGCGAAAGGCGACACTGGTTCCCAGGGAATTGAGGGCGGCCGGGGACTTAAAGGTGACACGGGTTCCCCGGGGATTGTAGGAGGTAAAGGGCTCAAAGGCGAAGCTGGTTCCCGGGGAGCCGGAGGACCGAGGGGTTACACCGGCTTGACGGGTGCCATTGGGCCTGCTGGACGCGCGGGTACTTTCAAGGATATGGCAAAGCAAGTTCATTACATTGACCGCAGCATCGAGAACATCTACAACGAAATGGGAGTTCACATTGCTCGAATGACGCAGCTTCAAAGAGACCTCGATGTACTGCGCGATACCGTCCGGCAGCTTGCCTCACGATCGGCAAAGTGACAATGCATCAAGAAGTGACGAGCGCGGAAGGAATCGAATCCACAAAAAGATGTAACAACCTACAGAGCGACAGATGACACTCAAGTCTACAAAAAGCACTCTTAATCGCCTTAACAGCACGCGCTTAGCATGAGAGGAATTAACCATGCTGTGGCGATGTAGCTCGCAGACGCTGCCCCAGGGCTGGTGCGCCATAATCCCTCAACCGACTAAAACTCCACAACATTTTCCGCTTCGCTGAAGCCGTGCCCCGATACGAGGCTTAGAGCGTGCCAGCGCCGAAGCGAGCGGTGGACGACCAGTGGGCCGATCCCAAGGGCGAGTTCCTGGCGTGCGTGGCGGCCGGCCCGGTATTCCGGCTGCTGGGCGCGCAGGATCTGGGGACCGACCACATGCCCGAGGTCAACCAGCCGGTGATACATACAATCGCGTATCACATACGGGACGGAAAGCATGACGTGCTGCCCTTTGACTGGGAGCAGTACCTGAAGTTCATGGACATGCACTTCGCTCCGAAATCATCGTCAAGCTGACGGCCGCTCACCCAAAATTCCCACTTCGGTCCGTGGCTCCGGTTTCATGATCTGTATGGAGGACCGAGATAACCCATTCCAAACCCCCGGGGTTAACACGAAGGTCACGAAGTTTATACGGAGGCCACGGAGAATATGGGTTGGACCAGGATTTTCATCCGGGGCTATCCATTCGTCCCACTCCTTTTATCTCATACACCGGCTGGGTGGCCCATTCTCGCGCGAGGGTGGGGTGAGACAGATGCAGCTGACCTGATGGAAGCGGACCGCCTTGTCTCTGGCCGCTTGTGTTAGTTATCATTTCGCGCCATGCAAACCAATGATCTCCTCGGGGAGCATCGAACCAAAGTAGACGAACAGTTTTCACGATTGGCGATGAATTTGGATTCGCCTCTGTCTTCGCAGATATCGAAGCCACCGTGGCGACCGAAAGTTGCGGGGCGCATCGCATTCTTCTTTGGTCCAATCGCCGGTGCTTTGGTTGTAGTCATCAGCCTCCGTCGCATGGGGCACAAAGAGAGCACCCGGAAGCTGCTGCTTCTCGCAATTGCCTTCGCCGCGGTAGAGTCCGCAATTCTCTTCTTCGTTCCCGACGCCGTTTCGCGTCTTGTCGGGTTCGGTGCAGAAATCGCCTTCATATTGTTTTTTCCCGTCCTTATGGAGAAGGAGTTTGCCGAATGGGCGGCCACCCACGCGGGTGTCAGCCCCGCGAACGGCTGGAAAGCTGTTGGATGGGGCTTAGTCGGAGTCGTCTTATTTCTTGCCGTGCTCTTCCTCGTGTTCATAGGGCTATCTCTAGTGCTTCCTGGTCGGTCGGTGACTAACTAGATGGCGGACCGATGTACCCCATCTCAAACACCCGGGGTTAACACGAAGGTCACGAAGTTTATACGGAGGCCACGGAGACAAGCCGTTGCTTCTTCCTGGAGTGCCGCGCTATCGGCGGCACGCGTGAGAGTAGCCCGGGGTGACCGCAGTTTGGGAATCCCGGGTAATGAGCCGAAAAATGAAATTCCACTCTGCCGAAGGCCCGCGCGTAGCATAGCGAAGCGCCTCAATAAAATGCTTTTGTTTCTTGTCGCTCCGAGCTGCGCTCTGCGCTCCAGCCCTTCGACTTCGCTCAGGACAGCGCGGAAGGGAAAATCACCTTCGCTACCGCTCCGGGTACTGACCTCCCCGGGCTTCCGCCGCGCGCCGCTACCCACCATTCAAAACCTGTAATTATTTGTAACAAAACTCCGGCTTGCGGAATCTCAACGAGTGGGAGATCGAAGTGAAGAACGACGCTGAAGATTATCCGGTCGAATACCTGTGGTACGTGTTTCTTGCATGCCTGGCCGTTGCTGCAGCAACTGCAGTTGTAGCCGCTTTCCTACTGCGAAGCTCCACATAGGATTTCAATTCTATTTACTATCCGGCTGCGGAGATGATTCAGAATGGACCAAGTTGCTTGATGAGGATTCCATTTCGGTACAGAATGCCCTGATTATCGAATAACTCCTTGGCGTTCTACCGCGCGCATAATGGAAATCCAGATCTGCCCTCACTGGCTGCTGTGCAAATTCGGCGTTCCTGAGGAGCTGCAGAGAGATACGGGAATCCTCATTTCTTCCGTATTAATCTTTCTGTCGGTTCCGATCCTCATCCACCTGCCCCATTTGTGTCTTGCCCAGCAGGTTCTTGGAATTCCTTGTCCAGGTTGCGGAGTCACTCACTCCATCCTTGCGCTCCTTCAATTCCGTTTTCATGCGGCCTGGGACTTCAATCCTGGTGGGATTGTCGTAGCGGCGTATTTCGGTCTTCAGATCTGCTGGCGCACATGTGTGCTCAGTTCACTCATGACTGCACTACTCGTGGCGAGGCTTTCGCGCGCCGGCGAAATTCTGGTCATGGTTGTGCTGTTCGGCGTCTGGTTTGGACGGTTATTCAACTACTAAAGGAGAAGAGACATGGCAGCTATCACTTGTCCCAAATGTGGGACCTTGACCGACAGGGCCGGATTCCCGGTCTGGACCATCGTTGTATCCATCTGCCTTTTTCCGCTAGGACTGCTTGCATTGCTTGCAGGACGCAAACCGACTACCTGCGGAAAGTGTGGAATGACCTGGCAGGCTTAGTCGAAGACCAGACAACGCTTGCAGAACCCCGGGCCTCCGCCGCGGGCCTACCGAAACGCTCTATCCGAGGTCAGGAAACTGTTGGGGGGAATTTCGTGGTAACTGCGATTGAACCGTCCGCATCCACTTCACGGATGTGCGCGCTCCCGGCCAGCATGGAAGCAATCTGCTGCATAAACTCCACTGGGTGGCCTGTTTCCATGCTTGGGCTCAGCGTACCGCGAGGCACAAATACCCCAGCATCTAAGAGCAATAGCACCGGAAGCTTCGGTCTGCGTTGCCGAAGCCGCTCGCTGTAAGCCGCAGCCTCATCTAGTTTCGCCTGATGTAATGCCAGGATCACCAGATCGAAGTGGCCTTCATGGTTTAGCCATTCAGCATCCAGATGGTCGATGCGCAACTGAACGTCATATCCGGCTTGTGTCAGCATTTTGACGCGCGTGCTGCGGCGTGTGTCGTCAAGGTCTATGAGCAGAAGTTTCTTGGAATTGGGCAGATTTTGGCTGGGATCAGACAAGTTGGGGCCTCAGATCATGCAGCACTGCACCTGCTTGCTTGAGGGCGGTTCATCCCACAATAAACGCCGAGATGCGCCAAATGCAATCCGGAATGAGAGACAAACGATGCCGCGGAATAGGGGGAGGGGAATCGGGTGATCGGGTGAAGTACGAGAGAAGAATCGGTGATTTGGTGATGGCTCGACTCGCAACGCGTGTGCCAGTTTGGGGACGTCCACCAACTGCTGGGAAATTCCCTGATAAATCCCTGTTAAATTTGGCCAGATGCTCTCAGTGCTCCTATCCATCTGATTTTGCATGACTTGGCTTACAAAAAGACAATTCCCTGTTATTCCCTGTTCCGCAAGCGAAAATTGCGGAATTTGGGCAGAAATCGCGTATTTTTTGCGGGAATTACGAAAAGTCCCTCTTAATTTCCCTGTTCCTGGGAAATTCTGGGTTCAGCTATGGGTTTCCGATCAGAACCCTCTCCGGTAGCGGAGGGCGCCTCAGCTGGGTTTGACATTGAGAACAACGGCGAAGGATGACCGCGAAGCAATCCGAGCTGGGGACGTCTGGGCCGGTCCGCCAGTGTCTACCGCGTATCAGATACCGGTGTACCAGGCGTAGCCGAACTCGCAAGCCGCGGAGCCGCAACCTTTACCAAAGGTCTTCAAGTTGTCTGTGACCGTCAGGCGATTGACGAACTTTATGTTCTTATAGCCGATTTGCCGAGGCAGCCGCATGCGCAGCGGTCCACCGTGGGCCACGGGAAGGTCACTGCCATTCATGCCATAGCAGAGAAATGTCTGCGGATGCAGAGCATCGGCCATATCGATGCTGTCCCATGTATCGGGTTCCGTCGATGTATAGACCACGTACTTGGCTTGTGGATGGACTCCCACCTCATGCAAAAGTTGGTGGAGAGGCACGCCGATCCACTCCGCGATATACGACCAGCCCTCTTCGCACGCGATTTGGGTGATGTGGCTGCGAGATGGATAGTTCTTGAGGTCAGCAAGCGAGAACGATGCCGGCTGATGGACCATGCCATCGATGGAGAGCCGCCAGTCCGCGAACTTACCCGCCTGAAGGCGCCTGAAGTCATCCGTGGGCGGCGCGATTTCGTTTGGGAATGGACGCGGCGAAATTCGGTCTCGAGGGAATTCGCGCGCCAGCGAATGCCTGGTCAGCAACCGCTGCGAGGCATAAGTGAGCGTTTCGCCGAGGCCGTAAAGTCCGCGATGATCGGGAGGAACTAATCCATACTTCTGCGCAAGGCGCGCTGCCACTCCCAATCCGGATGCACCCGCGGCCACCGCGAGTCCGGATACGATCAGTTTTCGGCGGGAAAGGTCGCTCATGGGTGCTCCTTACGCGTGCCGCTGCGGCCGGTGATCATCGCTCCGGTGCGGCTCCAGAATCCCGCCAGGAAAACCATCACGATGTGGACAGCCACGAACAGCACCAGCGCCAGCGAGACAAAGAAATGAATGGTGCGTGCGGATTGCTGGCCGCCCAGCAGAGTAACCGACCACGGAAAGGCGGAGGCAAAGCCAAGTGACATCGCGAGGCCACTCCAGATGACCAAGGGAAACAGAACGAAGATCACCACCAGGTACGTGAGGCGCTGAAGCCCATTATAGGAAAACGCCTCGGCCGCACTCGGCCGTTCAAAGCGCAACGGTTTTAGAAACGAGTTCAGGAGCGGCCGCCATGAGAGATTACCCCGGCTGGGAATCAAATTCCGGAAATGCCTTGTAACCAGACCGTAAATTACATACAGCAAGCCTGTCAGCACCGCGATCCATGCGGCTTCAAAGTGCAGGGCCCGGCTCCATCCATTCTGGTCGGGCAGCACGTAGCCATAGCCCGTCGGCACCAATTTTCTTGACGAAGGAATCGGCAATTGAAATAACGGCTTCGTCAACACCGTGCCGGTCTCGCCCCAATAGAAGCGCGGATGCGAGATCAAGATTTCGATGCCGGTGACGAGCAGAGCAAGAAAGCAGAGCGCAGTGATCCAGTGCGTCACGCGGACGAGCGCGGAGTGCCTCGGTGCATCCTTCGTGACTGGGGCGCTCGCAACACGGCTCCGGACGGAAGCTTCCGCGGCTAACGGAGTGGATCCCAACGTTGCGACTTTGGCGCGCTGCAACAATTGCAATCGCTCATCGGCTTCTCGGGTCGACATTCAGTGAGAAAGGGTAGGCCCGGTCGGGTAAGGTGTCAACCAAAAGAGCGGTAGTCTGAGCTAAAAGGGCTGGGACGAATGATAACCCCGGATGAAAATCCTGGGCGCCGAGCCATATTCTCCGTGGCCTTCGTATAAACTTCGTGACCTTCGTGTTAACCCCAGCGTTTGAGATCTGACGTGGATACCCGAAATGGGAAATCGCGAAATGACCAAGTCCCAACTGGCTACGTCTTGCGGGTAACACGACGAAGCGCCGCAATCAGACCTGCTGGGCCTTCTCGCGCTAGAACGGTCTGATCGGGAAAAATCTTTTTGTCCACGTGTTCGGTATCGGAAATTGCAATGAGCGGACAATGTGGGCAGTATTGGCGGATCTGTTCTGCAAGCTCCTCAACCACATCGCTGGAAAGCGTGTACGTCAGAACGGCGATGTCAAACTGCTTACGCCGGATCACTTCCATAGCTTCTGCCGGCGTTTCTGGCGTAAGGACTCGAAAGCCATGCGTACTGAGCACCTCGGCGCGGTAGAGGGCCAACTCACGCAGTCGGCCAACCAGCAAGATGCGATTTCCGGTTGTAGTCCTCGCATTGCATTTGTCTTTTGTCCGGCGTCCTCGGGCGTCAGCAAAATCGTCGCGATCGCCGACATTTGTAAAGAAGGGAAGCCCGCAAGGAAGAACTAGCGGCGCAGGGGCAGCGCCCAGGTCTGTCGAAACCGAATTTGCCATGGTCCGTTTTGGGTTCTTACAGGAGAGTCTGGGAAAAATGATAGCAAAATATACAGCAAAAAAGGACCCCTGACGCATCTTTGCAGCCGAAAGAAATCCAGCACCCTGCGTCTCTGCCGTCGGACCAATAACGCGATTAACCACAGAGGGCGCAGAGGCGCACGGAGGAAGACCCAGGAATGGGAAAAACCAACTTGAGCTTTTCCTTTGTGTGCTCTGTGTTCATAGAGCATGCGCCAAGGAGCCTAGGCGACCCACCGAAGACGACTCCAAGAAATCTGTCATCCTGAGCCGCTTTTGGCGAAGGACCTCCGCATAATCTTTCGGGCTACCCACACTGCATTGGCTTCTCAACGAAACATCCTCGTGCAAAAGTCTGGAAATTGCATTCGTACCCAAGCATTTTCCGGAGATCCTTCGCCAAAATCGGCTCGGATGACAGACTTTGAGAATGCCGCCTTTTGCCCTGAGTGAATCTGAATCGACGAACGGATCTTCCTCCGTGTTCCTCTGTGTCTCTGTGGAAAGCGCCTCGAAGTTCTCCGTGACCTCCGTTTAAATTTCGTGACCTTCGTGTTAACAGCGGGCGGCCCATGCTGCCCGAAATGGGAATATGCACCCAAAAGTGTGGTCCTTGCAGGAATCGGGATCCGTCATGAAACAGGCCAATCTCACCTAACGGCGTGTTTTGGCGCAACCCGGGTCGCTGGATGGCGTGCAGAATGCATCTATGTAGACGCCGCTATCGTTTTTGTGGGCCGTCTCCTGCGGAAAACGAACATGCGAATTGTGCTTGCCGACGACCATCCAAAATGGCTCCAGATGCTGGTGTCCATGGTGGAGGTTCAGTTCGACGTTGTTGCGACAGCCGCCGATGGAACGTCGGCGCTGCAGGCTATCTCCCACCACAAGCCTGACGTTGCAGTTCTCGACCTCGAAATGCCCGGCCTCAGCGGGCTTGACGTCACCCGACGAGTGATGAGCAACGGTCACAAACCCGGCGTGGTAATTTGCTCAGCGCACGTCTCCGAAGAAATTATGGAAGCTGCCCGCGAAGCCGGGGCTTTGGGTTACGTCTTCAAGCACAACTGCGCGCGAGACTTGCTACCAGCCGTAAAAGCAGCGTCCATCGGGCATCATTGTTTCCCGCCGAGTGTGTGATTGCCTGCCTCAAGTCAGAAGTTTTCTCCGTGACCTTCGTGTTAACCCCGGGACGTATGGACGCCAGCGTCGATCTTCTTTTCAGCTGTCGCAATATGGCGCAGCAACAAACCGCCTTAGTACGGCACCATACATTCAGCTGCTAGCCGGGCCAGCTCCGGACTGCGGATCTGCCCTCTAGGCCGCGTGCCCCAAACGAGAAAGGGACGAGC
Organism: Terriglobales bacterium; assembly: GCA_045808065.1. GTDB lineage: Bacteria > Acidobacteriota > Terriglobia > Terriglobales > Acidobacteriaceae > Gp1-AA112. The sequence goes on along the minus strand of JBJMGD010000032.1, from coordinate 19,978 downwards.
GCCGCCTAGAGGGTTTTCTTGCTTATTAAAAGGATGCCGGATCGTTCCCAGAGGGTTACGACGAAGCGAGCTTGGAGCCGCTATGCGGGCCGAGAGGGACGCATGCATGAATCGTGGTACCACGCTCAGGCCGTGAGTCGACTGAAATCTCGCCTTTCACAGATGCAGTCTCTCTTTCATGCTGATCAGGCCAAGACCGTGGCTTTCACTGCCGCTTCGGGATCGAAGCCTGCGCCCGGATCGCTAACTGTGAGGTGAATGTCATCCGACGTTGCTCGTAATTGCACGCTGAAGCGGGTTGCTCCGCTGTGCTTCGCCGCGTTGTGCAGCGTTTCCTGGAGAACTCGGAATAGGCAAAGGGAAATATCTGCGGGTATGGAAGGCGGCACATTGAGACTTTCGAACTCCACATCCACCTTCTGTCGCTTTCCGAACTCCTGGCAGAAGCTCTTCATGGCTGGAACGAGGCCTAGATATTCCAGGTGGGAAGAGTGCAACTCATCGACAAGGCTTGCACATCGCTCAACATCTCCATCATCCATGTTCGCATTCTTTCCAGGCGCATGGGGATTTCATTGCCCGGAAGGTCCTTGAGTTGTTCCATTTCGACCGCGAATAGCGCGAGGCGCTGAGTGATGTCATCGTGAAGTTCTCTCGCAATGTGAGCACGTTCCTGCTCTTGCACTTCGATCAACTTGCGGCTCTGGCGCTTACGCTCACTGATGTCGCGAGCAATGGCGGCTGCGCCAATAATCTTGCCTGCCTCGTCTCGAATGGGAGAAACGCTTACGGAGACATCAGCTCGTTCTCCATCCTTCTTCTTACGAACTGTTTCATAATGAACGACACTTTCGTCGCGTCGAATCTTTTGCATGATTCGGGGAAGATCATCGGAAACGTCAGGTGGGATAAGGAGAGTAACCGGCTTCCCAATCACTTCGTCAGCGGCGTACCCGTAAAGTTGCCGGGCCCCCTGGTTCCATTCCGTGATGATGCCATCGATGTCCTTGCCGACAATGGCATCTTCGGAAAACTCGACAATGGCTGCAAGTCGATTGAGTCGATTTGCTGGAACCGAACTCCTGTTGGCACCACTTGTGCCAAACATCTTACTCGTTCTTACAGCCCAGAACGTAATTCTAGAGTTACAAACATTAGCAAACCGCAACCGCAACGTGGCGTCCCGGACGTCCGCCGTTGGTCCAGAGCGCCGGACGCGCGGCACTGAAGATTAGCCCGAGATTGGCGGCGACCGAGATGCCAGACATAGATTTGTTCGAGTACTCCCTCTCGATGACGGTCAGGAAGGCATCAGCGGTTCCCATCGGGCAGAAGTAAGTGGAGGCGGAACTCTAGATCGCACAACCTCACACCTCGGTACAGGCTACTGGGATTTGCCGGATGATGTTGTGTCCAGCGCGGGAAGCTGCCAATGGACTCGGAGGCGCTGGTACTCGGGTCGCGGCAGCTGGACCAGCACTGCGCGCACGTCGCCGATTATCCAGTGCACCAGAGCTTCGATGTCCTGCGGGGACATGGCGGTACATCCGGCGGTGCCGCTGGATGGGCCACTCCATTGGTGGAGGAAGATGCAGGAACCTTCTTCGCGTACGGGATGGTCGGTGTTGTACTTCACAACCACTCCCCAGCGATACTGCGGAATCGAGCTCATCTTCTCGGAGCTCTTCCAGTCCACCCGATCCACTCTCGCGCGATCGACGATCTTGCCGTAATAGCGCGAGTCTGGATCGTCGACGCACTCGATGGTGGGTGTGAGCGGCATGTACATGTGCGAGCCGGGCAGTTGACTCGCGAATCCAAACGCTCCGTCTTTGAGCTGGAAGACGCCCGCGGGTGAACGTCCGTCGCCTTCGTGTTTGATTGGGCCTGGGTTGCTCGGACGACGATATCGATCAGGGCTCTGTCTTATGAGAGCCGGATCCCACGCCAGTCCCGCATGTCCGACCACAACTGGAATCGGTTCGCTGACCTTGATCCACTCGCGATCCCGGCGCTCGTAGCGAGTGAGCGTTCCCTGCACGGCATCCCAATCCGGCGTGGTGACCACGATCAGCTTCTTCTCGTTGTGCCAGGTTCGCCAGATGGCTCCGTCTTGATTCTGGGGCGCGGCTGCGGTTGCGAGGATTAGGAGCAGCAGGATTCTGGTGTGCACGGCTTTAGCTTAACGGAGAAGAAGCAGCATTCGGCACTCAGCTGTCAGCTATCAGCAATGGCAACGGCAACGGCAAACGCAACCACCAGATCCTTCGACTCCGGTTTCCGGAGAAAACGCGTTGGACCCTCCTCTGCTGAGGATGACAACTGGTGCGTTGCTGGGGACGGGCGGGGCTACTTTGCGAATCCTGATACTGATTCTGGGAATCTTCTCAGGCGCTTGCAGCTGGCAATCACTAAGGAGACCAATATGGCGGAGACTTACGTGGCGGAGAGAAACGTGGCAGAAGGCAATCTGGTTCGAGAATCGGTTTTGCAGGCGATTGGGAATACGCCTGTGGTGCGGCTGAAGAAACTTGTCACTCCGGGCATGGCGGACGTGCTGGTGAAGCTGGAGTACTACAATCCGACCGGATCTTATAAAGACCGGATGGCGTTGGCCATGATCGAGGGCGCGGAAAGGCGCGGCGAGTTGCGGCCTGGCATGCGCGTGATTGAGTGGACTGGCGGCAGCACGGGGTCGTCGCTAGCCATGGTGTGCGCTGTGAAGGGTTATCGGTTTACGCCGATTTCGTCGGATGGATTCTCGGAGGAGAAGCTGCAGACTATGCGTCTGTTTGGCGGGGAGTTGGAGATTTTTCCGGCGGAGAACGGCAAGCTGGTGCCAGAGCTTTATCAGCGAATGAAGAGGCGGGCCGAGGAGCTCGCGAGGGAGCCCGGGACTTTCTACACGAACCAATTCAACAATACAGACGCGGTTCAGGCGTATATGGGAATCGGCAAGGAGTTGATCGCGCAAGCGGGGACAGATCTCGCCGCGTATTGTGGCGGAGTGGGCACGGCGGGGATGATTGTGGGCGTCTCCCGCGCACTGAAAGAGGCGGGATGCAAGGCGCGCATCGTGGCGCTCGAGCCTGCGTCTTCGCCGGCGCTTACGACCGGCAAGGGAGGTCCACACCGCGTGGAGGGAATCGCCGCGGGGTTCAGGCCTCCGCATCTGAAGGATGGCGATTACGATGAAGCACGCACCGTAGACGAAGCGGAAGCCCGGAAGATGGCGCGTCGCCTGGCAAAAGAAGAAGGAATCTTCGCGGGGACGTCATCGGGCCTAAACGTGTCCGCCGCACTGCAACTAGCGCGGGAGTTAGGGCGAGGACATACGGTCGCAACCGTCGCGGTAGACTCAGGATTCAAGTATCTGGCGGGAGATTTGTATCGAGACTGAATCCGTTAGGTGGATGCTGTTGAAACGAACGGCATCTAATCGCTGAGTCCCTTAAAGAAAACGTGAAAAAACGCGTACTCTCGCTGTCCGCCAAACCGGAGTTGGGGAAACTACGTGCGATGGTGCTGCGGCATGCTGGATATGACGTCGTGTGGCCACCGACTAAAACCGAGGCAGAACATGTCATAGGCGATCAACACTTCGATGTTCTCCTGATTGGGCATAGCATCTCGGGCGACACAGCGAGGGACCTCGCAGAAGCCTTTCGTGGGAGAAATCCGGCGGGCAAAGTCATCGCCATTACGGCGTCAGCGTACATCATGGTGAGAACGGACAAGACGGTGCGCGCGATTGATGGTCCTGAGGTGCTACTCGAGGCCATTCAGGAACTACTGGAATCAGCCGCCGACTAAAGGTGGGTAGCTTATTACTCGACTTTGCTGTCGGATCCGAGGGCGTCGTCAGTTCCCGCGGCTAGCGCTGAAATGACGCGTGCTGCGTTGAAACCTTGCGCCTGGTCCGACCGAAGAGCTTGGAGATGAACATCCAGGCTGCAACCGGAAGCGCGAGAATGGCGTAGATGGTCGCCTTGAGCGCGGTTAGACACGCCTCTTCCGAGGGTGTGGTCCTGTCCAACAGACAGACGAGCACCGCAACTACCACCAGGATCGCGAGGATAATTTCAGCCGTAATCATCGGAAGGATAGTACACCCACATGTCAAGATTCCGACCTGTCAGTGTTGGATGCCCGTCACCACGGCTATATCTACCCGAATCCCAGGCTAAGTGACATTCGAGCCGCACGGGCCCGAGCAGCACGAGGATGGCTGCCGCTGCTCTCATTCATCCAAGGTACGTAACTGTGGCGTCGTTACCAGAAACTCTTATTTCACGCCGTTCTTTGCGTCCCACGAACCTTGTTCTTTGCGCACATAGATGATCTGGCCGATGTGGTAGGCGTTGTGCGTGCTGATGTGAGTCAAGGTCTGGGCTGAGTCCTTCAGCTTTGCTTCGTCGACGGTTTCTGCCCACTTCTCGAGGTCGGTCAACACCTGATCGAGTTGTTGCACGGTGTCGGTCCAGGTCTTGCTGTCGAAGTTGTTGAAGGTCTCATCATTGTTGCCGCTGAACTTTTGCGGCGTCTCGCCCTTAAGACGGGCGAGGCTCTGCCGGTTCCAGAACACCAGGTGATACGCGAGCTGGCCTACTGAGTGATTGCCTTTGCCGTCGGTCCATTTCGCCTGCTCGGCTGTCAGGCCCTGCACCGCGATGTTCGCCGGCACGAACCATTCTTCCTTGTTGTGCGTGGATCGCAGCTCCGCCAGCAGAAGATCGCGAAGATTGGCGGGCTTTTTGTCTTGCGCGTGCACGGGAATGGTCAGCAACAGCAGCAGAAAGATCAGGAAGCGTTTGGTCATCCGGTAATTCCTCCGAGGAGTTGGGCGTCGGGTGCCATCTTAGCGAAGTCCGTGGAACACAGCTACCGGCTGGTGGTACCAACTCAAGACAAAGCGACGGATTTCCAGCGCGGCGAAGCTGTACGTGGGGACGAGTGCCGCCAGCTATTGCCTATTGCGTCCCGCCTAATGCCTACTAGTCAATAGTGCTGGAGCACTCCATTCCATTCACGCCTGCTCACGGCGATGAAGCCCTCGCTTCGCTGCCGGAAACGCCTGCCGTCTTCCTTCTCCGCGGAGCTGATGCCAACGCCGAGCCTTACGTCAGCAAGGGCGCGAATCTGCGCAGACGGCTGGAGCGTCTGCTCTCGCCTGCGTCGCCGGAGAGCAAGCGACTGAATCTGCGCGAGAGTACGCGCAGCATCGAATACAGGCTCACAGGTTCAGAGTTCGAGAATCGCATTCTGCTCTATCAGCTCATGCGCAAGCACTTTCCGCGCTCCTATCGCCGGAGGATGAAGCTGACTCCCGCAGCATTGGTGAAGATCGGATGGGAGAACGAATATCCCAGAGCGTATTTCACCCGGAGACTTGGGAGCATTATTGCTGTTCCGGAATCGGGAAGCGAGAGCCCGCTTCCTGCTAAGACAAACCTATATTACGGTCCGTTTGCCTCGAAGCCCGCAGCCAACAAATTCCTGAACGATGCGCTCGATCTCTTCAAGTCGCGTCGATGCACGTTCAATATCCGGCCCGACCCGACATTCCCGGGGTGCATGTACTCGGAGATGAAGATGTGTCTGGCGCCCTGCTTTGCCGGCTGCACCCACGCCGAGTATGTGGCCGAGGTCGCGCGCGTGCAGAACTATTTCGATACTCGCGCGGAATCTTTGGTCGCGCAGCTTGAGGCCGAGCGCGACGCCGCTTCCACACAGTTACAGTTTGAGCAAGCATCAGGACTGCATGCTCGGATAGAGAAAGTGAAAGCGCCGTGGACAGGCGTGCCGGAGATCGTCGGTCGACTTGAGAAGTTGCGCGCCGTCGTCGTGCAACGTTCGGCAGTAGAACATCATGTCGCGCTGTTCGAGTTTCGCCAGGGACTGCTCTACGGCCCAGTGCAGTTCAACGTACAGGACATGCAGCACGCAAATCCACAGTCCGGATCGAGTTCGCTGTTTGCGCATCCGCATATCGCAGTTCCAGTCCCGCTTGAGAATGGCGAGGCCAAGCCGACGACAAAGCAGAGGCCGCAGACGCTGGAGGCCCGCGTCGTTGAGGCACTTTCCACTATCGAACTTCGCAAGTCCGCCCGTGGAGAACTCGCTGATCATCTTGCGCTGCTGAAACGCTGGTACTACCGATCGAACAAGAAGGGCGAGATATTCGTTACCCATTCCGGCGAACTTCCACTGCGGAGAATCGTGCGGGGGATATCGAGGGTATTTCGCGGAGAAAAAGAACAGGAGCCCATTTCGTGATTTGGCGATTTTGTGATCGGGTGATTTGAGATCTGCGAATAAAATCGCGAATCACCCCATGCTCGCTGCCACATCGGATTGCGATCTTCTCTTCCTGAACACCACCTTCACCTCTTCCCGCCAGCGCTCGTCGAGTGCAATCAAGCTCCAGTCCACTTCCGGCGACAGATAGTGAAGGATCGTGTCTGTCGATGGATGGATATGCAAGGCAGGGGCGACGAGCATCAGCAACGGCGGGGCCGGTGAGAGCGGAAGGGTCGTTCCCTCCGCAGAGACGAAGTATCCGAAGCGGCGAAACTCTTCTCTCTCGTGATGCCATTTGACTCGCGACCAGTAATCCAACCCTTGCAGCGGCAGGTGTATGTCTTCGTCGGCCTTAAGCTCGATGACGGCGAGTCGGCCATCGCGCGTGCAGGCCAGCAAATCGATCACGCCCCGGTCGGAGGCTGCGAACGCCGGAACCTGTGCGTAGAGATGAGCAGGATCGAGTCGCGCCTCGAGTGCAGCGATGTCTCTCTTCACCTCTGACTCCAACCAGCGCTCGGGCTGCATGCGCCAGAGTGGGTGGCGCTTGTCTCGGTCGGCCCGGCGAAGAGCGCGCAGCCGGGTCATCAGGTCATCAAACAATGGCTGCGATTCCGGCGTTAGCAGCGTCTCGTGCGCGCCATTGCCAAAGACAATCTCCTCGCCTCGCGCAAATGTATCGACCGAGCTGGCGATTCGCGCTCGCGCGAACTCAAGGCCATGCAGGCGAAACCCAAGCTCGCTGGAACTAAGCACGACCATTTCCGATTCGGGAACGGCAATGCGAATGCGTGCGGCCGCGGCCGCGAATCTCGCCTCAACGCGTGCCGTTTCCGGACACCGCACCAGACGAGTGGCTATGTTTCCGCGGTCAGAGAGGTCTAGCTCATGGAAATCCTCGGAACGCTCGTCGCACTCGAACAACTCAAATCGTGCGGCGTTGCGATTGAGGTAATGCATGCGCGCGTGGATCACGGCCGACGACCCTTGCGGCACAAATAGCTTGAGTCCGCTGATGAAAGATCTGGCCGCTTCGCGGTTGCGGCAGTAGTGAAACCAAAGCAGCGCAAAGGTCAATGCGGCGTCGATCGAGGCCTGCGATTCTGAATTGTTGACGCCAAAGACGCACGTCGCGGATCGTCCACTCCGCAGAATTCCGCGAGCGTATACCGGACTGAAGCTGCGTTCCAAATCCGCAGTGGAGGTAAGTTCGTCGCGTACCCAATCGGGAAAGTTGCGCTGCAGCATCCTTCCCAGCAGCCGCTGATACTGCAATCGCAGTTGGCGCTGCGCCGCGGGAGCGCGGCTGTCGCGGTCGCGAACGATCTCCAGCACGGACGCTTTGCCCTTGCCGAAGCGCTGTACCGCGAGGCGCAGCTGTCCATACTTTTGCTCGACAGCTACCACGCGCCGTACAGCGTTCCTCTCTTGCGACCACAGGTGCAGAAGACATTTGCCGTTTTCACCGCTGATCGAGTACTTGGCGGCGCTGAGATCGAAAAGGGTTTCACCCTCTTCCAAGACTCGGGCGTGTGGAGCAATTGCCAGGAACTCCTCGAGTTCGCGCGCAAGTAGGGCGGCGTCCATCGGCTCGACATTATATGCAGAGATCCGGATTTGCAGATTTCTGGATTTGGTTATTTTGCGATTGCGGAAGCAATCACCCGATCACGAGATCGCACGATACCGGGGAGGCTGCCTCGACTATGCCGAGACTTGCGAGGAATGAAGATAGATCGGTTTCAGGCTTTCAGCATCACGCTGCCATGACCACGTAGTCGCGTGCTGCCGGACGTGGGCCGCGTTGGCCTTCCAGTTTCAGGCCGAAGAATTTGCGCTCTTCTTCGGTCATATCCCGTCCGTACGCTCGACGAAATCGCTCTTCCAAGTCTTGTGGAAGAGCACCCGTTCCCCGAAAAATCTGAACTGCTGCCATACGAAAATGAGATGCTGCTATCCGAATAACGGTTGCTGAGGCCGCCTGTAAGTAGCAGCATCCACGCAACTTACATTTCCTTCACACGGGTGCAGCTTTCACAATGGCATCGGCGACACGAGCAGCCTCGACCGAGGGCTTCACATCGTGAACACGAATTATGTGCGCGCCTTGAAGAACACTGGCCGTCAGCCCGGCAAGGCTTCCCGCGAGTCGCGAGCACGCGTCTGCAGCTGGCTCGGAACTGGAAGGTCTGCCGACGAAGGATTTCCGCGAAGTGCCGCTGAGCAGTGGGAGTCCGAGCTGACGCAGTTCGCCCAGCCGGGATAGAAGGAAAAAATTCTCGTTCATGCGCTTGCCAAACCCGAATCCGGGGTCGAGCACAATGCGGTCCTTGGCGACTCCGGCGAGCGTGGCACGCTCAGACAGCCGTCGCAGATCTGAAAACACCAAAGGAAACACCTGTTCGCCAGACAACGCAGGCAATGTCGCCCACTCTTCCGGACGTCCCCAGGTGTGCATCAGCACGCAGCCGCATGCTTGCTTCGCGAGCAGCGGAAGCATTTGCTCATCCCATATGAATCCACTCACGTCGTTCACAATTTCAACACCCGCGGCGAGCGCGGCTTCGGCAGTCTCGGCCTTGTAAGTATCGATGGAGAGGATTGCCCCAGACGCTTCGCGCAGAATTCCAGCGATTACCGGCAGCACCCGCCGCTTCTCCTCCTGTGCAGTGACTCGCTCCCTCTGGCCGGGACGCGTGGACTCGCCGCCAATGTCGAGAATGTCTGCGCCTTCTGCGAGCAACGCGAGCGCGTGCTTGATGGCGCGGCGAGGTTCGAGGAATTGTCCGCCATCAGAAAATGAGTCTGGCGTCACGTTCACGACGCCCATAATGAGCGTGCGCTCCCCGAGCTTCAGCGAACGGGATCGCAGCTTCCACTCGAACTCGGGCCGCATGCAGCGATTGTAAACAGCGCGTGCGCTACAATCCGGCTCAATGACGAATTTGTTATTGCGCTGCTCCCCGCTGTTTCTCTCATCTGCAATATTCTTGAATGCTCAGGCGACTTCGCCCGCCGCGCCACCGCCTACTCCGGCGGTTTCTCCGCAAGCGATGCAGGACCTCGGGGCGCGTCTGGCTGCACGCATCAATCTCGTCCGCCAGGAGGATCCAAAAGCTCAGCACGCAATCTGGGGAATTAGCGTCATTGATCTCGCGACCGGAGGCTCACTCTACGCAGAGAACGCCGACAAACTTCTGCAGCCAGCGTCAAACACAAAGCTTTTCACCACAGCAACGACACTGGCGCTGGTGGGGCCAGACTATCGATTCGTGACGTCGATCGAGAGTGAAAAGCGGCCTGACAGCAGAGGACATGTAGCGGGCGACGTGGTTCTGGTTGGGCGCGGTGATCCCAATCTTTCAGGACGCGTGTTGCCGTACACCAAGAGGACGGAACGCCTCAGCCCGCACACGCGCGTGTTCGAAGAACTCGTCGATCAAGTAGCCGCGGCTGGCGTGCGAGTCATTGACGGTGACATCGTAGGCGACGACAGCTTCTTTGTTTACGAGCGCTATGGGGAAGGTTGGGCGCAGGATGACCTCATGTGGGACTATGGCGCGCCCATGTCCGCGCTCACCGTCAATGACAATATCCTCTTCGCTGACGTGAAACCCGCCGAACGCGCGGGAGAGCGCGCGTTGCTGACGCTTGATCCGTACCCGGATTACTACTCAGTCCGAAATCTGATATCCACTTCCGCACGCGGCACCCTGCGCAACATCGGAATCCTGCGTGAACCGGGCTCGCTGCAAGTTACCTTTTGGGGAACAATTCCGCTAGGAGATCCCGGTGATGGGGAGACGCTCGCCGTCGAAGACCCGGCCAGCGCCAATGCACAACTGCTCCGCTCGCTCCTGCAACAGCGTGGAATCCAGGTGCGCGGCAAGATTCGCGTGCAACACTCGCAGCCCTGGCAGTATCCACTTCCGGCTCCGCAAAGCCATGAACCCCTTGTTGTTCCGCTAAGGGCTGCGCCCGCGCGCGTAATCCTGGCGCAGCACCAGTCCCCGCCATTGCTACAAGATCTGACGGTCATTAACAAAGTTAGCCAGAATTTGCACGTGGAGATCATGTTGCGTCTTATTGGTAAGCTGCACGGCATGTCGGGATCGATCTCGGGCGGACTTGACGCTGAGAGCAAGTTCCTTACCCAGCAGGTACAGATCGATCCGGCCGAGTTTTCTTTGTACGACGGCTCAGGACTATCGCGCTCCGGATTGGCGACGCCGCATGCCTTCACACAACTGCTGCAATACGCCTATGCGCAACCTTGGGCCACACAATTTCGCGGCACGCTACCCATCGCTGCCGAAGACGGTTCGCTCTCAACTCGCTTCAAAGGTACCTTCGCAGCCGACCACGTCGAGGCCAAAACGGGACAACTGGGGGAAGTCAATTCGCTCTCTGGCTATGGCGTAACCAAATTGGGACACAACATCGCATTTTCCATCATGATCAACCATCACACCATGGGCAACAATAAGGCCAAGCAGATGATCGACGACATTGTGAACGCCCTTCTGGAAGAAGATTGACCGGAGCAACTTCACCACGGAGCCACGGAGAAGGAGAAGAAGTTTAACGAGTTTCGCCCGCCCGTCTTTCTTGGTGTCTCTGTGGTTAGTAGAATAGCTTTTGACTATGCCAACCGCGTCTCAAACTATCTCTCAGACGATTCAGGAACTAGCGGCCAAAGCTGGCCTCAGCATTGCTGATGTTGCATCCGGCACCGACTTCAACGGAGGACCCACAAGCAAGCGTCGGCTCCAAGCCGCGAATAGCGCAATGTATTCGATCGAGACCAGCGAGGCGCTGAGCGCCGAAATGGCTAGACGTTCGGAGCTGCTGGGTGAACTGCAGACGTACTTGAATTCACTCGCGAAGCGGCTTCAGAGTCCACGATCGGATGTGTTCCTGACCTTGCACGGTATCCCCCTGTCCTTGCAGCAATTTAGTTGGCCGTACCACCATTCCACTTCGGGCGCAGACTCTTTCATCCTTCATGGCGTTGCGCAGCTTGCAGATAACGGCAGCCCCTTGCACGCAAGGATTGCGGCGAGTCTGACGGTTACTCTCGCCGAAGTCCTTCCCGCGCTGGAGCAGCCCTTCGCTGAGGGCGTGACCTTCAATGCAATCCGCAAGACCTTGGACCTCGGTCAACTGGAGTTGCTGAAGAGTAGCAATCGACAGCCGGTACCGGTAAGCACGCGCTATTACAGCTTTCGGCAGAAGCGGTTCATTTTCAGTGAAACTGATACGACGAAGCGCAAGGAATTTGTGCGCTCGAAGGTTTTCTGGGTTTCCGCGAGATTGGGAGAGCGTCAACCAGCATGGATTGCGGACCCGTACGACGCGCAGTACCTTGACTGCTCACCTGACGACCTCGGATTCGCGGCGCGTGAGCTCGCGAGTGAAGGATGGTTAACCCTCGATCCTTCAGGTGAGTACGCCACGGCCACCGACAGGCTTGCTCAGCAATCAGACGCGTTCGTCGCTCAAATGGAAGCGGCACTCGCACAGCTCAAGCCGAAGTTCAACGAGGAGATGCGTGCTGGCCACACTAACATGTAGGTTCGTGAGTTGGTGGTTTCGCAATTGAACACAATCACGAAACCACAAAAACACACGATCGCGAGAATGGGCTATGCGGCGTCCTCTTTATGTCGGTTCTGGAGTTCCTCACAGACGCTGCAATGACTGACTATTTTGGGACGTTGCCGGCGCAGGTTCTCTTCAAACCTCGCCCAACGCTGTCCTTGTGGTGCATCTGGGTAGGTAGGCAAGCGGCCTTCCGTCGTCGCGGTTCCAGTCCCAACCAACGTTGAATAGCTCGGGACATCCGCGTCGTGGACATTGCCACTCTCATGGCTGCGACCTTGCAGATCCTCACTGTTGAAGATGGCGTCGCCCTCTATCGTTTGTTCAACGGTTCCGGTCGTGCCGCTATCCTGTTGCGGAAGCCGGTCATTTTCGCGATTGACGATCTCACGAACACGCGTACCACGAATCGCGTCAGAGGATACCTTGGCGTCGCTCGGCCCACTGGTTCGCTCAGTTTGCGAAGATCGCGTCTGCATGTCTTTGATATCGCCGCGATCGGCGCCGATGGCATCCGGAAGAAAGGTGAGCCGGTCGTTTTCGGGGCGCTGGTCCCAGCCCGTAGGCGTGGTGTTCATCAAGCTTGGGTCGTGATGTTGGATGGGACTCTTGTATCCCGACACCGGCAGTCCACTGCGTGAGATTGCGGTATCGCCCTCGGCAGGCAAACTGTCCGGAACCAGAATGTTTGTTCCTCCGGCCTGATGAAGTACACCGCCGGTCTCTTCAAATCCAGAAGCCTTGCGATAATCGCGCTCGTAGTCTCCCCAGCGATTCTCGTCATTAAGCTCATTCTCATCGTAGGCAGGAAAGGCTTCGATCTGGTTCTTCGAGAGGTCGGCAACGTACTCGTCGTCTCGGTCGCCGCGCGACTGGATCCGGTCAGCGGTCACCAGGAACCGTTTACTCCTGAGCCAGCCACCTGTGTCGACAACGGCGTATTTCAGCTGACCGGTGGAGTGATCGAATATAACGTCATCGATCTTTCCTAGTTTTTCGTTGTCACGGCCATACAGCGCTGCGCCGCGAATATCGTCAGCTTGGTCTTCGAAACGGAAATCACGTAGGGTTCCCACATGAGCCATGGAGTGCTCCTTTACGGCGGATTAGCATACGAATGAGATGCGCCCTTACGTGCGGAGGAGAGCCGCGAAGCCTCGGGTGAAGTAGCAGCCAACACCCACCTGCGATGTCCGCGTCGGCGTTTGTTTTTGCTCCTAGTGTGCTCGGCGGATATTTTGGCGAAAGTCGCTGCCCTCCATCTCTACTTTCCGGCACATTTCATGCAGGCGTGAGCGCATGCGCTCACCGACTCGGTCGCCAAGCGTCTCATCGCGAGCAGCGCGAGTAGCGAAGCTGCGGCCTTCAGGGACGTTGCCGCCGGGAGGCTGATCGGCGAAGTTCGAACTAATAATCGTGGTGCGTTTGTCGTTATAGCGCGTATTCAGGATGTGGCTGACCGTGTCCCATACCCATTCGGTGGGCTTCACTGCGCCGAGTTCATCCAGAACGAGCACTTCGGTCTCAAATACCGGCTTGAGAATTTCGAGCTCAGTGGTTTGCACGCTCGCGTTATAGGAGTTCTGGATCTCTTTCAGCAGCTCGCGATAGTCATAGAAGAGGCACGAGGCATTCTTTTGTAGAACAAGCTCGCGCAGAATACCGACCGCGAGATGCGTCTTACCTACTCCGATCGGACCCAGCAACATGAGCCCTGTGGTTTCCACCGGATATTCCTCGACGAAGCGATTGGCTTGAAACAATGCTCTCGCCAACCCGCCGTTTGCTCCGGGAAAATCCGAATCGAAGTTTGACAGGGTGCAGTGTTCGTAGCGCGCAGGAATGCGCGCCTTCTTTAGCAGCCGCTCTGACCAATTGCCGATACGACAGTCGCAACGAGTAACGCTTTCCGACTTGGCAGCGGTTGGAGCGAGGCTCTTCCATCCCGATCCGCCGCATTTAGGACATGGTTCGCTGGACACTGACAACCCGTTGTTACAAATTGGAGGCACACAGCCCGAGAGGAACTTGACTCATCATAGGTGAGAGCTGCGGCTGTCACAAGCAACCGTAATGTGGATTTTGAGGATTTCGTGATTTGTGATGATGCGATTTCAACCGCCACTTTGTGAAACCGCAGAATCACAATGCTAAAGTTTTAACCTGCATGGAACGACTCCACGGATTCGCCATCAACTCCGCTCCCGCAGCACTCAACCTTCAACGAGATGTTCCCGCCGGATTTCTCGATTTTTTTCTTCCTCTGCATGAGCGGTTCACGCCTCGTCAGCGTGAATTGATCGCAAAACGTAAGCGCGTGCTGGCGGACGCGCACAAAGGCAAGCTGCCCGATCACCTGCCTGCTTCTGAAGCTACAACCGCTCGCTGGAGCATTACGCTTCCAGAGTGGTGTCAGGATCAGCGTAATCAGATGACCGGACCGGCAGATGATGGCGAGCTGGTTGTGAAAATGCTCAACTCCGGCGCGCCGGGAGTGATGCTCGACCTTGAAGACTCGATGGCGAATCTCTGGGAACATCTCGAGCTCGGAATCAAGAATATCCATGCCGCAGTGCGCGGCGAACTCTCCTACTTCGACAAGAAGCGCAACAGAGAAGTCGCAATCAATCCGAGTAAAACCGTGATCTTCACCCGCGCTCGCGGACTGCATCTTTCGCAGCGCCTCCCTCGTTTAGGAGCGAAGGCGGGCAAGCAAGGCTCGGATCAGGACCACAAGAAGGAATTCGCCGCACCCGATGCTACGGAAAATGACGCCGATCTCACGTCGGCTTCGTTGTACGACGTTTGCCGCATTGCCTTTGGCGTCGATCCACAGAAGCTCAATCATCCGCTTTCGTTCTACATTCCCAAATCGGAGTCTGCGGAGGAAGCGCTGTGGTGGAATGACCTGTTCAATGAGATCGAGCGTCTTCGTGGTTGGAACCATGGATACATTAAATGCATGGCGCTGGTGGAATCTCATCCGCTGGCATTCCAGATGGAGGAGTTTCTCTACAATCTGCGCGACCATATCCTCGGCCTAAACCTTGGCCGCTGGGACTACATGGCCTCGCTAATCCACTTCAATCTGAGTGATCCCGAATGGATGCTGCCAGATCGGAACACGATTCCGCACGACGTGCCCTTTTTCCAGAACCTCCGCGACTTGCTAGTGTCGATTTGCCACGGTCGTGGGGCGCTTGCCATAGGTGGTATGACGGCGCTTTATCCTGACCGAGCCGACGCGGAACTCAACGCTCGCGCGTTGGCTGTTCTGGAAAAGGACAAGAAGAACGAATCCGACCGCGGCTTCGACGGTGCGTGGACCGGTCATCCCGACCAGAACCAGATTGCTGTGGATCAATTCCCATTCCCGAACCAGATCAAGACTCACAAGTCCACCGGCGGGCGGCATCCTAACCTGCGCCCCAAACCTATTGGCGTGGGCAAGCGCACCATTGCGGGAACGCGCGCTGCCGTGCGCACCGTCATCCGCTATCGCAATGGCGTGCTGAACGGAAAAGGCGCCAGTCTGCTCGACGGTTACATGGAGGACCTGGCCACCGACCGGATCTACCGGCTCATGATCGCGCAGCGTGTGCAACATCGGAAAACGGGGCAAGTTAATGACGAAGGCGGTAGGCCGATAGAGCACACGCCAGAACTGATTTCGCGGCTCTTTGATGAGGAAGTTCAGAATCTGGTGAAGGCGCTGCCGAAGGGAGATCCGCAAGCCGACACATTCACCAGGGCGCGCGCGATTGCAGATGCCATGATCGTGAACGGAGAGATTGATCCGGTGTAGTCCGCCCTGCCTGCTACGACCGATGGCAACAGCCCACAACAGAAAAGCTAATGTGTGATTCGTGCTGTTCTAGGGAGGGTGTTCTCGCTCTGAAAATCTGCGCAAATCCGGAGCATCCGCGTTTATCTGCGTGAGCTGTTGGTTTGCCCGTCGCGCCATGAAACCCAGTCGCTCCCTAGGTGGTCAGAGCCAATGAACGTTCTTGCACTTGGGCCGGCTTCTTGTCGGACTTATCCAGCTCAATGTGGGCTCTAGGGTCAGGGCGGCGCATATCAACTTTTCCCTTGAAATGAGCGCCCAGTTCGATGGTGACGCATGCTGCCGAGACATCGCCGGTTAGCGATCCGCCGCTATGAACCTCCACGCGATCGATCGCCGTGAGGTTGCCATGCATAGTACCGCGCACAATCACTTCACCCGCATGCACATTGGACAGCAAGACCGCATCCCGTCCGATGCTTATGTGGCAGTTGGGCGCCGCGATGGGGCCTTCCACCCGGCCTTCGATGTGGAGGGGTTCCGAACCGCTGATCTCGCCTTTGATAATCAGGGATTTGCCAATATAGGTGCTCCCGTCGTTATGGGGCCGGTTCGTTGCGGCGGCTGCGCCGCTTTGGGACTGTGATGACTTGGTGGGCTCTGGCGTTGTTGTTTGCGATGGACCATTAGTAGGACGCGACGGACTCCACATGGACACGACTCCTCTACGGTGAGCTGTAGGCCTGTTTTTACGCCACTGGAAGTGGTTTGAACAGGTGTCGTAAGGTCATGACCAGAGTGGTCGGTTCCCGGGAGGTTGTGGGTCAGTACCGGCCGCGCTGCCGGAGAGGTTCATTGTGCGTACGGTACTGATTGGATCTCGCTGGCTAGAACGGCACGATCTTCTTCAAGCCTTTCTTCTTTTTCTTCTTACTTGAAGAGCTGCCTTCATCGCTTGTGGAACTAGTGTTTGACTGCGAAGCATTTGTAGCCGAACTACCCTTTTCAATCTCGTTGATCTGGGCAGGAGCTTGCGGCGAAGCGCTAGTTGTCGCAGGGCTTCCGTCTTCACCGCTTGGAGCGCCTGCTGTGGCGCCGCCGGTACCGGAAGTTGTGGTGCTGTTAGTCGCCGGAGTGGCAGGCGCGTTCGCGCCATTCGGCGTCAACTCCGGAATTCCCGTATCGGACCCGGTGGTCGAAGTGGAGGAGGAACTGGCTCCAGATGCATCCGTCGGAGAAGCGGTAGCGGGCGCAGCGCCGCCGGCATCTGATCGCGGAATCGGATCGTTCGTCTTTGTGTCAGACGTTGCTTTTTCCACGCTGACATTGCTGCTGCCAGTGTCGCCCACACCCATTGCCGCACTGGTGGCCGAGCGAATGATCTGAGGAGCGCTGGTCTGCTGCGGATCAACCAGGGTCGGCTCCCCCACCTTACTGGCACGCGCGAGATCGTCAGGCGCCTTGTGGAAAGTGGACATGATGTGGCCCATTTTCCCAAGATCGGAGCGACTCTCTTCTTCCGCTTTATACGATGCGATCGCCTCTGGGGTTGGCTTCGGAATCGGCTGGCCAAGATCCTTCAGATTTGAACGAGCCTCCTCAGCGCGATCGCTGAGTGGATAGCGCTCGATAATGCGGGCGTAGGTATTCGCCGCCTCTGTCTGGTATTGCTTCACCAGCCTCATCTTGGGAGCTTCGAGGAGCTTGCTGTTCTTGATCAGTGTTGCCTCGCTCTGATAGGAACGGCCAAGCATCAGGAGCGCGTCGTCCGCCTGACTATAGAGGGGGTAGGTGTCGGTCAAAGTCTTCAATCGCGCGATGGCCGCAGGATACGACTCGCGCAAATAGTAAAAGCGTCCAACCCGGAACTGGCGCTCGGCAAGCACTTCCTGCACCTCGCGCAGCCGCTGCTTCGCTTCCGGAAGCAACTTGCTGTCAGGAAACTGCTGGATCAGCTGGCGGTACTCGTCTTCAGCGCGCATAGCGTGCGTGTAGTCGCGATCCGGCTTCTCCATTTCTTTGTAGTGCATGTTGGCGATCTTCAACTGCGCTTCGGCAGCTTCTGGCAGCTGTGGAAAGAAGGTGATGAAGTCTTTGTATTCGACCTCCGCTTGTTGATAGGCGGCAGTGGTGCCTTCGGCGTACCACGAATCGCCAACCGCGAGCTTGGCGCGAGCGATGAATTCCGAATCAGGGTAAGTATTTATAAGTGTCTGCAGTGTGATGCGAGCGACGTCGTACTTACCGTGCTTCATCGCGTCCATTGATCGGTCGAACAAAACCTTGTCCGGCTGCTTGGAGTCGAGATTGGCGATGGGATTGTTGACTTTGTTGTGGTGGCAGCCTGCTGCCATCAAAGCGACGCTAAGAGCCAGCGTTAATGTTGTACTGCGATGCATCATGATTACCTTTTCGTAACTTCTATGCTCTTACCATTCCCGCGAGTGTCGATTCGGGAACGGCCGCCTGCGCAGCCTTCAGCAGGTTGCGCGCATTGGCCGTGACATCGTGCCCATCGAATACTGCGCTTCCCGCCACCAGCAACTCTGCGCCGGCGCGTACTACCTGAGAGACAGTGTCGAGTCCAACTCCACCATCGACCTCAATGCGGAAACTCAGCCCGCGGTCCCGGCGCACCTGCGCCAGTTGGGAAATTTTGTGTAGCGCCCCGGGAATGAACTTCTGCCCGCCAAATCCGGGATTCACTGACATTACGAGGACCAGGTTCACCATGTCGAGCACTTCGGTAAGCGTAGCCACCGGGGTGGCCGGGTTGATGACTACTCCCGGCTTACATCCGTGATGCTCGATAAGTTCCAATGTTCGATGCAAGTGAACGCACGCTTCCTGGTGCACGGAAATCCAGTTTGCGCCGGCGCTGGCAAAGTCCGGAATAAAGCCGTCCGGGTTCTCGATCATCAGGTGCACGTCGAAGGTTGCGTCCGTTACCGGTCGCAACCATTTCACGATTGGCGGACCAATGGTGAGGTTGGGCACAAAATGTCCGTCCATCACGTCGAGATGAACGATGGTTGCCCCACCCCTGATAGCGGCCAGGACGTTATCCGCCAAGTGTGAGAAGTCGGCGGAGAGAATCGAAGGTGCAAGTTCGATCAGAATATACGTTTCCGGCGGTCAGGAGACTCTCTCAATTTTAACAACAGATTTGCGCGGTTACTCCAGAATTCTGCGGGTCTGGCGATGCTTGCAGATATAAGAGCGAAGCCTTAGACGGATGCTCTCCTTGCGAAGCGCGGCAATACGGGTCCCAGCTCCGTGCAGCGTGACTGCTTACTTGGTGTTTTTCTTGGAAACGCTGTTTTTCGCTTTTGCGGCCCTTTCGCCCGTCCTATAGCTTTGCAGTTGCGGGCAAGAATGTGCTTCTTCCATGAGGTTGAGCAGAGAGGAGCGAGGTGATGCGCCTACAAACGTCTGACAAAAGGTGCAGAAGGAATCCGTGATCCCAGGATTGGAACGGTTAGGCCTACGCAGAAAGTTGGAGTCAGCCGTCATGCACCTGCCGCTTACAGAGATGCTGAAAATGAGAAAAGGATACTTGGTTGAAGTTGAAAGCACCTAAGGGACACTAGTACGGTTGAGTTGTCGGTCGCTGAACCCGACGTCGCAAAATTCTCGGTGGCAGCTACAACTTGAGACTCTTCAGATAATCCCGGAATTGCGGGTTCAATTCCGGACGCTTGAGGGCGAACTCAACCGTCGCTTTCAAAAAGCCTAGCTTGTCGCCGGCATCGTGCCGTTTTCCTTCATAGCGATATCCGAAAACTTTTTCTCGCTTTAGCAGCATTCGCAGACCGTCGGTAAGCTGGAGCTCGCCACCGGTTCCCAGCGGCGTGCGATCCAGCACTTCGAATATCGCTGGCGTCAAAATGTAGCGGCCAATGATGGCCAGATTCGAAGGAGCATCCTCTAACTTAGGCTTTTCCACCATGTTCTGTACTTCGAAAAGGCGGTCGTTCCCGCTAACTGCAGTGGCGTCGATCACGCCGTAGGCTGAAATCGCTGGACCCTCCACCTGCTGGGTAGCGATGATGCTCGCTTGCGTTTGGTTGAATTGATCGATCATTTGCTTGAGGCAGGGAGGGTTGGCATCGATCACATCGTCGGCCAGCAGCACGGCAAAAGGTTCGTTTCCCACCAACTCGCGTGCCATGAGCACGGCATGGCCTAGCCCCATCGCTTCCTTCTGACGCACATAGGCCACGTGGATCATGTCTGAAATCTGCCGCACGATCGCTAGGAGCTCAGTCTTCTTTCGCTCCTCAAGCATCTTCT
>JBJMGD010000031.1:0-221883 GCA_045808065.1 Terriglobales bacterium | reverse complement strand
TGGTACCCTCCCCCAGGTACTTCACCAAATCGAATCTTACTGAAGCGCCGGGCTAGTCGCCGTGGGGGCAGTGCCGGCTACTTCGTAGCGGATCACGCCAGACTGGTCAGAGAAAAATGCGCGCTGACCGGTCTGTCCAACGGCAACCGGAATCGCAGTGGCCGTGTAGGTCTGGTTGTTGTTAGCGGAATCGGCTATCGCCTTAAACGTGTAACCGCTCTTGGTGCCGCCTGACAATGAGCTGTCAATTAAGCACGCCGTGGCGACCGACGCTGTGCAACCGCTGCCTGTCGCTCCCAAATTGCTCAGGGCTGCGGCAAAGCCGATCCCGTAAGTCGAGTTGTACTGCACTTCGGATGTGTTGATGGTACGGATCGAACCCACTGCCGAGGCCTCGTTGGCCGACATGCGGGCGCGCATCAAGTTAGGAATCGCGATGGCTGCGATGATAAGAATAATCGCAACCACTATCAGAAGCTCGATAAGTGAGAAACCCTTCTGTCTTTTCATTTGTTTGCTGCTCCTTGGCGGCTGCCTGTTGCCCCGGGGGCTCTCAAATCAGCCTGACACACTGAATACTCGCAGCTTCCATTCCACTCCACGCTTAAATCAACAGTTTCTTGGACTCTGTGGAAAACAATGTAGCTGATTGATAATGATAGCTTTAATCATCTACGACCAAAGTCGTATGCCGATGAGGTGTTATCTTAATAGTAATCCAAAGCCCACGAAAAGTAACAAAAAGTGGCAACTTGGGGTCGAGAATTGTCAACGCGGCGTCCTGCCACGCCCTGTTTGGCCATTGCATTCGCCCGACTCAATCTGCGCCATTTGCGACCGCTGCGACCAACTCGCCTCGCGTTTCGCCACTCTGGCTCGGAAATTCCGGCTCGGAGGCTAGCCCGCGCTGCATCAGCCAAACTCCACCCGCAGTGCCAATAACCGCAAACCAGGGGATCACTCTGCTGAACCAGAACACATCTCCAGCGAAGCTAAGCACTGCCAACCAGGCCAAAGTGAGGCTAACTCCTGTGAACGCCGCAAGTTTGCGAACTTGCAATGAAGCCGTCCAAAAAAAGCATGAGTGGATCATGAGGGCGAACGGACAAGCCACGACCAGATCGACAAAGTAATGCTCACCAATTCCGAGAGTTGCAAAGAATGTCGAAATGACGAAGGCAAGCACCACGAGTTGAACCCATCGGCCTAACCTTTGAGCTCCCCACCAAGCCAGAAGCACCCATGCCATGTGCAGGGATGGGATCGCATTGCGCGGTCCAGGCATGCGCAATGCGATAGGAACCATGTGGCGGACCGTTTCCAGGCTGCTTGGGTACGCAGGAAATCCGGGGAATACGTGCACCGGGCCCATCGCCGGCAAGATGTTGTAACAAACAATTCCGAGTGGGCCTGTGACCAGAAATGCGTAAAAAAGGGGCAGCGCAGCTCGTCCTTTGCGCCGCAATTGTTGTCCGTAGACCAGCGCTAGCGGCACTGGAAGCGCAACATAGGAGGCGAATGCGATCACTGACAGCCAATGCCAACGCACAAACCACTGTCCGACAAGGAAGCTGGGGTTGAATCCGAGGCTACAATCGAACCTGTAGAGGTACAAATCCAGCGTTTTGGGGTGAACAAACTCCGTTAAATTGAGCAAAATGGACGCTGTCCAGTCTGAAAGGGACAGCAGCAAGGATGGAACGAGGCCGCATAACAGCAGCTTCCGGTCAATCCGCTTGGGCGTCCAAATCGCCCGAACCGCCATTACCAGGGCGCTGCTCAGGCCAAGAATGCAGACGGCAGGCCAGAAGCGAGGAATCCAGCCGCGGACGAAGTATTCACAGGCCGCTAATGCAGTAGCGGTTGCGAGTACTTCAAAAAAGTCAGACAGCGGCCGTATTGAAAAATGAATCAACAGAATGCTTGCGATGGCGACCGCAAGGAACTGCGAACTAATCGAATCCCGGTAAAAGGTGGGATCCAGCGAACCGGCTGTGACCATCCCGACACACGCGACCGTGAGCACGACCTGAAAGAATCGGGAGACTGACATTGGCCCAATTCTCAATGAATCTAGGCACCGTGTGAATCAGTCTTTTGCACTATTAATAAGGCGGGAGTCAATGGAACTCAAGTTGTTACTGGACGCTTTTCCCCGCGGACTCCGATTCCAAGGCCAGAGGCACACTCAGCCTCCGATCTCACCTGATCGGGTCCGCACCTGCATCAGCAGGCCAATTGTTCTGGAGTGATCTTCAGTCCGTCAAGATTCCCGAGCACTGTAACCGCGATCTTATCGGGATGGAAGAGCTCTTGTGACATGTCCTGCAGTTGCTCCGCCGAAACGCTCTCGATACGCTCGATGATCTCGTCAAGAGAGAAGAAGCGGTCGAAGTACATCTCCTGGCGCGCGAGGTTGGACATACGGGCGCTGGAAGATTCCAGGCTCAGCATGAGACTTCCCTTCAGCTGGGCTTTTGCCCTGCTGACTTCTTCTGCTGCAACCGGCTGCTCTTTCAAGTTGCGGAACTCGCCCACTACCGATTCTACGACCTTCGGCGCCCATTCTTGAGACGTGCCGGCACAGACCGAGAGGCAGCCGGTATCGCGATAGGAATTCAGGTCGCTGTAAATGGCGTAGCAAAGTCCCTGATTTTCGCGGATATTCTGAAAGAGCCGCGAACTCATTCCACCACCAAGAAGCGTATTCAACACATATGCGGCATAGCGACGCTCATCCGCGATTTGAAGAGCCGGCACTCCCATACAGATCTGCACCTGCTCCAGCGACTTTTTGTTGCGCGTGACAATCTTTGAAAATGTCTGCGGAGTTGCTTGTTTGAAGCCGTTCTGCTTGGGTTTCAGTTGCGAAAATTTCTGTCGTACAAGCTCCGCAAATGTCTCGTGCTTTATGCTACCTGCCGCAGAAATGATCATATTTCCGGGGTAGAAGAATCCGCCGTAATAATCGAGCAATGTCTGCTGCTCGAACTTCCGGACCGTCTCCTTAGTTCCCAGGATTGGCTTGCCTAGCGGATGATCCTTCCAGAAGTTCTGGGTAAATATCTCGTGCACCAGGTAGTCGGGACTATCCTCGTCCATCTTGATTTCTTCAAGGATTACTCCACGTTCACGAACGATGTCCTTGGCAGCAAAGACAGGATTCAACACCAGGTCGCTGAGGATATCCATGGCGATCGGCAGGTGCTCATCGAGGATTTTTACGTTGAAGCAGATACATTCTTTGGCGGTAAAGGCGTCCATGTTGCCGCCTATGGAATCCACTTGACGCGCGATGTCCTGCGCCGAGCGGCTCGTGGTGCCCTTAAACAGCATGTGCTCCACAAAGTGGGAGATGCCGTTTCGCTCAGCTTCTTCGTTGCGCGATCCGGTCTTAATCCATATCCCAATGGAAGCGGAACGAATCTGCTGCATTTCCTCGGTGAGGATGGTGAGGCCATTCGGCAGCACCTCACGACGAACATTTCTTAGCTCTTGAACCATCTAATTGTGGAACCCTCGGTTATGGAGACGCTATTCTAAATCCCGCGAGACGGGAGCGGTTGAGTCAGCGAATGGACAAAAACCAGCGGCTCAACGGTCCGGATGGCGTGGCCAGCTTTGTTCCACATTATTAGATGCCCGATACCCCTCCACAGAACGAACTATTAAGCCTGTCGAATCATGAGCTTACGGAGCTTGTGCAAAATCTGGGCGAGCCTTGCTTCCGGGCGCGCCAGCTAGCCGATGCCATCTTCCGCCAGCGCCGAGAATCCCTGGCAGAAGTTCCGAATTTGCCTTTGGCGCTCAAGTCTCGTCTTACAAAGGAGGGCCTCACCGTTGGACTGCCCCAAATCGAGCAAAAATTCACTTCTGTAGACGGAACGGTCCGATACCTCATTGCATTCGCCGACGGCCAATCTGTTGAGACAGTGTGGATGCCGGAAGGCGATTTTGGTGAAGCAGGCGACGGTACCGAGGCAGGCGTTGAGGAGCTGACGGAACTCAAGAGTCTGCAACCACACCTCCAGCGGACAGCGGGCAGCCCGAAGCAGGTAAGCACGCGACGAACTCGAGCAACGATCTGTGTTTCCAGCCAAGTCGGGTGCGCGGTGAATTGTCAGTTCTGCCTTACTGCCTTGCTTGGAGTGAAGCGCAATCTCTCTCCCGGTGAGATCGTGGGACAAGTACTCGCTGTCCTGCGCGACCATTCCGTAAATCTTGAACGCGAGCGCATGAATATCGTCTTTATGGGAATGGGCGAGCCGTTTCTCAATTACGACAATTTCATGAAGGCCGTCCGCCTGTTGGTGGAGGAGGTCGGCTTTCCCGAGTCGCGAATGACGGTCTCCACCTCGGGCATTGTGCCGCGCATTCTTCATTTTGCTCACGAACCGATCCGGCCCAAGCTCGCCATATCGCTAAATGCTCCGAACGACGAAATCCGCGAGCGCATTATGCCCATCACTCGCAAGTGGAACATTGAAGAGCTGCTCGATGCGGCTCGCGGGTTCATGCGCGCCGCCGGGCGTCCGCGCGAGCGTCTGACCTTCGAATACGTTCTGCTTGCAGGGGTGAATGACGCTCCGGAACATGCCCGCGAGGTCGCGGACGGAGTCAAAGACATTCTCTGCAAGGTGAACCTGATTGCCTTTAACCCCGGCCCTGGGGTTCCCTTCACCATGCCCACTCCTGAACGCGTGCTCGAGTTTCAGTCGATCCTTGTGGCTGCTGGCGTCCCAACGTTCATCCGGCGCCCTCGCGGAAGAGACATTTACGCTGCCTGCGGCCAGCTGAAACGGACGGTGGCTTGAGAAAGCAGGCGGGAAAATCGAAAAGGAAGGAACAGGGAAATTAGCAGGGAGTTTTGCGCAATAAGTTCTGAAATTGTGAGATTTTGCCCAAAATTTGCAAATTTTGGTTTTGGAACAGGGATTAACAGGGAATTCTGCCGACACCGTTGCAAGTGCTGATAGCAATAGCTTTAAGGTTCAGGAAGGCGGGAATCCGGAAAATATCAGGGAATTAACAGGGAAATATCATCCGCTCGTTACACCTCTACTCATATCTCAACGCCACCATGGGATCCACCTTCATAGCTCGTTGTGCCGGGACGTAGCAGGCGAGGAGGGCTATTCCGCATAAGAGCAGAGCCACTGCGGCGAATGTTAAAGGATCGGTGGGCTTCACTCCGAACAGCATGCTGGCCATCAGTCTCGTGAGAGCTAGAGCCGCGACGAAACCGATGCCAATGCCGACCAGCGTCATGCGTGCGCCGTCGCCGAGGATCATGCGCAACACGTGAAGGCGTTGCGCGCCCAACGCCATGCGGACTCCGATCTCCTGCGTCCGCTGGCCCACAAGATACGAAAGCACGCCATAGATCCCCACGCTCGCAAGCAGCAGGGCGATGCCGGCGAAGACCGCAAGCAGCGTCATGGTGAAGCGTTTTTGCCCGATCGAGCCAGCAACGATCTCGTCCATAGAGAGCGGCGAGTACGCGACAATCTGACCATTGGCCTCCACCAGCTTGTGACGCATCTCGTCAAAGGACGGCACACCGGGACGCGTGGTGCGGACAAAGACGTCGGCCGCCAACCCAGCACGTTTCATCGCGCTGTCCGGCAATTGCGATAAGGGGACATACATCTGGGCATGCAGCGGGCTGGCCGAATCTGAGTCGAGTCCCCACTGGTTCACGTGCCCCACCACGCCGATAATCTGCGGGTTCGGAGTCTTATCGGGATCGGACGGATCAGTATTCAGGTTGATGTACTGACCGATAGGATCCTGGCCTGGAAAGAATTTTTCAGCAAAGCTGTCGTCGATGACCGCTACCGTAGCTGCGTGCTCGTTGTCAGCGTCGGTAAAAAACCGCCCGCGTTTCAGTGGCACTCGCATGACTTTCAGGTAGTCGGGCTCCACTTCATATTGCAGAGTCATCGGCAACTGGCTCAGAGGAGGCATCGGACGACCGACAATCCAGAAGTTGCTTTCGTTGTCTCCTTGCATCGGCTGGGCGCCCCAACTGAATGAGACCGCCTCAACCCCCGGCATGGAGGCGAGCTTGTCGTGGAGCTGCCGCTGGGCGGAGCGGATGGCGTCGGGCGACCCGCCTATGAATGATGAAGGGCCACTGAAGGAAAAGGTCAGGACATTGTGGGGATTGAACCCAGGATCAAGCCCCCACAGCACAAAGAGCGTCCGGACCATCAAGCCTGCGCCTACTAACAGCACCAGAGCCATTGCCATCTCCACGACCACAAACACAGATTGGGTCCGGCTGCGCACTCCGGCAAGCGAACGCCCGCTTTCCTTCAAGGTGGCGCCAACATCCAATCGCGAGGTCCTTAGCGCGGGCGCCAGCCCGAAGGCGATGCCGGAAAGAACAGATACGAGGAGCGTGAAGAGCAAAACCCGGTGATCGAGTCCAATCTCTTCGGCACGAGGCATGGTGCGAGGCATAGCGAGCAGGGCCGCCGCCGTTCCAAACTTCGCCAGCAGCAATCCGAGTGCGCCGCCGATGACAGCCAGCAACACGCTCTCGGTCAACAACTGGCGAAGGATTCGCGGCTCTCCCGCTCCGAGCGCAATGCGGATGGCAAACTCGCGGCGCCGACCGGTGGAGCGCGCCAGCAGCAAGTTCGCGACGTTCACACACGAAATCAGCAGCACAAACAGAACTGCGACCAGAATGACGATAAGCACCGAGCGCATTGTGCCAACGATCTCGTCTTTGAGCGGCAGCAGATACGCTTTCTTGCTGCCGTTCGCGTCGGGATATGCAGCGGCTAGATCGCGGGAGACCCGCTCCATATCGGCGCGTGCCTGTTCGAAGGTGACGCCTGGCTTCAGTCGCGCCAGTCCGTCCAGTCCCCAGCCGGCTGCGCGGTTATTGTGAAAAGCCGGTTCATTCCATTCGCCGACGGGAACGTAAAGCTCGTTTGCCGGACCGCCACGTTGAAAATTCTGGATATGCAGATGAAAGCTTGAGGGCACAACTCCGATGATGGTGCGGCCAACGCCATTCAGCAGCATGCGTTGACCGATGATATGAGGATCCGCACCGTACTTCCGTCTCCAAAAACCTTCGGTGATCATCACCGTCGGATTGGCTCCGATTCGGTCTTCGTCGGCGGAAAACGTCCGTCCCAGAACAGGATTCACGCCCAGAATCTCGAAAAATCCGGCCGAGATCATCTCTCCATGCAGCCGCTCGGGCTCGCCCTGACCCACAAGGTTAAAGCCCCAGGAACGGTACACAGCCATCGAGCTGAAGCTTCGGTTCATCCGCCGCCAGTCTTCAAAGTTCGGGTAGGAGATGGAGCCGTTCTTGAAGTTCGGCATCTCCGTGAACAACGAGACGATCTGTTCGGAGTGCGGAAACGGCAGCGGGTTGAGCAGCACTCCGTTGACGACGGAGAAGATGGCAGTGTTGGCCCCAATGCCTAGCGCCAGAGTAAAAATCGCGATAATCGCGAATCCGGGAGACTTGGCCAACATGCGCACGCCATAGCGCAAGTCCTGCAAAAAAGTGTCAGACGACATCCTGATCTCCTCAACCGCCTGCGAATTAAGACTCCGCGGGACATTATTGGGTTAGCGCCAAATTGGGTTAGCGCCAAAAGCTGCCACGCTGCTGGCAAAAACCTGACGCGGATGGCGCGGATGTGACGCGGATTACGCGGAGGGTTAGGGTTGTGAGGCAGCTTTGGTCGCGCGGCCTTTTCGGTCATTATCAAAAGCCAGGCGGCGGAACTGAGGACGCGGGCCGAAGTTGAATAGCAATCCCACCTCCACGTCAGTGGCGCGCAAGTAATTCAAGAGCTGTCTTTCGTGCGCTTGTTCAAGCGCACGCACCGCCTTCAGCTCGACCAGCACTGCTGATTCCACCAGGATGTCGGCTAGAAATTCACCCATTTCAGCCCCGTGAAACAGTACCCGAATAGAAATTTGCTCCTGAAATGACAATCCTCTTTCCCTAAGCATTAGGCAAAATGCCTTCTGATAGACACTTTCCAAGAATCCAAATCCGAGCTCGTTATAAAGAGCGTAGTACGTGGTTATGAGCTTCTCGGTAACATCCGAATGCTTGAGATTTACTTCCGCACTTTCCATTGAATTCTCTCCGCGTAATCCGTGTCACATCCGCGCAATCCGCGTCGTATTTCTTCTTTTTGCTTAAATCCCAGACTCTTTGTTGTGTTGCCTAAAATAATGCGCTTTACAACTGTTGAGCAAAACCTGACGCGGATTTCGCGGATATGACGCGGATTTGCGCGGAAACTTAGAATTGAGGCCTTGCACTTTTCTATCCTCGCTGGTCAAAGCCTCCTCAGCCACGCATTCATCCCTAACGTTCGTTTCCTCCGCGTAATCCGCGTCACATCCGCGAAATCCGCGTCGTGTTTTTCAGTCGATGCCAAGCGACTTCCACTTCTTATCCACGGCTGCCTTCGTGGCTGTGTTCATCTTGATCTCATCCGGCCACGGGCGAGTGAAGCCTTCGGTGGACCATTTGCGAGTGGCATCGATTCCCATCTTGGAACCGTAGTTGGGTAGGCGGGAGGCGTGGTCGAGCGAGTCGATCGGTCCCATGGTGAACTGGATGTCACGCTCTGGGTCGATGTTGTTCAACGCCTTCAGCGTGACTTCGCCGATGTCGTGCACATTCACGTCTTCATCCACGACGATGATGCACTTCGTGAACATCGCCTGGCCGAGCGACCAGACGCCGTGCATCACCTTGCGTGCTTGACCGGGATAGGACTTTTTAATGGAGACGATCATCAGGTTGTGGAACACGCCCTCAACCGGCAGATTGACGTCGACGATCTCGGGCAACGTGAGTTTCATCAGCGGCAGGAAGATGCGTTCCACCGCCTTGCCCATCCAGCCATCCTCCATGGGAGGCTTGCCGACAATCGTCGTGGCATAAATCGGATCTTTGCGGTGAGTGATGCAGGTGACGTGGAAAACCGGGTAGTCGTCCTCCAGCGTATAGAACCCGGTGTGATCGCCGAACGGACCTTCCGGCCGAAGTTCGTCGAGTTGCACGTACCCCTCGAGGACGATCTCGGCGTTCGCTGGCACTTCCAGATCGACGGTCTCGCATTTGACAAGTTCAACCGGCTGCTGGCGCAGGAACCCGGCGATGATGAATTCCTCGACGTCGGGCGGCGCCGGCACGATGGCGGAAAACGTGAGCGCCGGATCCGTTCCAATGGCGACTGCTACTTCCATCTTCCCCGAGGGGCGCTGACCTTCGGCAAGCATGCTGCCTCCCGAAGATCGCGCCATAATGTCCACTGCCGAGCTTTTATCTGCCGCTGACACGGGACGAGCACGGCCAGAGCTCCGTTCTTGTGAGCCTGCAGCGGCCCCCATGCGCAGGCGCTCGCGATAGTGTTCGGCTGCTACCTTCTGGCGCTGCCAATGCATGCCGGTGGTGCGCTCGTCATACACCTGCATGCGGTACATGCCGACGTTGCGCTTCCCTGTTCGAGGATCGCGGGTGATCACACAGGGCAGAGTGATGAAGCGTCCGCCATCCTGGGGCCAGCACTTGAGGATGGGAAAATCCAGCAGCGAGAACTTATCCTTCCTTATGACCTCCTTGCATGGACCAGTTGGAACGATCCTGGGAAAGAATTTGCCCATGTCGGCGAGCATCGGCAGCATTTTGAGCTTTTCGAGGAAGCCTTCCGGAGACTTCATGTTCAGCAGCTCGCGGATTCGGTCGGCAATGTCGTCGAGCGAATCGACGCCGAGCGCCATCTGCATGCGTCGCTCGGAACCAAACTGATTGATCAGCAGCTTGGAGCCAGGATGTCCGGTAAGCTTCTCGAACAGCAGCGCAGGTCCACCCGGCCTAGGCCCCCCGGATTTGGAGACGCGGTCGGCAATTTCGGTAACTTCGAGGATGGGATCGACTTCAGCGCGAATACGCTTCAGTTCTCCGGCTCGTTCAAGCGCCGCAATCCACTCACGCAGGTCTTTGTGGGACAAGAAAGCTCCTAGCTGCTAGCTGCCGACTGCTAGCAACGGGCTAATCGCTGCTGGCTACTGGCTGCTGGCCTGATCCCTTGGAGGGAAGCGTTTCATTATAAGGACCAGAAAGAGCTGCTAGTGCTAGCCACTAAGTACCAGGTAAAATCCCGCAGTTGGCATTTTTTTTAGCCAGCAGCTAGCCGCTAGCAGCCAGCAGCTTTTCCCGTCCAACCACAATCCAGCAGCACACATCCTACAGAGCGCTCCACTAATTTCGTTGAGGTGATGTGCGTCTGATGGCATCTGAGCTGAACCGCGAAGCTGAATTTCTGAATGCTCTTTTTGTTCTTACCTTGAATCCCGTGCAGGCCGGCCGGGCGACAGATCTGGTTGCATCTCTTACACCGCAGGAGCGGGCTGAATTTCTTTCGCTTGCCGACTCCCACCACGTAATTGTGCGCGGATTGAGCACGGTGCTCGATCACTCCACCCGGAACGGTGACACGAAGACGGCCGCATGGGCCGCGGAGGAGCTCGATAAGGAGCACAAGCGGATCTCAACCGCGCTCGTCTACCTCCAGGCCATCTGCGATGAACTGGAAACCGGCAAGTGTCCAACCACGGTGATGAAGTCGCTGGATCACTATCCCGATTTGGGCAATGACCTTGACCTTTACAGCACCGCCGACGAGAAATCGATTTGCGATGTGATGACCAGCAAGTTCAACGCGCACATCGAAGCGCGTAGTTGGGGCGACCGCCTGGCACATAAGTGGAACTTTGCCGTGCCTGGACTGAAGGAATCGGTTGAAGTTCACGTTCAACGTCTCGGACAAACCGGTGAACACACCGCACTTGCGCGTCGCTTCGTCAGCCGCCGCATGTTAAAGGTGGTGGAAGACAAGACTTACTACGTACCCGCCCCCGAAGAGCGCATCGTCGTAGCCACCTTGCAACGCATGTACCGGCATTTCTATTTCCGTGTCTGCGACATTGTGAACTCTGCGGCAATCGTCGAATCCGGCGAACTGAATTTCGAGGAGCTGAAGCGCTCTACCGAAGCTGCAGGCATTTGGCCGGGAGTCGCGACTTACCTTGCGGTGGTCTCCGACCACGTGAAGCGTTATCGTGGCATTCCACTCGCGCTGCCTGACTTCGTGCTTTCCGCAGCTCGTTTTGGCGGCAACGAAATCAAGCCTCGCGCTCGCTTCCTGCGCGTCCCCGTACTGCCCCATGGCGCAGCTCTGTACACATATCAAGTAACTCAGACGGCCGCTCGCGGCGATGTTCCGGCAACCTTCCGCCTGGGTCTGCTTCCCTACCTGGCTTCGGCCGCCGCCGTGGCGTACAGGATCACCGGCAGCGACAAGGCAGTTTGGTAGGAAGAAGCTACTGGCTACTGGCTGCTGGCTACTGGCTACTGGCTGCTGGCTACTGGCTGCTGGCTACTCGCTGCTGGCTGCTCAGATTCCAACCCACGTTAACCATCCTGAGCGGAGGAGGGCTCCCGCGCGCTTTCTTCAGCGCGGGAAACCGGAGTCGAAGGATCTTTTGTTTTGCTTTTGGTCGTGTTGTTGCACCTGATCCAACTTCGCCGTAATCCGCCCATCCAATCGGAATTCCAACCCATACTTGTCTTCCCACTCGCCGATGATGTCGCGCCATTTTGGATTCAGCCTCATGATCAGCGATTCCTTTTTGACTCGACTCCATCCTTTCAGTTGCCGCTCGCGGTCGAGAGCAGCGTCGGCGTCTCCGAACTCTTCGTAATACACCAGCCTCCATGTTCGATACCTCGCGCTAAAGCTATTCGGATATTTGCGCGTGCGGTGCTCAATGACCCGCATGATCAGGAAGTTGGTCATGCCGATATAGAGAGCTCGGCGGGAGACGCTTTGCAGCATGTAAACGAAGTAGCGCCGGTCAAACATGGCTGCGGATTCTAATGCATGGGCATTCCCGCCGAAAACAAAAGATCCTTCGACTCCGGTTTCCCGCGCTGAAGAAAGCGCGCGGGAGCCCTCCTCCGCTCAGGATAGCGGACCGCATGATGGTCTTTATAATTGCAGCGAATTGAGGCCGTTACTTGCAGGCGTATTGAGGCCGCTCCGCTCTGCACGATAAGCTAGGTGTGTGCAGCGACTGATTGGCGAGTTTGAGGTTGGCAGCGTACATGTCGGAGCGGGCGACCTCTTCCTAATTGCTGGGCCATGCGTGATTGAGAGTGAAACGCATGCCATGAAAATGGCAGAAGCCATCCATTCCGTCACTCGCGATCTGGCGATCCCATATATCTTTAAAGCCTCCTACGACAAAGCCAACCGTACTTCGCTGAAGAGCTTTCGTGGACCCGGCGTCAGGGAAGGCACTCGGATTTTGCGAAAGATCGCCGAAACCCATCGCGTTCCAGTGCTGACCGACATCCACGAACCCGAGCACGCCGAACTTGTCGCCGAAGCCGCCGATGTTCTTCAGATCCCCGCCTTCTTATGCCGACAAACGGATCTGCTGGTAGCGGCGGCTAAGACGGGCCGCGCCATCAATGTCAAAAAGGGACAGTTCGTTGCTCCCTGGGATATGCGGCATGCGCTCGAAAAGATCCGCGAGAGCGGAAACGATCGTGTCTTTCTCACCGAGCGCGGCTCCAGCTTCGGCTACAACAATCTGGTGGTAGACATGCGCGCGCTGGCGATCATGCGCAATCTGGCGCCGGTGGTTTTTGACGCGACCCATTCTGTGCAGCTGCCAAGCGCGGGAGCCGAAGACAATGGTCAGCCTCGGCAGAGCGGCGGTCAGCCAGAGTTCATTCCGGTTCTGTCCCGGGCAGCGGTTGCCGCCGGAGTGGACGGCGTGTTCCTGGAAGTACACGACAATCCCACGCAAGCCAAGTCCGACGGCGCTAATGCCCTGCCGCTCTCCAAGCTCAAGGAAACTTTGCAGCAGTTGTTAGCTGTGCATCGCGCTGCGCACGTGACAGTGCCGAGGTAGGCCTCTCGAGTTCAGTCGGGGGAGCAACCAAGTTCATTTCGCCGGATGATGGTCGATGCTGATCACGCGCGTGATCTTCCACGTACCATCTTTGTGTTGCCAAACGTGGATGAACTTCGCTTCTCCAACAACGCCGTGGTCTTGCTCCCAGGGATGAAGGAAGCGATGCACGCCAATCTCAACCGCTCCGTAACCCTCTAAGGGATACACTTCAAGTGTTCCGGGCACGAGTTCACGCTTTACTTTTCCACACAGGTTGTTCTTGATGGCTTCGACGATCGGCTGCCGCCCGACCATGAGCCCGCTCTTATCGTGATAAAACTCCGCGTCCTCCGACCAGAAGCTCGCCTCGGTTTGCATGTCGCAGCGATCAATGGCGTCGAAAACCTCCTTGTCTAGCTTCGAGATGGTTTGAAAGAGCTCGTTTGGAGCCGCGGGCTCCTTACCCACCGCCACGGGCTGCGCGGGAACCGATTGGGCGATTGCACAAAGAGGGAGAGCAAACAAAGCCACGATGGATAGCGAGTGTATGAATCCGGATCGCAAGTGACCTCCTGGTTGTGGAAGAATCCAACACTCGATATACGCCGGCTGGCGGAAGAATGTTCACGGGCCAGAATCATCAAGCCGGGGAGATGATGGATAGAGCAATGCCGGGCAACAGAGAGGCTTTAGCCGTGGGCAGTCTTGGGGCCAGCGCTAAAGCGCAGTTTTATGAGCGTCTTCTTTCGCAAGGCTTGAAAGCCTTGCTCCCCCGACTGAAGTTGGGGGCTTCCACCAAAAAAGCCCCAAGTCTCTTTCGCAGACTATTTGAACCGATAGACTCGTTTCCTACTTTCTCCCGCGATACAAACCCGCAATCCCAAACGTGTACGGATGCCAGGCCGGATCAGCGAATCCCACAGTTCGCATGCGGTCGAGCATCTCATTCGGCGATGGAAAGCGCGACACGGAGGCCGGCAGATATGAATACGGTCCGCTCACTCCGGAGAGAAGAGTGCCTATTTTGGGGAGCACGTTCCTGAAATAGAACCCGTACATTTTTCCGAAAAGGCCGCCGGGTTCGCTGAAGTCGAGGATTCCGACTTCTCCATCGGGGCGTAGCACGCGATAGATTTCCCTCAAACCGGCATCGTAGTTGGCGAGATTACGAAACCCAAAAGCGGAAACTACCAGATCGAAGCTGCGGTCGGGAAACGGCAGCTGAAGAGCGTCGGCCTCGACGGCCGCAATAGCAGAAGAAGAAAACTTTCGCTGCCCCCGCGCCAACATACCGCGTGAGAAGTCAGCCCCAACGATTGCAACTTCATCGGACTCACGGCGGAGGGCCGATGCCATATCACCAGTGCCGCAGCACAGATCGAGTGCGCGTGCCCCAGGTCGGCGCAAAACGGACCGGAATGTCCGCGCCGCGCGCCACCACCAGAGCCGGTCCACGTTCATCGAAAGCACATGATTGAGGAAGTCGTAGCGGGGAGAAATCTCGTCAAACATTTCGCGCACGGCGCGCGCGGCAGAGCGCTCGTCGGGGGCTCCCTCAGGCGCGGCTCCGATTACAGGCTGTTTTTTGTCTTTCGCGGGAGCGGGCATGTTTAGCTGCGGGAGAGGTAGTGGAGCTGCTGCACGGCTTGCACAACTACGTCATCAGGCACGCGGTTGAAGATGGTCACTCTACCCACAGAAACCGGCAGCACAAAATTCACTTTGCCGTTGAGAGCCTTCTTGTCTCCACGAATGCGTTTCACGATGTCTTCCGCGCGGCTGTTTACCTCGGGAAGCGGTGAGTACGCGAGAACACAGGAGACGATGCGTTGAGCCAAATCGGGAGAAGTCTTGCGCACCGCAGCGCCAATCATGGCTGCAGCCGCCATTCCCCAACCTACTGCTTCGCCATGCAGAAAATGACGATACCCGGTATCCGCCTCAAGAGCATGACCGATGGTATGGCCGAAGTTCAGTATGCGGCGCAAGTCGGACTCTTTCTCGTCGGCGGCGACAACCTCCGCCTTGATGCGCGCACAATCATGGATCACCCGCTCCAGCATGTCAGCATCGCGCGCGAGCAATTTTTCACGATCGTCCTCCGTGACTTCGAATAGTTTGCGATCGCGGATAATTCCCGATTTGATAACCTCGAACAGCCCTGCACGAAATTCCCGATCCGGCAAAGTGGACAGCACCTCCGGATCGGCCAGCACCGCACGTGGATGATGAAATGTTCCCAGCAGGTTCTTGCCTGCGCGAAGATTTGCGCCGGTCTTGCCGCCAATCGCCGCATCCACCTGCGCCAGCAGAGTGGTCGGAATCTGAAACAGCTCGACGCCGCGCATGTACACCGAGGCCAGGAATCCCGCGAGGTCGCCGACTACTCCACCGCCGAACGCGATTACCGCAGCATTGCGATCGGCGCCTTTGGCCGCCATGCGCTCAGCCAACTGTTCCACCGTGGCAAAAGTCTTGCTTCGCTCTCCGTCAGCAAATTCGAGAATCGTGTAGTCGATCTTCGCGTCGCTGAGCGCCTTTTCCAACTCCGAACCCCACGCGGACAATACGGGAGCAACCGACACCACAAAGCACCGCGACTTCCGCGTGGGAAGCAGCTTGGCAATGGTCTTCCCTGCCGACTTCAAGCTGCCACGCTCCACCAACACGGGGTACGTGGCGGACTTGGTTTTTACAGTGATCTTCTTCACGGGTTCCTCATGATAGCTCACGGGACCGCGGCGGGATTTCCGGCGTGTGAACACCAAAGACAAGAACCCGACGCGGATGGCGCGGATGTGACGCGATAACGCTGACAGAACGGGCGAAAGTCAATTTGGGCTGCAGCGTTCTCGAAACACTTTTCGCTTTGCAGCGTTATCCGCGTCTCATCCGCGTCATCCGCGTCGGGTGTTGCTGTTCAATTCAAGTCCGATTTAAGCCCACCATCTCAACGCATCGATCCGAGCCACATCGCATGTGTCTATGAAATTCGCGTGCTACCATCGAAATTCCCTCCATGTCATCGCTTCCCTCTGAGACCGACTTCATCGTAGTCGGAGGTGGTATCGCGGGATTGCGCGCCGCCATCGGACTTGCCGATGCCGGTCGCGTGCTGGTTGCCACGAAGCGGGAGGTCACGGAAAGCAACACACAGTATGCCCAAGGCGGCATCGCCGTTGCCTTGAGCGACGACGATGAAGTCGCGCTTCACCTGCAAGACACCATCGAAGCCGGCGACGGACTTGTAAACGTTGAGGCCGCGAGGGTGCTTGTAGAAGAAGGTCCCGAGCGCATTCAGGAACTCATTGCGTGGGGCACCGAATTCGACCGCAGTGGAAGCCGCCTAAGCTTCACTCGCGAAGCAGCGCATAGCCGTTCGCGAATCCTGCATGCTCACGGAGATTCCACGGGACGGGAGATTGGACGCGCGCTAATCGCGCGTGCCAAGGCCATCCCAAAGATCTCGTTCACCGAATTCGAATTCAACTCCGATTTGTGTATGGATGGAGATCGCGTGGCCGGCGTCCACCTGCTCACACCGGATGGAAGCAGCAGAAGTGTGCGAGCCAATGCGGTCCTGCTGGCAACCGGAGGCGCAGGGCAGGTCTACTCAGACACTACCAATCCGCTGGTGGCTACCGGTGATGGAATCGCGATGGCCTATCGTTCCGGTGCCGTGATCAGTGACATGGAGTTTTTCCAATTCCATCCCACCGCGTTATCGCTCTCCGGCGCTCCGCGATTTCTGCTGTCAGAGGCGTTACGCGGAGAAGGCGCTCTGCTGCTGAATCCTGCGCGCGAGCGGTTCATGCAGCGGTATCACCCTATGGCGGAGCTGGCGCCGCGAGACGTTGTTGCGCGAGCCATTGTTCAGGAGATCGCGGCGAGCAAGCAGAAGTCCCCAGTGGCATATCTCGACCTGCGCCACCTCGATGCGCCGCTCTTGCGGGCGCGTTTTCCACGAATCTATTCCACTTGCAAAGAGTTTGGAATCGACATCACTCGCGATCTGGTTCCAGTGCGTCCCGCCGCCCACTATCTGATGGGAGGAATCAAGACTGACCTCAACGGCCGCACGTCCGTGCCCGGTCTCTACGCCGCGGGAGAGACCGCGTGTACTGGAGTCCATGGAGCAAACCGCCTGGCCAGCAATTCCCTGCTTGAAGGGTTGGTATTCGGCGCGCGCGTGGCAAACGTCATGCGGAACGAAGGTGGATCACGATCTCAGAAGAGTTGTTCCGATCAGCCGAATCAGAGCTCGTCGAATTCGCCCGATCCGAGCAACACCGTCACCCTTCTTCAACACGCAATGTGGCAGCACGCTGGCGTAATCCGAAACAGAGACGGACTCGAAAGTCTCAAGAACCAAATTTTGGAATGGAAACAGTCGTTGGAAAATCCTTCAGAGAGACGGACGATCGAGGCACGCAATCTACTAAGCGTCGGCGAACTCATCACACGTTCGGCCCTGGCCAGAGAGGAAAGCCGTGGCGCACACTTTCGTGCGGACTTCCCCAAACACAATGGTGCTAAGTTCTTGAAACATTCGATCGTGCGAGGAGAGGATATCCACTTCGAGTAATCCGAACCTGCAATGTGGCACAGCCGCCCTCGGCTGTGTTGCCGAAATCAAGACACAGGCGAGGGCGCCTGTGCCACAAACAAACCTGCTGGAGATAGGTCTAGCTGCCGATGTACTCTAATTCCACTGTGGTGCAATCGTCTGAGGGTGGGGCGCCTT
Source organism: Terriglobales bacterium (assembly GCA_045808065.1). Taxonomy (GTDB): domain Bacteria; phylum Acidobacteriota; class Terriglobia; order Terriglobales; family Acidobacteriaceae; genus Gp1-AA112. Next base: position 204,179 of record JBJMGD010000031.1, on the reverse strand, counting down.
GGGCGAATTCGCTAACGGCGGCGAATAGATCCTTCCCTTTCATCACTGTGGCTTCCATGCGCTCGTCGCCAAAAAAGTCGCCTTCGCGATTCTGGGCCTCGTTCACGCCATCGCTTACCAGCACGATGCGATCGCCGGGCTGCACCTTAAAGGTATAGGTCTCGAACTCCGCAGTCGGGATCAGTCCTAAAGGAAGATTCCCTTCGCTTGGCCGCAGAATTTTGCCACTAGCGACACGAACAGCGGGCACGTGTCCGCAGTTAAGAAACTCACAGTCGCCACTCGGCGTGACCTTAAGGACATTGCACGTCGCGTATTTCTCGCCAAGCTTCTTCTCGCAGAGAAAGCGATTGGTGGCGGAAGCGATCTCAGCCAAGGGCACGTGGGAAACCAGCTGCGAGTAAATCATGCCCTGAAGAATGGAGGCGAGAATCGCCGCCGAAACTCCTTTCCCGCAGATGTCGGCGAGCACAAGATATAAGTTGCCGTCAGCCAGCACCGCGTCGTAGAAGTCGCCGCCAATCTCGTTGCATGGCAGACTGCGCGCGCGCAATCGTGCGAAATGAACTTCCGGGATGACGACCGTCATCAGGCGCTGCTGGATGGTGGCCGCAATCGCGAGTTCTTTCTGGTAGAGACGCGCATTCTGCTCGGCTTGCGCCAGTTGAGCGGTTTCGATCAATGCGGCGGCTTCGGTCGCGACCGTGTTCAGGATGTCCCGGCTGAGGCTGGAGAGACCGCGCGATGCCAATCGGCTGTCAAGATACAGAACGCCGTTGATCACGCGCTGTTCTTCACTGGAGTCGGATTGCTGACTCTGTGTGGCAATGCTGCTGCGGAACAGCGGCATGCAGATCACGGTTCGCAGGTCGTGAGCCACGATGCTCTGCCGGGCTGCAAGATCGGAATGACTGGCAGTGTCAGTGATGATCACGCGCGACGCCGATGTCATCGCGTCTTTCAAAATCGAATGGGAGATGGTGCTGTCGTCTTTAAGTTCATCGCCGAGTGAATTGCGGCCGACCGCCAGGTTGAACTCGCCGTCCTTCTGCACCAGAAATACAAAGCCGCGTTCAGCGCCGGTGATGCGCAGCGTCGCTTCCACCAGAGTCACTAAGACATCATCCAGCGCGCCGCGGCTATTGAGCTTGCGCGCGACTTCGAGAAAGAACGCGAGCTTCTCCAGGTCGGAGGCTTCTTTCTCCACCTGGAGTCCGGAAATCTGGCTGAGCAACTCGCGCGCTGCGCTCCCGGTTTGGGACGTTGCCCCATATTGGAAAACGACGAAGTTCCGGTCGTTGTTGCTGCCAAACTGGATGCGGTCATTATTCACCAGCTTGTGCCGCTTGACTGGGTTCCCATTGACGTAAGTGCCGTGCTTGCTCGCGAGATCAAGCAAATAATAGTCGGCGCCCATCTGTACGATTTCCGCGTGATCGCGAGATGCCATGGGATCGGTAATCACAAGGTTCTTTTCGCCGCGCCTTCCGATGGTAAAAGGAAAGCTGACCAGTGAGATATGCTGCTGCTTCTCTCCTTGAATGTGCAGCAGCACGGGAACCTCCGGCGCCGCTCCGAGAATGGTGTTTTGAAGTGATGATGCCTGACTGGACATACGGTTACCGATTGCCCCAAGCCTAACATTACTCGGGCTAGTTCATCCTCACCCCATGCAGTTCCGACAGTTAGGTCTCGAAACCAGGAGGGGGTTTGGCCTCGACGCTGACGGAGGTGTGACCGGCAGGAATTCGCGGCTTGATGGGGTCACAACGATGTCCTTTGTTACCATGCTCAACATCCGTGTCCTCCACTGGCGAAAACGTAATCCGCATTGAGGCGGAAGCGCTTACGGCGCTTGCCGAGCGCCTTGGCGGTCCCATGAAGGAAGCTTTCAATCGCGGGCTGGACCTTCTCCAGCGTTGCACTGCCCGCGTAGTGGTGACTGGAATGGGCAAAAGCGGAATCATCGCTCAGAAGATTGCCGCCACCCTCAGCTCCACGGGAACGCCTTCGCTGTACATGCATCCCGCCGAAGCCCTCCACGGCGACCTTGGAATGGTAGCCGCCGGAGACGTGGTAATCGCGCTCTCCGCCAGTGGGGAGACTGAGGAACTGCTCAAGCTGCTTGCGAAGATAAAGCGCGTTGGCGACGCGCTCATCTGCTTCACGTGCGATGTGAAATCAACGCTGGCGCAGGCATCGGACGTAGCGCTCGACTGCTCCGTTCCTCGCGAAGGGTGCAATCTTGGACTCGCGCCTACTGCAAGCACCACGGCGATGCTCGCTCTGGGCGACGCTCTCGCAGTCGCGCTCTCGGAGAAGCGTGGATTCAAAGAAGAGGACTTTGCTGAGCTGCATCCCGGCGGCAAGCTGGGCAAGAAGCTGATGCGCGTATCGGAGATCATGCACGCAGGAGATGCACTTCCGCGGGTTGCGCCCGAAACATCTATGCGCGACGTGATCTATGAAATGTCGCGCAAAAAGCTTGGCATGACGACGGTGGCGCAAAACGGAAAATTGCTGGGGGTCATCAGCGACGGCGATCTTCGACGCTTGCTCGAGCGCAGCGGAAAAGACGCGATGGATTTGAAAGCCGGAGAATGCATGACACGCACTCCGGTCACTGTGGATCCGTCGACGTTCGCCATGACCGCTCTGCATCTGATGGAGCAGCGCAAGATCACCTCGTTAGTGGTAGTCGAGAACGACTCACGCCTGCTCGGCATCGTTCACCTGCACGACCTTTGGGGAACCGAGTCGATCTAGAAGCCGCTGTGGCACATGATTCTCGTTACGACGCAGCGGCACGTGTGTTCTGTAGATGGCAAAAGGAGTAACAGCAATGCCAGTTCCTGATCCGGCCCAAGCACTAGAAGATCTCAACGAAGAAGCTCTGCTGCCCAATCCCGTAAAGGTCCGCGACATGCTCTTTCATGCGAAGCTCGCGGCTGACCAGTCACTTGAATTGAATCGACAGTTCACCGAATACCAAAAGCATTTCGGCGAAGCGCTCAAGCTGGCTAAGGTAATTCTAGGCAAGCTCGCCTGAAGAACGCGGGTGACTGCCGAGCAAACGCCAGAAGCTTCTTCGTTACAATAAAATTTTATCCTGCAGCCCATGGAGCCACATGCATCGCTGGTCCAAACTGTTTATACCCACACTGCGCGAGGCGCCTGCTGACGCCGAGGTAGCCAGTCACAAGTTACTGGTGCGGTCTGGATATGTGCGCCAACTCGCAGCCGGCATTTACTCCTACCTCTTTCTTGGCCAACGTTCGATCAACAAAATCATCGCCATCATCCGCCAGGAGATGGACAAGATTGGCCAGGAGTTCCTGCTACCGGCGCTGCAGCCACGTGAGCTGTGGGAGTCGAGCGGACGCTGGTCGGTCATGGGCGATAACATGTTTCGCCTGAAGGATCGCGGCGGACGCGACCTGTGCCTCGGCATGACGCACGAGGAAAACATGACCGAGATCGCGCGCAAGGAACTGCGCAGCTACAAGCAGCTTCCTCAGATCTGGTACCAGATTCAGACCAAGTTTCGCGACGAGCCCCGTCCTAAATCGGGACTGCTGCGCGTGCGTCAGTTCATCATGAAGGACGCATACTCGTTCGATATCGACGCGGATGGGCTCGACGTTTCTTATCGCAAGCACTACGACACTTACACTGCGATCTTTCAGCGCAGTGGGTTGAACTTTGTGGTCGTGGAAGCGCATTCCGGCGCCATGGGTGGATCGCAGTCGCACGAGTTCATGGTCTACACCGATGCAGGCGAAGATATGGTGGCAAGCTGTCCCAAATGCGGATATGCGGCCAATGTGGAGAAGGCCACTTCGAAGCTGGAACCAGTGACCGATCTTAAGCCAACTGGGGATGGTGCTCCTGAGTTGGTGCACACGCCGGGCCAGAAAACCATCGAGGATGTCGCAAAATACCTCGGAGTCTCGCCGAGGCAGAAGATCAAGACTCTGGCGTTGGTGGGAACCTGGATCACAGAAGAAGGCAAACACCTCGAATGGCCGATTGCAGTGTTCCTACGCGGCGACCACATGCTGAACGAAGCCAAGCTTCTTGCGGCGACGGGCGCAAGAGAGCTTCGCCCCATGCATGGAGAAGAAATCGAGTCGATCTTTAAAGCTCCCGCAGGCTACCTTGGCCCAGTTGGCCTGGAGATGAACGAGTTCAATGCTGGCGGCGTCGATGGCATGAAAATGGTTTACGTCGACAAGGCCCTGGAAGGCCGAACCAATCTCATTAGCGGAGCGAACAAGGAGGGGTATCACCTGCGCAACGTAACCCCCGGACGCGATTTCGCCGTCAAGGAGTACGCAGACGTGCGCAACGTGGAAGCCGGTGAAGGGTGTCCGAATTGCGGCACGGCGATGGTCGTCGCCAAAGCGGTTGAGATCGGGCACATCTTTAAGCTTGGCTACAAGTATTCAGACTCCATGGGGGCTCGTGTGCTCGATCAGGGTGGGAAGGAAGTGCCTCCTATCATGGGCAGTTATGGGATCGGCATAGAGCGCATTCTTACTTCTGCCATCGAGCAGAGCAATGACAAGGACGGCTTCTGGCTGCCACGCAGCATTGCTCCCTTCGAGGTCGTGGTCACCCCGACAAACGTCAGCGATCCTGCGATCAGGGGCGCAGCCGAGGAGGTTGCCGCCAAGCTCGCGGCCGCCGGTTTTGACGTGCTGCTTGACGACCGCGACGACCGTGCCGGAGTGAAATTCAAGGACGCCGACCTAGTGGGTATTCCCTATCGAATCAATGTTGGCAAGAAGGTTTCCGAAGGAAAAGTTGAGCTAGTACAACGCTCGACACGTGAATCAGTGGATGCTAGCATGGCCGAAATTACCGAGAAATTGCAGCAAATCGCGCAATAATTGGCTCGGGCTGTTGCTGGTAAACCCATGCAAAGACTCAAGTCGCTGGTCGGAGTTCTGGTTGTCGTCGCAGGCTTCTATTTGCTATGGAAGATCCTGCCTCCTTATATCGCGGCATATCAGTTTCAGGAGGAAATCCAGAGCATTTCTCGAAACAACGAGTATTCGCCCCTGGACGAAAACGGCATTCGCGATCTGGTGAAGAGGGCTATCGCCGACATCGGTGTGCCCGTAAACCCGGAGAACGTTGTAATTCAGAAGGGGGGGGGAGACGTGACCATTGGCGTGAACTACACGGTCCATGTGGACGCTATGCTGCATCCCTTCGACATGGACTTCCATCCAGCCGCAAAAAATGGCGGCAAAATCGATCCTCTTCCCGCAAACCGGATGCCATAAAGAGCAGCTATGTGACGGTCTTCAGCGTCTAAATGGAGAGGGCAGTTCCACAACCGCAAGAGCCAGCTTTCGTCTAATCTATTGAGTAGCAGTTTCTTACATTGGCAATCAAATTAAAAATCCCCCGCGGCAAGGGCATCCACGGACATCTTTCCCACCCTGCCGTAAAGGCCTCCGTAGCCGGATTCATCATCATCTGCATGATGCTGTTCGGTGTCTTCGCGTACTACTACGTCAAGTACCAGAAGATCGTCGATAAGCGCCTTCACGGCCCAATTTTTGCCAACTCAGCAAAGATCTATGCAGCGCCTGAGACGGTACGCGTCGGAGAAACACTCAAGGCAGGTGCCATCGCCGCCGAATTGCGCCGCGCTGGATACACCGAAGAGACCGAACGTAACGGCTCTCGTATCGGCAGCTACAAAGAGGGCGATACCTACATTGAGGTTCGTCCGGGCTCTGAGTCTTATCACACCCCTGAAGCAGCGACGATCCATTTCGCTGGCGGCAAAATTGATCGCATTAACCAGCAGAACGGCGCAGCGTTAGACGCTTACGAGCTCGAACCTCAGCTGGTCACCGGCCTCTTCGACCGCGAGAACCGCTCCAAGCGGCGCCTCATCACCTACGACGACATGCCGCCGGTGCTTGTGAACGCCATTCTGTCCATCGAAGATCGGCGTTTCTTTCAGCATAGCGGCGTGAATTATTACCGCTTGGCGGAAGCCGTTCTGCTCGACCTGCGCGGCCACCACAAGCAGGGTGGATCGACGCTTACCATGCAGCTTGCTCGCGGCTTCTTTCTGACACCGCAACAGACCGTGAAGCGCAAGCTAGAAGAGATGCTGATCGCTGTCGAGCTCGAACAGCGTCTTTCGAAGAAGCAGATTCTCGAGCTTTATGTGAATCAGGTCGACATGGGCCAGCGCGGATCCTTTGCCATCAAAGGATTTGGCGAGGCGTCGCAAGCCTATTTTGGAAAGGACATTGGCGACCTCACCCTTCCTGAGGCCACGTTGCTGGCCGGAATCGTGAATGGCCCGACATACTTCTCTCCTTATCGTCACCCCGATCGCGCCATGGAGCGGCGCAATCTGGTGATTCAGGCGATGGTGGAGAACGAGGTAATCTCTCAGGCGCAGGCAGATCAGGCTAAAGCCACTCCGTTGAAGTTGGCCGCGCCCAACGTGGAAGCCAGCGATGCTCCCTACTTCGTCGACATGGTTCGTGAATCGCTACTTTCTGAATACAAGGACAGCGATCTCAACGACAACGGCTACCGTATTTATACGAGCCTCGATCTCGCTCTGCAGAAAGCGGCTGCCGACGCCATCGACGCTGGCATGAAGCTGGTGGACGATCAAGTCCGCAAGCAGCGCACGAAAAAGGTTAGAGAGGGCAAAGGCAAGTCCGCGAAAGTCGTAACCACCGTACGTCCCGGACCCGACGCGCAGGTAGCCCTGGTGTGCATTGATCCGCATACTGGCGCGGTGCTGGCCTTGGCCGGGGGCCGAAACTACGGTCAAAGCCAGCTCAATCACGCTGTCGCCAGTCGTCCCACAGGTTCAATCTTTAAGCCATTTGTGTTTGCGGCTGCGGTAAATTCGGCTTTGAACGGAGCACAGCTCGTCTTCACTCCGGCGAGCATCATCGACGACGCTCCCACTGTCTTCCAATATGAAGACAAGATCTACACACCTAAGAATTTTGAGGATAAGTACTTTGGTCCGGTCAGCGCCAGCTTTGCGCTCGCGCATTCTCTGAACAACGCGACCGTGAAGGTCGCAGAAGCAGTTGGATACGACAAGGTTGCTGCTTTAGCTCGCGCTGCCGGCATCAAATCTGTGCGAGCCACACCTGCAATGGCCATTGGCTCGTATGACGCCACTCCGATGGAAATGGCCGGAGCCTACACCGTCTTCGCCAACAACGGAACACGGATTTCCCCCATCTTCGTCACCTCGGTCCGGGACGCCAAGGGTGACATAATTCAGGACTTCAACACTGACACCCGCCAAGTGCTCGACCCCAGAGTGGCCTACGTCATCACGACCATGATGGAAGGCGTGATGAACTACGGCACTGCGGCCGCCGTTCGGGGAAGAGATGGCTTCAGTGCGCCCGCAGCCGGCAAGACTGGCACCTCACACGATGGATGGTTTGCCGGTTATACGACCAACCTTCTCTGCATTGTGTGGATTGGCTACGACGACTACAGCGATCTGAAACTAGAAGGCTCTAGAACGGCCGCTCCCATCTGGTCGCAGTTCATGAAGCGGGCTATCGCTCTTCCGCAGTATAAGGACGGGGTTAAGCCGTTTTCGCCTCCTCCCGGAGTTGTAGAGGTAAGCCTCGATAAGGTAACGAATTACCTTGCCACTCCGGTCTGCCCGAATGACTATCCAGCAGCCTTCATAGCGGGTACCGAGCCGAGACAGACTTGCGAGATGACCGCAGGCGATCAGCGAGGCTTCTTCCAGAAGCTATTTGGGGTCGTGCCCAAGCCTCCGGCACCCCCCGTCACCGACCCGTCCCAGCAAGCCGCTCAGGTCTCCCCAGGGACCGCTCAACCCGGCCAAGCTGGCCAGCCAAACCCGGCCAACGATGACGACAAGAAGAAAAAAGGCTTTTTTGGGAAGATTTTCGGGGCAATAAAGGGGGATAATACCACCCAAACTCAGCCGCAGAGTTCTCCGCCACCCGCTGCGCCAAGGTAGAACCCGCGACCGCAAGCACCTGGGAGGTCATCGTGAAGTCTGGTTCCTGGTTCGTGTTCGCATTCGCATTCGCCACCGCCTATTCGTTCGCGCAAAATCAAATTCCTTTGCTGAATGACAATTCCACAACCATGACAACGCCCGCGCAATTGCGCCGCATTGAACCGCCATCGGCGACTGCCAGCGCCGCCGAGCTCGAAGAAAACGGCGACATTCTCCGCGCGGAAAAGTTTTACGCGGACGCGATCGACTACTACGATGCCGCCATCCATAAGAGCGCTTCTCCCGCTCAGCTCTACAACAAAGAGGGGATAGCGCAATTGCAGATGCTGCATTTCAGCGAAGCGAAGCATCTGTTCGAGCACGCGATGAAAAGCAATGCGCGTTACCCGGAAGCGACCAACAATCTTGGCGTCGTGTACTACAACCAGCGGAGTTATGGAAAGGCGATCCGCTACTACCACAAGGCCATCGCACTGAATGGAGACTCCGCGAGCTTCCATAGCAACCTCGGCACGGCCTACTTCGCTAAGCATCAGTACGAGAAAGCGAGTCAGGAATACGCGACCGCTCTGTCACTCGATCCGGAAATATTCGAGCGGCACTCGCAGGCCGGTATCACTGCGCATATGTCTTCACCTGAGGACCGTGCGCGATACTCCTACGTGATTGCAAAGATGTTCGCGACTCGGGGCGACGCAGACCATTGTCTGCTGTATCTGAAGAAGGCTATGGAAGAAGGCTTCAAGGTTGCAGAGGCGTTTGAAAAAGATCATGAGTTCGTAGGCTTCAGAAAAGATCCGCGTTTCCTGACGTTACTCAGCCATGGGCCCTTGCCCTTACCGAATTGAGCCCAAGAGACGCGGATAACGCACCTTTGCAGCTCTTACTGCAATGCAAAGACCGCATTAACGTGTGCGCTAACTTTGATTTTGCTCGGCTGAAAGTCTTCGGTCGGCGTCTTCGTTAGCGCAGCATTGGTCTCTTGCATCGCTACGCGCGCGTAAGGAACCACAGGCATTGCCTGCTGCGTGTCTACTGCAGCCGAAACCAGACTTCCAAGCTGCTTCCCACTAGCCTTGGCCAGAGTGTCCGCATATCCGCGCGCGCGGGCGTATGCGTGATCGATAGCCTTCTGCTTGGCTGCGTCGATTTCTTCGAGATCGTAGCTCATGTTCTGGCCGGTAATCCCATTCAGTCCAGCTAGCGCTTGAGTGACGGGCGCGATCTTACCGAAGTCTTTCAGCTTGATAGTTACACTTGTGCCCACGCGGTAGCCGATTACATTTTGCTTCGCATTCTTGTAATCGAACATCGGATACAAGCTGTAGCCCGAAAGCTCGGCAGTTTTCGGGTCCACTCCGGCGGAACGCAAAGCTTGACGCATCTGCTCTGCAAGGCGGCTTGCGCTTTCGAACGCAGCCTGCGATGTCTTCTCCTGAGCAGAAAGCGCGCACGAGATCACAGCAGTATCAGGTGCAGACTCGAAATCTCCGTCGGCTCCGACTGAGACCGAGTTGGGAAGAAATGCGGGGCGGCCGTCTTGCGCGAATGCCGCGAAGCTCAGAAGCAAAATCAACAAGAACGTTGCCAATTTCAAGATGGTTCTCCTCAATCACATGTGGGACTCAATCTTAGAACGTCGTACTTGCGAAGCCATGCAATCGTCGCACATCTGCTCCATGGGTGGCCCGGGCTGCCGGCCGGCACACCGTGCAGAGCGCCTACTTTTCGCGATCCCTCGAAGCGGCAGGCCACGTATCTACCGAGGCTCCTTCTACTTCGGATGATGTCACTGCTTCCCTTAAACTGTTGAGCATGAGTGATCCGCCGCCCACACATGGTTTCGAAGTGGTTGGCCAAGTCCCGGCGAGTGTGATCCGTCGGGCCAGTGGATTCTCAGGACAGCATGCTGTGGCTGTGCTCGCCCAGGCAGTCGAACAAAGAGCGTTTCCGGGCGCAGCCTTTGCGGCGCTACGAGATCACGAGATTGTTCTTCAGGGTGCAGTCGGTCGGTTCACCTATGACGAAGGATCCGAAGATGTAACGCTCTCGACCGTCTTCGATCTGGCGTCGGTCACAAAGGTAGTCGCTACAACGGGCATGGCCATGTTGCTCTACCAGCGTGGCCAGCTCGATCTCAAACAGCCAATCATCACCTTCTTGCCAGAATTTCGAGCCGTCGATTCAAGACGAAATGAAGTGAGCGCTGAGATGCTTCTGGCGCACTCTTCCGGATTGCCGGCGTACGTGAGGCTGTTCGAGCGAGCCAAGACTCGCGAATCCCTGCTTGAACTTGTCTTTGAAGTACCGCTCGAAGTAGCACCGGGAACTCGCGCGGAATACAGCGACATTGGATTCATCCTGCTTGGAGAGTTACTGCAACGGATCGCAGGCGAACCACTCGATTCCTTTTGCGCGCGTGAAGTGTTCATGCCGTTGAAGATGAGGTCAACCCGGTTTTGTCCTCCCGCGCAGCTCCGCACTAGCATTCCCCCTACCCGCGACGACCGGGAGTTCCGGCATCGGGTGATCCAAGGGGAAGTCCACGATGAGAATGCCAGCGTGATGGGTGGCATTGCGGGCCACGCCGGCGCGTTCGGGAACACGGCCGACCTGATGAAGTTCTCAGCTTGCATGCTCGGCGACGTCCCGCAATTGTTCTCTCCCGAGACGACCGCGTTCTTTACGAATCGCCAGCAATCGCCTTCGCGTACTTCTCGTGCGCTGGGGTGGGACACTCCGTCGCTTCCCTCACAATCAGGAAGTCATTTCTCTCCGCGTTCCTTCGGACATCTCGGTTACACAGGTACATCGCTCTGGATTGACGCCGAACGCGGCGTTGCCATCGCTCTGCTAACCAATCGCACCTGGCCGGACAATCAATCGAAATTGATCAAGCACGTCCGGCCGCGGTTTCACGATGCCATGATGCAAGAACTTGTAAAGTCGGATGATTTCTGATTTACCGCGATTTGAATCTCGAACCCAGGCGACCACCGGCTGACGCAAATGCAACCGGAGTTCTATACCGTAAACTCAACCCAAGGTCCCAATGTCTATATCGGCTCGCGAATCTCTCGCTTCGTTAACCACAGAACAACAGAACCGAGTCTCCCAAGCGCTCGACACCAAGTCTGCGTTGGAGATCGCAACCATCATCAACGGTGAAGACGCAAAGGTGGCAGGTGCCGTAAGTAAAGCGCTGCCGCAGATCGCGCTGGCTATTGATGCCGTCGCGGAAGCTTTGAAGCGTGGCGGGCGCCTTATCTACGTGGGCACAGGTACAAGTGGACGTGTCGCAGCCCTTGATGCCACGGAGTGCCCACCGACATTCAGCACCGATCCAAAGCAGGTTCGGTTCGTGATTGCCGGCGGAGAGAAAGCACTTGGGCGGGCGGTAGAGGCCGACGAGGATTCGGCCGAACTCGGCCAGTGCGATTTGGCAAAGCTGCGTCCTTCGAAAAGAGACGTGGTAATAGGCATCGCAGCCAGCGGGCGAACGCCATATACGATTGCAGCGGTCGAATATGCGCGGAATAAGGGGGCTCGGACCGTCGCGGTATCTTGCAATCCTGATGCGGCCCTGACCCGGGCTGCGGATATTGCCATCACCGCAGAGGTGGGACCTGAGGTGCTTTCAGGATCTACCCGGATGAAAGCAGGCACCGCCCAGAAGATGATCCTGAACATGATCACGACTGGAGCGATGACGCGTCTGGGTTATGTGTACGGCAATCTCATGGTGAATGTCTCGCTGAAGAACACGAAACTGTTCGAGCGTGCCATCACCATCCTCAGCACAGCTGCCGGCGTGGATCGGGAGCAGGCAAGCGAGGCCCTGACACAATCGGGAAGAAGCGTGCCCATTGCCCTGATCATGCTTAAAACGGGTATAAGCCGTACGGAGGCGAGGCGCCGACTCAGGGCGGCGTCCGGAAATGTGCGCAGAGCAATCCAATCCTCCGGAAGTGCTAGCTCTTCCGGAACAAGAGCATCAGCTGAATGAGGTAAATGTCGGATATGAGTCACCCCGGCAGCGGGTAGAATCAAATCAATCGCAGGCTCAACTGCGGCAAAGGCGAAAGTCCCCCTTTATGGATAAATTTGTAATTCGCGGCGGCAATCCGCTGGTCGGAACCGTTCGCGTTAGCGGAGCAAAGAATGCGGCGCTGCCCGCGATGGCCGCAGCCCTCCTGACCGAAGAACCGGTCGTCTTCGAAAACATTCCTGACGTTCGCGACATTCAAACCGAACGCAAGCTGCTCGAATCAATGGGCGCCGAAGTTGAACTCGGGTATGGACGCGCCCACCATCGCACCGTCATCTGCTGCCGCAATTTAAGCACGCCGGAAGCCAAGTACGAGCTGGTGAAGACCATGCGCGCCTCTACGCTGGTGCTTGGTCCCCTTGTTGCCCGTACTGGCATCGCTCGGGTGTCGCTGCCAGGTGGCTGCGCCATAGGCGCTCGTCCGATCGATTTGCATATTAAAGGTCTCGAAAAGATGGGAGCGCAGATTACCCAGGAGCACGGCTATATCGAAGCCAAGACCGACCGTCTACGCGGCGCGCACATCAACTTCGAGAAGATCACCGTCACCGGGACCGAAGATTTACTCATGGCGGCCACTCTCGCGGATGGCGAAACTGTGATGGAAAACTGCGCGCGTGAACCCGAAGTTGCCGATCTTGCCGCTCTGCTAAACAAAATGGGCGCGAACATCCAAGGCGCGGGCACATCAACCATTCGTGTGAAAGGCGTCCAGCGGCTGGGCGGAGCAAAGCATCGCATTATTCCCGACCGCATTGAAGCAGGAACCTTTGTAGTTGCCGGTGCGATTACCGGCGGTGACCTGATCGTTGCTGGATGCGACCCAACCCATATGGGCGCACTATTGGCAAAGCTTCAGGAGTGCGGAGTGAAAATACGCACCACTGCGGATTCCGTCCGCGTCCAGAGCGATGGGAATCTCAGGGCTGCTGACGTGGTCACCGAGGAGCACCCAGGCTTTCCCACCGACATGCAGGCGCAATACATGGCGCTCACTACGCAAGCTGAAGGCACTTCAGTAGTCACAGAGAACATCTTCGAGAACCGCTTCATGCACGCCCAAGAGTTGGTACGCATGGGAGCCGACATCAAGATTGAAGGACGCCGCGCAACCGTGCGCGGAAAGACTCAGCTTAGCGCTGCCGCCGTGCTTGCCTCGGACCTGCGCGCATCAGCGTCGCTGGTGTTGGCTGCTCTGGTTGCTGACGGTGAAACGATCATCGATCGCGTTTATCACATCGATCGCGGCTACGAGCGCATTGAAGAGAAACTGCGAGGAGTCGGCGCGCAGATAAAACGTATCGGCGAGATGCTTCCCAAGAAAACTGGACAGCAACTGACTGGCGCATTCGCGTAAGAAGGGTAGCGACGCCGCACGCTGCTTTCTGTCACGACTCCACGGCCGGCTCTTCGAGCTCCAGCGATAGCGGCTTCTCATCCTCGGCTTTCAGCACAGCAGCGACTGCCACCAACACCAACACGGCAGCTCCAATCATTGTCAGTGGAACCGGCTCACGTAGGAGCAGCGCACCTTCGGCCATGGCGATGACCGGCACTACGAGATTCGTGGTTGAAAGCTGATAAGCCTGCATACTTCTTAGCAGCCAGTAGTAAACGGAAAACGCAACCACAGAACCGAAGACGGTAAGAAAGATCAGAGCGAGAATGCTGGTCTGGTTCCAGTCTGACGGGCGATTCTGTTCGAAGATCAGGCTGCCTGCGAACAGCACCACGGCCGAGACGCAAAACTGGATCGCGGTGCCAATCAGTGGATTCACATCGCTGATTTCCCGTTTGGCGAACACCGCAGACCAGCTACTAATCACCACTGCAAGCATTACAGCGCCGCCACCCAACAGCAGATACACCGAATCCGAGAGTCCGGTATAGAACAACACTGAGATTCCGCCCAGCGCGATCACCATCGCAAAGACCGCGCGACGTGGAACACGGATCTGCGTCAACAACTGCGTGAACAGCGCAACAAACAGCGGGCACGTAGAAAACAGCACGGCTGTCATGGACGAACTGATGCGGTACTCAGCCCAGAAGAGCAGGCCATAAGGTAAGCCCATCATCGTGAATCCCAGCACGATCAACGCGCGGCATTGCTTCCCGGTTAAGCTTAGCTTCCGATTTTGGTAAAGCGCGACCGCGAGCAGCACAATGGCGGCAAGAAAGAAGCGCACGCCTGCAGCGCGCAGCGGCGGGACATCGCGTACCAGCAAACGTATTGCACCCCAGGTGCTGCCCCAGATGAGGCAGATGGATGCGTATGCGATGTAGTGCCTTCTGGAAAAGTGAGGAAGCATGCGAGGAGATGGCTAGAATCGGGCGATGCCGTTGTTTGGGGACTCGGTGTTGGTGTCCTATCGAGCCCAAATGCAAAAGACGCGGGCCATGCCGCGTCTCTTGCAATCAGTCTGTTTAATGCCTACCACCGCCACCGCCACCGCCGCCACGGTTGCGATCGCCGCCACCGCCACCACGCCGTCCTCCACCATGATGACGGCGTCCTCGGCCGCCTCCTGGAGGGCGTCCACCTTCGCGGCGCATCCCTTGCGGGCGGTCTCCCTGGGCGGCATGCGCGGGCTCGCCCTCGACACGGTTGAAGTTCGGCTCGTCATCCCCTTCCGGGAAATCCGCTCCACCCTCGATAGTTATGCTTTCTCCACCATTGGCACTGGCAGCTGCGGCGTGTTGACCGTCACCATCGCCTGAGTGATCTCCTGCCGCCGGAGCTCCGCCCATTTTGGCACGCTGCTCCCGCAGAATGGCCTTTCGTGAAAGCTTGATCCGATTGCCTTCAATGGCCAAAACTTTCACCAGAATCTGATCGCCTTCGTGCAATTCGTCGCGAACGTCCTTGATGCGGTGCTCGGCAATTTCGCTGATGTGCAGCAGACCATCGGTCCCGGGGAAGATCTCCACGAACGCGCCGAAATCGGCCAGGCGCACGACTTTGCCCAAATACGTCTTTCCTATTTCGGGACTTGCGGTAATGTCTCCGATGATCTGGAGCGCCTTGCTCATCATGGCTTCATCGCTGGAAGCGACGTTGACCTTGCCCGAATCTTCCACGTCGATTTTTACGCCAGTCTGCTCGACGATTCCGCGTATCACCTTGCCGCCAGGGCCGATGAGGTCACGAATTTTGTCCACAGGGATTTGCAATGTGTGAATGCGCGGCGCAAATTTCGAGACCGCCGTGCGCGCCTCGGGGAGGGCTTCCTGCATTTTGTCGAGGATGAATAGGCGTCCACGACGCGCTTGCTCGAGCGCCTCGCGCATGATCTGTCCGGTAATGCCGGAAATCTTGATATCCATCTGCAAGGCGGTGATTCCCTGCCGCGTTCCCGCGACTTTGAAATCCATGTCGCCGTAATGATCCTCGGCGCCGGCGATATCCGAAAGGATGGCGTAATCGTCGCCTTCTTTCACCAAGCCCATAGCCATCCCGGCAACGGGCGACTTGAGGGGAACGCCCGCGTCCATCAATGACAATGTCGCGCCGCACACGGAAGCCATCGAGGAAGATCCGTTGGACTCGAGAATGTCGGAGACTACGCGCATCGTATACGGCCACACGGTGGCATCCGGCAGAACTGCGGTTATAGCGCGATCCGCCAGGGCTCCGTGACCGACTTCGCGTCGCCCAACACCTGTCATGCGGCCAGTCTCGCCGACAGAAAACGGCGGGAAGTTGTAATGGAGCATGAACGTTTTCTTCTTCTCGCCTTCAAAGTTCTCTAGGCGCTGCACGTCGTCCGAAGTTCCCAAAGTGGTCGTAACCAAGGCCTGGGTTTCTCCGCGCGTAAAGATGGCAGACCCGTGTGTACGGGGCAGCACACCGACTTCAATGCTGATGGGTCGGATTTCATCGAACTTGCGGCGATCAGGTCGCACACGATCTTTTGTCACCTGCTCCCGGAACAACCGCTCGCGCATAACTTCGTAGTAGTGCTCGAGTTTGTCAGAAGCCGCTTCGTCGCCCTCGGGCAGCTTCGACTTGAGCTCCTTCTTGATCTCCGCAACTTTGCTGTAGCTGTCGATCTTTTGGTACTTTTTCGTATCGAGCGCGTCCGCGAGGCGGTCGCCGATCTTGGACTTCATATCTCGATAATATTTTTCGTCAAATTCTGCCGCAGCGACCTGTCGCTTCGGTTTTCCTGCGCGAGACGCGAGGTCCGTAATTGCAGAGCAGATTTTCTTGATCTCACCGTGGGCGAACTCGATGGCATCCACTACGTGATCCTCAGTGACTTCCTTCGCCCCCGACTCGATCATCACGATGCCGTCTTTCGTTCCGACCACCATGATGTTGAGTTGGCTCCCGCGCATCTCGTCATAACTCGGATTCACGACCATGTTGCCATCTACCAGGCCAATGCGAACCGCCCCTACAGGGCCGCCAAAGGGAATATCCGACAATGCGAGCGCGCAGGATGCTCCATTGATCGCGCAAACGTCCGGATCGTTCTCGGTGTCAGCGGACAGTACTAGCGCTATCACTTGGGTTTCGTTCTTGAAATTTTCTGGGAAAAGCGGGCGAATAGGACGGTCAATCTGTCGGGCGGTGAGAATTTCGCGCTCACTAGGACGCCCTTCGCGCTTGATAAAGCCGCCGGGAATGCGTCCGCCGGCGTAGGTATATTCGCGATAATCAACGGTGAGCGGAAAAAAATCTTGTCCTTCGCGGGGCTCGGCAGCTGCAACGGCCGTGGCCAGCACGATATTGTCAGCGATCCTAACTACGGCAGCGCCGGGAGCCTGCTTGGCCAGGCGGCCGGTTTCAAAGTTCATTCGCTTACCGCCGGTGAGTTCAACGGATGCCTCTTGCTTCATGAATTCCTCATTTCGTGGGAGCGCTGCCAACGGGCAGCATCGGGAGCAGTTTGTAGGCGGACATTCGTCGGCCTCTCAGTAAAGGAGTCGAGATGGGTCGTAAGAGATTGTGGCAATGCTAGTCTCGACCTAAGGTCGGCATCGTACGTGCGCTCGGGAAGAGGCATGCCAATTCTGCGCGCGAAAGCTACAAAATAGCCGAATCGAGATCGCTCGATTCCAACTGGCGAAAGCGGAGAATGGGCCGCCCAGCTCCTGTTACTTGCGAATGCCGAGTTTCTGGATTACGTCCTTATAGCGCTCGGAATCGTAAGTCTTGAGGTAGTCGAGCAGGCGGCGACGCTTGCTGACCATCATCAGGAGACCGCGGCGGGAGGCGTGATCCTTCTGGTGCGATTTGAAATGATCCGTCAGTTCGCCGATCCGCTCGCTGAGCACCGCGATTTGAACTTCTGGGCTTCCCGTATCGGTATCGTGGGTGCGGAACCGGGTTATGACGTCTTGTTTGCGCTCTCTAGCTAACACTGAAGCTGTTGAACTCCTATATATTTTTCGTCCTTTAAGTCTCTATAGGAGAGTAACATGTGTCCGTTTTTTGCACAACGACGGCGCCGTTGCAGGTCGCTCCACACCGCTCTAAGCTTGTTTAGGTCCAATTCCATCACATAGCATTTTTGTATGTACGACCCGTGAATCGCAGAGTAGAATTCGCAGCCTCCCCTTACTCGCCGTACCGAAGGACACCCGCAAATCCTGAATGGCGGCCCCATCTTCAATCCCACCTGAGTTGAGGATAGACCCACGGCGCACTCCTCGCGCGATCCGTTCACTCTTGCTGGCCTGTCATGACGTCAGCGAATCCCTTCCTCGACAAATCAAGCAACGAAGCATTCAGCTGATCTTGGACTCATGCGCCGCAATCGCGGCCGTAATACTCGCGTATGAGCTGCGCTTTGATTTCGCCGTGCCTCGCCACTATGTGCCTGCGACATGGTTCTGGGCCGTCGCAATGCCGCTTTTGCGCCCATCGACCATAATGCTTGTCTCTGGATACCGCACTGTCTGGCGGCATTTGGGCGTGCAAGATGCAGGCCAGTTGCTGCTCGCCAGTCTTCCGCCTTCCGTGCTGATGTTGGCTCTTCGCCTCACGGCCAGACATATCTCACCCGTCGCCGAGATCCCGAGTGGAGTGATTGGACTCGATCTCGTCATGTTCGTTGGCTTGTCTGCAGGAGTGCGCGCGTTCCGCCGTGCTGCTTACGAAGAGAGTCTGCGTTCAAACCTGGTACCCAGGCGGGCTTTGCTGCTGGGCACAAAAGAAACGTTCGCGACGGCTCTTGGTCAGGTTCGCATCTTCCCCGACCTTGAGGTGGTCGGCCTCGTGGCTGAAGAAAAACAATTGCAGGGCTTTGAAATTGGACGAGTTCGAGTGATTGCTGAACCAGCCAACCTTTCCCGTCTGCTCGGTCAGGCAGCAATCGACGTCCTCCTGATTGCCGACGCAACTATCCGCTCCTACCCGGACGCCGTCTCGACGGCTGCTCATTTTGGAACTGAGATACGCCTCCTTCCGTCGGCGGCCAACGTCATGCGTGGGCACGTTCGCGTGACAGCTCACCTGGCTCCTGAAAAGCTTTTCGCAAAGGAGCATGCCAAATCGCCAGCTCATCCAAAAGTGCTCGAGGTTTATCGCGATCGCAGCGTGCTAATCACTGGTGCAGGCGGATCGATCGGTTCGGAGTTATGCCGGCAATTGTGCGAGTTGGGCATTTCCCGTTTGCTACTGCTCGATAACGACGAGAATTCGATTTTCGAAATCCATAGTGACTTACTACAGGCAGAAATGACGGTCGATGTTGTTCCCCTCGTCGGCGATATACGCGATCAAGGGCGGGTAAAGCATGTGTTCACACAGCATCGGCCTGACATCGTTTTGCACTCGGCGGCTTATAAACACGTTCCCGTCATGGAAACGAACGCCAGCGAAGCCGTGCTTAACAACGTGATCGGAACGCGGAACATTGCCGACGCTGCGCTTGAATTTGGTAGCGAACGCTTTGTGATGATCTCGAGCGACAAAGCGGTTCGGCCTTCTAGTGTGATGGGCGCCACGAAGCGCATTGCAGAGATGCTGGTTCAGAACCGCGCAAATTCCCGGGGCACTCGCTTCGCGTGTGTCCGATTTGGAAATGTCGTTGGAACTCGAGGCAGCGTAATACCGATTTTCCAGAAGCAGATTGCCGAGAGAAGACCTGTCACCATCACTGACGAGCGCATGAGTCGGTACTTCATGACGGTTACGCAGGCAGTGGAGCTGGTCTTACAAGCTTCCACCGTCGCTAACAAGGGCGAGGTCTACGTACTCGAGATGGGAAACCCGGTGAAGATCGCCACCATCGCGCATAAGATGATCGCGATGTCAGGACAGTCTCCGCACACAGATGTCCAAATCAAAATAGTAGGAATTCGGGCCGGCGAGAAGCTCGACGAAGTGTTTTCCGAGACCGCAGCTCAGATCGGCACCACTGAGTTTCCTCGGATATATTCAATCGACGTCGGACAGGTTCCGCACGCCATTGAAACTAGCGTGACCGAGCTGGAAGCGATTGCTGTCGAGCGTCGCGAGTCGGACGTGCTGAAGAAATTACGGAGTATGCCGATTGGGTATGCGAACGGTGGAAATTCCGGGACCTGCTCAGGGACTAGATTGGGCACTGGTCGTTAATTAAGTGCCGGGGAAGGCCCACACGAGTCTTGCCCTAAAAGTCTTTCCCTATCTTTCGCCTGTTTTCTCGCCGTAAATCTCTGGATTCAAGTTGGGATCGTTGTACATCTTGAGTTGGCGGTAGAGTTTGAAGCGTCGCCGTCCTGTTTGAACGTCATTCCAGAGTGCGATTAGACATTCCGAAAGCTCTTTCCGCTGCCGCAGCAGAACGTCCAGGCGCTCTCGGTTTCGCTGAATGTGTTCGAGCGCCGCGTCTTTGCGTGCGGTCTGCTCGCGAGTGTGAAAAATCTTGAGTGACAGGATCGAGAGCCGGTCGATGATCATGCCCGGCGTCTCCGAATGAAGCTCGCCAGTCATATTGACCCCGTTGGACTCAAGCTGCTGGAGCAGTTCTTGGTCGAGGGCTTCCACCAGATCGTTGCGTATTTGGTTGAGCAGGTCGATGTTGCGTTTGGTTTGGGCGATTTCTTCCGCAGAAGCGAGAGTAGAACGCGCCCGGTCCTCCTCATGCCAGAGGGCAAAGTTTTGTCGGTGCTGTTGGATTACGAGCGCTTCAACCCCGCCTCCAGCAGCGGCTGAGACATCCTGGTGCCAGTGCAAGGTGAGTTCGTCTTGGATCGCGGTAATGTCAGCCGGAAAAGTCATGGATCACGTGCGGGAATTGTAACGTGGCGCCGCGGAATGCTCGGGACCGTCACGGATGAAGGTGTGGGGCGCCGCCAGGCCCGAACCTCTCATCATGCGTGCGAGGCTGGGATGCGGCTCGTAATCATGAACTGGCTTTACGGAGAGCGTCTAGTTACGCAACATCGGCTTCCAGTGGCACGACATCGGTTCGCTCTGTTTGACCCTATTTTTTCAGGCATGTTATAAACAGGGGTTTGCCTGACCTCGGCGCTGCTTCCTTGCGCACTGCTTGTTCGGGCAAAAAGTGATCCCACCCTGGGTGTTCCTCCCGCTCTGCGGGATGGACGGAGACGCGGCCAAGCTTCAGAACACTGTCCGAGTGGAAGCGCGGGTTCCGGGATTGCGACGCCGCCAATGTCTGGCGACGAGTGTTCATGCTCCTTCAACTCGAGAAATGAAGCCTCTGGAGGATTCTTATGCTGACCTTGCGCCCTGGTCTGATGACCGGTGTCCCGTCTACACCGCAACGAATATCGTCGATTTTCAAAGTGCTGTCCCGCACCTTCGGGGTTGTTTCCGCCTTATTCTTCATGCTCCTTCTGCAGAGCCCGATGGCTCTCGCTCAAGCGCAGGGGAATCTTGCGCCAACCGCTGAGCCGGCGGGCGAAGCCAATCTCAAACTTCCTGACCTATCCAGTGTGGATTTCCTTGGCATGAATGGCCACAATCTGCTGCTGATCGGGCTTATTTTCTGTGTGCTTGGGCTGCTGTTCGGGCTGGGAATTTACGTCAATCTCAAGAATTTGCCAGTACATCGCTCGATGCGCGAAGTTTCAGAACTCATCTACGAGACTTGTAAGACCTATCTGGTCACCCAAGGCAAGTTCATCGCGCTGCTGTGGATATTCATCGCGGTGATTATCGCGCTTTACTTCGGAATCCTCGCTCCCATTCCGGGACACCCGGTGGCGTTGACGATGACCATCATTCTTGCCTTCAGCATCGTCGGCATTCTCGGCAGCTACGGTGTGGCGTGGTTTGGCATCCGCGTGAACACCTTCGCGAACTCGCGTACTGCGTTCGCCGGTCTTCGAGGCAAGCCCTTCCCGCTCTATGCCATTCCCCTCAAAGCCGGCATGAGCATCGGCATGCTGCTGGTCAGCGTCGAGTTGCTGATCATGCTCTTCATCCTGCTGTTTGTGCCCGGTGACTACGCAGGTCCGTGCTTCATCGGATTCGCAATCGGTGAATCACTTGGCGCGGCGGCGCTGCGTATCGCAGGAGGCATTTTCACCAAGATCGCCGACATCGGTTCCGACTTGATGAAGATCGTCTTCAAGATTAAGGAAGATGACGCACGCAATCCCGGGGTAATCGCGGACTGCACCGGCGACAATGCCGGCGATTCTGTCGGCCCGAGCGCCGACGGCTTTGAGACCTATGGCGTTACCGGCGTGGCGCTGATTACATTCATCCTGCTCGGTGTGCCGAATCCGAAGGTGCAGGTGCAACTGCTGGTGTGGATTTTCGTCATGCGCATCATGATGCTGGTCACCAGCGCGCTTTCGTATTTCATCAACGATGCTATCGCTAAGGCGCGCTACGCCAGCAGCGATCACATGAATTTCGAAGCTCCGTTGACCTCCCTGGTCTGGATCACCTCCGTTTTCTCGATCATTGCGACCTTCATCATTTCCAAGCTGATGATTCCCGACTTGGGAGATGGCACATTGTGGTGGAAGCTTTCGCTGATCATTTCCTGCGGAACTCTGGCCGGAGCTGTGATTCCCGAATTGGTAAAGGTCTTCACGTCGACGGAATCGCGCCACGTCCGGGAAGTCGTGACTTCGTCTAAGGAAGGCGGCGCTTCACTCAACATCCTTTCTGGATTAGTTGCCGGAAACTTCTCCGCGTACTGGCTGGGACTCACGATGGCCGCTCTGATGGCTGTTGGATACCAGGTCAGCACCCATGGTCTCGGCGCTCCCATTGCGGGAACCGACGTTCCCCTAATGCTCGCACCGGCGGTGTTCGCGTTTGGTCTTGTCGCCTTCGGCTTTCTCGGCATGGGACCCGTTACGATCGCCGTCGATTCCTATGGACCTGTCACCGACAATGCCCAATCCATTTACGAACTCTCCCTCATCGAGAACGTGCCTGTAGCGGAAATCCAGCGTGAGCACAAAGGCGAAGTTCATTTCGAGCGCGCCAAGGCCTTACTCGAGGAGAACGATGGCGCTGGCAACACCTTCAAAGCCACGGCTAAACCGGTGCTCATCGGAACCGCCGTCGTCGGTGCCACAACCATGATCTTTTCCATCATCATGGCACTGACAAACGGACTAACCGAGCACTTGCCGTCCCTGTCGCTGCTACATGCTCCTTTCGTCCTCGGTCTGGTTGCAGGTGGCGCAGTCATTTACTGGTTCACTGGAGCATCGACGCAGGCGGTTACCACCGGCGCATATCGCGCGGTCGAGTTCATCAAGGCAAATATCCGGCTGGAAGGCGTCGAGAAAGCTTCGGTAACCGACAGCAAGAAAGTCGTGCAGATCTGCACTCAGTATGCGCAGAAAGGCATGCTGAACATCTTTATCTCAGTGTTCTTTGTCACATTGGCATTTGCCTTCGCAGAGCCGTTCTTCTTTATCGGATATTTGATTTCCATCGCGATCTTCGGCTTGTATCAGGCGATCTTCATGGCCAACGCCGGCGGAGCCTGGGATAACGCAAAGAAGATCGTGGAAACGGAACTCAAGCAGAAAGGCACTGCATTGCACGATGCGACGGTCGTGGGTGATACCGTCGGCGATCCGTTCAAAGACACTTCCTCAGTGGCTTTGAACCCCATCATTAAGTTCACTACGTTGTTCGGATTGCTGGCCGTCGAACTGGCGGTCCGCCTGACCAGCGAACGAGGAGCCGGACTCAGCAATGGCCTCGCGGTGCTATTCTTCGCGATTTCATTGTTCTTCGTATGGCGCTCGTTCTACGGCATGAGGATCGGGAGCCAGAAAGCGTAATTTCGCTTTCTGTCCGGCAACAATGCCGTCCCGGATGGGACGGCATTGTTGCTTCCGTAGTGATGTAGTCGGTTCTTAGCTGAACGCTGATAGCCGCAGCTGAAAGCTTCTTTTAGAATGACAACAATCTCTGCACTTCATCGCTCAATGCGGTGGGCGACTCGCCTTTTCTAACCAGCGAATTCACTGCCTTAAGAGCTTCGGGAGAGATATCGTCGACGCCGCTGAACATGACGATAGGGATGTTGGGATTCTTCTCTCTAAGTTTGAGGGCGACGGTGCCGCCATCGAGGTCGGGCATGCGATAGTCCACGACCACAAGATCGACGTGGTGATTCCCAAATGCGGCAAGACCATCACGGCCGCCAGTCGCAACCACTACGTCGTAGCCTTTGGAGTGCAGCAACGCGCGCTGCATGAGCACTTGAGACTCGTCATCGTCGATGCAGAGCAGCACGCGCTGGCTGGTACGCACCTTGGAAGCGCCTGAAGGCTCTGGCGTTCTAGCCGGCATTGCTGGCTATGCGTGGTTGGACATTTTTTATGGTGCGAAGAAGCACGTCGGGCGATTCGCCCTTGGTGACGTAAGCGTCCACATCCTTCAGCTGATCGGCGGAAAGATCAATGTACGCAGAGAGCATGATGATGGGCATGCTGGGACGAAATCTGCGAATGTGCTCCGCGACTTCCGAGCCGGTCATATCCGGCATCTTGTAATCGACAATTACCGTGTGCACATTCTCGTGTCGGAGAATCTCCAGGCCCTGAGGTCCGCTCTCGGCCAGCAGCACGCGATAGCCAACGCTCTCCAGGAGCATCTTCCGCACAACAAGCACATTGGGTTCGTCGTCAATACAAAGAATGGTGAGAGACATCGGTCCGCTTTCCCAGATTGCGTTCACGTTAGGATAACATTTGCTTTACGCGACCGCGAGCAGCGATCTTCGCCTTAGCTACCCAACTTGTGCAGTTTTGGGCCTTCCCACGTGTTATTAGCCGCCAGAGACGAGCGTTGGTGTCGCGTGAGCTACATCGACCGCTAGACGCGCACCAAAACGGCTGCATAGCGAGAAAGCGTCTTTGCACCTGTCCCCATCATGCCGTGGTCCGTCCCACCATGAACCATATGTGACGACCAACGTAAATCGATCAAACCTTTTTGCAGAATTGCGGTCTAAGCGAATGCAGCATTCAGGCTCGTGAGCCTGAAGGAGAACAGCATGCAAGCAATGCTCCAGGATCTCCGCTTCGCTCTGCGGCAGTTGCGCACCTCACCCGGATTCGGTATTGTCGCCGTCCTCTCGCTCGCCCTTGGCATCGGCGCCACTACTGCGGTTTTCAGTGTGATCTATGCGGTTCTCGTAAATCCGTATCCGTACGCCAACTCCGAGCGCATGGTGCATCTGGTTGTCCACGACAATGCTGGACGTCCGCGCTGGATCAGCTTCACTGGTCCGCAGCTGCAGCAGTTTCGTCAGGCCAGGTCGGTCGAGAGCGTAGCTGCAATGGACGAATGGAACCTGACGACAACCGGAGGAGATCTCCCCGAAGACCTCACCGCCGTGTACTTCACGGGAAACGCGTTCACTCACTTCGGCGTTCCCACTCTGCTCGGCCGCGGAATTCTTCCTGCTGATGCTCCTGAAGGACAAGATCCGCAGCCCGTCGCTGTCCTCGGATATCAGTTCTGGCAGCGCCACTACAACGGCGACCCAAGCGTGGTGGGTAAGACGATTCAACTGACCCATAAGAGCTACACGGTCGTAGGAGTTGCGGCGCCGCGTTTCACCTGGGGCGATGGCGACGTTTACCTGCCATGGAAGTTCACTACCGATCCTGCGCGAGCGGTGATGCCGATGATCAAGCTGAAGCCTGGCGTCACCCACGCAGCCGCCAACAGCGAGTTTCAGACATTACTGGAGCAATTCGCAAAAGAAACTCCTACGCATTTTCCCGAGCACTTCAAGACTTCCATTCAGGGACTCAATGATCAGTTCCTCGAGCGTCTTGGAGGCGCGCTGAACCTGCTTTTTGGAGCTGTAGCGCTGCTGTTGCTCATCGGGTGCGGCAATGTATCGATTCTCCTATTGGCACGGGGCACCGCGCGCCAGCATGAGATGGCAGTTCGTTCCGCAATCGGCGCCGGACGCACTCGCATCATCGTCCAGTTGCTGACCGAAGCCATGCTGCTGTCTTTTGCAGGAACGTTGCTAGGCGTGCTGCTGGGCTATCGGTTGCTGCATTTGATCGTTGACTGGCTGCCGGCGTTTTCTTTCCCACACGAAGCCGCGATCAAGATGAACCTGCCCGTACTCTTCTTCAGCGTCGGACTGGCGCTGCTCACTGGCATCGTTTTCGGGATCGCTCCGGCGCTGCAGTTTTCACGTCCACAAATCGCGCAAGTGATGCAGTCAAGCACCCGCAAGATGACGGGCGGGGTCAAAGGCCGGCGCACTTATACGACGTTAATCGCCGGACAGATGGCATTGACGCTTCTCCTCATGGCTGCAGCTGGCGCTGCCATGCAGGCCTTTCTCCACATGATGCATGTGGATCTCGGCTACGATCCACACAACGTCATGTCCGTCGGTATTCCTGTCCACGACAACACCTACACGAAATGGCAGGCACGGGCCACGTACTTTGAGCAATTGCGCACCAAGATCGCTTCCCTGCCCCAGGTAGTCTCTGCCGGGATCTCGACTAACGCGACCCCGCCTGACAATGGATGGGAGCAGCGCTTTGAGATTTCGGGAAAGCCCAGCGCGGAGCAACAAAGAGCGCGCTTGAATTTCATCAGTCCCGAGTACTTCACGGTGCTGCACATTCCTCTACTGCAAGGTCGAATCTTTGACCAGACTGAGACAGCTCATGCAGCCCGCTTCATCGTCATTAACCAGACGCTGGCGCGACAATATTTCCCGAACGGAGATGCCCTCGGAAGCCAGATTCGTGTTCCCGAATTGAAAGGCGAGCCGCCATTTCAACTTACTGCTCCGGGCACCGATAGCTGGTTCCAGGTCATCGGAGTCGCCGGCGATGCCCGCGACGATGGACTCAGCAAGCCGATCAAACCGGAGTTCTACGTCCCCTACACCACCATGATGCCGGTGTTCACGCAGATTCTCGTACGCAGCCAGGTGGACCCACTCTCGCTGTTGCGGCCGGTGCGGCTGCAAATTCAAAGTGTCGATCCGGATCAACAGACGTTCCGCGAAGTCCGAAACCTCGAGCAATGGATCACCACGCAGCCGGAATACGCGCGCGAACACATGATCGCGTTCCTCTTCGCTCTATTTGCGGTGCTGGCGCTGGGACTAGCGGCGACAGGACTCTACAGCGTCGTCTCTTATTCTGTGGCGCAGCGTACCGGCGAGTTCGGCATCCGCATTGCGTTGGGCGCGATGCGCAACGATGTCTTGTTGATCGTCTTTCGCTCGGCCGTATCGAGCGTAGGTTCCGGAGTCTTAGCCGGACTGATCCTTGCACTCGCATTCAATCGCGTTTTGACTCGTTTAACTGAAGGCAGTTCGCGCAATCCAGTGGTGCTGCTCGCTGTCACGCTCGTGCTCATAGTGGTTGCTGCGTTTGCCTGCCTCATCCCGGCTCGCGGGGCCTCATCCGTTGATCCTATGGAAGCGTTGCGCTACGAGTAGTCTCACCCGCGATTGCGTACTTCACTGCCGCGATGGCGAGGAGGCGCGTGGAGTCGAGTGTGGGCAACGGACAATCATCAGGACGAACCAGCAGCGGAATCTCGGTGCACCCAAGGATCACCGAGTCGCATCCCTGCGCCTTCAGTCGCGCGATTACCTGGTTGTAGCGACGCCGTGTGCTCTCAGGAAATCTCCCATGAACCAGTTCGCTCCAGATCGCGTCATCGACGATCTGCTGGTCTTGAGGAGATGGTGCAACAACCTCGATCGCGTCACGCTGAAAGACCTCCCGATACATCGGACCATTCATGGTGAACCTGGTTCCCAGCAAGCCGGCTTTCTTTGTTCCTTCGCGCTTCGCCTCCGCGGCGACTACTTCGCCGATGTGCAGCCAGGGAATCGGCGAGCGCTGAATGAAATACGGCCAGGAGAGGTGACAGGAATTATCAGGGCAGATCGCGAAGTCAGCCCCAGCATTCGCTACCACTCGGGCTGACGCGAGCATAAACTCGCCGACCGCCTCATAGTCTCCCGCATTGAACGCGGGCATCCACTCCGCCATAGCAACGGAATCCAAAGTGACGCGCGGATGATTATGCTGCCCGACGTATTGCTCAGCCGATTGCGCGATTGCTCGATAACAAAGCGCGGCTCCCTCGGCGCTGCAGGCCACGATGCCAATGTGTTTCATAAGAACTGCCACTCATCTCACGCCGCGCGCAAAGTCACCAGCGTCACCTCTGGCGGGCAACAGAAGCGGAACGGCAATCCTACCGTTCCAATGCCTCGGTTCGTGTATAGCTGCATCGGCCCCACGCGGTAATAGCCGTCATAATATTTCTTGGCCAAAGGCGGCAGCCAGAGCGGGTGTACGCCCGGGATCCTAACTTGACCGCCGTGGGAGTGCCCGGAGAACTGGATATCGATCCCGTGTTGGGAGGAATGATCGGCGAAATCGGGCTCATGAACCAGCAGCATCTTGGTTTCTGCCTCAGGCACTCTCGTCAGTGCATCGACTAAGTTAGCGCCGCCGAAATCGACATCGCTTACCCCTAACATCCATAGACGCGCGCCATCCTGCTCGAAGGCGCGATTCGCATTTCGCAGCAACGTGATCCCGTATGACTTCAAGGCATCGGCCACAAGCTCTGGATCAGTCGCGTAATCGTGATTTCCCAGAATGGCAAACGTACCCAACCTCGATCTCAATCCGGACAGTACCTGCGCGCACGGTTCTGCCTTCTTCGCTCCCGATCGCGGATCGCCGGTCAGCGGCTCCGTAACAAAGTCGCCCAGCAGGGCCATAACGTCGGGCTGAAGCTGATTCGCTGCACGTACAGCAGCGCTAACCTCCCGTTTGCCGGTATAGGCTCCAAAATGGAAATCAGAGAGAAGTGCGATTTTGAAGCCGTCGAACGTGGCAGCCAGTCTTGAAAGCTTCAGTTCCAGCTTGGTAACGTCAACTTCATTGGGTTCGATAAGCGACGAGTAGCCGGCGAGGCCAATCGCAACCACTCCGGCTCCTAAGCCGGCGCGCTGCAGGAATTTGCGGCGCGTCAATTTCTTAACGGGAGAGCTTTCTATGGTCTCCGTTGGCGGTGGATTCATACCTCACTAGACTACAGGCTCGGAGCTTGGACCGCGGAGCAACGAGGCAGGGCCGGAGCTTTCTAACCTAGCTGCTAGCTCTGCCAGGAACCTATTTCAGACTGTCATCCTGAGCGCAGCGAAGGACCTCCGGCGATGTTTCGGACTTGATTGCGATTGCATGGTTTTCAACGACAATGTCGGTAAAACCAGGAGAGTGCATCGAGCAAGATCGATCTGCCGGAGGTCCTTCGCTGCGCTCAGGATGACAGGGTAATCAAGCGCTCAAGTACTTCATCAATCATTCACTTATTCCGTGCAAGCTCCGTAATCCTTCCGTTCTAACTTCGGTGTCTAATTAGGACAGTTCGACAGGTGAAATCGTGCTAACCCCTGATAGTTCCGCCCGTCCAAAAAACGCTAAGATACTGGACGCATGTTGTGCGACCCTGCCCCTGAATTGAAGGCCACACCTTGAAGGAAGCTCTGGAAGCTGCGGCGATTAAACGCGTTGAACCGCCTGCTAAATTCCTGGTTCCTGGGCAGCCCAAGCGTGGGAAAGCCGCCATGCTCGCGGCGATCGCTGTAATTGTCGTTTTGGTCGCCGGCCTCCTGATCTGGCGAAGGCTACGGCACGCCGATCCCGCTGCCGCCCAGACCGCTTCCGTGACAACCGTCAAGCGCGCCGACTTCGTCCAGACTGTTCGCCTCACTGGCACCGTCGAGGCGGTGAACTTTCTCGCCATAGCCGCGCCGCGGTTATCAGGTCCCGGATTGGGAAGCCTCATTATTACTAAGCTCTCGCCGAGTGGCAGCCACGTAAACAAGGGAGACCTGCTCGTCCAGTTCGACCAGCAACAGCAAGTTAAGAATGCGCTGGAGCAGGAAGCCACGTACGTCGATCTTGTGGAGCAAATCAACAAGAAGAAGGCCGATCAGTCCGCGGCCCGGGCCACCGACGAGAGCGCGCTTCACCAGGCACAAAACGATGTGAACTCGGCCGCCTTCGAGGTCAAGCGCAACGAGATCCTCTCCAAAATCGACGCCGAAAAGAACAATCTTGCCTCCGAGCAGGCGCAAGCCACCTACGCACAGCTGAAGAAGACCTTCGATTTGAAGCGTCAGGCGGCACAGGCCGAGGTGAAGTCGCTTGAGATCCAGCGTGACCGCGCGCGCGACGCCATGGAGTACGCGCGCAAGAACACCGCTCGCCTCGAGATTCACGCGCCTATTGACGGCATCGTGGTGCTGAACTCCATCTGGAAAGGCGGACAGATGGGAGAAGTGCAGGAAGGGGACGAGGTCCGCGCCGGCATTCCCTTCATGCAGATCGTGAACCCAGGCGCCATGCAGGTGCGCTCTCGGGTGAATCAGGCGGACGTATCGCGGTTGCGGGTTGGCCAGCCGGTTCGCATCGGGCTCGACGCCTATCCCGATCTTTCCTTTAATGGGAAAGTGGATCGCATTGCGGCGATTGGCGTTACCAGCGGCCTCAACGATAAGGTTCGCTCCTTCAACGTTCTGTTCTCGATTGCCGGATACGACGCTCGCCTGATGCCCGATCTTTCTGCCTCGCTGGACGTAGAACTACATCGCACTCCCGGCACCCTTACCGTTCCGCGGGATGCCATCATCACCTCCGGCGATGAGCATTACCTCATGGTGCGCGATGGTGCCGGCTTCTCGCGCAAGCCGGTGCAACTCGGCGAGCAAAATGATAGCGAAGTTGCGGTTTCCGGTATCGATGCAGGAACGCAAATCGAGAGTGGTGCGAATCGATGACCAAGGCACTGCTCAAACGAAAGTGGCTGTTCGGCGCGATTTTTTTGGCGATCGTGGCAGTGATCGTCTCATTAACTGTGCGCTCGTCGCACGCAGCCTCTACCGGTTTGCCCACGGCTGAAGTTCGGCGTGGAGACTTCGTCGAATACGTTTCCATTCGCGGAGAGATCAAGGCGCGCGATTCCAAAATGCTCACCGCTCCCTCTGCGGCGGGCGACTTGCAGATTCTGAAGCTGGCTGCAACCGGCAAACAGGTGAAGACCGGCGATGTGGTCGTGCTCTTCGACACCACCACGCTCCAGCGCACGTTGGAGCAGAAGCGTACTGACCTGGCTTCCGCCGAAGCTGAGATTCGCCAGCAGCAAGCGCAGGAGCACATGACGCAGGAGCAGAATCTTACCGATTCGCTCGCGGCCAAATACAACGTGGAAAGCGCGCGTCTCGATGCCAGCAAAGCCGAGATCTTGTCTGAGATCGATGGCGAAAGAAACAAGCTTGCGCTCGCCTCGTCGCAGGAGAAATTCCGCGAGGCTCAAACCAAGCTCGATTCCGGGAAGCTCGGTTCAGATGCCGATATCGCGCAGAAAAAGAAGAAGCGCGACAAGGCCCTTTATGACGTAAGGCTCGCGGAACACCAGATCGCTTCCCTCATTTTGCGTGCGCCGGGCGACGGCGTGGTCACCGTGCTTCCCAACTTCCGGGCCACTATGTTTGGGGGCAATGCCCCCGATTTCCGCGAAGGCGACCATGCCTGGCCGGGTGCGGCCATCGCCGAGATCCCCGACCTGAGCTCCATCCGCTTTGAGGCGCGCATCGAAGAGGCCGATCGCGGCAAGCTCAAGGCGGACCAGACTGCGACCGTTCACGTTGACGCGGTGCCGGATGGAGACTTCACCGCCCGCGTGCGCGATATCAGCACGCTGGCCAAGATGGATTTCTCCAGTTGGCCTCCCATGAAGAACTTCACCCTCGACGTGAAGATCGATCGCACCGATCCTCGGATCAAGCCCGGCATGAAGGCCAATGCCCGGATCGCGGTCAGCACCATTCCCAATTCGGTTCTCGTGCCTACGCAGGCGCTGTTCCACAAGAATGGTGCAACCGTAGTTTATGTGGAAGCGGGCCGTAAATTCGATGAACGGAACGTCGAGGTGGGCCATCGCAGCGGCGAGAGCGCGCAGATCCTCGCAGGCGTGCAGCCCGGGGAGCGCGTCTCGCTCAAGAATCCGACGGAGGGAGCGGCGGGCAAATGAAGGCGGGGCAAATCAAGGGGGCGCAAATGAAAAAGCAGCGCCGCATCATCGTCTCCGTGATCGTGCTCGCGATCGCCGTTTTCATTGGCCGAGGCGTGCTTAGCGCAGCCCGGAGCTTTTCCACCCAGGAGAAGCCAATTCCTACCACGCGAGTCGAACGCGGCGATGTCGAGATCGACGTCTTCACGTCCGGTGAATTACGCGCTCCGCATAGCGCTTCGCTCATCGCGCCGGCGGTTAACGGAACCCTTCAGATCGTCTCCATGGCGAGCACCGGCACAGCGGTTAAGAAGGGCGACACCGTAGTGGAGTTCGATCCCAGCGAGCAGGAATACAACTTCGGCCAGAGCGAGTCGCAATTGCGGCAGGCGGAGCAGGACATCACCAAAGCCAAAGCCGATGCCGCCGTGCAGGCGGCGCAGGACCAGACCGATCTGCTGAAGGCGCGCTTCGATGTGCGACGCGCCGAGCTGGAAGTTGGCCGCAACGAGCTGGTCAGCTCCATCGACGCACAAAAGAATAATCTCGCGCTCGAGGAAGCAAAGCGCAAGCTCGCGCAGCTCGAAGAGGACGTACAGTCGCGCGCCTCATCGGGCGAGGCTGGAATCAAGGTGCTCGAAGAGAAGCGCAACGCCGCGCGCCTGGCCATGCAAGTAGCTAAGCACAACATCGAGAATATGACCTTGAAGTCCACCATCGACGGCATTGTTGCCGCCAAGGAGAATCGAGACGCCACCGGAGGCTTCTTCTTCTCTGGCATGATCCTGCCGGAATATCGGGCCGGCGATCTGGTGCAGTCCGGTCGCGTGTTGGCCGACGTGCTCGATGTCAATCAGATGGAAGTGCAGGCCAAGATCAGCGAGACCGATCGGGCCAACATTGCTCCTAACGAGACTGCTGAGGTCCACATCGACGCGCATCCCGGCGAGGTGTTGCCGGCAAAAGTAAAAACTGTTGCGGGTCTTGCCTCGCGTGATTTCTGGAGTGGCAACTCGCAGGCAAAGTTTCCCGCCAGCTTTCAGTTGGAACAGAACTCTCCCTATCTTCGTCCAGGAATCTCAGCGCTGGTGAAAGTGCATGGTGCAAAGCTAAAGGACGTTCTGTATCTGCCCTCGCAGTCGCTCTTCGACAAAGACGGCAAGCAGGTCGTATATGTGAAAAACGGCAGCGGCTTTGAAGCAATGCCGGTGAAAGTGAAATATCGCACCGAGAGCCGCATCATCGTGGAAGGACTCACCGAGGGCACGGAAGTGGCCGTGGTGAATCCCACCAGCAAAGGCAAGTCGGGAACGAAATCGAACTCAATTCTCGCCAGCGGAGCGCTGTGATGAGCGCCGCAACCTTCTCTCTTGCCAATCTGAAGCAATTCAAGGCGCGCTATCTGCCCGATATCGGTCTGGGATTTCAGAACCTTCTGCTGCACAAGCTGCGCTCACTGCTCACCATGTTGGGCATGATCTTTGGCGTGGCGGCTGTCATCGCAATGCTCTCCATCGGAGCTGGAGCGCGGCAGCAGGCGATGGCCTTTATCGAGCAACTGGGTGTGCGCAACCTGATCGTGGAGGCGCACGAGTCAAACTCCTGGCAGGACTTGCAGGAGGTTCGCAAGACTTCCCCGGGGCTCACGCTTCAGGATTTTCGCGTGATTCGCGCCACCGCGAATGACGTGGTGGAAGCGACTCCGCGTAAGCGCTTCACACCTACCAAGCTGCTGCCAAAACCGGAGGGCGATCCGCCCATTGTTTATGGCATCGAGCCTAACTACCAGAAAATTGCCGGCCTGCACGTCGTGGCGGGTCGCTTCTTCGATGAGCAGGAAGCCGGATCGGCGGCTTCGGTTGCTGTGTTAGGCGAAGCAGCGCGAGCAGCGCTGTTTGCACAGGACAATGCCGTCGGCAAGTACATCAAGGTCAATGAGCAGTGGCTGCGGGTGGTCGGCGTTGTCGGTCCGCAAATGAGCTCAGGCGGGGCGATCGAGGGTGTCTCCAGCCAGGACCTGAATAATCTGATCTACGTTCCACTCAACTCCGCACTGTTGCGCCTGGAAGACAATCGCAGCGGACTGCGCGATGAGATCGATGGCATCTACCTTCAGCTCGCTTCGGCTGCCGACAGTCCTACCATCGCCGAGATGGTTCGTGGAGTATTGAACATCTCTCACCACGGGCGCTCCGACTTCAGCATCCTGGTTCCAGCGGAACTTTTGGCGGAGCAAAAACGCACGCAGCGCGTCTTCAACATGGTGATGGTGGCCATCGCGTCGATTTCACTGCTCGTTGGCGGCATTGGCATCATGAACATCATGCTGGCCAATATCCTCGAGCGCACCCGCGAAATCGGCGTACGCCGCGCCATTGGCGCGCGCCGCAGCGACGTGGTTCGCCAGTTCCTGGTGGAAGCCGTGCTGATCTCGTTTGTCGGCGGAATGCTTGGTATCGCTTTGGGAATGACGATGTCCAAGACGATCGCAGTGCTGGCCGGCTGGTCCACGGTGACCAGCGTGAGCTCTATTGTGCTGTCATTCGCGTTCTCGGTTTCGGTGGGGTTGATCTTTGGTTTGTACCCCGCAGTAAAGGCGGCGAAGCTCGATCCGGTGGAGGCGATTCGGTATGAGTAAGTGTGCATTCGGTCGGATTGTTAACACGATTGCAAAATGCCATCGCCTCTATGCTCTGTCATCCTGAGCCTTTCTTTTGGGCGAAGGACCTCCGCTTAACGTGTACGGCTGAAGCATGTTTCGTAGTTTTCAACGAGAACGGTCCTTGAAAAGCATCTTCCGTGCGTTCACGTCCGAAATATCTCCGGAGGTCCTTCGCAAAGGAGGCTCAGGATGACAGAGCTTGCTGGGATACAAATTCTCGAGGCACATGGCACATGTTGTGTTTTAGTGTGCACGCTTCGTACCCGAAAGAGACGCAGCAATGCAGCGTCTCTACCGGAGCAGTTGATTACTGTTGTTGGAGTTTTCTGATGAAATCACTTTTGACCCGAAGCTGCACATTCATACTGCTGGCAATCATCGCTGCACCGCTCCACGCCCAAACCTTCCCTTCCCCCGACTACTTCCAGCAGTTGTTCCACTATCCGCATCTGCAGACGCAGCTCCAGGGGCCGCACGCACTCGATGAGTACATCGTCAACGGCAAGCTGCGGCTGGATTTGCAGAGCGCGATTCGACTGATGCTGGTCAACAACACCGATGTGCGCATCAACCAAACCCAACTCGATCAGTCCAACTTTGCCATTGGGCGCGCCTATGCCGCTTTCGATCCGGTTCTGACCGGCAGCTTCCTGCCCCAACGCTCTACCCAGCCGGCAACTTCGTCGCTGCAGGGAGCTCAGACGTTAAGCCAACTGCAGCAACAAAGTAACATTGCGTACAACCAGCTGTTCGAAACTGGAACCAGCTTTGCTGTTGGATTCAACAACAACCGCTTCACTACCAACAGCACCTTTGCCACTTTCAATCCATCTTTTACTTCAGGCGCAACCTTTACCGTAGGGCAGCGTCTCTTGCGCGGACGCGGCTACCTCGTAAATCATGGCCCTATCCTGATCGCGCAGCGCAACGTCAAGCAATCACATGCGAACTTTGAAGCGCAGCTCAACGATTCGATTCTCACTGTCGTAAATCAATATTGGTCCCTGGTGCAGGCCATTAAGAACCTCGCTGTGGTGCAGGACTCGTTGCATCTGGCCGAGAAGTCGTACCAGCATGACAAGCGGGCGCTGGAACTCGGCGCGTTGTCGCCGCTCGACATCTATCGCTCGCAGGCGACGGTCGCGCAACGCCGCCTGCAGGCAATCCAGGCGGAATACGCGGTCAAGCCGCTGGAAGACCAGTTTCGCCGCACGATCGGAGCCGATGTCGACTCCCGCGCCGGGGCTCTCGACTTCGACTTGACGGAAAAGGTGGAAGCGTCCGGAGAATTGGCGACCCAGGACATTCCGACCGCAATCGAGATGGCGATGAGCAAGCGTCCCGAATTGGAAGCGGTCAGGCAGCAACTCGCCAACGACGATACCAGCGTCTATATAGCGCATAACAGCCTTCAGCCCGACTTGAGCCTGACCGGGATTTACACGTCGAACGGCATCGGCGGAAATGTGATCGATAACTCCGGCGCCGCGCCGGTGATCGTCTCTCATGGCGGGTTGCTCGACGCCCTCGACCAGCTGGGCGGCTTCGGCTTTCCAACGTACAGCGTTGGTGTAAACCTGCGCCTTCCTATCAAGAATCATCAAGCAGAGGCCGATCTAGGTTCTGCCCTGGTGTCGAAGCGCGGCGATCTCTACGTTATGCGCTCCCGCCAGCAGGCAATCACGCTGGAAGTGCGCAATGCCGTGCATCAACTCGAAGTCAGCAAGCTGTCACTCACTGCGGCCGCCGAGTCGCTCGACTTGGCTAAGAAATCGCTTGCAGCCGATCAGCGCAAATATGAGTTAGGTGCAGAGACTATTTTCTTTGTTCTCGACGCGCAGAACACGGTTCAGGAGGCGGAACTGAGTTACGTGCAGGCGGAGATTGGATATCAGCTGGCGCTGGCAGCGCTTGACCACTCCACCGGAGATCTACTGGAGCACAACCGCGTGGTGATCGCGGATTCGATTCATTAGAAGTTCGCTTTGTTCTTCAGCACGAATAAGGCAGAGGAACAATAGCGCGTGAAGAGTTCGGAAGGCCGGGAGCGCCGAAGGCGCGCTATTCCCGTAGCCCATGTGCGTGAGCCATGGGTTGAGATTATAAAATGTCGCGAGCCCGGAGGGCGGCATTCACTCGAAAACGTGGCGCGGATCATAGTTCACACCGGCACGCTTTAACAATTCCAGAAATTCCTCTTCGAAAGTGCATTTCCTGTGGCGCTCAGCCTGATTATGGATGTATCTCCTCACCTGGTCCACTTCGGGAATCCCGAAACTGAACGCGCCATATCCGTTCTGCCACGAGAAATCTTTCACACCCTGTTCTTTCAGCCAACGCGATGAGTTCGCCTTGAATGCGGAAATCGCATCTGAAAGTTTGATGGTTGGCGGCAGCTCTATACCAAGATGGACGTGATTGCAGATGCCTCCAGCGGCGATGACCGGAATGCGCTTGTTATATCCAGTGCCAGTGAAATAATCCCAGAGTTGTTGGAGCAGCTCTTCAGGGATGCTGTTCTTGCGCGAATGCGTCGACCAGACCAAGTGCAGAAGATTGGTAGTGGTGGAATGCGACATGAACCCATCACCCGGCGGACATTCTACGTGAATTAGGAATGCCGCCCTTCGGGCTCCAGATTCAATTGGGTACGCGTTCCCATGGCTTACGCACATGGGCTACGGGAATAACGCGCCTTCGGCGCTCTACATCAGCGCTATTCCCGTTAGCTCCCGCCGTCGAAGATGTTCTTCGAGAGATATCTCTCTGCCGCGTCGGGAATGACGGTTACTACGCGCTTGCCTGGGCCAAGGCGCTTTGCCACCTGGATGGCCGCAAAGACGTTTGCGCCTGAGCTGGAGCCACCCAGCACGCCTTCCTTGCGCGCCAAGTCGCGGACGGTCGCAAAAGCGTCGTCATCGGACACCATGATGACTTCATCACAGAGTTCGGCGCTAAAGGTCTTAGGGATGAAGCTGACGCCGATGCCTTCTACTTTGTGCGGCCCTGGCGGATTTCCCTGGAGTACCGAGCCTTGCGTCTCGACGGCCACGGTGTGAATTCTGGGGTTCTTCTGCTTCAGGAAGCGTGAGACTCCAGAAAAAGTACCGCCGGTGCCAACCCCAATGACGATGGCATCGATGCGGCCCTGCATTTGATCATAGATCTCCTGCGCCGTGGTTTCATAATGGAACTGCGGATTGGAGGGGTTCTCAAACTGCAGGGCAATGAACGAATCGGGAGTCTTGGCGGCGATCTCGCGCGCCTTTGCGATTGCGCCTTGCATGCCTTCGGCGTCGGGGGTGCGGATCACTTCCGCTCCGAGCGCAGCCATCACCTTCATCTTCTCTTCGGAAAAGCGCTCGGGAACGCAGACGATCACTCGATAACCTTTGTTTACTCCGATCAGCGCCAGGCCAATGCCGGTGTTCCCCGCAGTGGCCTCGATGATGGTGCCACCGGAACGCAGGCGACCTTCGCGCTCTGCGCGCGTGATCATGCCGATCGCGGCACGATCTTTCACGCTCCCTCCGGGATTCAGGTACTCGAGCTTGGCGTAGATTTCAGCGCTCCCCGACGGGGCAACGCGCCGAAGATGCAGCATTGGTGTCTCGCCAACCAGCTCAGTAATGCTCTCGGCGACGCGCAGGTGGAGGGCCTCAGTTGTGTTCATCTCGATGGCTTTATCTTAACGTACTGTGCGAGGCCAGATGCTAACCCGTAGCGCCGGATGGCCTCGTCCGGCGAACCCGTCGCAAGACTGACACACGCCGAAGGCTCCACCATGATTCTGTCATCCTGAGCCGCCTTTGGCGAAGGACCTACGAATGACGTTTGGGTCTTTATGCAGTATCGGGGCTTTTTCACGAGGATCTTCGTTGAGAGGCCAATTAAGTGCGATGAATCCGATACATGCGCCGGAGGTCCTTCGCCAAGAGCGGCTCAGGATGACAGATTTCGGCAACATGGCGATACGGTGACGTTTGGAAATTTGATGGTTTACTTCGCGGCGCGTTGCTGCTGATTGGCGTAGTAGCCGCTGCGGGTTCGCACTTGCAGACGTCCATAGCCTGGCGCATGCGCGTCTACTTTGACCGCTCGGAATCCACCCTGCTCTTGAGGGCGAGTGGAACGATAATAGATGGAGTACTGACTGCGGATATCGCGGGCTACCGCGCGGGCGATCTGGTCGACGTCGCCCAAGTCTTTCGGAAAGAAAGCCACGCCGCCGGTCTGAAGTGCCAGTTGCTCCAGCGCACGTTTGGCGCGCTTCTCGCGCTCGCCGCCGAGAATGCCGATGGAGTAGATCGCTGGACCATTATCGTCCTGCACGCGACGCACTGCCTGCTCCAGCGTATCGGTGCTGGCATTGTCTTCGCCATCGGTGACTACCAGAAGAACCTTCTTTTCCTTCCGGCCCTTCTTTGCGAGATAGTCGGCCGAGGCGACGACGGCATCGTAAAGCGCGGTCCCACCTCGGGAATCCACCTGCTGCAAGCCTTCCTGCATGTTGGAGATGTCGCTGGTGAGATCGGTATCGATGATGGCTTCGTCGCTGAAGTTCACAACGAATACTTCGTCTTCCGGATTGCTCGATTTCACTAAATCGAGTGCGGCAGTGTTTACCGCCTGGCGCTTGTCGCGCATCGAGCCGGAGTTGTCGACCAAAATGCCGATTGAAACCGGAATATCCTCGCGCTTGAAATTGGTGATGGTCTGCGGCTGCCCATCTTCGTAGACAGTGAAGTCATTCTGCTTGAGATTTGTGACCAGGCGCGAATGCTGATCGACTACGGTCGCGTGCAGGACAACTTCCTGAGCTACCGCATAGTATTTGTAACCAGTGGAGCCGGCTGCGGTTCCGTTCTTAGCTGGGACATTGGCGGAAGTCCCCGACATATTCGGCTGATTTGCTCCCGGAACCGAAGCTTCCGGCTCGGCATTCGTCTGAGGCAGCGTCTTGCCGGACTGATCTTCCAGCGGAATACCAGAAGCGTCTACGAGGATGTTATCGGTGCCTTCGCGATGCACGCCATTGGCTGCGGGAACTTGCGCCTGCTGGGCGCTTGCTGGATTGCTGGTCCGCGGCGCGGACTGATTCTGTTGTGCAATTGCGAAAACTGCACAAAAAATGAGCAGGAACAGGGCCGCCAGGTGTGGCAGCTCATTCCGTAGGCGCATAGTATCCGGTCTTTGCATGTACAGTCAGTGGGGGCAAGCCCTTGGGTGGAAGCAGTTTAACCTTCACCTTTCGCCATTTGCCATCCCGAGCTGCATTGGTTGGACGGTAGCCGAGCACATATTGGTTGCGCAGCTCTACTCCAATCTTTGTGGCGACGTCGACGAGTTCGTTGGGATCTTCTACGCGGAACATGCGTCCGCCGGTGACGTCGGAAACCTCGTTTAAAAGATATGGGCCGTAGCGTTCTTCAGAAGTGGCCGGACTGTTGTCGAACAATCCAATGGAATAAATTTCCACGTCGGCTTCCTTCACCAACGACTTGATCTCGGAGTCGGTATAGCGGCTTCTATTATCTCCGCCGTCGGAGATGATGAGCAGCGCCTTCTTCTCGTGATGCGCTGACTTCATTTTCTTAATGCCCATGTAGATTGCATCCAGAAGCGCGGTTCGCCCCTTAGCATTTGCAAACACCAGCTTGCTCTGAATGTCTTCAATCGAATTGGTGAAATCGGCGATAAGTTCAGGCTTGTCGCTGAAGCCAATCATGAAGAATTCGTCGTCCGGATTGGCGGTCTTGAAGAACTCGATGACGGCCTGCTTGCTCTTATCGATCTTATTGCCCATGCTGCCGCTGAGATCGAAGATCACACCTAACGATAGCGGCGCGTCTTCACTGGAGAATGAGCGAATCTGCTGTCCCTGGCTGCCTTCGAGTACGGTGAAGTTGTCGCGCTCGAGTCCAGTCACCAGACGGTTCATAGGATCGGTAACAGTCACGGGCAAGAGAACCAGATTGACGTTCACCTTGATTGCACGGTCCCCTGACTTCAATCCTACGGAGGCTGGCGCACTCACGTCGGGCGAAGCAGCGGCCGAAGCCGGAGCTGCATGCGCTCTGGGAGTAATGTGAACGTCGGTGAGGTCGCCGGTTTGCGCGAATCCGGTTACGCACAACGCGGAAATCAAAACAGCACAAACTAGTAGAAGATGCCTGATGGCACGATGGCGGGAGGTGCTAGCAAGCGCATGAAAACGCCCCAAACTTCCGCCGCTTAAGGAAACGGTCACGGATGGCCCGCTAAGCCCGGGCATAATGGAAATCCCCTATTGTTGAGCCGATACTACCATAGGCCCGAATCCACGGGCTCTGTAAGGTCACACAGGCCCGAAACCATTTTGTCCCTGGAGCCTGTAAGCTGCTGCTCAAAATTAAGATGTGCGCCTCCGGTCGGTTGGTTATCTGTATAAACTGCGCCGAAGTTCGCCAGCATCCCGTCAGGCTGCTGATAAAATCTGCCCTTACTCTAGAAAGACGAAGCTCGCGCGATGAGGTCATCAAGCTCTCGGGTATGGCCGAAATCTATCCCTTTCCTGCCCTGCGTTATGACCCGGAAAAGGTGCGCCTGGACGATGTTGTCACCCAGCCTTACGACAAAATAACGCCCCAAATGCAGGAGCGGTACTACCATTCCAGCCCTTATAACGTCGTTCGAATGGTGCTTGGACGCCCCAAAAGTGACGAAACAGCGACGCAAAATCGCTATACAGACGCCGCCGAATGCCTCAAAAGGTGGCGCCAAGAGGGTATTTTGGCGCAGGATTCGCCGTCTATCTATGCGTATTCGCAGCGATTTTCGGTCTCTGGAGGCCCTCAGAAGGTTGAAAGACGTGGCTTTATTGCCGCTGGAAGGCTCTATGACTACGCAGAAAACGTGGTTTACCGCCACGAACAGACGCTGGCAAAGCCCAAAAGTGACCGTCTAAAGCTGCTAGAAGCCACGCATGCGCACTTTGGACAGGTCTTTATGCTGTATAGCGATCCCGCGCAGACCATTGATTCGCTGCTTTTCGACGACGATCGGTACGCCTGGCAGCACGTAACGGATGAAAATGGAGTGCTGCATCGGGTGCGTCGCGTCACCGACCCTGCGGTTTTGAACATCATTCAGACCGAAATGGCGGACCGAAAACTCATCATTGCGGATGGTCATCACCGGTATGAAACCGCCTTAAATTTCCGCAAAGAAGCCGCATCAAGCCCAAACGAGTGCCTCAAAGAGAACTCCAAACGCGTGATGATGACGTTTGTAAACATGGATTCTCCCGGCCTAGTGATTCTTCCAACGCACCGCGTGGTGTTTGGTTTGCCGAATTTCGATGCCTCGAACTTTCTCAGACACGCGCGAGAGCTGTATGAGCTTCGGGACTTGGGCGCGATGCGCGCCTCGGAAATGGTGCAAACTTTGGCTGAATCCGGCACGAAAACCACTTCTTTCATTGCAGTAACCAAGATCGGCAACTTCCTTCTTGCCGCAAATCCGCACACTTCAAAACAGATTTCGGCGGATTTTTCGCCCCGCCAGCGCAAGCTTGACGTGGTTCATCTGCACTCAGTTTTGCTGGAGAGCATGCTCGGAATCTCGCGCGAGCAGGTTACAGACCAGCAGCACATCCGCTATTTGCGCAGTGCGGACGAGGCGTTAGACCTCGTAAACAGCGATCCTGACGTGAATATTGCCTTCCTGATGAATGCAGTTTCCATTGAACAAGTGCGCGAAATTGCTTTTGCAGGTGAAGTTCTGCCGCAAAAATCCACGGATTTCTACCCCAAACTCCTCAGCGGACTCGCGATTTATCTGCTCGATGACCAAAGGTGCTGAAGCACGCAATAGGCGATCGGCGACGGACCAGAGACAATAAGAGCAGTGAATTTCCACTTCAAACGTTTACTACGTGCTCAAGAAATGTGGGGCAAGCTGCGTTCCGCGCGCATTTGTCTGTTGTTTGTTGCTTATTGCCTGCTGCCGATTACTTATCATCCGCCCACAGCTGCAGCCGCCGAGGCGCAAAAGCTGTCAGTTTACGCGCCGCAGGCTCGCTATACGGTTCCTGTACAGTCAGACAAGGGCCAATATGTCGATCTGTTTGCGCTCGTGGAACCATTAACGGTGTCGGCAATTACCACGAAGGCCACTACATGGAAGCTGCGCATCCATGATCCGAAGGCGCCCGACAAGATGGCGGAGGCAGAATTCGAGGAAGACAGCACGGTCGTCAAGGTGCGGGATCAGAGAATCACGCTCTCGGCGCCTGCGCGCAATGTCGATCATCGTCTAATGCTGCCATTACACGGTATTGGCGCAGTATTAATTCCGTTATTGGGAACCAATCTCATTTTTCACGAATCCTCCCGACGAATGTTTATTGGGGGAATCGCGGAGCTAGTCTCTTCCGAACTGCGTAAAGGCGAACCCACAACACTGTTGTTGCATTTTCCCGAACCGGTAAATCCGAGCATCAACTCTGAAGGGAATTCGCTAAAGCTTTCGTTCGTGCGCGATCCGGTCGTGTCGTTTGCGACTAGGGAAGCTATCAACGACAAGCTGTTCAGTTCATCCAGCTTCGTCGAAGAAAACGGCGACGCCACCATGACGATCAACGGCACCCCCCCATTGCTGGCCCGCTTCCGCGATGGGGGCAGGACAATCCAGATTAGCGCCGCTCCCGCGCCGCCGACGACTGCCACGACAGGTCCGCCGGTAACACCATCCGAACCAGCGCAGATCAGCGTTCCGCAGCAAGCCGTTCCGCAGAGCTCCCCCACGCCGGACTCAGTTTCAGTGACGAACCAGCCGGCCGTCAGCCCGGTTGAAAAACAGCAGGTACGTCCGCGGCTGGAGCCACCCAGCTTTTCTGTTGTCATAGATCCAGGACACGGCGGGAAGGACGTAGGCGCGCGCATTGCGCCGAATGTCTTGGAAAAGAACCTGACGCTTGCACTTGCACGACGCTTGCGGCAGGAGCTTCAGACTCGGCACATCGCCGTCACGCTGCTGCGTGACGGCGATGCGGATGTGCCCTTGGAACAGAGAGTGGCGATGACGAATCTAGCCCGGCCCTCTCTTTGCGTCACTCTCCACGTCGAGCCGGGAACGATTTTACGTATCTATACAGCAGCCGCTGCGGGATCGTCGGTTGGCATCGTTGACCGCAACGGATTCTTGCCTTGGCAAACGGCTCAGGGTGCGTTCCTCAATGAAAGCAACGCATTCGCCGCTGCCGCCGCTGAGTCAATGGCAAAACGGGAAATCACAACGCAGGTTCGCGCCACCTTCCTGCAGCCAATGCATTCGATTGCAGCTCCGGCAATCGCATTGGAAGCGCCTGCCAACAACAAGGGCCTGAGAATTTCGGAAGAACTCATCGCCGGAGCGCTCGCCGATGCCATAGCCGTTCGCAAGCTTAGTGGAGGCACGCAGTGATTCCCCGCAATGTGCAAATCACTCTGGTTCTTCTGTTGGTTGCAATTGTGGGAAGCGGCATTTACATCCTGCAATTGCGCCGGGGCACTGCAGAAACTCTGCGGCAGGCGTCGGACCTACACCCAATAGGGCCCGGAATCGTGGGAACCCGCGCCTTGGTTAAACTCAGTGTGGCTTACGACGACGATGGCGTTTTTCGCTCTCGTGATGTCTCGGTGCCGTTGCCGTCGGAACCTTCGGCGCGCGCAAGAGAGGTGTTGGGGACTCTCATTGCCCAGTACGTCAGCCGGCCGTCTCCGCATCCGTTAGCAGAAGGATCGGCTGTGAACAACGTCTTCCTGGTCAATGGGAAGTTGGCAGTCGTGGACCTGAACGAGGCGATGGTCGAAGGGCACCGCTCGGGCGTTGTCGTCGAAGACTTCACCCTGCTTTCGTTGATCGACACTTTGGCAACGAACTTTCCCCAGTTGGAGCAAGTGAAGCTTCTGGTGGACGGAAAGGAACGTGAGACGCTCGCCGGGCATGCTGATCTCAAGACCATCTACAGTACGTCGACCATCCATGCTGCGGTCAGGAAACTGCAATGAAGATCGGCGTCTTCGACTCCGGCTTTGGAGGTTTGACGGTGTTGCGGGAA
Source organism: Terriglobales bacterium (assembly GCA_045808065.1). Taxonomy (GTDB): domain Bacteria; phylum Acidobacteriota; class Terriglobia; order Terriglobales; family Acidobacteriaceae; genus Gp1-AA112. The sequence goes on along the minus strand of JBJMGD010000031.1, from coordinate 159,900 downwards.
TTGGTTTCCGCAATTCCTCAAGCGGACTACCTCTACATTGGGGACACGGCCCGCCTTCCTTACGGCTCTAAGTCCGCAGCCACCGTCGCCCGATATGCGGTTTCGAGTGTTGAGTTCTTGGTGGATCATGGCGCGGAGTACGTTGTGATCGCCTGTAATACGGCCAGCGCCCTTGCGCTTGACCAGATTCGCAGCGCCATTTCACTCGATGTTCTGGGGGTCATTGAGCCGGGGGCTCGTGCCGCATGTCAGATCACACGCAATAAGAGCGTGTTCGTCATAGGAACCGCGGCTACGGTTTCCAGTCATGCCTACAAGCGAGAACTGGAGCGATTAGGGATCACCGCCTTTGAGAAGGCTTGTCCTCTGCTGGTTCCCCTGGTGGAGGAAGGATGGACAGATCATCCTGTTACCGAACAGGTTGCGCAGATCTATCTGCGCGAACTCACCCGCGAGCAGTGGACGAACGGAAGCAAAGCCGCTGATGTGTTAGTGCTGGGTTGCACTCACTATCCTTTGCTCAAGCCGCTGCTGCAACGCGTGCTACCCGACACCATGCACGTGGTGGACTCGGCTGAGGCAACTGCCCAGGATGCAGCCGAACGGCTGGGCTTGAGAGCTAAGTCTTCCCGGAGCGAACCGAAGGTGCAATTCTTCGCCACCGACTCAGTGGAGAAGTTCCAGACTTTAGGGACGCGCTTTTTCGGCCGTCACATTGAAAGGGTTGACTTGATTGCACTACCGGAATGAAGGGCAGGGCCCAGGCTCCTCATGGCGAGCCTCAACTGTGGCAGAGGTCACAGCTTCTTTACCGCAACTGACTTAACATGACCGGCATCGCCATATGCGAACCCAGAGCTCTGTTGAGCACGGTTCCAAGTGTCGAGGATGTGAAGACTACAAAGGTGAAGGATGAGAGCGGGCCGGCCGAGATAACTCACAGTGATGGCATACGCAGCTGTATTGTCACAGTTTTCGGGCGCGCTGAGTTGCTCAAGCTCACACAGCAACGGGCCACCGCTTCCTTGGGGGGGAACAGTCCGTCCAGTGTACTCGAGCCTTCAGCAGACCAGTGCGACAATTCGCGCCAGTCTTGTTGGGCGGGATTGGCGCCAAAACTTCGGCATGTTGGCTTGCGGTGGCTCCGTTGCTAGACTCGTCGATTTGACCTCGCAATCATTTCTGAGGACCTGATCATCATGGAAATTCGCAAGGTTGGCGTGATCGGCGCGGGAACCATGGGCAACGGCATTGCCCATGTATTTGCTAAAAGCGGGTATGAGGTGATGTTGTGCGAGATAGCGCAGCAGTACCTTGATCGCGGACTGTCCGCGATCGGCAAGAACCTGGAACGGGAAGTGGCGAAGAGCAAGATTACCGCCGATGATCGTGCAGCGGCATTGGCGCGAATCAGTGGGGTGTTAGACCGGAACGCGCTGAGAGAATGCGACTTTGTGATCGAAGCAGCAACCGAGAAATTTGACATTAAAGCCGAAATTTTCCGGGACATTGATCGCATCTGCCGGCCCGAAATTATTCTCTCCACCAATACGTCCTCGATTTCCATCACAAAGATCGCTGCTCTCACCGGTCGGGCCGACAAAGTGATAGGCATGCACTTCTTCAATCCAGTACCCATGATGAAGCTGGTAGAGGTAATTCGCGGGCTGGCATCATCAGGCGAGACCTATCAAATAGTCAAGAACTTGTCAGAGAAACTCGGCAAGACGCCTGTGGAGGTCAATGATGCACCGGGATTCGTTTCCAATCGCGTCTTGATGCCACTGCTGAATGAAGCAATGTATGTGGTAATGGAAGGTGTAGCCGCCCCCGCAGCCGTGGACGAAGTGTTCAAATTGGGAATGGCCCATCCCATGGGACCACTTACATTAGCTGACTTCATCGGCTTGGACATTTGTCTTGACATTATGCGCGTGCTGCACGATGGCCTTGGGGACCCGAAATACCGGCCGTGTCCGTTGCTGATCAAAATGGTAGATGCAGGCTGGCTTGGCAAAAAAAGCGGCCGCGGATTCTATCAGTATTGAACGGGCGAGTTCGATTACACCTCAGGTTCCCTTTGTCTCCGAACGGCTCAAGAGAAGTTACCGTGTATTTGACTGTCTTTATCAGGATCCTGTTGTACGGTCGCGAGTAGAAGCGATTATGGCTGTCAACAAACAAAATAGAATCATCCCCGACCTGCGCCACTCGGCGGTGAGTCGCTATTCGTTCTGCATCGCCATTATCGCTTTTTCCACGATGATCCAATGGCTCCTTAATCCCATTCTGGGTGGGGAGCTGCCCTATGTCGCCGCCTACTTCGGAATCATGCTGATCGCCTGGAAAAGCGGATTCGGGCCCGCCGTTACAGGCGTGATTCTCAACGCTCTCACGGTCGATTACTTCATCATGGCGCCCGTGCATTCTTTGCGGATTGCCGGGATGCCTAATGTGGAGCGTACGGCGTTGTTTGCGTTAATTGGTGTTGCTGCCGGAGCCATGAGTGAGGCCTATCACCGCGCAGTTGCAGCTTCGAAGGCCGCCTATCGCCTCTCTGAGAGACAACAAGTCGAGTTGGAACAGATTTATTCCAGCGCGCCGATTGGACTGGCATTCCTGGATGAAAATCTCCGCTACTTGCGGGTTAACCAGGCGCTGGCCAGCTTTAACGGTGTGCCTGCTGAGGCTCACGTCGGACGCCACATCTCTGAGGTGTTGTCTCCAGCAACCACCAAACAACTGGTTCCATTGCTGGCTCATGTCCTCAGCTCACGGGAACCAGTTACGGATATCGAGTTGCAGGGGTCGGATGTTATTTACAACCGGGAGACAAGGTATGTGCGTGTCAGTTTTTATCCCGTCCAGGTTGGGGAACTCAAAGGCATTCATGCGGTAGTCGAAGATGTAACCGCAGAAAAGAGAATTCAAAGCGAACTGAAAGCAATCGAGGAACAGCTGCGGCACACAGTGAAAATGGAAGCCATCGGCCGGCTCGCCGGCGGAGTAGCTCATGATTTCAACAACCTCTTGATGGTTATCAGCAGTTACACCGAATTACTCCTGCAACAGCATGAAGGCGAACCCGAATCCGCCAAGAAACTGCGCGCCATTTCTGGAGCTACCCAACGGGCCGCTCGCCTGACGCGACAACTGCTAGCGTTCAGCCGCAAGCAGACGCTGAAGCCAGAAGTGATCGACATCGACTCGTCGATACGCGATTTCGAGCAACTGCTGCAACGAGTAATGATAGAGAACATCGATTTAGTGCTCGAGTTAGACAGCAATCACGCGAGAATCAAGGCCGACGCGTCCCAGCTGGAGCAGGTTCTGATGAATCTGGCGGTGAATGCCCGTGACGCAATGCCTGTCGGCGGACGATTCGCAATCCACACCAGAGCCTGCACATTCGAACAGGACACGGTGCGCTCCCTGTTCAGCATTCCCAAAGGGGAGTACGTTGAGATATCAATCAGCGACACTGGGCGAGGCATGTCGCCCGAAGTGCAGGTAAGAATCTTCGATCCTTTTTTCACTACCAAAGAACCTGGGCAAGGCACCGGACTCGGGTTGGCGATGTCATACGGCATCATCAAACAGAGTGGCGGCTACATTGAAGTCAACAGCGCAGTTGGTCAAGGAACTACATTCCGAATTTGGCTTCCGACCACTGCCGAAGCATGCGGCGACGTGACGGTACTGGCGTCGACTTCTCCCAGAGGGCGCGGCACAATTCTTATTGTCGAGGATGAAGCCGAGCTTCGCCGTACCATCGGCGAGTCTCTTTCAGCGTTAGGTTACCGCATACTCGAAGCGCAACATGGAGACGAAGCCCTTGAAGTTGTAGAAAGACATTCGGGCAGCATCGATCTGCTGCTGTCAGACATTGTAATGCCGCAGCTGGGAGGGGTGGACTTAATTCAGCGCATGCGCGCGAACTATCCGGGCATAAAACTGATTCTGATGTCGGGGAATTCGAAGCCTAATTCACTGAGCCCTGATTCGGAGGAAAGTGGTAAGCGAGAGGGGAACGTGCTTTTTCTTCAAAAGCCGTTCGCCCATTCCGAACTTGCGCAAGCCATTGCAAAACTCCTCTCGTATTCTCCGGTAGCGTGAACGAACACCTCTGTGGTCCCACCACGGAGCCGCGACCTGCTGGACCCAGACTTTCCAAGATCTACGATTCCCACAGTTAACCAAATAATTACTCTTCTATCCACAGGCTTTTCGACTATCCTTCGCTCCATGGTGCGCATGACGGTGCTGGCGTCGGGATCCCGTGGCAATACCGCAGTGCTCTCCAGTTCAAGCGCGAGCATCCTCATCGACGCAGGCATCTCCTGTCGCGAAACGCTGCGACGGATGCTGCGCGCGGGCGAGGATCCATCACAATTGTCGGCGATCGTCATTACCCATGAACATTCAGATCATGTAACCGGACTTGGCGTGCTGGCGCGCAGACTGAAGATCCCGGTTTACATCACCGCCGACACTCACCACGAGTGGCAGCGGTGGGTGCGTGGTCCGGCAACCAAGCAATCCGAGCTTTACGAGGACAACGATAAAGCTCATCTAGATCGTTGCGAACACTTCCATGCCGGCGAACGTTTCACAATCGGCGACATCGAAATACTTCCCTTCACCATTCCGCATGATGCCGCCGACCCGGTAGGATTCGTGTTTCGCACCGAAGGCCTCAAGATCGCAATGGCAACCGATCTCGGCTACATGCCAGCCAATGTAAAAATGCATTTGCGGGGATGTGATGCGCTGATCCTCGAATCCAATCATGACCTGGAGATGCTGCGCGGCGGCTCCTATCCCTGGTCAGTGAAGCAGCGGGTGATGTCCCGAGTTGGGCATCTCTCCAACGACTCTCTCGCGGAATTCTTCTCTACCGACTATGATGGAGGAGCAGCTTACGTTGTACTGGCGCATCTGTCTGAGTCGAACAATCATCCCGAGCTCGCGAGGCAATCGGCCGAACGCGCGCTTGGTGGCCGGCTGAATCTGATTCAGAACCGGCTGGTGCTCGCATCCCAGACTGAACCGATGGAAGCGATTCGTTTTTGATGTCACAGTGTGTGGATCAGGTAGTAGGCGATATTCTCGCGGGCTGGCGATATGACATCTCCGGCATCGCTCCTGAGATGCGCGCCGATTACGAGCACCACTTCCTCGACTGTCCTCATTGCCGTTCGCGCCAGCGCTTACACCGCACCATCGACATTGGTCTCATCGTGGTTGCCAGCATCTCCGCAGTGCTCTTCCTGATCGCGTTTGGCGCAATCCGGCATTTCGATCCCAATCACGCGCATGTGCTCGAGTTCATCGCGCTTGCCGGCTTCGCTTTCTCCAGCCTGGTATGGCTTATTGTCGCGCTGGCTACTCCCGCTCCGGTGGTGATCCAGGACGCCGCCAGGATGGGCGCGCGCCGCATTCAGGAAAAACTGCCACCAGAGATTCGAGAGCGAATTCCCGCGATAGGAAAAGGCCAGTAGCTCTGCATATCGCACTGGTAGAACGCGGCATGCTAGGTCTCCGCGTATAAACCACGCCGTTGTATTTGCCGCGAAGGCGGCCTCCGACCCGCAGGCGCAGCATGCGCCGTTCTTACCGGGCCTTCTATCAGTAACCAAAAGAAAAGCCGCCCCATTTCCGAGCGGCTTTTTTCGCTAGCTAGACTGACCTCGACTAACTCTGAGTGCCTTCCTTCGCATCGCCTTTGCGCCCATGGCGATGACCGCGATGTTCCTTACGCATCTCTTTGAACTTCGCCTGTTGGTCAGGAGTAAGCTTCGCCATCATCTGTTCATGAGAGCTCTTGCGGAGTTCCTTGAACTTTGCTTTCTTCTGGTCGGGCGTCAACGACGAATCGCTCTTGATCGCCTGCGCCTGTTGCTTTGCGTTCTCCCGAATGCTCTTCAGATCGGCCTTCTGCTCGGGAGTGAGATTCAGCTTCTCCGCGAATTTTTCACCGCGCTCTTTGTCGGGGGCTTGGGACGTAGCTGCGTTCGCGCTGTTGTCCGCGGCTGCACCGGTCTGCGCAAGCGCCGCTAGTGGCAGCATCATCGCGCCAGAAAGAATGAATGGCAAAAATCGATTGGATTTCATGTATCACCTCTGGGAAATTGAACCCACAGCGTGTGGAAAAGTTGTTACACGAGGGCTGTCAGCAATTGGCCTTCGGTGTTCGGCCAATCCCAATGTTGAACTACTCTGATCTTCTTTTCTGGACCATCTACACGGAACCGAGTAGTTAAAAATGGCCAACCTGGAAATCCACTCAGGAAGTTGACTGGCCGAAAGCCGATCGCCGACAACCGAAAGCCGCTTTTCAGGGAATCATGTTCAGAATGCTGCTGTCATGCCGCCCTGCCACTTCTAGCCGTGTTTTTGCACGCTCGATCAGGCGAAGCGCTTCGTCCTGGTTTGCGTTGGGATCCTTCAGTTGCTCTTCGGCCATTTGCCGCTGACGTTTTGCGGCTTCGACATCGATATCGGAGGCCTTTTCGGCTCGCTCCGCAAGAACCGTCACTTTATCCGGGAGTACTTCCGCAAATCCCCAATGCAGCGCCAGCCGCTCAATCTTGCCATCTGATCGTCGATAACTTAATTCACCGCTCTTCAATTCAGTAATCAGCGGAGCGTGGCCGGGCAGAATGCCGAGGTATCCATACATTCCCGGCACTTGTACCTCAGTCGCATGGTCGCTTACAAGCAACCGCTCGGGTGTGACGATTTCGATTTGGAGGGTATCTGCCATACTTACGCCGCTGTTGCCGCCTTCATCTTTTGAGCATCTTCCAGCACTTCGTCAATCGTGCCTTTCATGTAAAAAGCCTGCTCGGGAACATCGTCGTGCTTGCCTTCGATGATCTCCTTGAAGCTGCGCACCGTGTCCGGGACTTTAACGTACCGGCCCTTATAGCCGGTGAATTGCTCGGCCACAAAGAAGGGCTGAGAAAGGAACTTCTGGACTTTGCGGGCTCGGGACACAGTAATCTTGTCATCTTCCGAGAGTTCGTCAATTCCCAGAATGGCGATGATGTCCTGAAGGTCTTTATAGCGCTGCAGGATTCGCTTCACGCCTTGGGCGACATCATAGTGTTCCTGTCCTACGACCCGTGGAGACAGAATGCGCGATGTGGAAGCCAGCGGATCGACCGCCGGGTAAATGCCCAGGGCGCTCAGCGGACGTGAGAGCACGGTCGTTGCGTCAAGGTGGGCGAAGGTCGTTGCAGGCGCGGGGTCGGTAAGATCGTCGGCCGGCACATATACGGCCTGCACCGAAGTGACCGAGCCTTTTTTGGTTGACGTGATGCGTTCTTGAAGTTCGCCCATCTCCGTGGCCAGGTTTGGTTGGTAGCCGACTGCGGAGGGCATACGTCCCAGCAACGTCGAGACTTCTGATCCCGCCTGGGTGAAACGGAAGATGTTGTCGATGAACAGCAGAGTGTCCGAGCCTTCTTTGTCGCGGAAATATTCCGCCACGGTAAGACCGGTAAGCGCGACGCGCAACCGCGCTCCGGGTGGCTCGGTCATCTGTCCATAAACCAGAGCCGCTTTAGAAGCATTGCTATCACCCGGCTTGATTACCCCGGACTCGCTCATTTCCAGCCACAGATCGTTGCCCTCGCGCGTGCGCTCGCCGACGCCAGCAAACACGGAGTATCCGCCATGCTGCTTGGCGACGTTGTTGATGAGCTCCATGATGACGACGGTCTTGCCAACGCCCGCTCCGCCAAAGAGACCGATCTTGCCCCCCTTCAAGAAGGGTTGAACGAGATCGATGACCTTAATGCCGGTTTCAAACATCTCCTCACTGGTGGATTGCTCATCGAATGCGGGCGCCTGACGGTGAATCGGCCACCTCTCAGTAGCATTTACCGGACCTAATTGGTCAACGGGTTCTCCGATGACATTGATTACTCGTCCTAGCGTCGCCTTGCCGACGGGTACCGAAATGGGACCGCCGAGATCAAGCGCCTTCATACCGCGAACCATTCCCTCGGTCGCTTCCATGGCCACGCAGCGAACGCGTCCTTCGCCGAGATGTTGCTGTACTTCGACGATGATGCTGATAGGCTCCGGCACTTTGAAGCCTTCACTGATAATGCGCAACGCCTGATAGATAGGCGGGATACTGGCTTCTTCAAACTGAATGTCCACGGCCGGGCCGGAAATTTGAATCACTTTGCCGATGTTTTGTGCAGTTGCTGACATAAGTCCTTAAACAGCGGCAGCGCCGCTGACGATTTCGATAATTTCTTTGGTAATCGATGCCTGACGAACCCGGTTCATGGTGAGAGTCAAGGAATCGATCATGTCTGAAGCGTTATTGGTGGCGGAATCCATTGCGGTCATGCGCGCAGCGTGTTCAGCCGCTACAGACTCGAGCAGAGCGCGATAAATCTGGACGGCAACATAGCGCGGGAGAAGATCGCTAAAGAGCCGCTCCGGCGATTGCTCATATATGTAATCCCCGGTCATTCCGAACTTAGCCAGCCGCTCGTCCTGCGCGGAAGTATCTGCCTCACGAATATCCACTCCGGACGTGGCTGCCGCATGCGCTGCTTTCTGACGCTCTTCGAGCGTGAATTGATCCGCCTGCTCGACTTCCTGCTCCCCGATTTTCACGATCGGCAGCACATGATCGACGACTAAACGCTGCGCGATGACCGATTTGAACTCGTTGTAGACGAGGTATACCGAATCCACTTCTTTGCGGGCATATCGCTTAACGATCTCTCCGGCGAGATCGCGAGCCTGGCCGAATTCCAGTTTGTTCAGCACTCCAACCTGCTCGCCCACAATCTCAATCGGAGCGACTCGGCGATACTCGCCTTCCTCACTGTCCGTCTGAGCGTACGGAAAACGGCGGCGAAAGAGATCGCGGCCCTTGCGGCCGATGGCGATAAGATCGACGTTCTTACCGGCTTTGGCTTCTAAGAATCGATTAGTGGTCTTAACAACGTTCGCATTGAACGCGCCAGCGAACCCCTTGTCGCCGCTGACCACGATCAGCAAAATGTTCTTCTCTTCCCGCCGTTCGAGCAGAGGGTGATGTGGCTCTCCGGTAATAGGATCGTAGATCTCAGCCCTCGAAACCAATGATTTCAATACGGTGACCAACATCTGCGTGTACGGGCGGGCGGCCAAGGCACGCTCCTGCGCACGACGCAGCTTTGCCGCGGACACCATCTTCATGGCTCCGGTAATCTGCTTCGTGTTCTGCACGCTGCGAATACGTCGCCGGAGATCGAGAACGTTTGCCATTGATTAGAAAAGCTCCGAGCGTCGCGGCTTTATGCGATCGCCTTTGCAGCCTGGCGCGAACTTACAAACTGCTGTTTCGCTTCTTTGATCAAGCGCGTCATCTCCGCCTTCAGCTGATCGTCAAGTGTCTTCTTTTCCATGATCTCATTCAGCAGACCGGGCTTTGAAGTGTCGACGTACTTATAAAGCTGATCTTCGAACTCACGCACTTGTGAAACCTGGAGATCGTCGAGATAACCATTGGTTCCAGCAAAAATGGCGAGAATCTGCTTGCTGAACGGCAGTGGCGAGAACTGTGGTTGCTTCAGGAGTTCAGTGAGACGCTGGCCGCGATTGAGCTGTTGCTGCGTCGCTTTGTCGAGGTCCGAACCAAACTGTGCGAACGCCGCGAGTTCGCGATATTGCGCAAGTTCGAGCTTCATCGATCCCGCTACCTGACGCATGGCCTTGATCTGCGCCGAACCACCGACGCGGCTCACAGAGATACCTACGTTCACCGCTGGACGCACGCCCGAGTTGAACAGATCGGTCTCAAGAAATATCTGGCCGTCGGTAATCGAAATCACATTCGTCGGGATATAGGCAGAAACGTCGCCCGCTTGCGTCTCAATGATCGGAAGCGCAGTTAGAGAACCTCCGCCCAGCTTGTCGGAGAGCTTAGCCGCGCGCTCGAGCAAGCGTGAGTGGAGATAGAACACGTCCCCGGGATATGCCTCACGCCCAGGTGGGCGCCGCAGCAGAAGCGAGATCTCGCGGTATGAAGCGGCGTGCTTCGAAAGATCATCGTAGATCACGAGAGCGTGCTTGCCGTTATCGCGAAAATATTCGCCCAGCGCACATGCCGCATAGGGAGCGATGTACTGCATTGGAGCGGGTTCAGATGCGGAGGCGGCAACCACGATGGTGTAATCCATCGCTCCGTAATCTGTCAGCGTCTTTACCACGTTTGCGATCGAAGAGCGCTTTTGGCCGATTGCGCAGTAGATGCAAATAAGGTTGTTGGTTTTGTTGTTAATGATCGTGTCGAGCGCCACGGCGGTCTTGCCTGTCTGGCGGTCGCCGATGATTAGCTCGCGCTGTCCGCGGCCAATCGGAATCATGGAATCGATGGCCTTGATGCCGGTGGCCATCGGCTCGCGCACTGGCTGACGATCAATGACGCCGGGAGCGATACGCTCGATGTGAATCGATTGCTTGGTTGCGATTGGACCTTTGTCGTCGATCGGCTGACCGAGTGAGTTCACCACGCGACCAATCATCGCGTCACCCACGGGCACTGCCATGATTTTTCCGGTACGACGGACTTGGTCACCTTCCTTGATCTCCGTGTACTCGCCCATCAACACGGAGCCAACCTGGTCTTCTTCCAAATTCATGGCAATGCCGGTTACTCCATGGCCGAAATCGATCAGCTCTCCGGCCATCACCTTGTCGAGACCATAGATTCGGGCGATTCCATCGCCCAGTGAGATCACCGTGCCGACTTCGTCGACGGCAACCTTCGATTCGTAATTTTCAATTTGCTCACGGATGAGCTTTGTAATCTCGTCTGCTTTGATTTGTGCCATTATTTAGCTCTTATTTAGCTCTTTTTTGCCTGTCGAATGAATGCGCGCAGGTTATACCGTTCACGGGCCCCGGATTCATATGCCACGCTATATCTCCGTCAATTGTTCCTTAACACGTTGCAACTGACCACGGACGGAGCCGTCATAGACTGTGCTCCCAACTTTTACGATTGCCCCACCCATAAGCTTCTGATCGAGGGAGTAGCGCACGCGCAGCTTCTTGCCGGTAGCCTTGGCCACCTGGCTTTCCAACTTGCGCTTTTCGTCGGTGCCTAATTCGCGCGTGCTCACGATGTCTGCTTCGGCAAGGCCAAGCCGCTCATTGATGTGTTCAATAGCTTGTCTCGCGATCTCGGCAAATGCGTGAATCCGCCGATTCGAGATCAGCACGGCGACGAAGTTGCGAACCTCACGTGAGAGCGAAATTCGCTTGGCGAGAGCGTCCAGAAGTCTCAGCTTTTGCTCATTGCTCACGGCAGGCGTGTCCCAAACCGTACGCAGCTCACCACTTTCGTCAAGCACTTTGCCGAGAGACTCAAGTTCACCGCTGACGCGACTGGCGTCTAACTTGCGATCGATGACAACGTCCGCCAAGGCTCGAGCATAGATACCGGCGAATGAGGCCACTCAGCTGCCTCCATTTCGACGCGCTTGCGAACCCAGCTGCTCGGAGAGATCTTCCACCAGCTGCTTATCTTCCTCGACGTCCACCCTGATTCCCTTTTCCGCCATTGCGATCGCCAGGCCAACCGCGTACTTCTGTAATTCGCGACGCGCGGCGCTGGTCGCCTGCTCGACTTCGTGCTGAGCGGACTCTACGATTTTGTGCTTTTCTTCTTCGATTGACGCTCGGAGGCGGACTTCCTCAGCCTTGGATTCATTTTCCGCATGCTTCTGCATCTCGCTGATGTCAACATTCATGCGGGAGAGACGGGCTTCGATCTCTTGCAGGTGGTGCTTGGCTTCTTCGCTGGCGCGGCGCGCCTCTTCCATTCCTCTCTGGATCTCCTGAGTGCGTCCGCGGAACATCGCGGGCAGGTTTGACTTCAGAGCCCAGACGATGAGCACCGCAATAACGGCGAAGTTGATCAGAACACAAAGCCAATATGCGCCGACGAGCGAGAGGTGCGTAATTTTGGAAATGCCGCGCACTGCAGCGGAGTACTTGAAAGCAGCCTCCTCATCCTCGTGTTCTTCGTGACTCGCGGAACCAGTGTCAACGCCAGCTTCTCCAGGACTGCGTCCAGCTGCCTCGTTCGAGGCGTGAGTCAACTCCTGATTTGGATTCGCGGATGGTGGCGCGAATGCCGCGTTAGCAGTCGAGCTTGGAGCGGGAGTTGCCGGATTCGAACTGTGAGCGCCCGTTCTCGCAGGAGATTGCTGCGCCACGACGCCAGCTACTGACAACCATGTGAGCAACAAGGAATAGGTAAGGACACGAAGAAGGAAACTCATCCGCGGCCACCAATTGCCGGCTGCCGCGCTGCCGACCCGGTGCGCAGAATGGCACGGATAATCTCTTTCGCGAGAGTGGAACCTTCGGCTTCGATCCGGACCTTGGCGATATCGGCCTCCTTCTGAATCTGCGCGCGAGCGCTAGTGATCATGGCCTCGGCGGCGGAGCGCGCCTCAGCCAACGCAATCGTTTTCTGTTCTAGAATTTGCTGGCGTCGGTTCTCGAGGCTCTTGAAGACAGCGAGGCGAGCTTCGCGGATCCTGTGCTCGTATTCCTGAGTCTTACGATCTGCCGCGGCGACATCGGCCTTCGATTTTTCCACCGCTCCAACTGTTCTCGTGCGGCGCTCGGCCAGAGCCTTTGCCAATGCGCCGTGGACGATGGTCCGATAAAGGATCCAGATGAGAACAAACAGGATGATGGTCGGAATCGCTCCGAGCGCAAGTTCGCCTAGTTGCCTGAGTGTCTGATCCATTAACTTGGGTGGTTATTGTCCCGCTGAGAAAGTAGAAGACAACTGTCTAAACTAACATTCGATTTTTGCGAGTGTCAAACCAGCTTGTGAACAGGAGAGGAGCGAATTTGAGCGCAAATAAACGCCATTCAGCTCTCGACTTTGCTTGACAGGGTCACCTCGGGAGTGGAGACTGAAACGTATCACCTCCGATCCGATTCAGGATCGAATGGGCTCGCGGACAGGGAATGTCACCGCTTCCTGATCGCGGGCCTATTTAATGTTCGCTTCTCTTTCAAAACGAAGATCCCAACCCAGAAGGTCACGCTGAGGAATGCGTTCTGGCCGAACGCTTTCGCTTGGATGTTCGTCCAGAGTCGGCGCTGGCATTGTGGCCGGCTTCAAAGGTGCGTAGATGGCGCAGAACTGATTGCGGGGCTTCGACCGTAAGTTGAACCTGATCCTTGCGGTAATCACGTCGCACAATCCTTCCTTTTGCTTCGATCATCGCCAGTAGCTTTCCTTCTGTCTGCGGAACATTCAGCTCCATACAGGAAACCGGATCAGCTGTAAGTACTGAGTCGATGCGAGCAAGCAGGCGATCCAGGCCGATGCCTTTGGCCGCGGAGACCTGAATGGTGTCCTCCGGCGCAGACAGTGCATCGCGTTCCGCCTTAGATAGCAGATCAATCTTGTTGAGGATGCGGATGGTTGGTTTGCCCTCAGCTTCAAGTTCAGACAGAACCTTTTCGACTTGCTGCTGCTGCTCTGCCGCATTCGGGCTGGTAGCGTCGGAGACGTGAAGAATCAACGATGCGCGCTGCACTTCTTCAAGCGTCGCGCGGAATGAGGTAACCAGCGTGTGCGGCAAGTTGCGAATAAATCCTACGGTGTCGGACAGCAAGACTTTCCGTTTCGAAGGCAGCGCGATGGAGCGCAGCGTGGGATCGAGTGTGGCAAACATGCGAGGAGAAGCCAGCACTCCCGCGTTCGTGAGTGCATTGAAGAGGGTGGATTTGCCCGCGTTCGTATATCCGACCAGCGCAATCGTTTCCACCGGCACGGACTCGCGTCGTTGACGCTGCTGGGCACGTACGCGCCGAACCTTCTCGAGTTGCTGCTCGACGTGGCGCATGCGGCGGGATATCTTCCGGCGATCGGTTTCCAGCTGTGTTTCTCCAGGCCCGCGCGTGCCGATGCCGCCGCCAAGCTGCGACATCTCCACGCCACGGCCCGCGAGCCTTGGAAGCAGATACTCCAGCTGCGCAAGTTCTACCTGGAGTTGGCCTTCACGCGTGCGCGCATGGCGGGCAAAGATGTCGAGGATCAACTGCGTGCGATCGATGACGCGGGCGTGCAGCTCGCGCTCGATGTTGCGCTGTTGCGATGGCGAAAGATCGTGATCGAAGAGAACGACGTCGGCTCCAGAGCCGGCCACCGCCCCGGTGATCTCCTCAAGCTTGCCGCGGCCGATCAATGTTGCCGGATCGAGCTTGTCGCGCCGCTGGATCACCTCACCTACGACAGCCGCTCCGGCGCTGGTGGCTAGTTCGCGGAACTCTGCCATAGACTCGTCGGCCGAGAGCCCGGCCAGCTTCTCCTGCGCAGTCGTGCGTGAAGTGAGCGCGGGTTCATCGCTCCGCTGAGGCTCGGAACGAGAAACTTCCATTGCCTGGCGTGCGAGTCGCGCTTGCGGAGGCGGACCGCTGCCCCGCCGCGCGCGCACGTCGATGCCGACCAAAAAGGCTCGCTCCACCCCATCAGAGTGGTTGGCGGTGTATGCGGTCGAAAACGACTGATTTCTTGTCACAGGTGAATATCAGCTTCGGAACTGCGGCTCAACCTTCAGAAACAGCGCCTGAAGGACCAGCTTCACTGGTTGCAGTTCCAGCTGCCGGTCGTTCCGACATCGGGGGACGATGCTCCGAAGCCGGACGTTCCGGATGATGAGCGCCGCGTCCCATTACGACGGTTGAGATCGCATGCTTGAAGATGAGCTGCTCCTGATTGTTGGTCTCCAAAACGACCGAGTATTTATCGAATGAGCGGATGCGGCCGCTGAGCTTTACCCCACTCATCAAGTAGATAGTGATGGGAGACTTATCTTTTCGAGCAGTATTGAGGAAGGTGTCCTGAATATTCTGCGCCGGCTTGGTTTCCATTGTGCCGATCTCTCCTTGATCCAGAACCAGATTGGAACGCTGCAACATCAGCAATCCAAGATAGAACCGAGACTGCCGTCTTGGCAAATGAAGCCTGGGACGCGCGGCAGCAACACGCAAATGTCCGCCAAGTTGCGCTAGAAGGCGCGTGATGCTGGCGCATCGGTGAATCCCGTTCCGGCATCTATATGCCTGACATTTGGATTAGTTGAAATTAGCACGGAGACAAGTTTATGAAGCTATTTGCGATTCTTTTGATGCTTGGTGGTCTGGCCGTTGGCCAGTCACAATCGAGCAGCAGCACTCAGCAATCGAGCAGCAACACTCAGCAATCAAGCACCAACACTCAACTGGCAATGCGTCCGGCGACGCAGAATCCTGACGAGCAGCGCATTGTGAAAGAGGTTCGCCACGAACTGGTAATGCTCCCGTATTACTCACTCTTTGACGACTTGGAGTACTCGGTTAATGGCGGCACGGTTACTTTGTTAGGGTCGGTGACCAATCCGACGTTGAAAAGCGATGCCGAGAATGCGGTGAAGCGGATTGAAGGCGTCACCCAGGTGAACAACCAGATCAAGGTTCTGCCGCCTTCGCCAATGGACGATCAGATCCGTCGTCAGGTAGCACGCTCGATTTCGAATCAGGGCGGGCTGTATCGCTACTTCATGGGAGCTGTGCCTTCAATCCACATCATTGTGGATAACGGTCACGTAACCTTGAAGGGAGTTGTCGATAACCAGGCAGATGACACCCAGGCAAAAATGGCTGCTAACCAAGTGCCGGGAGTCTTCTCTGTGAAGGACGAACTTCAAGTTGCGAACCAGTCGCAACAAAGGTAAGAGGCGCCTAACGCACATGCGGCGATAGCGACTGTGGTACAGGCCAACAGGAGCTATCGCCTCTTGCATCCGCTATGAGTGAGTGCTGACCGCCGTAGCAAACGGAATGCGATACGGAAGTGAGGTTGCGCCACCCATTGGCGACTACGGAATCATCGGAGACTGCCGGTCAGCAGCTCTGATTTCAGCACGAGGATCTCTCGACTGGCTATGCTGGCCGTGGTTCGACAGCCCATCGGTGTTTGCCGCTATCCTGGACGTTGAACGTGGCGGTTTCTGGCGCATCGCTCCTGCAGGCGAATACACCACAACCCGCCGCTATCTTCCCCAAACGAACGTTCTCGAGACCGAGTTCCAGACCAGTACCGGCACTCTTCGCCTTATTGATTGCATGCCGGTCTACGACCGGGCTTTCGAACAACAGCACCTGATTGCAGATCGCGAGATCCTCCGTATTGTGGAGTGCACCTCTGGCGAAGTGCGTCTGGATGGCGTCTACTCTCCAGCGCCTCAATACGGCCGTCGGCGCAGCCGGTGGAGTCACAAGAAGAAGTTAGGAATTCGGGTCGAGTTTGTAGGAGGAGCCCTATGGCTTCGCAGCGACCTCGATTGGCGCGTTCAGGATGAACGTGCGCTGTGTAACGGAGTGATGCGAGCGGGCGAACGCAAGTACTGCTCGCTCGTATTGATGGAGCATGGTCCCGCGGTGTTATCAGCTCTCGGCGAGTGGTCTGAGGAATCGCTCGCTCAAACCATAGGATGGTGGGAGAAATGGTCGGCTCGTTGCGAGTACGTGGGACCATTTCGGGAAGAGGTATTGCGCAGCGCGCTAGCGCTCAAACTCCTGAACTTTGCCCCATCGGGAGCTACTATAGCCGCCCCAACGATGTCGCTGCCGGAAGTGATCGGCGGGAATTTGAATTGGGACTATCGCTATTGCTGGCTGCGTGACGCGTCGATGACCGTGACGGCAATGTTCGGACTGGGGTATCACGACGAGGCCGAAGCTTTCATCGAGTGGTTGCTGCACTCGACTAACCTGACGCAGCCCCGCCTCTCCGTGATGTACAGCGTGTATGGAAGACCGACGCACAGAGAGAGAGAACTGAACCACTGGAAGGGATATCGTAACTCCCGCCCGGTGCGAGCAGGCAATGGCGCCCGCGATCAGTTGCAACTGGACGTGTATGGCGAAGTGGTCTCCGCCACGGCACAGCTCGATGAGTTCAACAAGTCCATCGATCATTCCAGCGCTAACGTCCTGCGCGGCATCGGCAAGTACGTGCACGACCACTGGCGCCTGCCGGATAAAGGCATCTGGGAGCCGCGTACGTCAGATGAGCATCATACCCACTCGAAACTGATGTGCTGGGTGGCCATGGATAAGCTGCTTGAACTCCGCGACAGCGGCCTTCTCAGTAAGCTGGATTACGACGAAGTTAAGCAGGCGCGCGACGAGATCCGTCGCGAGATCGAGCAGAAGGGCTGGAACGAGGAAGAGCAAACGTATACCGGGGTCTTCGGCGGCAATGAAGTTGATGCAAGCCTGCTTCTGCTCTCGAAACACGGATTCGAGCTCGCCGATTCTCCGCGCATGCGAAGCACCTATTCGCGCATTCGGATGAAACTCGGCGCCGGCCCTGGCCTTCTGTACCGATATCGCAACGACCTCAGTCCCGGAGAAGGTGCGTTCGGAATCTGCTGCTTCTGGGCGGCGGAGTACCTTGCGCTGGGCGGCGGCTCAATGGAAGAGGCGGAAACTGAGTTTCGCCGCGTGCTGCGCTACGCTAACGGTCTCGGGCTGTATGGCGAAGAGATTGAGCCTGCAACGGGTGCCGTACTGGGCAATTTCCCGCAGGGATTCACTCACGTAGGCCTCATCAACGCGGCTCTTACTCTGGCTGAGCGCCGCTCCAAAATTGACGATAAGGATCGTGCGTCATGAGTATCCACTGGGGACACTGGATCTTCTGGGGATTCGTCGCGAGCGTGGCGCTGGTGACGACGGAGAGCATCGTCCAGGGATTAGGCTTCACGCGGCTCAACCTCCCTCTCATTCTCGGGGCAGCGATCACTCCCAATCGGGATCGAGCGCGGGCCGTAGGCATTGCTCTTCATATCCCTATGGGCTGGTTGTTCTCGCTGTTCTACGTGATTGCCATGAATTTCCTGGGAGGCCCAACGTGGAATCGCGGAGCGGCCATTGGGCTCTGTCACGCGCTAGTGATCTGCGTTCTTGGATGGCAGGCGCTGCCCGGCATCCATCCGCGAATGGCGAGCGAGACTCACGGGCCAACAGCAACTCGGATGCTCGAACCTCCGGGGTTCATGGGCCTCAACTATGGACTCACCACACCTTTCGCAGTCTTCGTGACCCACGCAATCTTCGGAGCAATTCTCGGCGCGTTCTATCGCTGAATTGCCCCTGTCCCCGCCCTCGACATGCTGCGTTTCCCCTAGGTCTGAGCCAGAGTGCTAAGAGAACTAGGTAGGGCAATTTTGCGGGACCATGTTGGCAACCATGTGAGAGGATGTTTCGGATATGTCGATTCCTAAACTGAAGATTCTCAGCATAGATGACAACAAGGTGCTGAATGTGATGCGCCAGAAGGTGCTTGGTATTAGCGGCTTTGATTGTGATGTTGCTTACACAGCCGAACAAGCCTTGGCCATGGTTATTACCTGCGATTATGACGCAATCCTACTTGACTACTACTTACCTGGAACCACCGGCTTGCAGGTTGCAAGCACTATTAAGACCCTCCGTCCAACAACCCCCATCATCGTCGTCACCGGTGAAGATCTCTATGAACGCTGCGAGGCCGTCCACAGCTATGTGGTGAAAGGTGAGGGGCCGGAAGTGCTCCTTGCCAAGCTGAACTCTGCCCTAAACCGGAGCAGCGCAAACTCCAAAACCATGCAGGCGGCAGCATCCTGAAAAGCGCAATAGGCGATAGGCAATAGGTAATAGGCAACACCAGAATAGTGGGCCGTGGTCGTTTGCGACGGATCTCTGATTGTGGGGCGCCACTTCCTTGTCGGCCATTCTTCGTGGCCAACTCAATGTCGTCGTGGGTGATTGCTTCTTCGCCTATTGCCTACTGCTTATTGCCTATCGCCGCTGCCGCTTCCGGCATCAGCGTCAGCACATCAGTGGAGTTTTGCTCGACTGCTTCCTTCGAATAGACGAGGGGAAAGTACTGGCCTGCCTCCCACAATGAGAGTAGGTCAGAGTAGTGTCGGCTCCCGGGCTGTCCACTTTGTCCGGGGGTATTGATGGCTCGCGCATTGTCCCAATTACTCAGATCGAAGATCTCCCGATAGCTGGCTCCAGACATCTGGTGGAAATCTGCACCGCCGGTGGCGTCAACAGTCTCGCCGTCCCCTGGACGCGATAGCGGACCGAGATCGAACAGGGCCTTGCCCTGCGGCAACTCATCGAGCGAGTGCCGGAAGGTGATGGTATGCATGGCGCCCCACGACCACAGCGCCGGATCGGCACCTTCCTTCTGCTCTATTTCATGGCCCGCCTCGGCCAGTGAGGAAAGCAGAAGCTGCTGCTGATCGGAGGCCGGCAGCGACTTCAAGTAGTCCATCGCCTGCTGCATGTCGAAGTAGCTTGGGAAGTCGCCTGTGGAGACGCCTGTGATCTTTTGGACCAACGCTGCGCGAAGACGCCGCTCCCAAACTTCGTACAGCGCCCCCGCGACTGATGGCGAGCGCAACACGCGATCCCAGTCTTTGAGCATGTCGAGAAAGCGGGCCTCGGGACCGTCGCTATGCCGCGGCAGCATGCGGATCAGTTGATCGGCTGGAATGGAGTAAACGTCGTTCTGCAAATCTTCTGCATCTTCCGTGCGGATCTTATGCTGCTTTTCTGCAAAGCCACCAAGCGTCTGGCGGATTCGCTCCACCCGGTAGGTCGCCCACTCAAAACCAACCTTGTACTTGTAATCTTCGGGGATGGTGCGATTGTTGGCGGTGGCAAACCAGCCTTCCGCAGGATTGAAAACCCTAGGAAGCTGGTCGAGCGGAACAAAGCCTGTCCACCTGTATCGATCGTCGGTTCCTGAAACAGGAAGCAATCCCGTCCAGCTTCGGATGGGAGTTAGTCCGGCAGATTGCTCACCGATATTGCCCTCGGTATCTGCGTAGACCATGTTCTCCGGAGGCAGCTTCCAACGATGTAAAGCGACGAGAAATTCGTTCCAGTTCTGTGCGCGATCGACCGCCAGAGAAGCAAGATATCCTGCCGTTCCCGGCTCGCTCCCCACCCAACGCAGAGCAAGCGCACGATTATGTGTCGCATCTTCCCAGAGCACAGGGCCATGATCGGTGAACTTCAGCAGTATGGTCTGTGACCGACCGCCTCTTACCTTGATCGTTTCCTGCTCGGTATGCATCGTCTGCCATTTACCGTTGCGCTTGTATTCAAGCGGATTCGCTGGATTGAGCTCCTCGACAAAGAGGTCCTGCTGATCGACCGGGAAGATCGTGAGTCCCCAGGCGATGTGCTGGTTGTGTCCGATGGCGACTCCGGGCAGCGCCGGTTCGCCTGCTCCAATCACATCCCATCCCGGAGCCATGAGATGCACGATATAGCGCAACGACGGAAGCGCGATCACGCGATGCGGGTCATTGGCCAGAATCGGCTTGCCGGTCGCGGTGAGTTTGCCGGAAATCGTCCAGTTGTTGCTGCCCACTGGAGTTGAGGCGGACGGGAATCCAATGCGAACGTCGCCTCCTACCAAGCTCTTGAGGAGATCTGGAGTAAGTCCGGAGTAGTCGACACCTTCGGCTGGATCAAGTTTGGTCGGCGGATCAGGGTCGAGCATCTGCTGCGCTTTGTCGCTTCCCAGTTTGGAAACCAGCATCGCGTTGCTGAGCTCCGCATGCGCATTGCCTGCCATGGAATATGCCGCCATGCGCGACAAGCAGTCTTCAGGTTTCCATGGTTCTGGTTTGAACCCGGAGAGCTGAAATTCAATTGGCAACCCGGGCCCGTCGGGTAGATCGACATAACGGATGTACGCGTTGATGCCGCCGGTGAAAGCCTGAAGGATTGGCAATGCGTCAGGCGCGTAGCTCTTGTATTCCTCGCGCATGTCTGCGCGGTACTTCAATAGACGAGCATAGCGATCGCGCTCTACAGCCGAGCTACCCAGCACTTCAGCCAATCTTCCCTGCCCAGCGCGCTTCCACATCTCCATCTGGAACAGACGGTCCTGAGCGGCGACGAATCCTTGTGCGAAGAAGAGGTCATGCTGATTCGCGGCGTAGATATGCGCTACACCCCACGTGTCGCGGACGACCTTCACCGGCTGATTCAAACCCGGGATCTTCACTTCGCCCGTGATCGTCGAAACTGCTTTCTGCGCTCGGGCCGCAAGGTCGAGCTTGGGCTCCGCTTGTGCTGCGGAAAAGGAAAGTAGAGCCAACACGCTGAGGAAAAGATGCGCGGGTTTCATGTGGCGAGGATTATAGGAGGTCGACTGTAAGGCATGGGGCAGACATCAGGGCCCTGGTCGAACACGCACTGTCATCCCTCGCTCCGCCGCCGGGACATCCGGTTTTGGATGAATCTGATTTGCGGAGCGGGGGATCTGCTGTTCTTGGGTGGCGGCACAAAAACAGCAGATCCCCTCGACCGCAATATCAATGAGCTCGCTCTGAAATATGCTCGAGGCGGTCGAAGGGATGACAGTTCCAACATAGTTGGACAGGTCCTCGATTCGATCGCGGCCATGCAGATCTAGCTAAAAACTAGCGCTGTGAGAAATCGGACGACGCACCCTGCGTACCGCGCAACGGAGTGAAGCCTCCGTCACCCAATAGATCGGGGTTGAGATCGTTCTCGTGGCTCGGGCCGAGTCCCAATTTGATCAAGGCGCGGGAATCAGGAATGACTTTGCTCTGCCAGCCTTGGGCTGCCTGGAAGTGGCGCATTGCTGCAGTGGTTCGGTCGTCCCAAACCCCATTGGGTTGACCGTCGAGATAGTGTTCGCGGATCAACGCTTCCTGGATCTCGCGGGTCCGATCAGTGGATATCTTCTGCTGGCCGTGGCGCTTCCACGCGCTTTTGTGGAGATGGCTGAAGCGAGAGCTACGATGTGAGCTCGAGTGTTTGCTTGTGCCAGGCGTCGCAGCGAAAGCCTGCATACCTGTCACAACGAACATGAGGAATGCAATTCCGATTTTAGCCAAGCAATTAGACCGCATAAGCTCCTCTTTGAAAGCCGGGGGTAGGCTCCGGGTTCAATTTGGGGATTTCTTAACGGTGAGCAGCAGCTTACCTGACCTGAACCCGGTTTTGCATCTGAAATATTTGCCAAGGGCAAAACCGGAGGTACACCTCACCTTTGGGTAGGTGAGATGCACCAGCCTTGAGCCGTTCTGCTCCAAGTCTCAGCTTTTTACTCGCAACAGTAAGTACTTGTTGCGCAAGTACTTAGCCTATGGCAGCGTGCCAGCCAGGAAGATCGTGCTGGCGTTCCGGCCGCGACCTTGGCGAACCAGGAAGACGGCATCCTGACCGCTTTTGAGCTGACCGGTAATGCGCCGGAAGTCATCTTCGCTGTTCACTGCCTGCTTGTTGACTTCCAGAATCACGTCTCCGCGGCTGAGCCCGATGTCCTCGGAGAACGAGCCGGGCTTCACATCGGTGACGATTACGCCTTTGTTTGCCGGAATTCCCAAGCGATCCGCCATGTCCGGGGTCACGGCACGTACCGAAACGCCCAGTTTTCCCGCGACTGGCTGCTCTTCGTTGCCGGACTCTTCGTCATTGGAGGCTTGATTGCCGTACAGCTTGGCGCGATCGGCGACGGTGACGGTGGTTTCGGCCGCCTTTCCTCCGCGTTCATAGCCGATTTTCACCTTGCTTCCCGGTTTTTCAGCCGAGATGGTGCCCACCAGTTCGTCACCGTTCTTTACGGATTTCCCATTTACGGAAGTAATCGTGTCGCCTATCTTCAACCCGGCTGTGTCCGCCGGACCGCCAGAGGTGACGCTCGAGATCGTGACTCCCGTTTTGGCTCCATACACGCGCGCGATGGCAGGATTAGGCTGTCCGCTGAACGCCACGCCAATCGATCCGCGCACAACCTTGTGCTCGGGACCGATGAGTTGGTTGTAAACCTCAGCTACGGTGTTCGAGGGCAGCGCGAATCCGATGCCTTGATAGCCCCCTGACTCGGTAAAGATCGCCGTGTTAATTCCGATCACCTCCGAGTTCATGTTCACTAGAGGCCCGCCTGAGTTGCCGGGATTGATGGCGGCGTCGGTCTGAATAAAATGCTGGAATTGATGCCGGGTATCGATATCGCGTCCTTTAGAGGAAACGATGCCGGCAGTGACACTCTCTTCGAGCGCAAATGGACTCCCGATGGCCAGCACCCAATCGCCAACGCTCATCGACTCGGAGTTGCCGAGCTTTGCCGCCGTCAGAGGATGATCGACGTCAATTTTGATAACTGCCAGATCCGTTTCGGAATCTGTGCCCACGACTTTGGCATCGTGCTGCACGCCCGGCGGATCGCCGTCGAGCTTCACGCGAACACGGTCCGCTTTATCCACCACATGCTGGTTGGTGATGATGTATCCCTTTGGGTCAACGATTACTCCTGAACCAAGAGAATGTTCGGTAGCTCCTGCCCCGCCTTGATCTCCAAAGGGACTGCCTCCCTGACCGCCAAAGAAGCGGTCGAAGAAGTCCTGAAATGCATCGCCATCTTGGCCTTCGCCCGGCGGCACAGCCCCTCGGCGGCGTCCTCGCGGAGCGGTGGCGGCCTTGGGCGTCGATTCGGTATTGATGTTCACTACGCTCGGCTCCAGCTGCTTTGCCACCTGGCTAAAAGCATTCGAGAGCTGCTGCGGCGCAGGAACCTTCAGTTGGGCCGCATCCGAGCTGTTTACGGCCTTCGTGGCACCCTTTACCCCTCGTTGAATGACCGTACCGATAAGAATTCCAACAAATAATGTCGCGATTACCAAAATCGTAGATAAAAAGCGGTGCGATCTCATGCGATCTCTTAATGTCATCGGTGAATCCATCATCTTTCCCTCTTCGACGGCTGGCAAACCATCATTATAGCGAGTGCTGCAGGGCAGGCAGAACGTACGTGGAGGGAAGGTTCCTTTCAACTAACTGATGCTTTAGACGCTGGTTCCGAGCCAATAGACGCATGCCACCTTCTGACGTGAGCGGGTTGCGAGCCAAATCCGGATGGTAATCGCCGCAGAGCACAGTGCGCACAAGAGAACGGCTAACTCAACCACAGAGGCACACAGAGAAAAAAAAATCAAGAAGCCCTCGTCTCTTGTTTGTCCCTAGTTGTTCCTCTGTGTGCCTCTGTGGTTAAAAGACCGTTTTCATGCGCGCTTCTTGCGTTTCATCTCCCCAAACAAGAATTTTTTTTTTTGATCCCGAAATCTAAAAGACTTACAGCGAAAGATCCCGACTTGATCCCGACCGCCTTCGGGATTCCTCGATCAACCTGTCGGGATCACTTCGGGATTGATCCCGAGACGGCTTCGGGATTCCCTCGGGATCACCCTAACCGTAAAGAGTGGTGCTCTCTCCCAAATTCTTCTGGGCCAGGCGAAGAGCGGCGATCAGCACACGTCCTCTTTTCTCATCGATGGATCCGCTTGCCAGCTGAGCGCAAAGACGGGTGATCGCCAGTTGCAGGCTGAGCTTGTCTTCCAGAACAGGCACTTCGTGAAGGTTTGAGACCTCTTCGTCCTTGCGCTTGATGCGAGCCTCGCCGTGGAAGTAGCAGAAGCTTTCGCCTTTAACCGCCGGCGAGCCGCACCCGTTGCCGTCGGTCTTGGTGTACTGGCAGCGCGGAGCGGCCTCAGCTTTCTTGATGGCACCCAGCCATTGCGCGGTCCGATCCTTGGCGGTTTCTCGCAAATCACGCCATTCCTCATTCGCGTCGATATTCTGGAGCAAGGCTTCAAGCTCGGAGGGTGACATAGTGTTGATCTGCGCAAGCGTGCGTCGAGTGATCCTCCAGGGACGATCGTCGTCCTCTTCGGAATCATCGCTGTTGTCGTAATCACCCTCGTTGTAGATTTTTTCACTTTGCATACTCACCTCAGGTGTTGGTCCCTTTTTGGGAATCGCCAGCGTTGTGATGAGCGCTAGCGCGTCGCTCTCGGAGAGCGTTAACCGCTTCTGCTCGGGCGAGGCCGGCGCACCGGGAGCCGCTTCCAGTGCGGGCGGCACACACTCTGTAGAGGCAGGCGGCACTTCCGGAGCAGATGGCCAGTCGGAATCGCTGGGGAAGATTTCGCTGCCGTCCTCCCGCACCGGGCCGGTTACAGCCCTGACGCCGCTAGATCCGGGCAGCCGCGGGTCGTCGTGCCTGACCCACTCGTCGAAGTGCTGCGTTACCAACTCATCACCGACCTTAACCGTTCTGTGTACGGTCATTTTCACCATGGGCTTTGGCTTCTCGTATCTCGATGGCATATTTTTGTTCTCTGTATCTTCGCCTTTTTCGCCTCATCATAAAAGCATGAGAGCGGGGCAGAGTCAAACGCGATCCGTCGCTCTAGACTGTGAAAAACTGCACGCACAATGAACGACTTACAGCCCTGAGACCACTGATCGAAGCGCTGCTCTCTATTTTCCGGCGCAAACTGACGATCTAGCGAACGCCGGTTTCACTGGTCCAGAAAAGCCGGATTTTTTTCTTTGAATTCCTATGTTCGATACCGAACATTTGTTATGATGGGTTCAGTCAAGACAAGCCCCTGTGCCGCGTGACTTCCCGGGAAGACGAGCGCCGCCAGGGGCTTTAAATTTCTGGCGCAACTTGCCGTAACGCCCCGCAACAAACTCCAGCATAAAATTCAGTCATTCTCGGCTGACTGGCGTGATGTATGAGCACGGCGTTGCGTCCCGGAAAGTGTCCCATTTGCGGAGGCGAACCGCTCAGGCAGCTTCCTGTTGGGTACAAAATGTTCGTCGAAAAGTTCCACCAAAAGGAGCCGATCGGGGGCTTGCTCGCATATCAATGTGTGGAGAAAGGGCACGTGTTCTTCGTGCGGGCCAGCGACCTTGAAGAAGACATCGCGGTCTAAGAACCTACTCGGACATTCGATGGGCAGGATTATGCGGGCCGAAGCTTTCAGTTGAGCCGTTGGCTGCTGGCGCGCCACAGCAGTCGCAGGCAAGCCTCGGCGCTCTGGCGGCTTTCCTTCAAACTGGTCTCTGCGCCCAACTCTACAATTTCACGCGACCCATCACGTTGCACGCAGTATTGATAGCCCTGGCCGTCGCGGTCCTCAAACAGATCGGCAAAGAAATCGCTCTGGCGAACTCGAAGCAGCCAGCGATTGCTTCCGTTCGCAGCTTTGCTGAGTCCCAGATGGTGGGCTCGGGTAACGTCGGCCAGCAGTGATGGAGCAAAGCGGGCACGGGAATACTGGCACAACGCCAGCCCGCGATTCTTCCTGAAGAAGCGATTTAAGCCGCTCTCATATTCAACCAACCGGTCGCAGCCGGGTTCAGATCCGAGGGACCATGTCATTTCGCCCGCGACTCTGAATCCTTTGAATCCGGATTTTTCGCAACTATCCACGTCCTGCTGCAGCAGCTTCATCATCTGCGGGGGTTCGAAGCATGCGTCCGCCAAATAGGTCTCGCGTTTGGTGCTGATGATCAGGGCGCCTCGATCGCTTTCCCGCTGGACATCAATTCCGGACGCGCCAAGATCGTGCTGGATTTCAGAAACGCTATTATCGTCCGCTATGTACCTGCACTTTTCGCCTCGCCTGAGTCCCTGCTGGATCCACGGGACGAGGCCCTGCATTTGCTCAGTCTTGTTCGCGTAAACAAAGCAGACATGGTCCCGCCGTCTCAGATGACAAATTTGGCGACGCAGGCTACGGCGGCCGGCCTCTTCGTCTCGCGCTTCCGATGCAGACTGCAAAAGTGCGGCAACACGTTTCAGCAGCTGCGCAGGGCCCTCTCCCTTGTTGATAAACGCATCGGCCAGCTCCACCGCATAAGAGAGATCGCTCACTCCCGAAAGCAGCGCAATCGGAACTTGCGGCTTAAGCAATTTCATTTGCCGAGCGAGGTCCCCGCCGGTTTGTCCAGGCAGGAGATGGTCGGAGACGACTACGTCAAAATCAATTGACTTGAAGAGCTGAAGGGCCGTCGGCCCGTCCAGGGCTGTAAACACTGTGTATCCGGCGTGCTGGAACAACATCTTTCGAATGGCTAAAGCATTTGGTTGATCGTCCACACAGAGAATGGTGGGAGGGCGAGGAGACTGCATACGGAACCCCTTTCTCCGGGGGGGCAATGTCTTACGTTTTACAGTGTATCATTTTATGTTCGATAACACACATAACAGTGTGTGGCGTCGAACATAGATGGCTTCGGCGTGTCGGAAATGCTGTACTCGGGGCACCTCCTGAAATGGCGGCAAAAACCCGCTACTACAAACCGGCCTGTATTGCGGATCTAGTTCCCACTCACGGAGCTGGCGCGACTGAGTTGGTGCCCGCCTTCCGTGATCGATGCGCATCTAATAACCACGGCAAAGGGGGTGTCTTCGGCCGGTGAAAGGCAAGATTCCTAACCATCTGCTGGCTTCGTTTCCGTCGAAGATTTACCGGAAGCTCGCGCCGGAGTTCGAGGTTGTGCGTTTCAGGCTAGGCGACGTTCTACTGAACGTGAACGACCCGGTCGATTATCTGTATTTCCCCCACGCGAATACCATGCTGTCGCTGCTCTGCGATACAGAAGATGGTTCGGTGGAGGTTGGAGTTACAGGATCTGAGGGTTTTGCGGGTACCGCCGGACTCCTTGGCGACGAGCCCACTCCTCACCAGGTGATCGCACAGATACCGGGCGAGGCAACAAGGATCAAGGTTGGCGTGCTCAAATCGGAGTTCCAGCACAATCCAGCAATTCAAAGAGTCGTGTTGAACTACGTGGGCGTGCTGATCGCGCAGGTATCACAAACGGCGCTTTGTAACCGCGTACACACCGTTGAGCAACGACTTGCGCGATGGCTGCTGGTGAGCCAGGACCGTATTGAGGCGAAAGAGCTGCCGCTCACTCATGAATTTCTGGCAAAGATGCTGTCGGTAAATCGATCGACACTAAGCCTGACCGCTGCGACTCTGAGGAACGCCGGATTAATCCACTACACGCGCGCGAAAATTACAGTGCTGAAGCGCGAAGGACTCGAACAGGTAACTTGCGGCTGTTACAAGAGTATGAAAACGCGCTTCGACAAAATGCTGGGGAATGGTGCCGGGGGGAATGGTGGCGGACGAAGTCGGACGAGAAAAAAGGTAGCGTAATCAGCGGGTTCGTCGGATTCCGATTGGGGATGGTGCTGCGGGAACTTCGACTTACACGGTGACAGCGGTGCAGTTGCGTCCGCTGTTCTTGGCGCGGTACAAGGCTTTATCGGCGGCGCCCAGTATTTGATCGGATGGGAGCTTCTGGCCATCGCATCCTGCGGCGCCGATGCTGACCGTGACTTGCACCTGGTTCTTCCCGCTGCCGCGTTTTTGTTTCTTCTTCTTTCCTCTTCCCTCTTTGCGGCGGTCTGATTCGCGCACCTTGAACGGAGTCGCCTCGATGCTTTTGCGCAAGGTTTCCAAACTGGGGTAGGCGCCATCTACGGTGCGATTGGGAAAAATGACGGCAAACTCTTCCCCACCGTAGCGATATGCCTTGCCGCCTCCAGTCACGTCCTCAAGGCGCGATGCGATCATCTGCAGTACCTGGTCGCCGGTCTCGTGCCCGTAGGTATCGTTGAATTGCTTGAAGTGATCGACGTCCACCATCGCCACGGCGTACTGGTTACCGACCTTCGCTAATGCGTCGTTCAGTGCGCGGCGGCTGGGAAGCTGGGTTAGCTCGTCACGATAGGCCAGGGTGTAAGAAGTTTCGAGAACGGCAATGCTAAGGATCAGTCCGCCGCTGGCGAAGTATGCAGAAGAAAGATGGTTTGCGCCTCCCACATTCACCGCAATGAAGGCCGTCACCAGCGCCCAGAATAGACCACTCTCAACGGGACGACGGCGATCGACCAAGTACACCAGCATCACGATGCCCGCCAGCAGGAACACTATGAGCGCCGGCTGCGACATGTGACTCCACTCGGAGTAGCTCCTGGGGATAATTTCGCCTTGCAGCAAGCTGGCTGCGCGCACTTGCACGGGATGAACCAGGATCACCGTCGCTACGACAGCTACTTGAGCCACGATGAATGCGACGCGGCGGCGTCCACGCGGGGAGACAATTCCGCGGTCGCGCATAAACGACAGTGCAAGCAGGTTGAGCGGGAGCAGCAACGCGACGGCATCAAAGATGGCGCGGTGAATGCCCACGGACGATAGCGTCGGAGCGAGCCACACCAGCGCTCGGTCAGACAAGGCCACAATCAGGAGCGCAAAGAAGACGCGGCTGCATTTGAAAATCGCGCTCAGCAAGAGCCCAGTGCCGAAGATGTAGTACGGGTAGTAACGCCAGAATGAGGCCTCTATGCCCTGCGAGAAGCCTGCGCGGACGGCCAGCGCGGAGGCTAGCAGCACCAGTCCGCCCGGGATCAGCAACCGATAAATTGTGCGCAGAAACTTTGCGCTCACACCCTGCCTCCGCTTGCGTGTGATGAGTAGCTGAACCGAGCCGATTTGTCGACTACGCTAGTGCCGCAAACGGCGTTGTGAATCTGTGGGCGAGGTCACGGACTTTCCGCCCAACTCGCGGCACATGCGCATGATCTCGGCTTTCTGCCGATCCTTCAGCAGCACAAACTCGAAACCGTGATTAAAGGACTGGCAATAGCGAACAGCCGCATACACCGTCAGGGACGGCGAGAGTTCAAACTTGATCACCTCGCCGGAACGCAACTGTTCTGACATTTGCGCGCCGAGTCCACCTTCTCCAAACGTCTTCCAGCGACCGCGGATGCCAACATTCATCTCTTCATACATTCGATACGCGGTCACCGGTTTGTCCAAAATGTAACGAGGAAACCTGCGTTTAAGTCCTTGCATGGGGGAAACTCCTGCCTGCCACTAGTTTGTGAGATACCAGCCGACAGCGATCAGAACCCCGAGCAATGCCGGCAGCATCCACATTGGGAAAGCCATCTTCTTCGTGGAATTCTCATGCTCAATTGACGAACGCGGCCCGAAACCTACAGCCGGGCCCGACTGTTCCCTCTCGAGACCGGAGATAACCACCGGCCCCACGGCCCAATTCCACATCACTCGGGCGACGAACTCGCCCTTTGCCAACAGACCGATCCGCACTCTTTGGCCTACCGGCAACTCTTTGCGCCAGTGCCGGATGGCCAAACCACTGCAGCTAACATTCACCAGAACGGCTTGGAACTCGGCGTTATCGCCGTGCTCAAGCCACACCTTCACCGAATCGGGCTGGTTGACCCGCTCGTCGCGGCGGCGTTCTACAGTTTCTGAGAGGCTGACCTGGGGCTCGTGGCTAAACATCGTGGCTGGCAAGAAGTTAGAGCAGGCCGCTGGGTCGTGCAACGCACGAAGGTACTTGCTCCATGGACCAGCCCCTATTCCGCCATAAGTGGCTTTAGAATCAGTGCTACTTGCTTGTTTGCTCAAGTGGCGCGATATCTGCAAGGAAGCGACGCTAGGGGCGTTCGTGACCTAGACACTGGCCAGGTTATCTGAAACCAGACTGCCCACCCGAGTCACCGCAAAAGCCCAATTCGACGTTCGAGGTCTTGAAACTCAGGGCTGGAACGGAGGTTCTGAAATTCGGGATAGATCTTCACATAGACCTCGGGACGAGCGGCGCGGGCGGTTGCAACTGGGGGCCAGTCTCCGGCATTCTAGTGTTTCCTTCTTCCTCAAGAGCTGGTCAAAGGACGTCCGCGATTCGATTCCTCCGCACAAGCAAACTCCCTCTGGCCATCGTGCTCATGGGCGCGGCATGCCTGCCGTTGCCGGCCCAAGCGCCTCCCACAGCTCTGGCTATCCCTAATAGCCAGGACGTGATCGCCTATCTGAATCAGAACATCGATTGGTACCGCCATCTTTCAATTGAAGAAGGGATTGCCACCGATCCGAGCGATATCTTGTTCGTGAACGACAACCGTGAGGCGGCACGTCAGATCGTGCGTCTCTCGTTTGACTTTGCGCGTGCGGCGGCGCAAATTGCAACCGCTCAAGCTCCTTCCCAGACTAACCCGGCTCCGGCGACCTCCCGTTTTCAGAATCTCATCCGCATCGCTGCGCAGACCGATCAGCTGGTGCGCGAGACTCAAACTGAAATCGATCAGATCAGAAACCAGGCTCAAAGCGCGCATCCCGCCCAGCGGCAGAAGCTGCAGGCCACGCTTGAGGAGCTTCAGTCTGAGCTAGCGCTGGCCCAAGCGCGCAGCGAAGCCGTCCATAACATCATTCAATTTACGAACGCGGGATCGAGTGGCGCATCCAGCGAAAACCTGCTGGCGCAGGTGCAACAGCTTCAGCGTTCCGTTCCGGAAGTGGCCGTCTCGAGCCCCACTGCCACGCCGGGGGACGGTCAGCCGAAGCCTAGCGCCGCGGCCGTTACGCCTGCGGCCGGTGCAGCATCTACCAACATACGTCGGGAGCAACCTGCAGGCCTGCTCGCGTTGATTACCGATCTCTTCTCTCTCACGCGCAAAATTCACGTCATCGATGACGCGCTCGCCACCACCAATGCCTTGGCGGATACCGCCCAAAACTTGCGCACGCCTCTGTCCAAGAATATTTCACCGCTGGTGCAGCGGGGCAACGTTCTCGCCCAACAGGCAGACACCAGCGATATCGCCGGACTTCAGCAGCAAAAACGCGAACTTGATGCTCTCACAGCGCAGTTCAAACAGAACTCCAGCATGGTCTTGCCGCTCAGCAAGCAGGCCGTGCTTCTGGATCTGTTCAAGAGCAACCTCGGGCGGTGGCGAGACACGGTCAAGACCCAATACCAGCTCGACCTGAAGAACCTGGGCGTAAGGCTGCTGGTGCTCACGCTAGTGGTCGGCACGTTTTTCATTTTGGGAGAAATCTGGAAGCGGGCGACCTTCCGCTATGTTCACGACTTCCGCCGCCGATATCAATTTCTGCTCCTGCGACGAATCCTGCTTTGGTTTGTGATCGCTGTAACCATCGCGTTCGCGCTTGCCACCGAGATCGGCTCGCTGGCCACGTTTGCGGGTTTGATCACGGCAGGTATAGCCGTTGCTTTGCAGAACGTAATCCTCGCCGTTGCCGGCTACTTCTTTCTGATTGGGAGATACGGCGTGAAGGTAGGAGACCGCGTGCAGATCTCGGGAGTCACGGGTGACGTGATCGACATCGGGCTGGTTCGCCTTCACCTGATGGAGATGGGCGGCAGCGGCAACTACATTCAACCTACAGGGCGCGTGGTGGTTTTCTCCAATTCAATCGTGTTTCAACCGACGGCCAGCTTCTATAAACAAATTCCGGGAACAAACTTCGTCTGGCACGAAGTTTCACTCACGCTCGCGCCGCAAAGCGATACGGCGGTTGCCGAGTCTCGGCTACTGGGAGCCGTCGAAAAGATTTTCGCGGGTTACAAAGATCGCATCGAGCAAGAGCACAGGCACATGCAAACCTTGCTGAACGTTCGCGGGTCTATTCCCAAGCCCACGAGCAGGCTGCGTCTCACGCAGACGGGGCTGGAGGTCATCATTCGATATCCAGTCGAACTCGATAATGCTGCCGAAATCGATGACCGCATCACGCGAGAGCTACTCGCCGCCTTGGAGCGAGAACCGCGCCTGCGGCTGGTTGGATCAGGCACTCCCAACATTCAGCCGGTGCCGGTGACCAACGTTCCGGCGGACGGGGTGAACTCAGAGAGCATTGTGAACAAGTAGATTCAGAAGTGGGAATTGTCGCTTTGATTCTTAACCTGCCGAACGGCTAAAGATCGTCGGTCTCTTGACCCTGGATGGGAATGCAGTGTTCGTGGCAGTCGAGGTACAAGACATATGAACGCACCAACTACAGCTGCGGCGATCACCATCCGCGAAACACGAGCGGACGACTTGGAGGAGATCCTCGCCCATCGGCGTCTGATGTTCCGTGATATGGGACATAGGGATGAAGCTGTGCTGGACGCAGTTGTGCGCAGTTCGCGACCGCCGATGCTGAAGTACCTAGCAGACGGCTCGTATCGCGGTTGGTTCGTCATAGCGGACGGTGGGCAGGTGGCAGCGGGCGCCGGGCTGATGATCACGCCGTTAGTCTCGGGTCCACTGAGTCCAGACCAGATCAACCGCGCGTATCTGCTCAACGTTTACACATATCCCGAATTTCGCAAGCGTGGCCTGGCCCGGTTGCTCACAAAACAAGCGATCGACTGGTGTCGCGATCACGGATTCAAAGTACTCTGGCTTCACGCGAGTCATCTCGGGCGGCCGCTCTATGAGTCGCTCGGGTTTGAAGCCAGCAATGAGATGAAGCTCATCATCAAATAGCTCGGACGGTCGAAATTAAGCTAGCTTCCCTCTCAGCACTGCGAATGCATCCTTGCGCCAGAGAACTTCCACGGCCAAGCTAGCTTTCCGCATCAACGCGATTTCCGCATCGAGAGGCACGTACACGTCTTCTCGAGACCATGCGGCGAGATATTTGTCCGCCTCAGCCGCGGTGTAAGAGGTCATCAGATGAGCCTTCCACGCCGCGAATTGCTTTTGGGCTACCTTCCTGTCGCTTGCCGGCTGGCAATCGACGTTCACAAACTGACCTCCAGGCTGAATCGCAGTCGCAAGGCTGGCATAAAGCTTTGCCTTGGCGCTCGTAGTACGCACGTGATGCAGAGCGAACGACGCGACCACTGCATCACATCGAGGTAGCTGCGCTCGCATAAAGGAGCCGCAGATGAATGTTGCGCTGTGGGGCAGACGCTGAGCAGCGGCCTTTAACACCGCGGCATCTGCATCAACCCCGATAATTTTTGCTTCTAGGGCGCTTCGCAGGCAGCGCTCGGAGAGCGCACCGGTGCCAACTCCGAGATCTACGATAGTTCGCGAGCGCGGATCGATGACGGAAGCCGCTACCTCGAGCATCTCCTCGTAATGTGGAATGAAGGTGCGGATGCGAGCGTCGTACTCCGCCAGATCAATGCCGAGATGTGTGGCTACACCCATGTGCTGTTAAAGGCCGCGCGTCACGAACTGCTTTGATTCGCGCCATTTTTTCGTTCTTGCTCGAACATACATC
This sequence comes from Terriglobales bacterium, assembly GCA_045808065.1. Lineage (GTDB taxonomy): Bacteria > Acidobacteriota > Terriglobia > Terriglobales > Acidobacteriaceae > Gp1-AA112. The sequence goes on along the minus strand of JBJMGD010000031.1, from coordinate 125,911 downwards.
CAGAGCAGGAAAGCCATAAACACGAGCCGGAACGCAAGCGCGAGTGCGATCGTCCAAGTTTTTAACCCGGCTGAGTATTGGCCCCAGTGCGATAGCTTCCAGGCTAAATCGACGCAGTAAAGAAGGAAGAGAACGAGCGCAATCCATTTGGCGGCTGTGCGCAGGTTGGGATCGATGGCTCGCGCTCCCTGCTGTGGGCTCATGGGTTGAGCACGATCTTTCCGAACTGCTCGCTCTTCTCCAGGCGTTCATGTGCGACGCGAGCTTCGCTCAGCGGAAAGGCCCGATCGACCACTGGCTTCAACCTCTGGCTGAAAACGTGTTTCAACACTTCGTGCAAATCGCCCATCGTTCCCATATAGGAACCGAGGAATGAGATCTGCCTGCTGAAGAGCACGCGCAAGTCGAACTTGGCCTCCGGTCCAGTAGTCGCGCCGCACGTAACCAGTGTGCCGCCGGGGCGGAGTGAGCGCACACTGTCATCCCACGTAGCAGCGCCTACGTGCTCGAAGACAATATCCACGCCCGCCCTCGATGTAATTCTCCGAACCTCATCCGCGATCTTCTGTTTGTAATGATTCACGAGATGATCGGCGCCCAGTTCGCGCGACTTCTCCAGCTTGGCCTCGTCGCCGGCGGTTGCGATCACAGTTGCCTTTAGCATTTTGCAAATCTGGATCGCCGCCGACCCCACGCCCGAGCCGCCTCCGAGCACGAGCACTGTATCGCCAGGTTTGATCCGCGCGCGTGAAACCAGCATGTGCCATGCAGTAAGGAAGACCAGAGGGACGCTCGCGGCTTGATCGTAGGTCAGATGATCCGGAATGGGAATCACGTTGACTTCGGGAACGGCGATAAACTCCGCATTGCCCCCGTCATTCAAGTAGCCGAGGACCGAGAACTCGCGGCAAAAGCTTTGCTGTCCCGAAGTGCATTGCGCGCAATGATTACAAAACATCATGGGCGCCAGCAACACGCGCATGCCATGTTTCACGCCAGAAACGAAGCTCCCGACTTCGACGACATCACCCGCGATGTCGCTGCCATTGATGTGCGGCAACTTCACGCCGGGCAGCCCCTTGCGGATCCAAAGGTCGAGGTGGTTCAGCGCGCAAGCGCGAATCCGCACGAGTACTTGATCGGCGCGGGGACGAACGTCAGCCACGTCCTCATACTTGAGAACCTCAGGCCCGCCGAACTGGTGAAAGCGAATCGCCTTCATGGATTTCGTAATTGAGTAATTTCGAAATCGGGTTAATTGGAAAGCATTCACCGGACTTCGATTACGAATTACCCGATTGCACGAAGCTGTTAGCAGCCGAGAATATAAGCGAACATCAAGGGCGCCACGATGGTCGCGTCCGATTCTATGATGAACTTCGGCGTGTCCTTTCCCAATTTGCCCCAAGTAATTTTTTCGTTCGGTACCGCTCCTGAGTATGAACCGTAGCTGGTGGTCGAGTCACTTATCTGGCAGAAATATGCCCATAACGGAACACTCTCCCTCTGCAAATCCTGATGCAGCATGGGAACGACGCAGATGGGAAAGTCACCGGCGATGCCTCCGCCAATCTGGAAAAAGCCCAGCGGAGTCTTGGCCGTCGTCTGGGTGTACCACTCGGCCAGCTCCATCATGTACTCAATGCCGGTGCGAACCGTGTGCACGTTCTTCACGTCGCCCGAGATGCAATGACCGGCATACATATTGCCGAGCGTTGCATCTTCCCATCCTGGGACAAACATTGGCAGCTTCTTCTCCGCCGCCGCCATAAGCCAACTGTCTTTTGGATCGATCTGATACGAGCCCTTCAGCTTGCCGCTGAGCAGGATTTTGTACATGAACTCATGCGGGAAAAAACGTTGACCAGCCTTGTCGGCCTTAACCCATTCGTCCAGCACGGCCGCTTCGATGCGGCGCATGGCCTCGTGTTCGGGTATGCAGGTATCGGTCACACGGTTCATGTGACGATTGAGCAGAGCTTCCTCTTCGGCGGGTGAAAGCTGCCGATAGTGCGGCACCCGCTCATAATGATCATGTGCGACCAGATTGAAGACATCTTCCTCAAGGTTCGCCCCGGTGCAGCAGATCGCGTGAACCTTGTCCTGACGAATCATCTCGGCGAGCGACAGGCCAAGTTCAGCCGTGCTCATGGCTCCGGCGACGGTCATGAACATCTTCCCGCCATCCTTCAGCAGCTTCTCATAGGCCTTGGCGGCGTCCATTAAAGACGCGGAGTTGAAATGGCGGTAGTGATGCTCGATGAAACGAGAAACTGGTCCTTTGGGCAAGCGAGTCCTCTCAGAAAATTTGGGAGTGCAGAATGTCAAAAATAACACTTCTATGACTTGACGGTGGTCAGATTAGAATTGATATGGCCTTTTCACCACGGAGACAGGGTCGCTGGTTCCATGTTTGCGTGGTGCAGACTTTTGCATCATGGACATCTTCGAAGAGATCGTTGAGCTCAGGCGTGCAGGACGGCGCGGCGCGCTGGCTACCATCGTCCATGCACGAGGTTCGATCCCTTCGTTTGAGTCAGCGAAGATGCTGGTGAGAGACGACGGCAGTATCGCCGGCACTATCGGCGGAGGTTGCGTCGAAGCCGAAGTGTGGCAGGCTGCGCGTGAGGTGATGGAGGAAGAGAAGCCGCGCAACCTCACATTCAATCTGAATCACGATCCCAAATACGATACTGGACTCGTCTGCGGCGGCACCCTCGAGATTTATCTCGAACCGATTCTCCCTGTGCAAACGCTCTACCTGTTCGGCGCCGGACACGTTTCCGTAAACGTCTACCGTGCCGCCCGCATGACAGGCTTTGAAGTGGTGGTGGTCGATGATCGCGAGAGCTATGCAAATCGCGAGCGATTCCCAGAAGCAAAAGATGTGTATGCCGAGGATTTCGAGCGAGTGCTCTCGCAGCTCGCTCCCAATCATTCCTCCTATCTCGTAATCGTCACTCGGGGACATCGCGACGACATGCGCGTGCTGCGCTGGGCCGTAGGAACTCCGGCGAAGTACATAGGCATGATCGGCTCGCAGCGCAAGGTAATCGCCATTTACAAGCAGCTAGAGAACGAGGGCGTCTCGCCGGAACAGCTAGCCCGCGTCTATGCTCCCGTCGGCCTCGACATCGGGGCCATCACTCCCGAGGAGATCGCAATCGCAGTCGTAGCCGAGATGATCGCGATTCGTCGCGGCGCCGATTCAGTGGCCCACAAGAGAAGCGTGAAGGCACTCGAACTGCTGGAGTCCGGCAAGGTAAAGCTCACACGGGATAGCGGACAGTAAAGGCCCCCGCTTCACGCAACCTGTTGCCTGCTCGCCGTTCCCTGTAACCTGTACCCATGCCCCGCTCGCCGTCCTTTGCTGGAGTTGTTCTCGCTGCCGGTGCATCGGCGCGAATGGGGGAGGACAAAGCTCTGCTGCAATATGGAGGACGAACTTTCCTTGCTGGAGCGATTCAGCTATTGCAGAGCGCATGCGACTTTGTGGTGGTGGTCACCGGAGCTAACACCGACTTGCTCCGGCCCGTGGTGTATCAGAATTCGGCGTACCTGGTCCGAAACTGGAAGCCCGAGCTTGGACAGTTCAGTTCGCTCCGGCTGGGACTGCAAGCCGCACTTGATCGTGGACGCGACGCCGTCTGCGTAACCCTCGTCGACCGCCCGCCGGCGAGACCTGACACTCTGTTCACGTTGAAGGATCACTTCTTGCAGACGGCTGCGGAACGCGTCTGGTCTGTCGTTCCGCAGTTCGACGGCAAGCATGGGCATCCCGTAATCTTCTCGCGCGAGATGATGGAAGTATTTCTCCGAGCCGATCTTTCCGCCAACGCGCGGCAGATCGAACATCAGCATCAGGATCGCATCGAATATGTCAGCGTCGACGATGCTCGTGTGGCAATGAACATCAACACTCCCGAGGACTATTCAGCGCTCGCTCAAATTCCACAATGACTTCCCTTCCCTACGGCTCCTTCAACAGCCCCGCGGATTTTATCGACTCGGTGCTTGCAGTGAATCCCCACGTTGCCGCCTTTGATTGCGATGGAACACTATGGTTTGGCGACTCCGGCATGAAATTCCTGTATTGGGAGATCGAACAGGGACTGCTTCCTTCTGACGTCGTGCAGGCAATCATGCGTCGCTACGACGAATATCTCGCCGGCCGTGTGAGTGAAGACGAAATGTGCGGGGAGATGGTCCAGATCCATCTTGGAATCGAAGAGAGCAAGCTTCGGCAGTTCGCCGAACGCTTTGCAACGTCCCATGTAATGCCTCATTTCTTTCCCGAAATGGAGACGCTGGTTGAGCAACTGCGCCGTCGCGGATGCGACATCTGGGCTGTCTCTTCGACGAATAACTGGGTGATCGAAGCGGCAGTAAAGAAAGTCGACATTCCCGCGGAACGAGTGCTGGCCGTGCGAGTTGAGATCGAGAACGGCATGGCCACCGACCGGCTGGGAGAGATCACTTCAGGTCCCGGCAAAGCGCATGCGCTCAAGCGTGCTCTGACGCGTCCACTCGATATCAGCTTCGGGAACTCCGTCTTCGACCTGGAGATGCTGGAGCTTGCGCGACACGCATTTCCCGTGAACCCGAACGATGATCTCAGGAAAATTTCCTTGGATCGTGGCTGGCGCTTCTATCAACCCGCGGTCGTGAAGCTTAGTTCGTCAACTGCCTAAGCGCGAGTTTCAGGCAATCGATCGCCAGATGACTCGCATGCATGCTCTCGTTCGCTAGCCCGCCCAATTTCTCGACCAGCGACTCTCGCCTCACCATCGCAGCCTCAGGAACACTCTTTCCCGCGATCACCTCGGTTAGTGCCGAGCCACAGGCAATCGAGGCGACACAGCCTCTTACTTGATACTTCGCCTCCGCGATCCGTCCATCGCTGATCCGCAACATGAGTTTCATCACGTCGCCACAAGCTGGGTTCTCAGCCTGGACGCTCACGTCGGGAGATTCCATCGCGCCCGCATTACGCGGGTGTTGGAAATGGTCGAGTAATTCAGGCGGATACATGTAGCTCACAAGAATTGTGGCACAGCCGCCCCCAACAAACACAGTCGAGGGCGCCTGTGCCACAAGACTTCAGAAGGAAGCTCTCCGAAGAGAATCCGTCAGTTCGGCGCCGCTAATGTTGACCGACTAATTAATATTGACTGCCGGTCATTCTTGCGCTACTATCTTAGGAAGAAAGTTGACCAACAGTCATTCATGCTTCCAGACACCCAATTGACTCCTGTGAACGGCGGCCGGCGCGAGCGGCGGCGGCGCGAGACTCACGCACGCATCTTCGATGCAGCCATGCGCCTTTTTTCGGAGCGCGGCTACGCCAACACTCCCGTCGAGGAGATCACCGAAGCAGCCGACGTAGCTAAGGGAACCTTCTTCAACTATTTCCCCAGCAAAGAAGCGATTCTCGAAGCGTTGGCCGAGCGTCAACTTGGAGTAGTAAAGGCAGCCGAAGAGAAGGCTCGCGAAGTGGCAAGCGTTCATCCAGTTCTTCTGGAGATGATCCACAAACTCGCCGAACGCCCGTCGCGTAGCCAATTGTTATTGCGCAGCTTGATGGGAGTGGCCATGACGCATAACACGCTGTCGACATTTCTCGGACGAATCCTGGACGGTGGACGCGGACACGTCGCCGCCATCATGGAGCGTGGACAGCAGCTGGGCGAGTTGCGCCTCGATCTTTCCCCGGTGGAATTGGCGCGAGTGCTGCAGCACGCCATCTTCGGCACGCAGATGATTTGGTCGCTCAGCGCTCGAAGCGATCTGAACAAGTGGCTCGATATGACCTTTGAAATTTTCTGGCGCGGCGTAGCTGCGGAGGCTATCCCGGCCAATGGCGCTCGAGCAGGCTCCGCAAGCAAGGAGAAGTTGTTATGAAACGCTGGGCTGCAATCATCATCGTGCTCGGCATTGCGGCGGGAACGCTGGGAATGCGCTCCTGGTTCAGCCGTAACAACGCGCTCACAGCCTCGGGCACTCTCGAGGCGCGCAACGTGAGCGTGGGATCCAAAGTCGGCGGACGTGTAGCGCAGGTAAACGTTCTTGAAGGTGATCAAGTCCGGCCCGGCCAGGTAATTCTGACGTTCGAAGATTCCGAACTCAATGCACGTCTCCTATCTGCCCGGGGAAAGTTCGAAGAAGCCAAGGCCAACTACGAGAAAGCCCGAAACGGTTCCCGTCCCGAGGACATCGCCGAGGCGCGCGGTACCGCCGAATATCAGGAGCGCCTGGCGGATACCCATCGCGCCGATGTCGAGCGCGCCAAAGCCGATCTTGCCAACGCCGAAACCAGCTATCGACGCGCCCAGGAATTGGCGCGCAACGATGTCGTCTCCAAACAGTATCTCGACGACGCCGAAAACCGGTACAAAGTGGCGCAGGCTGCACTGGAGTCCTACCAACACGCAGTCTCCGCGTCACAGGGCACCATTGCCGCCTCGGAAGCGGCCAAGAAGCGCGCGGAGCGCGGAGCCCGACCGGAAGACATCGCCATGGCGAAGGCGCAAATGATCTCCGCCGAGGGTGATTTGAGGGAAGCTGAGTCACAGTGGAACGAGCGCGAGGTAAAGTCCCCAGCGAACGCGGTGGTGGAAGCCATGGACATCCGCCCCGGCGACTTGCTCCCCGCCAACAGCACGGTTGCCAAGCTACTCGAAACCGATCAGCTGTTTGTAGTCGTGTATGTGCCGCAGAGTCTCATCGGTCGCGTGCACCTTGGGCAGGATGCCGAAGTTCGCGTGGACGCCTTTGACAAGCCTTTCCACGGCAAGGTGGAACAGATCCGTCAGCAAGCCGAATTTCTCCCACGCAATGTGCAGACTAAAGAAGAACGCGAACACCAGGTAGTGGGAGTAAAGCTGCGCGTCGAGAATCCGGAATCGAGGCTGCGCGCCGGCATCAATGCCGACGTTAAGTTTCTGGAGGCAAAGTAATGCCGGCCATCGTCGCGGAAAATCTGGTGCGTACGTACGGTGACTTCAAGGCCGTCGACGGCGTCAGCTTCCAGGTGCAGCAAGGAGAGGTCTTCGGTTTTCTCGGTCCCAACGGCAGCGGCAAGACGACCGTCATCAAGATGCTCACCGGAATTCTTCCCCTCACCTCCGGACGCGGCATCGTCGATGGAATCGATGTCACCGCCGATCCCGATGCCGTGAAGCAGCGCATCGGCTACATGAGCCAGAAGTTTTCTTTGTATGACGATCTCACCGTGCTCGAGAACCTGCGCTTCTACGCCCAAATCTACGGATTGAGAGGCGAGGATGCCAAGCGCAAGATCGAGCAGACCATGCAGCAGAACGCCATAGAGCCTTACAAAGATCGCTCGGCGGGAAAGCTATCCGGCGGGTGGAAGCAGCGCCTCGCGCTGAGCTGCGCCATGATGCATGGGCCGAAGATCCTCTATCTTGACGAGCCAACGGCCGGCATCGATCCGGTTGCACGGCGCAAGCTCTGGGATTTGCTGTTTGAACTGAGCGGTCAGGGCATTACGTTCTTCGTGACCACACACTACATGGATGAAGCCGAACGCTGCGGACATCTCGCTTACATCTATTATGGCAAGCTGATCGCGGACGGCACGCCGGACACGCTGCGCGAGATTCCTGAGGTATCGCCACCCGGAACACAGCGCTTCGAAATTACGACAAAGGATGTGACCACGGCATTGCGGCGAGCGCGAACGCTGCCCTTTATGCGTAGCGCGACGATCTTCGGCCGCTCCATTCATGCGCTGATGCAGGACACCATTACCCAGGCGGAACTGGAGCGCGAACTGGAGCACGTTGGAGTACATGCCGACGAGATTCGTCCTCTGATGCCGGATTTGGAAGACGTTTTCGTCGAATTGACTTACCGCAGACAGGCAGAGCTCGAGGTCAGCAAGGCGTGAAAGCCGCGCTTGCTCTGCCAGCAACAGAATTCAAAAGGTCTCATTGATGTCATTCTTCCGTTCACAAGCCCAATCCGGAACCGAAGTTGCCTGGAGCAACAACCCTTTCCGTGGCTTTCGCGCGATTTTCTATAAGGAGTCGCTGCATCTGCGGCGCGACTCCATGGCAATCATGTTCGCGCTGTTGATCCCCATTGTAGAGATGATCATCCTGGGCGCAGCCATCGACACCAACGTGCGACAGGTAAAGACGGTGGTATTCGATGAAAGCGGACTCATGGAGCACGCCGACAACATAGAAGGCAGCCAGAGCAGCCGCGCGCTACTCGATCGGTTCCGCAGCTCCGATACCTTCAAGATCTACAAGTACGCCCACTCCGACACGGAGCTCACGCACGAGATGGTGGCGGGCCGTGCCAAAGTGGGAATCAAGATCCCTTATGATTTCGACCGCCAGCTGCTGCGAGGCGGGAGCGCACAGGTGATGGTGCTCGTCGATGGCTCGGACTCATCGGTCGCCGGCCAAACCCTGAACGTGGCTTCCGCGATCGGACTCGACGAATCCTTGCGCCGCATGCTGCCCGAGGGCAAGCAGCCGGCCATCGACATTCGTCCAAAGGTGATGTTCAACCCCGACTCGCGTTCGCCTAATTTCTTTTTGCCGGGACTGATGACCGTCTTGCTGCTGTTCGTCACCACTATGCTGACCGCCTTCTCCATCGTGCGCGAGAAAGAGCGCGGCACACTTGAGCAGCTCTTCGTCACCCCTGTGCGTCCACTGGGCTTGATGATGGGAAAGATCATGCCTTATTTCGGCCTCGCCATGGTCGAGATGCTGATGATATTGGCGTTCATGCGCGTGGTGTTCAAGGTGCCAATCCATGGCAGCGTGCTGCTCTTGCTGCTGCTGGGCATCTGCTACATGTTCACTCATTTGGCTTTGGGCATGTTGGTTTCATCCAAAGCGAATTCCCAGAATGAAGCCATGCAGCGGTCGATGGGATTCATGCTGCCGAGTATTTTTCTTTCCGGTTACATCTTTCCCTTAGACAACATGCCATGGATCTTCTATCTCATGAGCTTCTTCGTGCCAGCCACCTACATGATGCAGATCTCGCGCGGCATTATCCTGCGGGGCGCCGGTTTCGCCGATCTCTGGATCAATGCCGCGGTCCTGTTGGTGATGGGAGTCGCTGCCCTGGCCGTAGCCGCCAGAAACTTCAAGAAAATGATCGTGTGACACGCAGCTTTTTGCTAGACTCGTGCCCTACTTCCATTAGGGCGGCAAGGGATGCTGTTCGCAAAAATGCGGCACGGCGTGGTCGAAATCGCCGCCGGCGAGGAGCGCTGCTACGTTGAACCGCCCGCCCTGCAGCGCATACATCTGTTGTGGACGTTCCGGAACTTCCGTCGCCTTTCCGCATCCGTCCTAAGCCACAGACAGCAGCAGATCCTGGAACATCTCGTAGAGATTTCGCAACAACGAGCAGGTGAACGTGTTGATCCGGACCTGGTGATCGGGAGAGCGGAATTCAGCACCTACCTGAAGCACAACTCAGCCGCGCTTTCGAAAGTGCAGAGTCGAAGTGACCGCACAAGCGTTGGCCAGCGGCAGAGGAAATTGAGACCTTCAGATGCGCTTGTTCTAGAAGAATCGAAAAAGGCCGACGCGTTTGTGGCCAAGATTTCACCATCGCTGCATCGAGCGACAAAACTTCTGTCGGCCACCGCTGCCAAGCGACCGAGACGACGAACTGTATTGGCGCTCGCATTTGCTTCCCTGGCCTTGTGCGCTGCAGTAGCGCTCCGCATACGCATCGACCAACACCGCTCTTCGGCTCTCCCAATGAACGCGATCTCGTCCACATCCGCATTACCGACCGGGAACAAAGTGCCACCGAGTGTCAGCGGCAATGCGGCGCCACAATCGCAAGTTGGACCTGCGATTTTAGCGGTATCGATGCGCAAAGATTCCGGGAAGAACCTGGGCACCGGTTCAGAATCCGGTCTGAAGGGCGCGAGCGTCGCTCGGTCGGGCCGCAACTCGTCCGTGAGTGTCCAGAGACGTCCGGAGACTGCGCGTGCGAGCGTCTTACTCGCCCCACGCAGAGTGATCTACCCTGTCCTTCCTATTTCGGGACAATCCGGAGAAGCGAACCGGCAGATTCTAGTGAGGGCAATCATCAACATCCAGGGCACCGTGGCGGAGGTGCTGGTTCCAGGGCAGGACCCTCGGGTTACAGCAGCGGTTATCAGCGCCGTCAAGCAATGGCAGTATCGACCCTATCTGCTGAACGGTCAGCCTGCTGAGGTCGAGACACTCATGATGTTTACCGTTCTCGGACAGGACACAATTTCCGTCCGCTTCTTGCCTCCCGGCAAGACTATGGCAACTCCCTAGTTTGCGCAGCTGTCCGCACCGTCAGGCCATAACGTGAAGAGCTACAGCATTTTCAGAGAACGTGTACACCGACTGAAAGAGAGCGAAGGTCGTCCGGAAGGTGTGACGATTCAGCAACTGTCATCCCTCGCGCCGCCGCAATCCGTAGGAGACTTCGAGAAGTTGCCTCGCGGCGCGGGGGGACCTGCTGTTCGGTTAACTTCACTCACACGAGCAGCGTGGGCCTAGCAAAGGACGACGTCGCCATTCGCCAGAGCTGTTCCAAGCAGCGTAGTCGGCTACTCGCCAATCAATCTCAGCACGTCCCAACACCTCTGGAAGCGCGCCCACCGGATCGCGTTGGTCCCGGCAGAATTACGCTTTAAGCGAAGCGCCGGATCGTGCGCGAGCAGCGCACGCACCGTTTCCACGCGGCAGCCGCCGAACATCGGGCGATCCGGTCCGTGGATCGTGCCGGCCGAGACCGCACGAGACAGCGGCGTGACTCCGCCTTCGCCTTCGACGGCGGGGTCTGCTCCGTGGGCGAGCAGCAAGTTGACGAAAGTGGGATCGGTATCGCCCGCCGCCAGCACCAGCGGCGCCGGGGCGTTCGGGCCGGCGACGCGATTCGGATCGGCGCCGCGATCCAGAAGAAGCCGGACAGCGCCAGACTGCCGCGCGAGAATCGCGTGCTGCAGCGGTGTCGCGTCCCAACCGTCTCCCGTCGGTCCGGGCAGGTTGACGTTTGCGCCCGAGTCTAGGAGAAGTTTGATCGTGTCGAGTGATCCAGCCCGCGCGGCATGGATCAGCGAGGAATCGGGGGGCTGCTCGTCGCAGCCGCCGGCCACGAGCAGCGCAGCGCCGAGCCCAAGCAGGAGTATGAAACGATGCATGACAGCTCCGGGAGGCATGTTACACAGAGAGCTTTGTATTGTAAAGCTGTATGAATTGTGGGTAGTGTCTCGGTTTGAATTGAGACACTACCCAAGTTTGAGAGTGCGGAAAGAATGCCACCACGCAATCGAGACGGCACTTCTTTCTTTCTGCCGCATTGCAGGATATTAAATTTACTGTGAAAAACTGCGACCTGATCACAGCCCAGATGAAGGCGTTGTGAATGTTCGGGACGCCGATGAAATTCTGCGTGACTTCGTCTCTGATTCGGGAGTATAAATCGCGGCATCTCTCTAGATTGATTCACCACAATTGCAACCAGGGACAGGAAAAACCGCGATGAAGAAAATCTCCGCATCAGCCATTTTTGTCTTCCTATTTGGCGCTTCCTATATTTGTTTGGGACAGATCAACACCGCAAGTCTTACCGGGCTGGTGACAGACTCTTCCGGCGCCGTCATGCCCGAGGCCACGGTTACGCTTACGAACACAGCCACGAATGTGTCCCAGAGCGCTACTACGAGCAACGTTGGTTATTACATCTTTCCGGTTGTGCAAGTCGGCAACTACAGCCTGAAAGTGCAGAAGAGCGGCTTTCAAACCGCCACGTCCGATTTGACTTTGGATGTCGGGCAGCGCGGCCGCCTCGATGTGCCGTTGAAGCCGGGAGGCGGAACGGAAACCGTTACCGTGCAAGGAGATCAGGTGCTTCTTCAGACCCAGGAGGCCTCCCCCGGAAGCGTCATCGAGAACGCGATCATCCGCGACGTTCCGCTAAGCGCGCGCAATTGGGACGATCTGCTGGTACAGGTTGCTGGTGTGCAGGCGGATCGCTACACCGAGCAGGGTGGCGGGACCGCATCTGGACGTACGGGCGGCATGAATGTCCACGGAGTCCGTTCCCTGGCCAACAACTTCGTCCTTGACGGCGTAGATGACAACTCAATCTCCGAAAACGTCCAGGAACTCACGACGCAGTCAGTACGGCCCTCGGTGGATGCGATCCAGGAGTTCCGTGTCAGCACCGATCCCTACAATGCCGAAAACGGACGCGCGGGTGGCGCGCTCGTAAGCGTGACTACCAAGAGCGGCACCAATGGCTACCATGGAGTCGCCTACGAGTTTCTACGAAATAAGATTTTCGACGCCAATGACTTCTTTCTAAACCGCGCAGGCAAGCCCCGTCCGGCGCACGTGCAAAACCAATTTGGAGCCAATCTTGGCGGCCCGGTACTGAAGAACAAGATGTTTTTCTTCTTCAACTATGAAGGAAGCCGGAATCGTCTTGGCACTACTCGCCTGACCAATGTTCCGACTGCGAACGAACGCATCGGCGACTTTTCCACCGCGGCGGCCATCGCCAACGCCATCAAAGGCGGAGCCTATGCGAAGTTGGTTGATAACGTCGGCAATTGCATGGGCAAAGGCGTTGCCTTTCCGAACAATCAAATTCCCACTCGTTGCCTGGATCCGGTTGCGCTGAAGATCCTTAATCTCGTGCCCAGTGCTAATACTGTGCCGGCTTCCGGCGCTCTCGACATCAGTAACTTCATCCGTGTGCCCAAGATTCAGGACGATGGCAACAGCTATGTCGGCCGCGTGGATTACAACGTCAACTCGGCCAACAACGTCTTCGTTCGTTACACGCTGAATCATCGTTCCCGCTACGTTCCAGGAGCCTTCGGCGGCATTCTCGACGGCACTGGCACCTCTGCTTTTGGCCGCTTGACCATGAACAGCCAAGGCTCCGCAATCGGGTGGACTTCGGTAATCTCGCCAACTCTAGTCAATGACGTACATATCGGATGGAACCGCAACTATTCAGTCGCCACCCAGGATCCATTCGGACTGAACAAAGCCTCTGATTTCGTGCCGGGAACGCCTACCGGGGCATTGTTTGACGGCGGCCTGCCAGGGATTGTGATTCAGGGCCGGGGAGGCACACCGGTGATCGCCGACGGCAGCGGCCTTGGGCGACTGGGCTCTCCTGATTTTCTACCCAAATCGCAGATCACCAACCAATTCGAATCGGCGGACACCGCCACTCTGTCGTATGGCACCCACGAATTCAAAGTGGGCATCGATGCCCACCTGCCCATGCGCAATATCTTTCTCGATGTGCCATCCTTGCGCGGCACCATCACCTTCGATGGCCAGCGCTCAGGAATCGGTCTGGCTGATTTCCTGCTGGGGTACCCATCGGCGGTCGCGTTGTCCAATCCCAATCGTGTCGATCAACGCATTTGGATGCTTAGCGAGTTTGCTCAGGATTCGTGGAAGATCATTCCCAAACTTACTCTGAGCCTGGGTCTCCGCTACGACTACGGCACCTGGCCGCATGACGGTGCAAATCGCATGACCAACCTTGATCCGACCACAGGCCAGACCTTTACGACTGCCAATTCCCCATACGGGAATGGGCTTATCTCGCCCGACCGAAACAATTTCGCGCCGCGCGCCGGCGTCGTTTACCAGCTCACTCCTAACACCGTGATCCGCAGTGGCTATGGACGCTTCTATCAGCTGTTTGATCGCAACGGCAGCGAAGATCAATTGTCTGAGAACCTGCCCTGGCTGGTGAACAACAATGTCTCCGCGACCAGCACCAGCACAACCGCCAACAACATGATCCTGGCAAACGGCTTTAATCTTTCGCTCGATCCGAATTCAGTGGATCGAACCAAAGTTCGAGTTCGCGCCATCGATGTCCACGCGCAGATGCCGCAAGTGGATCAGTGGAACCTCGGCATTCAGCACATGCTGCCGGGCAACGTGGTTCTCACCACCGATTACGTCGGCACCAAAGGCACTTACCTTGCGGCGTTGCTGAATCTGAATCAGCAGTTTTTCACCGCGCAAGGCGCGCCTACCGCAGTCATTCCCTTCCCGGCGCTCGGTCCAGTCGAATTTCGCTCCAATGTTGCCAATTCCAGCTACAACGGACTTGAGATGACGGCGGAAAAACGTTACGGCAATGGAATGTCGCTGCACGCCGCATACACGTATTCCCATTCGATCGACAACGCCGCCGAGCAGCTCTTTAGCGGCGGGTCGAATAGTTTCATGCAGAACTCCCGCGACTTCACCCAACAACGTGGCAGCAGCGATTTCGATGTGCGCCATCGGCTGGTCTTCAGTTACGTCTTTGAGTCGCCGTTTGGCCCCGGGCGCAAGATGCTGCAGTCGGGCATAGTTTCGCACGTACTGCGCGGCTGGCGCCTGAGCGGGCTCACCGCCTTGCACTCTGGACGGCCATTCACGATGTTCGACGCGGCCAACAACTCCGCTGTTTCCAACCGCGGTGGCCTCGGCAACGCAGTAGCGGATTGCAACGGCAGCAACGGCAGCCTGCCACGTGACCAGCAATCAGTGACGCGCTTCTTTGACACTACGCAGTTTGTCGCTCCGGCAGCTCCGCGAGTGCTGGGCAATTGTCGGCGAAACTCTCTCGAGGGACCTAACTACTCAGATGTGGACTTCGCGCTGGCTCGCAGCTTCAACTACTTCGGAAACGAGCAGCGCAGCCTCGAGTTCCGCTGGGAAGTATTCAACGCTCTGAACACCCCGCAATTCGGTCTTCCGGTGCACGACGTGAGCAATAGCTCGAATGGACAGATCACGTCACTGGCTGGCGATCCGAGAGTGATGCAGTTTGCGTTAAAGTTTTATTTCTGAGGTGCGCGGTCACGTTCGGCAGAGACGCAGCATTGCTGCGTCTCTGCCGAGACTCAAATATTTAGCTCTGTCATCCTGAGCGAAGCGAAGGACCTCCGAAAAATCTGACTCTCTGGATGCGCTCTCCTGGTTTTCACCGATGTCGTCGTTGAAAACCACGCAATGGCAATGTAAGTCCGAAATATCGCCGGACGTCCTTCGCTTCGCTCAGGATGACAATTTGATCTGGGGCTAGAGAGTCCTTCGCGTCCCTCAGGATGACAATTTGACTATGCATCTCGGGGCAATGAGCATCCTCACGGTGTCCGAAATCGAACGTCTGCTGTCACTGTCACCCAATCTACTCCCTGCCATGCCTACGTTCGACCCTGCTGGTTCAATCACTTAGCTGCCCGATGACATGGACATGCAAGTGCATTTCTGGACACGACTAACTGTCTTCATACTCGAAGGAGCCCGATGGACAGCTTTCTTCAGGACGTTCGCTATGCGCTTCGCCAGCTAACGAAATCGCCGGCGTTCACGGTCACCGCGGTACTGACGTTGGCGCTTGGCATTGGTGCGAATACCGCCATCTACAGCTTGCTCGATCAGGTGATGTTGCGAAGTCTTCCCGTGCACGCCCCCGAGCAACTGGTGATGCTGACCTCAACCGGCAGCGATCGCGGAAGAATCAGCGCTTACGGCGGCAGCGACGTCGATTACTTCTCGTATCCGATGTACACCGACCTGCGAGACAAGAATTCCGTTTTCAGCGGTTTGATCGCGACCGACCAGGTGCAAGTAGGAGTGCAGTGGCACAATGCGCCGGAGTTGGTGAATGGTGAACTGGTTTCCGGCAATTACTTCGATGTGCTCGGCGTGAAACCAGCGCTAGGCCGTCTGCTGGTGCAGTCCGATGATGAGGCGCAGGAAAAAAATCCGGTAGCGGTCCTGAGCTATGGCTATTGGCAGCGCCGCTTCGGCTCCGATCCACATGTGGTGAATGACAGCATCATTATCAATAGCCATCCGTTCACGGTTGTGGGAGTCGCTCCGCCGGGATTCCGAAGCCTTGTTGTAGGCGCCGCGCCAGATGTCTTCAGTCCCATGATGATGAAGCCGCAGATCACTCCAGGATGGAACGATCTCGAGAATCGGCGCTCGCGGTGGTTGAACATTATCGGCAGGCTCAAGCCGGGCATCACCGCCCAGCAGGCGGAGACTGCGCTTGCCCCGCTATGGCACTCGTTGCGGGAAGACGAACTCAAGGCCATGCCGAACGCAACGCCGAAGTTCCGTGACGGGTTCCTGAATAAGTCGAAGCTCAGCCTGAGCGGTGCGGCACGAGGATTCTCTCCAGTGCGGGACCAGATCGGCACGCCTTTACTAATCGTTATGGCAATGGTGGGACTCGTAGTGCTCATCGCATGCGCGAACGTTGCCGGCCTGCTGCTGGTGCGGGCAGCCGGTCGTGTCCGCGAGATGTCGGTTCGTTATGCCATTGGCGCTTCGCGCATGCGCGTGGTGCAGCAACTGCTAATAGAAGGCGTCGTGCTCGGACTGGGTGGAGGAATCCTGGGCATTGCCATTGCGCCCCAGGTCACACAGCTGCTGCTGCGAAAGTTGTGGACCGACTCCTCCGGCCAGATTCCCTTCTCCTCGGCTCCCGATGGCCGCGTGCTGGCGTTCAACTTTGGCGTATCCCTGGCGGTTGGATTGCTGTTTAGCCTGGCTCCCGCGCTGCAATTCTGGCGTCCAGATCTCGTACAAACATTGAAACTGCAGAGCTCAACTTCCAGTGGTGGACAGTTGCGGCTTCGCCGCAGTTCGGTCGCCGTCCAGATTGGACTTAGTCTGTTGCTTCTGTTCGGCGCCGGATTGTTCGTTCGCACGCTGCACAATCTGAAAAAGGTGGATGTAGGCTTCAGCACCGATCATCTCGTCACCTTCGCGGTAGAACCTGGATATGCGGGCTACAAGATCGGTCAAAATCCGCAGCTCTATAAGCACATCATTGAAACGCTTGCCGCGCTACCCGGAGTTCGGTCGGCAGCCGCCACCAGCGATCCCGAATTGGCAAATAACGATAGCCGCAGCAGTATCGGAATTCCCGGCTACACGCCTGGCGAGAACGAGCACATGAACGTGGAATGGGAGGACATCAGCCCGGGCTACTTCGCCACACTAAATCTTCCCTTTGTTGCCGGACGAGACTTTTCGGATCAGGACTCTGCGAACACTGCCAAAGTGGTAATCGTGAATGAGAGTTTTGCGCGTCGCTACTTTGGAAGCCCGCAGCAGGCAATCGGCCGCAACTTCGCACGCGGCGGCGCCCCGGAAGACAAGCCAGACCTTCAGATTGTCGGCGTGGTAAAGGATGCTAAGCACCGCAACTTGCGCGAAGAGATTGAGAGGACTGTTTACGGTCCATACGCACAACTGGATGCCAAGCGCATCGACACCAGCATGCAGTTCTATGTCCGTACGTGGCAGTCGCCGGAACAAGCGATGAGCAGCATTCGGTCGGCGATGGGGAACCTGGACTCCAAGCTGGTGCTCGACTCTCTCCAAACAATGGATCGTCAGATCGAGAACAACGTGACCAATGAGAGCATGGTAGCGCTGTTGGCAGTAAGCTTCGGAATTCTCGCCACGTTCCTTGCGGCGATTGGACTTTACGGCGTACTCGCATATTCCACTACCCAGCGCACACGCGAAATCGGTATTCGCATGGCTTTGGGGGCCGACAAAATAACAGTTGTACGAATGATCCTCCGCGAAGTGCTGTGGCTTGCGGGCATCAGCATCGCCGTGGCTTTGCCGGCAGCGCTGTTGCTGGCCCGCTACTTGCGCAGCCAGTTATTTGGCATCTCCAGCGCCGATCCCCTCACGCTGGTGGCGGTCGTGATTCTTGTAGCTGTCGTGGCAGTGGTAGCTGCGATGATCCCGGCACGGCGCGCAGCCGGAGTGAATCCTACGCGGGCTTTGCGGTACGAATAACAGCCGAACACGGAGGTCACTAAGGCACAAGAAAGGTCACGGAGAATGAGTGGCAGCGTTGTTTCCGTGACCTCATCTTTGCCTTCGTGACCTTCGTGTTCGCTCTTCCCCATTTTCGTCCTACACCGGGATGGAATTACAATGCTGAGCCATGCGACCATCCCGCTTCCCTGCCTTCCTCCTGGGATTGATCATCGGACTCATCATCGTTCCCATTAGCGTCTATTGCTACTTCCGCTTCGGCTATGCACCGGTTGCCACGGGCGCAGCGGCCATGCCGTTCGAAAAGACATTTGCCAGAATGGGACTTCACGCCAGGATGGATAAGGAATATCCACGAAACGCGCCCATTCAAGGTAGCGCCGAAAATTACATGGCAGGAGCGCACATCTACCGCGAGCACTGTGCTGTGTGCCATGGCGCTACAGGGCAGGGAGTGACCTCGGTAGCGAAGGGCATGTATCCCAAGCCTCCACAGCTGGTGGATGGACGCCACGGAGTCACAGACGATCCGGCGGGCGAGACCTATTGGAAGGTGGCCAATGGCATTCGCATGACAGGAATGCCGTCATTCCACGAGTCACTTTCCACGACGGAGATGTGGCAGGTGAGCTTACTACTGGTTAACGCCGACAAAGTACCAGCCGAGGTAACGGCCGTGCTCAGCCAGCCGTTGCCGAAGGAACAGCCAGCGGGCGGAAGCGGTGGACGGCAGTGATTTTCAAAATTTAGTGATTTGGTGAGTGAGCGATTTCGTGGTTTCAAATCACCCAATCACGAAATGAAAGTCGCCGTGTCGACGCCGAAAGGCGAGGCTATTTGCGCAATAACGAAGCTAATTCCTCCAGCTCCTGCCGATTCACGTCCGAGATGGCGCAGTAGTACATGCCGCCTTGCTTCCATTCCACAAGATTGAAGCCCTGCTGCGCGGTCGCTCGCGGCTCCTCATTCGATCCCGGCGAAGGCCACGTGAAGACGTTGATCACGTGCTTGCGTCGTTGATACACGATCGCTGCTGCGCTGTGGCCGTCGAGGTATTCCAAGCGACCACCGATGAGCTCAAAGCCGTCAGGCGAGAGGTCCCGGACCTGTGGTGAGAAATCGAGCTTCCCCGTGAACCAGGGCTTCACCGTGTGCTGGTCTGACGTGAGCACATCAGTGAGATGAGTTGCCATCAACGAGCGCACATGGTCGGCAACAATCTGCGTGGCCAAAGTGCGTTCCGCACGACGGTTCATGTCGACTAGAAACGTCCCGGCAGCCAACAAAAGGCAGGCGGCCACGGCCGCCCAGCTCCACCATGGAATCGATCGCCGGACTATTGTCGGCTCCGGCCTGGTTTGCGGCTGCTGGGCTTGCTGCAATTCGCTCAACAATCGCGCACGGAAATCTGCCGGTGCCCGGTAGCGCAGATCTGCTCCGATCACACTCTCGCGCAGAGCTCGGAAACTCGCGACTTCCCGCGCACAATCACTGCAGTCCACAAGATGGTCTTCGAGTTCCATGCTGCGGACGAGATCGAGTTCACGATCGAGGTAAGCATGCAGGAGGTTCTGTTGAGCGTGATTAGACATGATGTTTCACCCCCGCTCTCCGCTCGCCGGCAATCAGCTGGCGGAGCATGCTCCTGGCTCGTGAAATCCGCGACATTACCGTTCCCAATGGCGATTGCATGACTGCGGCGATCTCGCTGTAAGACATCTGTTCGAGTTCCCGCATCAGGATTACTTCGCGATACTCCGGCGGCAGCTGCTCGATGGCGCTCCTCACCTGTTCACTAGTGGCTTGCCGCAAAAACTCCGATTCCGGCGTCAGCGCAGCCTCGATATCGGTGTGCACCCGCTCGTCGAACTCAGCCGAGTTCTGCTGAGGCATCTGCCGGCGAATCCAGGTGAGATAGGTGTTGCGGACGATGGTCATCAGCCACACCCGCCCATCTTCGCCATGAAAGGTATCGAAGAAGCGAAAAGCGCGCAGCATGGCTTCCTGCGCGACGTCCTCCGCATCGGTGGCATTGCGCGTCATCCAGCGCGCAAGATTGTAGGCGGCGTCGAGATGAGGCAGAACCGTCGCTTCAAATCGAGCAATCTTCGCTCCGGAATCGGCAGAGGGGTCCATGCGTGTTCTTAGACTCACGGCAGGGCAGGTTGATTCCCGGATTGAGGTTTTTGGTCCCGCGTTTCCGCAGCTCAACCGAAGTACCAACGTGGATCCGGCCGCCCTCGGCCGGGTGTTCCTCCGTCATGAATTGCCTGGTAATTCCCTGTTAATTCCCTGCTCAACGGAGCGCCATTCTGATTCTGCTCGTAACACTCCGGTTTTAAAGCACTTGGGCCGAAAGCTGCAAATTCCCTGTTAATCCCTGTTCCAGTAGCTAAATTTGCGGAATTTGGGCAGAAAACGAAGATTTTTGGCCAGACATCAAAAAAACGCTGTTAATTTCCCTGTTATTGGAAAAACGGGCCTCAGAGAGCCTCGATTGCGTTGCAGAGGTGCCCCGTTGGGCAGTGATTCCCTGCCGATGCGTTTGCCACTTGGCGTTATCCTGTGCACATGAAGCTTCGCGGATGCGGCTCGGCTCTAGTCACTCCGTTTCGCCGGGATGGCTCCATCGACGAGCCCGCATACCGGTCTCTGATCGAGTGGCAGATTACGTCAGGAATCCACTTCCTGGTCCCATGCGGAACCACGGGAGAGACGCCAACCTTAACTTCTGAGGAATGGCTGCGGGTAATCGACATCACAATCGAGGCGGCCGCAGGGCGGGTGCCAATCGTGGCGGGAGCAACCTCGAACTCCACCGCCGAAGCGGTGCAGCGGGCTAAAACGGTGGCGTTACGGCGAGGTGTGGATGCCATACTCACGGCGTCCCCTTACTACAATAAACCTACCCAGGAAGGTCAGTACCAGCATTTCAAAGCCATCGCCGAAGCAGTTGAGAAGCCGCTGGTGCTCTATAACGTTCCGGGGCGAACCGCAGCGAACATCGAACCGGCCACACTGGCTAGGCTCGCGGACATTCCCAACATCATCGCGGTGAAAGAAGCGAGCGGCAGCATGACGCAAATATCCGAAGCGTTGAATGCGGTACCCGATCACTTCATCGTGTTATCCGGAGACGACGCTCTCACATTGCCGGTGATCGCGGTGGGTGGACAGGGCATCATCTCGGTCGCCTCGAACGTAATTCCCGCGGAGTTATCGAATATGACGCAAGCTGCGCTCGATGGCGACTGGCCACGCGCCCGCAGGTTGCATCGCAAGTATCTGCCCTTGATGCAAGCCCTTTTTGTGGAGTCCAACCCGATGCCGGTGAAGTGCCTGCTTGCGATGATGGGACGCATCGATGAGAACTATCGCTTGCCCATGGTTCGAGTGAAGGCGGAAACTCGCGCTAAGCTCGAGAGAGTGGCGGCTGATGTCGGCCTGCTGGCAGAGAAAATGGCTGCGCGTTAGCGCTCCGTTCTGTATGTCACGCCGACGAGGCGGTTCCGACGGGCAGCTCGGTTTTCAAGGCGATTCGATACAGGTCCTCGTACGCATCCGCCATCCTCTGCGCTGAATAGTGCTGCTCAGCGTATCGCCTGCAGCTCTGCGGCTGAATATCAGCGACGCGCGGGAGAGCTGCGATCATTTCATCCGCATCATCTGCCAGCACTCCAGTAACGCCGGCGGCCACAACCTCGGGCAGTGCTCCTCGCCGAAGTGCAATAACTGGAGTGCCGCAGGCGGCGGCTTCCATCGCCACAACCGAACTCGTTTCATTCACCTCGCTCGTGATCAACAGTGCGCGAGCGTTGCGCAGGAGATCGACTTTTTCCGCAAACGACGGCTGTCCTATGTACTTGCCCTGACTGCCGGCGCGTCTTAGACGAGGAAGCACTTCGCGGGCAAAATATTTCTGATGGTACAGAAAAGGGTAAATGGTTCCAGCGATAATCACTTTCGCGTTGAGGGCATGCGCCACATCCAGAGCGGTATGCGCTCCCTTCTCTTCGCAGATGCGGCCTAGCCAAAGCAGATACTGTCGCTCCTCTTGAGGTACGGTTTCGCGGGGAAAGCGATTGACGTCAATCCCGTTCGGAGCCACTCCGACCACGCGCGGCAAATCATGAAATTCCGAAACCTGCGACCGCGAAACGCAATTGAACGATACGCATTCAGGAACAACCGAGAAGTTCGCATGCTTGTACAGCGACGGAGGCAGGTGGAGCGTGGCCATCACCGGCAACGGCAAGCCATCGGCATGCTGCCAGAAGCCTCCACTCATATCGTGGATCAGGTCAAATCGGCTCACCGCTCCTGAGCCAAGCCAGTCCAACAGCGCTCGCGTTTGCTGTTGCGAGCAGCGCTCGAATTGATCGGCGGCTTCCGTTGGATCGCTAGTGGCAAACAAAGTTCCGGCGACTCGAGAAGTAGCACAGGCAGCTACCGTGGTCTCATGTCCGCGCGTATGCATCTCGCGCTCTAACGCGAGCAGCATTTGCTCAGCTCCTCCCGCACTATGTTCCGAAATGGGAAGCAGAGGATAAGCTACATACAGAATGCGCAGCATGCGCTCGCCGAGGGTCATCTAACAGTTTTCTCCAGGGGGGTCATCGACGACGAGAAATCGACGAAGGCAGCGCAGACTTCCTGCGGCGTCATGCGCCACTGCCAAATCTCATAATTAAGCTTTCCTGCATGCGGAGGACGAGAGTAATCGTATGCGACCTGAGGCCGGAAGCGCTCCCGCGCGCTATCAAAAGACGGAAGCGCATCGAATTGTGATTTGTAACAGCCCAGCATACGCAATTTTGCGTCGAGTTCTTCTCCAGCGACGGGATGCTCAACCACCTCGCCACGCTCTTCGACGAATTGCTGGAAGACGCCACCTCCAGACTCACTTCGATGATAGAGAGGGGTTTCCCAAACGGGCAGCGAAAAGGTACGGCCGAGTTGCGCCGCCAGAAAGCTCACCGCGTCATGATCGGGATGGCCTCCCTCATACGCGAGCGTCAGGAGGCACTGCGGGTCTCGTCTCTCGACGACTGTGGACAATGCACTGAACGCTTGAGGCAGAGAGCGATAGAGGCGCTGGTCCATCAGCTGCACTTGCGTGTGAAGCGGCAGAAATTCAATGTGGTCGACTCCGACGGTCTTGGCAGCCGCACGAGCCTCGTCTTGACGGATGGCCGCGTAGGCCTCACGCGACCCAAAGCGACTCCAGAAGTATTTGTCTTCGGGAGCTCCATCGGTAGCGAACACGACACAAGGTTCGCGCATGTGCTGCAGCAAGCCACCGCAAGAGATCGATTCATCGTCCGGGTGAGCAACAATCACCAGGGTGCGTCCGAGCAGAGGGGCTAATGCAGTAAGGTCCATCTTCGGGCTAACCACGTATTGGTAAGATGCACGCTGTAAATTCGCGTTTATACTCCACTGCAAATGTCCCATACCTCATTTTCAGTTGCAACTCTGCAGGAAGACATTGAGCGGCTGTTTGATGCAGGAGCACGCGCTCATGAAGTCCCGATGGCGCATGCGGTTTTCGAGCGATTTCGTGAGGCGCTCACCCATGGGGAAATCCGAGCTGCCGAAAAGACCGCTGGCACATGGCGTGTTAACGCCTGGGTCAAACAGGGGATTCTGGTCGGCTTTCGTATCGGTACGCTGCGCGAATGGCATGGAGGAGTGCTTTCTTTTGTGGACAAGGGCACATTTCCCCCGCGCAAATTCGAAGCGCAGGACCGGGTGCGCGTTGTGCCGGGCGGCTCATCGGTTCGTATGGGAGCGTACGTGGCGCCTTCGGTGATCTGCATGCCTCCAATGTTCATCAATGCTGGGGCTTATGTGGACGAGTGCACGATGATCGACTCGCATGCGCTGGTAGGCTCCTGCGCCCAGATTGGGAAACGGGTACATCTGAGCGCCGCCGCCCAAATCGGTGGCGTGCTCGAACCGGTCAACGCATCGCCGGTGATCATCGAAGATGACGTACTCGTTGGCGGCAACTGCGGAATTTATGAAGGAACTCTAGTGCGCAGTCGAGCGGTCTTAGGCGCGGGCACGATTCTCACTCGCTCGACTCCGGTCTACGATCTGGTAAATGGGGAAGTTCTCCGCTCCTCCCCGGATCGGGGTCTTGAGATCCCTGAGGGAGCAGTGGTGGTGCCGGGTTCGCGTGCTGTGAGTCGCGGCAAGGGGCAAGAATGGGGACTTTCGCTATATACGCCCGTAATCGTGAAGTATCGCGACGAGCGAACGGATCAGTCGATCGAACTGGAAGATCTGCTGCGCTGAGCGCAGTGGAATCTCTCTTCGGCCATGCTCGCACGCGGCTAACGCGTCGAGTCCCAGGGTTCCCGAGACTTCGGTTCAGGTGCTACGGCTGATCGAGCTCAAATCAAAATTCTATTCGCCATGCCACCTTGGAAAGCAAGGGTGTCACCCTCCCCCAGACGTTACCAAAGAAATGGATTAGGCCCTCTGGTCATCTCCAATCAGGCGCAGAACATGGTCTACACTCCCAGGCACTTACCTCGATTCCATTTTGCACATGCTGTGAACGGACGAGGATTTACCGATGCTTCTTCCAATTGGCCACGAGAAAATGTCGGCGCGACGGCTGCCAATCATCACCCTGGCCCTGATTGCGTTGAATGTGGTCATCTTTATCGCAACCAACGACACCATCCAGCAGCAGTCCGCAAGATTAGGAGAGGTCAAAAGTCACATACTGCTGCTTGCCGCTGCACATCCCGATTTGACTATGCCGGATGATGCTCAGCAGCTGGTAACCAAGTTCCGCGATCACAACAAACAACTCTGGGCACACATGCAAGACGGCAACCGTGAACTTGTCGACGGTTGGGATGCCCGCATGCGCGCGCAGCCAGACGAAGACGGCATGCAGCAGGAGATGGATTCCCTCACCGCGCAATATTCAACACTGGCGGCAAGCGCATTGACTGAGCAATACGCATTCATTCCCGGGGAGTCGAAGCCGATTACCTATGTGACAGCCAACTTTTTGCACGGCGGGTGGCTGCACCTGATCGGAAACATGTGGTTTTTGTGGCTGGCAGGATTCGTACTCGAAGACGCGTGGGGACGGCCTATCTATGCGCTGGTTTACTTCATCTCCGGGGCAGCCGCTCTCCAATTCCATTCCTGGATGAACCCTGACAGCATGGTTGCAACACTGGGAGCTTCGGGAGCTGTCGCTGCATTGATGGGCGCCTTCCTGGTGCGCTTTCCCACGCTAAAGATCAAGATGGCCTGGCTGCTGAGCTTCCGAATCCTGCGCTTCAACGCTGCGGCGTATTGGCTGCTGCCCCTGTGGCTCGGATCTGAGGTTTTTTCCGGCGCACTCTTTGGACAACACGGCGGCGTAGCGCACTGGGCCCATGTTGGCGGCTTTGTCTTCGGCGCGTGTATCGCTCTGCTCTTAAAAGTTTCCGGCGTCGAACACAAACTTAACGAAGCCGTGGAATCAAAGATCAGTCTGGGAGCAGATCCGGACCTGCTCTCCGCCGGAGACCTGCTCGAAGCCAATAAGATCGATGAGGCTTTAGCAAAGCTTAAGACCTACGCTGAGGTCCATCCCAACTCGGTGGATGCGTGGCTCTTGTTGCAGCAAGCTTATCGGCGCAAGGACGACATGCCCGCGTACCAGGAAAGCGTCCTGAAGCTTTGCGGACTGCACCTTAAGGCGCGCGACTTTGACGCGGCATGGCAAGATCGTGCCGATTTTGTGAAATCAGGCGGCACACAGCTGCCCGTAGGGTTATGGTTCGAGCTGGGTCGCGCTGCTGAGGGTCAGGAAGACTTTGAACGTGCGGTAAAGGAATACGGCGAACTAGTAGCTGTTTTCCCTACAGAGCGGCAAGCTTTGCTCGCTCAAATCAATTCGGCGAGGATCTGTTTGACAAAGCTCGGCCGTCCTCAAGACGCCCTCGCGTTGTACGAGGCCGCAGCAGGTTCTCCCGTACCCCATCTGGACTTCGATCAGACCATCGAAAAGGGCAAACGCGAGGCAAAAGACGCGTTGTCGACTCCACCGGTTAGCGCCACAGCCGACGCTGCAAGAGTGTAAGTCTTCCGAATCAGAAGATCTTTGACAAAATAACCACCGCATTTCACCAAAGCACACCCCAGGTCATTGCTACTAGTCTGGCTAAATCATTTCTCTTGACAGTCACATCTTGACAATCATGTGGAGCCAGCGATATCGTCCCGAATTGGCGTCTGAAGCCATTTTTCTCTGGGATGGTATCCATTGGACGATTCGAATACTGATGTTATCCAAGGCACGCTGGATATGCTTATCCTCAAGACTCTTAGTCTTGAGCCTCTGCACGGTTTCGGCATCGCTCGCCGCGTCGAACAAATTTCTCGTGGTGTCTTCAAAGTAAATCCCGGATCACTGCTTACAGCGTTGCAGCGGCTAGAACGCGCTGGATGGCTCGATGCGGAGTGGCGGCAAACCGAGAACTCACGCCGTGCGAAATTCTATGCACTCACTCGCGCGGGAAAGAAGCAGCTTGAGATCGAAACTGCGGACTGGACGCGCCGATCATCCGCGATCGCGCGGCTGCTGAAAGCCGAAGGCTAGTTAAATGTCTCTGTGGCGACAAGTGACGCGTGGCCTGCGTGTACTAACGAACCGAAGGGCTGCGGACGAAGATGTCGCCGACGAAGTCCAGGACTACCTGGAAGAGGCCACTGCCGCGCTGATGGCCAAAGGAGTTCCTCCCGAGGATGCGCGGCGGTTTGCCCGGCTTGAGCTTGGGAACAGTGACAGCATCCGGGAACAGGTGCGCTCCTACGGATGGGAGAACATGATCGAAACTCTGCTTGGCGACTTGCGTTATGGCGTTCGCCAATTACGCAGGAATCCTGGGTTTGCGGCCACTGCAATACTGATCCTCGGCGTCGGCATCGGCGCTACTACGGCGATCTTCAGCGCGGTAAATCCAATCCTCTTCAAGTCCTTGCCCTATCCTCATCCTGATCGGATCATGACCGTCTTCGAAATGAAGGACGGCGGATCGCGTTTGCCGAGCTTCGCCACATTCGAGGGGATCTCGGAGCGAAGCCTATCGTTCGATGCGATGGCCGCGATGAAAGTGTGGCGGCCAGCAATGGTTGGAATCGGTGAACCAGAGTTTTTTTGGGGACAGCGCGTGAGCGTCGGCTACTTTCGCTCGCTTGGCGTGGTTCCCGCATTGGGCCGAGACTTTCAGGCGGCAGACGATCAAAACCACGGCCCGAATGTACTCATCCTGAGTGATCGCCTCTGGCGTCGCCGCTTTGGCACAGATCCGAACATCATAGGACGTGCGATCACCCTGGAAACCAGCCGGGGATTCGACGCCAGCAGCAGCTATACCGTCGTCGGCGTCATGCCTGCAGGATTCGAGAACGTGCTCTCTCCCACTGCGGAACTCTGGGCTCCGCTGCAGTACGATGCTTCCCTTCCTCCCGACGGCAAAGAATGGGGACATCATCTGACCATGGTTGCTCGATTGAAAGCTGGAATCAGTAAAGAACAAGCCACCACTGAACTCGACGCGATCCTGCCTCCTTTCGGCACAGCGCACGCCAAAGGCTTCGAAAGCGCAGGAGGCATTCCTGCTGGAGTGGTCCTGACTTCTCTGCATGACAACCTAATTGCCGGCGTGAAGCCTGCATTGCTGGCGATTCTCGGAGCTGTGATTCTCGTCCTGCTAATCGCTTGTGTGAACGTCACCAATCTCTTGCTCGCTCGCGCTGCCCAGCGACGCGGAGAGTTCGCAATGCGCACTGCCCTCGGCGCAGGAAAAGCGCGCCTGCTGCGTCAACTGATCACAGAAAGTCTGTTGCTTGCGGCAATCGGTGGACTGCTGGGAATCGCGATAGCGGAACTGGGAGTGCAAGGATTGGTGGCCTTGAGTCCACGAGGACTACCGAGAGTTGACGCCATTCGAGTCGATACCGCAGTACTAATCTTTGCATTGGTCATCACTACTTGTATCGGAGTCGTTGTCGGACTCATTCCTGCAATTGAGTCGCGCAGCGATCCGCAAACAAGCCTGAAGCGGAGCGCACGCCAAACGGCAGGCGGCCACCAACTCATGCGTCGTTCGCTGGTCGTCTCCGAAGTTGCGCTCGCTCTCGTCCTCCTCTGCAGCGCCGGACTACTGCTGCGCAGCCTGACGCGCTTGTTCTCAATCGATCCGGGCTTCGATGCGTCGCACTTGCTCACCATGGAAGTTCAGGAATCAGGCAATAGATATGTACGTGACGACGCTCGCGCTCGCCTCTTCGACCAGGCACTTGAGGCCGTGCGCCACGTTCCCGGAGTGGAATCGGCGGCATTCGTAAGCCAGTTGCCGCTCAGCGGAGATTACGACGTGTACGGCATCGAGTACGCAGCCCTCCCGCATCGGCAGGACGCTGCGTTCCGTTACGCTGTAAGTCCTGGCTACTTCGAAACCATGCGAATCCCTGTCCGTCGCGGCCGATTTCTGAACGAACGTGATCGTACGGAAAGTCCTGTTGCGGTTCTGATCAGCGAGTCGCTGGCGAAGCACAGGTTCCACGACCTCGATCCAATCGGGCAGCGCGTACGCATGGGTCCCGATATGGGACGCGCTGACAGGCCCTGGGCGACGATTGTCGGAGTAGTGGGTGATGTGAAGCAGTTATCCCTTGGAGTGGGTGAAGCAGACGCGTTCTACACGACCTATTGGGCCTGGGTCGATAACGTGCAATCGATAGTCGTGCGGACTCGTGGCGATGCAGCCGAGCTCGTGCCCTCAGTGCGGAGCGCAATCTGGTCGATCGACAAAGACGTGCCACTTATGCGCATCGCGACTATGCAGAGCCTGGTATCGGCGAGCGAATCCGAGCGGCGCTTTGCGCTGATCCTATTCGAGGTTTTTGCTCTGGTAGCCTTGATGCTTGCGGCGACCGGTATCTATGGCGTGCTCTCAGGCAATGTTGCCGAGCGCACCCGAGAGATCGGGGTTCGCTCCGCACTGGGTGCGTCCCGCGGCAACATTCTCGCTTTGGTGGTTCGGCAAGGAATGACTCTGACTGGAGTTGGCGTGCTGATTGGGCTCACTGGAGCTGTAGCCGCGACGCAGGCGATCATCACACTGCTATTCGGCATCTCGCGGCTTGATCCAATCACTTATGGCGGCGTTATAGCGCTGCTCCTGGCAGTCTCAGGGATTGCCTGCTGGATACCCGCGTGGCGTGCGGCGCGGGTTGACCCGGCGATCACACTTCGTGCGGAATAAGAATTCGCCGCGGTACTCAAGCACGCGGAAGCGGAAACCAGGCCGCAGAGGGACGGATTCACGGAGTTGATTCTGAGTAGTTGATATTAGCTGCCTAAAATCTAACTGCCTCGACAGCTGAGCGTGCGTACGAGCCGGAGCCATTCCTGGAAATGCTCCCCCTCACAGTCAGTTTGTGCAGCGGACTGCTGAAGCGCTGCTCGCATCTTGCGTCGCGCGGCGACGGCAGTTATCCTCGACAGCCATGCCCACACGGCGTAGCTTTCTACGTCTTTCCGCAGGAACACTGGCAACTCTCGCGACTGAGAATCTATTTTCAACCGCGAAGACAAAATCACTCGGCGCTCAGCTCTACACAGTTCGCCATCAAGCGGAAAACGACTTGCCCGGAGTGCTCAAGGCAATCCACGAAATCGGCTACCGCGAAGTCGAACTCTATTGGAACCTTTACAACCATCCCGCGGAAGAGCTGCGCAAGCTGCTCTCGGATAATGGCCTCATCGCGCCGAGCGGGCACTTCGCGTACGACGGCTTCGCCAGCAAATTCGACTATGCGCAACAATTGGGCTTCCGTTACATGCTCTGCCCAATCTTGCCGACAACGATGTGGCACTCGCTCGACGATTTCAAACAGGCGGCGGATCAATTCAACCGCTGGGGCACGGAACTCAGCAAGCGCGGAATGCGCTTCGCCTACCACCATCACAACTACGAGTTCAAGCAATTCGGCGGCACTAACGGTTTCGACACACTGCTGGCGCGCACCGATCCCAAATTGGTCTGGATTGAAATGGACTGCTACTGGATCACGCAAGCAGGCTTAGACCCCGTAAATATGATGAACGCTCATGCCACACGCATTCGCCTGTTGCACCTTAAGGATCGCAAGCCCGGAGTGCCGACATCACAACAGCTTGACAAATCAGCCCAACACTTTACCGAAGTAGGAACCGGAACCTTGAACTGGAAGGCAATCCTCGCTGCCGCCGAAAAGAACAAAATCGAACACATGTTCGTGGAGCAGGACGAATGCGAGCGTCCGCCCCTCGACAGCCTGCGCATCAGCTACAACAATCTGCAAAACCTCTGACTCAGGGCCCCAGGCACATACGCCCGGCAACAAAAACGGTTCTCCGCCTGCAAGACGTCGCGAAGATGACCAGCACTGGCGGTCGCCGCGGTTGGTTCCGCATCTTGAATGACAGCACTTGTCAGTTCCGCGAGTTTGAGTGCATCATTTGCTGCCCTGCGTGCCGTGTGGATGAACTTAAATGTGTCGATGCAGTGGTGAAGCAAGGATTGAATGACATCGGGGTCTGTTTGTGCTTTGTACGCGTCCCCTTCCGCTACAATCCGCCCGATTGCACTTTCAGAGACCTCGGCAGAGGTGTCCAATTTCGCGCGGAGGACATTTTTGGCTAGGTGACATAGTTCGTCTTGTTGCATCAAAGAAGCATTTGTGTTTTGCATTTTTCTCCTCGTTTTCTTCTACGGAATGAATCCGCCCCGTAGATGGCTATTCGAACCAGTGTTGGTTGTTCTAAGATGTAGAGTACGATAGAACTGTCGTTATCGTTGTCACTACTTTAGGGGCCCAATTTGGCCAAGCTAGCGAAATTACCAACGAAGATTCACTGGGCGCGGCAGATTTGGGAAAGCCTTGTCCGTTATGCGAACGCCAAGGATGAGGAGAAGCGCTTTCTCGTGCGGGACTTTGGGGCGGTCCTTCGGAATTGCATGAACTGGTTGGGAGGCGACAATGACGATATTGCAGAGTGCAGGGATATAAAGAACGGTGCATCCTTGAACACTCTGGGCGCTCGCCATCATGAGGAAGTCAGGCGGGTACTAGTCTGGCTGGCCGATCCTAATCAGAACGTAAAGTTGGCCCATCAGGCCACCGACTTTCTTAGGCATGGTACAGGCATAAGAATGTCGATTACTCCGCACTGGGACTTCGGGAAGCAGAAGGATGAACCACTTATCCTCGACTGGCCTGAAGCATGCGAATCGGTCGTGGCTCCCGTCTGCAAATTCATTCTCGACCAAATCGAACGTCATGACATGTTTGGAGAGGAGCTAAGTAAAGTGGTTCCCATTCGGTTATGCGAGCGCTCAGGATGCGGCAGATTTTTCATAACTGAACGAAGCAATCGAGCTCGGTTCTGCAGTTCTACATGTCGCGCAGGCGCTCATCGAGACAAGCTCTCCCGGGGCGAAAAGGCAGCTCAGATGCGGAAGTACCGGGAGACGCTCAAAGAGATGAGGCGCAAGCCGGTCCGTTTTCTGAGGAAGAGGCCGTAGATGAGTTTGTGAAACCACAACGGCAGCCCAAACTAGGAATGCTTCTTACCCAGATGCGGTCCAGGACCGACACTTTGAAATCTAGTTGGTATACAGAAGAAGGAAGTGAAAACGGTTCAGCTCGTCAGCATTCTATTATGGGAAATTCCGCAAAAATCCTACCCCGCTACCCGCTCCACCCCTAGAAAAGAGGTGTCCTACTCCCCCTCCGCTGCCAGAAAACGCTCAGAAAACGGGGCCCCTCTACCCCTGTAATACCCATATTGAGGTGGCCACGAGGTCAAAACCCACGCAGACGGGGGGAGCTCCCCGCCCCCGCCCTTTGCGCTAAGTACCGACCCCCTATTTCCTCTTAAAATCAGGTGCTTAGGCCCATGAAACCCAATATTTTCGGGCCATTCCAAGTCAGGAATTCTGAGAGACCGGCCATGAGTGCGAATCCGCGATTTCGTGGAGCGGAAGCGAGTTCAGAGGCGCAATTCTGGTATCAGGCGTTAATATAACCTTGCGCAAGCGACTGAAAATGCATGAGTTACGAGCTCAGGAGGAGAGTGCTGTCTTCGCAGCCAGACCGCTCCGGGACGCAGTTTTAAGTTCTGTCCGATTTTCGATTCAGAACAAACAGGCGAGGACATCCGGACAGGGTCAAAACGCAAATCACTTTTGTGTGAGAACCGGCATCGAGAGGCGCGGGGTACCCCGATTCGATTTCAATGCAGACCAGTGCAATCTCGGACGTGGCGCGAGCAGACCTCGGTTGCGCATCCGAGCATGGCTTCGAGCTCGTGGCGTTTGGGATTTCCACAAAAGAATGCGTGCGGGGAAGCTTCAAAAGCCGTAATGCGTGCTAGGCGCGGGAGCGCATTGAACACCAACATGCAAGTCGCCAACGATGCGATTTAGGATTGCTCGTGCAGAAAGTTGCTGGATCACTGCGTTGAAAATGTTTTCACGTGAAAAACGTTTCATTCACTTCTTCCCGAAAAAGTACTAAAAGGAAGACCTGTTCGCGCGCGTGGCTGAATCCTTTTGTGAGAAGTACCTGTACGTCCCATCACTTAGCCGGGGTTCCCAAGCAACGCAACCGATTGCTGACGCGGAAAGGTTTTGGCACTCAGACTGCACAGCCCCTTGTAAAGCCGATATTTTCGACACCCCTGATCGCATGCAAGTAGCTCTGGGCTGGCATCAAAAGATCTCCGGAACTGGACAGGCTTGTGCTCGCCTGAGTCCTCCCCAGTGACCTCCTTGATGTTCAATTGACCCTCCGGGAGGAATTGATGGTGGACCTCACTCGAGCAAGCGAAACGACCTTCATCCCAAAAAAGAACGCCGACGGCTCCGCAAAAAATAGGCTTTGCAAACGAGGAGCACTGGCTGTTGCGCTCCTATGCCTCTATTCATCCGTTGACTTGGTGTTTGCCCAGGTCAATGTCCAGGGGAAATGGCAGACGCTTCCCACGACGATGCCCATCAATCCAGTTCACGTTGCGCTGCTACGCACCGGCAAGCTTCTGGTCGTTTCGGGCTCGGGGAATGTGCCTTCAAACACAAACTTTCAGGCGGGTATCTGGGATCCTGTCACCGACGACGTCACAACTCAGCCGGTTGCATGGGATATGTTTTGCAACGGAATGGTCCTCTTGCCCGACGGCCGTCCATTTGTAGTTGGCGGTACGCTGGCCTACGACCCATTCCACGGACACGCGAAGACCGCCGCCTACGATCCATCTACCGGACAATTTACCGATCTCCAGAGTATGGCCCACGGACGCTGGTACCCGACCGTCACCACGCTGGGTGACGGTACCGTGATGGCCTTCTCCGGACTCAACGAGTCTGGCCCGACGAACACCGCGGTCGAGATCTATACGGCGGGATCGGGTTGGAGTCAGGAGTATGACTCCGGTTGGACTCCTCCTTTATACCCACGCTTGCACTTGCTCCCGAACGGAAATGTCTTCTATTCCGGCCCGACAAATGGGTCGATGATGTTCGATTCAGCCGCGCACACATGGTCTTATGTGGGCGCCACTAACTATTCCTCGGGGCGAACCTATGGTTCTTCTGTGCTGCTGCCTCTGATGCCGGCAAACAGCTATCGGCCCCGTGTCTTGATCTTTGGCGGCAGCAACCCTGCAACAGCGACGACGGAGATCATTGATCTTTCCGTCGCAAACCCTACGTGGCAATGGGGTCCTTCCATGTCGCAGCCACGTATCGAAATGAATGCTGTGCTTCTGCCTAATGGCAAAACGCTGGCATTAGGCGGTTCGACGAACGATGAGGACTCCACCACCGCGAGTCTGAACGCCGACCTGTTCGACGCCGACGGAACGAGCATGTCGTCGGCAGGCCAGAATGCTTTTCCCCGGCTTTATCATTCAGTGGCAATATTGCTGCCCGATGCGACTGTCTGGGTTGCCGGCGGAAATCCCACGCGCGGAACTTATGAGCCGCATCTGGAGATCTATTCTCCGCCCTACCTCTTCGCACCTGATGGTTCACTCGCACCGCGTCCGACCATATCCAGCATTTCTTCTGGTGTACTCGGATATGGCGCGACCTTTGAGGTGCGATCGCCCGATGCGACGTCCATCGCATCGGCCGTGCTGATGCGTGCTGGAGCGGTCACGCATGCATTTGACATGGATCAGAGACTTGTCGGCGTGTCGTTCACCGCAAGCAACGGTGTCCTCAGTGCTACGACGCCACCCAACGGCAATATCGCTCCTCCGGGTTACTACTTATTATTCCTGTTGAACTCGGCGGGTGTTCCTTCGATCGGCGCCTTCGTGCAGCTGTCATCCTCGGCTCTGGCCCAACCGCCGGATTTTTCAGTTTCGGCATCGCCCGCCACTCAGAGTGTCATAGCGAGCCAAAGCGCGATCTACACGATCAAAGTTAATCCCATCGCGGGATTCAGCGGAATCGTAGGCCTGAGTATCAGCGGCTTACCCGCAAGCAGCACGGCTACGTTCAATCCGCAGACGCTGTCAGCGGCGGGTTCGAGCACTTTGACTGTGAACACCGGGTTGTTAACACCCATGGGCAATTACTCGTTGACGATTACAGGAGTAAGCGGAGGTACCTCACACACTACGAACGTGAATTTGACGGTGATGGGCGCCCCGGCAGTGCCCGGTATTGGACATTGATGCGGACCCGAATGAGGTGCGCACCCATTGCGCTTCCACACTGCGGCTCAGGCGTCGGCTGCGTTCGTCATGACGGGGCAAACCATGCTTATTTCTAGGAGAGCTCTGCTTCGCAATATCGGCATAACTGCTGCAGCAACAGCTACGGCGCACTCGTTTTCCTCAGTTCGCCCGGCATCATCGACCGGTCGCGACCATTCAGCTTTTGATTCCCAGATCATCCATCTGGACAAGAATGAAAATGCTTACGGGCCATCCGACCGGGTTTTTCCGGCTATGCGGTCCGGAATGGAGACTGCCAACCGCTTTCCCGAATCGGAATCGGGCGCGCTCGTCGATCAGATTGCAGAGTTCCACGCGGTCGCTCGCGAGCAGATCGTTCTGGGGTGCGGCTCAACTGAAATTCTGCGGATGTGTTCGGGTGCGTTTCTCGGCCCGGGTAGGAAATTGGTGACAGCGACTCCGGGCTTCGAACCGGTGGCGCAGTACGCCGAAGGAACTGGGGCTTCGGTTGAGAGGGTGCCTCTCACCAAGATCTATACGCATGATCTCGCGCTAATGGCGCAACGACTCGGCGCTGGGAGTGGGCTGATTTACATCTGCAACCCACACAATCCCACGGGTACACTGACTGGACGCAAAGATATCGAGGCTCTCCTGAGCCTATTGCCTGCAGGCGGTTTCGTGATAGTCGACGAGGCGTACCATCACTACGTCACGCCGTCTGCCGCGTATGTCTCATTCATCGATCGTTCCATAAACGATCCGCGGGTAATCGTGACACGCACTTTTTCCAAGATTTATGGGTTGGCCGGCATGCGAATCGGCTATGGCATTGCGACTGCGCAAACCGCAAAACGCATTTCCACCTATCGATTATTGGACGGGGTGAACGTCGGCGCTGCTCGAGCAGCGAAAATAGCGCTCGGAGCTGACGACCACGTCCGCACGTGTGCGCAGCGCAATGCCGCGAACCGGCAGGAATTCTACAACCAGGCAAACGCGCGCATGCTTCGCTGGATTGACTCGCATGCAAACTTTGTCCTGCTGAACACCGGTCGTCCCGCGACTGAGATGGCCGAACATTTCAAGAGAAATGGCGTTCTGCTCGCCTCTGGATTCCGTTCGATGGAAAATTATTTCCGCGTGACGATTGGCACGCCAGGGGAGATGAAGGAATTCTGGCGTGTTTGGGATGTTGTGCCGCAACATCAAATGGCGATGTAAGACCTCATCCGAGCTATCGCTATCCCTTTCTTTAGCAAATCCAACCATTCGGACGCCCGATACTACGGGACCCCAGCAACGTGGCGTTATCCTCCTCTACATCGGCGGGCAGCACCGAAAAGGGATAGCACTTTCGAGGCTTGCACATCCAATGGAATGTCCTTGTGCGATGTTTCGCCTTGGAGGCACATTCCAATCATCGCTACGGATAGACCCCCGGGATGCGGAAAGCGCCAGTCACGTTGCTCTTGAGCCTTTTGGACGCCCACGATGCGAGCACATCGGGGTTCATGCAGGCATTCTACGGCCGCTTGCGAGGGACTGGCGAAAGGGGTCGCCCTGAAAGAGACTATGCTGGAGGTTCGAAAACGTTATCCGCATCCGTACGAAAGGGCGCCGTTTGTGCTGATGGGAGGATACGGATCCTGGGGAATGCCTGACCATCAGTTTGGTTGTGTCTGTTTTTCTAAAAAATCTTTCTGGCCAGTAAAACGCCGTCATAAACAAAAAGAGCCAGCCTTGGAGGCCGGCTCCTTTTTGTTTCAGTTAAGCCCTAGATCACCACACGACGACGTTGTCTGCCACGATGCCTTGTGTCGCATTTCGAGTATCCACTACCAGCTTGGAGCGGCTGACGATGTCACGCTAGTCGTAGCTGGAGTGGTCGGTTCCAAGGGCAATGATGCCGACGCGAAGTTCGCGTGTTTTCACCTTGTCAACGAAAGTTTGTTCTTGTAGATGAGAGGAACTGCACTCGACATGACAATTAACCTCTGAATTGATTTCGGGCACGAGGGTTGTGAATTGGCGTTGAAGTTGCGCGTTTGGTTCACCGCTGAACCTGAATCAGATAGACATCGGAACACTGTCCCGCTACGTGCATATTCGTCGGGCAGCCATTCGGGTAGGCCATCGTGCTTGTGAAGATTACGTACTTACCATCGCGGCTGATGGCGGCGTGAGGCTGCGCCCAATAACCTTCGCTGCTTCGTGAACGTGCATGCGCCAGACGATAGACGGCGCTTTCATCAATCTTCGCTAACACGATTTCATCTTCATACAGCTCCCACCTGCTCGCAGTGGATGGAACCTGGTAATTGGGATCGTTGCTATAAAACTCCGGTCCTTGTGGCCGCGCATCGAAGAAGGAAATTGCGGCCCACGGCTGCGCGGCGCTTCCGCGATAACTCACGTGCCAATACTGCGGATGGTCCAATAAGCAAATCGTGCCAGGGCCCGTAGCCTCACCGGCAATAATGCTCCCTAGCCGTCTTACGTCCATTCCCCATCCGCTGGGGCATGGATTGATGAGATTAGCCAAAGTGAGCCAATTGTTCATCGCGATAAAAACTGAATTTCCAGTCAAGTCAAATCCTGTGTCGTAGTGATCGGTTTTGTCTTGTAGGTGGACCAACGCGCCTCCAGTCCACAGCCGAATTCCGTTTTCGGGAGCGGTGCCGTCGTACATGAATTCCATAGTCAGCAGATTGTCTGCCGTCAATTGGAGTTTGTGTATGCAGCCGGGCTGAGAAGCCCCGGTCACGCTTCCGTTGATCGTGCAGGCAGTCGTGTAGACCGAGCTCTTGGTCTGTTGGCTGAGCGACCACACGAAGACATCCATCGTATTGTCGGCATTCTGGCCAACTAGGGCGATGTGATCGCCATCCTGAGATAAGTCTGCGGAGTCCGGTGAAATGATCCCGCTGTATTCGCTGAACGTGTGCAGCGGCGCCTGTTGAATGGTGTTGCCGGAGACTGTGCCGCTGAACAGCGTGTTGTAAGAAGTGTAGTAGAAAGCTCTCCCGTTGCTCGCATCCCAGACCGGATGACCGCTAAAGATTGGCGTGTCAGCGGTAGGGACGACGACGTTTCCGTTGAGATCTTTAATCCTCCACATGCCGTCATTAGAGTTGATGAACAACATCGTGTCGCTCGCGTTCATGGGAGTGAAAGTTGAGTAATAGTGCATGAAGCTAAGATATTTTCCATCCCATGTCGTTTCGTCAATGCTGCTGTTCGTCAGTCGCTTGATTGGGCAGCCGAAAACTGGATCAACATAACTCTGCCCCGTCGCGGGAGGAGTGAACGAATCCCAGTTTGGCGGAAGATACGTCAGGCCGTCGTCTGGCTTGCCACAAACAATCTGAGTCTGACCCGCAGCCGACAGACTGGCGAACAAACAGAGAAGCAATACTGAATAGACGAATCGCATCATGCCTTCTCTCTCTCTTTTCGACTTTTGGAACTCACAAGATTTCCGAGCGCAGCGACTTGCCTGCTCGGCAGAAGACTTTGGGGAACGAAGGGTTACGAAAGTCTCGTGTGCACCGGTTTGGCAGCAATTGTGACAAGTGTAACGAGCGCTGCAGCAAGCACATGCGCGCGGTTACCACGCGGATAGTCCGGTCGTAATCTACAGCCTCTGAGCCTCCACAACTACAGTTCGTGCCAGTGATCGGTCCTTACCCTTGGCTGAATCACTGTTCGGCGCGAAGGGTAGTACGCGAGAGTCAGCTAGGAGGCCAGATGTTGGGTTATTCGCGCCCGGTATGCCCGCTTCTCCTGCTCGCCGCTTCGCTACTAATCATCGCCATTACTGGTTGTGGAACCACTGGCGCGTTTCCTTCCGGCGGCTCTGGAACCACGAGCAGTCAACTCGCGGCCAGTACAAACGCGATTGATTTTGGAAACACAATCGTTGGAACCGCCTCCAGCAGGACCCTTACGCTCACGGCAAACGGCAGTGCGAGCGTGACCGTCAGCCAAGTCAGTGTCAGCGGAACAGCGTTCAGTGTTTCCGGCATCTCGGTTCCCCTAACTCTCGCGGCAGGAGCCAGCACAACCCTGACTCTTACGGCTACTCCTCAGAGCACGGGGACCAATTCGGGAAGTGTGAGCATCACCAGCAATGCGACGAACTCGCCAGCGTCGGTGGCTTTAACCACGGTTGCATCTGTTTCGCCGTCAGCGGTGATCGCGCTCACTCCGACGTCGCTGAATTTCGCGAATGTCACGGTCGGCAGCTCGTCCACCAAGTCAGTCACGATCAACAATGCCGGCAGCGCAAGTCTTATAATTTCCCAAATTGCTCCCAGCGGCGCTGGTTATAGCGTTAGCGGATTCTCCCTTCCAGTCACCCTTGCCGTCGGAGCCGCTGCATCTTTCACCGTGAGCTTCGCTCCTTCAGCAACTGGAACTGTGGGCGGCGGCGTTTCGCTGGTTAGCAATGCATCCAATTCTCCGGCCAGCTTGCCCCTGAGCGGAACCGGCGCGGCCGCACCGGTCGCGCAACTTACTGGTAATCCAGCAACCGCGAGCTTCGGCAGCGTGATTGTGGGCAGCAGCAGCACGCAGTCGGTTTCAGTCACCAACAGCGGCAACGTGAATGTGACGATCTCTCAGATCACTACGTCAGGAGCTGTCTTCAGCTTGAGTGGAGTGAGTGTTCCTCTATCTCTGGCGCCTGGACAAAGTTCGACTTACATCGCGCAATTTGCTCCGACTGCCGTCGGCAGCGCTTCAGGACAGATCACCTTCACCAGTAATGCCTCGAATAGCCCTACGCTGATTTCACTTAGCGGGACAGGTGCAGCCGCGCCAGTCGCACAACTTACTGTCAATCCCGTGAGCCTGAGTTTCGGTAGCGTGACTGTCGGGAGTTCCGCCACGCAATCGGTCACGATCAGCAACAGCGGTAATGCCAATCTGACGATCTCGCAGATCTCCACCTCCGGAACAGGATTTAGTGGAAGCGGTATTACGCTGCCGCTCACGCTGACTCCCGGACAGACTGCCAGGTACACCGCGCAATTCGCGCCTGCGGCAACCGGCAGCGCCTCCGGACAGATTTCATTTAGCAGCAACTCCGCGACCAATCCGACGGTTTCCCTTTCCGGGACAGGCGTCGCCGCGCCAGTGCTTCAGCTGTCGGTAAGCCAGAGCAGTCTGGCATTTGGCAGCGTCACCGTGGGCAGCAGTAGCTCGCAGTCTGTAGTCCTGACGAACAGCGGCAACGCGAATGTGACGATCTCCCAGATCACTACGTCCGGAGCTGCCTTCAGCTTGAGTGGAGTGAGTGTCCCTCTGACTCTGACCCCTGGACAAAGTTCGACTTACATCGCGCAATTCGCTCCGACTGCCGTCGGCAGCGCTTCAGGACAGATCACCTTCACCAGTAATGCCTCCAATAGCCCTACGCTGATTTCACTCAGCGGGACAGGTGCAGCCGCGCCAGTCGCACAACTCACTGTCAATCCCGTCAGCCTGAGTTTCGGTAGCGTGACGGTTGGGAGTTCCGGCACGCAATCGGTCACGATCAGCAACAGCGGTAATGCCAATCTGACGATCTCGCAGATCTCCACCTCCGGAACAGGATTTAGTGGAAGCGGTATTACGCTGCCGCTCACGCTGACTCCCGGACAGACTGCCAGGTACACCGCGCAATTCGCGCCCGCGGCAACCGGCAGCGCCTCCGGACAGATTTCATTTAGCAGCAACTCCGCGACCAATCCGACGGTTTCCCTTTCCGGGACAGGCGTCGCCGCGCCAGTGCTTCAGTTGTCGGTAAGCCAGAGCAGTCTGGCATTTGGCAGCGTCACCGTGGGAAACAGTAGCTCGCAGTCTGTGGTCCTGACGAACAGCGGCAACGCGAATGTAAGTATTTCGCAAATCACGATTACCGGAAGCGGCTTCAACGGAAGTG
Organism: Terriglobales bacterium; assembly: GCA_045808065.1. GTDB lineage: Bacteria > Acidobacteriota > Terriglobia > Terriglobales > Acidobacteriaceae > Gp1-AA112. The sequence goes on along the minus strand of JBJMGD010000031.1, from coordinate 85,410 downwards.
GCATTACCACACCTCTGACTCTGACGCCCGGACAAAACGCCAGCTATACGGCGCAGTTCGCGCCGACTGCAACCGGCAGCGCCTCCGGACAGATCACTTTCACCAGCAACGCCTCCAATAGTCCGACGGTAGTTTCCCTCGCCGGCACGGGAATGGCCGCTACTGTTCTTCAGGTCACGGCAAACCCGGCCAGCATCAATTTCGGCAACGTGAATGTGGGCAGTACGGCAACGCAGACGTTGGCGATCACCAACACAGGCAATGCGAGTGTGACTATCTCCCAGATCACGCCGTCCGGCAGTGGCTTCAGCGGAAGCGGGATCACTGTCCCAATGACGCTCGCTGCCGGACAGAGCGTCAATTACACGGCGCAATTCGCGCCTGCAGTGGCGGGCGGCTCGAGCGGGCAAGTGTCATTTGTAAGCAACGCAACGAACTCGCCGACAACGGTGTCGCTGTCCGGGACCGGAGTGACCACCAGCTCAGGGCCGCTCTGCGGCAAGTTGAACGATGGATTAATCCATCTTCCGCCGAATTACGACACCTTCACGCCGCCAGCCGCCGGACAGAGCTACGTCGATCCTGTATTTGGCTGTTCTGTGCAGCGCGTCACCAACGGCAGCGCGGAGACTCTCGGCGACGGCACGCATCCGGGGCTGATGAACTTCTATTCCACGCTAACCGCTCTCAACGCCGCGGATAGCATGCTGTTCGTTGTCGCCACCGATGGCAACTGGAGCATCCGCGACACCAGCGGAAACGTCGTCATCTCCACGAGCAAGATGCCGAACTTCAGCGGCCATCCTGTGTGGGACGCCATTAATGGCAACGTCTTCTATTACGCGCTTAGCAACAGCGTCTTCAGCGGAACCATCAGCGGAACTTCGCTGACGGCGACATCACTGCACACCTTCAGCGAGTACAGTGCGCTTACCTCGATGGATATGGCCGACCTCTCGCAGGACGGCGATCATATGGCGCTGATCGGGCAGAACAGCAATGGCACTATGGACATCTTCGTGTGGTCTTTCAGCCAGAAGGCGAAGACCTCGGTTTACACAACTGCCTGCAGCGGCTCGGTTGCCGGAGCAGGACAGCCCGGGTGCCTGCACAAACTGCAACTTTCGCCAGATAACCGTCTGACCATACAATTCACGAACGAAGGCAGCGGAACGGAACAAGGTGTCAGGTTGTGGACAGGCAGCACGTTAGTTCACATGCAGGATGCCAATACTAACCACTACGACACCGGCTCTGACCTGAACGGAAATCCGATCTACTCATCCGTTGTAAATTCCACAGTGCTTTCCAGCGTGACCAACCCATGCGCCAGCGGATGGGGACTGGATGTCAGACAGTTGAACAACATCAAATCAGCCATCTGCCTGCTGGATAACCAGCCCTCGTGGCATATGAGTTATCGCGGCAGCGCGTCTCAACCCTGGATCGCACTTTCGTTCTTCGATTCCAGAACACCCAGCCCTGAATTTTTTAGCAACGCCAGCAACTATCAGACGGCCTCAACGGGTAACTGGCAGCTCTACGAAGATGAGATCATTCTGGCCAAAGTAGATGCCTCCAAGATCTACCGCCTGGCTCACGCGCGATCGCGCAGCATGGAAAGTTACTGGGCCCAGCCCCATGGAACCATCAGCCGCGATGGTAAGTACGTAGTCTTCACCAGCGACATGGCTCATCCCAACGGCTGTCCTGCAAACATGCACGTGGCCAACGACTGCTCTGACGTGTACATGATCAAGGTGCAATAAGCGTGAGAAAAGAGCTCGGGAGGTTAAGAGGAGAAATTAGCAGGGAGATTTCTCTGAAGATGAGCAGAGACCCGCGAAAATCCAGCAATTTCGATTGTCCCCCGCTGGGGAGCAGGGAAATAACAGCAAACTGCTTCTGTTCTTCCTAACCTAAAGTTGACCATGCGAGTAGTCATGTTCAGCTCGGGCTTCAAGAAAATAACAGTCAATCATCAGGGAGACTTCCCCTTCTCCAACTCTGATGTCGTCGAGAGTAGCAACCAGGCCGAGTAGGTACTCCGGATTATGCGACATTCTGCATTCAAACCATTATAGATCCACGCCGATAGTTGGCACTTCAATGCGCACAGGTAGCAAGGTACTCGCAGTGACGAAGGCGCTATCTACTCTGCTCGCATACCAGACACCCATCTGAAAGTCTTCCGCTGTTTCGCATAAGCTGCCAATTTTGCCGCGCTTAGCGATTACGTAATTAAGGGGAAGATTACTGGTCGTAGAGCTGGCGTTCCACGTGCTCGTTTGTCCTTCCAAAACCTCAGGCCGACAACTCCAAATACAGGTAAATAGAACGATATGAGGCGAATGCGTGTTGCCGCAATTCTCATTAGTACTTCGGCGTTTTTGTCAGTTTCAGCGGATTCAGCAAGGGCGCAAAGCGCCCTGGTAACACCTCTTATAGCTTTCGGCACCGTGAACACAGGATCGAGCAGCGTGATCGGCATGACCCTGATCAACAACGGGAGTACCAGCACAACCATCAGCCAGGTCAACGTGAGCGGCGGCGCCTTTTCTGCGAGCGGCATCGCTACTCCCTACACACTCCCAGCGGGAGGAACGGTAACACTGAGCATCACATTCGCGCCGCAGGCGGCGGCAAGCTACTCAGGCACGGTGAGCCTTACCTCAGATGCAACAAACTCACCTCTCAATATCGCGCTCTCTGGCACCGGAACGCAACCCGCACAAGCTCAAGTCTCAGCCAATCCGGCCAATGTGAACTTTGCGAATACCAACATTGGAACCACCGCAATCCAGACGATCACGGTGACCAACAACGGAAATGCAAGCGCCACGATTAACCAGGTGAGCGCCACCGGAACCGGCTTCTCGGCGAGTGGCTTATCAACTCCCTACACACTAGAGGCCGGCGCCACGACATCCTTCAAAGTAAGCTTCTTGCCTGCATCGGCGGGAGCTTACAGCGGAACCGCTTCCGTGGTCAGCAGTGCTCCCAATTCTCCTACGACCGTTCCACTTTCCGGAACGGGAGTCGCCGTGAGTTCCTCCGCCCCGGGCTGTGGCCAGATCAACGATAAGCAAGTACATTTGCCGCCGAACTACGATTCGTTCACGCCACCTCCAGGCGGTCAGTCCTATGTAGATCCCGTTTTTGGATGCACGGTAGTGCGGGTAACCGACGGCAGTCGTGAGCAGTTGTGGGATGGCTCTCACCCAGGTCTCATGAACAGCTATTCGACAGTTTCTCCGCTGAATGCGAGCGACACTTCATTGTTTGTACTCGCGACTGACGGGAGCTGGAGTATTCGAGGCATGAATGGCAGCGTCGTGGTTCCCAGCAGCAACATGCCCGACTTCAGCGGCCACCCGGTCTGGGACGCTTTAAACGGCAATCTCTTCTATTACGCACTCAGCAACAACCTTTACGGCGGCACGATCAGCGGAAGTTCTATAACGGGAACGGTGCTGCACACGTTCAGTGAGTACAGTTCAATAACGTCCATGGACATGGCCGACTTATCGCAAGACGGAGATCACATTGCTCTTGTAGGCCAAAACTCAAACGGTACGATGGACGTTTTCGTGTGGTCGATGAGCCAGAAAACCAAGACCTCCGTCTATAAGACCGTATGCACCGGCACTGTCGCCGGCGCAGGACAGCCAGGCTGCCTGCACAAGTTGCAGCTCACCGCGAATAACCTACTCAGCATTCAGTTCAACAATGACGGCAGTGGCACCGAGCAGGGTGTACGTCTTTGGAATGGCAGCACCCTACTGCACTTACAAAATCAAACCGGCCACTACGATACGGGAGACGACTTGAATGGAAAGCCTGTCTTCGTGTCGCTCAACAATTCTTACACGTTGGCTGGTCTCAGCAATCCCTGCCCCAGTGGCTGGGGACTGGATGCGGTGCAATTGAACAATCTCAGCTCGGCTGTCTGTTTGCTCGATAACGTGCCTTATTGGCACATCAGTTATCGCGGCGGGGCTTCGCAGCCTTGGATAGCACTTTCGTTCTTCGATTCCCGCACTCCCGGGCCCGAGTACTTCACTACCGACGCAAACTACCGGACTCTATCGGCCAGCAACTGGCAACTCTACGAGGACGAAATTGTGGTCGGCAAAGTCGACGGTTCTAGCGTTTATCGCTTGGCTCACGCCCGTTCACGCAGTATGGAAAGCTACTGGGCCCAGCCCCATGGCTCGATCAGCCGCGATGGCAAGTACATCATTTTCAGTAGCGACATGGCACATCCCAATGGTTGTCCGGCCAACATGCACGTGGCCAACGATTGCTCGGATGTGTACATGATCCAGGTGCAGTGAGATACAAGCCGGAGTTGGTAAGGCCCAAGAAACGCTCATTGCGCAGGAAGTCGCGGCGTTCTCCAATACAGCCACCTGGTTTTATCACTCGGGGCGTTGGTACTCTCGTGACGGTGCAGCCGAACACTGGGTCTACATAACTCTGTCCCTCCGGCGTGCGGCGTGAATGTGTCCCAGTTTGGCGGAATGTGAACGTTCCCATCGTTTACTTGCCCACAGATGCTGCAAGACCAGGAGTCAGATAGCAACAGCACATTATTATTAGAGTTGCGAAGACCTTCATTTGTAGTCCTCCTGGGCAGATTGTTTTAGATGGTGATCGAAGGCACGCCAAGAACTGACTCATTCACGCAATTACGGCAATTGGAGGATACTTTTCGGTAATACGGGTGGGATCTGCAAGACACCGCGCGTGGAAAAAATGTCAGGATTGCCAGATGAATAATCTACCCATGTGACAGACGGATTACCCAAAGAGTCGAGTACGAGTTCCGGTGTTGGACTTGAGCTGCCAGCGTTATTTGAAAGCTGTTGTGGAGTGGAGAATGTTGCTCCGTTATCGCTTGAGTGGCTGAAGAATACGTCATAGCTGCTCGATAACGAACCCGTCCAAACCACATTTATGTTATCGCTCTGGTCCAAGGCAACTCTCGGAGCAAAGTTTCGTACAGCCCCGTTCGAGATAGTTGCAGAAGAAAACGTGGTACCTTGGTCAGTTGAGCGACTGAAATAGATGTCACCAACACGATCATCCCACACCACGCCAATGTTTCTGTGCGAATCAATCACTATCTGGGCGTCGGTGGCGGTGGTGAAATGCGGATTAGTATTCGTCGATACATTCGTCTGGATGAAACTTGCACCACCATCGGCTGACCTTAACAGATACACGCTCCCAAAAGGGACTGTGTTGTACACCACGTTAATGTCTCCATCCGAGCCGATCGCCATCGCAAGCGGCGACGGAAAGTCGAATGCCTGTCCAATCTCAAGTTGAGGAGAGAATGTTTGTCCCCCATCTTTGGAGCCACTGAACCAGATCGGGCAATTCGCAAAGCAACCTTCCCAGACGAGATCGATATTGCCCGCCGAATCCACACCTATCAGAGGAACTCCCCCAAACGGATAGGTCATCGACGATATGAAGACCGGAGGTGAGAAAGTTGTTCCGCCATCGGCCGAGCGAGTGAAGTAGACACTGTGATATCGAGAAGCATCTCCCAGTCCAAGATAGACACTGCGGTCAACGCCAAAGGTGATCGACGGGGTCCAACCAATATTGTCGGCGACCTTCACCGGCGCAGAAAAGTTAACTCCATCGGCAGAGCGCGTTAGAAATCCACTGTCTACGCTCCAGCCGGCCCAGGTAACATAGATGTTTCCTGTCGAATCGATAGCCATGTTCGGCGGAGTTGCCCCACTCGGATCGTTGGAAATATTCTGCGGAATCGAGAAAGTCAGCCCTCCATCGATGGAGCGGCTGAAGAATACAGCGTTATATCCAGGGCTTTTATCCCACCAAACCACGTTGATGTTGCCTTTAGAATCGATAGCCATCTGCTGCACCAACGAACTGCCAGCATCATTCGAAATGTTCTGAGTGGGCGAGAAGATGGTCGCGCCAGGGCCCACAGGCCGGGCCTGAGCGACGGCGGCTACCGGAAATGCTGCCACACCTAATGATGCGAGCATTAAGATATGGATAAACCGCCCAAAGAAAACTTCTGACCAAATCATACTATTGCCTTTGCTCAGGGGAACTTCACGAGGGTCGGGAAGTGGGATCTTATTGAGATTGGAGAGCGACCAGTGTTTTGCGAGAGCATCTTTTGTGCGCGTGCCATTGAACCGCCGCCGTCAGCACGCGCTCATACAGTTCCGGCTCACCGCCGAGAGAGAGCGCATAGGCGTGCCCGCAGGCGGCCGTAGTGTTTCGCAGTTCTTCGCCGTCCCAGGCGCGCCGGATCTCTGCCGCCAAATCATGAGTGTCTTCCGGCTCGAAAAATAGCGCCTGATGCGTGAGTACATCCGATGCGCCCGGCCCGCGACTGATGAGGACGCACTTGCCCAGGAACATGCTGTTCAGGCAAATCCCGATTCCGGAGGCGCAGAGACTTGATTTCACAATGGGAAGCACAACCATTTTTGCGCCGCGAAGCATGCGAACCAGCGACTCCTGACTGCCGTCGTCCGCCAGGAGACGAACGTTGGCCGGCACTTCGCTCAAGCTACGTGGAAATCGGGAGTAATGCCGGCAAAGTTCGGCGAAGTTCGGCGCTGCGATCGCGGCTGGATAGCCCAGCTTTCCTACAGCCTTGAAAAATGTTTTGTAATCGCGCATGGAGTAGCCGAGGCACAGCACATACTCGCCGTCGGCATCTGGTTTTGCTTCCACGCGGTAACGCAGGTTGGGCTTGAACGGCACGTATCCGCTGCGCTCGGGACCGACGTCAAAGTACTTTCTGTATCCACTGAGGTCGCGAAAGTAGTGAAGGAAGTAATCCACTTTCCTCAACAACTGTCGTGTCATTGCTGCCGATAGCCAGCTCTTCACGGACTCTGGTTTCCGTAAAACGACATCCACGGCCACGAGAGGACGCCGCAGCCAGGGCGCAACCGCGAAGAGTTCGCACAGCTTCAACGTCATCTCCAGTCCGTTGATGATCACGAGATCGCTGTTGCGCAATTGGCGCAGGATTTCTCCGCAACTCGACGCATACAGCGACGTGCCGCTCACGCCGGAACGCTCCCACCTTGCGGGGAGGCGCAGATTGGAAACGATGCTGAACATGAGCTAGCTCAAATTACGTGGGTAGGCACGATGAGCAAAACGTTGCTTTCAAAGAGCATCTGCTGCCGTGCGGGAGAGAGGAACCAAAATGGTCTCTGCGCTGTTCTCCACAGGAGATCGGATGATTTGATGCCACCGCCAATGCGATAAATCTGTCATCCCTCGCTCCGCCGCCACAAACTTTCACATCAGTGTGAATTTGATTTGAGGAGCGGGGGATCTGCTTTTTCGATCGGCGGGGAAAAAGCAGGTTCCCCGCGCAGCAAAGCAGCTTTTTCCAAATCGAAACGAGTTTCGCGGCTGCGCGAGGAATGACAGTCCTTGAGAATGTCCGGATGAAAACCATGCTCTCTCAAAACCCCAGCTTAAGCGCCACCGTCATTAGCTCTGAATGGGCAACGCCGCCGAGTTGCTTACGAGTCCTTGGTGGGAAGGTTCGAGCACTCTCGAGTAAAGCTCTTTGAGCTGCTGAGTCTGTCGTTCCGGGGAATACAGGAAGAGACGTTTCTGGGCATTTTGCGCCAGGAGCAGTCGCTCATCGGGACTGGCAAAGAGAGCATGAATAGCGCCTGCAAGGACACTGGAATCGCCGGGCGCAACCAGAACGCCTGACGTCAGATGCTCGACCAGATCGGGCACCCCGCCGACGCTGGTGGCAATCACCGGAGTTCCCAGCGCCATCGCCTCCAGCACCACGTTTGGCGTGCCTTCTGTAAGCGACGGGTTTACGAGCAGATCGCAAGCTTCAATCCACGGACGAATGTCCTTTTTGAAACCGGCGAATAGTACATGCTTGGGAATTCCCAGTTCTGTTGCCAGCCTCTCGAGTTCGGGGCGCTCCCGTCCTTCACCGAGCAAGATAAGCAGTAAACGAGGAATTCGGCCGACCAGATTGGGAAGAGCTTGCAAGAGATAGCGCTGTCCCTTTTCGGGACTAAGCCGGCCGGCGGCGCAAATGCAAAAGGCATCCTCCGGCAGGCCGAGAGCGTGCCGGAATGGTAGGCGATTCACCGGCAATGCCACGTCTTGAAAACGGAATAGGGCGCAGTTGGGAATAAACTGCGGCGGCGCCCGTCGCGTCCGTTTCTTTCCTATCTCTACCGCCAACGGACGCGAAACGCACACTACCCAATCGGTCCAGCGCAATAGCAAACGATCAAATCGCTCGTACAACTTGATGCGCCAGTTCTCTCCCGTCCAGCCGCGCGCGAAAGCGATCTGGGGGCACCCGGTGAGACGGCTCGCTGCCCAACCCAGAAGATTGGCTTTATAACCATGAGTACAGAGCAGAGAGAATTTGTTCTTCTTAACGGTGCGCACCAACTCAAGGACAGTTTGCAGTCGAAATCGGCCCGAGCTGAATTCAACCGTGGGTAATCCCATTCTCTCGGCTCGAACGAGGAACTCAGGGCGTGCAGGAAAGTCGCGAAAAGATGCCAACCAGATTTCCTGCTGCGCCGACGAAGCGCAGACAGCATGGTTAAGAATCTGCTTTTCCGGCCCGCCAAGGCAGTTAGTCGCAATTAAGTGGAGGATTCGGAGTTTTTCAGAAGGCATAAAAGGAAATTACGCGTGCATCTGCAGTGGAGCGAGTTTTATCGCTTCCGGTCGAGTTCCGAACGCGGCACAAACTTTCATGAGATTAGGCCTTCGCTAGGGACCGTCAGCTTGAGGGTTACTTCTGAAGAAGTCTGCGTTTCTCTCATTCCTGGCTGTTTTCGTAACGCAGCTTCGACGTGTTGCTCGATGACATTTACGCGGGCGTCCCAACTTTCTCCCGCTGCCACGGCAAATCTCTGCAAGCGGCGTTCGGGAGCATTGTCGTTAAGCGCTTCTTTCACTTGATGGACAAACTCGTCGGCTGTTGCGGCGATCGATACTACATCGGCAAAGCCTGTCAGATCGGGTAGCGGAGTCGAGACTACGGGGAGTCCTAGCGCCAGGTATTCAAGAAACTTCAAGGGATTAACGTAGGCAGTCAAAGTATTTTGCCGAAACGGAATCAATCCAACATCGAAGTGCTTAGCGTACGCCGGCAAGTCCAGATAGGAACGCGGCCCTAACCAGTGCACATTCGGAAAGTCGCGAGGGATTGGAAAATCGATCCAGACTGGTCCGATCAGCACGATCGATGCTTGCGGGAATGCTCGCGAAACGTGCTTCAGTAATTCGGCGTCAACCCAGGGCGCTAGCGTTCCATAAAACCCCAGGAGCGGCCGGGGCAGATGCTCCAACTCCGGAGGAATCCGTGCAGGAGTCTCTAGCGCTGAGTAAAAATGATTGAAATCTACGCCGTGCGGTAGCAACCGCGCTGGCGACTTCCTTCCATTCTTCTCCTTGAGCAGCTCCCTGGAAGTAACAAAGATTAGGTCGGATTCAGCCAGTAAGGTCTGTTCTAAGTCTTCGATGTACTCGGAGTACACCTCTGGCATCGCGGAGTACTGATCGGTTATGTAATAGACTACAAGTCGCTCGTCGAGACAGCCCACAGCTTCGGCGGCGAACGGCAGTGTCACAAACAGAGCCGGATCTTCAAGTCCATGCTGTCGCAACTGACGTCGGACGCCGCTCGTCAACAGATGGCGATTGCAGCGTCGAACCGCGGAGAATGGCTTTAAAGGGACGACCGCCGGCGAGTAGAAATGGGCGCCCGCGAGATGGCGCGCAGAACCGTGCTCATGCGGTGCGGAAGAAGTTAACATCCGGAGTTTGTGCCAGGCTCGACGCGCGTCGTTCCAATTCCAATGTGGGCGGCGTTGCCAGAATGTGTTCACATAGAGCAGAGGATGGTCGTTTGCTAATCCGCGCGCGAGGTGCTGTACGCTGGTCGGGTGCAGTCCCCATTCATCTCCAAATACTACGAAGGGACAATTTGCGTTAGTGTTTTTTGTTGAGGTCATCGCTAATGTTTTGCAGGAAAACCGTTCTGGCCCTCAGCGTCGCTTTGTTAGTAAGTGCTTGCGGTAATCGAGGAAACTCGCGCGAGGCTGACTCCTCGTTTTCAGAAAACACTCGAAAAGGTGATGGCGTTCCTATTTGCGGAAAGGCGGATGACAAGCAGGTCCACCTTCCACCAGACTGGGACACCTTCACCGCGCCACGGCTTGGGGGAAGCTATATCGATCCCGTATTTGGCTGTTCGGTGAAAAGGCTCACTGACAGCAGCCACGACGAGACCGGATGGGACGGCAAGCATCTGGCCTTCATGAACTACTACTCGACGCTTACTCCTCTCAATGCGAGCGACTCGATGCTGTTTGTTGTTTCTGACGATGGCAACTGGCGGATAAGAAACCTGAGTGGAGGTGTCGTAATTCCCTTCGCCAAGATGCCGGCCTTCAGCGGCCATCCGCTGTGGGACGCTTCCGACGGGAATGTCTTCTACTACGCTTCGAAGAGCACTCTCTATAAAGCCAGTATCGGGGGAACGTCTGTACACTCCACCGCTCTGCACATATTTAATGAATACAAGGGCATCGTCTCTCCCGATGCGGCGGACTTGTCACAGGACGGCGACCATGTTGCTCTCGTGGGCCAGAATGCCAATAACACGCTGGATGTGTTTGTGTGGTCGCTGAGCCATGAGGCCAAGACTTCGGTTTACACCACCACATGCACGATCAATGGCGAGATCGGCGGAGCGGCGGCCCAGCCAGGATGCGTTCATAAGCTGCAACTCACGGCGGACAATCTGCTGAGCATCCAGTTTCTCGGTGATGGCAGCGGCGCCGAGCAGGCCCTGCGCCTTTGGAACGGCAGCACCTTGGTCCATCTGCAGGACAAGACCGACCACTACGACACTGGATACGATCTGAATGGGAAATCGATCTTCATCGCTTCCAACAACTCTGATACTTTGCCGGGCCTGAAGAATCCCTGCGCAAGCGGGTGGGGCATGGATGTCAGGCAGTTCGCTAGTTTGCAGTCCGCGGTCTGCCTGCTCGATCGTCAGCCTTACTGGCATGTGAGCTATCGCGGAGGTCCTTCTCAACCTTGGATAGCGCTTTCATTCTTCGACGACCGTAAGCCCGGGCCGGAGCTGCTTGCGAACAACGAAAAATACGACAAGCTAAGCGCCGGGAATTGGAAGCTCTACGAAGATGAAATTGTGCTGGCCAAGGTCGATGGCACTTCGGTCTATCGTCTGGCTCATGCGCGTTCGCGGAGCAACGAAAACTATTGGGGTCAGCCTCACGCTGCCATCAGTCGCGATGGCAAATATGTGGTCTTCACCAGCAACATGGCATTTCATGCCGGATGTCCGGCCGACATGCACGTTCCCGGTGAGTGCTCCGATATTTACCTGATCAAGGTTCGATAGGCGAGGAGCGATGCGGCAACGGAAAACACGAGGTGAAGCGATAGTATGGACACCCTCGCCGTAACCTGAGTCGATAATGCAAGTCGACTGGTGGAAAGGGCCGCGCCTGCGACTCTACGCGCAGGCGCCAACCGGCTGGACTGAGGCGAAAGCATGTTTGTGCCACTCAACGGTGCGACGTAGTCCTTCTTTGAAAGCTAGCGTAGGCTGGTACCCAAGAGCTTCTTTAGCAAGTGAAATATCCGCAAGCGAGTGTTTCACGTCACCAGCACGCGGCTCGGCGTAACGCGGCTTTCTGGAATATCCTGTAATTTCGGCGAGAATGCGGAAAGCTTCATTTAGGGAATACCGGTTTCCCGTTGCGATGTTGAAGACCCTCCCGCACACCTTCTCGGCCGGCGCGCTGCAAGCCAGCAGATTGGCATTCACTGCATTATCGATGTAGGTGAAGTCGCGACTGTGCTCTCCGTCGCCAAAAATGGTGCAAGTCTCGTCGGAAAGCGTTTGCGAGATGAACTTGGCCAATACTCCCGAGTACTGCGAAGTAGGATCCTGACGAGGTCCAAAGATATTGAAGTACCTGAGCGAGACCGTTTTCAGCCCGTACACGCTGTAGAAGGAATTCATATAAAACTCGCCCGTTAGCTTTTGCACTGCATAAGGCGAAACCGGATTAGGAGGCATGCTTTCCTGTTTAGGCAGCGTTAGTGTATTCCCATAAGCCGAAGACGAAGCCGCATACACCACTCTCTTGACCGCCGCCTCGCGCGCAGCCAGAAGCAAGTTCAGGGTGCCGTTTATGTTGGTGTGGTGGCTCTTCAATGGGTGGGCGATCGAGCGAGGAACTGAGGCTAGAGCTGCCTGGTGCAGAACGTAGTCTGCTCCTTTGCACATCTCGGCGACGCCGTCGGCATCGAGCAGATCGAGTTCGCGGAACTCTATCTGCTGCTCTAACGGGGCAATGTTTTCGCGCTTGCCCGTCACAAAGTTGTCGAAGCCGCGAACATTTTGGCGGCGCCGTACCAGTTCGCGAGCCAGGTTTGATCCAATGAAACCGGCAATTCCGGTGATGAGATAGGTAGCCATAATTGTGAATGCTGCGGTATCGCCCCGCGATAGCGGATGGGGCAGGCGTGCATGACCCATCTGCTACCGCAGACGCTGCTGATCCAGCTTGCGGTTGGGAGCCGGCCCCGGTCATGAGCGTCAGACAAACCGCTCACGGCCAAGGCTCTCTTCCGTTCCACGATTCCTACTTACAGAAACACTATGAGGCTTAGGTCATCCTGCCAGGGAGAAGAATGACTCAGGTTGAGCTGTCAGGGACGCTAGTGATGATTCTGGGGAAGTGGGTACGAGCTCCCCAAGTATCGAGATCACCGTCAGATTAACAGAGTTGGAAGTACCGCCACCTGGAGTCGGATTAAAGACTGTAACCGTGTGTACTCCGATGGCAAGCAGCCCACCATTGACCTTCGCCTGAACTTGAGTCGTACTGACGAATGTAGTTGTCTGTGATGCGCCGTCGATCTGGATCACTGAGCCTCTTACAAATCCACTGCCGGTAACCGTAAGCGTATAGCTGCTGGCTAGAGCCAAAGCTGGATTTGGCGAGATGCTCGAGATCGAAGGCACTGGGTTGTTCACGGTTAAAGTAAGTGCCGGGGAGGTGCCACCACCTGGTGCAGCATTGAAGACAGTAATCAACAATGCGCCCGCGACAGCGATATCAGATGCCGGAATGGAAGCCGTTAACTGACTACCGCTGACGAAGGTAGTGGATCGGGTTGCTCCATTGACTCTCACGAAGGAGCCAGGAACAAAGCTAGAGCCGCTGACAGTCAAAGTAAAGCCGGACCCTCCAGCGAGCACGGTAGCCGGCGACATAGTAGAGAGCGCAGGCAGTGGATTATTAACGGTGAACGCAAGCGGTGAGCTCGTCCCGCCACCCGGAGTAGCCGCTGTGATCGACAATGAACCCGCAATCGCAAGATCCGCACCGGTGAGAGTCGTGGACAGCTGCGTGCCGCTGATGAATGTCGTGCTGCGCGCTGCGCCGTTAACCTGGATGACTGAGTTGCTCATGAAACTGGTGCCGGTCGCAGTGAGAGTGAGTGCAGCGCTGCCGGCCGTTGCAGCAGATGGCGACAGACTACTGAGAGTTGGGGTTGCCGCCGCAACCGTTAGATTGATTACGTTCGACGTCCAGCTCCCTTCCGAGGAATTCGATACGCTCAGAGGCTGAGTGCCGACTTGACTCAGGTCTCCAGCGCTAAGCTGCACACTGAGTTGTGTGCCGCTAACAAATGTTGTAGGACGGCTATTCCCATTGAGCATGACCTGCGAGTCTGAGAAGAAGTTAGTCCCGTTTACTGTGACAGCCTGCCCCGAGCTACCAACGAGTACGCTTGTTGGAGACATACTGCGCAGGATCGGCAGGTTGGAGGAACTCTGAAGCAGCGGATTGATAATCGCTGCCATATCACTGGCCGTAATCTGCTTCTTGAGATATGAGTGCCCCATGTTCGGAGTCGGCGCCCAGAAGTTTTGCCCGCGGAATTGATCGTTGGTGGCGTCGATAGTGGTGTGTCCGTCGAAGCCTCCAATAGTGAAGTTCGTTCCAACCCCGCCACGCACCGCATAGAGCAATCCCAACTGGCCCCACGCCGGGGTGGTCGCCGAACTCAATCCTTGAGCGCTCGCATATAGGTTGTAAGCGTCCTTTACTGGATCTTGGGTAGGATCGGAGCTCGGTGATGGACCCGTGGTCACGTCAAAGGCGGTGTCGGCGCCGATGGAGACGATTTCGACAGGCCAGTTCGTGAATACATAACTGGCAGCGTCGGTATCATTCACAAAATTGGACTCAGATCCCGATGGGAACCATCCGGCGGAAGACACCAGGCGCTTTACCTTTTGCGCGACAAGCTGAGTTCCTGTGAGCGGGCTGATTGCATCTGGCTGGCTCTGCAACAACGCCTGAAGAGCCACATAGTATCCATTCGCCACGATGTAAACACTATTGTCCGAAGCACTCGCGAGCGCCTGCCGATAGACGGTCACAGCGTCGGGATAGTTGAAGCGTGTGTCTCCGGGCGTGCCGAATTGATTCGTGATCTGCTGAGTGAACACACTGGTGGCAGAACTGTTGATGTTCGGAGTACTCCCCTTGTTCGCCCCAATGGGCACATTCGGATGGCCGTAATACTTCGCAATGGCTCGCATTGCCGGCGCGCTATAGTCATTGGCGGATGAAGCAACAATTGCGAGCACGTTGACTTCTCCTCGATTGGCAAGGCCCCACATGAGGGCGTGGTCACCCACGTCGTCGGCATCGATGGCCATATCTGAGTCAATGATGAGATTGACCGGCGGAGACGGCTCTTGAAGCTGTGCAAATAGGTGGACGTTAAATGAAGTCAAAAGCCAAACGAGAATTGTGGCAATTGAACGTGTTCGCATGATCGGAGTACCTCCCGGAATTTGTGGTGATGCAAATTGAAATCTGGTGGAGCGAGGTTGAGTGCAGAGTTGGAAGAAGAAGATATTCCAGGGGCTTCCGTTAACGATTGTGAGGCTTAGTAGAAATGGTACTTGTGGCTAGTTGACACCGTCCCATTGCGCTTCGGGACCACTGCCGTCGGCTATGGTGGGTGAGAAGGTTGAAGAAAGTGTTGCAGGAACCTTGTGGAGCGCAGACCCCGCAGAGACAGTGCCAGCCTGATTTTATCGATCATATCGAAAACCGACTGGAGATCGAGCTCCTGCTCCCAGGCATTGGAATAGAGGTTCTTGCGCAACAGATGCTGGTTATCCGTGCTGCTCGCAAAGTGATTTTCCCCGCCAAAGCCCGAGACGAAGTAGGGATAGCATTCCTGCGCCAGCCGGAGCGCTTCCGGCGACATATTCTCCCGTTGGCCAAAAGGAAAAGCAAAGAACTCTACCGGCTTTCCGAGATGATCTTCGAGATCGCGCCTTGAGCCAACAATTTCTGATTCCAACCTGGCTCTGTCGTCTGATCCGCAATCGAAATGAGTTCGTGTATGGCTGCCGAACTCCACCCGTCCGAAGCTCCAGAAGCGAATCTGCGGCCAGGTCAGAGGTAGAGCGCCACGGACCCCATTCTCTATGTCGTGCTGGAATTCCTGCTGCAGTTCCACACATTTAGTAGAGATAAACAGAGTGACTGGAGTCCCAGTCTCCTCGGTCACCGCTCGCAAACTGACAAAGTTGTCGGCATAGCCATCGTCAAATGTCAATACGGCCGTCGGAGCATCCACGCGACCAGATTTGAGGAGCTTAACGGCTTCACCTAAGCTAGTGATTCGATAGTGTCTTTGAAGAAAGCGGATTTGACGCCAAAACACTTCTGTAGAGATCCCCATTCGGTGAGGGCGATCGGAAACGAGATGGTGAGTCAGAATTGTGATAGGGTACCGCCGACGCAATCTGCGATACCAATTTCGTCCAACAAATAGGGGCGAGCATAGTAGAAAGGTGTCAAGACACAACTTCCAGGTTGCGCGATGACGTGCCGGCGGGTCGAATCTCTCGTCGCTTGCGATCGAAGAGGCCTGGAGCTGTTCCAGATAGGGAACCAGGATTTCTTGTGTCCACTTCGTAGGCGCCTTGGCAGCTTGGACAATGGTCGCATTCAGGTGCGTAAGGCTTTGAATAATGAGATCATCTGACACCAAATCAGACTTGAGAGTTAGGCCCACCAGGCCATCATAGATCTGCCGAGGCAGACGGATTTGAGCGATGGGGTGTTCCGCCGTTTGTTTTCCGATGGATTCAATCGTGATGGTCGATCCGATCTTCTCTTTGCCTACTTTGCATTGAGCAGCCCTGTGCTCCGCACGTATCCACCCGTATCGTGGAATCTTCAATAGTTCTTCACTGGGAGTGGTCTCTCCGAGCACAATGCCGAGCTCCGGTCGCTGGTCGGTGACAAACTTAAGCACGCTCGAACTATTTAGGTCGTCGGCCACTAGAAATGGAATCGCACTCTCGCGACATTTCCTAAGTAGAGTTTTGAATGTAAGTTCTGTGGGTCTTACGGCGCTCGGGCTGCCATGGATGAACCACAGTGCCGCGTGCATCATCCTTTCCAGGATGGAACGGAGCCAATAGGTTAGTCCTAATGGCCATTGATACTCGCGCGCAGAGAGATCCGTGCGTCCGGCGGCAATAAGTTGCTGTTCGATCGAAAGGTGTTGAAGCGATCGTTGAAGGATCCCGCAGATCTCCGCACCTGGAGTTTCTCGCGTGATCCGCTCGGCCAGCCTCCAAGTTCTGGATGGCCGCGCCCCTGAGACCATCAGGATTCGATGAGCGCTCATTGCGTTAATTCCTGAACCTCAGAAGACTGTTTCAAAATGCCGCTGGATGGCGCCAGTCTACTCGTAGAAAGCTTAAACAGAGGACGAACTTTCGACGACAGCAAGAGTCGATCCGCGGGCGTCAGCCAAACAATCCACGCGCATGCCGTGGCTGCCGTCAGTGTGAACAGACCCATAGTGGCCCAGCGCGCCAGCATCGGTCCGGGAACAAGATTGTGAATGAACCAACCCGCTGCCAATACTGTTGCCGATACGGCGGCAAATCCTGCCCAGAAGCGCAGCGCAAATGACGAGTAGGACTCCCTGATTGTCCGACACGAGGATTTGATGACGAAGTGATAGCAGCACACGGCTTCGCCTAGAGTCAGACCGAGCGGAACGGCCCAGGTTCCCAGCCGGTGAACGAAAACAAAGACTAAGCCGACTCCGATGATCGCCGCGAAGAAATAGCCGATCGCTTGCGCTGCATGTCGATTAGTTGCGGTTCCGATTGTGGAACTGGCTGCCCATGGCGTCTGGAATGCGAGTAGGACAAGAAAGAGCCGCAGTAATACAACGTCAGGTTCGATGCGGCCACGCGTCCACACTAAGATAATCTGCGCTCCCTCGTACCAGACGCTGGCGGCGAGTGCCAACGTAATGGTTGCGGTAGCCGCAACTGCAAGACGATGAACAGTTCTTAACTGTGCGAATTCTCCGAGAACCTCCATTCTTGCGAGGTCCGGGCAGAGTGCCAGAGTGATGCTGTAAAGCACCTGGCGGATCACATCGATCATCGCCTTCGAGATAGACAGAACAGCCACAGCCAGTCCACCCAACAGGGCTGAAACTATGAGTGTGCTGCCTTGAAATGCGATCAGGTTTCCGATCAGCAATAACGCAAAAAGAAGGCTGGGATGAGCCAACTCTTTCAGGGCTGAGAAGTGCGCCCTTTTTAATCCGGGAAAGAGGGCCGGGAGGGTCCGACGTAAATCGACGAGCACAAATGCTGCGATTAATCCTAGTGTGGCGACCTGAAGAAATGCCATGCTCAGCATACCCCCGCCGGTAATCAGGACCACTGCCGATAGGATCACGACAGCGATCTGCTGTAAGTTGCCGATCCACTGAGTTCGGGCTAAATTCCCGGTGCTCTGGTAGGTCGCAGTCATTAAGCGGACAGGCAACGACCACATCACGTAAACGGCTAAGAGCACAATGACTCTGTTGCCGGTCACAGGAGCTGTCAGTTTGAGTCCAATCCAGCGAGACAGGGGTAAAGACCAGGCAAGGGCAATCACGATGAGCGTAACTATCGTGGCGAGGATCACATAGAATGCGACTGTTGTGTGCTGAACAGTTCGATATGCGTCTAAATCTCGTTTCGCGTATGCCTGAGTCAGCCGGTTGACCGAGGCTTGTTGCATGCCAATGTCAAGACTAGAAAGGTAAGTGACAGCGGCAAACAGCGCCAAGTACTCGCCATAGAGAGTAGCGGACCATGTTCTCAGGAATAGCGGGACCAGAATGATCGATCCCAAGCGAGGAATCATGTGTCCGACGAAGATTGCGTTTGCCGCAGGAAGAATACGACGGAGCATGAGTATGTTGAGGGACTTAGAGAGTGCTTTACTTCTTGAATGGCGCCAGGAACGAAAGTGAGTGAAAGTTCTGCAGAAGCAGCGGCCAAGGCTTCTGGTCGGCAGCCTCCAGCAGTGACACAAATAGAGTCTTTTCTTTGGGCCAGCCTCGTTCGATATCTTTACAGCGATCGCAGGTTCCACCCTTTGGGTGCACGATTCGCTGAGCTATTTCCAAGAGCCCCGGCTGGTAGGACGAACGCGCGATGGAACAGCCGAGCAGTTCCGCTTCCTTTGGACAAGTCACATTTCCAGGTGCAAACGATCCGTTCGCTACTCGGAACATAGCCAGATCGGGCTCTGAATCTCCAATTGCAACTACATCGACTTTGGGAAGTCCAACAAAGTCCAGCAAGGAAGTTAAGCCGAGTCCTTTGTCGGTGGCTTTTGCCACGATCGCGGTATCCAGGCCTGTGTGGTGCACTCTTAGCCGATCGGCGTTCAGCCCTGCCAATAAGTCTTGCGCGAGCAGTGGAGGAACCGGAGCAGTGCGGCCATTTTGATAAGTAAAGACTCGCAATGAGTAGAGATAATCGTCGTTGAGAAAACATCCTGGAATTAGTCGGAACGCGTCGCGCGCCCTCCGCACCTGCTCCAGAGATTCGGGAGCAACCAGCACGCGCTCTTGCCCGGAAATCGCGTCCCACAGAATCGCGCCGTATTCAGCTACTCCACCGGCGAAAGCGTAAGCACGGCAGTATTGCTTCACTTCCTGGAGCGTGCGGGCGGTGTTGACAGCAATGCAGAATCCATGAGCATGAAGTAAAGAAATTGCTTTGATCCCTGCCGCGGTTGTGCAAGGGAAGCCAAACACCATTCGGTCAAGTACGCCGTCGATATCAGCGACAACGAGTGGCGTATGCCACTCAATTTTCTTCGGATGAATGCTGAGCTTGGCACATTCCCGCACCGACTCGCCGACCAGAAAGTTCCAGGCGGAGATGTACTGCCGATTGGCCACGCTTCGTTGAGACAAAAGCCGTGGGTGGCCTAAATCATGGTCAGCTAAACTCTGAGCACGCATACTGGCCAGAAGTTTATTGAAGAACATTCGTTGTTCGACCGTCTTGTCGCCGCTCTCTTCGACGTAGCGCTCAACAAGGCGGTCTGACTCCATTTCGGACAGGCCAAAATAGAGTATTGCACTTGCCAGATCGAACGCAGGATCGGTGATGCTTAACTCGTTCTTTCCGAAACAGTGATGTTCGAAATCCAGTTTCCTCGGCGAGTCACCGGCAACAATCCATTCTTGGGATCCCATTTTGCTGTCGGTCACGACCGGCAAGAACTGGTTCTGTCGCGCGAGCTGCCGCCGGAGATCCGAGCGTTTTGATGCCGCGACCATGCGCGATCCGTAGGCGCGAAGCAAAGAGCTGGCTAGGATCTCGACACCTTTATGCCGATCGTCATTTACCAGGTCTGTGATCGGATTATCTTCAAGGCAGAGATTCTTCGCACGCGCGGCCACGTAGGAGGCCAGTGACTCGACCAAAGGCTCGCGATCCGAACCAGATGCCAAGATCTCCACGTTTTGCGAGATCCACTCTGAATACAAAATTCCTTCACGCATTCCGAGAATAGGCGCCGTCCATTTTGCAAGTCGTTGTCCTGCGATAAAGGCGTGATATCCCAGCCACCCCCAGCCGACGCTCTTGGCGAGCACGTACCGAATCTCGCTCGATCCAGCCGCATCTTTGAGATGAACCTCGTAGATCCGTTTCAAACGATGGTCCACGCGCTCCGGAGGCTGATCTCGCCAAGTGGCATTTAGTCTTTCAGTTTCGCTGCCGGTTACAACGCGAACCTCGGAGTACCCGCGGGCCGTGAAGTATTCATCCAAAAGCTTCTCTATTTCGATTTGGGAATCTAAGAATCTGCATTTGTAGCGCTCGCGGGGCTCCAACGTAATCACATTAATTTTCAAAAGAGCCTGAAAAAGACGTGAGCTCTTCCAGTCCGGCAGCGCCGGCTCTACCGGGTTCAGCACAACAATGTCCTCTTCCGCAAAGCCTGCCTTGCGAAGCAGACTGATGGATTTCGCGAGCGTTTGCCCGGAATGGACCGATTCGTCTGTAATGAGCGCGCGCGAGTTCCTCTTTGAGGCTAATTCCAACTCTCTCCGCTCCCAAGATGCCAAACCCTTTACCGGCCGAATCGCGATCCAGCTCGCATTGTGTCCATGACTCCGGAGGTGGGCACACACCAGCGGAGCAAGAAATGATCCGGCAGTACGCAATCCAACCACGATCGCTGGACGGTCAGAATCAGGAAATTGCAAGATCAATTTTCGGGCGAGCTCGAGACAATCTGGCGTGGCAAAGTCTCTCGACCGGAAGAAAGCAGGGATCTTGGGACGAAGGCTGGCAAGGTCTTTGTCAAACTGAGGTGTAAGCAATTCTATAAGCCGATCGCGCTGCTTGAGAGCTGACGCCGGCTCCGCATCGCGAATCACTGCGTGCTGAAGGAAGTCGGTGACCGCACCTGCCCAAGCATCTCTCCAGGCACGCAGCTTTATGAGGAATAACAGGCGCACCCTGCTCCGCCAGTCAAGCACCGTGTGGACAATGCGGACTGCCGGAGCGGCAATCGGTAAGATCCTCACCAGCTTTGAGAAGTCAAGCGTGTTTCCAAGCAGGTAATCGTCAATTGTGTCCGTAATGGCGCAGGAAAGCAGAAAGGTATTTGTAACTACTTCTGAGTACTGCCAGCCATTTACGTGATCTACTTTCTTCAGCTCGACGGTTAAGTGTTGTGCTACTTCTTGCAGCCTCGGAAATGCGTTCAGGCACCAACCATACTGCCCATAGAAGGCTTCCTCGGACTCGAGAAAAGCTACGGGCAGCGGTCTAGTGGTGCGCTCCCGCGCATCGGCTGTCGTACGGGATATCTCCGCAAAGTCAAACGTCGACACGTTTGTTGTTGCTGCTTGAGCCGTCGCCAAAGCGTCCCATCCTGGCATCGCAGCGATGTGACCATCGTTGGAAATCTGAGGTACGCGTGTCTCTGGGCGGGTTGTAGATTGTGTACTCATGTTGTGTGCTTCTCAAAGTTGATTTGTGATGTCTTTCAGGACTGAAATTCGTGAGAAAGAACCCTCGAACCGTCAGCAATAGGCAGGCTATTAGCACGTGGGTCATTAATTTGGAGCATCGTGCTCGCTAATTTGGAGCATCGTGCTCGCTCGCTTCAAAATAACCTTCAGGAGTTGCTCCTGATCATGGAGCGAGCTGAATGTATGGTCCGATCTCTTTACGATCTCCAGCGCAAGTTTGCCATCTCTGCACAACCGCCTGAGTTCCTTGCCGCCCGCAGCTCGAAGATCATCCAGGCGGTGATCGCCTTCTGAACAAATGAAAGCTAGGTGGACATGTCGATCGATCAAGGCTTCCAGATCAGATCGGAATTGTCGGACCTGCGGGCAAGCCTTCTCTTCAGCCGCAATCTGGCGTTGCATCGCAAACCATAAAGCTCGGACAAGCTGTATGTAATTGGCCTGTCCACTTGCCAGGCGCCACCAGCTGTTCAAACTGAAAAGCGCGGCCTTCCGGTAATAGAAGAAGGCACTCCGATGGGCTGCGTCGGGAGACTCCGCGGCATCGTCTTCTTCTCTCGAAGGGAAATTGATGAATAACGCCCCGATAACTCGGGCATCGCAAGATGCAGTGTTGAATGCAATCCTGGCTCCAGAACAGCCACCCAAGAGGATGAAGCTCCCGATTCCTTTGGTTCTCTCCAGGAAATCCATTGCGTTTTGCGTTTCGGCAATCGCACTCTTTTCAAAGCTGAGATCGTCACTGCGAACGGGACTATCTCCAATTCCGGAAAGATCGAAGCGCAGCGTCAGGAACCCCAGTGACGCGAGCGCTCGGGCCACCTTCACATAGACGCGTCCGGCTCCAACCCGGTGCACAATCCCCGCGTTAAGGAAAAGAACCGCCGTCTTGGCGTGGATCGAGTCTTTCTGAATTGGAGGAGTAACAATGCCAACCAGAGAACCGAGATTCCCGAAACTGACAGCTTCTTCCTTCACGCATGCGCCCGCGACGTCCAGGAGACTATCGAGCGAAGTACCTGAACCGGTACGAGTAAATTACCGTCAACGGTTGGTTGCCATAGTTTCGGTGCATGGACCTGCTGATACTCGAACCGAGTTCCATGACTCATGAGGCGATGCTTCAAACGCGACTCGTTTTCCGAGGCGTCGCTATGGATCTGAAGTATCTGGCTCCGAGGATTGGGGACAACCGTGAGAAGGTCCAACTCCTCGAGTTCTGAGACCAGCGCAGCTGGTAAAAGAAATCCGATTACCTCGACTGGACCACCTGGCGCTTTCCGAATTGGCGTGCGCCGCCGCTGCAGTGCATCACTTTGTAGCCGAGAGAGTCCTTCCAGGTATGTTCTGCCAAGCACTACCGGGTCCCAAAGCACGATGCTATCAACATCATTGCACTCCGCGGCAGCAGCAAAGGCGAGTGCAGCGCCGAGACGAATACCTACGAGACAGACCCGTGCCACACCCGTTCTATTCTTGATTTCAGTTACCGCGAGACAAGTATCGTGCAGCCATTGAGCAAGTGTTCCATCTTCAGCCTCCCCGGAGGAATCACCGCAGCCGTAGAAATCGAAACGAAGCACTGGGAAGCCCGCTTCGCAAAGGCGAGCTGCTAGCTGTCGAAGGCCTCTGTGGCAGTAGATGTATTCGTGTCCCATCGGCTGGCAAATTACGACAGCGCATTTCCGGCTTTTTGCGCCGCGTGGCTCGTGGTAACAGCCAAACAATCGCTTATCGGCAGGTCCGAAATAAAAAGGTAAGACCGGACCGGGACTGTTCACTGGCATTGCAATCGCTCGGCACAACTTGCCGCAAGTTGCCGAAGACTTTGGAAGGCAAGCTCGTTGGTTTTTATGCGAACACCCAGACGGTTGTGTAATCGTGTAACTAACTGGACGGCGGATAGAGAATCGCCACCCACATCGAGGAAGTTGTCATATGGGCTGACGGTCTCCAATCCAAGCACCTCACTCCACAATTCGGCAATCGCTTTCTCCATCGGATGGCTTAGAGGTTCTGAAGATGCTTCAGGTTCAGGCGCTTCAGGAGGCGGAAGCGCGCGGCGATCGAGTTTTCCGTTGGCGGTTACCGGTAATGTATCGATCGTGACTAATACGGGAACCATATAAGTAGGTAACAACGAGCTCAGGTAGTCACGAATTTCCTGCAGGGACGGGGCACTTTTGTCGATCGGCACAATATAAGCAACCAGGCGGCGCACTCCTGGTGTGCTTTCGCGCACAATCACACGCGCCTCGCGAACTGCATGGTAATTGTGGAGGACGGCTTCGATCTCGCCTAGCTCGATGCGAATTCCGTGAATCTTCACCTGATCGTCAATGCGGCCCAAAAACTCAATTGTTCCGTCCGTCCGATAACGGGCCAAGTCTCCCGTTCTATAGAGTCGGTCAGCCGGCGCAGTCCCAAACGGATCTGGAATGAATCTCTCTGCCGTCAGCTCGGGACGGTTTAAGTACCCCCGAGCCAATCCCACTCCTCCAATGTGCAGTTCTCCAGCGATTCCGATCGGAACAGGCTGAAAATTGCGATCCAGAATGTGGATCTTCATGTTTGCGATCGGACGGCCAATTGGAACAGTTGATCCTTCCTCCTCCCTCGAACACTTCCAGGAAGTGACATCAACGGCAGCCTCAGTTGGACCGTAGAGATTGTGCAATTCAGCTTTTGAGCGTTCGAAGAAGCGGTTTTGCAGGTCAAGCGGCAGCGCTTCCCCACTGCAAATCACTCGTTTCAGACTCGTACAACTCTCAACACCACTGGTTTCGAGAAAAATCTGAAGCATCGACGGCACAAAATGTAGAGTTGTGACCTTGTGTCGCTGGATTAAATCGATTAGATATGCAGACTCGCGATGTCCTCCCGGCTCTGCGATCACCAAACATGCTCCTGCCGTTAAAGGCCAGAAGAATTCCCAGACTGAGACGTCGAAGGTATACGGCGTCTTCTGCAAAACCCGATCTTCGTTAGTAAGTTGATATGTCTCTTGCATCCAGAGCAATCGATTAACAATTCCCGCATGAACATTCAGTACACCCTTGGGCTTGCCTGTCGAACCCGACGTATAGATGGCGTAGGCAACGTTGTGCGACTCGGTTGTGGGAACAGGGTTCGCTGTGCTTTCTCTCGCGATCTCAGGCCATGCTGCGTCCAGGCAGATCGTTCGCCTAGGAGACATGCAGAGACGGTCGAGCAGATGTTCTTGTGTGAGCACCACAGGAACGTCGCTGTCCTGCAGCAGCATCCCGATGCGCTCTTTAGGAAACTCGATATCCAGCGGAAGGTATGCCCCTCCTGCCTTCAGAATGCCGAGGAGTGCCACCACCATCTCGATCGAGCGGTCCATGGCCACGCCAACCAATACTTCGGGACCGACGGCAAGCTTACGCAGATAGTGGGCAAGCTGATTGGCCTTTTCATTGAGCTCGCGATAACTCAGCTCGCCTTCCTGGAAAATGAGCGCGGTCGCATCGGGAGCTTGATTTGCTTGCTGCTCGATGAGTTCGTGTAGACAAATGTTAGTCGGATAGTCTCTGTACGTGTCGTTCCATTCGACGAGAATCCGACGTCGCTCTGGCTGCGTCAGAATGGCGAGCTCCGAAATACGCTTCTCCGGATGAGTACAAGCATCAGCAAGAAGCATCTGCCAATGACCGATCAGTCGCGTGATGGTGCCTGCATCAAACAGATCCGGATTGTAGGTAATTGGCCCAAAGACGGATTCTCCACGATCGTCAACAACAATGATGAGATCAACTTTTGAGCAGCCGTTCGAGAACTCCTCTGTCCCTAAGTTCCATTCAGGACTTATGAGCGACGGCCTAGGTTGCTGCGACAGTACAATCTGAAATAGCGGATTTCGACTGGGATCCGGGCGGAGCTTAATGGCTTTCATAATTTCCGCGAAGGGCACTTCCTCGTGGGCCAAAGCGTCCAGAAGTGTTTCGCGCACTCGCAATTGCAATTCCCGAACGGTTGGATTGCCGGACAGCTCGAAGCGCAACGGAACTGGATTCACAAAATAGCCGGGCACGCCCTCGAGCTCTGGCCGGTTGCGGCCTGCCGTGAATGCGCCAAGAACGATGTCGTCCTGATTTGTGTAGCGATGCAGGAGCACAGCCAATGAAGCGAGAAGCGTCATATAGAAGGACACTCCCGCTTGTTGGCTGGCGGACCTGATCTGAGGAATCAGGTTTGCAGGAAGGGAAAACCGTTCGATTTCACCCCGATGTGTCTGCACGAGAGGTCTCGGACGGTCAGTGGGCCATTCCAAGAGAGGCAGTTCTCCTGCCAGTTGTTTGCGCCAGTAGGCAATGTGCTCAGCGGAGGTGGTGTCATCCCGCTCTCGCTGCCAGTCAGCAAAATCGGCGTATTGAATCTTCGGCTCGGGAAGCGGAGATGCCTTGCCTGCTGAAAAGGCTTCATAAAGCGCTACCAACTCCGGCAGGAACACATGGTATGCGCTCACGGCGTCAAACACGATCTGGTGAAAAGTCACGAATAGGGAGTAATTGTCTTCTTCCGTGCGGACAAGCAGCGCGCGAACGAGCGGCCCGGATTTCGGGTCAAACGCCCGCCGAATGTCCTGGGTTGCTAAACGTCTCAATTCGGCTTGGCGCTCGTTCGCGGGAAAGCTACTAAGGTCGCAATATGGCAACGGGAATTCATCCGGCGCACGATGAATCACTTGGACCGGCCTGCCGTCTACAAGGTCTAAACTCGTGCGCCAGATCTCGTGCCGGCGGATGATCTCTGCCAGGCAACGCTCGAGGGTTGCGATATCCAGAG
Organism: Terriglobales bacterium; assembly: GCA_045808065.1. Taxonomy (GTDB): domain Bacteria; phylum Acidobacteriota; class Terriglobia; order Terriglobales; family Acidobacteriaceae; genus Gp1-AA112. The sequence continues at coordinate 59,142 of JBJMGD010000031.1, read as the reverse complement.
GGCCGCGCCTATGTACCGTTATGCTCTCGTTATACAAGGGAATGTCACCGGCCATCTGCGCGTGCAGCCACACCTGTTCTTGAGGGAAAGACAAGGGAGCCGATTCCGACGGTGGTCGACGGCCAATGAAAGTCATCATCTCCTTTCGACCTGGCCTGCTGTTCAGATATTTTTCCAGCAAACTTCGCTTGACTTCCGACAAACCAGAGGTATTTGTCATTGCGGCATCTTCGTTTCGGCTGGTGACTGTGTCGTTCATTATGTGGCTTGGGAGACTGTCAGTTTTGATGTGTACAGCTTGTAACAGATAAGTAAGAGCCTCTCGAAGGACGATCTGAACGTGGGCTATTGATGGTTAGAACAGAGCTTGCAAAGGCGCTTATCGGGGTTGAGGCTCACGATCAAAGCCAAATCCTGATAATCCTGGACAAAATGCGCAATCGTCTCCGTCTCGAAAAGATCAGGATTATATTGGAGGCGACCCAGCATTCCTTCTCGTCCATCGATGAATGCAAGATATAGATCCCACGGAGCCCCTCCACTGTTGATGTCCATTGAAGTTACCGTCCAGTCAAGATCCAGCTTGGGCATCGCCGGCTGCAGTGACGTTGCAACCGTAAACAGCGGATTTCTGCTGGGGTCAACATGAAGGCCCAACCTCTGGGTCAGTACCTCGACTGGTGGGTCGTCGTTCGAGATAGCTTCGAGAGTCAGTCTTTGAGCTTGTCTCAATAGCTCGCAGAATGTCATATTCCTGGTTATGTGAAAGCGAAGCGCAACTGGCGTAAGAAAATATCCCAGTAATTGCTGGACTTCAGATCGTTTTCGGCCTGAGGGAGAGGGCGTGCCGATGGCGAAGTCATCCTGGCGGGTGTAGGAATGCAGTAGAGCCGCCAGGAGAGATAGGATAGCCACGAACAGCGTGGCACCCTCCCGCCTCGCGAGTGTCTTGATTCCGTGAGCTAGTGCCGCTGGCATGACAAACTTCTCGATCTCGCCACGAAAGGTCTCTTGTGAAGGACGCGGACGATCAGCCGGCCAACTCAGCGGAGGAACCTCTCCGGCCAGTTGCACGCGCCAATATTCGAGTTGTTCGGTAAAGTTTTCGCTTTCGCTGGTCTGCCGCTGCCATCGTGAATAGTCAGCGAACTGGATAGACAGGAACTCTAGATCCGACGATCTGCCGGAGACATGAGCGCGATACAGGGCGGCCAGTTCGTTTGGAAATATCTGGTAAACCGAGAGCCCATCCACGATGCTGAGGTGTGCAATTACGTAGAGTCGATGCTCAGTGTCATTAACCCTTATCAGCCGCGTTCGCAGCAAAGACTCGTTCTTCAGGCTAAAAGGTTGTTGGACCAAACTTCCAATTACACGATCGATTTCTTCTTCCCGTCTCGCTTTCGGGAAACCTTGAAAATCAAGAAGAGGTATCTCGATCTGATCGGTCGCTGGGTGGATTACCTGCAGCGCCTGGTTATCGCCGATGGCGTAAGCTGTACGCCAGATCTCGTGTCGCCGAATAATCTCAGCGAAGCTCTTCTCCAGCGCATGAACGTTGAGCGGCCCAGGCATGCGCAGTTGGATACATTCGTTGTATAGCGGCGGGGCGTCCGGTCTTCGAATCTCGCGTAAGACGAGTTGCTCCTGCGAGATGGTGAGTGGCGCTGGCTGGCCTGAGGATGTTGCGAGGATCTGGGGCGACACCACCCTCGGCTGTGTGGCAGGCGCACTAAGATAGCTCCGCAACAAATTTCGTTTCGCTTCCGTTAATGCGGTTGCCGGAGACATTCTGATAGATTCGAACCTAGGAAAGAAAGTCCTCGTTAAGCAGCTGGAGTGGGCGTCTGCTGTGGATTAGCGAATGAGATCGGCAGGCGGATCAATCCGCGCAATCCTAAATTGCTGCGCCAGACCAGCGGTTCAGGATCGAGAGTCCAATTAGGCAACCGCTTCAGCATCAACTCGAACGCAGTTTGTCCCTCGATGCGCGCCAGTGCGGCGCCAAAGCAGAAATGGGCAGCCCATCCGAAAGCAAGATGCCGGTTGTCGGTGCGCGTGATATCAAACCGATCCGGATCCGGGAAGCGGTCGGGATCTCGATTGCCCGCCGCCATCACCGCGATTACAGCCTGTCGCCTCCCAATCCGCTTTCCACCCAGAGTGGTGTCTTCGGGCGCAAGTCTCGCCGTGTGCTGACTGGGACTCTCAAAGCGCAGCATCTCTTCGACGGCAGACGGTATCAGTGACATGTTGGAGCGAAGGTTTTCGAGCTGTTCGGGATTTCGCAGTAAAGTTAAAACTCCGTTTCCTATCAGATTAGTGGTTGTTTCTTGTCCGCCCACCATAGTGACAATGCAGTTCGCAATTACCTCTTCTTCCGTGAATCTGTCGCCATCGACTTCCGCGTTCATCAGGGAATTCACCAGTCCTTCACGTGGATGGAGCCGCTGCTCCTTAATTGCGGAACGGAAATAGTCGGTCATCGCCAGCGTGCTTTTCAAAACTCTCGCCGCGCGATCAGGATTGTGCTGAAAGTTCCCCAGCATTTCGGCGAAATCCTGTGACCAGGCTTTGAGTTGCTGGTGATCTCCCACAGGAACGCCGAGCATCTCCGCGGTAACAATGCAGGGGAGAGGCTCGGCCACGTCGGCGATCACATCCATGTGACCTCGCGCCTCTACCCTATCTAGCAGCGAACTGGTAATGTCGCGGATGTGTGCGCGCAGTACTTCAACGCGCTGAGGCGTAAAAGCATGTGACGCCAGCTTGCGGATACGGGTATGCGTAGGGGGATCGAGGAAAAGCATTTGCTTTACCATCACCTGCGCGATCGGGCCAAGAGAATCTAATCCTATCTGGGAGAGTTGCTGCGGCGTTGGTGTGCGCTCGGCTGAATAGTGATGGAGCACAGTGACTACATCGCTGTAGCGTGTAACCACCCAGGAGTGCAGGAAGGGATCCCAGTGCACTGGATCCTCGCGGCGCAGGCGATGGAATAAAGGATAAGGATTGGCCAAAACCTCCGGGTCGAGCAGATGATAGAGGCTGAGGCTGCGATCTTCCTGAGATGTAGCGGGAGTAACTTGGTCGAGTGTGCTCATACTCGTATCACCTTATGCGGCTGCCGGCGCTGTACCGCCAAGCAGACGCAGAGCTTCATCGTCGGACATGGCATCCAGCTTAAGCATCAGGAGTCTCTCAACTTCGGAGGAAAGCTCCGCCGCTGTAGGAGCGTCAAACAGACTCTTCAGGCTGAGTTCGATCCCGAATGCATCGCGCATCCTCGCGATAAGTTGCGTTCCTAGTAGGGAATGTCCTCCTAACAGGAAGAAGTTATCTTCCACACTCACTTGTCCGAGATCCAGGAGCGAGGCCAGCATAGCCGCTACCCGATCCTCAATCGGTGTGCGCGGCACGACGAATGTACTGTCGCGCAATATATTCGTAGGGTCCGGGGCTGGAAGCATCGCCCGATCTACTTTGCCGCTGGAATTGAGAGGCAGACTGTCAAGCATTACAAAGACCGACGGGATCATGTACTCGGGAAGGCGGCTTGCGACGAAATTGCGCAACTCGGCATGGGTGGCTTTGTTGTTCGGCTCCGAGACGAAGTAGGCGACGAGACGTTTGTCTCCTGGCTCAACCTCCCGAGCAAGTACAGCGCTTGCTTGTACCGATGGATGCTCATCCAGGACCCTTACAATCTCTGCCGGCTCGATGCGATAGCCGCGGATCTTGACCTGCTCGTCCACACGGCCCAGGAATGCGATCTCGCCATTCGGCAACGATCTGCCTAAATCGCCGGTTCTGTAAAGGCGTGCTCCTCGTTTAGCGCTGAACGGATCTGGAACAAATCTCTCTTCAGTTAAATCCGGACGATTGCGATAGCCCCGCGCTAGACCGAGTCCTCCAATATAGATTTCTCCGGGTTCACCGATCCCTACTTGTTGCATGTCCGCATTGAGGATGTAAATCTGAACGTTATCAATCGGCCTGCCGATCGTCGGAAGCTGATCATTACGCTCCGGAGTGGAAGGCACAACCCCGGACGTAGCTACTACTGTGCATTCGGTGGGCCCATAATTATTCACGAGTTGGAAGCGCAACTTGCGCGACGGATAATGATGCAGCGTATCAGCCCCCGTGAGCATCACGCGAAGAGAATGTTTGTTTGGCCATTCCAAAGTGGTCAGGCGCTCTGCAATAGGGGTTGGAAGAAACGCAATCGTGATACCCCGGGCGAGGAGCCAATCTCGAACGGCCACAGGTTCATTGATGGCAACGCCATCGGCAACATGGATCGTTCCGCCTGCAGCTAAATAAGGCCAGACTTCCCATACGGCAGCATCGAAACCTAAGGATGCGAGCTGGCTTGCATGATCATTGCAGGTGACCCTAAACGCTCTCTGGTGCCAGAGGATGAGATTCCGTAAACCGCCATGAGTGAGTTCAACTCCCTTCGGTTGTCCGGTCGAACCAGAAGTGTAGATCACGTAGGCGAGGTTATCGTCTGACACTTCCGCAGTTACGGGATAGGAAGATAGCTGATCGGAAACCCTTCCCGAGGGATCGATCACTATCAGGGGCTCAGGTCGCGATGCCAGTGCGGAGCTCAAGCACTCGCTGGTGATCAGAACTGCAGCCTTGGCGTCCTCCAACAAGGATCTTGTTCGGTCTGGGGGAGAGATCGGATCTAACGGAAGGTAGGCCCCGCCCGCCTTAAGAATTCCCAGGGCTCCAACGAGCATTGCGAGTGAATGACTGAGATAAAGCCCTACCACGACGTCAGGTCCAACGCCCTTAGACTGCAGGAGATGGGCTAGCTGATTCGCGCGCAGGTCGAGCTCTCCATATGTTATGGAGCGCTCGCCGCACACTGCGGCTGTGGCATCGGGAGTGCTCACAGAATAGTGACTAACTAGGTGATGAACATACTTCATCGAAGTAGCTGTGTCCACGGTATGGGCCGACATACTTCGCGCCAACTGATCTGTAACAGTTGGTGCAGGTTGATCAGTAAATGGACAGGCAAGGAAATCTGGCATGGTGTGGCTCCTGACGGTCGTTCTCAAGTGAGATTTCTGGTCGCGATGTCGGGCTTATCTCAATGCTTCTCGCAAATCGAGCAGCTGAAGATCAAATTGTGGTAACGCTTTAGAGGAATGGTGGATAGACGTCCCGGTACGTGCTTCACTGTCCCAATCAGCCCTGCATAGAAACAAGATCGCTCTGCATGCCACGACAGCTCAGCCTCTTGAAAGTCGATGTATCGTCTGCATACAGGATAGAGACTCTTATAAAGAGCTTCCTTTGCCGAGAAGATCATACAAAGACGCATCCGAGAGTCGCCCGGGGCACCGACCCAATCACGCTCTGCTCTGCGACAAACAACGGAACTAATATCGGTTTGACCAATTCGATCAACGCTCTCTAGATCGATTCCGATCGAGAAACGGCCGGAGGAGCGCCCTGCCACGGCGACACTCCAAGGGTAACAATGCGTAACGGAACCAGTCATTCCAGCAGGCCATATGGGCTCTCTCATGTTGCCCGGGATGATTGGCCCAGGTTCAGTGACTCCAACTTTTCGGAGGGCTGTATGAGCTGCAGCTCGTCCGAGGCTCCACTGCAGGCGCCTGAGTAGGCGCACACGCGGACTCAAAGCTCGAGCCTCCTCAGGATGCAATTCATAGTTGCTCCCGTCTTCAGCGCAGGTAATCGCGACCGCAATATCGGCATTGACGCCGAGCGATCGGCGCGCCTCCTGCAGGGCGCCAGTTATGAGGCGCTCCAGCGCATCTTTACATTCAAGCCCCGTCAGGGCGAAAGACACGGTGGGTGCACATTCCGGTATTGCAGTTGCCATCAACCTGCTCGCATCGAAGACGCTTGAAGATGCAAATCGCGAGTGCCCTGGAGAGCGGTCGTATAAAGCGCATTCAAGTCGCTTACGGTGACATGAGCAAAGTTTGGAAAGACGACTTCGGCCCCAGCTTCCAACAGAGCTCTTCCTCGGACAGGATCTGCAATTCCTACGCACTTCATGCGGATCGCAGTTGCCGAACGCACTCCGATCACAGAATCCTCGAAAACGAGACATTCTTCGCATCGAACTCGCATCCATTGCGCGCTTCTAAGAAAAATCGCCGGATCGCACTTTCCCATCTTGAACTCAGCGGCCGTCGCCACTGTGGCAAAGCACCCTCTCAATCGGAGGAGATCGAGGGTTTCATGAACTCGCCGGAAGCTACCACTTGATGCCACCGCGCAAGGAACGCCGGCATGTTTCAATTGCTTGAGTAACTGCCTGACGCCTTTTACTGTTTTCAGTTCTCGAACTTTTTCTCTGTAAAATCGATCCTTCTGTTCTCCATAGGCGCGGAGCTGATGCTCGCTGAGATCGCCGATGAAGTGCCGAAGAATCTCTTCCTTATTTTCCCCGGAACGAACCAATGCAAGTTCCTCATCGGCAGCAATGATGCCTCGTGAGGACAGGAACCTCTTCCATGCTTCGGTGTGCAGTGGATGACTATCCACGATCACACCGTCCAAGTCGAAAATTATGGCTTTGAACATAGATGTCAAGCTGTAGCATCAAGCCCAGGCCAAGATAGCTGCGCCTGCTGGTAGGTGGTGGGAGTGCCTATGTCGAGCAGATATTCCGAAATCCGATATGCTGCCATTCTTCCGACTAGCTTTGGCAGAACATGAAAGCCAAGGTCCGCGGGGACCTGCTCTGGGATTTCGTCGAGCAGGGCCGGAGTGCCGATCTTGATGCCCGAAAATGCAAGGTTTCCGAGGGGCATTGCCGGTTTCTCCGCAAACTCCTTCACCATGGAGCTGTCGTCGATGGACACGACTCCACACTGTGCCGGGTTGTTAACCTCACAGACACCCAGTGTGGCTATTACCTTTTGCCGCCGGTGGAAAGCGAGCATCTCTTTGAGTCTTACATTCGTCAGAACATCGCCGTAGAAGATCCAAAAGTCGCCGTCGGAACCAATCCACTTGCGGTTCGCGCGAAGTGTTCCCGCGCTGCCGAGCAATCGATCTTCATAACTTAGCCTTAGGCGGAAACCATCGCAGTGCGCTTTTATATAACGATGCACCATGTTGGCATGCGCGTGTGTGTTCACCAGGACATTTGTAATGCGATTCGCAGCGCACAGCCGCAACCAAATGTTGATAATCGGAACACCGCGAATGGGTAACAGACACTTAGGAACAGTATCGCTCAGTGGTTTTAAGCGCTCGCCGTTCCCGGCAGCTAGTATGATCGCCTTCACAAGCAGGCTTCTCTGATGACCGTGAGCATTTCTAGGCTGGAGAGATTGCCCGTCCGTGGTTCGGTGCAAATATCCAGCGCATACCGCACCTCTCATCGCGATCGATGAAAGGATCGTTCGCGACGACTTTTGCCCCTTGAGAATCAAACGCAAATGCCATTTCTCGCAGCTGGAGTTTGGACAGCGCTTCGCGAACTTTTTCCTGGTGCGGCTCTTCGCAGAACAACAATAGAAATCCCCCGCCGCCGGCTCCCGCGATTTTTCCGCCCAGTGCGCCGTTTTGCCGAGCCAACGCGTAGGCTTCGTCAATAAGGGAATTCGAGATGTTGGCTGAGATTCTCTTCTTCGCCTCCCAACTCTCGTTTAAGAGGTCTCCAAAAGTCCAGATATCTTCTTTAAGTAAGGCGGTCCGCATATGCTCCGCCAGTTCTCGAATTTCATGCAGAGATTCGACAGTGGAGCCCGTACGCCTCTTTGTTGATTCTTCCTGCTGTTCGAGAAGCTTCCAGGAATTGTGCGCGACGCCGGTGAAAAACAACATCAGACTGCTCTCCAGCTGACGCACACAATCGCTGCGCAACGGAACCGGCTCAACGGATGCGGTTCCATCCTCGTGAAAGTTGATGAAGTTGAGCCCACCAAATGCCGCCGCATATTCATCCTGCTTTCCAACAGGCTTGCCCAAAATATGGCGCGCAATGCCGAACGACCGTTCCGCCAAATCGTACTTCGAAGCAGGAAGCTCCAGGTAGCTCGTGAGCGCCCTAAGTACTCCTACGCACACGCTGGCCGAGGAGCCTAATCCGGTACCAGCAACAATTTCAGAGGCGAGAAACAGATCGACCGATAGTTTGCGGCCGAGTTCCTTGATTACGGCCAATGGGATCTCAAGTGCGCTGCACTTTACGTCCATTTTGGAAATATCGCGCCACGTTTCCACAACTCGCAAATCGGAAGATATGACTTGAATCTTGTCATCTGTTCTTTTTTGAAGAATAGTGTAGAAATATTTGTTGATCGAGGTGCTAAGAACGCACCCACCGAACTTTTCGTAGTACGCCGGCAGGTCTGTTCCTCCGCCTCCAAAACTAATCCGTACCGGACTGCGTACTATCAGCATTGCAGATTCTCCCGAGTTCGAGATTTACACCAGGCAGCGGCTGCAGTAAGGATGGGATCACGATCCTGTGCTCATGAACGATTCTCTGCAGCAGAGTCCATGCAGTCTGAAGGATCAAACAGAGATCCAGAAATAGGGACCAATGAAAAATGTATTGAAGGTCAAAGTGCGCTTTTTCTTCGGAGGAATGCTGTTCGCGGAAGCCGTGGACCTGTGCCAATCCAGCCAATCCCGGCTTGACGGCGAGACGCTGACGCTGCCACATCGAATAATGCTTCACTCGCTCCGGCGCTTCCGGCCGTGGACCTACCAGGCTCATCTCGCCTCTCAGCACATTAAAAAGCTGTGGAAGCTCAGTGAAGCTGAACTGAACAAGAAAACGTTCGAAGGCATCTAGATGTTCGTTTTCGCGGTCTATGTTGAGCCGGTACATCCAAAATGTGCTTCCATCCTGGCCGCATCGCAGCTCTCTCCGGAGAGCCTTTCCCTTCTGCCATCGAAGGACCAGCACCGAGATCTGCAGAAGGGGACTCGCCAGGATTACAAGACCGGTCGCTCCGAGGAAGTCGGCTAGCCTTTTGATCTGCACGGGGATTGCAGGGAGGCTGTGTTCTTGGAGGGAGAGTAATGGCACATCTTCTATTTCCATGAGGCGCGCTTTTGAAAGGTAGAGCTCGTATTGCTGCGGCACGACATGAACTTTCAATCCCGCCTCTCGACAACTGGAGAGCAACTGTTCGGTCTCCGAGCCGGGCGGTAAGGGCTCTACAAGAATGAGTTCGTGGGCATTCTCTTGCTGGAATCGATCGAGGATGCTTAGAGTTCGAAGAGAGACTGTTTGCGCGCTCAAATGAAAGTACTCTTCAGAGCGGTCCGCATCCGAGGGATAGAGGACTCCGGCAACTTCCATACCCAGCTCTGGGTGCCGGTTAATCTTCTTCACGAGTTCGCGAACCATACGGCCGCTTCCCAAAATGATGACGCGCCGCTTGGCTCGCCGGCGTAGATGTAAATCGATCGTCCAGTGGGCTACGTATCGGATCCCAATGAATCCGGACGTCAATAGCAGCGCCAAGAGAAGCAGGGATTCTATGGAGTAATGCTGATGTAAGACAATCGCCGGCGCGCACAAACATATCAGGAGATAACTGACCCCTGCGACGACTTGCGCCACGACAGCAGGCGGATGCCAACCCTGTTGAAAACCGGTTAGCCCTTTCTTTACACACAGAGCGATCCACAGAGTCGACGCTGCTATCAGCATCGGATCACGCAGGAGTGACCACAATGTCTGCTCTCGTGCGGCAGAAATAGTGTTCAGAAGTTGCGTGATCGAGAGGCAAATAAGAATCCAGACAAGATCTGCTCCCACGATCAGATGCTGTAACCTCCGATTCATATCTTCCCTCTTGATCATCTCGTTACGCTGCCTGCACAAAGGCTGTTTGACAGACGTTCTGCTCCCAGCGCCACGCACCCGCAATAATTTCGTTTAAAGACGAGTGCTTCGGCTGCCATCCGAATTCGTGCATGAGCTTTTTGGGGCTGGCGCATAAGATCGCTGGATCGCCAAGACGACGCTGCGCAGCTCGCACTTTGATTCTTCTGCCTGTGATACTTTCAGCGGCTTCACAGACTTCTTTCACTGAATAACTCGTCCCAGTACCGATGTTGTACTCATAAAGGCCCGGGGATTGCAGTTTCTGCAGCGAGAGAATGTGCGCCTCCGCAATGTCGATAACGTGGACGTAGTCGCGCAGACAGGTTCCATCGGGAGTGGGATAGTCGGTTCCATAAATGTGAAACTGTTCGCGTCGCCCCGAAGCGGTCTGCAATAGAAGAGGGATAATGTGGGTTTCAGGATCGTGCCGCTCGCCCCAATCGGGTCCTCCTCCGCAGGCATTGAAGTATCGGAAGGCCACCACGGTCCAGCCGTAGGCGGAGGCGTACCATCTTAGAATCTGCTCAAAGACCAGCTTGCTCTCTCCATATGAATTTGTGGGTTGTTTAGGGTGGTCTTCAGGTATCGGAACAATAGAGGGTGAGCCATACACAGCCGCTGAAGACGAGAAAACAAACTTTTGAATGCCGTACCTCCGAAGAGTCTCGAGCATTGCAATGCCCGAAGCTACGTTGGATTTGAAAAAAGCTCCTGGATTAGTTACAGATTCTGGAATCAATGCCTTTGCCGCGAAGTGAAATACCGCGTCGAAGCGCTGCGATTCCAATAACCTGGAGAGAGACTCAACATCACCGTAGTCAAATTGGTGCACTCTCACCGCAGCAGGAGGAGCTTCCGAATGTCCGGTCGAGAAGTTATCGATTATTTCGACTGAATGGCCATATTTTAATAGCTGCGCGCAGCAAGCCGAGCCAACGTAGCCCGCACCGCCTGTTACCAATATTCGGTCCATTAGAAGGCTCCTTCCATGTTCAACACTTTTAACGGCGTTCGGAGCAGAAGAACGAAGTCCATGGCGAGACTCCAGTTCTGCAGATAATAAACATCCATGCGGACACGTTCCTCATAAGAGACTGTCTGCCTTCCGAAAACCTGCCAATATCCGGTAAGTCCAGGTATAGAGGAAAGCAAGAGATCCTTATGAGCGCCGTACTTTGCTAATTCCGGCGGAGTGATCATGCGGGGACCCACAAGACTCATTTGCCCGATCAGCACGTTAAATAACTGTGGTAGTTCGTCGATGCTCCTTTTTCTCAACAGAGCTCCGACTCGTGTGACCCGCGGATCATTCAACAGTTTGAAATTCCGCTGATATTCGGCTAAGAGGGTGGGATTACCGGCCAGGATTAAGTCGGCGTCTCGCCGCATAGTGCGAAACTTAAACGCATCAAACTCGCCGTTTCTTCCAACCACGCGCCTGCGATGGATGATCGGTGCTCCGTCTTCGAGGTACACCAACGCGGTGGCGAAGATGAAAAGCGGAACGAGCAGAACAATGAGAACTGCCGCACCTAGCACGTCCATGAGGCGCTTGAAAAACTGGACGACAGCACTGCGCTGTCCGACAAAGAGCGTTGCTGTGGAAGCCGCCATTACTGCGGAAGGTTGCTGCAGCGTCCATTCATTATTCGTAACATCCATAGGAGTGGCTAAAGTATGCAAGCGTGAGGGCTGGCTGGATAACCGTGATTGTCGCGGTAATATCCGTGCTGTAGAAATTACGAAAGACATTCAGCGGGTTGATGCCCTACATAAGGCTATGCTGCTATGACCGAGCAAGAGGATTGCATAGAGGCGGTGTGAGTGATCCGATGGCGGATCACAGTGAAGACAGCATGCGTTATGCCAAGCTGCAGATCTTCAATAATCTGCATGTTATCGCACGGAATAACGACGCAGAAATCGCATACCTGCGGCATCTTTCCGCCTTTGAAACCAGTCAAGCCAACCGTGATAGCCCCAGCTTCACGCGCGACTTGTAGGGCCGAGAGGACATTGGGTGAGCAGCCACTGCCGCTGATGCCGAAGGCAACGTCGCCGGCCTCGATGAAATTTCGTAGCTGCTCGGCAAATACCTGATCATAGGAGCTGTCGTTAGCCCATGCCGTGATCAGCGGAATATTGTCCGTCAAGGCGAGGACACGAAAACGCTTGTCCGGAGCTCCGGCCGCAACAGTTCCCTTGCCGAGATCGCAAGCGAAGTGAGACGCCAGGGCTGCGCTTCCGCCATTGCCAAATAAGAAGACGCGGCCTCCTTGTTCATAGGTGCTATGAAGTAAGTCCACAACCCGTTCCATCTGAGCATGTGGCAGCTCGGCGACAACTCGCGCATATCTTTCGAAGTAGCTGCAGGTATCGGCAATAACAGGACTCAACTGCGGTTGCGTCTCGATTGTGACTGGCCGAACCATGGTTAGTAATTGACCGTCGGTGTGCATGTCGCGTGTTCCTCTGAAGCGTGTGAAGTGATGCGGCGGCTATTACTTATGCTGCCGGCCGGACGCCTGAACCAGCGTCGATGTGAACAATATTGTCTTGCAGAGCACTTCCACGTGGAGTCACGTTCCAGGTTCCACGTTGGCGTCCTGTCATGTAGGCATAGAAGCCTAGAAGCAGTGCGAGATTCATGGAGCAAAAGTGCAGAGGTATGGAGAAGAATGAGACCTTTCGCGCGCGTTTTTTCAGCGCATATCCGATCAACGCCGCCGAGTAGAAGGCACACTGCAGGGCGAGAAGGGCAGCGAATTCGGGTTGCCTCGCCATTGCAGCGCTGCAGAAGAATGCAATCACCAAGCAAAGTGGAGCAAGCCAGCGAAGGAGTCGATGAGAAATAAAAGTAAACGTCAACAGTCCATTGGACGGATGTAGATATCTTGGATTCCTAAATAGTGTCTGATAATTCCCTGCGCCAATTCGGACCCTGCGAGCGAATTGAGCATCCAGACTTGGAGTGATCTCCTCAATTGCAATTGCCTCAGGATCATAAACAACGCGATGGCCCTGGAAGCGAAGTTCGAGAGGAATCTGGAAGTCTTCAACGATGGAGCCCGCTTCTGGCTGAAACAACGATCGACGCACTGCGAGCGCGGCGCCGTTTCCTCCTTGTGCGCAGTTGAGGCGGCTCTCGAGAATCTTAATAGCTGATTCATAGCGCCAGTAGATGGACTCACCGCCCGCGTCAGTGTTCCGCGCCGGCCTTCGGATCTCTTCTCCACTTACTGCCGCGACCTGGGGATTCACAAAATGGCGCACCAGATTCCATAGGCAGTCGCGATCAAGAGCAGTGTTAGCATCCGTAAGCACTAGGATCTCCGCTGCTGTCTGCTGTGCCAGGTCCGCCAAGACAGCCAGTTTGCCGCGTCGAGTCGCGAACTCGGCTACATGCATATTGCGGTTCGCGGTCCGCTTTAGGATCGCCGCCGTCGAATCGGTGGGGGCATCGAGCCCGAACCAGATTTCCAGCCGATCGCTTGGATAGTCAAGTTGGAGAGTGTTCTCCACTTTATCGCGGATCACCGTCTCCTCGTTGTAAGCGGATATGAGCACTGCGACGTCTGGAGCGTAATTAGCTGGAGGCGAACAACGACGATTTCCCCGGCGAATCAAATATGAGAAATCCGCTTTTGCCTGGGATATCGTGGAGAGACAGAACAGCAGAATCGGGTACCCCGCATAGTTATATGCAACTGCAACCATGCAGCACCAGAACATTGTTTCCAGGATGCTCATCGGCTTGAACCAGAGGTATTCCTAAGCAGGCAGCAGTTCTTCCCGCGACATCTGTCGGGTGAAGGCTTTACCAGCAATGCACCTCAAGCCAACCGCCATCGCGACTATGTACAAGAAATAGTAGTCATAGCCTAAGTGCGCGACACACGCTCCGAAGGCAAACGAGAGCAGGCTGACTAAAGTCGCACTAGCCATCAGGCCTAACGCTTGTCCATCTGGAGCTTGAGATGCCGTGCGACGAATGTGGTTCATGCTGTGTACTGCTGCCGCCAGTAACATCAGATAGAGAACCAACGCTGGCAGGCCCGCCTCAGAAGAAATTTGAGTGAAAGTGTTATGGGTTCCCATCCATGCATTGGGCTCGGCGCTATGCTGTGCCCCACTGGCCAGATTAAAATTTCCCAGGCCTAAACCAAACACTGGATGATCGAGAGTGTATTGGATAGATCGACTTAGGAGTTCCAAACGGCCTTCTGTGGATTCTTCGGCCGCGAGCTGCTCAAGTCCGGATCGAACCTGGGCGGTGTACGCAGGCGTATCAGAACTATCCAACACTGTACCCAGACGCTCCCAAAAGACTGGGGGAGCAAAGATAACAGCAACAAACAGGACGATACTGATACCAATTCCGGCCAGTCTCCCGCGGGAACTACCGCGCAATACCAGCGCAGAAGTTAGGACAATCGAGAAGACTACATTCAGAAAACCACCGCGCGATGCAGTCAGGATCAACATCCACATCATGGACAGAGAAGTTGCAATCAGCAAGCACGTACTTATAGCAGAGCGGCGAATGATGAAGAGTGCCGCAATGTATGGAATGGTCATAGCGGCTGCGATGCCCAAAAAGTTCCAGCCGAGAAAGCCCACGTTTGCGCCATAAATGCGGTCACCCACCCAAAGCGCCTTCGATGGTTGAAGGATAGAGAATGTCGTTGCGATGAGCTCACTTAAAATGATTGCCCAGAGCAGACCTTGGATTCGGTCAAGTGTTTTCAGGACGACTGTTAATAAGAAGTAAACGAGCAGAGTCTTCGCCCAGACATGATTTAGGACATCCAGGCTTCCGCTCTTCCAGAATGCAAACGGAATGCCGATAACAAACCAGGCAGTGAGTAATAAGATCAGCTTCGTTTCGATCGTCCACGGCACAACGGCTCTCTTGAACAGAAGAGCCGTTACGCCGATCAGAGTGGCGCACGAGCCGAAGAAAAAAGTCAGGTGAAGATGTGCCACAACCGGAAACATATCCTCGGGCCGCGCATAAATGACGAACGTCAGCAGCCAAACAAACGCAAATCCCAGTTGGAAGTCTCTTCGGCCGAGTGGTGCAGGAGCACACTTCGGCTGCGCAACCGCTGGAACCGTAGCAAATGCATCGATCGGTCGCACTGGCCGGCTTCGGGCAGGTCGAGGAAAGCTCCTCGCCGAAGTGAATGCCGGAGGAATTTCCTGGAAGATTCTACTCATGTGGTTGGTGCACAAAGCGGGTATTCACAGCCAAGGTCTGCAACGATTGCCGCTGCTGCCAAGTGGTCGGGAGCGACTCTGGCACTCCTTTATATAGGGCACCCAAGGAGCTTACGAGACGGTCAAAGCTAAAGCACTCGGCCACTCGACGGTGACCTGCATCTGCGAGGCGACTACGCAGTTCCTGATCCTTGAGCAAGCGCAGGATGGCAGTGGACAGCGCTGCAGAGTTCCTCGGAACAACCAGCAAACCAGTGACTTCGTTTTCGACAATTTCCGGTATTCCACCCACGGAAGTTGCGACTACAGCAAGGCGCGCTGCCATGGCTTCGAGGATTGCGTTTGGAAATCCTTCCGATTCTGATGGCAGCACCGATATATCGCAGCATGCCAGTAATTCAGGGACATCTCTTCTAGATCCGAGAAATAGAAAGCTTTCTTCCAGGCCCGCTGCTTTGACTTCATGTTCGAGTTTCGAACGCTCATCTCCATCGCCGATCAGTACAAACCCAACATCGGGAAAATGACGGCACACTTCGCTAGCTGCGGTTACGAGCGTTGCGTGTCCTTTGACCGGACTATACATGTTGGCCACGACCGCAACCAACATCGAATGTTTCCGTATTGCTGAGAGTGCCGTTGCTTTACTCGCGCGGGCTTTGCCAAACTGATCGATGTCGATGCCGTTGTGAAGCACGCGGATCTTGTCGCGTCGTATGCCCTCTCTGGAGACAAGAAGATCGCATACCGAATCGGAGTTCACCACGACATAAGTTGATAACTTATACATAGCGGCAGCGACCCAGTTTCGCAACTTGCCGGACCACCATTCCAGATCCTCATACCGCCGACTCGAGAGAACGATCGGAGTGCCCGCCAGCCGGGCTGCCGGAACTCCCAGCAAATTGGACATCAGGTCGTGAGCGTGTAGCACATCAAAGCGTTTGCGACGAAGAAACACCGCTAAACAAAGCAACTGGCGAATACCTTGAATCGAGAAAAGCTTCTTTTCCTTGCGAAACTCAGCAATCGGAATACCAGCACCCTGTAACAACTTGAATAGCGGGCCTTGTGCCCGCAGACAGCCCACAGTCACCTGGTAGCCGATCGAGCGTTGATGCAGCGCGGTCTGCGCGGCTTGCCCCTCTGTTCCGCCGACTTCAAGCGTTTCGACCAGATGCAAAACGCGTAAAGGACGATCGCCAGAGAAGCAACTTCCAAGGCGTGTCTGGCTGGTCTGCTGTGACTTCATTCCTGTTCTCGCTCGACTGCCATTTAGGCTACTTCGGCCACTGCGGACGGATCGGCGAGGAAGGGTTCCGCTGCGCTATCGCTACGAATCGCCAGTCCGCGACAACCGTCGGAATCACGCAGTCGGGTTGCGGACTCAAGAAAATTTCTGTGCCAGAGTTCAAAAACAAGGAGATGCCACAGCTCGCAAGAGCGGTCGCGTGTTCCATTTCGGTGCTCGAGGATACGTTGCCTTACTCCTTCAGGATTGAAATATCCACGCTGCATCGTCTTTGGCTCAAGAAGGATTTCCAGTAGGGACGGCATCGGCCTCTGCCGGAACCAGTGGACCAGAGGCATTGAGAATCCTTGTTTCTTTCTGTACAGAACGTCCCGAGGAACTCCCAACCGCTCCGCCAGTCTCTTCAAAATGTACTTGGGTTCTCCGCGGCGCAGCTTCCATCGAGGCGACAGCTTAGCCACCCACTCAGCGAAGCAATGGTCCAGCAACGGAGCCCTTACTTCGAGTGAATTCGCCATACTCATGCGATCGACCTTGGTCAGGATGTCTCCCGGCAAGTACGTTTTCGTATCCAGGTAGAGCACTTCGCCCAGGGCGTCCGACGCGGGTCTCGCGAGATAGTGCTCGACCCTGCTATATGGGGAGGTGTCGCCGGCATGCGCCATGAAGTCTGCGCTGAAAAGGGAACGCTCGCGAGCGCAGGCGGGAAGCACGGAGACACTATCTAAATAGCGTTCGCGGGACGGCAGTGAGAGATTAAATACGAATCTCCGACCCGGCCAGGCAATTGGAATGTGAGGATGGACCAAGTTGCGATACCACTCCCCTGTTCCGAACGGGAAGAGCGGAAGAAAGCGCGTCCAGCGACGGCGCAGATAAGACGTGTAACGTCCGTATCCGGCGAGGAGTTCGTCACCGCCATCGCCGCTGAGAGCGACAGTTACATGCTGTCGCGCAAGACGGCAAACATGGTAAGTGGGAACAATCGAGGAATCCCCAAATGGCTCTTCGAGCAACCCTGTTAATTTGGTAACGGTTTCCTCAATGTCGGGTTCCACGACCAGCTCATGGTGCTCGGTATCAAACTTTCGCGCGACTGCACGGGCGTGATCAGCTTCATTAAAGTCTTGATGGGAGAACCCTATTGAAAATGTCTTTACCTTACGCGAGCTGAAGCGCGCCATCAGCGCCACAACCGTCGATGAATCCACGCCGCCACTGAGCAAAGCCCCCAACGGAACATCGCTAATGAGCCGGATGCGAACCGCCTCCGCCAGGAGGTGTTCCAATTGCTCCAGGCACTCTTGCTCGCAGCGTGGTTCATACTCGCTATAGACAGGCAAGTCCCAATACTGCCGTGTTTGGATCTGTCCATTGCTGAACTCAAGCAGATACCCAGGAGGCAGCTTCTGAATCTTTGTAAACGCTGTGAGTGGATCGGGAATGTAGCCGAAGCAGAAGAAGTTCAGTATTCCTTCCGGACTGATATCTGCGAGCTCAGGGTCAACCGCCAATAATGCTTTAATCTCCGATCCGAACACCAATCGATCTTTGGAGAATGCATAGTGCAGCGGCTTTTTCCCAAAGCGGTCTCGCGCTAGCAGCAAAGATTGTTTCCGCTCGTCCCACAAAGCAAACGTGAACATCCCGCGAAGGAATTGCGCGCAGTCGGCCCCGTATTGCTCGTATAAATGGACGATCACCTCAGTATCAGTGTTGGTATAGAAGCGATGGCCGTGGGCTTCGAGCTTTGGACGCAGCTCAGGAAAGTTATAGATCTCGCCGTTAAATACGACCCATATAGTACGGTCTTCGTTGTGGATCGGCTGATGGCCCGTGCAGAGGTCGATGATGCTCAAGCGCCGCATGCCCAGTCCTGCGCAGCCGTGCGCGTAAATTCCTTCATCGTCGGGCCCGCGGTGGATAAGCGTTTGACACATGCGATGAACGTCCGCAGAGTCTGCCCTATAACTGCCCGACTTACCGACAATACCGGCTATGCCACACATGGTATGGATCTAATTTTCTTATCGTGCAGTCGAATGGAATCTAATGCTCGGAGTCAACAGAATCTGCAAGGCATCGATTGTCTGCGGGCACAAGTTTGCGGGGCAGAATATAGCCTTTGTAGTAATGCGAGTAGTAGCTTTGCTCGGCGCCTTCCCACTCGTTCGCCACGATCCCGAGCAGCTTGAGATTTTCGGTTTTCAACGCTTCTCTGAGGAGCGGCTTCGGTGTATTTCCTTGCCGCACGACAAGCAAGCTGCCATCTGCATGCGTTGCCAGCAGGCCGGAATCGGCTACTGGCACCAGTGGAGGAGAATCGAGGATTACCCAGTCAAACCATCTGGAAATCTGATGCAGCATGTCTGAGAATCTCTGCGATTGGAGAATTTCCAGGGGAGGCTGACCAATCTGTCCGGAGGATAAGTACCAAAGCGGAAGAGCATTCATCCGGCGCAAGAAGTTCATTGCTGAGCCTGGCTGTGTCCACCACTCGCCGAGGCCTGGTTGACCGTGGCTTCCCAGTACATCCCGCAAACCGGACTGATGCAAATCGCAATCGATGAGCAGCGTTCGTTGTGCTTGAGCCAGCGTTACGGCGAGATTAGCGGAAATTACACTCTTCCCTTCCCCTTTCACGCTGCTGGTGATCAGGATCTTCTTGAGTCGCTGTCGTTTTTGAAAGTTTCTCAGGCGAATTGCCAGAGCTCGGAACTTCTCCGCGCCGATGCCGCCCTGATCGGTCAGTGCTACGAGATATCGAGGATGCACGACGCTCTGAATGGGCTGAGCGCAGTCAAGCTCGAGGCAGCCGCTCTCCAACTGCATAACTTGAGAGACACGACTTGGAGCATAAAAGCGTTTGTGCACGATCATCCTCGGTAATATGCGACTACGGTGATTGCGGGAATGGCGATAATCAGCAGCGCGGCAACAGCCCATTCCAAACGATAGTGCCAGGTTTTCGTTTGTTGCTCTGCAGAAGTTTGAAGGAGAGGAATAGCAACTAGAAGCGGAACCGGCGTCACGCTCAGCAAATCCTCCTCGGAATTGACGCGTTCGTCAGTTGTTTCGATAAACGCCGTGAGCCCGACGGCCAACACGATTCCGGCGATTAGTCCGAGGAGACTGAACTTGAATCGATTGGGAGAATAGGGCTTCTGCGGAAAGTTAGGAGGATCGATAATCCGAAACTGTTGTCCCTCTTGGCGCTTTTCAAGATCTGTGGCCATCTCCGATTGCATTTTCTTGTTGAGCAGGGACTCATAGTTGGTGCGAGACTGTTCATGATCGCGGGTAATGGCTGCCAATTGTTGTTCTCTGACTGGCGTCAAATTAAGGTGAGCCTGATACGCGTCAATTTGCCCTGCAAGACCGCTGATCTCTTGCTTTCGGTTTTTAATCTCGAGCTGATTTGATTTTATTTGCCCGTCGATCTGCAGCATCGGAGAAATCGCCTGCAAGTCAGACAAACTCCTTGGCCGTCCTACAGCGTCGAGCGTACTATCTGATGCCCCAGATTTCTGTTCAGCATTCATTTGCTGCTTCAGGTTTTCCGCATCTGCGATTTGCTTTTTTAGACGCACCACATCCGGATGCCTCGGAGTGTCACGCGAGCTCAGGTCGGCAAGCTCCGCCTTGAGCTTTTCCAAATCCTCATCGATAGAAAGTGGGTTCACAGCGGAATCGCCGCGTCGAAGCGAAAGCTGCGAACGCAAGGTCTTGTATTGATTGAGTAAAGACTCGAGGTACAGTTTTTGCTGATTCGCCTTGTCGAGTGCTTCTGTTGCGGCCTGCAACCGGGATTGTAGGCCAGAGAGTATTTGTATATTCGTTTGCAGTTGCTCAGGCAGTTCTCCCAAGTACCTGGTTTTGAAGTCGCGCAGCCGTTCTTCCTGTGCGGCAAGATTTTTGCGCGCTTCCTCCAACTGGTTCTCGAGAAATCTTGTGGTGTCCTCCGAGAGCTGCTGCCGGCTGCGTAAATTCTCCTCAATAAACAACGAACTCAGTTTTTGAGTTACCTGTTGGGCCAGCTCTGGATTAGCGGCGGAATATGAAATCTTGAAGGCTGAGAGCTCCCATGGACGCCCGGGAGCCTGGACGAGGTCAATCTTGATGTCCTTTCGCATTTGCTCAACCAGAGGATCGAAATCCGATTGCTTCTGATCCTTCTTGTACAGGTGGAACGCGTCGATGATCGCCAGAAGCCTTGTTCGGCTCAGAATCTGCTGAGTCATGCTCTGAAGGCGCTGCTGCAGATCTATCGCGACGTTGGGCACCACATATTGCTCCGGGATCTTTTGCTGCTCCACAATAATTACGGTTTCAGAATGGTACTTCGGCGGAACGAACCATGCAGCCGTCATCACCAGCGCCCACGTTGCAAACAAGGGCAAAATGAGCCACCACTTGCGTCTGCATGCGAGCAACAGATACTCCCGTAGCGTTCTTGCCGGCGTTTTTTGGAAATTCTCCGATCCGCTCATCTTTGTAACGGCACCTTGAAGTCGTATGTAAGGGACATGGAGATTCGGTTGTGGCTGGCCAAATAGTTGCCGGCTTGTGCACCAGTACTGGTCTCATGAAGGTGCCAATACTGACACTCCAGTGAGAGTCTCTGACTCAGTGCGCGGGACATTCCACTTGCAAAGGAAATATACGAAAGTGGAGTAAGACCGGACAGTAACGCTCGATTGCGGTTGTCAGACACCAGTACCTGTCCACTTAGTCTCTTTGTGAGCTGCCGTCGTACTTCAGCGGTGGCGCTGGTTAGCTGAACGATTCCTTGCAGCCCTGCTCCATCGCTAATTCGGTGCGACAGTCCAACAGTCAGGCTGGCGCGCTCGCCTGACCACACATAATTAACTGCGCCGGCCCAACTCCAATTCGCCTGGGCTGAGTGGGGGCGATCCCAGACGAAGTGTAAGCCAGCCTCACCGCGAGTGAGCGAATGCTGTGGGCCGGCGAAGAACGAAATGCTCATACTAGGCCTGAGCAGAAGCGTATCGGTATACAGCACGCTTTGGACGAGCGATCGCGACTGGGGCTGCTGCGAGATAAGATCTCGAAGACTGTAATCCACACCCACCCAGTGATGTCTGCTGAGGTGGTAGGAAGAAAAGACCTGCATGTCGCCAGACTTGGCCCTGCCGAGTGCCTGGGCATCTAGCGCCGAAGTGTAGTTCACTCTGTAAAATGCCGCGCTTGCTCCAACCACGGTGCGAGGACTCCATGCGTAACTGATATCCGCTCCGGCTTGCTCACTGCTCTTCCGAACCGAGGGAAGAATAGAACTATTCGGACGATCTAACACGCTTGATCCAGTTGTGGGTTCAGACTGCTGCAACTGATCAAAAACATCCTTGCTTTGCAGAAGGGCTTCTCGGAGGCGCAGTTGTAAGTGCTTTGCCAGTGTGACCTGCAACTCGGTGTCGAGCATCTGTGATCGTGAATCGTAGATCGATAGCGGATGGCCCACTGCAAAACCTGGGCGGTAACTGAGCGTCCATCTCGATCGTGGAGTAGATAATGACCAGCCGACGCGAGGCTCGACCACCGTAAGTACATTCGCTTGCTTGTTACTGTCATGATTGAGCGCGTTATCGTCGAACTCATTGGCAACTCTCCAGCCCATCAAGAACACATTCTGAGCGTTCGCTTCTGTGCGTACGATCGGCGACGGTATTTCACCTGGTAGAAGAGGCGGTGTTAACGTTTGGGCTTGCAACCCGATGTTGCCTAGCAGCACAAGTACGACGAAGGTTGAATACCTCGACATTGGGTGAGGCTATGGCACGACGATGGTGTCGCGTGGCTGAAGCTGCACGTCGGCGCGTAAGTCGTTGCCTCTAATCACGTGCTTGTAATTGAATGGAAGCCGGGTGCGTGAATCGTCTGCGTTGACGCGAAGCACGTAAATCTTCGTGGTCCTTGCGAACTCGCGAACTCCGCCTGCCAGGGCGATTGCATCCAGAACCGTCATCGGACATCCCATCACATACGAGCCCGGCTTCTCTACTTCGCCAATAATGTTGAATTTGTGACTCTTCGCTTCCTGCACGAGTACCGTTACTTCCGGATTAGACAAATACTCAACCAACCGGTCCTTAATCTCTTTCTGGAGTTGTACCGGCGTACGCCCACTTGCCATCAGATCGCCCACGAGCGGCAGCGAGATGTTTCCGTCCGGGCGAACCGGCAGAGTTCGCGAAATCTCGGGCTCCTTCCACACGTTGATGGCCAAGACATCGTCTGGACCAATCACGTACTCCTTTGGCAAAGGCTGCAGCTTCACCGTCGCAGAGGCTGCGGCAGCTTCGCTGTCGATTCCCGATTTTGCAGTTTGACCAGCGATCGGAATCGAAAGAGCAAAGACAATAGCGACGCCGGCTAGGCTTAGAAAGCTTTTTGATCTCATGTCATCAACTCCGGCCTCCGAAGAATGTCTTAGACGGGCTCGACGTCATAACCTTCAATCGTGAGTGAAAGCGAGCGCTGGATGCTCTCGACTGAAATCACCAGCCGCTTCTGGCCGTTGGTTACCAGAATGCCCTCCACTCCATCCAATGCCCCGCCGCGCACGCGTACGCGCTGACCCACTCTCAGGAAAGGATAGGGTGACAAATAGACCTTGGTATTGAGCAGAGTTCGAATGTCTTCAATCTGAGACTCCGGAATCGGCACAGCTTCCCGCTGTGGTCCAACAAAGGCCAGAGCTCCCCAAATGCTTAGGACGCCGACGCGCACCCTGGGATCGAGTTGCGCACGAACGAAGAGATAACCCGGAAACAGAGGAACCTGAACAATCTTGCGACGATCACTCCAGTGATGTGTCTGGTTCAACAACGGCAGATAGGAGTCAATGCATTTCTGGGTGAGCTCGACGGCGACTTTCTTCTCGTGCCTTGGGCGAGTTTGCACCGCATACCAATGAACCTGAGTCAATGCCGGAGTGACTACTTGATTCGCTATAACTTGAACGCCGCCCATAGCTTCGCCCTCTGAGTCCCACTGGACTTCTTCAAGGAAACAGTCCTTACCTTGAGTTGATCCTGTTGTCGGTGCGACTTCAGTCAATACACCTGACTATCAATCCCAGCTTGATACTCGGAACTCACGACGCTTCCCGATCAGTACGATCACACTGCTGCCGTGTTTGCAGCACGCCGCGCTTCTACCCGGTTCCCGGACTTCGGAGCTGCAGCCATTCCCGTATCCTTCAACTTGTAAAGCAGCGCACGGTAGCTGATGTTCAGCACGCAAGCTGCTCGCTTGCGATTCCACTGATTCGCTTGCAGGACTCTCAAAATAGCTTCGTGCTCGAGCTCCCGCACTGCTTTTCTCGTGAGCTCTTTCAACGAAACTGCACCAGGCTCTGAGAGTTCCTGCGCTATACTCTTCTGTGTACGACCGACGAACTCATCGCAAACCGCCTCTTCGCAACCGAAGAGCACATAACGTTTCATCAGGTTTTCGAGTTCGCGGATGTTGCCTGGCCAGGAATAGCTAAGAAAGGACTGCAGCATGCGTCTTGACGGGCGCTTTGGACAGCAGCTGTAGACGCCGCTGAACAGATCGAGGAAATAATCGACGAGCTCAGGAATATCTATCGTGCGCTCACGTAGTGGTGGCACACGCATGGTAAGCACATTAATGCGGTAAAGCAGGTCTCTACGGAAGCAGCCGCGCTCCGCGGCTGCTTCCAAACCACAATTCGTGGCGCATACTACGCGCAGCTTGAGCTTGCATCGACTGAAATTGATTCTGCAGAGCTGTCCCTCCTGCAGAAGCCTCAACAGTTTTGTCTGCAGGGCAGCATTACTTTCAGCTATCTCATCGAGAAAGAGTGTTCCGTAACAGGCACTGGCAGGCCGATCAGCAACAGCCTGTGATCCAGCTGCAACTACATCCGCAGATGATTCGAGAAAGTTGTCAAAGCTATCGGGAATGCAGGAGCACCTCACCTTTACAAATACACCTGACATCCAGGGTGATTGCTGGTGCAGCATGCGAGCGATAATGTCCTTCCCGGTGCCACTCTCGCCTTCCAGCAAAATGGGCATATCCAAAGCAGCGGCTTTTTCCACGCGATTGCGCAGCGCCTGCATGTGTGCTGTGCGACCGAAAATGATCGACGCGGGTGGTAGCTGATTCGATTGCTGAACGGATTCGCTGGTAGTGTGAACTGAAGCGGTCATGCTGATTTTGCCCGGAACGCCGTCAAACGCGACTTGTGCATGTCATCTTCCAAATGATCGCGAAGCCTGAAGACTTCCGAAGTTCTGGCGTCGTAAAAACGTAAGTGCCGGTATGTGCAGGCACTTGCGAGAAAGTGACACAATTTGTGCCAATGCTACGTTTCGAGATTGTCGCGTTATTTTTACGAGCAGGTGAAGTGAAAGGTTTTTCACGCGCAAATGTTTGCTGACGCCGCGGGAGATAGCATTCTAGGAATGTGAACGCAATTACAGTTCGTTTTTGAAACTAGAAAGAGAGTAGCTGAAGGATCAACCGAGCGAAGGTTACACTTTTAGGAACTCTGATCGAGAGGACCGCGCAGCGGAACACAGTAATGTGGGCGGCCAAGGTCAGAAAACGGCAATCAGGAGATATGTATCGATGGCTGACGACCTATGCGGAGAGAGCCGTTGGATACTTGTCTTTTGCTCCGTCGATGCCATATTCCCGCATCTTGTAAATCAGAGCTCGCGAGGAGATATTCAGAATACGTGCAGCATCTTTGCGATTGCCGCGCGACAATTCCAGCGCGCCAATAATCGCCTGACGCTCGGCCTGTTCCTTTAAGCCTCTTACAAGTGACTTCAAATCGGTGGCCTTCATTGAAAAAGTTGAGGTCGCGCTCTGCGAAGAGGGATTTCCGCGGTATTGCTCCGGCAGCAAATGGGCGAGTGCTTTCCCTTCCTCTCGCACAATGAGATAACGTTTTACAAAGTTTTCGAGTTCCCGAACGTTACCCGGCCAGGGATACCGGAGGCATGCTTTAAGAAGTTCTGGAGAGACTGGAAGCGGCTCACAGCCGAGCACAATCGCTTGGACGCCGATGAAATGTTGAAGAAGAACCGGGATGTCTTCCATTCTCTCGCGCAAAGGCGGCACCTGCAGCGAAAACGCATTGAGCCTGTAGTAAAGGTCCTCGCGAAACTTTCTTGTTTTGATTGCGCGCACGATATCCACGTTCGTCGCAGCGAGCACCCGGACATCCACGCGAATTGGCTTGGCACTTCCCAGCCGGCAGTACTCGCCATCCTGCAGTACCTGCAGCAGCTTCGCCTGCGGCCCCGGCGGCATCTCAGCGATTTCATCCAGCAGGATCGTGCCCGTGTGACAGGCTTCGAATTTTCCTGCTGTGCCTCTGGTAGCGCCGGTAAACGCTCCGGCCTCATAGCCGAACAGCTCGCTTTCAAGCAGTTCTGATGGAAGTGCGGCACAGTTGACCTTGAGAAATGGCCGATTCCTTCGCAAAGAGAGGTGGTGAATCAGACGCACTATCACTTCTTTGCCGGCACCAGTTTCTCCAAGAATCAGCACCGGGAGATTGGTTTGAGAAACCAGATCCACCATACAGCGAACTTCGCGCATCGCCCGGCTGTGACAAACAAAGAACGAGCCTTCGCCGACTTCTTCAACCAGCGGAACTTGTTCGGCGGGTATCGCGGCAGGAATAGGGATAACGGATACGCGGGCTTCTTTGTGAGCCGCAGACGATGAGGAAGTGGCACTGCTGATTTCCAAGAAACCTCTTTCCCGAGGGCCTGATCTGCGGTCCTTTGCGCCGAAGCACGGGTACACGGGAATGCAATCGAGACAAGCGGAAAATCAAATCTCGAAACCATGGGCGCATTACCCTAAAAGGGAAATGAGCGACAAAGCATTCACAGCGATTGCCCATGCTGCTCAGGCTGCAGAGCTGTTGCCAATCGGAAGCACCCGAAAGCAAAATACACCTGCTAGTTCCCCGGCCAGATCTCAAGGTTTCGTAAATGCGTGGCGCCCCTCCTCTAACTGGAGGTGCTTTTTTTGACGGACGCAGTTTCGAAGCACCAAACGTCATGGAGACCTGAACAAAGCCCAGAGTGCCTCACGGGGCAAGTAGATGCAAGTTGATAGCCGCAAGGTTGTGCAACCTTTTACGCACTTTTTGTATACGGCTTCGAGGACGAAGCTGGGTACCTTAAAGAATCAGAATAAGAGCCGACCTCTTCGCAGGTTTTTTCATCACAACTTAGACAGGATTGTGTGACTGAAGACGTCCGGTAACTAGGAACGAATAACTCTAGTTTACTGAGCCAACACCCGCAATTTATCAGGAGTAGAGGTACTTATTCCCTCGGCGCCGATTTCAGTAATCATGGACTATGTGACCAGTATGATGCTGCTGCAAATGAGGGATTCCCAATCAGAGGACCAGCTCGTGAACGACGTCCCTATTTCTCCTCAGCGCCGCTTTCCGAGATTTCAATTCCATGAGAACGTCAGAATCGGCATTTCCAAGGGAGAGGCACCCATTTACGTAGATGGACGAGGAGTCGACCTGGCGGAGGGGGGCGCGGCCGTGATTACCAGCAGCAGACTGGAAGTGGGTGATACTGTTCTCTTGCAAATCCCTCTTACTCCGGGACTACTCCACGTTCCGGCTCGCGTGTGCTATCAGTTTGGATCCGAATATGGGTTCGAGTTCGTCGCGCTTGGAATTCCGGAACGAGAATACATTCGTGAAGGCTGCAAATCCTCAATGCGCGTTGGTTGACCGAACGCCAGCGAGCGCTTAGAGCGCAAGCGTCCCGCTTTCACAAGCCGGATTTCCGGTGCAGGAATTCCAGACCAGTTCGTTGCTAAATTTGCTCCCACAGGGGTAAAAAAAAAAGGACAAGGTATGTATTCGGAGAATCTGAATCTAATATGCTCATTGTGCTACCCCTTTGAAAATGTCGTTAACCTTCTGCCGCACCTGTTGGCTGCGGGACGGCTTGAGATATCGCATGGTGGACTCCATGTCGGAGTGCCCAAGCCACAATTGAACGGTTCGGAGGTCAACACCTTCCCACAGTGACCATGTGGCAAACGTTGCCCGAAATTTATGGAGCCAGAAGTCATCCTCTTTCAGGTTTGCGCGTTTTGCGACCGCTTTCAGGCAATCGAGAAAATCCAATTTCGGATTGCACCCGCTCGTGGGAAAGACCAAGTCACACGACTTGTCAGCCTTCTTTCTCCAGGCTTTCAAACGTGTGACGAGGGTCGTGGGAATCGGAATCTCACGTTCTTTGTACGCCTTCGGCGACCAGCCTCTGTCAGACTTATGGCTGACGCGAACGGTATGGGCGTTAAAGTTGATGTCAGCCCAGTAGGTGTACATCACCTCCTGCTCACGCATCCCGGTCATCAGAAAGAACTCGAACCACAGGCGTTCTTCATCGCTGCAGCCGGCGAGAAGCGCGTCGAGGTCTTCCCGTTCATAAATCTCTGGCTCTTGTTCGGTGAATCGCGGCCAATCGCTCTTGCCCACGAGTCCCCGCACACCTTGCGCCTTCAGGAACGTCATTACGTTTTCAAATTTGTTGTACGTCGAACGCGGAGATTGGTCTTTCTGTTCGCGGAGGAATGCCGCGTATTTGAGCAAATCTTTGCGCTCGATGTCTTCGACGTGAACCTTGTGACAAGATGCGGTGAAGTAATCGAGAGCGGTGGTGTACGCGGCTAGCGTCTTCGGCTTCTTTGAAAGTTTGATTTCGTCGAGGTAGTCAGTTACTGCAGCCAATAGCGGCGCGCGACCGTCGCCGTTGTCAGGCACGATAGCAATACCGTTGTTGACGGCGTTCAGTTCTGCTTCCTTGGCCTGACGACGGTTGGTCGCAGTGCTGGCGTCCTTCCCCACGGATACGCGCACCAGCCGCTTTCCGCTGTACCAAGAGATGTAATAGGAACCTTCGGGATGGCGTTCAGGTGTGCCGTTGACGATGACGTAATCAGGCTTGATTCGGACCATTGCCTGCGACAACGACGGGGCAGTAGCGCGTACCCTTGGTGGTCCGTACGCGCTTGGTGACGGAGACTTCGCGGTTCATCGGTGACCCCTGAATTCTTGATATCAGGTGTAATATCACCGACGTCTAAGTGCAAGATTACAAAGGTAATGGCGGAGAGGGAGGGATTCGAACCCCCGATACCCTTTCAGGTATGGCCGCTTTCGAGGCGGCTCGTTTCAACCGCTCACGCACCTCTCCGCGCCAGAAAATCCGATTTGGTCTGAGGATCCGTGGTGAAAACGGATCTGGAACATCTGCTCTCCATTCTAACAGCGGCGCATGGATCGCCCGACCTGCCTCCAATCGGCGGCTCCAACGGTTTACACAGAGTGAAGCGTCCAGGTTGAGGCTGTACGTGTAAACAGGGTTCCATAAGAAAAGGCCGGACATGTTGTCCGGCCTTCGTGCATTGAAACTCTTACTGTTGATCTGTGCTGTTGTCTGGATGGATGACGGTGCCGTGGCGTTCGGTGCTCGCTGACGGCATCACCGAGATCGGGTTCTGCAGGCGGAAGCTAACGAGAGTTTCCGGACGCAGATCGACGCGCTGTCCCTTGGTAACAGTATTGGCTGCCCCACCTGCGCCGGCTCCGGCTGTGGCTCCGATGGCAGCGCCTTTGCCGCCTCCGAAGATGCCTCCGAGGATTGCACCGACAGCAGCGCCGCCTCCAACTTTCTCAGCAGTGTTCTTGCCGCGGGTGGATGCTTTGCGCTCCCAAGCATCGGTCGCGACCTGATAAGTCTTTCCGTTGAAGCTGACTTTTTCCAACCCAAGTACCAGCGACGCGCCGCCACTGTAGTGCGTGGCCGCATGGGCTTCCATTACGCGACCTTCCACTTCGGCTCCGGCGGGGATCACCGTCTGATCGTCAACGGTAATGTCGGAGTTAAGCGTTCCATGCCACGGATCGGACTCATGACTGGTCTCCGAACTCAAGCCCTCTACCGTCCGAACTTGCAGAACTGTTCCCGAAGGAACCGTAACCTTCTGCGGCGGCGGCGGAGGTGGCGGAGGAGTATAGGTATTAGCTGCGCTGCTGCTTGAACCCAGATCGGAACTGTTCGAAGCGGTTGTCGTCGTGCTGGTACCCTGCGAGTTCGTGTAAGAACCGGAAGACGAGGGTAGCGAATGACGCGAGTGCACATGCGTGGTGCTGGCGCGGCTAGGCGATGAGCGCCGGGTTGATGCTGGCTGCTCTTGCTCAGGCTCTGGAGCTGCGGCCGGAGCCGCGCTGGCCGTCTGCACCGCAAGGCGGCTCACCACTTGTTTTACACCCTGCGCCTGTTGCGCATCATTGAGCGCGGAAGTGACTTCCGCATCGCTACTCACAGTGCCGCTCAGCGTAACTACGCCTTTGTCGGCATTGATGCTGATCTGGCGCCCGGACAGTGACGGGTCAGAACTGATTCTGGTTTGCACGTCGCCAGCGACCTGCGCATCCGTGCGGTCTCCATTGGCAACATTGGCCGACTTCGAGCAGCCGCTCAGCGCTGCAATCATCAGCAGCAATGCGAGGGTCAGGACTGCTCCTACGGACTTCAATTTCATAACTTTCTCCTTCAACAAATCTCTCCTATTTGATACAGAACGCTACCCCGGGATTCTCTTGCAAGGGCTGTTACACGCATGTGAGATCCACCCTTCTTGCTGTTCCGACGTTCGGAACCCGCTGCAGCTACGATCCGGGAGATACCCGACTATTCTATAACCCCGCTCCATGCGACATGTTGCTGTTCGATCCAATCCGAAGTAGCTGGACAGTCTCACAGACGAGGATGCTGTAACCACCCTCTAAACGGCTGCTCAGCCCAACACAGCAACCCGCGTTCGGATGACGACTTAGCGCTCGTCGCGATAGACGCTTCCGCCCTTCATTACAAACACCACCCGCCGCACTGCACTGATGTCTGAAGTGGGATCGCCATCGAGTGCAATGATGTCTGCCTGCATCCCCGAAGCAAGTGATCCGATCTGCTTACCCAATCCCATCGCTTGCGCCGCGAGCGAGTTGGCGGAAACCATGGCGGCCATCGCATTCTGTCCGCCGTCGCGGACGCGATAGATAAACTCCTCTGCGTTGCGGCCATGCGCGCCTGCAACCGCATCGGTGCCAAAAATGATCTTCAATCCCGGGGTGGCCAAGGCACGCTTGAACATCTGAACATTCAGCGGAAGGACCTCCTGCATCTTGGCAAAGCCTTCTTCCGTGTAGCCTTCGGCACCTAGAAATTTTTGCTTGTTATCCAGGTAGTTGTGAATGACGAGTCCAACTTGCGGATCGAACCAGGTTCCATGCTTCGCCATGTCAAGCAAGTCTTCGTCGCTTGTAAGGCTCCCATGTTCGACCTCCGTACATCCTGCATCGGCAGTGGCCTTCACCGCTTCCTTATACGCGTGTACCACCGAGCGCAAACCTTGCGCGCGAGCTTCGTCGCACGCAGCTTTGAGTTGTTGGTCGCTGAGCGTTTGACCGCCTCCCTGACGAATGCTGCGTGAGGCGAAGATTTTGAGCACGTCAGCGCCGTCGTTCTTAACTTTGCGCACGAATTCGCGAACCTGATCTGGGGTGAGCTTTTCGTCTGATAGCGGATCGATGGCCGTGAGTATCCGCGGTCCGGGAACCACTCCACTGTCGATGGCGTCGCGGAGCGGCTTGTCCTCTGGCGATCCCAGACTCTGAACTGTGGTAAACCCAGCCATCAGCGTGCGCCAGGCATTGCCTTCAGCTTCGAGGGTCGCCCGCTCCGGTAGCTCGTTCTTCTCGCCGAAATGCCCATTTGGCCCGAAGTGCCAGGTGATGTGAACGTGGCTATCGATCCAACCAGGCAGGACAGTGAATCCAGTCAAATCAAAGGTCGCCTCGGGCTGGCATTTCGCTTGTTGAATTGAGGCGATCTTGTCATCGCGAACCTCTATGCAGACATGATCCAAAACGCGGCCACGGCCATCGAAAGCCTTTGCGGCGGAGATCCTGATCGGGCCTCGTTGCGCAAGGACGAACGACGAGAACAGCAGGAGTGTTAGAACAGACCGAGTGAGCATGCGCAGGATTCTCGCACACACGAACCACTCACCGTGAGCTGTGCGGGTTTACTGCAGAAACGCAGCCTACTGCATCTCTGCGGAATTCCCAGAGCGGAAACAGCCCGCGCGAAAATAGTCCTTCTCTTGAATCTAAGGCGGTCGCGGCAACGAGGATCGGCAGGACCGTGGCCATATATAGAAGTGGATGTAAGGACAACCAGGCAGGCTACATCATTAGTTTACAAACACTTTATCAGGCTGTTCCGACTATTAAAGTGAGTCCCTCGCTCCAGACCCCACGCGGCTTTACACCACACATTCTGAGTCATTCTTCAGCCTGCGATAAAATCCTGAGCAGTGTCTGGCCACCTTCCTTCATTGCTTTTAGTTGGAACAGATGACGCATTACGCGCCTCGCAGGCGACTCTTTTCCGTCGTCGCAAGTACAAAGTCAGCGAGACCACGCCCAGTGATGCGATTGTTGCTCTTGCGTCCGCATTTGACATCGCCGTTCTGAACCACACAATTCCGCCGGCCAAGCGGCAGAAGATCGCGGACTCCATCAAGAAGCACACTCCAGACAAGCTGGTTTTGGTTCTGCACGCGAGCGGCGGGCTCCGAGCCCGGAATGTCGATGCCGCAGTGGACTCGCGCAACGGAGGCGACGCGATTCTGAAAGCCCTGGACCACCTCGTGCTTATGAAGGCGGTGCGCGACCACAACCACACTGAGCTCGCCGACAAGTGCGTTGTCGTTGTTGATAAAGACCGCCACTATACCTTCGTCAGCGACGGCGTGTGCGAATTGCTTGGTTACTCCAGAGCGGAACTTATCGGTCGCCAGATCGAAGAGATCTCGCTCGAGCGCCGTCCAAAAGAAGTGGAGGCTCAGTTTCAGGAGTTCGTAAAAGACGGCACGATGGAAGGAGAGTTTACGTTGCGCCGCCGTTCGGGAGAGCCAATCCGCATTTGGTACTCAGCCCGTGTCCAGCCCGACGGATGCTTGATGGCTGTGTGGCGACCCAACTAGCCTCCGGGTCGCGTTCGCGTTTACTAACTTCTCTCCCTAGCCGGCCGTCGCGGGTCTTTTCTATTGCTTTCCCATATGAACAGTGGCATCCTATGGGAATCAAATAGGAGACGGCATGGGCGACAAGGAAGTGCACCAGGGAACGTTGGCGCTGATGATCCTGAAGACATTGGAAAGCATGGGTGCGCTTCATGGCTATGGCATCGCGCGGCGCATCGAGCAAATCAGCGGCGATTTGCTTTCGGTTCATTATGGAACGCTATACCCCGCCTTGCTGAAGTTGGAACAGGAAGGCTGCATCGCATCGGAGTGGGGTCTGTCCGAGAACAACCGCCGCGCGAAATACTATCGATTGACGCGTACGGGCAAAAAACAGGTTGAGCGAGAGACGAGGGACTGGGAACAGACCACGGCCATTCTTGCCCGCTTCCTCACGCCGGAGGAGTCGCAATGATCAGGCTTCGTTTAGTACTGGCCCGTATTGCCGGATTGTTTTACCGCAATGAGCGCGACTCTGAACTGAAGGCGGAGTTGGAGAGTCACGTTCAACTCCACACGGAAGATTACGTGCGCTCCGGGTTCTCGCTCGAGGAGGCGCGCCGCAAGGCACTTATGAAGCTCGGTGGAGTCGAGCAGATCAGCGAAGCGTACAGAGATCAGCGCGGACTTCCCTTGTTGGAAATGCTGCTGCAGGATGTGCGATTTGCCATCCGCGGCATGCGCCACAATATTTCGTTCACGTGGATTGCGCTGCTGACGCTGGCGCTCGGCATTGGGGCAAACACAGCGCTTTTTTCCGTGGTAAATGGCGTCCTCTTGAATCCCTTGCCGTATCCGCAATCAGACCGGCTGGTCCTCGTTTCTCAACACTCGAAGCAGTTCGATCGCGCATCCGTTTCCTATCCAAATTACCTCGACTGGGAGAAGCAGAATCGCACCTTCTCATCGCTGGCCGCCTTTCGCAACGACGACAGGAACCTCACGGGACAGAGTGAGGCAGAGCGGCTACATGGATATATGGTTTCATCAAATTTCTTCACTACGTTGGGAGTGAATCCCATTTTGGGCCGAACGATTACTGGCGATGAGGACAGAATAGGTGGCGCTCCCGTTGTGATGATCAGTGAAGGGCTATGGAAGCGAAAATTCGGAGGATCCCCAAAGATTGTTGGACAGACCATGGTCCTGAACGGCGTGGGATACACGGTCGTCGGAATCATTCCTGCCAGCTTTCGCCTATACAGCGGCAATAACACCGAGATCTATGTCCCGCTTGGTCAGTGGAGCGATGCTACGTTTCGGGATCGCAGAGTGGGAATGGGAATGCGAGTTTTCGGACGCCTCAAGCCTGGAGTCACTTTGGAGCAGGCGCGCGCGGATATGGACAGCGTGACTGCGAATCTCGCTCGAGCGTATCCCGAGTCAAATGCAGGAGTGGGCGCTACCTTGGACGGCTTCAAGGACGACATGGTCAGAGACATTGGGTCCACCCTCCTGGTGCTGTTGGGCCGCTGTGGGGTTTGTGTTGTTGATCGCGTGCACAAACGTCGCCAACTTACTGTTGGCACGCTCCACCGCCCGCAGCCGTGAATTTGCGGTGCGGAGTGCGTTGGGAGCGAGCCAGTCGCGGCTCACTCGTCAGCTTCTTACGGAGAGTGCCTTGCTTGGTTTGACGGGCGGAGCGCTTGGGCTACTGCTCGCTGCGGAGGGAACAAAGGCTTTTCTAGCCGCGATGCCACAGGCACTGCCGCGCGCGCGTGAGGTCACTATCAACTCTCGGGTGCTGCTGTTCACGCTCGCTGTCTCGCTTGCGGCAGGAATTCTCTTCGGCCTCGCTCCTGCATTTAAGCTCTGGCACACGAATCTGCAGGAAACGTTGAAGGAAGGCGGTCGCGGCTCATCGGGCATGCGCCAACGCACTCAGAACGCATTCGTAGTTGTCCAGATGGCGATCGCCCTGGTGCTTCTAGTGGGAGCGGGCCTCATGGTCCGCAGCCTTGCCGTACTCTGGGGGGTGAAGCCTGGTTTCGAGGCGCACAACGCTCTTACATTCAACGTCAGTATGCCACCGGGTGTGATGTCGGATGCGTCCCACATTCGCGCGGCTTTGCGTCAGCTTCATTCCGCAATCAGCCGTACTCCAGGCGTGCAGGCGGCATCGCTGATCGGCGGCTCGGTGCCGATGAACGGTGACTCCGAGCTTCCGTTCTGGCTCGAGGGCCAGCCGAAACCTGCCAACAATTCAGAGATGAATTGGGCACTATTCTACTTATCCGAACCTGACTACCTGAAAGCCATGGGAATTCCGTTGCTGCGAGGGCGGTTCCTGGCCGAAACAGACACAGAACGATCGGCGCCGGTCGCGGTGATCGATGAATATCTAGCTCACAAGTATTTTCCCCATGAGGACGCAATTGGAAAGCACCTTAATCTTGGACTGCTTGACACCAAACCCGAGATCGTTGGCATAGTCGGCCACGTAAAGCACTGGGGCCTCGATACCGACTCGGAATCCAAACTCCAGGCGCAGCTTTATGTTTCGCTGACGCAAATACCCGATAAATTTATGCCGCTCGTGAGCCAGGGAGTAGGCGTGGTTTTGCGTTCCCAAACTGAACCTTTATCGTTGCTTCCAGCGCTTCGGCATTCCGTCGCTCAAGTCAACAGTGAGCACGTCATCTACGCGGCTGACACGCTCGACCAGATCGTCTCAGACTCGCTCGCCGAGCGGCGCTTCGCCATGATCCTGCTTGGGTTATTTGCTGGCTTGGCGCTTCTGCTCTCGACCATTGGAATCTACGGCGTAATCTCCTATCTCGTCGGCCAGCGTATCCAGGAGATTGGCACTCGAATCGCTCTAGGAGCGCAGAGAAAAGACGTTCTCCAATTGATTCTCGGCAGAGGCATTGGCTTGGCAGCGATGGGAATTGTGCTGGGCTCGGCGCTCGCCTTTATCCTGACGCGTCAGATGAGAAGCATGATTTACGGCGTCAGCGCCGCGGATCCCATCACATTCCTTGCTGTGGCGCTCCTGTTGATGATCGTTGCCGCGAGTGCCTGCTACGTGCCCGCACGCCGCGCAATGCGCGTGAACCCGATGATGGCTCTCCGCTACGAGTGAGCTCGAGCAGCAAGCGCGGAGAAGCATAAATGATTGTGATGGGGACGTGAAACAGATCACGGCTGATGATCTGTGCTCAGCGTGTTAGCGCCCACATGAATCGTTCTGCCTACTGAAGCCCAATGCGCCGGACCAGGTCCACAAACCGAGGATCGTTACGCACAGGATCAAAGACGGGGTGCACCTTTACTAATAGCAGGATATAGGATTGTTCTTTGTAAGCCTCTTCAAGCCAGGTAAATGCCTGCTCGTAATCGGCCAGCCCCATGTATGCGAGTACAAAAGCGCCTGCAGGAACATAGCCGGCCTCCCGACGTTTCTTTAATTCGGCCAAGAGTTGTAGCGCATCACGTCGCCGGCCCGCCCTGCTGTAGATAACCGCCAATACGCCGATGTTTCCGGGAGCGCGGTGAGATACAGCGACCGCCCGCTCAACGATGGGGATTGCCTCTTGCACTTGACCATTGAGGCTGAGCGCAAATCCAAAACGCCAAAGTGAATATGCGTTGTCGGGCTCTACAGCCAAAGCGCTCCGGTACTCGCGTATGGCCTCATCGTAGCGGCGGGCATTAAATAGGATCCATCCAAAATCGCGCCCGGAAACTTCAGAGGGAGCGAGTTGGCGAGCGCGCCGCGCCGAGGCGACCGCCTCGTCGAATCGCCCTTGAAGCATCAGCCAATTAGCCAGCCCGCCATAAGCGGCGGCGTTGCTGGGTTGCAATTCGAGAGCGCGTCTGTATTCAGCTTCGGCTTCGGCCCAATGCCACTGATCCAGCAGCATGCCTGCGAGAGCGACGTGTGCTTCTGCGAGGTCGGGATCCAGTTCCAGCGCCTTTTGCGTAGCGCCCATTATTTTTGGGCGCACCTCTCTGGGAGAACCGCCGCCTATGGTAACGCTACCAAGCCAACCGTAAGCGTCTGCCAGACTCACATAAGCTGGCGCAAACGTCGGGTCTCTCGTTATCGCGTCTGCGAAATAGCCAATGCTCTCCTCGACACCCGCTCTGCTGCTCCCCTTTGTGTCAAAAACATATCGGCCCTTAAGATAGCTCTCATAAACTTCCGGCGAGACGGAACGTGCCGCGGCAAGTCTCTCGTGTTCTTTTCCAGTAACCGTAACCTCGACTTTTGTGGCGATCGCTTGGGCTACGTCGCTTTGTAAAGAAAGAACATCTGGTAATTCGCGATCGTAGGTTGCTGACCAGAAGTGCTCGTCAGTTGAGCCGCGAATCAACTGGGCATGGACCCGAATGTGACTGCCATCTCGCATTACCGACCCTTCTACAATCGCATCGGCTCCGAGCGATCTTGCAATCTCTGGCTCCGAGAGCTGGGTGTCCTTGAAGCGCATCACCGAGGTGCGGGAAATGACGCGCAGATCGTGGATCGCCGCAAGGCGTCCGATGATCTCCTCTGTCATTCCATCCGCAAGATATTCCTGTTTTGGGTCGCCTGAAAGATTCTTCAAAGGCAAGACCGCCAGTGACTTGATAGCCGGTTGCGTAGTTCCTCTTCCCCTGGGGCTGCGGTAAAGCACCACCGCGAGAGCGACAAGTACGAGCACAGCTGCGGTTCCCAGCAAGATCTTCAGGCCAAGAGAGAATGTCCGTTTAGCAGATAAGCGCGCTGGTTCGAAATCCCTGGGAACTGCGGCCTGGTCCGCAGGGTTGACTGTCGATTGTGGAGCGGATGGAGTGGCGATGGTCGGCCGCTCGGCTAATGGTGCGATGAAGCGATAACCGCGTCGTGGAACCGTTTCCACAAATCGCGGCGTCTCAGAAGAGTCCTCGAGAACTTCCCGAATCCGGCCTACTGCGTTATTCAATCCGTGATCGAAATCGACGAAAGTATCCGCCAGCCACAGCTTGGACTGCAATTCCTCACGCGTGACCACCTCGCCCGCATGTTCAACGAGGACAGCCAACACTTGAAATGGCTGCCCTGAAAGCCGCAGCCGCATCCCGTGCTTACGCAGCTCACCCGATCGAAGGTCTATTTCAAACACTCCGAAGCGGCGGACTTCCGGAGCTTGCGTCACTGCCGGCATAGAGAGATTGGGGGGAAACGAAGCGTATCACACAAGTTCCAAATTCGGAGCTGCGCTTTAATCCTCTGCGGAATGAAGAGCTTACCCTCTGATTCCAATTTGGTTTGGAAAGGAGCCCGCCAGGATTGCACGCCCAGGCCTGCAGGCCGAATATCACCCGAGCCACGATACCGGCCAATGAAGAACAGGGGGAACAAATGAACAGACTGAAATACATAGCAACCGTCGTCACTTTGTTATTCGCATCAGGGGCGACAGCACAGAATGCAGTCACCGATTGGAACAATATTGCAATCAATCAGGCCAAATTGAGCACGGCGCCAGGATCGGCGACTCCGGGTGGCACGGGAGTTTATGTCGCCTACGTGGAACTAGCCGTATACAACGCCGTCAACGCAATCAATGGAGGTTTCGAGCCATATAAATACACAGTTACTGCTCCGGCAGGTGCTTCCGCCGACGCTGCGGCCATTGAGGCTGCGTATCGTGTGCTGCGGTATCTGTTGCCGGATCGCGATATGCCTGCGGCCGGCGCCCAGTACGGGCCCCTGACTCAGCAGTACAACACGTCTTTGTCTGCTATACCTGACGGCCAAGCGAAAACGGACGGCAAGAGCGTTGGCTTGGATTCGGCGAACAAATTAATCCAGTTACGCGCAAACGATCACCGCGGAGGTCCTCGCGTACCCGCGTACACCTTCCCCGGGAGCGTAGTTCCCGGAGTTTGGATCCCAACACCGCCTGCTTTCGCCCAACCGCAAATACCATGGTTAAGCCAGATGCAGCCATTTACCTTCGATGATCCCGGCCAATTCTTTCCTGACGAGGCGCCACCTGACCTCTC
Organism: Terriglobales bacterium; assembly: GCA_045808065.1. Lineage (GTDB taxonomy): Bacteria > Acidobacteriota > Terriglobia > Terriglobales > Acidobacteriaceae > Gp1-AA112. The sequence continues at coordinate 20,707 of JBJMGD010000031.1, read as the reverse complement.
CAGTCAAACCTGGGCCGATGATTACAACCAGGTAAAGGCGTTGGGAGCTGCGACCAACAGCACCAGGACTCCAAAGCAGACCGAGATTGGCCTATTCTGGACGGACCACACTTCCACCCAATACGGCCGCACGCTGCGCGAATTAGCGGCAGGGCAGAACTTAAGCCTGTCGGACACCTCGAGATTATTTGCCATGGCGTACGCCGCGCACGCCGACGCCCTCATCGGCTGCTGGAATGCGAAATATTACTTCAGCTTCTGGCGACCGGTAACCGCGATTCGAAACGGCGATCTGGACGGCAATCCCGACACCGCGCCCGATCCAACATGGACACCTCTCGGAGCGACACCTGGCCATCCGGAATATCCCTCGGCGCACGGCTGTATCACCGGAGCATTGGCCGACGTGCTGAAGGCCTATTTTGGAACTCCACACGTGACCATCAACGTTTACAGCGCTGTACCAAACACCACAAGCCCGCACACCTTCAACAACGTGCGCGATTGGCAGAACGAAGTGGAATTCGCACGCATCTATGCTGGATTTCACTACCACCACTCCCTGGTGCAGGCATCTGTGCTCGGCCATAGAGTTGCACGCAACCTGATCGAGAACTATTTCAGGCCTGTGCGCTAGACATGACCAAGAGGCGGGCCGGTAGCCCGCATCTCTTCCCAGTTTGGTACGCATTTCAGACTGCCATCGATGCTGAATGCCCCCAACAAGCGCAACCGTCAAAGCGTCCGCATACTTCTTTTCGTAAGAGAATCCTCCGGTCGTCATCCTCGGACTTGAGGCGACGATTTCCCCACCGGGCAACCTCTGACAGCTCCTGACCTGATCTCGCGTCAGCAGCTCTCGAAATCCAGCTCTCCATAGCGTCCCCGTGTGCGATTCCGGGTTCTAAGAAGTAGAACTTTAGAAAGCTAATTCTGGGAGCTGCCCTTCAGGTCGCATCCCCGACCGGTGCGATTGTGGAAAACCGGATCTTTCTCAAGCGGAGGATCAAATGAAAGCTTTTCAAAAACACCTGTTGTGGACTCTTACTCTTGCCCTGGGCGGCAGCACGGTTGGCGTGATGCAGGCCACAGCTCAGGATCGAGATCGCGATCGGGACCGGGACCGGGACCAGAATCAGTATCCGGCCTACAACAATCAATCCAACAATCAGGCGTACCAGCAGGGAATGCGTCACGGTCAGGAAGACCGGGCCGCCAACCGCGATCGCCGGTACCGCGGCCGCTTCAACAACGATCGCGACCGCACCGCCTACCAGGCTGGGTACGATCAGGCGTATGGCGCAACTAGTGGACAATACGGTGACCACGATAGACGCTGGGACAACGGCCGGGACACGTATAATCGTGGAGCTTATGGCTCCCAATATGGGAATTACAATCGGGGAGGCAATCCGGCGCAGCAGGTCGGCTATCAGGATGGTGTCAACGACGGCAGTGCCGATCGCCAGACAGGGCACAGCTTCCGCCCAACGCAGCAGCAAGCCTACAAAAATGCCGACCACAACTACAGCGCGACCTATGGTGACCGTCAGCAGTACAAGAATATGTACCGCCAGGCTTACCAGCAGGGCTACCAACAGGGATACAACGGCGGAGGTTCCTATCGCCGTTAGTGAGAAATCGCTCCGACCTGCACACAGAATGCCCCGCCCGCGGGGCATTCTGATGTGAGGCCGCTGAGGCTTTTGTTGCGGCGAAGACCTCACCAAGGACTATGAGCTCAATCATTCTGATAATCCCGACATTCACGTGTGTCGTTGTCAAATACTCGGCGCCGCCTGAAAGAACAGTTTCGTGACTTCTTTGTCGAGTACAAAGGGCATTGACTGGAGCGATTTGATGCCCCGACTGTGCCATAATCTCCCGTATGGCGGACGAAAACACCGGAAAGCCCGAGAGCAAATACGCCGAAGTGATTCGTAAAGGCAAAGAGAAGCGCGCCGGCATGGATCAGCAAACGGAAAAGCGGACAAAGGCTCAGGAAGAGACTCGCCTACGTGAAGAAGCAGACCAGTTAGGCCAAGCCTTCAATCCCAGCAAAGACTCCGAGACACAATAAGCGACTGGCTCGGCGCCCAGCCTTCTTCATCTCTGGCTCAACCTCTCAGCGCGCGTACGGGATCGGTGCGCGTGGCTCGCCATGCTGGTAAGAAGCAGGCTGCCACTGAGGCGACCGCCATCACAATCACTGCGGTCCCGAACGTCAACGGGTCACGCGGGCTCACTCGATACAGCAGATAGCCGAGCAGGCGCGACAGTCCGAGAGCTGCAATGCCGCCAACAACCACGCCGATCATCGTTAGCAGCAGCCCCTGCGATATCACCAATCGCAGCAGATCGCTCCCGCGTGCGCCGAGCGCCATCCTCAGGCCGAACTCGCGGGTACTCTGCGAGACCGCGTAGGACATCACTCCATAGAGTCCGATGCCCGCGAGCAGGAGCGCTAATACACCAAAAGCACCGAGCATATTCACAGCGATTCGCTGGACAGCCGTCGAACGGTTGATCTCTTCCTGCATCGTGATCATTTCGCCGGAGGCGAGGTTTGGATCGATTGCATGCACTTCGCGCATCAACGCGCTGGCTAGCATCGACGGCGTTAGAGAAGTCCGGACGAATAGATCGCCGCCTACTAAGCTCTGCCGCATCGGCACGTAGAAGAACGGCTTTGGAGTTTCCATCAGCGTTCGGTACTTTGACACTTTGGCGACGCCTACTACCTGCAGCCATTTTCCTTTTACCTGAATTCGCCTCCCCACCGCATCCTGACCAGGCCAGAACTGAGTTGCCAAGGCGTCATTCACGATAGCAACCGGGAGTGCCGCCTCATTGTCAGCGCGCGTGAACTCCCGGCCCGATACGAGCGGAATTCCCATTGTGGTCAGATAGCCGGGGCTAACCTCGTTGTACTCGACGACCGGCTGCTGCTGGGACGGCGGAACATATCCATCGACGGCTATTGACGCGGACGAATAGACGCCGTAGGTGAACGGAGTCATTCGCGAGAACGCGGCCGCTTGCACACCAGGCACGGCTCGCAGACGGTCAACCAGATCGTCTTCGAAGGTGAATGTACGTTGCTTGTCGTAGCCCGCCGATTTGGTAGCGAACCACGTCGTAATTACGTCATTCGTCGAGAAACCTGGACTCGTGTTCTGAACGGCGCGCAGGCTCCTCAGCAACAGGCCCGAGCCAATCAATAGAACAAAGCTCAATGCCACCTGCACCAGCACCAGGCTCGACTGCGCCAGCGCTCGCCGCCTTCCGCCGACCACGCCTCCCGACTCGGCCTTCAACGCCGAGGTCAGATCAAGTTTGCGGCTGTGGATCGCGGGCACTAGTCCGAGCAGCACGGTCGAAACCAGGCAGGTGACGATGCTCAACACAAGCACTCGCCAATCCAGCGCGCCGGGCAAATACATCGCAGTCCCTCCGCGCTTTGGCAGCATGAGCACGAGCAAGTTGCGAGTCCAGTACGCAAGAATGAGTCCGGTGACGGCGGCGATACTCGATAGCAACAGACCTTCAGTGAGAAGCTGCTGCAACAGCCGTCCGCGACCCGCGCCCAGAGCCAGGCGGACGGTCATCTCGTGCCGGCGCCCGAACGCCTTCACCAGCAGCAAATTGCTGACGTTCGCACAGACGATAAGCAGCACAAAGACCACGACTCCGAGAGCAATGCTCAACGTGGGAAAAAGTGTGCCCGCATTATTGAAGGGAGTTGCCCATATTGGATACAGCTGGATCCCGCGTCCCCGGTTGGTTGCCGGATACTCATCCTCCAGCCGCTTCGCCACCGCCGAGATCTCCGCCTGTGCCTGCTGCTCAGTTACCCCCGGCTTTCGCCGGACATAGGCTTCGATCCAATCCGCACCACGATCCTCGAGCTTGTATCCGCCCGGAACAAATCTTTCCTGCATCGATACCGGGACCCAAAACTGCATGGCCCAGCCGACAAACGTCCCCTGAAAGCCTTCCGGGGCCACGCCGACGATCACGTGCGGCTGCCCGTTGAACATCTGCGTCTTGCCAATGACTGCGGGATCGCTGTGGAAGCGGTCTTTCCACATTTGGTAACTGATCACAACGACGGGATGGGCGTTGCGGCCGTAATCTTCCCCGGGCTGGAAGCCGCGTCCCAAAGTGGGACGCACTCCCAATGCCTCGAAGTAGTTTGAGGAGACGACGCTGCCGGTAGTGATCGTGGCATGGTCGCCAACGTCGAGAGTTGCGCCCATGATCTGGTCGACGATGAAGGCGTCGAAGAGCTTGCAATTCTTCTGCAGGTCGAGGAAATTGGGCCAGGAGAGACCCGTCCGCTCAGACGTGGCACGCATCGTTCCCGTAACTGCCATCAAGCGTTCCTGGCCAACGACCATCGGAAAAGGCCGCAGCAGAACGCCTTCGATCCAACTGAAGACCGCGGCGTTAGCTCCGATACCAAGAGTCAGGCAGAGCAGCGCAAGGAGTGCAAAACCTGGGCTGCGTCGCATCATGCGAAAACCGAAGTGCAGATCCTGACCGATGTTTTCGAGGAAATTTACGTTTCGCATTTCTCGACATTCCTCCTTCGTCTGCTGCAGCCGGCCTATCGACCGCAACGCGGCATACCGTGCTTCTTCCGGATTCATTCCCTCTGCAAGGTATTCGTCGAGCTGTTGCTGAAGATGGAACTGGATCTCATCGTCAAGGTCCTGATCGACAGCGTGCCTACGAAAGAGTGAACGCAAGCGGAGCGGCAATTTGTAGTACAGACGCATGTTTGGTCGGCGTTAACTCATCTCCAGTACCAGATCAATCGCCTCTGACAACCGGTTCCACCGCGCCTCCTGTTGGCGAAGATACTTGGCGCCATCTGGAGTAAGCGAGTAGTACTTCGCGCGACGATTGTTTTCCGACTCTCCCCACTTCGCGCGAATCCAGCCCTGTTGCTCCAGCCGGTGCAGTGCCGGGTACAGCGCGCCCTGTTGAACCTGCAAGACCTCCTTCGACACCTGCCGGATACGCTGCGCGATCCCCCATCCATGCATTGGCTGCAAGGCAACCGTCTTGAGGATCAAAAGGTCGAGTGTCCCCTGAACCAAATCTGTCGGCTTTCCCAGCTTGCCCTCCTGTCAACGACTGACAAGACTCTAGCTTAGACTCTTGTAAACGGTTTAGGGAAGCACGACAATTGTAAGCTTCCAGCTCTGAGCACTCCTGTATGTCTGGCCTTCTGCAATCATTTTTCATAATCAGCCGAGCGCTGTTTAGTAGTAGCGATCGCCCCACGGGAATCATGACGCATACGAAGGAGCATCCTCGATGATCTCTGGTTTACCCACACGCAGAGAAGTTGCCTCCCGCCTGCTGCCCAGGTTGGCAGTCCTGGGCTTGTGCACGCGGTCAGGAGCCTTGTTCGCTCAAGCAGAAAAGACGACCGGCGCGATCGACAGAAGCGGACTCACACACAATTGCGAATGCATTCACCAGGAGGAAGTGATCCGGGCAAGTCGGGACCGCGTTTATCGGGCTCTGACCGATGAGAGGCAGTTCACCAAAGTGACGGAGCTCAGTTATCACGACACTTCAACGGAGATCAGCCAGGAAGTGGGCGGAGCATTTTCCATCTTTGGCGGCCTAATCACCGGCAGACATATTGAGATGGTGCCCAATGAACTGCTGGTTCAGGCTTGGCGGGAGAAGCCATGGACCGCGGGCGTCTACTCGATCGTCAGGTTCAAATTGCAAGATGCTGGATCGGCCACAAAAATCATCTTCGATCACACCGGATTCCCCCGAGGTGCCGGAGAACACCTTGCCTCGGGTTGGCGATCCCATTACTGGGAGCCCTTGCAGAAATATTTGGGATAGACCAAAGGAGAAGAGTGGATCACTAGCGCGCGACTGGCGGAATGTTCCGACGCAGTCTCATCAAACAATTCCGCAGCCGCGGCTTAGACCGTATTGTTCGTCTCGCGATTGAACCGCGCTCAATAGTAGGTCAACGTGCGTCGAGTCACGGTCGACTTTTGCAGCGCGCCATCCGGAGTGGATCGCCAGGACACGGTTTGCTCTGTCCAGTTGCCATGTGTGTCGTAGCGATAGGAATACACGGTTTCGTTATAGGAAGGCGGACCGGGAGTATTTTGTTCTGCTTCATCTCCGCCGAGTTTCGTAGTCCGCATTATCTCCGCCAATTTGTCGCCGTGATCGTTATATGTAATCTCGGTGTGTTCATCCTCATTGAAAATGCGGCGGTGCATCTCTTTCACTCGACCTTGTGAGTCGTAGGTGTACCCCATTGCGGTCGGCCCATCGTGGCCGCCCATTAGTCTCGTCAGCTCTTGCTGAAACTGTTCGCGGGACGCCCCAGATTCGTCCAGAATCTTCTGGAGTTGCGCGGCGGGCATTAACGCAGCCATGCTCTCCATGATCTGCTTCTCGTCGCTGACCCGCCCCTGCGAGTCATACGTGCGCAGTGCTCGCGTGACGAGTTCACCGTCCGCATTGCGAACCTGTATTTCATTGGGGCGATCGTTTTCGTCATAGATCGTCGTAGCGGTCCCGCCGCCGGGAAGGTTGGGCGCTTGATCGGCAGACTCGAAGGGCGAGCCTGCAATGCCAACGTTCGGCTTGTAGTCTTCGGCACGCGAAACCTGCACCTTGGTCTTTCTCCCGTGCTCGTCGTAATGGAAGCTACTGGAGTCTGTGTTTCCGGGACCGCGAGTGTTCAGCAGCCTCCCTTGGGCATCGTAGGTATAGATAGCCTCATGGAGTGGGCCGCCGTCCTTGCCCCAAGCACGCTTCAAGAGCCTGCCCGAACCATCGTAGGTGTTGCGCGTGACCCAATCCTTCCCACTCGACTCGCCGCTGCGGGTCTCGATGATGTGTCCGGCAACATCGTATTCCGTCGAATACGAATACTTGCGCTCCGGAAGCTCAGTGCCGTCACCGGCACTGGCAGCCGGATAACTGCGTTCGTCAACGCAAGTCTTCACCAAACCCCGCAGCCCATTTTGTTCACGCTCTGACATCGCTGAACTCTTCTTCGGTTCCGTAATGAGAATTGATGTGAACTGAGTTCGGGCAGACGCAGCAATGGACGAAATCGCAACTATAGAGATAGCGAGCAAATGAACCGGAAAGGAGGATCTGAAGTTCATGGTCAACCCGGTCAGTTGGATGATAAACCGCCTGCAGCAGTTCACGTTAGTGGCACAGCAGCCCAAAGGCGAGGGCGCCTGTGCCACTGAACCCTGCTTATGCTTCGAATCGTGGCACGGTTTGAGTCCGCCTCAGGCGGACGGAACCGTGCCATTGCTTAGCCACCTACTTGCTTAACGAGCAAGCTTAGTCATCCGAAAGCGGAGGACACTCTCCTTCGCTACCCACTTACTGCCCATTGCTGGAAACCACTGTTCGCTGCTGAACAGCCCGGATACCGAATGCATGGAATAAGTTATTGCTCATGAAGCGATTAGGATGGACTTTAAACTGCTCTCATTCTGCGTTGAAAGCCGGCAGGGACATCCATGATCGACAATCTTCGATTTGCGCTACGTCAGATTCATAAAAATCCAGGTTTTGCCACGCTCGCGATCCTCACGCTGGCGCTCGGGATTGGGGCAAACACGGCCATGTTCACCGTGATCGATAGCGTCATGCTGCGCCCGCTTCCCTATCAAGATGCCGATCAGATTGTCGCAATCACTCCAGGCGCCGCCTCTGAAGGGAATAGCGTACGCGCGACTTCGTGGATCAACTACCTTGATATTCGCGAGCAGGCACGGCAATTTCGCGCTGTCGTAGCGTACGCTATCGATGTCGCAGTGGTTCGTAATTCGCAAACCAGCCAGGGCGCGGTTGTAGTAAAGACCACCGCGAGCTTGTTCGATGCTCTAGGCGTCCGTCCTATATTGGGACGTCCGTTCACGGACAGCGACAATCAGCCCGGCGCGGCAAATGTAGTTATCCTCACGGCACCCTTCTGGCGCGAGCATTTTGCAGCTAATCCGCACGTCGTGGGTCAGCAAGTCCGAATCGGGAACAACCCTTACACCGTGGTTGGGGTGTTGCCGGAAGGCCTGTCATTCTCGGACAGCGATGCTTCCAAGGGTGTCTGGCTACCGTATCAGCCTGATTGGGAGGCGTCGAAAAAACGCAATTCCAGCTTCCTGTACTTGATGGCGAGCCTGCGTCCTGGAGTCAGCCTGCAAGCTGCTCAATCGGAACTCACCTCCATCGCCCGCAGCATCGCCCAGAGAGATCCGGAGCACGCTAAGGATCTGGCGTTTCGCGCCATTCCATTGCGCAATGTGGTGACCGCGCAGGTGAAGCCGGTATTTCTCGCGCTGACGGGCGCTCTGATTTTGGTCTTGCTCATCGCCTGCGCCAATGTCGCCAACTTGCAGTTGGCGCGCTGTCTTGCGCGCGCACAGGAGCTTGCTGTGCGAACTGCCCTGGGCGCCACTCGTCGCGCGTTGCTTATGCAAATGCTGGTGGAAGGTGGGGTGCTGTGCATTGCGGGCGCTGCCGTCGGAGTCGGACTTGCTCAGCTGATGCTGGACGGAATCCGCCATCTTCCTCCCGATTTGATTCCACGCGCCGGTGAAATTCATTTGCGCTTGAGCGTTTTTCTGATGCTGTTGCTGGCAACAACAATCGTTACTTTACTTTCATCCATGGCTCCCGCGCTGGTTGCAATGCGCAGCGATCCCCAAGCTGTCCTGCAGGCAGGCTCCCGTGGAGCAGCCGGCAATCGCGGACGTTCCCGGCTGAGTGGCGCAATGGTCGCCGGCGAAGTCGCGCTCTCGGTAATTCTTCTCATCTCCGGTGGACTGATGTTTCGAACGCTGTACAAACTGCAGCATCTCTATCTGGGATTTGAAGAGAACAACATCACCAGCTTCATGGCTATGCCAGGCAGCGCAGCTGGTTTCTTTACTCAGAATAAATCAGCGTCCAAGGACCAGGCGGACTCGATTGCATTGCGCGTCTATGCTCCGATGGCAGAGAAGCTGCGCCACCTGCCCGGAGTTGTCGATGTAGCCTTCGCCAACGCGCTGCCCTTCGAGGGCATTGATATGCATACTTCGTGGCAAGTAGTTGGCCGACCACGCTCGCCGGAAGACGCGAATAAGAATGAAGCTCTCCTGCGCAGTGTCAGCGGCCGTTATCAGCAAGTGATGACGACTCCTGTGCTCCGCGGAAGGGCCATCACCGACGAGGATACCGCTGCCTCTCCTTATGTCCTCACGATCAACGAGACGCTCGCGAAGCGCTATTTCGCGGGAGAAGATCCAATCGGCAAGCAGATCGATTTTGGCGGGCGAACCACGAAGGACAGAATCGAAAGCGGCATGCAGAAGCCATACACGATTGTTGGCGTGATGGCAGATTCAATCCAAACCAAAATCGCAGAACCTGTGATACCGGAAATCGATTTGCCCTATCCGCAAATCCCAATCGCATCCTTTTACCATCAATTTTTGGTCACATCGGAAACCAACTACGTCGTCAAGACCCATGGACCCGTAGACATCGCTTCGGCGATTCGCAACGCGTTTCATGAATCCGCGCCGGAGTTCGCTCTCGATAATTTCACCACCATGCAGGCCGCGCACGATCAAGCAGACTTCAATCAGAGGCTAGGCTTATATCTAGTGGCATCGTTCGCCGGGATTGCAGTTGTGATGGTACTGGCCGGACTATACGGCGTCCTGTCGCAAATTGTTGGGCAGCGCCGGCGAGAGATCGGGATTCGCATGGCCTTGGGCGCAGACCGCCGCCAGATTTTGGAAATGATGCTGCGCAAAGGACTGCTACTGATTTCGATCGGCTTGGCCGTAGGACTGCTGGCTTCATTGGGAACGGTGCGATCTCTGACCAGCTTCCTCTACGGTGTATCACCCGTCGATGCGATCACCTACATAGGAGTGATCATTACTCTGCTCCTGGTAGGAACTCTTGCCGCGCTGATTCCAGCACGTCGCGCCGCATCCATAGAGCCGACACAGGCGCTTCGCGCGGAATAGTTGCGGGCTTGCTCGCTGAATGTCACGCGGATCTTTTCGAAATCAATCCTCGAACCACGTGGCCTTTCCACATCCAAAGTCCCGACAGGACCATTATAGGAACGAAGACATACCGGGTAGCCGGCGCGTAGTTTGGAATCTGGTCAAAGGGACTATAGATGTAGCCGATGATCGGAATCGCAAAGACGATGTGAATCCAGCGAAAAATCCAACGTTTGGTGGTTTGGCTCATCGTCCACCTCGATTCACTATTTTTTGAGCGACCTTAGGCGGCCAGTTGGGCGCCTTGACGCCGAACTGCTGGGCGTACTCCGCGTTCAGCCGCTGCCAGCCGGCGAACTTCGTCGCATCGCCGCCAGCGATGCGGCTGACCGGAGTTCCTCTGAGAAGGTGGTCCAGAACATCGAAAGCAATGTGCCATCCGGCAGCACCCATTGAGATGAAGCGGCGATCGATCTTCGTCCACAGCGTCAAGCGCGTGCCGTCGGCAGAGGGTTCGAGTTCCCACCGGTTATCGCCGTACTCGAGCACATTGGGAGCGTCGGCTCGCGTCACTTTTGTTTCGATTGGCGTGGGCGCTCCCACCCAGGTGAGGTTTACTGTTCCAACCGCATCCAGGTTTCCGTCGACATTAAATGGCGCCCATTTGCGCAGATGCGCCGGATCGGTTAGCGCTTTCCATACTTTTTCAGGCGAGTGGCGAAGCTCTCGCGTGAGAATGAGAGTCCACTTGTCTCCATCCTTTCGTACCTGCGCTCCGCTGGCCGGACCCGGTTCGTACGGCTCACGATCGGACATCTAGCTTCTCCTTCTCTTCCGTTTCATTCGTGTTGATGGATTTTCATCCATGCGATCGAGGTGGCGTTCCAGAGCATCTACGAGAGTGGACCAAAACCGACGCAACTGCTCCAGCCAGGCGTCCACTTCCTGAAATGGTTCACGGTCCTGCTCGCAATCGCTCACCGTTTTGTCCTCAGTGTGAATAGCGCGCCAGTTGGGTGAGCTGAATGAGGTTGCCGCAAGTGTCCTTCAGCATCGCAATGGTCGAGCCGGTTACGTCGGTGGGCGGAGTCGTGAACTCGGCGCCGCGCGCCTTGATTCGCTCGTAATCGCCCTTGATGTCGTCGGTGAAGAACATGGTCGCCGGCTGCCCTTGTTGAAAGATCGCCTGCTGATACGCTTTGGCCGCAGGATTGTTGTTTAGCGCCAATTGCAGCTCAGTGCCATCCGGATCCTCGGGTGATGCCACGGTCAGCCAGCGATATGGGCCCTGGCTGAAATCGGTCTTCTTGGTAAAGCCCAGTACGTCCGTATAGAAGCGCAGGGCCTTCGTCTGGTCGTCCACGTATACGCTGGTCACTTTGATTTTCATTTCGCTTTTCCTTAGTCACGTCGCGATTTGGGCCGCGTCGTCTTCTCCTTAGTCTTTCTTTTTGTTGGTGGTGATTGATCTTCATTCATTCGATCGAGGTGGCGTTCGAGAGCGTCTACATGCGCGGACCAGAACCGGCGGAACTGAGCCAGCCATGCATCGATCTCCTGCAGTGGCTCAGGCTTGAGCCGATAGAGACGGCGCTGTGCGTCCGCCGTGGATTCCACGAAACCGGCGTCACGCAGCACGCGCAGGTGCTTTGATACGGTCGGCTGCGACATACGAAGTCGTCGCTCGATCTCGCCCACCGACCGTTGTGACGAAACCAGCAGGCTCAATATCGCCCGGCGGTTTGGCTCCGCAATGATTTCGAAGTTGGATTCCACTCCTCTTTGTATACTCCATTAGGTATATACTCGTCAAGGAATATATAGCTAAGAATCCTGATCGCCTGGCATCCATAGAAGCAGTGCTAAATTCATGCGCGTCTACTGCAAGGAGCTATTGTCGTGGAGTGATGAGGTTTCAGTTGTCGACTACTGCAGAGCTGGTCGCACAATCGATGGCTCACTACGCTCGTCAAAGGAGCTGCCACAATTGGCTGAATGTACGGACGGGTGATGCCGTCGTTGCGGGCTATACCAGGAGCCAGCCCATAAGACTTCTGCTGTTTGTAGCGGGGGCATTTCTTCGTCGGTTCTATGGTGACTTCCACAGCTTGTATAAACAGAAAAGCCGCCTAAGGCGGCTTTTCTGTTTCGAAAGGTTAATAGCTTCAGTTCTGTCTAGTGCGGTGCCACGTGGCCATTCGCATTAGGTTTGGCATTCGAATGCGGCTTTGATACGGCAATTGCCGCCGTTCCGTCACCTGCTGAGACCTGCAGTTCCAACGCACTAACCAATTGAGCTGCCGCTGGAGATCCTAGACCAGTAGCTGGGTCCCAACCCAGTCCGGCGCTGAATCCAGTAATACCGGCGAAAGAATTATCACCACTGGTCACGTCGAGGAAGGTGGTCGAGTAGGCTGCCTGATCCTGAGCGATGTGATAGAGCGCCGTGTTGATGAAGCCCAGGTTATGTCCGGCGTGCTGGTCGGCGATGGCCGTGATGGCTGCCCATTGCGGCGAACCAGCGCTGGTGCCACCGAAAAGGAAGAATCCACCGGCCGAACTGGTGACGCCGGGGATGTTAAGGAATGTCAGAACGCCATGCAGTACTGCAGCGTTGTAAGAGACATCCGTCGCTCCCCGCAGTTTGCCGTCGTGGAGTATTCCCCTCTGGTAGGAAGGTTCGTCAAATACCACACTCAATCCGCCACCAGTGGCACCAATACCGCTAGCGCTTTCATTCCACACAATCTCGCCCTGATACGTTCCAGGGGCAGGAGGAGGCGGGTTTGAAGCCGGGTTGCATCCTCTACTAGCCAGGCAATATCTCGCCGCGTGCAGTTCGGTACCGCCGACGGCCGTGACCAATGGATCGGTTGCAGGAGAGGAGACCGCCTTCACCAACGACTTGCCGTCGCAGGACCCTTGCGCCGCGCCGGAATCGCCGGCCGATGCGAAGATCGTAACGTTCTTTGCCGTTGCGTCAGCGAAAACCTGATGCTGCTGTGCCATCACGCTCGGATCGACGCAACTCTCGTTCTCGCCGAAGCTTTGAGAGATCACGTCACCGAGATTGTTATCCACCGCATATTTAGTGGCGCTCAGGATGTCGTCATCGTTGTTCGACTTTGCCAAAACCAACGTGATGTTGGCACCCGGAGCGATGGCATGTGCCCAAAGTACGTCCAGGGAGATTTCCTCCGCCCAACCAGCCATATTGTTATTGCCGACGATGAACGGAGTCAGACCATCCGGCGCTACCTGAGTGAATGTGCCGAGGCTGCTGCTCTGGGCAGCGCCAAGCCCGTTCAAACTCGGCAAACCGTAAAAGCTGTCGAAACTATTCAGGGTCGCAACGATGTTAGGGGACTGGAATGCGTCTACGATAACGATCGTCTTTCCCTTACCGTCGAATCCAGCGTTGACTAGCGTATCGATGCCATAGGCGTGGCGCATCTGGTAAGGGTCATAACAGGTAGTCCCCGGCGAGAGATTGACAATTTGGCAGGTGAACAGACCAAAATTGGAACCTGCACCGGATTCGGAAGCGTCAACTGGGATGGCCTGTGGGCCAACTCGCAAAAATGGCGAGAAGCCCGAGCGTTGAGCGTTGCCGTGAAGAGCGCCGGAACTGACGGGGTGGATACTCGGGCTGTTGGGCGAAATTGAGCCACTATGCTGCGCAAAAGCTGCAAAGCTAAAACTTAACAGCGCCAGCAGCATGAACCAGGGAGCGAATTTCTTCATGCGGTTTGATTCTCCTAAAGGGACTAAGTTGTGGGAGGGAGTCCGGCGATATACTCCTATGCTGCGGGTCGTGGCTGCAGATTCGAGGCCAAAGCATATCTTCAATCTTTGCTTCTCTAAACGTATGCAACTACGAGCTGCAACCCCGGCTCGGGCTTGATCGGCATTGCGCCGATGTGCAAAGTATTTCAACTTGGGTGGAAGCTGGGGGATACAAGGCGAGCAAATGGGTGCCAAACTCCAGAAATGTGGGAATAAATGTGGGAATAGTGGAGTTTGGGTTTCCTGCCAATCTGTGACGGCAACCTGTACCGGGAGGTTAGGTGCCACAAATTTTCAGTACTGGATAATGCCTATGTCGAAACCTCGAACACTCTTACTCCTTCTTCTGAGCCTCGGATTGCAGCCTGGAGCTGCGTATGCCTTGCAAACATCCGCACCGGCGGCTGAAGCAAGGACGGCGCCGGAGCGGCTGACCTCTGACACTCCGCGGGTCACCGCAGCAGGGGCAACGTTCACTGTGCCCGCCGGCTGGGTGATTGTTACCGGCAAAAGCCTCGTGATCCTGGAGCCTCCGGAGACTGACACGCATGTTGCCATCGTAGATTCCGACGCCGCCGATGCCCACGCCGCCGTGACTGAAGCATGGTCTGCTTACAAGCCCGAGGCCAAGCACCCGCTCAAGATCGTCACGCCCCGTCCCGCGCGCAACGGATGGGAGGAGCGCCAGGTCTTCGACTATGAGACTTCTCCCAATGAGCGCGCCGTAGTGCAGGCGATTGCCTCCCGCGCCGGCAGCGCCTGGACGGTGGTCATCCTGGATGGCAGCGAGCCGACATTCGAGAAGCGCGGCTCACCCATTGGTTTGATTGTCCAAAGCTTGCGTCCCAAGGGCTACCAGCGCGAGTCATTCACCGGCCGCAAGGCGCAGCCGCTGGATGGGGCGCACATCGCTCAGCTCAAGTCCTTCGTGGAGACTTCGATGCAGCAACTCGGCATTCCCGGAGCTTCGCTTGCGCTCATCGATGGCGGCAAAGTGGTGTACGAAGGCGGATTCGGCGTGCGCGAGCTGGGCAAACCTGAACGCGTGGACGAAAACACTGTGTTCATGGCCGCCTCCAATACAAAAGGAATGACGACGCTCCTGCTGGCGGAGCTGGTGGACGAGAAAACCTTGCGATGGGACCAGCCTGTAACCGAGGTCTATCCCAGTTTCAAATTGGGCGATGCCGATACCACCAGACGCGTCCTGGTAAAAAACCTGATCTGCGCCTGTACTGGGTTGCCGCGTCAGGATCTGGAGTGGATCTTCGAATTCAAGCAAGCTACGCCACTGTCGTCGCTCGCACTGCTCGGAACCATGCAGCCCACCAGCAAGTATGGAGAAGTATTTCAGTACAGCAATTTGATGGCGGCGGCCGCAGGATACGTCGGGGCACATCTCGTCTATCCCAATATGGAACTAGGTAAAGCCTATGACGAAGCGATGCAGAAGAAGATTTTCGATCCGCTGGGGATGAAATCCACGACCTTTGACATGGCCCGCGCACTCAAGGGTAACCATGCCAGTCCGCACGGTGACGATATCGATGGCAAGCCCGAAGTAGCCAACATTGCCTTCGACTACGCAGTGATGCCGCATCGTCCTGCGGGCGGAGTGTGGACGTCGGCGCACGATCTGATTCGTTACGTACAGCTCGAGCTGTCGCAGGGCAAGCTGCCCAGCGGCAAGCAGTTGGTCTCCTCAGAGAACCTGCTTGTCCGCCGCGCTCCTCAGGTCGCCGTGGGTGAGGACCAGATGTATGGAATGGGCTTGATGGTGGATAAAACCTATGGCGTACGTATGGTCCATCACGGCGGCAGCATGGCGGGGTACAAGAGCGACATCTACTTCCTTCCCGATTCAGGAATAGGCGCCGTGCTGCTCACCAATTCCGATACTGGAGGATCCCTGCTGCGGCCGTTTCTGCGCCGACTGCAGGAAGTAGTCTTCGACGGCAAACCCGAGGCCGCCGGCGACGTAGCTGCCGCCGCCGCCCGCCACAAAGCCGTCCTGGCCAAAGAGCGCGAGCGGCTCGTGGTGCCTGCTGAATCTTCTTCAGTGAGTAAGCTGGCAGCTCGCTACACGAGCAAGGAACTCGGCGATATATACGTACTAAAGAACCAGGGCGCCATCACTTTCGATTTTGGCGAATGGAAGAGCGCCGTAGCCTCGCGCAAGAACGACGACGGCACCACGTCCTTCATCACCATCGATCCCACCAATGAAGGGTTTGAATTCGTGGTCGGTGAACGAAGCGGAAAGCGCGCGCTCATCATTCGTGACGGCCAGCACGAGTACGTATTCACCGAAGCAGAACCACCTGCGGCAGCGGGCGGCGGCAGGTGGTGATCACCTGGCTGAGTGGCTCACTTTGTTCCCATTATAGGACTTCTTGCTTCGCTGAGGGCTTCCAGGAGTGGGCGCGCCCCAGATTCTCGGAGTTAGACATGAAGACCGAAACGGGAATAGAATGGCCGGCCGGGCATTCGCTCCGATCTTCTGGAGCAAACGAAAAAGAATTGAACCGTTTGGACGCACAACCGCAGGCTGCCGCAGCAAGAGTTGGTTAAAACTCAATTCTCTCCGCCGAGCTACATCAGCCGACGCTGGGCGCGAGCGAGAGCTCCCTCGAAATAAACCGGTTCTAACCCTAGCGCCCAATACTCGATGGTGACGCGGCTGGGCTGAGAGGTCTCTTGATTCGTACGTAACACCGGCTTCCTCTTATCGGCTGGATGAAATTCCAGCCAGCCCTGCCAGGTTCCGTCAGTTCTCTGCGCGCCACAAACTCGCGCACTATATGTTGTACCGCGATCGTCGATCTTTGCCGGATGTTGATGAATCAGTTCCGCCACAGCGCACCTCCATTATGTACACGCGTCGCTTAGTTAGACGTGTCGCTGAGAAACCGGGCCGCCTCAAGTCAGGTCTCTTTGCGAGCGCACCTTTCATAAACATTGGATCGTCGGTAGCGGAGGGCTCTTTATGCCAGGGTCGGTAGAGGCGGGCCCTTATGCCCACCTTCTAGCAGACTTCCGCACCTTCCTGGCCTTAGCGCGTACCGCGTTGAGGCGAAGGACAAAAAAGAACACGGTGACGACGGTCGCTCCGCGGGCATAAGAGCCCGACTCTAGCAGTTATGAAATACGCTCGAAGCAATTTGCTCGTGCTACTCTCTTGCCGTGAAAACTGTGTGGCTGATTCTACTCACTGCCGCGCTTTCCGCTTTCGGTCTTCAGACTGACTCCGATCAACGAATTCAGAAGGCGCAATCTGCTGCTGAGCAATGGCTGAAACTCGTCGATTCCGGCGCTTACGACCAGAGTTGGCAGACGGCGTCTGAGATGTTCAAGTCGAAGGTCAGCAAAGAACAATGGGAAAAGGCCGCGCAGACCACCCGGTCGCCCTTCGGTCAGGTGCTCTCCCGAAAGATCAAGAAAGCCACCTATGCGGACCATCTGCCGGGCGTCCCTGATGGTGATTATGTCGTGATCCAATATGAGACTTCGTTCGAGCACAAGAAGGCCGCGGTTGAAACGGTCACGCCAATGCTGGATAACGGTGAGTGGAAGGTTTCTGGATACTTCATCCGCTGAACAGACTCAGATCGAGCGCATACATTCCCGGTTCCGATCTTGGGTGGAAGCCCCCGACTTTCAGTCGGGGGAGCAAGGCTTTCAAGCTTGCGACAGCAACGGGCATTGCAAATTTGCGCTTTAGCGCTGGCCCGCGAGACCTGCCCAGCCCTGGTCATTGGGAACGCGATTAGGATATAAGTCCGGCATACAAAGGTGTTTGAACTCTATTCTGATAGGGCGAGAAGAATTATCTTAGTAACCCGCGCAATCGCGGGGCGTCGGGGCGCCGCTGCCATTCAACCAGAGCACTTGATCGAGGCCTTTGTTCTTGAGGATCAAGGGGAAAAGGCAAAGAAAATGGGCCTCTTTGGCATGAAGATGGGCTCCGACCTTCAGGCCTATTTTCAACCACCGCAGGCCCCGAGCCTCTCATTTCTATCGCACGAAACCGCCGCCGAAATTCTTAGCAGACTGGAACTGACGTCAGTGAAGGCTGATCCGATTGCGGATTCACTCGATATGCCCATGTCGCCTGCGCTCGGCCGCACGCTGCAAAGTGCGATGGCTCTCAAAGAGGAATTGAAGCAAAAGAGCGTGGAACCACTTCATCTTTTGGCGGCAGAGTTATCGCAGGACTCTAAGGCTGCGCAGATTCTGAAAGACGCTGGCCTCACCACAGAAGCCGTGATTGCAGC
Source organism: Terriglobales bacterium (assembly GCA_045808065.1). GTDB lineage: Bacteria > Acidobacteriota > Terriglobia > Terriglobales > Acidobacteriaceae > Gp1-AA112. The sequence continues at coordinate 2,628 of JBJMGD010000031.1, read as the reverse complement.
AATCAAATCGGGCGAATACTTCTGACCGCCGGGCTTCCTGTTCACTGAACTCTCTGGAATGTTCGACTCCATCTTGTGTCATCAAAGAAATGCAGCACGATATGACCGAAGAATTGCACGCGATCTGCGGCATCAGTCTTTGACCACTGGTCGTTAGGCGTCTTGAATGACCAGTAAATGAACAGCGGCCTTCCAATGACGTTCTCGCGAGGAATACAGCCAAAATAGCGGCTGTCGTGACTAACGTCCCTGTTGTCCCCCATAACAAAATAGTGGTCAGGCGGGACTATCACGTTTTCGCCATCTCGTATTGGCCAATCTGGGACGACAGTGTCTTGCGCCTGTGATGCAACGACGCTGGGGAAATCGTCCCTGTACGGAAGGTAGTTGCCAATGCTATGGACCACATATGGCTCTATCAACGGCTCTCCGTTGCGATACACAACTCCATTTCGCAGATGAATCCTATCGCCCGGTACTCCGATGACTCTTTTCACCAAATGCAGATCAGGAGTCTCAACCGAGTAAAAAACGATTACGTCGCCATGTTGGATGGCCCGATGATGCTCAAGAGAATCCCATTTGGAATCTGGAGCTACAGTGATGCGATCCACGAAAACGTGGTCGCCTACAAGCAGTGTGTTCTCCATCGAAGTGGTTGGGATCTCAAACGCCTGAATGTTGAATGTGATGATGAACAGAGCAACAGCCACCACGGTTGCCATAGACGAAACAAACTCGATGGGAGTCTCCCGGCGTTTTGTCCCTTGGCCCTTCAATAGCCGTTTCGTGGGCTTTAAATTGAGCATGATGCCTCCACCGACGCCATCGTCATTTTAAGCTGTTGAGAGAAGATTAGCCGTGCCCGATACGGACCCATTTGAGTTGTGACACAATCTCTGAATCGCAGCGGAATACCTGAAATGCATAGAGTCCATATTGGAACTTCGGGATGGGCCTACTCGAGCTGGAAGCCTGACTTTTATCCGGCGAAGACTCCCGCGAGCAAGTTTCTCGACTACTACTCGACCCAGCTGAACTGCGTCGAAGTGAATTACACATTTCGCGCGCGGGCGGCGGTTACTACGCTTCAGAACTGGGCCACGGTCACTCCCGACGGGTTTACTTTTGTCGCGAAAGCACATCAACGCATCACGCACATCAAGCGGCTGACCGACGTGGAGCAGGACGTGGACGCCTTTTTTGCCTCGCTGCAACCGCTGCTGCATGCACGCAAGCTTGGTCCGGTGCTCTTCCAATTGCCCCCAAACCTGAAGGCCGATCCTGAACGGCTGGCGAAGTTCCTTAACAGTCTGCCCAAGGACGCTCCTTCAGCGATCGAATACCGCAACCAGAGCTGGTTTGATGAGCGCATCTACGGGCTGATGCGCGAGCACAACGTCGCACTCTGCATTGCGGAAAGCGATGATCTCGCCGTACCGGAAGTATTTACCGCAAACTTTGCCTACTATCGCCTGCGAAAATCCGATTACAGCGAGAAGGAAATCGATGAAGTCGAGCAGCGCCTGCGCGCTGCCGCCCAGGAGCGGGACGTGTATGCCTTCCTGAAGCACGAAGAAACGCCCGAAGGCGCAATCAACGCGCGGACATTGCTGGAGAAACTGAAGACTTAGTTCACCACGGAGGCACGGGGACACGGAGTAAGCATTGGGAAGGGCGCAGATCATGCTTTCGGCAACAACGAGAATCCACGCATCCCAAGAGAATCCGCGTCATCCGCGTCATCCGCGTCCTCCGCGATTTTGGTTTTGCAGTTGGTTTTGCTTTGCCGTTTACTTCAGAGGAACCTCTCCACCGCCGCCCTCGGCTGCGGACGACAATGATGAAGATGTCCAACCAGCAGGCGCTCTCGGCGTTTCTCTCCTATATAAAGGTGGAGAAGGGGCTTTCTCCGCTCACTGCGGAGGCCTACCAGTCCGATCTTTTGCAGCTTGCCGAATTTCTGGAGCTCAAAAAGGTCAATCTGTTCACTGCCCGGCGCCCCGATCTGCTGGGATTTCTGGAGCAGTTGACCACCAACCTGGTCGAGAGCCGCAGCCGTGCGCGCAAACTTTCCGCCATCCGTCATTTCTACAAATTCCTGTTGCTCGATAAACGCATCAAGCACGATCCCACTTTGAACATCGAGAGCCCGCGACAGTGGAAGATTCTGCCCAAGTCGCTCGCGCTTAGCGACATCGACGAGATGCTGGCGCGAGAAAAATCGAAGCCGCAAGATCCGGCGCTTGCGCTTCGCAATCGCGCTCTGCTCGAAGTGCTGTACGCAACTGGCATGCGCGTATCGGAGATCGTTGGACTGCGTCTTGAGGACGTGAATTTGCAGTCTGCCTCCGCCATCGTGCGCGGCAAAGGAGACAAGGAACGCATCGTTCCCTTCGGAGTTTCGGCGCGCGATGCGCTCGAAAATTATTTGCGCGATGCTCGTCCTCTGCTCAGCCGTGTGCGGCGATCGCCGCTGGTGTTCATCGATCGCAGTGGAACCGGCCTCACACGCGAGCGAGTGTGGCGCATCGTGCGCGAATCGAAGGCGGACCGGAAGGCGAGTCCGCACATGCTGCGCCACAGTTGCGCTACCCACATGGTCGGCAACGGCGCCGACCTCCGCAC
>JBJMGD010000030.1:0-151439 GCA_045808065.1 Terriglobales bacterium | reverse complement strand
GTGAGGTTGCGACAACTGCAACTGTCGTCGTGCTGGGCAGCACATGTGGGGCCGTGTAGAGGCCGGTCGAGCTTACAGTTCCAATGATGGCGTCGCCGCCATTTTCGCCGTTCACCTGCCAAGTAACTGCGGCATTCGTCGAGCCAGTAACTGTTGCCGTGAACTGTTGGGTGGCGCCGCCCGCCACACTTGCGGTGGTCGGCGAAATGGTGATGGAAACTCCTGCCGCGGGAGTGCTCTTGTTGCCGCCTCCGCAGCCGGCCCAGACAATCGCCGCAAACATCACAAGCGGCAGGAATCGTTTCATCAGAAGTCCTCTACAGCTAAGAATTATGAATGATTCAGCACTACTGCCGGCGCCGCTTGGCTGGGTGAAAAACGATCACTTGGCGGCAGGAGAGCGTTCGAAGTCCCGAAATAATCAGCATGAATCCCGCTCGATGCGCATTGCAGACGCGCACTTAGTTTTCAACGACTTCGCGCCAGACTACCAGCCCAAAAACGCGAGTGTCAATTTTGCCATGCGCACACGTTGGTAGAAACGCAGCATGCTGCATTTCTACCAGCGGGAGTGCATCCCGCAAAAGAAGCACTTATGGCTGAATCCTGGACAGTTCTTTCCGATATAGCTCGTTCTGCGGAAACTCGCGAGAGAGACCATCTAGAAGGTCGCGCGCCGTATGAGCGTCTTTGTCGCGAAGCGCAGCAACCGCCAACAGCAGACGCGCATAGGGAGCGAAGTAGTTTCCCTTGGTGGCGGTTAGGCGGAGTTTGCGAAGACCTTCTTCGCGGTCGGTCTGGGCTCCTCCGATGCGCAAAACCCAGCGAATGGGCGCGGCGCTGAGGCTCAGCAAATAGTTTTCCACGCCGACCGCCAAATAAGCGTCGTAGCAGGTTGGATCGGCCTGCAGTAGTTTTTCTGCCATCGCTCTCGAGCTCTTCATGTAACTCAAACCGGCAAGGTTTTTCTTCTCGATCATCGCCACATAGTCGCCTCGCAGACCGTTTGCCATCACCAGCGCGAGCAGTGCATGAGAATCCTGCGGCCTGGCGGCGAGCTCACGATTTGCAATTTGGCTGCTCTTCGACAACTCATCGTCGAAGGCGGCTCTAATGGAAGAGTCCGGTGACAGCTTCGGACGTTTCTCAAACTTCTCATTTTCCGTGAAAAGATCAAATTCCAGAATCTTTAGCCGATTGAATTCCGCAAACAGATAGGCTGCTGCGTTGGACACTGGCCCGAGAGGATCGTCGGGGTGCACTTCCTCCCACCGGGCAAAGGTTTGGTGGGCTCCGGCGAAATCGAGGTTATACATCTGATCGAAGCCGGCGCTAAGGCCACCCATCGCGTTTGCTGGCGTAGGAGGATTGCCTGCAAAGCAGGTCGCTCCCAAAAGGAGAAAAACCGACAGCAATAATTTTAATCGTGACAAAAGACGACGCTCTCGATGGGCGAGAAGTCCCAAGGGATGAAGCCTACTTGAGTCCCGGCCAGAATCCTAGAGATGTGAACCGTGAAAACCAGCGAAAGTTGTGTTTGAGTAGCAGCAGGTTGGGACGTGGCGGGAAGCTCAAACAATCTTGTGATTTCATGATTTCATGATTCGTGATTTGGTGATTTAAATCGCGAAATCGCAAAATCACCAAATCACAAAATTCTAAAAATCGCGGGTAGAGACGGGGCAAGCCCCGTCTCCCTCGTGAGCCGATTGCCGCCTCAAATCGACTTAGATGTGCGGGATCGTCGAATTCGTCCCCGAATTCGTTCCCGTAGAAGTACCAGTGGTGGCACCGGTCTGTGGATTCGTAGTCGTACCCGTCGTGCCTGGAGTAATGCTCGTCTGCGGATTTGTAGTGGTGCCGCTTGATCCTGTGGTAGCTCCAGTCGTTCCCGTCATCGAGCCATTTGAAGTTCCGGTGGTCACGCCTACACTGCCCGTTCGATTGGCAGAGCCATTGGTGCTGGTGGTGCCGGTGGTTCCAATCGAGCTTCCAGTGGAACCGGTTGTTCCTGTCGTACCCATCGTTCCGGTAGATCCAGAGCTGGCGCCGTTTGCGCCGGTGGGACCCGTCGTTGTGCTTGGAGTGGTCGTGGAGGTCGTTCCGCTAACGCTGCCGGGTGCTGTAGAGCTGCCGGACGTGGTGCTCGTATCTGTGCTGTTCTGTCCGGCTGTTGAGCTGATGCCGTTTTTACTGGTGCCAGTTGTCGTTGCGCTTGGATTCGTAGTAGTGGATTGTCCAACAGTGCTGCCGGGAGTTGTGCCGGCGGTTGTGCCCGCGCTCGCGCCGGTCTGAGTGTTCTGCGAGCCGACTGTAGCTGAGCTGTTGCTGGTTGTGCCCGGGCCGGTGCTGGTGCTGCTTCCACCGATACCTGTGCCTGTTGATCCGGCTGTCTGTGCGCCTGCCCAGGCAAACGCCCCGAGCAGCACTGGAGCTGCTAACCATGTTCGTTTCATTGCCTAATCCCTCTGTGAGCTTTTGGTTTATTTCTGCTTGGTAAGGTGCGCTACCAAATTGTTCGATTCGTCAGCCAATGGGGACGGATGCTCTTAATCGAGCGCTGGCAAGCGCGCGAAGCAGCGCCAGAGCTGCTGCCAAACGACTGTCATCCTGACCGCTTTTGTCGAAGGACCTCCGCAGAAATGTCTCAGGCTAGGCGCCTTCGATTGGTTCTCAACGAAAAAACCCTCGTGGAAAAGCCACGATACGGCGTCGCAGCGTAAGCATTTCCGGAGGTCCTTCGCTAAAGGCAGCTCAGGATGACAGGCGTTGGAGGTGATCCAGATCTGCGACTTTCTTCAGGTTGATGGAAATCAGCCGAGATTGATGGAAATCAGCCGAGACAAACACCGGGCTTCTCTCTTCATCAAAAGAGGGTGCTTACTTTCGGCTTCTTACGTTGGTCTTATCGGTGCGCGGCTCTGCTGGACGTGCTGCTTTGCGCGACGTTCTTCTTTGCCCAAACCGGGCCTACTGCGAGTGACACCCCCAAGACTTCACCCCAAATCCAGCAAGTGCTGCCTTCTTATGAAGGACAGAACGTGTCTTCGGTCGAGCTCGCTGGTCAACCGGACATCAGCTCCGTCACTCCCCTGCTCCCGCTGCTGGTGCAGAAACAGGACGAGCCCTTCGCACAGGCAAAAGTTGACGCGACTTTAGCCGCGCTCAAAGAAAGTGGCCGCTTTAAGGACGTACAGATCCAGATACGTCCAGAAGCCGCAGGCGTACGCGTGCTCTTCATCCTCGAGCCGGCAGTCTACTTCGGCGTTTTCGAGTTTCCCGGAACGGAAAAGGTCTTTCCATATGCCCGGTTGCTGCAAGTATCAGACTATCCTCCGCGGGGACCTTACACACCGGTGGACGTAGTGAATGCGGAGAACTCTCTCAAGCGCTTTTTGCAGCGAGAGGGATATTTTCAATCGCAGGTGACAACGCGAGTCAATGTAGATAAAACTCATGGTCTCGCGAATATCTCCTTCAACACCACTCTCGGCCGCAAAGCAAAGTTTGGAACTGTCACCTTAACCGGAGCATCGCCCCAGGACTCGGCCCATCTTGAAGGCGTTGTGCATTCGTTCCGCGCGCGACTGCGGAATTCCGCTATTCGCACTGGTAAGACGTACTCGCTGAAGAAGGTGCAGAATGCAACGAACTATCTGCAAAGCGCCCTGATGAGCCAAGACCACCTTGATGCCAAGGTCAAGCTTATTGGAGCGAACTACAATCCCAGCACCAACCGCGCGGACATCAATTTCAGTGTCACAGCCGGTCCGTTCTACCACGTAAAAGTTGAAGGGGCGCATATCTGGAGCTGGACGAAGAAAAACCTCTTACCCGTGTACCAGGAGGTTGGGGTCGATCCGGAGATTGTGCAGGAAGGACGCACCAATCTCGTTTCCTATTTCCAATCCAAAGGTTATTTTGACGCCAAAGTCAACGTCAGCACACAGCAGCAGGCGAACGGCGAAGCGATCACCTATCAGATCGTCAAGGGACCGCGCCACAAAGTAGCCGGAGTGGAGATCGCGGGCAATCAGACGATCGACGAAGACAAGTTGATGCCGCACGTCGCCGTCAAGAAAGCACACATTTTTTCGCATGGGAAGTACAGCGAGAACCTGGTGCACACCAGCGTGAAGAACCTCCAGCGCATGTACCAGGCTGACGGCTTCAGCGACGTGAAGGTGACACCCGACGTGCATAACCAGAATGGAAACGTGCTGGTCACCTTCCGAGTGGTCGAAGGTGAGCGTGACATCGTGGAAGCCATGCACATCCAGGGCAATGACACGCAGCCCGTCTCCACGCTAGCGCCAAAAGGGCTGAACCTGGCGCAGGGAAAGCCGTACTCGCAAACGCTCGTCCAGCAAGATCGCAACACCATGATGGCGAACTACCTGAAGCTCGGCTACCTCAATGCCAGCTTCCGCCAGACCGCAAAGCCGGTGGACAAAGACAAACACCACATCGAAGTCACCTACCTGATTGAAGAAGGCCCGCAGGTGCGGACGGCCACCGTGGTCACCCTGGGCCGCGGCGAAACCCGGCAGACGCTGATTGATCGCGTGGCGCCGGTTCCTACCGGGTCGCCAATGCGCGAGGATTCGCTGCTTGCGAATGAAAGCCATCTTTACAATTTGGGGGTCTTCGATTGGGCGGAAATCGATCCCAAGCGTCGCATCACCACACAATCGCAGGAGGATGTAGTCGTCAAGGTTCACGAAGCCAAGAAGAATGACCTTACCTACGGCTTCGGCTTCGACGTGATCAATCGCGGCGGCAGCATTCCCAGTGGCACGGTGGCCTTGCCCGGTCTTCCCGTCGTGGGACTGAATAAGAATTTCAAGACTAGCCAGAAGACTTTTTACGGACCACGGGCGCTGATCGAATACACGCGCAAAGATTTGTGGGGCCGGGCTGAGACCCTGACCGTCAATGCACTTGGATCGCGCCTCGATCAGCACGGTCAGATCGTGTTCACCGATCCCTACTTTCTAGGCAGCAATTGGGCGCAGAGCGTCAACATCGGTGGCGAGCACGACGAGCAGAACCCGATCTTCACCTCCCTCATCGGGCAGACCGGGTACCAACTGCAGCGAGCTCTCAATCAGGATAAGACCAGCAATTTGTTTCTCCGCTATAACTATTCGCAGACCGGATTGACCAATCTGTTGATTCCCGAGTTGGTACCGCCCTCGGACCGCCACGTGCGGCTCTCCACATTGTCGGCTACTTACGTTCGCGACACCCGCGACTTTCAGCTCGATGCCCACAAAGGCATCTATGAGACCTTCGAAGCCGACTTCAATCCGTCGATTCTGGGATCGAATTTCAATTTTGGAAAGTTCCTCGCTCAGACCGCCTATTACAAATCCATCACCAGTCAGAAAATTATCTGGGCAAACAGCGTTCGGGTAGGTTTCGCCGATCCCTTCAGCGGGCATGTTCCCTTGAGCCAGAAGTTCTTTACCGGTGGAGCTAATACGCTGCGTGGCTTTCCCCTCAATGGAGCTGGTCCGCAGCAGGTGATTCGGACTTGCGGTGATCCGAGCGATCCACGCACCTGCTCGAAGATCACGGCCCCCGTCGGTGGCGACCAACTGTTGCTGATCAACTCCGAGTTCCGCATTCCAGTGCCGCTGAAACAGGGACTCGGGATCGTGCCCTTTTACGATGGCGGAAACGTGTTTCGCACCATCGGGTTCCATGGCCAATACACGAACACGGCAGGCCTTGGCTTCCGATACGCAACTCCGGTGGGACCGATTCGGGTGGACTTCGGTTACAACTTCAATGCTCCGCCCGGACTCTCATCATTTCAATACTTCATAACCATCGGCCAGGCATTCTAAGCGGAGTCATAAGACGTGAGCGCAGCACCGAACCTACCTCCTTATTACAACGAACCGCCCGAACGGCCACAGCAAGTGGAGCGGCCCGCGGCTCCTCGACGGGCACGCTGGAAGAAAGTAGTGGCGTGGACGGCGGGAGTCGTACTGTTTCTTATCATCGCCGCTGTTATTACGGTCTACGTGCTGTTGCACAGCAATTCGTTCCATCAATATGTACTAAAGAAAGCGGAGCAGCAGGCCATGGCGGCGCTGGGATCGCAGGTGCATGCCCGCGACTTTGCTCTCCACTTCCACGGTATCTCTCCCAGCCTTGATCTCTACGACGTCGTGGTGAATGGGGCGAATCCATATCCCACTCCGCCGCTGCTTACCGTCGATCACCTTCATCTCGGCATTCGCGTGGTCTCGGTGCTGAGCAAAACCTGGTACATGGACGACGTGACCGTCAATCACCCGGTAGTTCGACTGTTCATCGACGCGCATGGCATCGACAACCTGCCGCAGACCAAGAGCAGCAATCAGAAGAGCAACACCAATATCTTCGATCTTGGAGTGCGCCACGCGCTGCTCGATAACGGGGAGGTCTATTACAACAACAAGAAGAGCGTGATGAATGCCGACTTACACGATCTGAATTTCCAGTCGGCATTCGATAACTCGCAAAGGCGTTATTCCGGCACTCTGAGCTATAAAGATGGGCACCTGAATCTTGAGAACTTCAATCCCATCCCGCACGATTTGAATGCGCAGTTCGACCTCACCCCGCAGCAATTCAAACTGACTAATGCGACTCTCCGCAGCGGCAACTCGCAGTTCATCCTCAACGCCACAGTGACCGATCTCGCGAATCCGCACGTGAACGCGACCTATCAGGCGGCGCTCGATGCAGGGCAGTTCCGCAAGATCATGAAGAACGCTTCCCTGCCGATTGGCGTGCTGCGAGCGGATGGCTCGCTCGAATATCAAGCCAAGCCGGACACGCCGATGCTGGCGGTGATCGTGCTCGACGGCGGCCTAAGCAGCTCTGCGCTGGAAGTAGTAACCCCGACGATGCACACAAACATCCGCGATCTGGGTGCCCGTTACACGGTTCGTCAAGGAAATCTGGAAGTGAAGAACATCAGCGCGCGTCTGCTGGGTGGAGCGCTCACCGGCAACATGACCATGCGCGATCTCACGGGAAAATCGCAGTCGCATCTGGTTGCCGCGCTGCACGGAATTTCCGTGTCGGACTTGAAATCGCTGATGAACTCGCCGTCTTTGGAGCAGGTTGCTCTCACAGGCAGAGTGAACGCCGATACCGATGCAACCTGGGGGCGCACGTTCGATGACATGAAGGCAAAGGCGGATGCTACGCTGAACGCCGGCATCGCGCCCGCTAGAGGCAAGGCGGCCCCAGTTCCACTCAACGGCGTGATCCACGGCACGTACGCGAATGCCACCAAGGTCATCGCGCTGTCCAATAGCTACGTCCGTTTGCCACAGACTTCTCTGAACCTGAACGGCACTGTAAGTGATCGATCGGCGCTGCAGGTGGGATTGCAATCGAACGATCTGCACGAACTCGAGAATATCGCCGACGAATTTCGCGCTCCCGGCTCACAGCCGCTGGGTCTATACGGCACTGCGAATTTCAACGGAACGGTTCGCGGATCGATGGCCGCTCCGCACATGAATGGACAGCTGAACGCCGCGAATCTGCGCGTCCACGGCACGCAATGGCGGCTGCTGCGGACCAACGTCGACGCCAGCCCATCGTCAGCAAGCCTCTCCAATGGCGAACTCGATCCCGTCGACCGCGGACGAGTGACCTTCAACTTGAGCGCAGCCCTGCACAACTGGGCGTTCACAAATGCGAGCCCGATCCAGGTGGGACTCAATGCAAACAATCTGAACGTCGGCGACTTGGCAAAAGCTGGCGGTGTGACTACACCCATCAAAGGCATACTCACTGCAAATGTCGCCGTACACGGTTCGGAGTTAAACCCGATCGGTCAGGGAACCATCAACTTGACCAACGCGCAGATTTCGACAGAGCCAATCAATTCGCTGAACGTGAACTTCAATGGAACGGGTGAAGTAGTGAACGCGAAGCTTGCGGCTCGGATGCCGGCCGGTGCTGCCAACGGCAATCTTGTGTACTACCCAAAAACCCAGACTTACGATCTGCAACTGCAGGCGCCCGCCATTCAGCTCGCCCAGCTGCAAACCGTCAAGCAGCGGGGCATGAATCTTTCGGGAGTTCTCAACCTCGCTGCCAACGGCCGTGGCACGGCGCAAAACCCGCAGCTTACGGCTTCGGTCCAAATTCCCAAACTGGTCATCGACCAGCAGACGATCAACAGCATCGCTTTGAATGCGAACGTCGCCAATCACGTTGGCACGTTCAATCTCGATTCCCAGGTGCTCAACACCGCCATTCGCGGACGCGGCACCGTAAACCTGACCGGCGATTACAACGCCAATGCCACACTGGATACCCAAACGATCCCGCTGCAAACCATCGTAGCTGCCTATGCCCCGTCGCAGGCCGGCAAGCTCACAGGGCAAACCGAACTGCACGCCACCCTAAGAGGGCCGCTGAAGGACAAGAATCGAATCGAGGCGCATGCTCACATTCCGATGCTGAACGTGAATTATCAAAACACCGTACAGATCGGGGCGGTGAGTCCGATTCACATTGATCTTGTCAACGGCGTGCTCACGCTACAGCGAACACAATTGCGTGGCACCGATACTGACCTGCAGTTCCAGGCCACGGTGCCGATGAGCAATGCCAATGCACCGGTCTCTCTGTTGGCACTGGGAACTGTGGATCTGAAACTCGTTCAGCTTTTCGATCCCGACGTTGTCACATCCGGGCAGCTCCGGCTGAACGTCAACTCGTATGGACAGCGCACGAATCCGGATGTCCAGGGACAGATTCAAGTTATCAACGCTGGATTTGCCAGTGGCGACATGCCCCTCGGGCTGCAAAACGGGAATGGAGTGTTGACTCTCACCAAAGACCGCCTGAACATCACCAGCTTCAAAGGCACGGTCGGCGGTGGAGAAGTAACGGCGAGCGGCGGAGTGGTATATCGCCCGGCACTCGACTTCAATGTGGCGCTTACAGGCCGGGGCATTCGTATGCTGTATCCGCAGGGCGTGCGCACGGGCCTGGGCATGAGGCTTGCTTTAACCGGCAATCTGAATAATGCGCTGCTTAATGGGCAGGTGCGGGTGAATCAACTGTCATTCGCTCCGGACTTTGACCTGATGACCTTCGCCAGCCAGTTCTCCGGCGATACCGTTCCTGCTCCCTCACAGGGATTCGCCGACAATCTGAAGCTGGATCTCACGGTAGCCGCAACCAACGGCATCAGTCTGGTGAGCCGCACGTTGAGTCTGGACGGTACGGCCAATCTCGAAGTTCGGGGCACTGCGGCCGATCCCGTGATCCTGGGACGCGTAAACCTCTCTGGCGGCGACCTGATCATGCAGGGCAATCGCTATGTCCTGCAGAACGGCACCATTGATTTCGTGAACCCGTATCAAACGGAGCCGGTGGTGAACGTCGCGGTAAATACGACTATTCAGGAATACAACATCATGATGCACTTCGATGGACCGGTCGAGCGGCTGCACACCAATTACACCTCGGTGCCGTCACTGCCACCGGCAGACATCATCAGCCTGATTACTCTTGGCAAAACGGAGGAGTCGGCGAATGCCAATCCGACACAGGGCAGCTTGGGCGCTGAATCGCTAGTCGCGTCCCAAGTGACCAGCCAGGTAACTAACCGGCTGGAAAAGGTAGCGGGCATCTCGCAGCTTTCCATCGATCCCGAATTGGGAGGCAATCAGCAGAACCCCGGTGCTCGCGTTGCTATTCAGCAGCGTGTCACCGGCAATTTGTTCGTGACCTTCGCTACTGACGTTACCCAGACGCAGAATACGACCATCAAGATGGAGTATCACCTGAACCCGAAAGTCTCGATCAGCGGCACGCGCGACGAAAATGGAGGGTTCGGATTCCTCACCAAGATTCATAAGAGCTGGTAAGCGATTTTTAAGGTATAGCCACAGCGTGCAGGCCTGTCCAAATTCGCGACTATCGCGAGTCTCTAAATTTGTCATCCTCAGCGAAGCGAAGTGCCTCCGATGATAACTAGCGCTTAGTTGCAGTCGCGTGGTTTTTCCGGACATCGGTAAGAACGGGGAAAGCGCATCGAGAAAAATAGATTGCCGGAGGTCCTTCGCTTCCCAGGATGACAGAGTTATCAGAACCACAAGACAGAAAGACAGAAGCATTCAGGATAGACAACGTCAATTGAATGCGACTTCGTCCCAGTTGCATGTTTCTGATACATTCCTCAGACTTGAAGAGAACGGAATTTACGAAGCGCTTGCCAGGAAAACTCGATGAACACACGGAGACTCGTTAGCTGGCTCAAATCAGCGCTGCTACTTGTCTGCTTGTTTGCTCTCTCATGTGGGGGAAGCAAATCAAGCACTCCTGCTCCTACTCCGGCTTCTAACCCTCAAGCTCAGCAGAACATCACGGTGTCCGTGTCGCCACCGTCGGCGACCGTCGCTCCCAACGCTACCCAGGTCTACACGGCGACCGTAACCGGCACCGCCAACACAGGCGTTACCTGGAGTGCGAATGGCGTGCAGGGCGGAAACGCTACGGCTGGGACGATTACCCCGTCTGGACTCTACACCGCGCCCCTCTCTGCTCCCAGTCCTTCCGCGGTCACTATCGCCGCTGTGTCGGTGGCCGATGGAAGCAAATCGGGAACGGCAATTGCAAACGTGCTGGTTCATCATGCGAATCAAGACTTTCAGAATCCCCCGATCAAGTTAGGAACTAGTGGTGGAAACGCCACCGACCAGAACACCGTGACCGACCCAACCACCGGTAAGCGTGAGATCTTCTGCTGCTCCGGGACTCTGGGATCGCTGGCTTCTCGCGGAGGAGACTTGTTCATCCTTAGCAACAATCACGTGCTCGATAAGTCCGGCCAGGGCGCACCCGGTGATCCGATTTCGCAGCCAGGATTGGCCGACACGAATTGCGGTCGGAACCCGAACACTATAGTCGCCAATCTAACGCAAGCCGCACCACTCTCTACCGCTTCCGGCAATGTTGACGCTGGTATAGCAAAGATCATCGCGGGCACCGTCGATACCAGCGGAGCGATCTTGGACCTGAACGGAGCGGGACAGCCCGCTCCGCCATCGGCAACTCTCGCGACGGCTGCCGTCAATCTGGCGGTGGCAAAAAGCGGCGATGCGACTGGGCTGACTTGCTCCACCGTTTTTGCCATGAACTTAAACGTCTTAGTGAAGTACGCGCTCACTTGTAACGGAACCACGAATACGTTCTTCGTGACTTTTACCAACCAGATCGCGATCAATGGCGCTAATTTCAGCAACAGTGGAGACTCCGGTTCTCTCATCGTCACTTCTGATACCGCTCGCCCGGTCGCGCTGCTCTATGCGGGCAGCACCACTAATACTCTCGCGAATCCAATTCAGCAGGTTCTTACGGCACTCAAAGACCCGAACACCAACGAAGTGCCGAACATGGTCGGAGGACCTGATCACGCGGTTGGCTGCCCGGCTTCACCGCAGGCAGAAGCCGTAGCTCGTGACAAAGCACTCACTATCACTCGCTTGCCCGATACGGAAGTGGCAAGAGCGTCGGCGGTTAAAGATCGGCGCGGAGCCGAACTCATGCGCGATGCCGCGATCACAGGAGTGGGTGTGGGGCAGAGCGAGGACAATCCGAATGAATCCGCAATTGTCGTTTTTGCGAAAGCGCAGCCCCGAGTTCCCATTCCGGCCCAAATAGATGGAGTCCGCACCAAGGTAATCTTTGGTTCCGAGTTCCGAGCACAGCAAGCAGCTGTCCAGAAGCTTGCCAGTGTGCCCCGCATCTCCGAAGCAGAGATCGCGCGCGTGAAAACCACCAAGGAGAAGCATGCGCAGGAGATGATGTCGGACGCCGCAATCCTCGGCGTGGGCGTCGGAGCCAGCAGTGACAATCCGGACGAAGCCGCGCTCATCGTCTTCGTGGACAAAGATAAGGCAGCCTCAGTTCCCCCCGAAATCGATGGCGCGCGCACGCGCGTGATCGCAACCGATCCCTTCAGAACCTTCAATTGGGGCAAGCGAACTGTACCGGCGTGTTCCCGAAAGTAAAAAAGCTCTTGGAATTCGCAGGTAGCCGCAAACGGTACCGCGTCGTGCGAGGTCGGTTTCGGACTTAAATGCCTCCCCAGCGCTGAGTTTTCCAACTCCGAGCGCCCGCCATGCTAGAATCCGGCCCACTTTATGCATCCGGATGGATTGAAGGCCTGTCGCGTTTCGCTCTGCGCTGTCCTTATGCTCGGCTCCGCTTTGTTTGCTCAGAATCCTGCAGGAGCGCTGGCGGCGGTACCGGATGCTCTCAAGGATTCCTCGCGGAGTCATTCGCCTGAAGCAAGCGCAAGCGCCAGATCGGATCTGCGGCTCGGGGCGGGAGACTTGCTGGATCTGAAAGTGTATGGCGCCCCTGAGCTGAGCAACACAGTTCGCATCAGCGATGCTGGAGAAATCACCGTCCCGCTCATTGGCGCCGTCACAGTCTCCGGGCTGACAGCGGAAGAGTCGCAAAAGCGAATCGAGGAGCGCTTGTTGAGTGGCGGATTTTTGCGCGACCCGCAAGTCAACATCCTCGTCAAGGAGTTCGGGACGCAGGGGATCTCAGTGTTGGGAGAAGTTGTGAAACCGGGAGTGTATCCCCTGCTCGGCTCGCGGCGGCTCTTTGACGCGCTATCCGTTGCAGGCGGAACAACCAATCGGGCGGCAAAAACAGTCGTCGTAACCCATCGTGACCAGCCGGACATCCCGGAAGTGGTGACACTCGCACGCGATCCGAAGGAAGCCGCACGGCAAAACATCGAGTTAAAACCGGGTGACACCGTGATGGTCGCAAGATCGGGGATCGTTTACGTGAGTGGCGACGTGAAGACCCCAGGAGGTTATGCAATCGACAGCAGCGAGAGCCTCACGGTACTGCAGGCAATAGCCTTGGCGCAGGGATTAAATCCGACCGCCTCGAGCAAGAACGTCAGGATCATTCGCAAAAATTCAGGCAGCTTGCAGGAGATTCCGGTCGAACTGAAGCAAATAATGCAAGCAAAGGCCCCGGACGTCGCTCTCCAGAACGACGATGTACTCTTCATCCCCAACAGCGCGTCAAAGTCGGCCGCGCGACGGAGTTTGGAATCCATTGTGCAGGTTGCAACCGGCTTAGCCATTTATCGCCGCTAACGGGCAAAGGCTCAGAGCAAGCCCGAGCGTACCAACCACATCGATCCAGCAGCGACGATTGCCCACAAGACCACTCCCTGCGCCAGCGGACGCATACCAACCCTCGCGAGGCTTTCCCGTGACAGTGCGCTGCCGATGAGGAACAACGTAAGCGCGAGCCCAATTTTGGCCATGGCCAGCAACACACCATATGTAGCCAGAAGCAGCGGCGGCGAGTAGCTCCTCACTACTGCGGCAAGAAGGAAGAAGATAATGAACCACGGGATCGTAAGGCGCACCTTGCGTCCGCTGAACATCGCCACGCCAAGCGTCACGGGCACGATCCACAAGGCGCGCGTGAGCTTTACTGTGGTTGCCACAGCCAGAGCAGCGCTGCCGTACTTGGCGGCCGCGCCCACCACGGAACTGGTGTCATGGATGGCCAATGCAGCCCAAAGTCCGAACTGGGTTTCCGAGAGCGAGACGCGATGGCCAATCATCGGAAAAACGAACAGCGCTGCGGCATTCAGGATGAATACAGTGCCCAGTGAGACAGCCATGTCATCTTCGCTGGCGTCCAGCACCGGTCCCACGGCGGCGATCGCGCTGCCTCCGCAAATGGCTGTACCCACGGAAATCAAGAGTGCGGGTGTTCGCTCAACAGAAAACAACCTGCCCAGTAGCAATCCGGAAGTGACGGCGAAACTGATTCCCACGACCGTATACAGGAATCCGGCACGACCCGCACGCAGCACTTCGCTCAGATTCATGCCGAAGCCGAGTCCCACAACTGAGACCTGTAACAGCAGCTTCGACCACCGCCCGGTGAATTCGGGAAAACCATTGCCTACAGTCAGTGCGACAGCCAAGCCGAGCGCGAGAGCTAGAGGTGGCGACGAGAAATACGCCGAGCAGCAGAGTCCGACAACAAACGCAAATTTACGAATCAACTTCAACAATCAGAATAGCAGGGACGAATCGGGACGCTTGGAGCACGTAGGGCTAGATGAGCTCTCGCATTAGCGCAACACGTTATTCGACGCGCGCCGAGATCCTCGAATCAGGAATCTACTTTGGCCTTGAAATCCACCACACGATGCGGCCTAGAATGCGCCAGTTTGGATCCAGAGTGAGCGTGCTGGACCCGCCGCGATCGCCTTCGGTGACGAGCACTTCTGCGGCTCCAAACTTTTTGACGCGGCGAACCAGTAACCCGAAATCCTTATGCCACGCGAGGACGATGGAGTTGTCGTGCCTCGCGGGGCCGAATTGCGCAAGATCCACTGCGACTACAGATCCATCCGCAATAAGAGGTGCCATGCCGTCGCCAGCCACTCGGATGCAGCGAATGCTCTCGTAATTTTCATTCCAATCATTTGGGGCCATCACCTTGGCGACCACTGGGCTCTCGTCTATATTTGGAATGTTTTCTCCAGCGCTCGTGGTGCCGGCAGTCACGCCCAGCATCGGCACTGCATGGTTTTCCAGTTCCTCTAAGACGGAATGCGGAGCTCTTGTGGTCTTTGATTTGCGGAGAGCGCGCTTCAAATCGCTGGCAGGCAGTCCGGCGCGTTGCCAGAAATACCAGCAATCGGGATCCCCGGAAAGGGTGCCCATGTGGATGTAATAAGCAGCTTCGGGCTCGTTGACGGCTCGCTCCCAACGCGAAACTGCCATGGGAGACACGTTCAGCAAACGAGCGAGCCCCGCCTGATTCAGGTGCAACCGCTCACGCAGTCGTTCGATTTGAACTGCCCATTCTGCTCGAGCTAGCTTTGTGCCGGCGCGCATGCCTCATTCCTTGACAGAGGAACTTGCGGGAGCTATGCTCACTAACACTGGAGTTATAACTCCGAAAAAATAGAGCCCTCTGTTACTCGGTTCGGTGTACTTGGCGTCGCGCCGCGCTGACCAGGACAGCGGGTCACGAATCATGACCATGGATAATAGCAAAAATCCCAGGTTGAATCGACTGAGCCTCTATCGAGGCATTTATAGCAGGGTCGCAAGGCAATTAGGCATCGATCCGTCTTACGTAAGCCGCGTTGCGCGAGGGGAACGCCAATCCGCGAAAGTTGAGGCCGCGTTGATGAAAGAAATACGTAGGATCGAAAAAAGCGCCAAGTAGCCTTAGCCTGTTTTCTTCACCCGTTTGCGATAGTGTACTCCTCCAACTCAACTCCGTCCGGCTTTCTCATTCCGTGCTTCTCAGATCTGGCATGTCGGAGTTACATTCAGTCTTCATGGCACAACAATTTATCTGCTCACAATGCGGATTGGACGAGACTCACTGCGCTTGCGAAAAGTACTGCGTCTTCTGTCAGGGCAGGTACGATGTGCGCCTGTGCGCTGACGGCTCGTACTACTGCCAGGACTGTCGTGAGGCCTGCGATCTCCGGGCGCAAGTCTGAAGTGAGTCGTTGGTAGTTACGAGGAAGGTTGCTGAGGCGGGGTTGCCTGTCAGAGGCGCCTCTCTAAATGATCACAGTCTCGCGATGTTCGCCGAAGACTTCGCGCAGCCGATTTGAAATTTCTCCGATAGTGCAGTTTTTTTCGACTGCTTCGACGATCCCTGGAACTAGATTGTTCCCAGCGGCTGCGCTTTCCTTCACGCGTCGCATTGCCAATTCCCATTCCCCAGCATCTCGTCGTGTGCGCAACGCTCGCAGACGCTCGACCTGCTTGCGTTCCAGAGCTTCGTCGATGCGCTGAACAGGGATAGGTTTGTCATCGTCGATCTCGAACCGATTCACACCAACCACGACGGTCCCCCCAGAATCGATCATTTCCTGGCTCTCGTACGCAGCACTCTGAATTTGCTGCTGCACAAAGCCCTGCTCTACGGCTTTGATCATTCCGCCTAGAGACTCGATTTTCTCCAGATAAACGCTAGCTCTAGCCTCGAGATCGTCGGTAACCGATTCAATCGCATAAGAGCCGGCAAAGGGGTCGACGCTCTGAGCCGCTCCCGATTCGTGCGCAATGATCTGCTGTGTCCGCAATGCGATGCGAGCGGCCTCTTCGGTCGGAATCGACAGTGCTTCGTCATATCCGTTCGTGTGAAGCGACTGGGTGCCACCTAGCACTGCGGCCATGGCTTGGATTGCAGTCCGAGCAATGTTTACTTCCGGTTGTTGCGCGGTGAGCGTCGACCCAGCGGTTTGAGTATGGAAGCGCAGCATCCATGATTTGGGATTTTCCGCCCGGAAGCGCTCGCGCATGATCCGCGCCCACATGCGTCGGGCAGCACGGAATTTGGACACTTCCTCGAGGAATTTATTATGCGAATTGAAGAAAAAGGAGAGTCTGGGCGCGAAACGGTCGACGTGCAGTCCCGCATTCAGTGCTGCCCGAACATACGCGATTCCGTTGCCCAGAGTGAATGCTAGTTCTTGGACGGCAGTGCACCCTGCCTCGCGCATGTGGTAGCCGGAGATGGAAATCGGATTCCACTCAGGCAAGTGTTCATTCGAGTAAGTGAAAATGTCAGTGACAATTCGCATTGCGTGCTGCGGCGGATAGATGTAAGTGCCCCGCGCAATGTACTCCTTCAGTACATCGTTCTGAACTGTGCCTGAAAGCTTGCGTGGATTCGCCCCGCTACGCTTCGCCACCGCAATATACAAGGCAAGCAGTACGATCGCAGTAGCGTTAATCGTCATCGAGGTCGAGATCTTCTCGAGGTTAATTCCCTCGAAGAGCCGCTGCATGTCTTCAATGGAGTCAATTGCGACTCCAACCCTTCCGACCTCTCCCCGCGACATTGGATCATCCGAGTCGTATCCGATTTGTGTAGGCAGATCGAAAGCAACAGACAATCCCATCGTCCCATGCGCGAGTAGATATTTGTAACGGCGATTCGACTCCTCCGCATCGCCCAGGCCTGCATATTGCCGCATGGTCCAGAGTCGTCCGCGGTACATAGTCGGCTGAATACCGCGAGTGAATGGATACTGGCCGGGGTATCCGACCGCTTGGTCATAATCCCATCCAGAACGGAACAGATCGTCATCTGTGTAGACCTGATGTAGCTCAAGATCAGAATCTGGTTTTAGGTTGTTCGAAGATAGCTTTGTCGAAGGCCTCAACTCAGCCATTGCTTTCCTCTCCAGGTCTTGCGTCCCGGCGAGCACGCCAAAAAGAGTTTGCGGAGAAGTAGATGAACACCACTGCGAATGCGAGCGCAACAACTATGTGGGAAGCCGGCACTGATGACTCGCCAGCTTGCATCCTATTCCATTGCCGCCACGCAGCGGCCACTCCCATCATGGCGAAAACGGCGAAGAAGAAACCAGTGATTTCTAGTACCAGAATCCTCGTCGTTCGTGCTGCCGCTTTTCCCATCGTTTTTGCAGCAGCGACTCCGCCACGAACTGCATAGTGACGCTTACTCATCCTCCACAGCGCTCGGCCTACGGCTTGCGCCTTCTGCATCGTTCCAATCTTCACCACAGAGTCGATTTTAGCAATGTGGCGAGCACGAAACACCCCCACATTGCGAAACAAAAAAGCTCCATTCATCGGGGAGACTCTTGAATTCGGGGTAACATACACACGAACTCAGCCCCTCACAATGGACTTTGATCAGCTAAATTCGTTTCTTGAGGTGGCCAAACACTCCAGCTTTTCCAAGGCTGCTGAGAGGTGTTTCCGAACTCAACCCGCGATTTCGTCTCAGATTCGCGCTCTTGAGGAGGAAGTTGGGGCCAAGCTCTTTGATAGGTCGGGAGCGAAGGTGACGCTCACCGTCGCGGGTAAGGCCTTTCAAACGTACGCTGACGAAGCTTTGCTGGCACTTAAATCCGTAAAAACCTCCATAGCTGAGATGGAGCGCACGCCACGCGGGGAGATCGTGGTGGGTGCTAATGAAGCCACTTGCCTCTATGTTCTTCCAGAGGTCTTTGCTGACTTCAAGCGACAGTACCCGAAAGTGTCCGTCAGTATCCAGCGTGCCGAGACCGCGAAGACAGTGGAATCAGTGATCGACCAGACGGTGGACTTCGGGGTCGTCTCCATGCCAGTCAAGGATCCCCGCCTGGCAGCGCTGCCGATTCATCAGGACGAGCTCGTCCTTATCACCACGGCGGCGCATCCGCTGGCCCAACTCTCCCATGTTCGTCTCGATGAGATCGTCAAGTACCCGCTCGTTCTGCCGAAGCTGGGGCGAACCCGGGACGCCATCGATGACGTTTTTGAACAAGCTCGACTGAAGCCGCACGTCTCCATGGAACTCGACTCGAGCGAACTCCTTAAGCGTTTTATCGCGGCGGGCGTGGGAGTAGGATTCATCGCTCGCTCCAACATCTCGGACGAGGTTCGAGCAGGGACGCTGGTAGCGCTCAGTTTCGTTGATCCTCCGATGCGCCGCGACTTGGCCTTGGTTCATCGGAAAGACAAGACTCTCAGCCGGGCCGCTCGAGCCTTTATGGAGATCGCCGTAAACCGGAAAACCGTAAAGAAGTCGGCGCATTCCTGAGCTGGAGAGTAAGAAATTAATCCAGTTATGGATTTTCCTTTCCGCACCACGCGAAGTTTCTGTTAGTTTTATTTTTCCTATATGCCTTCAGGAGGATTTCTGAATTGGGCAAAGACATGGTTCCCAAGCGCCTCTTTCTCACCAAAGGAGTGGGAAAACACAAAGAGCGCTTGACGTCCTTTGAGCTGGCGCTTCGCGACGCTGGCATTGCATCGCAGAACCTGGTGCGTGTCTCTTCTATCTTTCCGCCACATTGCAAACTGGTATCGCGCAAGGAAGGTCAGAAGTACCTGAATCACGGCGAAGTCGTGTTCGCCGTCGTAGCGGAGAACTCCACGCGTGAGCCACATCGACTGCTCGCTTCCAGCATTGGTGTGGCGATACCCACAGATCGCAGCACGTATGGATATATGAGCGAGCATCACAGCTTCGGTGAAACCGACGATCAGGCAGGAGACTACGCCGAAGAACTCGCAGCAGAAATGCTGGCTACCACTCTCGACGTTGACTTCGATGCCGATAAGTCATGGGACGAGAAGAAGGAAATTTATCGCATTTCGAACAAGATCGTGCGCACCGCCAACATGACCCAATCGGCGGTGGGTGACAAGCATGGCCGCTGGACAACAGTCATCGCCGCGGCAATTTTGATCTTCGAATAGCAAAGGAAGAACACGACGGCACGTTCGCACTCCCCGGGCCTATCGTTCCATGAAACAAGAAGATCGATTCCGAGTCGGACTAATTCAACTCTCGTGCTCACCTGACCCGGATCACAATTTAGACAAGGCCGGTCAGCGAGTGCGTGAGGCCGCTCGTAACGGCGCGCAGATCATTTGCCTGCCCGAGTTGTTTCGTACACAATACTTCTGCCAGCGTGAAGACCCCACGCTCTTCGATCTCGCAGAGACCATCCCTGGACCAACGACGGAAGCGATAGCAACGGTTGCGAGAGAAACCAAGACGCTCGTCATCGCCTCCATCTTCGAGAAGCGCACTCGTGGGCTGTACCACAACACCGCCGTCCTGATCGGCAACGATGGAACCATTAAGGGCATGTATCGCAAAATGCATATCCCTGACGATCCCCTTTACTATGAAAAATACTATTTCGCTCCCGGCGATCTCGGATTCAAGGCTTTCGATACTGAGGTAGGACGCGTCGGCACGTTGGTTTGCTGGGATCAGTGGTATCCCGAAGGGGCACGTTTAACCGCTTTACAGGGTGCGCAAGTGCTCTTTTACCCAACCGCGATCGGCTGGCATCCTGCCGAGAAGGAGCAATATGGAGCCGCACAGCACGATGCTTGGCGCACCATCCAGCGCGCGCATGCGATCGCGAATGGAGTATTTGTTGCCGTTGTCAATCGGGTCGGACATGAAACTGGGAACATTCGCGGCAAGGAAGCTACCGGCGCGGGCTTGGATTTCTGGGGACAATCATTCCTTGCCGATCCGTTCGGACGCGTGCTCGCCGAAGCTTCTCACGACCATGAAGAGATATTGTGCGCCGAAGTGAACCTGCATGAGATCGATGAAGTTCGGCGCAACTGGCCATTCCTCCGCGACCGCCGCATCGAGAGCTACTCCGGTATCAGTCACAGATTTCTTGACTAAAGGAAACCAAGATTAACCACTGAGCGGACAGTTGAGAAGAAGAACTCGGTTCTGTTCCTTCCTTCCTCTGTGTCACTCTGTGGGTTTGTTTTTTGAATGTGGCCATAAAGAGAATCGCCGAACCATCGACTCCCGCCGAACTCGGCTATCGTATGCCTGCAGAGTGGGAGCGCCACGAAGCGACCTGGATTGCCTGGCCTCACAATCGCCAGGATTGGCCCGGCAGGTTCCAGTCGATTCCTTGGATCTACGCGGACATCGTGCGTCATATCGCGAGGGGCGAACGCGTGCATATCGTCGTCAACGACGGCACGCATCAGCACTCCGCCGAACGGACACTGAAACAAGGCCATGTTCCGCTGCAAAACGTTCAATTCTTCCGCTGGAAAACAGACCGCGTGTGGACGCGTGACTCTGGTCCTATTTTTGTCATCAGTGAGCGGGAGCCGAAGGTCGCCATCACGCACTGGCAGTTCAACGGATGGGCCAAGTATCCGAATCATAAAAAAGACGAAAAATTGCCTGCCTTCGTTGCGAAGAAGTTCGGATTCAAGGCTTGGCAACCGGAGCTGACGCTGAATGACAAGCGCCGCCGCATGGTGCTCGAAGGCGGCAGCATCGATGTGAACGGGTGTGGCACGATGCTCACGACGGAGGAGTGTCTCTTGAGCAACGTGCAGCCGCGTAATCCGGGGGCGACTCGCGAGGAGCTAGAAAAGCTGTTCGCAAACTATTTGGGCATAAGGAAAACGATTTGGCTCGGGAACGGTATCGCGGGCGACGATACTCATGGTCATGTAGATGACATCTCAAGGTTTGTATCTGGTAATACTGTGGTGACCGTGGTTGAAAAGAACGCCTCCGATCCCAATCACGCTCCGCTGCAAGAGAATCTCCATCGGCTCCGACAAGCTACAGATCAAGACGGCAAACCGCTGAAGATCATAGAATTGCCGCTTCCCTCCCCTGTCTGGTTTCGCAGACAGCGCCTGCCTGCTAGCTACGCGAACTTCTATATTGCAAATGCAGCCGTCCTGGTGCCGACGTTTAACGATCCCAACGACCGCATCGCGTTAAGCATTCTCGGCAATTTGTTTCCGGATCGTGACACGGTTGGCATCTACTGCGGCGACTTCATTTGGGGACTCGGCGCGATTCATTGCGCAACACAACAACAGCCTACGATCACCAATTCTCGTGGGTAGAGACGCGGCATGCCGCGTCCCTGCGATCGAGAATCGGATGCTTCGAAAGGAGAACGGGGATTTAGACTGAACACTATATGTCAGCAGACCCATCCAGCAAATCAGCAAAGAGCAAGTGGGTTGAGATCGAGAGCTACATTCAGCTCGGCATCTTGCTGCCAGCCGCGACGTTCATCGGTTGGCTCATTGGACATCTGCTCGATTTGCACTTCCACACGCACTGGATATACCTCATCGGACTCGGGTTCGGAATCGCTGCCGGTTTTGTCCAGTTCTTTCGTGTGGCCCTGAAGACGGGCAATGACTGATGCCTTTGCCAATCCTGATCAGTCACAAAGCGCTGGTGAGCAGTTCTTCGCTGCGGCATATCGGAGGATCGTCGGCATTTTGCTGGCGTTGGTTCCCTGTGTGGCCGTCCTCATCTGGGTCTTTTTCGATCGCAAATTCGCCGTCGGATTTCTCATTGGTGGAGCCATCGCCGTTCTGAATTTCCTCTCACTTCGGAAGCTGGTGATTGCTTTTGCTGACCGCGTGATTGCAAGTGGTGGCGAGCGGCGCTCCTCCGGCCTGGTGCTCCGGTTCCTGCTGCGCTATGGATTGGTCGGCGTGGCTGGCTATGCTATATTCAAAAGTTCCGTCATGAGCGCGTACGGCCTCTTGGCCGGGCTCGCAATTCCGGCAGTTGGCATCATCATCGAAGCCGGCTACGAGCTATACGGATCATTTCGACGCGGTTACTGATCCGATCCCAGGTTTTACTCTCCAGAGCATGAAAGAAGAATTGTTTTTTACGCACTTCTTGAATCAGTTCCTCGGCGGAATCGCAGCCCGGATTCTCTCGGCACTTGGAGCACATCCTGCTGCTGCCGGGGAAAAGAGCCAATATCTTTTCACTTACAATCCCGCCGCTCCGATCACGAACTTTTTCGCGATGGAGATTCTGGTAGTTCTAATACTGCTGGCATTGTTTGTCTGGACTCGTGCGCGAATCTCTGTGGACAAGCCTGGAGCCATGCAGCACCTCTTAGAGTTGACCGAGGAGTTCGTCAATCATCAAAGCGAAGAGATCATTCCCGCTCATGGAACGGAGAAATTCACACCATTCCTTGTGGCGCTTGGCCTGTTCATTCTAATCAGCAATTTAATAGGTCTCATTCCGGGATTCGTATCGCCGACCGCGACCCCAGCCGTACCACTGGGTCTTGCAATCGTCGCGTGGATTTATTACCACTGGCACGGCATAAAGAAGCAAGGGCCGCTCAAATACGCGAAGCACTTCACCGGACCGATGCTGATTCTCGCTCCGCTGATGATTCCCATCGAGATCATCAGCCATATCGCTCGGATGATGTCGCTCACGATTCGTCTCTATGCGAACATTTTTGCCGGCGATCTGGTCACGCTGGTGTTCTTTTCACTGATTCCAATCGGTATTCCAGTTATCTTTCTCGGCCTGCACCTGTTCGTTTCGCTGCTTCAGGCGTACATCTTCGTCCTGCTCGCGACCGTGTACCTGGCTGGTGCGGTGGCCGAAGAGCACTGAAACATTGCCGGCGCGAGGCTCGGAGTGATCTAAACAACAGATTCAGCCAGGAGGTCCTGGCCGGACGCTGCAAGTGTGAGGGCGCCAGCACGGTGAGCGTCAACCACCTCCTTGCGGCAATTCATAAGTAAGGAGCACCACACCATGCGTAAGTTCACGTTTCTACTCATCGCAATGGCGATTCTGTTCATTGCGTCGCCGCTCTACGCGCAAGCCGGAGCAGCACAACCCACAACTTTTAACTGGGCCATCCCGATAGGCGCCGGTATCGGCATGGGCATCGCGTCTGGTCTTTGCGGCATTGGCCAAGGACGCGCCACGGCCTCAGCGGCGGAGGCCCTTGCTCGCAATCCCGGCGCTCGGGCAGGTATCCAGCTCTTCCTGATTCTCGGTCTGGCTCTGATCGAGTCCCTTGCGCTCTATACGTTGGTTATCATCTTCGCTAAAACGTAGTGCGAAATGATCGCAATCTTCGCCCTCGGATTTACCGAGGGCTTTTTTTTTGGCCCGCTACAATCGCTTGCATGGCTCCGGTACTCGAATTCCACAATGTCAGCAAACTCTATCGATCCTTCTTCACGCGCAAGGATCGCTGGGCGTTACGCGATTTCAGCGTCAAAGTAGAGCGCGGAGAAATTGTCGGATTTCTGGGCCCGAACGGTGCCGGTAAAACCACCGCAATTCACCTGTCTCTCGGACTGGCACAATCCACCACCGGCCATGGCACCCTTCTCGGGCACAAATTCGGAGACGTTGCAGCGCGCCGTAAGGTTGGGTTCCTCTCCGAAAGTCCAGCTTTCTATCATCAGAGCGCGCGAGCTGTGCTGAAATTTTGTGGGGGGCTGAATGGAGTCCGTGACCCGGAGCTGTCACGTCGAACCACGGACCTGCTCGGCGCGGTTGGATTGCTCGGCGATGCGAATCGCAACATCGGGAAATTCTCGCGGGGAATGCTGCAGAGAATCGGCTTCGCGCAGGCGCTCATTAATGACCCTGAATTGCTCATTCTCGACGAACCCACTTCCGCGTTGGATCCGATTTCAAGGCTCCAGGTTCGCGAAGTGCTATTGGCCGAGCGAAACCGAGGCAAGAGCGTCTTCCTAAGTTCGCATCAACTGTCGGAGGTTGAATTGATTTGCGACCGCGTGGTGTTCGTGCAAGAAGGACGTGTGATCGCGTCTGGCAGAACTCACGAAATGCTTCATATGTCCGGCCAGTTCGAGATTACTGCGAAGGGATTGAACTCTGCACCCGCAGCGACTCTTGAGGCGCGCCACGACGGTGATCGATGGCTATTGACGGTTGCAAGTTCCCAACAGCGGGTGGCGATTGAGCACATTTGGAGTACTGGCGGCACTCTGATCAGCGTTACACCAAAAACCCGAAGCCTCGAACAATTGTTTGTTGAGTTGATGAAAGCTCCGCCGTCTTCAGAAGAAACGCAATGACTCCGGCCTTGCTGCTCGCGAAAGGCTTTATCCGTCAGAACCGCTGGTTGCTGTTGGCATTCGTGTTTTGGCCTTTCTTACTTGGGGCCTTCGCGTGGTCGCCTCATCACGCGGCGGCTCAGTCCGAGGTGAGCGAGATATTGCAACAAGAAGTCTTCTACGGAGTCGCGGTCGCGACCTTTCTCATCAGCTCCGCAATTTATAACGAGAAGCGCTCGCGCAGGATCATTGGGGTGCTTTCAAAGGGGGTGAGCCGGGCACAGTATCTGATTGGTTTGGTCCTCGGTTCTGGATTTTTTGCTTTGGTCTACTTCGTCGCTATCGGTGCGTCATTGATTTGGCTAGCAGGAGTCTCGGATTCCACTCTGTCGATATGCTGCGCTTTGCTGCTGCATGGTCTTGTCGCCTCCCTTTGGATGGCATCGCTTGCGCTGCTTTTCTCGACTTTTCTGCATCCGTTTATCGCAACCACATTTGCGGGAGCCATAGGTTTCGCGCCATTTGCATTGTCGTGGGCGAATCTGGCACTAACGCCAATGCCGGTGCTACTGAAGAAGATCGGCACAGACGCGGCGCTGGTCAATTGGGGAGGCTGTGGAATTGCCTTGTCGGAATCGGTGCTCTTCCTACTTCTGGCGGCCCACATCTTTTCGCTTCGCGACCTTACGGTTAGTATCGAGTAAATACTTGTAAACCCCGTGCGCCGGGAGCGGCCAATCGCTCATTACTCGTTGCTTCCTTCCGCTATAATCAAACACAGTAGTTAGTGCCGCCTTCGTACAATCCCCGCGCCCAGGAGAAGTTCTATCACTCGCAGCCGGGAATCCACGGAACAGGAATTGATGACCGATAACAACAAGAAAAAACCAAGAGTTCTGGTAGTCGATGACGAGCGCGTGATTGCAGACACTCTGGCGATCATTCTCAACCAGAATGGATTCACAGCGACGGCGGTTTACAGCGGCACTGGAGCAATTGAAAAGGCGCGCAGCGAACGTCCTGATCTCATTATCAGCGACGTGATGATGGACGATATGAATGGAATCGAAGCCGCCATCAACATTCGCCAGTTCCTGCCTTCCTGCAAGATCCTTTTGTTTTCAGGGCAGGCAGCCACAGCAGGGTTGCTGGAAAACGCCCGCAGCCGGGGGCACCAGTTCGATATCCTGGCAAAGCCGGTTCACCCGCAGGATTTGTTGGCAAAGCTTCGGGACTGACCCATCCTGCGCAGGCAGTCCCCGCAATGCGCGATTTGTAATTGAGTAACTTCGGACTCCGGCGTGATTGAAAGGCAAAGCCGGTTTTTTCAATTACGCAATTGCAAAATCACTACAGTTCCCGCCTACCTTCCAGAGCCTTCGCCATCGTCACTTCGTCCGCGTATTCTATGTCACTGCCAGCGGGGATACCGGTGGCGATCCTGGTTAGCTTCGCAGCTGAATTCTTCAGCATGCGCGAGATGTAAACGGCGGTAGCTTCGCCTTCAATCGTCGGATTCGTCGCGACGATAAGTTCGTCCACGTCCCCACGCTCTACCCTCTTAGCAAGACTGACTAAACGCAGATGCTCTGGACCTACACCATGCAGTGGCGACAGCGCCCCATGCAGCACGTGATATACGCCGTTGTAGCTTCGAGTTTTCTCAATAGCGGCGATATTGGTCGGTTCTTCCACAACGCATACCAGGCGCTGGTTGCGAGTCGCGCTGCTGCAGTACACACAGGGATCCACGTCGGTTATGTTGCTGCAGATAGAGCAAAGATGAAGGCTGGCTTTCACTTGCCGGATGGATTCCGCCAGTAACTCCGCATCTTCATCACTGGCGCGCAGGATGTGGAAGGCGAGACGCTGGGCCGTCTTGCCGCCGATGCCTGGCAGCTTCTTTAGTTCGTCAATGAGCCGTGCCATGGGCTCTGCGAATTTCGACAACGTGTCCTCGGGATTAAGTGGGTTGCCGGATCAGAAAATTCCGGGCAAGTTCATGCCGCCCAACATTCCGCCAAGCGTCGATTGCATGCTTCCGTCGATTTTGCGGACGGCCTCATTCACCGCGGCCGTAATCAAGTCTTGCAGCATCTCCACATCACCAGACTTTACCGCCTCAGCATCAATTTTGACGGAGAGCAGCTGCTTTTGGCCGTTCATCTTGACGTTCACAGTACCACCTCCGGACGATGCTTCTACCACCGTGGCGCGCATCTTCTCCTGGATTTCCTGCGATGCGCGCTGGGCCTGGGCCAACAGCTCTTTTGGGTTAAAGTCCATCCTCGAGAACTCCGATTATTTCTTTTGCCGAAGATCCACTACGGTGCGAACCTCTGCACCAAACTTCTGCTGCATACGATTCACGATGGGATCGTCCGCGGCGCGTTGGCGTGCGCCTCCCGCTCCATTGCCATGTCCATTACTCGCGCGTTCCGCAAGTGGGTTCTGAGGCGTGCCTCCGCCTGAGACGCTCAGCTTCATCGCTCGTCCGCAAAGTCGGCTTGCCTCCTGGGTAAGCAAGCGCCTCGAATCGGCACTCAGACTCAAATCGATTACCTTTTCCGAGAGCGGCAAACGTAGGTGGACTTGATTGCCCTCGAGCTTCCATTCGCCACGCGCCAAAAGATCGGCCGCCGTGTCCTGGCTGTGCACTTCTAGCACTCCGATCAGAGCTGATCGCAAGCTTTCGAGGGATACATTTTCCGTCGCACCTTCGGATGTCGGATGCTCCGGCACTTCTGCGACCGCCGTTGCTGAAGCGGCCATGACGCTCGCGGCTGCTGACGAAGGTGCTGCTCTAAGCTGCCGCTCAGCGTCTGCCGACGTGGACACCATCATCTCCGGATCTGACGAGCGGCCTTTGCGCAGACGGTCGGCCTCAAAGGGCGAAAGCGCGGTTCGGCCGGCCGGCGCACTTGAACCCGAAGCAGCAAACGTGGACGACAGGGAAGGTTTCGAAACTGATGTGACGGGCGACAACTTCGCTTCGGAAGCTCTCGAGATAGCTGGACCAGAGATTCGGCGCACCGGAGTTCCAGTAACGGAAGATCCGGAGCTTTGACTGAGCAATTCCTCTAAAGGCAGCAAGCGATGCGCATGCACCATCTTTAGCATTCCCAATTCAAGGTGGAATCGTTGCTCCTGTCGATACCCCAATTCATCATAGGTTCGCAGAAAAATATTCAAAAAACGGGTGAGGTCTTCTTCGGAAAACAGAACTGCAGTGCTCGCAACCTTTTTCCGTTCATCGGATGAAATTTGCAGAAGAGGTGAATCGCCACCCGCAACCTTAGCTACCACCGCGTTGCGCAGGAATCGAACCAGTTGCTTGGCAAAGTGAGACGGACTTTGTCCCTCGGTCATCAGCTTGTCGAGCAATTTCAACAGATCCTCGCTGGAATTGCGGTGCACGCATTCCATGGCTTGGATCAGCACGTCGGAAGAGACATTTCCCATCAATCCGCGGACTTGCGAGGCCGTGAGCTTCGCTCCAGAGCTGCCGTCGAATACCGCACAGCACGCGATTGCCTGGTCCATGATCGACAGCGCATCGCGCATCGAACCATCACCGGCTTCGGCGAGAGCGGCCAGCGCATCATCTTCTGCATCGATCTTTTCTTGTGCGGCGATATCGCGCAGCTGCTTCACGATCTCATCGAAGCGAACCGCATGAAAGCTGAAATGCTGGCAGCGCGACCGAATCGTCTGCGGAATATCTTCCGGCTGCGTGGTCGCCATCATAAAGACGATGTGGCTAGGCGGCTCTTCGAGAGTCTTTAGGAGCGCATTGAATGCAGCGTCGGTAATCTGGTGAGCTTCGTCGAGGATGTAGACTTTGTAACGATCGCGTGCTGGACGATACCGCGCGCCATCCCGCAGCTCGCGAATCTCGTCGATGCCGCGGTTGGTGGCAGCATCGATCTCGATCACATCTACCGAATTCCCCGCGCGGATCTCCTGGCAGGAATCGCAAATACCACAAGGTTCTGGCGAAGGCACATCAGTCGCTCGGCAGTTGAGCGCCATGGCCAGAATGCGCGCGATAGTGGTCTTTCCAATACCCCGATGGCCGCTGAAGATGTACCCGTGAGCGATACGCTGCCGCTTAATCGCATTCTGGAGCGTGTGAGTTACGTGGTCCTGCCCAATCACATCAGAAAATCGCTGGGGACGATACTTGCGGGCAAGAACCTGATAGCTCATGGCGGGGACTACGGTCGATTATACCGTCTACGATGCGGAACCACGGGTAAGGCGAGGGCACGAAGTTAAAGAACAAGGTCACGGAACAGAACTAGCAGGATTTTTGTATCAAACCGAGTGCGCTTAGGCCTCCGCGGATCCACGTTATCTCTTCATTCCGCTCGACCTCTCCGTGACCATTCTTCTTGCCTTCGTGACCTTCGTGTTAACCCCGAGGTTCGCATGATTTTGTGTGCTAGCATCGACTTTCCAATGACTTCAGGCAAACTTCAGGTCGTGCCGCTAGGCGGGCTGGGCGAATTCGGCATGAACTGTATGGCCCTGCGCTGGGCCGATGACATCATCGTCATCGATGCAGGCC
Organism: Terriglobales bacterium; assembly: GCA_045808065.1. Classification (GTDB taxonomy): domain Bacteria; phylum Acidobacteriota; class Terriglobia; order Terriglobales; family Acidobacteriaceae; genus Gp1-AA112. The sequence goes on along the minus strand of JBJMGD010000030.1, from coordinate 122,468 downwards.
TCATGTTTCCCGAATCTGAGCTGCTCGGCGTAGACATCGTAGTCCCGGACATCACCTACTTGCTCGAGAATCGCGATAAAGTTCGCGCCATTCTCCTCACCCATGGGCACGAGGACCACATCGGCGGATTGCCCTGGATCCTGTCCGAGCTGAACATTCCAGTTTATGGCACTGAGTTCACGCTCGCGCTCGTAGAAGGCAAGCTGGAAGAACATGGGCTACTCGATTCAGCGCAACTCAACGAGATGGAGCCCAATGAGCGCTTCCGCATTGGATCGTTTCTCATTCATCCAGTTCGAGTAACACACAGTTTGGTTGACTGCGTCGCGCTGGCGATCCACACGCCGCTCGGCGTCGTCGTTCACTCCGGCGACTTTAAAGTCGATCCCACGCCCACAGACGGCAAACTGTTTGATCTGCATCAATTTGCGGAGTACGGCAAAGAACGCGTCCTTCTCTTGTTGCAGGATTCGACGAATGTGGAGCGTCCCGGGTATACGCCGAGCGAGCGTGCAGTGCGTCCTCGCTTCGAGGAAGTGTTTACCCGCACAAAACGGCGGTTGTTCGTCACCTGCTTCTCATCGTCCATTCACCGTATCAAGCTCGTCGCCGATATGGCATTCGAGCACGGACGCAAGCTGGCGCTTGTCGGCCGCTCAATGAATGAGGCCACTGAGATCGCGCTTGACCTCGGTTATCTGAACATTCCCGAAGGTACCGTCATCCATCCGGGGCAGATTCGCGACTTCGCGCCGGAAAAAGTTTGCGTCCTGATCAGTGGCACGCAAGGCGAACCGATGTCCGCGCTCTCGCGCGCGGCTGTAGACAATCACAAGCACGCCAAGATCGAACCCGGCGACACGGTGGTGCTGTCGTCGCGGATCATTCCCGGCAACGAGAAGGCGATCTATCGCATGATTGATCACCTTTATCGCCGAAACGCCAATGTCATTTACGAAGATGGCGCGGGCTCACCCATCCACGTAAGCGGACACGCCAGTCAGGAAGAGCTAAGGCTATTGATCAACCTCGTTCGGCCCCGGTACTTTGTTCCCATTCACGGTGAATATCGCCAGCTCAGGCGTCATGCCGAACTGGCCGCGTCCATGCATGGGGCGGTCGGAAATGTGTTCATGATGGAGAGCGGGGACGTTCTCGAGATCGACGAGCTGGGTGCGCGCAAGTCGGGAAAAGTGACTGTCGGCCGGGTGTGCATCGACTCCGGATCTGCCAGCGAGGTTGTAGAAGATCTCGTGATTCGCGATCGGCGTCATTTGAGCGAGGACGGCATCGTCCTGCCGATCATCGCAATCAACAAACTTACGGGACGCGTCGAGTCGATTCCCGAAATAGTAATGCGCGGCTTTGCCGCAGCGAGCGCAGAAAATGGCTTCCTTTCTGAGGCGCGAGACGTGATCGGCCGAACGCTGGACCAGTCAAGCTCGGAAGAGAAAGCCGACTACGGCGTAATAAAGGAAAAGATCAGGCAAGACCTCAAGCGTTACATTAACAAGAGCACCAGTCGTCGTCCGCTGATTATGCCCGTAATTCTTGAAATCTGATGCGCGATGACCGTCGATCAAGCAACCAAATCTGCAAGATTGATATACCAGTCAGTTCTCGATAATTAGAACATAGTGGTCACTCTCGAAAATATTCAACAGGCACAAGAACGGATTCGCGGCGTTGCCGTGCGTACGCCTTTAATGCGCACCACGTTTCCTGAAGGCGAAGTCTTTCTTAAGCCTGAGGGCCTGCAGCCGATTGGCTCGTTCAAGCTGCGGGGCGCGTACAACAAAATTGCGACGTTCTCCGCGGGCCAGCGCGAGCGCGGAGTGATCGCTTACTCAAGCGGCAATCACGCGCAAGGAGTCGCCTACGCGGCTCGAGCGCTGGGGTGCCATGCGACCATCGTGATGCCCAACAATTCTCCGCAGCTTAAGCTGGAAAAGACCAAGGCGCTCGGCGCAGAGATTGTGATGGTTGGGCCGTCAAGTGATGAACGCAAAGCCCGTGCGGAACAGATTGCACAAGAGCGTAGCCTGGCATTGGTGCCGCCGTATGACGATGAGGCCATCATCGCGGGACAAGGCACCATGGGATTGGAGATCCTCGCGGATTTATCAGACGCCAATGTGGTGCTGGTCTGTGTCGGGGGTGGTGGCATGATCAGCGGGATCAGCGCCGCAGTGAAGAACATGCGTCCCAGTCCACGGGTCTACGGAGTCGAATCCGAGCTCGGCGCCAAAGGCAAAGCCAGTTTTGAAGCTGGACAGCGCATCACCTTCCCTGCCGAACAGACCTCCCGCACAATCGCCGACGGCCTTCGTACGCAAAGCCTCGGCGAAACTAACTTCGAACACATCCAGCGCTATGTCGATGGATTTATCAGCGTGAGCGAGGAAGAAATCCGAGCAGCGGTTCGCCGTCTCGCGTTCGATGCACACCTAATTGCCGAACCAAGCGGTGCCGTTCCTCTAGCAGCGGCACTGTTCCATCGAAATGATTTCCCTTCCAGTGGCAAAACAGTCGCAATCGTCAGCGGCGGAAATATTGCGCCGGTGATGCTGAAGGAAATTCTAGCCAGCAATACTACTGAGGCTTGCTAGACCGTCAACCTGAGCAGCGGGCCAAGCCAGGCAACGGAGGGCGGCTGTGCCGTAGGAAGGTATCGATTCCAACAGCTGATGACTGATTGCCGAGAACTCCCTTCCGTATAATCGAATTTACGCCGGCGATTCTTCTCATGATCCAGACCCTTTTCGGCAGCCTTGACGAAGAGAAAAATAAAAAGTCAGGCTTTCTCGATCGCATGAAGGAGGCGGTCTCGCGCACGCGCGAGAACCTCAGCGAGCGCATCGAGGAGATCGTTGCCTTCAATAAAGAGATTGACGCCAATACTCTGGACGATCTCGAAGCTACGCTTATTGCCGCCGATCTCGGCACTACGACAACGCACCAGGTGCTTGAGGCCTTGCGCGAGCGCGCCACGCATAAGCAAATTGACAATATCGACGAATTGAAGCGACTGCTGAAAGAGCAGATCGCCGGCATTCTTAATGGCTCATCGAATGTTCCCGCGCGACGAGTGGACGGTCCTGAAGTGCTACTGATCGTTGGAGTGAATGGCACAGGAAAGACAACCACCATCGGCAAGCTAGCCAACCTCCTGCGCGGCCAGGGCAAGACGGTATTACTCTGCGCGGCTGACACTTTTCGTGCCGCCGCTATCGAGCAATTGGAAGTTTGGGGCAGTCGCACTGGGGTAGAGGTAATAAAAACCAGGCCGGGAGGCGACCCTTCCGCAGTACTCTTCGACAGCCTCAGCGCAGCGAAGGCGCGTGGGACTGACTACGTAATTATCGATACCGCGGGCCGACTGCATACCAAGCAAAATCTTATGGCCGAACTCGAGAAGATGCGGCGCACGGCGCAGAAAGTAATTCCCGATTCGCCACATGAAACGCTACTGGTGATGGATGCAACCACCGGCCAGAACGGGCTGCAGCAAGCGCGGCAATTCACGCAAGCAGCGGGCGTAACCGGCATTGTGCTTACCAAACTCGATGGCACAGCAAAGGGCGGAGTCGTGGTAGCCATCTCGCGCGAACTAGGCCTCCCGGTGCGGTATGTTGGAGTCGGCGAGAAAGCGGGAGACCTATTGCCCTTCGATTCGCAATCGTTTGTCGATTCAATGTTCGCATAGATGCCCGAACACGATCATGAGCGCTTCATGCGTCGAGCTCTGGGACTAGCCCGACAAGGGATCGCACTCGCCTCGCCGAATCCGCGCGTGGGAGCAGTAATTGTAAGTCCAGATAGCGAGATTGTAGGCGAGGGCTTCCACACCTACGAAGGCGTCAAGCACGCCGAAGTTGTTGCCCTCGAACAAGCTCGTGATCGCGCTCGCGGGGGTACGCTCTATCTGAATCTCGAATCCTGCTGTCACGCGGGACGCACCGGTCCCTGCGTCGACGCAGTCATCCGCGCCGGTATTGCGCGGGTGTATGCCTCGATGGCCGATCCTAATCCTAAAGTCGCCGGCAAAGGTTTCGAGCGGCTTCGCAGCGCAGGAGTCGAAGTGCATTGCGGAGTGCTGGAGCAGGAAGCGCGCAAGCTCAACGAAGCCTTTGCCAAGTACATCGTTCACAAAGCGCCGCTAGTCACTCTGAAGGCTGGCATGACGCTCGACGGCAAAATCGCTCCTCCATACACGCCGCCCAGCAGCGGAGTCGGATTGGGCGATGCTGCCGGAGGATGGATTACCAGCACGGAAGCTCGCGCGCAAGCGCAGGAGATGCGACATGCAGCCGACGCCATTCTCGTCGGCGTCAACACGGTAATCGCTGATGATCCGCTCCTCACCGACCGCACCGGGCTGCCACGGCGGCGTCCGCTACTGCGGGTTGTGAGTGACTCCAAACTGCGTCTGCCAATGCAATCGCGCCTGGTGAAGAGAGTGAACAGCGACCTAATCGTTTTCTGCTCATTTGCCGAGGAGAAGAAACGCCGAGAGCTGGAGGATCGCGGCATTCGCGTGGAGCAGGTTCGCCTCGGGACAATGGATGGGCGCCCCGATATCGCCAGCATCATTCAGAGACTGGGAGAGCTTGAAATCACCAGTTTGATCATCGAGGGTGGCGCGTTCGTAAACTGGACTGCGCTCGCGGCGAATGTTGTAGATAAAGTGTTCCTGTTTTACGCGCCGAAGATTCTCGCTGGAACCGGTTCCGTTCCCTTCGCTAGCGGGCTCGGATTCCCAAGAATCAGCGAAGCCGCGCAGGTGCATTCGATTTCACTGCATCGCTTCGGCGAGGATTTTGCCGTGGAGGGATATATCAAAGATCCATATGAGGGCAGCACACCGTCTGATTGGCAGTGAAATGGCATTACATGTTCACAGGCTTAATTCAACAAACCGGAACAATCGCTTCGCTCGATAAAAGCCGCGGCACAACGCGCCTTCGCGTTTCCGCCCCTGGCTTGGCTTCGCAATTGAAGCAAGGAGACAGCATAGCGGTAAGTGGCGTTTGCCTCACCGTTCTTTCTCCGACGGCCAATTCCTTCGACGCCGATCTCGCGCAAGAAACCATTGCACGGACTTCCCTATCGGAGCTCTTGCCCGGACGCGTGGTGAATCTCGAACTGCCCACGCCCGCAGGAACTCCGCTCGGCGGGCACACCGTGCAGGGACACGTCGATGGCATAGGTAAATTGATTTCTTTGGAGCGCGCCAGTTCCGAAAGTGAAGATCGTTGGCTCAACATCGAAATTCCCGAGGCACTCACGCGCTACGTGGTCGAGAAAGGCTCAATCACTGTCGAAGGTATCAGCCTGACGGTCGCGAATATCTTGAAAACACTCGTGTGTATTGCCATCATTCCACACACATATACAGCAACCAATCTGCATACACTCTCTCCGGATGACATGCTGAACGTCGAGGTAGACGTGTTGGCGCGTTATGCGGAAAAACAGCAACAAGAAAAAGCACGTCGCTGGGCAGTTGATGAATTAGTGAGCAGAGGCTTCTAGTGAAGCTTCCCCACTGCGGTCGTCGGCATGCGTCCAGAACTGCGGGTGGGTTGATGCCTTGCTCTACACTGGATAACAGTCTCTTAATCCAGCACAGCGCATCGGGAGCGGCTTGTACCGCTTCCTCGTGCTTGTCCTCGGAGTAGGATTTCTATGGGTTGCGATCTACATCTTCCCTTTTCTTATGCAGGAATTGGGCAAACCTGGCCTGTTTATCGCCCCATTTGTCAGCGTCGTCATGTTGTTGGTGGGAGTAGCCTTTACAAAGTTCGCCTGGCGCCTCATCGTTCGAACCTTTGAACAGCGAACTTGAATCCTCTCCTCACACCTGCCAATCTACTTACGTATGGAAAGTCTCGACGGCGACAAGCAGCCGCGGCCGGTTTCGGAATCGGTTTCCGAGATGGCCGAAGTGGTGCTCCCGAATGACGCCAACCCTCTCAACAGTTTGCTTGGCGGCAGGCTCATGCACTTCATTGACCTCGCCGGTGCAATGGCAGCACATCGGCACAGCCGCAGCTATGTCGTCACCGCCTCGATGGATCACATCGATTTTCTTGCTCCGGTGCACGTTGGTGATCTGCTGATCCTGCGCTCGTCGGTGAACCGGGCTTTTCATACCTCGATGGAAGTGGGGGTGAAGTGCTGGGTAGAGAACTACATCGCCGGCACCCGCCGGCATATCGCTTCGGCGTATCTTACGTTCGTGGCGGTGGATAATCGCGGCCGCCGATTGCCAGTTCCGGCCGTCATTCCCGAAACGGAAGAAGAAAAACAGCGTTTCGAAGACGCCGGACGCAGACGCGAAATGCGCAAAGAGGAACAAGAGCGCAAACGGACCAATCAATTGGCTCGGGGTTAGCTCCACACACATCCTTGTATTAGCGGCTTCGGTACCGGCCGCGACGGCGTACTTACGCCCGTTACTCAGACCGCAACGCCTTCATAGGTGAAATCGAGGCGGCGCGGCCTGCCGGAATGATCGCTGCAAAAAACGCACAGATGGCAAGCGAACTCGCGGCAACCGTCAGCGCTAACGGATCCCAAAAAGAGACTCCATAAAGCTGAGCGGAGATCAGGCGACCTGCTCCGATTGCCAGCGGCAGACCCAAGATCAGACCAAGGATGACGCGTTTAAAGGCGCCACGCAGTACGAGTTCGACAACCTTGGCCCGATCGGCGCCAAGCGCCATGCGGACTCCAATCTCATTTGTGCGTTGCGCGACTGTGTACGCAGTGACGCCATACAGACCGACTGCTGCGAGCAGCAGAGCAACGATTCCGAAGAGTCCGGCGAGACTTGCAACCGCACGCTCCTGATCGAAGGTTAGGTCCACCTGCTGCTGCATGGTTCGCACATCGTTGATGGTGAGGTTGGAATCAACTTCGGCCAGGGCCTTTCGTAGGAGCGGCTCGATCATGCCGGGCAGGGCGTTGGTCACGAGCATAATTCCGCCTATAAAATGCGATTGCAGCTCGATTCTCGCCATCAGCGGGTTCTTGTAATCGACGTTCTGCGCTAGGGGCACGAAGAACATCGGACGCGCCGGCCTTTTCATGCCGAAGCCGGCATACTTCGCGTCGCGCACGATGCCGATAATGCGAAATGTGCCGACGTTTTCCGGCATGTCGAGCCCGAAGTGATGATCGAGCGGTTCCTCGTCAGTCTTGAAGAACCGCTTCACAAAGGCTTCATTCACGATCGCGACCGGTGCAGCTGTCTCGTTGTCGGCGGTGGTGAAATTGCGACCGCGAAGGATCGTCATGCCAAAGTTCTGCAGATAATTCGCGCTCACGCGATCCCACGAGGCGCCGCCCTCTTCGCTCATCTTGGGAGCCGGATGTCCTTCCACCAGGACCAACTCTCCCCAGTTGTCGGTGAGAGGATTGTAGAGCGCGAGTCCGGCCGCCTGCACTCCTGGCAAACGAGTGAGCCGGTCCTCAAGCTCGCGATACAGAGCTTCGAGTTTTGGCAGCTTGTATGTCGCTGGCGGCCGATTGAGTGAAACCACCACGCGGCCTTGAATGCGATACCCAAGGTCCTGGTGCTCGAGTTTGTTCAGACTGCGCCCGAGCATGGTGGCCCCAGCCACGAGAACGACCGAAAGCGTAGCCTGTACGATCAACAACGCCTTGCGCGCAAATGAAGAGTGATCGCTTGTGCTGCGGTTTGAGCCGCGCAGCGCATCCGCGGGATCAGTGCTGGTCGCAAACCATGCTGGAGCCGCGCCGAAGATGATTCCGGTCAACAGCGCAACAGCGAACGCAAATCCAAGCACGATAAGCGATGGCCGTGTACTGATCGGAAGAAATGTCGAACTGCTGAAGGCGAGGCGCAGTAATAGCCGCGCCGCACCCATGGCAACCATAAGTCCAGCAACTCCGCCGACAAGAGCAAGCAAAACGCTCTCGGTAAGCGCCTGGGTAATCATTTGGCGCCGCGTAGCTCCTACCGCGAGGCGCACAGCAGTCTGCGTACGACGCGCAACCGCTCGCGCCAGCAGCAGGTTGGCGACGTTGGCACATGCGATAAGGAGTACGAGTCCGCACACAGCCAACAGAATGTTCAAGCTGCGCCCGTACTCTTCTTTCATCTCAGCGACACCCGAGCCAGCGGGAACTACGGCGATGCTTTGCTTAGGAAGCATGCGGATGACGTCTTCCATCCAGTTGGCAGGGTAACCGGACTCGTGTTGCATCCATTGGCGCAACACTCCCGTCAGCCGCGGGGCCATGCCATTGATCGAAGCTCCGGCAAGCAGACGGCCAATGATGCGCAGCCACGCACCTACAGATTGGTGCAGCAGAGCGCCTTCGCCCGCAATCAGCGGTTCCTGTTGCAGAGGAATCCATACTTCTGGCGGATCGCTGCGAAGCGTCTCGCTGTAAAAGCCTGGAGGCGCGACTCCTATGATCGTGAACGGATGACCTTCCACGATGAATGTGGATCCGACAACCGTCGGATCAGCGCCGTAAGTGGTTTGCCAAACGCGATGGCTAAGTACGGCTACGGGAGGAGAAGCTGGCTTGTCGTCTTCAAGAGTAATGACGCGTCCACCGAAAGCTCGCACGCCAAGTGTCGTGAAATAGCTTCCACTTACATACTCGGAGCGCAAAGGCCTGGCGGCGGTCTCGACACCCTCGCGTCTGACGCTTAAGCGGTTGCCACCGGCCTGGAACGCGGCCACGTCTTCGAACTCGGGCGCAGCCGCCTTCAGCCGCTCATAAAGGGGAAAGGAGAACATTCCCCATCGATCCTGAGGACCACCTTCGACACAGCAATCGTCACCATCGCCAATGCGATAGAGCTTTGCGGGATCTGAAACTGGCAAAGACCGCAGTATCACCGCGTGAATCAGCGTGAATATCGCCGTCGTGCCACCGATTCCCAAGGCCAGAGTCAGTATGGCCGCGGCGCTAAACACTGGTGATTGCCGGAACTGCCGGAAAGCATAACGAATGTTGCTCACAAGGTTCTGCATTCGTGACCTGTATATCCCTGGAGCTGAGTTGTTAAGGATTCCTGATAAGCACGTCCGCCGAATCCCACTTGTTGTTATATGACGTGCTGCGGAGGGTTTTGTAACCGATACGTTTTAGCCTGCGCAGAACGGAAGTAGAGTGGGCGCAGCCCTTGCCAAGCACGGTACGTTTACGCGTCAGACTTTTGAATTCACTACTAGCTGAATGTCACTCACTGTTCGTGAAAGCGGACTTATGAGGTTCGATTGAATTCGAAGATTCTGATGTCGAGGTCAAGAGCATTCGCCAACCCGTTCGTTGCCTCTCCTCTGTGTTCCTCGATGGTTAAGTTGACTGTTTCCGTTCATACAATCCTGCGCGTCTTGCACTACGCGGCTCTTTGCTTGGTGCTAATCTGCTTGGCGACAGCACGAAGATCATCGATAAAGCGCGCCATCTCTGCGTGGCGGCTCTCGTCGTCGGTTGCTCGCAGGATCGATGAAGGATGAACAGTAGCGATGATCGGAATATTACCGGTTGAGATAACCCTGCCCCGATCCTGAGTGACCCTGAACTTAGGACCAAGAAGGGCTTGCGCCGCGGTTGCTCCGAGGCACACAATCACTTTTGGCCTAACGGCCTTCACTTCCTCGTCGAACCAGGGACGGCAAGCGGCAATTTGCATTCCGTTTGGCTTTTTATGAATGCGACGTTTACCGCGAGGCTCCCATTTGAAGTGCTTGACGGCATTGGTGACGTAAACGTCGTCGCGATCGATTCCCGCAGCCTCCAAGCCCTTGTTCAGAATCCGCCCTGCAGGTCCGACGAATGGACGTCCCTCAAGATCTTCGTCATTGCCCGGCTGCTCGCCTACCAGCATCACCTCCGCACCAGGTCTACCCTCTCCGAAGACGGTTTGGGTTCCTCGCTTCCACAGGTCACAACCTTTGCAGTGTTGTGCGGAGTCACGCAAGCTCGGGAGCGTTCTACGTTGGGGCAAAAAATCAGCGGTGGAGACGGTGAGGTGTTTTGGCATACTCGATCCTTAATCTTTGGATGCCGGAGGGCCTAATGCAGCCAGCTGGAACTCTGGCATTTATAATCGGCTTCAGCATCATTTAAGGCTTCTCTGAGGGACAAAATTGAGACGTAGCTGCAATGTCGCTACTTTCGGAGCGATTTTTGTATTTGTAATTGCGGGTGACCTGGGGTGCGGGAACGGTTACAACAGCGGGGTGGGCATTCCTGGAACCGTCACTTCGGGGAGTGGCGGCGCCACCGCACTTCAAGAGCGGGCTTTTGTAGCGGATCAGGTTCCAAGCTCGAGTAGCGGCGTCCTGCAAGTGGTGGATGCAAACAAGGATCAGCCGGCGATTAATTCGAGTTCGTTCTCACCATTCACCGTGATTCTTGGCGGAACTCTTCCTCAATTGATGATTCCGGGTCCGAACAGCACCACGCTGGTCTTCAATTCCGGCGACAATGGCATCTCCGTAGTTGATAACACGAAGGAAACCCTTGCAGCGAAGATCGGCTCTATCGATTGCACTGCGACGGGTGCAAACTGCGAGATTGCTCTTCCCGGCCCTGCGGACAGCATGGCTGTATCGTCCGACGGAAAGTTTGTATATGCGGCTATTCGCACTGCGAACCAAGTTTCAGTTGCCGACCTCACCGGAAGTGCGATTAGTGTTAAGAACATTCCGGCGACGCCCGGCAATTGCCAAGCCACCAACAACTGCTTGCCCAACGCGCAGCATATTGTGCTGTCTCACAACAATGCGAAGCTGCTGGTTTTCAGCCAAGATGTCGATCAATTCGAAGTCATAAATACTTCCGACAACAGTGTGCAGATAGTCCAGTCCGGCGCCGGAAGCCGTCCAACTTATGGTGTGTTCTCCGCCGACGATAGCAAGGCTTACATTCTGAATTGCGGTCGCGAATGCGGCGGCACTCAGGCCAGCGTCTCTGTCCTCGACATGAGTACACTCACAGTCGGACAGCCGGTAGGGGTCGATGCTGCCACTACCGGAACCAGCGATAGCACCAACCTGTATGTGGCGGGCAGCAACCCGGCTACTCCCGGCGCGGGTAGCGTCACTCTGCTTCCCCTGTCTTCACTCACCGGCGGCAAGCAGATCAAGATCGGAGACGGATTCCACCAGGCAATCTCCTTGTTTCAAAACAAGATCATCATCGGCGCACGTACCTGCACCACTGGATGCCTCTCGATTGTCGATCCTGCTTCCGGCACGACTATCATCGATACACCTGCTGCCGGCCAGCTGCAAAAGGGCGACGTAACCGCGATCACCAATATCACCCCACGGAATATGGTCTATGCGGCTGAGGGTGGAGAGGTGAGGGTCTACGACGTAACTACGGGTCAGGAGAAGTTGAACAACAACACTCCCGTCATCGACGTGGTTGGGAAAGTAACCGGTGTGCTGTATGTCGGGCCAAAGACGTAGGTCTTGGAGCTACGCCTCTTATGGCTTCCTGCCAAAGACTTCCTTGAGCAACGTCGTGGTTTGAGAGACTGGGTCTTTGCGAATCTTTCTTTCTTCTTCCCCCATTACGTAGAAGAGGCCGTCCATTGTCTTGCCGACAATATAGTCATCGAGGTTAAAGCTTTGTCTGGCGGCCACGCGAACGGCCATCGGATTCCTCATGAGCTGGTTATATTCGCGCACGACCCCAACGTTTTCCATCGTTTGGTGCACGATTGGGGCGAAAGCTGCACGCAATTCCTCTGAGCTCTGCCTCTTGAAGTAATCGGTTGCTGCGGTGTCGTTCCCGGAGAGGATTTGGCGAGCGTCGCTGAAGCTCATCTGCTTAACTGCATCGATGAATATCTGCCTGGCGGCTGGCGCGGCCTGCTCAGCGGCCCGATTCATATCTACTTCGAAAGCATCCACTTGCGATCCCATGCCGACAAGCCGCATGCCTTTGCTGACGTTCCGGAGCTTGTCTGGCATCAGGATCTTGATAGCTTCATTCTTTAGGAAGCCATCCGTGTGGCCGGTAGAGGTGACTGCGTTTCGTGTGCTCACTGTCAGAGCTTCTTTAAGCCCGGCTACAATCTTGTCGTTGGAAAGACCGCGAGCTGCATTTGCTGAGCGAACAGCCTTTGCTTTTTGCAGGATTTGATCGAACGGTGATTGCGCTGCACACCAGACACACAACAATCCTGCTAAGACCGGAACGACTGCGATCCACTTCCTCATAGCTCTCCTGGAATTCCTCGCGCGCTGGTTTTCGGTTCAGTCTAGCGGAGAGTGTCCGTCCACCCTATGCACCACAGTGCATGCACATTCGACTCCGTGAGTAAACTGATAGTGATCTGTGGTGCGCGATCCGTTACATGCGTGTTCCATGTCGTGTTTTGCTGTTGCTTTGGGGCGCAGCACGAAATTCACAATTTCTTCACAGCTCGACTTCTGCCATAATTGGTTGTGCACCCCTATGCGGTTCAACCCGGCCCTGCCTGGAAAGGCACGGGGCGGAGTCTCCGAACTGCAACGAACGGCTGCGGCCATCCGGCAGAATCATCATCGAAGATGGCTGCACTGGTCGGAGTTCCTAATCACAATCAGGCGAGGAGCGAATGTCAGCAAAGTACATCTTTGTGACCGGCGGTGTTGTGTCTTCTTTGGGCAAGGGATTGGCAGCAGCATCGATTGGGTGCCTGCTGGAGAGCCGCGGACTGAAGGTAAGTCTCCAGAAGTTCGATCCGTACCTGAATGTTGATCCCGGGACCATGTCTCCGTTCCAGCACGGCGAAGTGTTCGTCACGGACGACGGCGCCGAGACTGACCTCGATCTCGGGCATTACGAGCGCTACACCCACGCGAAGCTGAGTCGCGATAACAATCTCACCACCGGCCGGATCTACGAGCAGATCATCACGAAAGAACGTCGGGGAGATTATCTCGGCAAAACGGTGCAGGTCATTCCCCATGTCACTAACGAGATCAAGGCGGCGATGAAAAAAGTGTCGCAGGACGTGGACGTCTCATTGGTCGAGATTGGCGGCACAGTCGGCGACATAGAATCACTGCCATTCATCGAGGCCATCCGCCAGATGCGTCAGGAACTAGGACGTGAAAACACTATCTTCGTGCACGTTACTCTCGTTCCCTGGATCGCGGCGGCTGGGGAACTCAAGACCAAACCAACCCAGCACTCGGTGAAAGAGCTGCTCAGTGTGGGAATTCAGCCGGACATTCTCCTCTGTCGCACCGATCGCTTTCTGGCGAAAGAATTGAAGGGCAAGATCGCTCTGTTCTGCAATGTCGAAGAAGAGGCGGTGATCACTGCCAAGGACGTAGCCTCAATTTACGAAGTGCCGCTCGTTTTCGCGCACGAGAATGTCGACACCCTTGCGCTCAAGTACCTGCACTTACCAGCTCGTGAGCGGGATCTTTCTGCATGGGAAGGGTTGGTTCATCGTGTCTACAATCCGACGGACGAAGTTTCGATCGCGATTGTCGGTAAGTACGTTGAATACGAGGATTCGTACAAGTCGCTGAAGGAAGCCCTGACGCATGGAGCTGTGGGACAGAGCCTCAAGCTGAACGTCACCTGGGTGGAGGCGGAAGGGCTGGAAAGCAAAAGCCTTGAAGACAGATCCTATGAAGCGCAGCTAGAAGGTTATGATGGCATTTTGGTTCCCGGCGGCTTCGGCAAGCGCGGAATCGATGGGATGCTGAATGCAATTCGATATGCGCGCGAGAAACAGGTTCCTTACTTCGGAATTTGTTTAGGGATGCAGACCGCCTGCATCGAGTTTGCACGCCATGTCTGCGGGCTCGAGCAAGCGGACTCAAGCGAATTTGATCCGAGTACGCCACATCGCGTTATCTACAAGCTCCGCGAATTAAAGGGCATTGATGAGCTGGGCGGCACGATGCGTTTAGGCGCCTGGGACTGCAAGCTCGAGCCTAGTTCCATTGCGGCTCGAGCCTACGGACAAACCGAAATCAGCGAGCGTCACCGGCATCGCTACGAATTCAACCGCGAATATGAAGCTTTACTGACCGGCGCTGGCCTTCATATCACCGGATCGACTCCCGACGGCACCTACGTCGAGATCGTCGAGATTCCCGGTCATCCGTACTTCCTCGGCTGCCAATTTCACCCGGAGTTCAAGTCCAAACCTCTCGAACCGCATCCGCTCTTCCGCGAATTCATCAAAGCCTCGTACCAAAATGGGAGTAAACGCCGCAATCAGCGCAGCGAATTTGAAGAAGAGTTATTCCTGCGACCACGACGGTGAACTGGCTTCTTGGACAAGAGAAGACGACTCAGTTCCGGGTGCCCTCACTTAACAAATTAATTAGTACATCAAGAGTCTCGGATCCCAAGATTCCGCCGGACAACGGCGTCTGGCGCTCCGGGAAATGTCCTTGGCGCGATACAAATGCAATCTGGTGCCCTCCCCCTTTTACTGTTGCTCTGCTGCCTGCGAGGTAAGCTAGATGCGTGGCCGCGAATTCTGGGCAGATTCTGGTCGGTACCGCCGGGTTCTCTTACAAAGACTGGGACGGCATCGTGTATCCGCCCGGTTTGAAGAAAAGGCAACATCCGCTTCAGTTCCTGGCCCAGTATTTTGATTGCTGCGAGATCAATACTTCGTTCTATGGCCACATCCAGCCGAAAACGGGCAAGCAATGGTGCGATCTGGTCGCGGAAGTAAATCCCGGTTTCGAGTTCACAGCGAAGCTGTTTCGCAGCTTCACGCATGCTCCGGGAGCGGTACTGCAATCGACATCGGCGACCACGATCAATCCCATTGAAGAAGATGAAACCAAAGCTAAGCAAGGACTCGATTCGATTGCGAAAGAAAACAAACTAGGGGCATTGCTCATTCAATTCCCGATCTCGTTCAAGAACACAGACGAAAATCGTGCGTACCTGCAGCAAGTCACACAACGTTTTCGCGAGTATCCGTTGGTGGTTGAGGTTCGCCACGCGACTTGGGACAATCCCGAGATCCTCGCTCACTTCACGGCACAGAACGTGGCTTTCTGTAACATTGACCAACCTTGGCTCGGCCGCGCTGTGCGCGCCACCGCGCATGCCACCTCTCCGTTGGCCTATGTGCGTCTACACGGACGCAATTACAAGGAGTGGTTCCAATCTGATAATCGGGATGATCGTTACAACTATCTCTACACACCTAAGCAACTTGAGCCATGGAAGGAAAAAATCGAGCGTCTAGGCGAGAAAGTGGAGAAGACCTTTGCTGTGACAAACAACCACTACAAAGGAAAGGCAGCCGTGAACGCTCTGGAATTGAAGCAGATGCTCAAAGGCGGCAAGGTCAAATCGCCGGCGACGTTACTCGAGCACTACCCGGATTTGCGGGAGTTTGCCGAAGAAGGCTGATCGCCGCAATCCTTTACCCGATTCTGCGCAGTCTCTCGCGCGCAAGAACCTCGTGCACGGCATCTTTCAGAGCGTTTAGGGAATATGCTTTCTGCACAAAGGCGTTGGCCTCTTTGAGAACCTCTGGGGCAGGATTGTGATTTCCACTAACAATGATCACCGGAATAGAAGGAGCCAGAGCACGCAATTTGCCTATGAAGGCGGCATCGCTTGATGCGCCTGAAAAGAGATCGGTGATCACGAGATCAAATTTGCCTTTCTGGAAGCGGTCGAGAGCGTCTTCCGGGGAGACGGCGATCTCGACGTCGTATCCAGCGCGGGTAAGTACAACTTGGTTTAGCTCATTGATCCGCGGATCGTCATCTACACACAGGATGCGGGCAGGTGTCATGGTTGCTATGTTCGTTGCATTATCTAGGATGCATCACCGTGCAGCAGAACGGTGGATTTCCCGATTCGGAACCATTACCGAAGGACAATGTACTTCGGTGCAGGACAGGTAGGCCTAAGACATCTCCTCACGGTTTGGCGTGGGCGCATCCCAGCCGCAGAAACTCCCATGTGTTGTTCGTTGATCTGCAAACTGCCCCGCGCCTGGACCTCTAACACGTACTTCGGACTGCGGGGCTGTTACAATTTCAGTCTGCCGAGCGGGAGTAGCTCAATGGTAGAGTAGCGGCTTCCCAAGCCGTTGGTTGCGGGTTCGATCCCCGTCTCCCGCTCCAGTTCTCCGCCTAGTTCTTTGCCCTGGCCGCGGTCCGTTGTCGCTAAACTACCTGACTCTGACGTGCGCAACGCCGGAGCTATAATTCAGGTACCTTGATCGGGCGCCGTATTCTCGCAGTCACCGCTATTCTGGCCATTTCCACATGCGCTGATCTCATCGCGCAGCAGTCCGCCGAAGCAGCACACTCCACACCAGATGCAACTCAGATCGGCAACAAAGTAGTACTTATTCTGCCTTTCCAGAACGCCTCCAAGGCTCCGGGACTCGAGTGGATTGGCGAAGCATTCTCCGAAGTTCTTGGCCAGCAGATCCAATCGCCATCGAGGTTCGTCATAAACCGTGAGGATCGGCTGTATGCGTTCGATCGGGTAGGCATCCCGGCTAGCGCTCGACTCTCACGCGCTACCTTGCTGCGTATCGCGCAGCAAATGGATGTGGATTACGTAGTTCTGGGCAGCTACACCTACGACGGAAACGTATTCTCGACTACGGCCCAAGTCCTCGATATGCAGCGTCTTCATCTTTTGCCGTTTGTTACCGAATCGGGATCGCTGCTTCAGGTTATCGATATCCAGGCAGCGATGAGCTGGGATCTGATGCGGCAGATTCAGCCTGGCCTGGCCGCTACCAAACAGGATTTTATCGCCGAGACTAAAGACATCCGTCTAGATGCGCTGGAAAATTACGTTCGCGGCATAGTGGCTTCCGATGAGGCGGAGAAGATTCGCCGGTTCAAAGAAGCCGTGCGGTTGAATCCCAACTACTCGGTAGCCATGCTCCAACTGGGGAGAACCTATTTCGAGCAAAGAGACTATGTATCAGCCATGATCTGGTTCAGTAAGGTCCCTGCCTCAGACAAGCACGCCAGCGAGGCAAATTTCTTTTTGGGACTATCGGCTTATTACAGCGCGAACATGGAGCGAGCGGCAGAGGCTTTCCGCTTTGTGGCCGCCAGGCTGCCCCTGACAGAGGTCTACAACAACCTCGGAGTCGTGGAGGCGCGCCGTGGGAAGGGTGCCTCGGTTGACTACCTCGAGAGAGCTGTACAGGCCGACCCCAGTGACGCGGATTACCATTTCAATCTTGCTCTTTCCCTTGTCCGGGTCAAGGATGTACAGGGCGCGATTCGTCAATTGAAAGAAACTTTGAGCCTGCGGCCGACAGATAACGAAGCAAAGGCATATCTTGCCGTGATATCCGGCAACGCAGTTTCACCGGGCCGTGTACCGGTCGAGCGCATCAAGCGCAATTACGACGAGGCTTCATTCCGCCAGCTTGCCTTTGCTATCGAGAATGCGGAAGAGACGCAGATGGCGCATTCTGACCCGAAGAAGCATGCTGCTCTTCATGTCGATCACGGAAAGCAGCAACTTCTGCAGGGCTTTTATCAAGAGGCTCGCGACAACTTTCGCAAGGCGTTAACGCTCGATCCTGATAACGCAGAGGCGCACGTTGGTTTGGCCAAGGCACAGATCGCTCTTAACGATCTCAGCGGCGCTAGATCTGAACTGGATTCAACCTTGCACAGCCAGCCGAATCCGGACGCTTACGTTGCACTCGGACAATTGAATCTGAAAGAGAATAAGCTGGAAGCAGCCAATGAGGCGGTCGCGCAAGCGTTGCGCCTGGAACCGGCCAATAGCGCGGCTTTGCAGTTGAAACAGCAGCTCGCGGGAAAACTCCGCGCAACGCTGCCACAAAACCAATGAGAAGCCTTCATCCAGTTCGTTGGATTCTTCTTCTGCTCGTTGCGCACCTGCCCCTCACCGTGTCTGTTCGCGCGGATGTCATTCGCGTGGTCATCGACGGCACCATAAATCCGGTTTCTGCCGAATACATCGAGCGCGGAATTGCCCGCGCCACCGATCAGCACGCGCAAGCGGTGCTGGTTGAAATTCGCACCCCCGGAGGTCTGTCGGATTCTACCCGCGAGATCATTGCGAAAATGTTGGCATCGCCAGTTCCCGTGATCGTGTACGTCTACCCGACGGGGAGCAGGTCGGCTTCTGCCGGCTTTTACATCCTGGAGGCTGCGGATATCGCGGCAATGGCTCCTGGAACCAACACCGGCGCAGCGCATCCGGTCCTAATGGGCACGACCATGGATCCGGTGATGAAGGAGAAGCTCGAGAACGACTCGGCAGCGTTTATGCGTTCTTTCGTTGCCAAGCGTGGCCGCAACGTCGAGGTGGCCGAAAGCGCCGTGCGTCAATCGAAATCGTTCACGGAACAGGAAGCGCTACAGCAGCACCTGATCGACTATGTGGCCAAGGATTCCTCCGATCTGCTAAAGCAGGTCGACGGTAAGACCGTCAAACGGTTTGACGGACAAAGTCAGATCCTCCATACCGCGGGAGCCCAGGTCGTCGACTATGACATGTCGCTGAAGGAGCAGATCCTCGGCTTCATGATGGATCCGAACATCGCATTCCTGATTCTGATCATCGGCGCAGCCGCCATTTACGCAGAGTTCAACCATCCCGGCGCGGTGATTCCCGGCGTTGTGGGCATCATCTTTGTTGTGCTTGCGGTGTTCGCACTCAATCTGCTGCCGCTGCGCTTCGCCGGCGTGGCCCTGATCTTGACTGCGTTTATTCTCTTTGCGCTTGAAGCCAAGTTCGCGACTCATGGGGTGCTTGGTGTCGGTGGAATCGCGGTGATGATTCTGGGAGCGCTGCTCCTGGTTGACGGACCAATTCCGCAAATGCGCATCCGAGTGTTGACCGCGTTCGCAGTCAGCATTCCTTTTGGACTTTTGACTCTGTTTCTAGTGGATATAGCAATACGCGCTCGTCGCGGCAAAGTGGTTACGGGCAAGCGCGGGCTGATCGGTGAAGTTGGCGTTGCCCAGACCCAGCTTCGGCCCGCGGGAAAGGTCTTTGTCCACGGCGAGATCTGGAATGCCTCCTCCTCATCGCACGTCGAGCCTGGGCAAAGTGTGAAGGTGACCGCCGTCCGCGACCTGGTGCTTACCGTCGAGCCGGTTGCTCCGGGTGTACCTGTTGGTTCCAGCCGCATTAACGCACTCTCGTAACTTCAACTCAGGCTTATGCTTGAGGCGGGTAACTGCATTTGTGCTATAGAATCCGCGTCAGCTACCCGACGAATATCCTTTGCGGAACCCGAGGACTCGAAATTGAACTACCTGATTCCTGCGATCGTGATCATCGTTGGGCTATATCTCATTAGCTCTATCAAGATTCTGGCGGAATACGAACGTGGTGTCATCTTCCGCCTCGGACGTTTGCTCGCCACAGCCAAAGGACCAGGAGTAATCCTCGTCTTTGGACCGATTGATCGCATCGTGCGCATCTCTCTGCGGCAAGAAGCGCTTGAAGTTCCACCGCAGGACATCATTACGCGCGATAACGTCACGCTCAAGGTGAATGCCGTCATCTTCCTGCGTGTCATCGACCCAAACAAGGCCGTAGTTGAGGTTTCGAATTATGTCTATCAGACTTCGCAGTTTGCGCAGACCACGCTCCGCTCGGTGCTGGGCGAGGTGGAGTTAGACGAGTTGCTGTCGCATCGCGACAAGTTGAATCTGCGGATTCAGTCCATTCTCGATCAGCACACTGCGCCTTGGGGCGTGAAGGTTGTGAATGTCGAAGTGAAGCAGGTCGATCTTCCGGAAAGTATGTTGCGCGCGATGGCTAAGCAAGCGGAGGCGGAACGCGAGAAGCGATCGAAGATCATACACGCCGAGGGCGAATTTTCAGCGGCGCAGCGGCTGGCCGACGCCGCGGCGGTGCTGGCAACTCAACCCATCACCCTGCAGCTTCGCTATCTGCAAACACTGACCGAGATTGGCGTCGAAAAGAACACGACCATTGTTTTCCCATTACCGATCGAATTGATGACCAGCTTCAGCAAGATTTTGGAGATGTACTCACAGTCACACAAGGGCACATAGCCGTAATAGGTGAACATGATTTCGCAACCGGTAGAACAGCAGGACACTGAGATCATATTGGGAACGGGCAAATTGCTCGCCATCTTCTTTGGCTTGGTGGCGATTTGCGGAACGTTCTTTGGACTCGGCTACTCTCTAGGACGGAGTTCGAGTCCAATGGCGCTACAAAGCGGCCAGCCCTCCAAGGTGGCTGCCTCTGCAGGTACCAAACCACTGGCGGGCGTTACGGTCAATACACCCACAGCGGCGCCTACCCCGGCCACGGACCCGAACGCCGCAGCGAACTCACAGGTAGACCAGGTGCCTCCTGCCAACCAAACTTCTTCCGGTGATGTCGCGGTTGTGCAAGCGGCAAGCAGTCAAAGCGAGGACAGAAAGACGGCGACACCGGAACAGACTACGGAGGCAGGCAACATCACCGTACAAGTTGCGGCTGTCACCAAGCAGGAAGATGCTGAAGCCCTGGTAGCCGCGCTGCGCAAGAAGAATTACCCGGTATTTGTCTCGCCCAATGCCAGCGCCGATTCCCTCTATCACGTGCAGGTAGGACCGTTCGCGGAGCTTAAAGACGCGGAAAGCATGAAAAGCAAGC
The DNA here is from genome assembly GCA_045808065.1 of Terriglobales bacterium. GTDB lineage: Bacteria > Acidobacteriota > Terriglobia > Terriglobales > Acidobacteriaceae > Gp1-AA112. Next base: position 101,849 of record JBJMGD010000030.1, on the reverse strand, counting down.
TTGCCGGGGACGGATACAACGCGATCGTAAAAAAGTAAGCATCGCATTTCTCAACGCTCCAGAAACCAGATTGATAGAAGGTCATTGATGGCAACAACTCCGGCCACAGCTCTGCCTCAGCAAGCCCCTGCACCGAAACCGTCACAGCCGGTGATTTCAACTCCGGCCTTGATTACCACGATGGTAAAGTTCAACGCCAGGGTCAGCGATCTCATCATCTCGCCCTTCCGTCCACCGCAAGTCGAATTGAGCGGTCAACTGGTTGCGGTCCCAGGACTGCCTGTGCTCTCGGCTCAGGACACGGCGCGCATCGCCGCCGATTTGATCGGCACCAACAAAAGAGCGGCCGAGTTTCTGAAAAACGATGGCGCTTGCGACAGCTCGTACAGCATTCCCGATTTAGCACGTTTCCGCATCAATGTATTTCGTCAACGCGGGACTTACGCCATCGTAATGCGCACGATTCCGATGAGCATTCCTTCGTTTGACGATCTAAAGCTGCCGCCGCAGCTCAAGGACATCGCTGGGCTGAAAAACGGAATTGTGCTGGTCACCGGTCCCACAGGATCTGGGAAGTCTTCGACACTGGCCGCTATCATTCGCTTGCTCAACGAGACCAAGGCGTATCACATCGTCACCATCGAAGATCCCATCGAGTTCATGCACCCGCACGGCAAATCGACCATCCATCAGCGTGAATTGCACAGCGACACTCCTACATTTGGTTTAGCGTTGCGAGCCGCGTTGCGACAGGCTCCAAAGGTGATTCTCGTAGGCGAAATGCGCGACCGCGAAACCATCGATATCGCCATGACCGCCTCGGAGACCGGTCACCTGGTCTTTTCCACTCTGCATACCATCGACGCGCCAAAGACAATTGAACGCATCATCGGAGAATTTCCCGTTAGCGAACAGACCGCTATTCGCAACCGCCTGTCACAGTCGTTCCGCTACATAGTGTCGCAGCGTCTGCTGCCGCGCAAAGATGGACAAGGACGTGTTGCTGCTATCGAAATCCTGAAATCCACTATGCGCACTCGCGACTATGTGCAGAACGGCGAAAAGGATGGCCAATCCCTGCACGATGCTATGCACGACGGAGAACTCGAAGGCATGCAGCACTTCGACGGCATACTGGAGAAGATGGTGCGTGAAGGAGTGATCAGCAAAGGCACAGCGATCGGGTACGCAACGAATGCGGGCAATCTGAATTTGTCGCTGTCGGACTACGAAGAGCCGCAAGCGTAAGAAGAATCGGGTGATCGGGTGATCGGGTGATCGGGTGATCGGGTGATCGGGTGATCGGGTGATCGGGTGAAGTTAAACCCAAAACCTCACGCGGATTACGCGGATGTGACGCGGATTAACTCTGAAAAACTAAGGTGGCTCGAACCCGCGGTTATATCTGACTCTGGTCCGAAATCATTATGATCCGGCCCGATCACCCGATCCTTCTCGGTCCGTGTCAAACCGTTGTTCCCTAAACGGATCGCCGCGCATGTGGTAGCCGTTCTGTTCCCAAAATCCGGCTTGATCGGAATCGAGCAGTTCCAAGCCACGCACCCACTTCACTGATTTCCAAGCATAGAGATGGGGCACGATCAGGCGCAGTGGATATCCATGGTCTGGCGCGAGCGGCGCGCCGTCGTGGTGGGTGGCCAGCAAGACATCGTCTCGATCGACATCGGCAAGCGGCACATTCGCAGTGTATCCCTGCTCAGCATGCACGAGCACGTATTTGGCGTTTGCTAGCGGCTTTGCGCGCGCCAGGATTTCGCGCATCGCGACTCCCTGCCAGCGATTGTCGAAGCGGCTCCATCGCGTTACACAGTGAAAGTCACTGGTGTGCTCGAAGCCGGGAAGTCGATTGAATTCATCCCATGTGAAACGCTGTGGCTGTTCGACCAGCCCACTCACACGAAAATCCCAGTGCGTGGGGTCGAAGCGTGGCACTGATCCATAGTGCAACACCGGCCACTTTAGTGTGAGCGCCTGTCCAGGAGGAAGACGCCCTTGAGTTCGCATTTCTTGCTCTTTGCGTTTGCGCTCGTCGCCGGCAAATATTCCTGAGAGAACCATGAGGGTTTCTAACCACAGAGGACACAGAGGAGAAGAAGGAAGAAACTACCAGAAGTATTGCCTGTGCTTTTTCCCGGTTCCTCTGTGAGACTCTGTGTCCTCTGTGGTTCCCATTTTGAAGCCGCAGAGTCTCGATCAGTAGTCCGCCACTTCCTGCATGGCCTTATAAAAATCGTCAGCCTGCGGCAGGATTTCGTCTTCGAGCAATGGCTGGTACGCGACGAAGGTATCCATAGCGGCAACTCGCTTGATGGGCGCATCGAGATCGTCGAAAAGCTCATCTGCGATCCGAGCGGCGATCTCTGCCCCGTAGCCCCAGCTTAGCGTGTCTTCATGAGCCACGATCACGCGATTGGTTTTTCGTACCGAGGTGGCAATCGTCTCCCAGTCGTAGGGATTGAGAGTTCGCAGGTCGATCAGCTCCACGCTGATATCGAGTTCCCGCTCAATGCGCTGCGCTGCCTGCAAAGATCTAGGCACAGTGGCGCCATAAGTGATCAGCGTCATATCCGTGCCCGGGCGAACGATGCGAGCTTTGCCAAACGGAATCATGTAATCCGGACCCGGATAAGGAGCGCGTCCATAGGTCTCGCGGTATAGCCGTTTGTGCTCGAGAAACAGCACAGGATCATCACATCGAATGGCGGTACGAAGCAGGCCATTTGCATCCAGTGCGTTCGAAGGAAAGACCACCCGCATCCCAGGAGTATGTGTAAATAGGCTCTCTCCGCACTGCGAGTGATAAATCGCACCGCCAGTCAGATATCCCCCGATAGCCACCCGAATCACCGCCGGGCATGAGAAATTTCCATGCGAGCGCCAGCGAATCACCGGCAACTCATTACGGAGTTGGTGGAACGCGGGCCATATGTAATCAAAAAACTGGATCTCAATTACCGGCTTCAATCCTCGCGTGGCAATACCAACGGCGCGTCCCACGATCATCGCTTCGGCCAGCGGTGAGTTGTATACCCGCTGCGCACCAAAATCGCATTGCAGACCAGAAGTGAGCTTAAATACGCCGCCTTTTCCCTTAACCAGCTTTTCCTTTAGATACTCTTCGCGACTGCAATCGGCAACATCTTCGCCGAACATCACAATGCGTTCATCCCGCTTCATCTCGTCGCGCAGGCACGCGTTGATCAAATCGGCCATGGTCTTGTCGCCGTTGGATCGCGTTGGCTGACTGGCGAAAGCCGATGAGGTTGGATCGACATCGGGCGAGTAAACAAACTTCGTTACAGAAGCCGCCTCTGGGAATTGCGCGGCGAGCACGCGATCTGTTGCCCGCTGGATCTCATCATCGACTTCTTTCTCCAGGCGATTAATTCCCTCTTCGTCGAGGATGTTCTCGCGAATGAGAAACAACTGCATGCGCGTGATGGGATCGCGTTGCGCGTCTCGAGCGCGCTCCGCCTCGGGACGATAGAGCCTCTCGTCGTCTGACAGGGAATGCGAATATGGTCGAATCACGTGGCCGTGGACGAAGGCTGGGCCCCGGCCTAACCGGCAGTGCGCTACCGCCTCGCGCAACGCCGCATAAGAAGCAACCGGGTCAGTGCCATCGCATTCAGCAAAATAGAAATTCGGGAAGTTCGCGACGAGCTTCGAAATGTTTCCCCCGGCGGTATTCACCTCCACCGGAACGGATATCGCGTATTCGTTGTCCTCTACGAGAAAGAGTACCGGCAGTTTCAGGTTAGAAGCGCTGTTGATTGCTTCCCAGAATTCGCCCTGGCTGGTCGTGCCATCGCCGCAGGAGGTGTACACCACTTCATCTCCGTGAAAAACTACGTCCTTGTAGCCGGAGTAATCGCTGCGGTCGTGACGATCCGCTGCCTTTGGATTGCGATTGAAGTATCGGCCCGCTTCCGCGCATCCCACCGCCTGCAGCAGCTGCGTTCCGGTAGGAGAGGACTGCGTAACAATGTTGAGCTGTTTGTGTCCCCAGTGTGAAGGCATCTGCCGTCCGCCCGAAGCAGGATCGTCGGCAGCTCCCACAGCCTGTAGCAGTTGCTCCTCGGGAGTCACTCCCAGCGCGAGGACTAGACCACGGTCTCGATAATACGGATAGAACCAGTCATGTCCGCCTTTGAGCGCGAAGCCGGCGGCGACCAGAAGAGCTTCATGGCCTGCCCCCGAGATTTGAAAGAAGATCTTCTGCTGACGCTTGAGAAGGATCTCGCGGTCATCCAAGCGGCGCGACATAAACATCAGCCGGTACATGCGGATGAGCTGTTCACGAGTGAGTCCCTGGTAAGTCTTCTCCTGCGGGCGTTCCCTTTCCGCAACCGCCGTCTTCTTGTGCTCGGTCTTATGCTCCGTCCGGCTGAGCGCCATGCAGACTCCTTGACTGGAATAGGTGTGCTAGAGGAGCACCCTCTATTCTAAGCCGGAATCGCAAAAAGCTGAGTCTGGTTTATTCATCGCGCTACGATTTGGGAGCCGCTTCCGAGGGATGCCTCAACGCGAAACAGAAACGCCGACATGTTGCGACAGTGTACCGCCGACTCACTGTCATCTCTCGCTCCGCCGCCAACCTAATCTCGGTCTCTAGCATTTGTCTTGCGTAGCGGGAATCTGCGGTCGATAAGCAACAGCAGATCCCCTCGACCGCAGGATCACTGAGGTGTCTTCAAATGGATTTCTAGGCGGTCGAAGGGATGACAGTCGCAAAGGAATCGCCTCACATAACTACGCTTTGCTGAACCACCGCTAGCGGCTACCGCCCAGCAGCGGTGTTCATGACCTTGAGGTTGCGCAGGTTGCTATGCCTGGCGGCACGCTTACGACGATCCTCCAAAAGAAGATGAACTGAAGTCAGCATCTGTTCCGGATTGCTGCTGACGAACGCTGTCGACCAGGGATCGCGATCCTCTTTTTCGTCCTGCACCATGGCAATGAGTATTGCCGGAAACTGCTCGCGCACACTCTGCACCAGACGCACGTTTTCAGGCGTTCGAATGGAGTCCCCAATCAGCAGCAGATCAAACGAGATTCCGCGCAGTAGTGGAAGCACGTCGATGATACGTGTGGTGTGGGCAACATCGTAGCCTGCCCGCTGCAGAATCATGGCACGGGTTGAGATGACGAGGGCGTCCTCGCCATAAGCGAGAATCCGCTTGGAGTTCATATAAGCAGGGAAACTGCAAAAACAGTACTGCTGTAGAGGAAAGTAGTCAAAGAAATTCGAGAGTTCCAGAGTGCCTCGAATTGTGGGCTTTCCAACCTCCCTTGCCTGTGCGATCCATCTTCATTTCCACATCTTGACAACCGCAGAACCAGAGAGCAGAATCCTACGTGTATGGCGAATATAAAGCGAAAGTAAGCTCCTGGATAGGATTCATGAACACTACTGCTGCCGAACTGCGTAGCCGTCTCGAAACCGCTCTGGAACATCGCATTCCCCGCGCTCTCACTCCTGCCCAGCGTTCTCTGCCCGAGAGGATGCCAACCGGTATCGCCTCTGTCGATGCCCTTACCGGAGGGGTCCCACTCGGGTGTCTGACGGAAATCTGCGGACCTGCATCTTCAGGCCGGACCAGCGTGTTGCACAGTCTGCTAGCCGAATGCATGCGTCGGGACGAAATCTGCGCATTGGTAGACGCAACCGATGCCTTCGATCCCCAGTCCGCCGCAAATGTAGGCGTTGATCTTGCGCGATTGTTGTGGGTACGGTGCGGGAAGAAATCGGGTGATCGGGTCATCGGGTCATCGGGTGAAGTGAAGTCACTCCATCGTGAAAAATCATTCACTCATCATGGTTTTAGATCGCCCGATCACCCGATCACCCGGTCGCCCGATTCTTCCCTAGAACAATCGCTCAAGACGACCGACCTTTTGCTGCAAGCCGGTGGATTCGGCCTCGTGGTTCTGGATCTTGCTGACATTCCCATTGCTTCGGCGCGACGAATTCCGCTCACAACCTGGTTTCGTTTTCAGCGTGCGGTCGAAAACACGTCGACGGCGCTCCTCATCGTCGAACAGCAGCCGCATGCAAAAAGCTGCGCTGCGCTGGTGATGGATCTTACCGCGCGCCAGGCAAGTTGGAGCGAAGCTCCTGACCAAAACGGAACAATTGTAGACACACACTTCGGCAACGACGTTTCACCGTCGTTTTGCGTGACCGCACAAGGAGTGGCGATCCCATTCGAAAAATCCGCGTCGTCGTCGTTTGAAATGCCGCAGCGTTGGAACAGTCTTCGCGCGCGCCTGCTCAACACCGTTCATGTGCATTTACAGGTGGCGCGATCGCGCGGCATAGGAGGCGTGGAGAAATTTCCGGCACGGTCAGAACTGGTCATTCCGAACCCGCGGCAGCGGAGTCGAGGAATCTCTGTTCCAATCCAAGCTTTGTCGGTTCAATAGCGATTCCTCGCTTCGCTCGGGATGACAAATACTACTATGCTTTTTGCCTGCATCTACGTTCCTGAGTTTCCTGTGGAAGTCCTCCTGCGTGCCGCGCCTGAACTGCGCGAGCAACCGGTGGCTGTGCTCGATGGTTCTCCGCCGATGCTTACGGTGATTGCCGCCAATGCCTGTGCGCGCAAGGCAGGAATCGACCTGGGCATGACCAAACTTCAGGCGCAGGCTTGTCCGGGGATTCATCTGCGCCGCCGATCGCTCGCGCAGGAATGTGCAGCGCATGACGCGTTGCTTGATTGCGCCCATGCCTTCTCTCCGCGCGTGGAAGACACCAACGACCAAACCACTTCCGGCAATGCCAAGCCAGGCGATACGGTGATTCTCGACATCACCGGCCTCGACCGCCTCTTCGGTCCACCGCCGAAGCTCGCGCGCGATCTCGCCCGCCGCGTATCCAAAATGGGACTCGAAGCCAATGTTGCCGTGGCTATCAATCCCGATGCGGCCATGCATGCGGCGCACGGATTCTCTGGCGTGACCGTCATCGCAGCCGGCACTGAAGCCGAGCGGCTTGGCAGCCTGTCTATTCAATTCCTTGAGCCCTCGGAAGAGATGCTGGAAACACTCGAGCGCTGGGGCATCCGCGATTTCTGTTCATTCGCCGCACTGCCTGAAGTGGCACTCAGTCAGCGTCTTGGACAAGAAGGCTTGCGATTACACAAACTGGCGTGGGGACGCGCCCAACGCACGCTTGTCCCCGCCGAACCTGCAGCGAAATTTGAAGAAGCCATTGAGTTGGAAGATGCCGTCGAGTTGCTTGAGCCGCTGGCGTTCATCTTGAACCGGATGCTCGAACAGATTTGCGCTCGCCTCACGTCGCGCGCGCTGGCTGCAAATGAGCTGCGGCTCACTCTCGAGATCACCGGTTACGAAGATCAATCGATCGCCGAACAGGAACAAAGCAGGCGATGGCACCGACGCAGTTTCCAGTTCCCTGTTCCCATGCAGGACACTCGAACATTCCTGAAGCTGCTGCAACTCGATCTCGCGGCACATCCTCCCAACGGACCGGTGAAAAAGATTTTCCTAGCCGCCCAACCGGCGCCATCGCGCTTTGCCCAATCAGGATTATTTCTCCCACGCGGACCGGCTCCGGAAAGGCTTGAGCTGACGCTGGCTCGCATTCGCGCCATTGCCGGAGACGAGCGTGTGGGTTCGGCCGAACTACTCGATACGCACGCTCCCGGCGCATTTCGGATGCGCCCGTTTCATCCATACATCAATGGCACAAAGAGCAAGGAGCGGCGAGCAGCACAAAAGACTGCATTGCGCATTTGTCGTCCACCACTTGAGGCAAAGGTGCAGATAAAACGCGGTGTACCCGCCCAGATAATTCTGCGAGGGCAGCCGCATCAGGTCAAAGCTGCCGCCGGTCCGTGGCGCAACAATGGCGGCTGGTGGACGGAACAGGCATGGGCTCGCGACGAGTGGGATCTCGAACTTCAAGCAGAACAGACTTCACCGCTACTGGTGCGCGCGTACCGCGACCTGAGCTCGGCGAAATGGTACGTGGAATCAACATTTGATTAACCACGAGGCACGGAGAACACGGAGGAAAGATGAATAAAGTGAAAGTACGTTGTAAGAATCGCATCAATCGGGCTTTTCAGCGAGATTCTGCTGGACAGCCGCGGCATTGCATACGATACCGAACATGTTCGGGAGGTCTTTCGCCAAAAGCAGCTCAGGATGAACAAGATTTTCAGAGTTTCTCAACGGGACGGCAGAAAGCCATGCCTTTGACTTTTTTCGATTTCCTCCGTGTTCTCCGTGCCTCCGTGGTGAATTGATTTTGATTTATGTACGTCGAACTCCACTCCCGCTCTGCCTTCAGTTTTCTCGAAGGCGCTTCGCTTCCCGAAACTCTAATCGGCGTGTGTGCCGATTATGGAATGCCAGCTATGGCGCTGCTCGATCGCAATGGCGTCTATGGCGCTCCAAGATTTCATTTGGCCGCGGAGAAATGTGGAATGCGAGCTCACATCGGCGCGGAAGTCACAGTCGATGACACTCTTTTTGGAGAATCCGGGGCAGCGCGGTATCCCCTGCTGGCGGAATCGCGCTTCGGCTATCAGAATCTTTGCCGGCTGATCACACAAACGAAACTGCGCGCCAGGAAAGAAGAGCGTGCCGCGCGCATGGAAGAGCTGGAAGAGCATGCCGCCGGACTGGTTTGCCTCACCGGCGGTGATGAAGGCCCACTGGCTGAAGGGCTAATGCGCGGCGGCTATGACGAGGCACTGCGTACAGTCGAGCGCCTGATGCGCATCTTCGGTCGTGAGAATGTTTTCGTCGAATTGCAGCGTCACTTCGATCGTCGCGAAGAAGCGCGCAATCAGGCCGCAGTTGCCATTGCCCGTAAGTTGCACTTACCGATTCTGGCGACCAATGGCGTTTCTTATGCAACCGTCGCCGAGCGCGAGATCCTCGACGTCTTCACCTGCATTCGCCATCACCGGCAACTGGAGAATGCCGGACGCCTGCTCTCGATTAACTCTGAGCGTTTCATTCGTACGCCTGCCGAAATGGAACAGCTCTTCGCTGATCTGCCCGAAGCCATTTCAAACACTGAGGCGCTTTCGAAGCGGCTGAAGTTCACGTTAAAAGATCTCAGATACGAGTTCCCGCGTTATCCCGTTCCTGTGGGCGAGACCATGATGTCGTTTTTGCGTGAGCGCACGCGCGAAGGCCAGAACGAACGCTATGGACAAAAGCCTCTAGATTTGCGTGACCGCGCCCGCCGGCAGATCGATCGTGAGTTGGCATTAATCGAGCACCTCGATCTCGCAGGCTACTTCCTCATCGTTTGGGACATCGTGCGCTTTTGCCGCGAGCAGCGCATCCTGGTGCAGGGTCGAGGTTCGGCAGCCAACAGCGCCGTCTGCTATGCCTTGGGCATCACTGCTGTCGATCCCGTGGGCATGGACTTGCTATTCGAGCGTTTTCTTTCTGCAGAGCGCGGCGAGCTGCCCGACATCGATCTCGATCTGCCCAGCGGTGATCAGCGCGAGCGCGTGATTCAGCATGTCTATGCGCAATATGGTGCGCATGGCGCAGCTATGACAGCTAACGTCATTACCTACCGCGGGCGTTCAGCGGCGCGTGAGGTGGGCAAGTCGCTCGGCTTCGATACGGAAACGTTGGAGCGGCTTTCGGCGCTGGTCGGTTCCTGGGAGTGGCGCGGGCCCACCGACACAATGGAGCAGCAGTTCCGCCATGCCGGATTCGACTTGCGTCATCCGCGTATCTCCAAATTCCTCGATCTTGCTTTGCGCGTGCAGGACCTGCCACGCCATCTCGGCCAACACTCCGGCGGCATGATCGTCTGCCAGGGACAGCTCAGCTCGGTGGTTCCTCTGGAGCCGGCCAGCATGCCCGGACGCGTGGTGGTGCAGTGGGATAAGGACGATTGTGCTGATTTGGGACTGGTGAAAGTCGATCTGCTGGGATTGGGAATGATGGCCGTGCTCGAAGATTGCATCGAGCTGATCCCGCATCACTACGGCGAGAAGGTCGATCTCGCGCAGCTTCCCCAGGACGATCCCCCAGTCTACGAAGCGTTGCAGCGCGCCGATACGGTTGGACTTTTTCAGGTGGAAAGCCGCGCGCAGATGTCTGCGCTGCCGCGCAATTCTCCGCGATGTTTCTATGACATTGTGATACAGGTGGCGATTATCCGCCCAGGTCCAATCGTCGGCAAAATGATGAATCCCTTTTTGAAACGGCGGCAGAATCTTGAGCCAGTGCAGTACGCGCATCCTTGGCTTGAGCCCGTATTGAAACGAACGCTCGGGGTGCCGCTTTTTCAGGAACAGCTTTTGCGCATGGCGATGGTGGTGGCCAACTTCACTGGAGGCGAAGCCGAAGAGCTGCGCCGCGCCATGGGCAACAAACGCTCACAGGCCAAGATGGCCGCCATTGAATCTCGCCTGCGGAGCGGCATGACCGAAAACGGCATCAGTCAAAAAGCGCAGGACGAAATCGTGCAGTCGATCGTCTCATTTGCGCTGTACGGCTTTCCCGAATCGCACGCTGCCAGCTTTGCTCTGCTGGCCTATGCAAGCGCCTATCTCAAATGTAATTACCTGGCGGCGTTTACGGCAGCGCTTTTGAACAATCAGCCCATGGGTTTCTATCATCCAGCAACCATCGTCAAAGATGCGCAGCGGCATGGATTGAAGGTCCGGCCGGTCGACGTGACGCGTTCACAGTGGCCCTGCACGCTGGAATGCGAGTGCGGAGGAGATGCTCCGCATGATCGCGAGGGCTGCAAGCTTTCCCTCCGAATGGGGTTGCGCTATGTCCGTGGGCTGCGGGAAGAAGGAGCGCAGAGCCTGGTTCGCGAGCGCAATCGTATGGCGTTTACATCAGTCGATGATCTCGCGAGACGAGTACGGGAATTGCGGCGCAATGAGCTTAATATGTTGGCGCAGATTGGCGCTTTGAATGGGATTGGTGGAAATTTCAGCGATGTGCCGCGAGAGCAAAGTGAACGTAAAAAGTGTCATCCTCTGGAGTTTCATACCAGATCAATGAGCTTGAATAATGGAAGTCAAAGCAAGCTCCATCGGCGTGACGCTTTATGGCAGGTCGAACGCGCAGCCTGGGTGGAAGGACCTTTATTGACTGAAATCGCGGAGCCAGATTCGCCTTCGCCACTTGCGCGAATGAACCTGGAGGAACGCCTCATCGCCGACTACCACGGTACCGGCCTCACCGTAGGACCGCATCCGATGCTCTATCGCCGCGACGAGATGAACCGCATGAAAGTAGTTCGCGCCATCGACCTACGGCATTTAAAGCATGGACAATTCACACGCATCGCCGGTTGCGTGATTGCGCGTCAACGTCCGGGAACAGCGAATGGCTTTATTTTTCTTAGCCTTGAAGACGAAACCGGGATCTCGAACGCCATTATCACCCCAGACCTGTACGACCAGAATCGATTGCTGGTGATCCATGAACGCTTTCTCCTGATTGAAGGCATTTTGCAGAACGTGGAGAACGTTATTTCTGTGAAAGCAGTTCGCGTCTCGAAATTGGAAATCACAGAAGCGGCAACCCGGTCGCATGACTTTCACTGAAGGAATCGGGTGATCGGGTGTCGGGTGATCGGGCGAACCAACGGCAAGAGCAAGGGCAAAAATCTTACGCGGATCACGCCGATGAGACGCGGATCAAGACATAAAGAGCCAGAAACATCAGCTTACCCGCATCGGTATCAACGTCAATCCGCGTCAGGTCTTCTCATTTGACGCGATCACCGGAGTCCACGTTCTACTCTGAATCGTTTTCCAAAAAGCTGCCTTCTTATCCACACCGCAGCTTGTTAGAATAAGAGCGTTGTTGTGCCATCTGTGGAGGTCGTTGTGATCTTCGCGCTGCCGATGAGCGCTCAACATCCAAAAACCCCCTAACTTGGAGAAGATCATCCATGCCGAGAGCAAAAAGTCCCAGCAAAGACACTCAAAACGGAGACGCCCGAACCAACGGCCCCGCTAACATCTCAAACAAGAGAGCCTCAGCCCTACAGACCAGTTCCGCAGCTGAGAGTAATGCCTCCAGAGCGAATGTCCCCCGACCTTCGCGCGCCACTGACACCAGCGTTCACGCCAGCGTGAGCGACGAGGAAATCCGGCGGCGTGCCTACGAGCTTTATCGCCAGCGCGGCGGTACCGACGGCCGCCACACCGACGACTGGTTCCGCGCGGAAGCAGAGCTGCGCGGAAGCAGATAACCATCGAATTCGAGTTCAAAATCGAATTCGAGTTCAAAGGCGTACCCAGAGGGACAAGAGCGCTTTGAGCAAGACCGTACTGTTGGTGGACGATAACCCGATTCAGCTATCCGCGAGGCAGATGGTTCTGAGCCAAGCCGGGCTGGAGGTTCAAGTGGCCACCAGCGCGGAAAGCGCGCTTGCCCTCCTGCGCAGTCTTTCGCAGGCTCAGAGAACTGGCGTGATCGTTACCGATCACGTCATGCCCCAAGCGACCGGGTCGGAGTTCGTCCGGCTGGTGCGCGAAGTGAACCCCACAGTGCCGGTTATCGTGATCAGCGGGCTACCCGAGGCCGAGAATGAGTACGAAGGGCTGAACGTAGTCTTCCGTCAGAAACCCTGCCCTCCGCCAGAACTGATTCAATTGGTCCAAGCCGCTAGCCGAAGGTCCTGATCCCAAAGACAAATCCCTGGAGCAGGGAAAAAAAACAGGGAATTCTTTGCGAATCCGTCCAAATATCAAAATTTAGCCCAAAATTTGCGAATTCCGGCTTGAAGCAGGGGACTAGCAGGGAGTTTGCAGGGAATTTGTGGAAATCTCACGGTACTCGCATCAATACTGTCTCCCGTCCCTTCCATTGCGGATCCCGGACTCTTAGCAGGGAATTTGCAGGGAGGTAGCAGGGATTCTGCTTTGCGGACGTGCCGCCCCAGTTCGGCAGCTCTTTGGAGCCTCAATCATCTGGCAACTTCGCCCATTGCGACCTGCTCAAAAGCGGATAAGATTGTAACTTCCGGAACATTTCCTACGGGTGCCGAGTTCCGTCTTTAGCAATGCCACAGTTTGGAAGCTTCGCACTGCTCTTTGCTCTTGTCCTGAGCGCCTACTGCCTATTGGCCGGGACGTTGGCTTTGCGTCAGGCGGCGGTTGGGGTTCCCAGTGACCGGCTGGGCGAAACCGCCAGACGAGCGGGGATAGCCATTTGGGTCGCCGTAGCCGGAGCCGCCTTTGCCCTAGTTTGGGCGGCGCTGCACAATGACTTTTCTGTCGCCTACATCTTCCACCACAGCAATCGCGATCTGCCGACCCCATACAAGTTTGCTGCCCTATGGTCAGGGCAGGAAGGTTCGCTGCTGTTCTGGGCGCTTCTGCTCAGCAGCTACGGGCTGGTGCTCCGTCTGCGGCATAAGGTGGACGTAAAGCTCACGGCCTACGCCTCCACTATCCTGGCCGCGGTTCAGCTGTTCTTCCTTCTGCTTCTGAATTTCGCGGCGACTCCATTCTCCCTGGTCTCGGGGGCAATTCCAGTTGACGGTAATGGATTGAATCCATTGCTTCAATACCCGGAGATGGTAATCCATCCTCCGATGCTCTATCTCGGCTACGTTGGATTCGCGGTGCCGTTCGCTTTCGCACTTGGCGCGCTGATCATGAAATATCCGGGCGAGAAATGGATCCACATCACCCGGCGCTGGACGATGGTGACTTGGTGCTTCCTCACTTGCGGGATTTTCCTCGGAGCTCACTGGGCGTATTCCGTGCTGGGTTGGGGCGGATATTGGGGATGGGACCCGGTCGAGAACGCTTCCATCTTTCCCTGGCTAACAGGCACTGCGTTCTTGCATTCGGTGATGATGCAGGAAAAACGCGGCATGCTGAAGACCTGGAATGTGTGGCTGATCTTCTGCACCTTCATGCTTTCGATCCTGGGCACCTTCCTCACGCGCAGCGGAGTCGTGAGCTCGGTACACGCCTTCGCCCAGTCTTCCATAGGTGGATGGTTCCTCTGGTTCATTGGAATCATCTTCGCCGTGTGTCTCTTCTTTTATGTTCGCAACCGCGATCACCTGCGTAGCGAACATCGGCTCGAATCGTTGCTTTCCCGCGAATCCAGTTTCCTCTTTCAGAACCTGGTACTGCTCGCTTCCTGCTTCGCGGTACTTTGGGGAACATTGTTCCCGATCCTGTCGGAATGGATTCAAGGCCACAAAGTCACAGTCGGCCCACCATTCTTTAATCGTGTGAATATCCCGATAGCGCTGTTCCTGCTGCTGCTCACCGGCGTGGGACCACTGCTGGCGTGGCGCAGCACTTCATGGGCAAGTCTGAAGCGCAATTTCGCGATTCCAGTGATCGCCGCCATAGCCACCGCCGTCATACTGATGGCGCTGGGCGTACGTCCCTGGCTGGATGTGGCTCACCTGTATTCGCTGATGGCGTTCTCCCTGGCCGCGCTGGTGACCGCTACCGTCGCATCGGAGTTCATTCGCGGCGGACGAGTGATCTCGCGCCATACCGGGCAAAACCTGCTTGCATCGATGGTCACTCTCACGCGGCGCAATACGCGTCGTTACGGCGGATACATCGTGCACTTCGGCGTGGTGGTAATCGTCGTCGGACTTGCAGGCGCAGCCTTCAACCAGCAAACAGAGCAGGAGATGGGCTTCGGCGACAAGCTGCAGATCGGGCCCTACACCCTGGTCTGTGACAACTACACGCAGGAAGATAATCCGAATTACTCGATCGAATACGCCATTCTCAACGTGTACAAAAATGGGAAGCCCTTGGGCCAGATGTTTCCCGCCAAGAAGTTTTTCAAAGCCAGTCAGCAGCCCGACACGATCGTCGCCAACCATTCCACTCCCCGGGAAGATCTGTATGTAATCTACGCAGGCAAGAACCTCGACACAGACAAGCCCATCATCAAAGCGTTTATTAATCCGCTGGTAATGTGGATCTGGACGGGAGTATTTGTGCTGATCTTCGGCACTGGGGTCGCGATGGTTCCGTCGATGACGGCCACGGCTGTCCCGCAAACGCGGCCCGTGCGCCCACTTGCAGCACAGCTTCCAACCAAGCCGGAAGCAGTTGAGGCGGGCGACTGATGGCGCGCTTCCGCCGTTTCGCCACCGGTCTTCTCACCGTTGCATTTGCGCTCTCGCTGCTCGGAGCAAACGGCGATCGTGCGCGCTTCACTGACCTCGGACATCGCATGATGTGCGTCTGCAGCTGCAATCAGATTCTGCTGGAATGCAATCACGTCGGCTGCCCCTACTCTGATCGCATGCGCGAGCAGCTCATGAGCGCCGTCCAGAAAGACAGCAGTGACGATACGGTTCTGCAGTCGTTCGTACGCGAGTACGGCACTACCGTCCTCGCGGCTCCGACTGGACGAGGATTCGATCGCTTGGCCTGGATCATGCCTTTTGCAGTCTTCTTCGGCGGCTCGGTTACTGCTGCGATGTTGGTTCGCAATTGGAAAGGGCGTCCTTCGAGTCCCCCGACAGCCGGCGCTCCTCTAGCGCTCGACCGCTATCGCGAGCAGGCGCGCAAGGAAACAGAACTGTGATCGCAGCCGCCTGCATTCTGTTCGCTGCCGGACTTCTCGCATACGTATTCGCACCAGGCGTGGTGTTCGAACGGTCCACCGACAAGTCGCGCCTTACACACCTCGAAGAGCGCAAACAAGTCGTCTATGAAAATCTGCGCGACTTGAACTTCGACTACAAGGCGGGCAAGTATCCAGCCGAAGATTACGAATCGCTGCGCACTTCTCTGGAAGCAGAAGCCGCAGAGATCCTGGCGGAAAGCGCCGCTTTGCAGGAGACGGCTGCGGCCGTGTAGTACACCTGCGCACGTTACGCAGAGACTCAGCTTGCTTCGTTTTTACGAGTGCTTTCCGCGCTGGACATACACCCAATCTGGGAATAACAGGAATCGATACTCCTCAATAATGACAACTCTTCACGCATCCTCCATTCGTATTCTCCCCTTCTGTGCCTTATTGCTTGCTTTTGCCACACCATCACTCGCGGCGAATCTTACCGGCACCGTGACTAATAAGACTTCCGAGAAAGCCTCTAGCGGAGATGATGTGGTTCTGCTGAAACTCTCCGAAGGTATGCAGGAAGCAGCGCGCGGCAAGACCGATTCGCAAGGCAAGTTCAACCTGCCGATTCCGGATGATGGTGGCCAGCATCTGGTCCGAGTCACCCATCAGGGCGTGAACTACTTCAAACCTGCGCCTTCAGGAACCACGTCAGTTCAGGTGGAGGTGTATGACGCCGGTAAACAGGTGCAGGGTGTAGCCGGAAGAGCCGATATCATGCGCGTTCAGGCTGGTAACGGCCAGATGGAGATCACCCAACTGTTCGTGCTGCAGAACAACTCCAAGCCTCCGCGAACACAGATGAGTGACCGGAGCTTCGAATTCACGCTGCCGGAGGCTGCAGTTGTCGACGGGTCACTCGCCGCAGGTCCCGGCGGAATGCCGGTGAATTCTGCTCCGGTTCCCACTGGCGAGAAGAACCACTCTGCATTCGTGTTCCCAATCAGGCCAGGGGAAACGAAGTTCCAGGTCACGTATCACCTTCCCTATTCCGGCAGCTTCTCCTTCCAGCCTCAAATCTTCACGCCCATGGAAGACGTAGTGGTGATGTTGCCCAAGAGCATGGAGTTCAAAGGTGGAAGCTCGGCATTCGCTAGCAGTGGCGAAGAAAAGGGCCTGAGCATGTACGTAGCCCACAACGTTGCTGCCGGGAAGCAGTTGGCATTTTCGGTTTCGGGAACCGGTCAGATACCGCGTGAAGCGCAAGAAGGCGAGGGGAATGCAGATGGGCAGCAGGCCGCCGGTCAACCGGCTCCGGACAATCGTCCTGGAGGCGGGCTTGGGCGCCCAGAGGACACACCCGATCCTCTACATGCGTATCGCTGGTGGATAATCGGTGGACTCGCCGCTGCCCTTGTGGTCGGCGCGGTTGTGGTAATAAATCAGAAACCCCGGGGAGGGTCGCAAACTCCAACGACGGTGCCTGCGGCCTCCGGATCTTCTGTGAGAGCCACTCTGGGAAGTAATCGCCATTTACTGCTTGAGGCCATGAAGGAAGAACTATTCCAACTCGAAACCGAGCGCCTTGAGGGCAAGATCGCCGATGCCGATTATCAGCAAGCAAAGGCAGCGCTCGACGTGACTATGAAGCGAGCCATCGAGAGGTCACAGGGAGCAGGTAACAGGGAACAGTAAGACCGGTTGTCTTTTCTGTTCCCTGCTCACTGAATTTACGGATTCTTCGCGTACGCGGCGCACGTCGCATCCGCCGGTTGTTTGGGCAACGTGGGCGGAATCAGCGCCGAAGGTTTTGTGAAGTCGAAGAAATCGAGATCCGGCTGAGCCGCATCGCGCTTCGTCAGATTAGGCAGATTGAACCGTTTTTCGATGAACTTGAGAATCGAGGTGGTGTCAGACGCCTGGTGCGAGACGAAATGCGGTTTGGTATACGGCGAGATCACCATTAACGGCAGACGGAATCCGGTTCGCGTAAAATCAGCAACCGGATCTTTCAATTGCAAATCCTTCGGTGCGATGTTATCGGGCTGAACCGCGACGCCGTCATGCGCGAGCAGGGGCTGCACATGATCGTAGAAGCCGCCGGCTTCATCGTAGGTCAGGAAGAACACCGAATCCTTCCAGGTCGGGCTATCCATAAGTTTCTGAATCAGGTTTCCGTCGTACACGGCGCCTAGTTGCACAGGATTTCCAGGATGCTCATCGCGTCCAGTTTCAAACCCAGGTTCAATCAACGCGACTGCCGGAAAATTCCCGCTTTTCAAGTCAGTAAAGTAGTCGGTTTGCCCTGCCTTACACGGAGTTGCCGCATTACCGCAATCGACCGGCGCGACACGCGTTGCATCCTTATGCTGGTCTCCCCAGTCGAAGTTGGTCAGAGTCGTTAGCGGAAGCCCGGCTTTACTCACGTCGGAGTAGTACACCTTCCACGACACGCCCGCATTATCCAGAAGCTCAAAGATGTTCTTCACAGGCAGTTGCGGAGGTTGATGCGCATAACCGGCAGTAGTGGCCGCCAATTCGGCAAATCGATTGGGCGCCGAATTAGACGGAATCGGTGAGAAGAAGTTGTCCGACGTAGCGAATTGAGTCGCGAGGAAGTAGTACAGCGGAAGCATGTCTTCCTCGTAGTAACCCATGTTGCGTTCGCCGCGAACGTCGAAGTAGTGGTGATGATCATTCTGCGAATTCGCAAACTGCGAGAATCCGGCGGTGATGTGAACGAAGCCGTTGCCCTTGTACGTATCCGATGCCGGATCGTCGCGGTTATAAGCTCCGTGACTCTCGAGCCAGTCCGGACTGAAGTCCTCGACGCACTGATCGGTCAACTTGAACGAGTTCACAGTTGCTGAGTCGCCGAGGCTTACGTGGCCTTGGTTGTTGTGGGTGATGCTGACAATGGGTGCGCCGGCAACTGGTGGCGCGATCGTGATCGAAGCAGTGAGCTGGCTGCTGGATTTAAAGGTATAGGTTATCGGCGTTTTCGGCGCTGCCACGTTCGCGCTCGCGTTGGGACCATACGCTTGAGTATGCAGCGGATCTGGAGGCGGAGTAATGGTTACGCTGGAGCCGTCCGTGGTAGCCCAAGTGAGCAGAATAGCCGAACCGGCGGAAGTTCCAGTGGGACTCGCCCCAACCAAGATTCTTGACCCCGAATCTGGCGTCGTTCCCACTACCACCGAGGCTTGCGCGGTTACTCCCGTCGACGAGGTTGCAACCGCCGTGTAAACCGTCGCAGTGTTGGGAGCAACTTTCATAGTGCCGCTCGTCCCACCTGCATCTTTTCCATTAATCATCACCGTGGTCGCATTCGCGCTGCTCCAATGCAGGGGCGCGTCCGCATCGGCGGGGTTCTGCTGCAGCCCGACCTTATCCAGCGTGTCGACATCGTTCGTCATTATTCCGAAGTTTACCTTGCGATACGTGTTCAGGTGAGCGAAGTAATGATCGAAGGAGCGGTTCTCCTGGAACATCATGATGATGTGGTTGATCGACGTGATAGTGCCTGGCGGCGGAGGCGTCGGAGGCGTTACCGGCGGAGTTACCGCAGGCGGGGTGGTTGTCGGAGGAGGATTCCCGGTTGTCTGTGTGGGAGCGCTGGAGCTTGCTCCGCACGCGGACATTATCACCATCAAAAAAGTGACAAAGGTAAACTGCACTAATAAGAAAGCAAGGGCCCGTTTTGACACGACTCGTCCTTTTCGTTTCCTAAGGGTTGGAAGCAGCAGCTCTGTCTGGGGTTGGCAGCTCTGCATGCTTCTTCATCTGCATCCGGGGTCTTCGATCCCGGCTATCCTGGGCGGCGAATGCAGCGCGTCCTGAGTCCCTATTTACAGGGGTATTTTGGATTTACGCGGCCAGTCCTGGCGCTACGTTTTTCATTCGCGCGGAGACGGAACGTTCCGCGGCCCCAGCCAGGCGATCGAGACAGGCCTGCGTTTCTTTCCAGCCCTGCTCTCCCAGCTGTTCTCGGAGGCGCTCCTGGGCGCGCACCCAGTAAGGGACTGCCCGCTCGAGCTGCTGCTGTCCCAGATTGGTGGCACTGTACAAGTGCTCTCTTCGATCCGAACCGGACTGGAGCTCCACCCAGCCAAGTCGCCGCATGGTCGCGAGGCGCCGGGTAAGCGTCTCCACAGCGATCGAGAGATCCCTGGCAAGCTGCCACTGCGCGACTTGTCCGGAGTTGTAAATGGCACGCAGCAGCACGAACTGGGTGGCCTTGACGCCCACAGGAGACAAGACAACATCGTACAGCTGAGTCACACTACGGGCCGCCACCGTGCAAGTGAACAAGCGCAATCCGGCTGTAGCGCCGAAGGGCGCCGGCGCAGCTTGCCCGAAGCTGACGCTTTCGCTGTGTTGTCCTTGAACTGTCGTGCTCCTTCGTTCGACTCAAACTTTGGAGGCTGCATGTTAGTAAGCATTCACTCGCCTGTTCCTATGCTAATGCGAAGGTCGGACTGTACGCGACGGGGCCGGCTCGCCAATGTGCGCCGTTCCCAAGTAAGTAGTTGTCGAGGATCCCGCGCGGCTTGGAGGAGAGTCTCACGCGGGAACCTCAGTGCAACCCAACCACTTAGTTCTATTGAGTAAGATGCGGGAAAGAGAGCAACACGTCATGTCAGGAGATACTTGCAGTAGAGGGGATTATTACGCTCGGCGAATAACCTTCAAGCCCAGCGCAATATGTCTCGCTTGCGGCGATCCTTGCGCGCCAATTGCACAATCTCTGCTACCAAGTCGGTGTAGGACCTGCCGGATTTCTTTGCCGCCATAAAGAACTCCGAGTTGCTGGAAAGCCAAGGATTTGGATTGGCCTCGATCACGTACACCTCGCCTTTCGGCGTCAGACGCATATCTATCCGTCCGTAATCGCGAAGTTGTAGCGTGTGATATGCCGAGAGTGCCGTCTTCGAGAGTAGCTCGACCGTCTCTTCATCCAAATCTTCCGCTGGAGCTGACTTCGTGACCTTGTAGGCTTCGGTATCCTTGTCCCACTTCACTTCGGTTCCAGCAACCTTGGCCATACCTTCGGGAAGTTTCGAGAGATCCAACTCGATGAGGGGCAACACCTCAGAATGCTCATTGCCCAGGATGGCCGCGTAGATCTCGCGTCCTTCGATGTACTCCTCAATGAGCGCCGGGGAGTCAAATTCCTCCTGAAGGTAGTGAATTCGCTCCATTAACTCCTTCACCGAATTGACGACGGAGAACTGATCGATGCCGATTGACCCATCTTCGGAGGTCGGCTTCACCATCAGCGGGAACTTCACATCTTCCGCATGATCGAGCCGCCCGCGGTAACAGGTCGCGAAATAGGGCGACCGAACCTCGTGAAACTTGAAAAGCTTTTTCGCCAGCGATTTGTCCTGCGCAAGATACAGCGCCTGCGGGCCAGCTCCGGTGTAGGCCCGCCCCAGTAAGTCCAGATATGCGGCGACATGCATCTCCTTAGTGTCGTCGCCAGCGTAAGATTCGGTGAGATTAAAGAACAGATCGGTATCGCTTTTGGTTAGGACCGACAACGTCTTGTCGGTGCCGTCAAGCACTTGATAGCTGGGTTCATGACCAAGCTTTTCCAGCGCCTCAAAGATCTCTTCGCGATCGTGCTTTTCACGTCGGCGTCGCGTGCGTTTGCCGCGCTTACGCTTGGGCTCAGGCTGGACCTCAACCTCTTCCTCGCCCCACGTGTCATAGAGAATTGCGATTTTCAGTTTTTCCGCCATAAAGAAAATAGAGAACAGCTTATAGCCGATAGTTACAGCGCGTCGCCTGCTCCCGGTTGGACAGGCGCCTGCAACCTGTTCTCTTTTTGGGTTCCTCTTTTCTGTTCCTTGTCTCCTGTAACCTGTAACCTGGCTTCCGGCACGAACTTACCTCGCGCCACGTAGTTCATTGCCAATGCAGTGGCATAAACGGTGATCTCGGTCAGATACTCTTTTTCCCGCTGTATTTCCGCATTCAGTTTAAGAACGGCAACTCTGTTTTCGATGGACTCGACGAGCTTCTTCACCAGTGGCCGCTGTACTCCCGTCCAATAAGTAAGCTTCTGCACCAGCGATTGACGATGTTCACGCACCAAGTCAGCAGCCGGACGAACCCCCTTTCGCTTTCGCGGCGACACGTTGAAGATGTCTTCCAAATCGGTATCGAGCGCCAGTTCTCCGGGTGAAGGCTGCTCACTCAGCGCTCGTTCATAAAACTCCGCGACCGTCGCATCCATTTCCTCAACAGTAATGTCTGTATGACCGAGAGGACGCACTGGATCGGTAGCACCGAGTCGATGCGCCATGCGATCCACGTAACGAAGTTTCTGCATGGCGGGCCAGTTCTTGTAGCGTTCGCGCCATCGCGATCGCGGCGTAAGCCATACCGCAAAAGTCTCGGCAAAATCTTCATCCGGGTGTTTCTGCGCATACCAGCCTTCCATGTGCCGGACGAAATTGCGTGAGAACGGAACTGGACGATAGAGGTCGCGGTACGGACGGCGGAAGGGTCCGAAAACCTCTTTCCACTCGGCAGTCTTGTAGAGCGCGTAAGCGTAATTGATGGCGTGGCCGGCCTCGTGACGCAGATACATCATGATCTGCCGCGAGTCCTCGAGATCGTTCATCTCTTTCTCGAGCCGGGCCAGCTTGGGATCGGCCAGGTAAAACGGAATGCCAATCACCGGTTCACCCGAGGGGCATCCCCATTCGTCGGTGAGATAGCACAGTGGACGAAATTTCTTCAGCCCTTTTGCGTCCAGCTCCCGATAAAGCTGTTGCACAAAGCGCTCCAGGGGTGAGCCCTCGAGCTTTAGGCCAAGTTCGCGGATGGGTTTGCCAAGGATCTCCTGAATTTCCGGCGGGGCTTTTTCGAAGGCGGGCACAGTCGTCTAGCGCGAGGTTAGCACGCTGACCATGTAGCCTGCGCCATCAGGACAGGCATAGGATGTGTGCACCTTGGTTCAGCAACCCGGATCGACTATGCGACGAGCCCACATCATCCAGCATCGAATTTGGCCCAGCATTGTGCTTCTTCTCTTCGTTTGCGCGCCGTTATTTGTGAAAGCGCAGGAGTCGGTCTCGCCTGCGTGGAGGCGAGCGCAACATCTTCGTCACGGGATCAACACTAGCGAGTGGTTCGCGCAATCCCTCGACTACGGCCAACAGAGACTCTCAACGTACACTACCCTCGACGACATCAGGCTCATCCATAAGCTCGGATTCGATCACATTCGTCTGAGCATCGACCCCGCAATCTTTGATTGCCGTGGTTCATGGCAACAATGTGAGCGAGTGCAGGCGCTTGACGCAGTGGTGACCAAGGCGCTCGCCGAAGGTCTCGCTGTTGTAATCGATGTTCATCCAGAGGAGCAATTCAAGCGCAAGCTGGCCACCGACAATTTTTCAGCGGAGAAGTTCCGTTTGCTTTGGGGTTCGATTGCTGAGCATTTTGCTCCCTTGAATCCCGAACTTGTGGTCTTCGAAATTCTGAACGAGCCGGAAGATAAGGATCCGTATCGCTGGTCCGGGATGGAGGCGCGGATCATCGAGGAGGTTCGGCGCAGAGCTCCGCAGCACACCATGATCGTCTCCGGAGCGGAGTACTCCGATATCGGCAATCTCATCGTCCTGCCACAGTTCAAAGATGACAACCTGATCTATAACTTCCATTATTACGAGCCGCACTTGTTCACTCATCAGGGCGCGAGTTGGGGGGTCCCATTCTGGGTCAAGCTGCGCGATGTGCCGTATCCGCTCACGCCGGAGGCGGTAAACAAGGCGATTTCCGAGCAAGATGACTCCCTTGCAAAATGGGAGCTGACCGAAACCGCTTTCGGGCAATGGGATCGAGACCGTATTGTGGCAGAGATGCGCTTTGCCGCCGATTGGGCCAAAACGCGTCATGTGTCGCTCACCTGCAACGAATTCGGCGTGTACCGAAACTTTTCCGATCCCGGCGCTCGGGCGCGCTGGATCGAAGATGTGCGAGCGGCATTAGAGCAGAATAATATCGGTTGGACGATGTGGGACTACCGCGGCGGATTCGGAGTGGTCACAAAACAAAACGGCGCCAGCATTCCGGATAATCGCATTCTCCACGCACTTGGCCTGCGATGAAACTGTAATCAGCGTGCCGCGATTAACGCAGAGCGGTCGATTCCCTTGTTGAGTCGCTCAAGCTCGCCCATTGTCCTCTTCTCCCAGATCTCGACTGAGTACCAAGTTTTACGCGCCCTAAATGCCTGAACGGACGCACCATGCGCCCCCCATGCGTCAGAAATAAAGTTCGACAGACAACACTACTCTTGCAGAGCAGCTCTAATTAGTGGTACCGTAGCGATACGTTAACGATACTTTAGCGGAGGGCTGCGATGCCAACGGCTAAACCCAGAAAGCGCTTTGCCACGATGGCGCAAAAAGATGTTCCCCAGGGACGCAACGGAAAACACAAGGGGATCGTCTCTTCTGTACTCGCGGAACTTGCAGAGTTGAAGGATGGAGAGGCGCTCAAAATTGTGCTCGCTGAATTAGGCGACACGAAGGAAAATGTTCGCTCCGCGCTGAACCGCGCGAGCCACAAATTGAATCGGCCGTTGGCAACCGCCGCAGACGCGGAGTTCCTCTACGTTTGGAAAGGTAAGGCCTGAAAGACGCAGGGGGTGTGCAGCGAACCCTTTAATCGTCGGGCTCACCGGCGACTTTTGAAATAGCTTCCAGCAGCGGCTGCGAGACGCCATGCTCGGACAAGACTACTTTCTCCCCGACATTCAAAAACTCGTGTTGCTCCGACTCCGTGCAGAGTATGACGACCGGCAGCGTCGGTTTTAGAAGCTTCAACTCGCTCGCAATACCCTTTCTCAAGGGTGCCGGAATGGAGTTGCAAAGGACAACTGCGTCGAAATGCTGCTTCCCCGCTAAGTTCAACAGCAGGTGTGACTCTCGCGTGGTGACGACTTGATATCCTGCGCTCTGGATGAGTGCGTTGCGAGAGCGTAGCAGAGTAACACTGTGCCCAGCCGAGAGAATGATCTTTGCAGGACGCACGATTTCAGAAGGAGCAGCAGCACTCATGCGACTTTGCGAGGGTCGCCAAACAAAGAGCGCAGCAACTCGACCAACTCCTCCGGTTCGTGGCTGGAGATGTGGTGTTCCGCGTCAGCGCAACGGTAGTTTCGGTTGGCGGAGAGCAGAATAACCGGCATCGACGCATTGGTAGCTTTGGCCGCTTTGACGGCCTGCTCGCAATCTTTCATTTCCGCCAAAATCACTGTGGCGTCAACGTTTGGGAACAAACGAAGCAGCTCCTTGGCCTCGCTGACGCTATAGGCAGTAACAACATTGAATTTTGCGGTTTCGACTACAAGCTTACGAACCGAGAGCGCCTCAGTCGGCTCTGGTTCAACGATCATAAGTGTAGGTCTTGCCATTCGGTCTTCCTAGGTACACCACTTTGATGCTTCGACAACGGAGTGGGAAGGCCTACCGATTGTCGCAGCAGCAGATGCGCACTCCGGAGGAGAACAGAACAGCTGCGCGAGTTGATAGAAGTATTCTGAAGAACCAGCTCTCCCCTGCGCCGTGTATCCGTGGTCAAGAAAACGCTTCTGAGACTCACTTAAACTGCGCGCCTGGTGTTTTCGGAAGCGCACGATTGCCCATGCGATCACGCCAGAGAATTGCGTTTAGAACGCCGGCATCGGCAGCATCGGCATGAGAGAAGTCGAGTTCCGCTGATCGCATCGCATCCGGCCCAGTCGGCGGATTCATCTTGTACAGCAAGCCATTTTCACGATTGCGCGCGTCCGCCGTGAAGGCTGGTTGATCGCCCGCGCCGGAGAACATTGCGGCCATCACCGCGGCGCGCGCGTCGTTGTTGTTCATCGGTGGCGCCCGCAATAGCGCCTCCATCGTGTGGACCATATTCACAGTGCTGTAGAACGTGTGATCGATAAAGGGATTGCCGTTTGTCGGCCGCGGAGAAAATCGGCTGATCGCCCACGCAATACTGCGGTGTGCATCCACATGATCGGCGCCATTCTGGGCATCATCCTCGATGATGAAAATCGCGGTGTCTTGCCAATATTGGCTGTGCGATATCGCGTCTACCACACGACCGACGGCGAGATCGTTGTCCGCAATGGCTGCGGCTGGAGTGGCGATGCCCGGCTTGGCGGCTGAAGTGTGATCGTTGGGCAGCCGCAGCAAAATGAATTGCGGCATGGTGTCTTGCCCCGCAACACGCTTTTGCACAAATTGCCCGAATTCATTCAGGAACTCGTCCGCGCGCAGTTGATCGGGAAAATTCAAATTGAAATCGGGATAGCGCGGATCGAAGTGATCGACCAGCTCTGGTTTGGTGGCAACATTCTGCGCAATCATCGGGATTTCCCAAGGCCACGGGCTTGCACTGCCGTGCGGTTGACCAAGATAGTCGGGCAATGCCTCGCCCGGTTTCACCGAATTGCGCGGACATGAGCCGCCCTGCTGAAGCGGCGTCCCCGCTTGCGGCATCCAGTGCGTCTGCCCCTGATTGCAGAACTTCGTCGAGATGAATTCGCCGTAGTGGCGATACGTGATGCTGTGCCGCGCGAAATTGCCCCACAAATATCCAGTGCCGGGCTCGTTCACGTCGGGAATGTGTTCCTGAATGGGATAACGGTCGTCCACCAGGCCTTCATAATCGTAAGTTCGTTCCTTGCTGCGGTAGCCGATCTCCCAGGTTTGCTCGGTGTAATCACTGGAGATGGCCGCATTCGACCAGACATGGCCATCGCCAGACACTTCGCCACTGTCATAAAAATTGTCGAGCACGCCGAACTGGCGCGCCAGCTTATGCTGGTTGGGAGTGATGTCCTCACCGTACATGACCAGCGAAGGATCACTATCACCAACGCCGAGGTCACCCAGGATCTGGTCGTACGTGCGATTCTCCTTAATGATGTAAATCACGTGCTTTATAGGGTTGGCATCTCCGGCAAATGCAATCTGGTCTGCATTACCGCGCATGAGATTGCTGGCCATCACCTGTTGGGTCCAGTCGGAAAGATGAGAATCGATGTCATTCAGATGAATGCGGGCGAGTGATCCGTGCAATAAGGTGGCGATATAGCTCGTGCGATCCTTCCCGTTCACTTTTCCGGTGAGACCCTTGTTTGGACCGGTGCTCTGCCCTTTTCCCGAAGCGATGAAGAGTTCGCCGTCGTGAACAGCAAGTGCCGTGGGATACCACTCAGTCGGGATAAATCCATGCGGCTTTGCGTTTGGTTGTGGATTGTCGAAGACAGCTACGGCGTCGGAGCTTGCGTTGGCAACAAATAAGCGACGCCCATCCGGGGTAAGAGCCAGAGCAATGGGAAAGCTGCCGCCGTACTGCTGATCGGGAAGTTTGGTACTCAGGTAAAAAGCATTTCCGGTGGCGCGCTCCACAACGGCAACCTCGTCGGTATTCGCCAGAGCGACATAAAGACGCTTCTCATCGGGACTGAGCAATACCGCCGTGGGATGAGAACCGGCAGCATCGGCCTTGCCGGGGGCATGCAGCGCGATCATGCGCCGAACTTTTCCCGAAACGAGATCAAGCTCAGCCACTCGAGACGCATTCCACAAACTCACATAACCCGTAGCTCCATCCTTAGTCACCAGAGTTGCTAGCGGGTAGGAGCCGGGAACGGCGCGGTAGACTGCGAGATCAATGTGCTTGACCACCTGCTTTGCCGCGACGTCAACAATCTCGGCGGCATCAGAGAGATTGTCAGCGACCAGCAGCATCTCTCTGCCGCCCTGCCGGAAAGTTGTGACGCCGGTGGGAAATGGAACCGTGAACCCCAGAGCTTGGCTGGGCTCTTCGTCCATGTCTTCGGGTGCGGTCTTGGCTTGCGCTGGGCGATCCGATGCAGGAAACCGAATAAATCCATCTGCTTTCACATTGCCGCTTGAAAAGTCATAGACTGCGATGCCGCTTCCGCTACTCCCGGGATTTTTCCCTGCCGGATCGGTCATAGAGCTCATACTCGCGTACAACTGTTTGCCGTCGCCGCTGAAAGCCAAACCGTAGAAGTACGTCTGGCGCGCCTTACGTTCGAGTCGCGAGTCGGGAAAGTCCGTCAGCTTGTTCGCCGCAATATCGAGAACGGCAATGGACTGACGATAGTCTGATTCAAAGGTCCCGTAGCCATCGTTCAACACGGCAAGATACTTGCCGTCAGGAGAAAGCGCCATCGCAGTTGGGAAGCTATTCGTCGGCTGCGGATTGCCGGGAACCGGCTCCAGCAGGAGTTTGCTGCTGGGCAATGGAAGTTTGCCGTTTTTCGCTGGAGAGCCATGAAGAACTAAGAAGCCGAGAGCGAGCGTGCAGACGAGAAGCGCTATTCCGAGCGCGGGCCGTTTCATACCAAGCGATGGTAAACGAAGAGGCCGACTGTGTTTTGTGAATGTTTATCTTTGCTTCACTACTTTTTGAGCTGCGCCTGCTTTGAACACTACAGACTTCGCGGCTTTCGATAGATCGCCGCCATCGATGGTGATCCCGTCGCTGGCCACCCCTTCAACTTGCAGGAAAGCAGCGGCCGGCGTGAGTAATCGTGAAGCGCTGAGTAGAACGTCGCGTGTGTCGATGAATCGTAGCGCAGACTCCGCTTGTGGCGTCCCCTGTACAGTGAAGCCATTGATAGCCGCGTCTTCAACATGATCGAACACTGCTGCCGGACGCGCGTCAGGAGCAGCCACTTCGAAGCGCACGTTGCTTAACGTGAGCCCGCGCACATTGCGGGCAAACAATCCGTAGCTCGGTAGCACTCCGGTTTCGTAGTACTCGCCCACTACCTTGGGGACGTCGCGCACAGCGGCCTCTTCGGAGGTGCCGCCTCCGGCGAAGGTGACATGAACATCATTCAAGGTAATTTTTTCGATGAATGCATCCACTGCGTTGAGCGCGATGCAGGATTTTATTTCGCCGGGGTTGTATCCGCTGCTGAATGGCACATCTGGAAACTGCTCAGGCACAACCACCGTCGCGTGAATTCCGGTGAACGAAATGTTGCGAACGATACCCTGCTCTCCTGTAGGTTCTGCCGGTTCAGATGCTGACGGACTCTGCGCCGTGGCGCGAGATCTCCGCGGGCCGAGCCCGATTGAGATTGGTCCGGTCACGTTCTTCATCACCAGATTCGAAAATGACATGTTCTCGAAGCGCGAACCTGGTCCACAGCGCATTTTGATTGGACAGCCGAAGGTCTGGTAAATGATGCAATTCGAAACTGCGATGTTCTCCGCTTCACCACCGCCGAACCGAAACACCGACCAGCGGGTGCTGAACGAGCAATCAGTTACGGTCACGAATTTGCAACTCCCGAAGAGAGCGCAGGCGTCGTCCTGGCACTCAATATCGCAATTGCTGACGTGGACGTATTGGCAACTGATGAAGTGGAAGCCGTCATTGTTGTGATTCACACGGCTGTAAATATGAATGCCATGCAGTTGCACATAGCTCGATTGAATAATGCGGATAGAGTGGTATGCGCTTTGCGTAAGGAAGATGTCACGAACCGTGACATTTTTGCACTGATGAAACAGCAGATGGTAGGGACGATGATTGCCTCCGATGCCTGCCGGCGGCAGAACGCCACGGCTGGGACTGCGAAACTGTGCGCCCTGTCCATCGATCGTTCCCGGCCCTTCGATGGTAAAGTTTTCCGCCTTCACCGCGAAGATCAATCCCACATTGCCGTCATTCAACGTCGAGTCTCCGCTGAGGGGAATCGCGTCAGCCGCATGGTACTGTTTGCCGTCCGCGCTTCCCATGAGCTTCCCTTGCGCAGCTATATGCAGAGTCATGTTGCTCTTCATTTCGATGGTGCCGATAACGAACACTCCTGCGGGGACAAGCACGGTTCCACCCTGGTCCTTGTTGCAAGTATCGATCGCCGCCTGAACCGCAGACGTGTCGAGCGTAGTACCGTCGCCTTTCGCTCCGAAATCACGAATGTTGTAAGTGCGTGCTCCAAGGGCGTTTTCAGACTGCTGATTTTTGTTTGTCTCGCCAGCCGGCGACTGGAAGATGGAAGCTGACAAGCGTTCTGCCACAAGAATTCCTGAGCCCAGCGAAGCTGTTGCTGCCAAGCCAAAGCACTTTCGCCTCGATAGGGAGCGATCATTTAGTTCGGTCACGGCACCCCTTTTATTCTTTGAAATGTAGATTGCGCATTCTGAACACAAAAGAGATAACGAGCGTAATGGCCCCGCGTCAACCATTTTTTGATGGCAAGCTCGAGCGTCGGTAGAGAAGTAGCAAATGCTGCGTCTGTGCCAAGCTCCAATGAGAAATTCCTCTAGTACAATTCCCGCCGAGTACATCTCTCACGCGAGGCTTAATGCGAAGACTTTTCTTTGCAGTCCTGCTTGCTTTACTGCCGCTCCTCACAATCACTGCGGCGGAACTCAATAACTTTTTCGGCTATCTGCCTTCGTCGGCGCAGGCAGAGCGCGACTGGGAGACTAAATTCCGCGCTCTCCCCGACTCTGCGTTGCAGCGCGAGTACATGCAACGTCTGAGCGCACGTCCTCACCACGTAGGCTCAACGTATGACAAGGACAATGCACAGTGGATCCTCGCGAAGTTCAAGGAATGGGGATTGGACGCGCACATCGAGACTTTCAACGTCCTCTTTCCTACTCCGAAGGAGCGCATCGTTGAAATGGTGGCACCCACCCCGTTCCGCGCCAAGCTGGAAGAGCCGACGCTAGCCGTCGATCCAACTAGCGGCCAGAAATCGGAGCAGTTGCCGACCTACAACGCGTACTCGATTGATGGAGATGTAACCGCGCCACTCGTCTTCGTGAATTACGGGTTGACGAACGATTATGAGCGCCTGGATCGCCTGGGCATCTCGGTGAAAGGCGCAATCGTTATCGCCAAATATGGGAATTCCTGGCGAGGCGTGAAACCGAAGCTTGCTTATGAGCACGGTGCCGTAGGCTGCCTCATTTATTCCGATCCTCGCGACGATGGCTACTTCGAAGAGGCAGTATTCCCCGACGGTCCGATGCGTCCGAAGGATGGCGTGCAACGCGGAAGCGTGATGGACTTCATGCGGTATCCAGGTGACCCACTCACACCTGGTGTTGGAGCCACACCCGACGCCAAGCGACTACGCCGCGAAGATGCACAGACCATCACAAAGATTCCTGTGCTCCCAATCTCATACGGCGATGCCCAGCCGCTGCTGCAAGCTTTGGGAGGTCCGATGGCACCAGCAGAATGGCGTGGTGGACTGCCGTTGTCCTATCACGTCGGAGTCGGCCCGGCAAAGGTGCACCTGAAAGTTGTTTCAAATTGGGACATCAAGCCGGTCAACGACGTAGGGTTCAAGATTCCCGGATCGACAGAGCCCGATATCTGGATCGTACGCGGAAACCATCATGACGCATGGGCGAACGGCGCTGAAGATCCCATTTCAGGACAGATTGCGCTGCTGGAGGAAGCTCGCGCACTCTCCACGCTGCTCAAGCAGGGCTGGAAACCGAAGCGGACCATCATCTACTGCGCCTGGGACGGCGAAGAGCCGATGTTGCTGGGCTCAACGGAATGGGCCGAGTACCACGGTCAAGAACTTCAACAACACGCAGCCATATACATCAACAGCGACGGCAATGATCGCGGGTATCTCGATGTTGGAGGATCACACTCGTTGGAAGCGTTCGTAAACGAGACTGCCAAGGACATCGAGGATCCGGAGAAACATATTTCGGTCTGGAAGCGAAAGCAGGCAGGGGAGATCGAATCTGGCTCTCCGGAAGAGAAGAAGGAAGCGAGGCAGCGGGCGGACCTGCGCATCGATCCGCTTGGCTCAGGCACTGACTTCACAACCTTCCTCGATCACCTTGGCGTCGCTTCCCTGAATGTCAGCTATGCAGGCGAAGATCACGAGGGCATCTATCACTCGATTTACGACGACTTCTACTGGTACACACATTTCTCTGACAAGGATTTCGTCTATTCCCGCGCTTTGTCACAGACCATCGGCAGCATGGTGATGAGATTTGCCGATGCTGATCTTCTTCCTTTTCAGTTCGCTGACCTTGTCGACACTGTGAAGAAGTATGACGAGGAACTGAAGAAGCTGCTCAAGGATCAGCAAGACGAAGCGAATGACATCAATCAGAAGCTCGACGACGGGGTTTATTCCGCTACGTCAGATCCGCGGCATCCCACAGTTGCGCCTCCGCGCGCGGAAATACCGCCATTCATCAACTTCGCACCCATCGACAATGCCATAGCCGCACTCAGCCTCAGCGCCGAGCGCTATCAGAAATCAACGGCGGCGCTGCACCGTGCCGCTGCAAACGCGAATTTCGCGAGTCTGAACCAGCTGCTGTTGCAAAGCGAAAGACGTCTCACGCTTGAGGAAGGGTTGCCGAGACGTCCATGGTACAAACACATGATCTACGCCCCCGGCTGGTACACCGGTTATTCGCCAAAGACCATGCCCGGTGTCCGCGAGGCTATCGAAGAAAAACGTTACGCCGATGCCGATCCCGAAATCGCAAAAATCGCGAAGGTACTTCAGGCGGAAGCAGAGCTGATCGATCAGGCTGCGAGGGAATTGGAAAAGGTGAGATAACGACGGGTATGACGAATCATAGATCGCTGGTAGAGAGGCAGGATGCTGCGTCTCCGGTGATGAGCCCAGACTGGTAGCGCATGCGGAAGCATTGATTCCTCGGCAGAGACGCAGCATGCTGCGTCTCTGCCGCAGCATTGCTCACCCCGGATTCGATAGGAACTTGTAGCCAACTCCCCGCACGGTCAGCAGGTGCTTCGGTTTCGATGGGGCGTCTTCTATGTAGCGCCGCAGGCGAACGATGAAATTGTCTATTGCTCGGGTGTCGGTATCTTCTCGCAGTCCCCAAACATCCTCGAGAATTGACTTCCGCGAGACGACTTTGCCTTCGTTGCGGATCAGATGCCGCAAGAGCTCGGCTTCCATTACGGTGAGCTGTATGACATCATTTTTCAGCCGCAACTCCAAGGTGGCGAAGTCGAGAGTTTTTCCGTCAAAGGCAAAGCTGTCAGACTCCTCTGAATTGAGCGTGTTTTCCGGAAGCGTCTCTGCTCGACCGACACTCGCCCACTGCTTGCGCCGCAATAACCCACGCAGGCGTGCGACCAAAATGGGCAATTCAAACGGCTTTGGCAGATAATCGTCCACGCCGGCCTCGAAACCGCGTAGCACGTCCTCTGGCCTACTCCGTGCCGTGAGAATGAGAACCGGAACATACTGCTTCGCGCTGCGCAGCCGACTTACAACATCGAATCCCGTGATGCCGGGGAGCATCACATCGAGCACCACCGCATCAATGCCGTTATTCGCAGGAAGGAGTAGTTCCAATGCGCTCTCGCCATCGCCAACTACCGCAGCGTCCAAGCCCTCAGCCTCAAGGTTGAACTTGAGACCGCGCGCAAGATGCTCTTCGTCTTCAACGATCAGGACTCGGTTCATACGGCGCGCGGGAATTGAATGGTGATGGTGGCTCCACGACCTGGACCTTCGCTCTCAGCGAAAGCCTTTCCACCGTACTTTTTGGCGATGCTGCGCACAATGAAGAGGCCCAGGCCGCTTCCCTTCACGCGCGCCACCTCGCGGTCGCTCACCCGATAGAAGCGCTTGAAAACCCGCTTGAGCTCCGCGCGGGGAATACCGATGCCCTTATCTCGGACGCGAACGGAGATCTTGTCTCCCGCGGAGAGCTCAACTTCGACGTTGACCTTTTCACCCGAGTACTTGATGGCATTGTCGAGGACATTGGACAGCGCAGATCGCAATTCCTCTTTATTGGCAATCACGTTAGCTGCCCCAGCGCTCGTCTCCACTAACAATCGCAGCGATTCGGGGGAAAGATGATGATGCATGCGCGCTTGTTCCAAGCACTCACGAACCAGCTCTTCCATATCTACAACGTCTTCGAATTTGTTTTCGCTGTGTCGCAGCTCCGCGGCATGCAGGACTTTATCGACGGTCGACACGAGCCGGTCTGAATCGGCCAGCATGACCCGATAAAACTCGTCCCTCTGCTTCTCATCCACACTGCGGCTCTGGAGGGTTTGCAAATACAGACGAATCGAAGTGAGCGGAGTTTTCAATTCATGCGTGACTGCGTGCAGGAAACTGTCCTGCTGCTCATTGCGGCGGATTTCCCGAACCAGGAAGATTGTATTCAGCACCAGACCGGCGATGACGATCCCAAAGAAAATTACTCCGAGAACGAGCGTGCCCAACTCGCGCCAATTGATGACGATCCAGCTGACGTTAAGGGTGATGGCAGCGGCCATCACACAGGAGCTCAGGGTGATGAAGAATGCAATTGCTTTGCGCCGGCTTGTAATCCTCATGATCGACTGTCTCGCGGGCCTGAATTCCTGAGTGTAGCGCAGCATGGCCACGAGGATGGTCGAAGCGGCAGCCGTCGCACAGCCCCTAGCCTGTGTTGCTGGAAATCAAACACGTAGACAAGGGCGGCTGTGCCACGAAATTCAAGCTGGGGCCGAAAGGATCTTGCAGCGCGGACAGAAACAAATGGCATCCGCTATGCGGATGCCATTACCAACATCACTGTTCCGGGGAGGGAAACTAAGCCGAAACTAACTCTGGTTTCCCCGCGAGCTTCTCTTCCTGCTCACGCAACTTCTTTGGCATATCCACAACCTTGACGTCTTTTGCCAACCCAACCAGCTTGAGCACGCAGATGCCGATGTAGTTCAAATCGATCTCGTACCAGGTAAGTCCGTGCCGTGCCGAAACGGGATGCGCGTGGTGGTTGTTATGCCATCCTTCGCCGAAGGTCACCATTGCGACCCACCAGTTGTTGGTGGAATCGTCTTTGGTCACAAAGCGCCGGCTGCCCCACATGTGGGTCGCGGAATTTACCAGCCAGGTTGCGTGCAGACCGACGGTTACGCGGAAGAAAATGCCCCACATCACGAACGGTAAGCCGCCAACCAGAAGCAGAACGACTCCGAGTGTCGTCAGGGGAACCCAGTGCCATTTGGTAAGCCATACGTGAAATCTGTCGCGACGAAGATCTGGAGTGTAGCGCTCCAGTTCAGGATTGCCGTGGTGCAGGACTTCGCCGCTGATGATCCATCCCATGTGGGCCCACCATCCGCCATCGCGCGGACTGTGCGGATCACCTTCGCGATCGCTCGTCTGATGATGAATGCGGTGCGTGCCTACCCAAAAAATCGGACCTCCCTCAAGCGCTAGGGTCGCGCAAGCTGTGAGGAAGTATTCGAGCCATTTTGGAACTTTGTAGCCGCGATGCGTCAGCAGCCGGTGGTAACCCATGCCGATTCCGCAGCTGAGCGAAAAATACCAGAGGACAGCTGTGATCAGCAGCGCCTTCCAACTGAACATGAATAACGCGGCAATCGCGCCGACGTGAAAAACTGCCATCACGAAGGCGGTATACCAATTGATCTTGCCCCGCTTGGCCGTGTACACCTGTGTGACTGCAGTCTTAGTCAGATTGTCCGGGGTGATGATTGCGCTCATAGTCTCCGTCCGTCACTATTACGACAACTTCCACCATAACAACCACACGTCAAGGTCTGTGTAATAGTTCTGTAATACCGGTCAGCGACGTTACTAACGTAATCTCGGCCGGTTGCCAGCCCGTAAGTTACGAAGAAACCGCACGGGAGATGCACACAGAATGCCCAAATTGGCTGTTGTCGCCGGTAGCACTGGCCTGGTTGGCTCGCATTGTCTCCAGTTCCTTCTCTCCTCGCCAGAGTACGCAAGCGTCACAGCTTTGGTGCGTCGGCCGACTGGAGTCTCTCATCCGAAGCTGCACGAACAAACTGTCGATTTTGATAACCTCGCGAATTTGCCGCATACCGACGACGTTTTCTGCGCACTCGGAACCACGATTAGGAAGGCTGGATCTCAATCCGAGTTTCGCCGGGTGGATTTGGAATACCCGCTTCGACTCGCAGAATATGCGCTTAGCTCCGGGGCGCAACAATTCGTCGTCGTATCCTCGGTTGGCGCAAATTCCAAATCCGGAAATTTCTACCTGCGAACCAAGGGAGAAGTCGAAGAGGCGCTGCGCCAACAACCTTTTGCCAGCCTGCACATTTTCCGGCCGAGTTTCCTGTTGGGAATGCGCAGCGAGAACCGTCCCGGTGAACGCATTGGAATGGCACTGACGAAGCCTTGAGTTTTGCAATGGTGGGCGGTCTGCGGAAATACCGTCCCATCACAGCTGAGACCGTGGGCAAAGCGATGGCGAATGCTGCTTCGCTTGGAACGTCAGGAACTCACGTCTACGAATATGAGGAGATCATCTCTTTGGCGCAATAGCAGCCAAGAGCGTATGGTGGGCAGTGCAGGACTCGAACCTGCGACCTCCTGCTTGTAAGGCAGGCGCTCTAACCAGCTGAGCTAACCGCCCTACACACTTGGCAATGGGAGACACCACTGACGGTAGCACAGGCGTATCGGTCGGGCAATTGGTGCTCGATTTGATGAATCGAGGCATCCTTCTGCTCAGGTTAAGCAACCAATCCGGTGGAAGTCGGAGTATCCATTTCTTTTTCTGCCCTCCGGGTGCTCGCATTGGTTCAGTTTCATCTAATCGTCGGCTCTTAAAGCAAGGAAATTCTGGGAAGAAGGTGCAATGGGCATGAAAGCCATCCTGTTTGTCGATGACCACGAAGTGTTGGCACGCCTAAGCTGCGAGATCCTGGAGATGCAAGGCTATAAGGCGGTTAGCGCCTACAGCGCCAAAGAAGCCCTAGAGAAATTCGACCAGCAGGATTTCGATATTCTCGTCACCGATTTCCGCATGGAAGGCATGAACGGAGTCGAGCTCGCCCATAAGGTCCGTGAAAAGAGTCCAAGCACCCCTGTGATTATTGTCACCGGCTATGGGCCTGTGGACGGCGGGAAGGACGTTTCCGCTTGTTTGCAGAAAGAAGACCTCTTCCCCGCGCTTATCGACAAGATTAAGTTCTATCTCGGTGATGCAGGTGCGGCTGTGAAAACCGATGAGCCCGTCGGGGTCGCAAATTCCTAACTGACATTAACCGTCCCCACGACGGCCTCTGCTTCGGCGGAGGCCTAGCCGTTTGGGAATCGCGTGATCGGGTCATCCGGTGATCGGATCAAGTGAAAAACAGGAGCAACACCAACCCCCGCCACGGATCGCACACACTCTTCGAATATGCAATTTGCCCGGATCGGGAATCTGGTAAGCCTTAACCGGCTAGCGCGACTGAACTTGCATCCAGAAACCCGCGTTTAATCCGTGTGATCCACTCGCGTTTCGCTCTTGCTTTTCACTTCACCCGATCGCCCAATCTCCCGATTTTTGCTGTCCGCGCTGCTAAACTGAGCTCCAATGGCCCGCCGTCTAATCATCAATGCTGACGATTTCGGCATGACATGCGGCGTGAACCGCGCCATTGCAGAAGCTCATCGCGCAGGTATCGTCACTTCCGCCACTGTAATGGCGAACGAAGCCGCAGTCGATGATGCCATCGCGCTTGCTGGGCAAAATCCCTCGCTCGGAACTGGATGCCATGTAGTGCTCATCGACGGGTCACCGCTGTCGCAGCCCGAAGCCGTGCGGTCGCTGATTGGATCTCGAAACGGAGCCGGCGCGCAGTTCCGTCCCGGTATCGCTCACCTCGCAATCGCCACACTTTCAGCAAAGGTGCGTTCGAGCGAAGTTCACGATGAAGCCGCCGCCCAGATTCAACGACTTCAGGCGCGTGGCCTTTCCCTCTCGCACGTGGACTGTCATATGCACTCGCACATCCTCCCAGTGATTTTGCGGGCAGTGCTCACGGCAACGCGGGAGCATGGAATTCGCGCCATTCGCAATCCGTTTGAGCCAGCATGGGCGGTTGCCGCCACACACAAGAGTTTCAACCTGCGCTCATGGAATCGCTCTGCCCAAGTCACAATCCTGCGTGGACTTCGCTCGCACTTCCTTGCCAATGTCCAGCGGCATGGAATTACGACGACCAGTGGAACCATTGGTATAGCGGTTACCGGATTGCTCGACAGCAATTTGCTGAGTCGCTTGCTGGAGGCGATGCCGGATGGCACGTGGGAATTGGTAACTCATCCCGGATACAACGATCGCGATCTCTCCCAAGCCACAACCGAGTTGAAGCAATCGCGCGCAGTTGAGCTCGAATTGCTCACTTCGCCCGCAACGCTCAATCTATTCCGAAAGCGCAACATCCAGCTCATCAACTACCGCGAACTCTGACCTCACTGGCCCAGCGCTATCCGCTGAATGGAATTAGATTTTCCCGTTTCGGCATCGCAGTCGATGAGCGCCCCGTTCAGCCGAACATCTCCGCGAGCGGCATCGAAGCGGTTCGGCATGCTGGTGAGAAAGCGCGCTAGTACTTGCTCCTTTTCGACGCCGATCACGCTGTCATAGGGCCCACTCATACCTATGTCGGTTTGATACGCAGTGCCGTTAGGCAGCACGCGAGTGTCGGCCGTGGGAATGTGTGTATGCGTGCCCAGCATTGCCGTCACGCGCCCGTCAAGGTACCAGCCCATAGCTACTTTTTCCGAAGTTGCCTCGGCATGCATGTCCACGAGGATCACTTTGGCCTTGGTCTGTTCCAGAAGGCGATCGGCTGTCCGAAATGGGCAATCGTTGTGAACCATGAAGACTCTGCCCTGCAGATTTATCACCGCGTATGGCACTCCGCTGCGAGTGAGGCCCTCATAATGCCCACTGCCCGGGGCGGTCGCCGGATAATTTGCAGGGCGCAGCACGCGCCGCGCCGAGCTGCCGTTCTTCATTCCTGATGCGAGATAGTCGTTAATCTCTTTCTTGTCCCACACATGATTGCCTGTGGTGAGCACGTCGGCGCCAAGTTCGAAGAACTCGTCGCAAATTGCAGGCGTAACTCCGAAACCGCCTGCGGCGTTCTCAACATTAACTACCAGCAACTCGACTTTGTTGGTCTCAACCAAATGGTGTACATGTTCGCGCACAATCTTGCGTCCCGGGCTGCCGAAGACATCGCCAATAAAGAGAATTTGCACTCGTCAGGATAAATGCTACTGCGCAATCTCAGCATCCCTCAGAAAATCATAGTTCCCCGCGGGATCGGGATGAATGTTCTTTATGCGTGCGGTGTGCACGATGACATTGTCGAAATACCAGAGGTTCAGTGTGGGTAAATCATGCAAGGTCTGCTGCTGTACCCGCGCGTAGATCTGCTTGCGTTTGGACTGGTCGAGTTCCGAGCGGCCTTGCTCGATCCAGGCATCGACCTGCGGGTTGCTGTAATAGCTGCGGTTGGCTCTGCGCGGAGCGAAGCTCTGGGTGTCAAAGAGGTATTCGAAAATCTCCGGATCCTGATTGGCTCCGCCGACCCAGCGTAATGTGTAGATCTGGAATGCGCCCTTCACCACATCGGAATAAAAAGTTGCGAATTCAAAGGTTCGTAACTCGAGGTCCACCCCAACATCCCGGAGTTGCTGTTGCAAAACCACCGCCATGATACGGCTGGTCTCCTGCGTGGAGGTTTTCATCACCAGGTGGAGCCGCTTGCCGGGCTGATCAGAATATCCAGCTTGCATCAGAAGCTCTCGCGCCTTTTGTGGATCGTGCGGATAGGGGTGCAGATTAGAGTCGTACGCCCAATGCTGCGGGGGAAGGACACTGGTCGCGGGGCGCACAGTGTCGCGCCACAAGTATTGGATCATGGGTTGCGTATCAATTGCATACGCTATCGCCTGTCGGACGCGAAGGTCGCTGAGAACGGGATCGCGCAGGTTGAAGCCTAAATACTGGACAGGGGTTCCCGGCGCTTGTTCCAGTCTCAGTCCCGGATCGGCGCGAAGTGAAGTAACCATGTCGGCTGTAAGAGAGTTGATGTCAACATCAGCGCTGCCCTTCCGCAGTTCCAAGGCGCGAGTGGTGCTGTCCGGCACAACGGCAAAACGCACACGCTGGACTTTGGGCTTCTCCGCCCAATAGTCGTCGTTGCGAACGATTACAACTTGATTGTCCTGTTCGTTGTTTACGAATTTGAACGGACCGCTGCCGACTGGATGAAGATTGAACCGGCTGTCGCTTCCGTACGGAACAATCCCCATAGCCCCGTCAGACAAGTTCCATAGCAGTCCTGAATCGGGCTCCTTCATGTGAAAGATAACGGTAAGATCGTCTTTCGCTTCGATATTCGCAATATGCTGGTAGCTGGTGGTCGCGGTCTTGGAGCTTACGACCGTGCCGTTGGTCATCGAATCGATGCTCCATTTCACATCTTTGGCAGTGAGCGGAGTTCCGTCGTGGAAGCGAATGCCCTGCCGGAGATGAAAAACATAGGTAAGTGGATCAGGGATGTCCCAACTTTTTGCCACCCACGGATGCAGATCGAAATGCTGATCTTTGCGTACGAGCGAATCGAAAAGCAGCTCATCGATACGCTCAGAGAAAGCGTCTGTCCCAATTCGCGGATCGAGATTCGCGGGACTGCTCTCGATGAGCATCGTGATTGTGTGAGGATCAGGATGCGAACGTGAGCAACCAACAAGAAGCAAGCCTAAGAACAGAGGAAGCAAAGAGAAAAACCTCAGTTCAACACTGCCCTGCGACTTCAGTCGTGGCGATTGAGCAATGAACCAATTCGGCTTTGGCATCTGCGATTTTATTCGAGTGCGCAATGTCATCGCGATTCGCGCCCAGTGTGACCGAGCTTCTCAATCATGGATAACTAATTTTTCCCAGCACCACGGGATGCTTGGCTCCAGTTGCGCTGGGCACATTTCCCGGCTGCCGATGCCAGGTTTGGTACGCGAGCAGCGCAAAAGCCACAGCTTCCTTCGCCTGGCTAGGCATACCCAGATCGTCGGAAGTGAGTACACGGAAGCCGAGCGGCTGAACCTGCTGAGAGATCATTTGCATCAAGGTGCGATTCTTCACGCCTCCACCGCTTACGACATAGTCAGCTCTCGCA
This sequence comes from Terriglobales bacterium, assembly GCA_045808065.1. Taxonomy (GTDB): domain Bacteria; phylum Acidobacteriota; class Terriglobia; order Terriglobales; family Acidobacteriaceae; genus Gp1-AA112. The sequence goes on along the minus strand of JBJMGD010000030.1, from coordinate 61,301 downwards.
CGGGTAATGTGATTCTCAACCCCTGCCATTGCGAGCGCTTGCCGCACAGCCTTGCCGATGGAAACTGCCGTCAAGGCAGTCGCAGTCGCCAATACATCGGGTCTCTCCGCGCGCGTACCGCACCAACGCAGGAATTGCCCGACGAACTCGCGTCCAAATTCTTCTCGTCCTGCACTCTTCGGCGGATTGCGTCGAAAGAACGGATGCGCCAGCGCTTTGTCCAGTGCCGGCTCGATCACTCGTCCCTTGCCGGCGACCGAGCCGTTGGCGTCATATGACTTTCCGAGGAGCTCTTGCGCGCAACCATCGATGACCATGTTCCCCGGGCCGGTATCAAACGCGATAACGTTCGCCATTCGGCCAAGAGTTGTGGCCGGCGGAATCACCGTGAGATTTCCGATACCGCCGATGTTCTGCAACACACGAAGCTTCTTCCTATGTGCATAGAACGCGACGTCGAGGAGTGGAACCAGGGGCGCGCCAGTTCCACCCGCTGCCATGTCCGCCGGGCGGAAATCCGAGACGACCGGAATGCCAAGGCGAGCGGCAATGATGGAAGCTTCTCCGGTCTGCCATGTAGCGGCAATCATTTGTCCCAAAAAGGTAGCAGGCTTGCCTTGATGGTAGATCGTCTGTCCGTGACAACCCGCGAGATCGGCCTTTGTGCGATGCTTTCTGAGCGTACTCTCGATGGCATCTGCATAAATTTCGCCGAGTAGAAAGTTCAGTCTCGCTAAATCCGCCACCTGCGCGGAAGGTGCGTTCATGGTGTTCAAGATGGTCCGCCGCACAGGATTGGGATAACCGAAGTGCTCGTGCGCGAGCAGGTTCAGACGCAGAGTGCCGGCACGCCCGATAATGCGAACTAAAGCGACGTCTATGCCGTCGGCGGAGGTACCGCTCATCACTCCGGCAACGATCATAGCCGCCCCGCAGCCGACTCCTTTTGTACTGTTTCGGTAAAGGCGTGCATCTTTGCTTTGAGTCGCTCCACGTTCGCGGGACTCGGCTCTCGTACTGCGGTTTCTTTGAGGGCTTTATTCGACGCTTTCAGACGCAGAACCCGATCCGCGGAGCGGGTCACCATTTCGGCGAACTTCCGGTCGCGTTCCGCCTCCTGCAGCACGGCCTCATAGCAGCGCCAAACGAATTCTTCCTTCTGGCACACGAGAAAAATGTCGGCTCCGGCTCGAAGAGTCTCGAGCGCCGCTTCTTCCATGGACGCAGCCGCCAGCACTCCACCCATCTCCAAATCGTCGGAGATTACAAGGCCGCGATACCCGATCTTCTTTCTAAGTACATCGCCGATCCAACGCTTTGAAAGCGACGATGGCGTTCCGTTTTCCTTCACTGCTTTCGGATAAGTGGCATGCGCCACCATCACGAAAGGCACATCCTTACGGAGTTCGCGGTACGGCAGCAGGTCCTCTGACCAGATCTGATCCCAGGTACGCCGGATCGCCGGAAGTTCCTTGTGGGTGTCGAGGTTCGCTCCTCCCAATCCGGGAAAATGCTTTCCACAGCCGACGACCCTGGCTGCCGCCAATCCTTTTAGAAAGCGCTTTGCATACTGAATCACGCGACGCGGATCGTCCGATACAGTGCGGGAGGTCAGCACTTTGCGTGACTCAGGCAAGTTGAGATCAAATACCGGAGCAAAATCCACATTAAAGCCGAGCGCCCGCACCTGCTCGCCGATCACGCGCCCGTGCTTCTCGAACAATTCTTCCGAGTCGGTTGCCACGACCTCTGCGACCGAAGGTGCGGGAGCAATGATGTTGCGCAGACGATCCACGCTTCCACCTTCCAAATCAACACAGCGAAACAGAGGGGTCTTCACCGCAGCCTGACAGATTCGCAGCAACTGTGCGCATTGGTGTGGCGACTGTATGTTGCGCGCGAAGAGAATAACGCCCCCGGGATGCATACTGGTGAGGAGGCGTGCTGTAGCCGGAGGAGTCTCGGGGCCTTCCAGGCCCATGATGATCAATTGTCCAACACGATGACGCAGGGGAAGCGCGGCAGCTCTCATGTGATGAATCGAGTGTAAAGCATGAACACGACTACTCGCGTTCGGCTGTAAGTTGTGCGCTGAAGGGTAAGTCACCCAAGTTGTTTCTTTAACTGATCCAACAACCCAAGTGCCTCAAGAGGCGTGAGCCGATTCACATCGGTTTGCTTCAATCGATCAACAATCTGCTGGGAAAGCGGAGTGAAGATCGCGAGTTGGACCGAATCCGGCTCGGGTTGTTCGTGGCCTTCGAGCTTTTTCACCGATTGTCTCTCCTGGCCTTCGTGTTCCAAGAGCACTTCGCGAGCACGATGGATCACCTCGGCCGGCAATCCCGCGAGCTTCGCTACTTCAATGCCATAACTCTTATCTGCAGCCCCGGGCTCTACCTTGCGCAAAAAGACAATGCCGCCGGGCGTTTCTTTGATGGATACGCGATAGTTCTTCACCAACGGCAATTGTTCGCCGAGCACAGTGAGCTCGTGATAGTGAGTGGCAAAGAGCGTCTTCGCCCGGGTGACCGAATGCAGATATTCAAGCGTCGCCCACGCAAGCGCGAGGCCATCGTAAGTAGCTGTACCCCTCCCCATCTCATCGAGTAAAACTAGGGACCGCGGAGTAGCGGTATTCAGAATGGCGGCGGTTTCCGTCATCTCGACCATGAACGTCGACCGTCCGCGAGAGAGATTGTCGCTGGCGCCGATCCGAGTGAAGATGCGATCGACGATCCCGATGCGGGCCGCGCGCACCGGCACAAACGATCCCATTTGTGCCATGATCACGATCAATGCAGTCTGCCTCAGGTACGTCGACTTGCCTCCCATATTGGGACCGGTGAGGAGCACAATAAGATGCGACTCCGGATCGAGTAACAGGTCATTGGGAACGAAGCGCTCGGCACCGCTCATCACTTGTTGCTCGACAACAGGATGGCGAGCTTCAACCAGTTCGATCACGCCGGAATCGTCCAAGGTGGGGCGCGCGTAGCCCCTCTCAGCGGCGATGTTGGCCAGCGCCAGCAACACATCCACTTCAGCCAGCGCCAACGATGTCTGGCGAATCCGTTTGGCTTCCCCGGCAATCGATGTCCGCAGCTCAGTAAAAAGGTGACGCTCAATGTCGACGATCTTCTCTTCCGCCTCAAGAACCTTGGTCTCGTACTGCTTCAGTTCCGGGGTAGTGAACCGCTCGGCATTCACGAGAGTTTGCTTGCGCTCGAAGTCTGCGGGGACTAGATGCAGGTTAGGTTTCGTTACCTCGAGGTAGTATCCGAAGACGGAATTGAACTTCACCTTGAGCGAGTTGATGCCGGTCCGCTGGCGCTCGCGTTCCTCGATCTGCGCAATGTACTGCTTGCTATTGCGGCTGAGGTCGCGTAACTCGTCGAGATCGGCATCGATCCCAGCCCGAATGATGCCGCCGTCATTAAGAGAGAGCGGCGGCTCGGCAACGATCGAGTTGTCGATTCGCTTGCACAGATCTGCAAGCGGATCAATCAAAACGTTAAGTTGTTGCATCCGCCCGGCATTCAAGCGCTCCAGGCCACTCTTAATGTGTGGAAGATGCGAAAAGGACGCAGCCAGTGCAAGCAAATCGCGTGCATTGGCCGTTTCCAGCGTGACCCGGCTCAGCAAACGCTCCAGGTCGAGCACTCTCTCGAGCTTCCGCCGCAACTCTTCCCGGTCAATCGTCTGCGCAAGCGCGGCTGCGACTGAGTCTTGTCGCGCCCGAATTTCGAGAAGATCGATTGAGGGCCGCAAGAGCAAAGCGCGCAACAGGCGCTTCCCCATAGGGGTCAGCGTTGCATCCAGAGTGCGAAACAGCGTGACCTCAGGACCGCTGCCCGAGAACAGGGGCTCGACGAGCTCCAGATTGCGCACGGTTACAGCATCGAGAACCAGGCAATCCTGGCGGTCATAAAACCCTATGCGATCAACATGCTCCAGCGTTCCCCGTTGCGTGCTTCGTACATAATGCAGGATCGCTCCTGCAGCAGTGGCTGCCGCGGGGCGACTCGCAAGTCCAAACCCTTCCAGCGAAAGCACGCCAAATTGATTTTCCAAAAGAGGAATCGCATAATCTGGCGAAAATGCCCAATCCTCAACCGGCGTTTCCGTGAATCGTTGCGCGCCCGGCATGGACGACAGAGCTTCACTGGCCGCGAAGAGCGGCAACGCGGCCGGATAGAGTACCTCGCGCGGGCGCATGTGCCCAAGCTCTTCCAGCAGCCGTGGACGATCCAGGAGTGCGAACTCGGTTGCACGAAATTCCCCCGTGGAAAGGTCGAGCGCAGCCAGACCGGCGCGGTCGCCGATCTGAGCGATAGCGGCGAGAAAATTGTTCTCTTCCGAGGCGAGACTTGAATCCGCGCTGGTGCCAGGCGTGAGCACGCGCGTGACTTCGCGTCGGACGATGGTCTTTGCCGCTTTGGGATTCTCCATCTGCTCGCAGATCGCCACGCGGAATCCCTTGCGCAGCAACTTCGCCAAGTATCCCTCGGCGGCGTGGTAAGGCACGCCACACATGGGAACAGCGATGTTTTTCTCCTTGTTCCGTGACGTCAACGTGATCTGGAGTTCGCGTGCGGCCACCACCGCGTCATCGAAGAAAAGCTCGTAAAAGTCGCCCAGACGGAAGAACAGCAAGGCATTTGGATGCTGCTTCTTGATTGCGGCGTACTGCCGCATGAGCGGAGTCGAGGCTTCGGTCATGATTGCGGAGCGTTCCCCTGCGGGGCTGGTTCCTTCACGTGCACGTGACGAAGCATGACAAAGATTATCCGCTAAGCGCGGCAGAGTGTCAGCTGAGGACGGCTGTTGAAATCGTGGGTCAGCGATTACATCCGTGGGTTGCGAACAGCATCCCAGTGTTAGCAACAATGCCCCTGCATAACCAAGAGACGCAGCACTGGCGCGTCTCTACCTATGCGATTTCAGATGCTATGTTGTAACTAGCACTCGATGAGCACTTCTCCAAAGCGAAGCTGGGCCACGCGGGTCCGCGCAGGACGAAGTAGGATCAGAGTCTATCGTCGCCCCATCTACATCGTTTGGCTATCGCTGCTGGCGGGTATTTTTTTTGCTTTTACGTTCAGCGTCAATCGGCTGTATGCGGAAAAACAGCATTACCTGAGCGTTCACTGGTTCGAGCAGGGACAGGATGCGCTCGCGAATAACAAGCCGCAGGAAGCCATCTCCGACCTGAGAACCGCTCTTCTCTACTCGCACGAGAATTCACATTATGTTTTTGTGTTAGCGCAGGCGCTTGCGGCTGCCGATCGCGTTGGCGAGGCCCGCTCGTATTTCCTGAGCATGCTCGAAGACGAGCCTGGCAACGGTGCTGTGAACTTGCAACTTGCTCGTCTTGCGGAGAAGGAGAATGACGTCGACAACGCCATACGCTACCTAAATGGCGCGATGTACGGCGGATGGGATAGCGATCCCATTGTGAAACGACAACAGGTTCGGCAGGAGCTCATCGGCTTCCTGATTACGAAAGGTCTCAAGACCCAGGCTCGCGGCGAGCTGCTCACGTACACGGCGGAAATGCCCAGAAACTCGAACTCGCAGCTTTGGGTTGCACAAGCATTCAGCCGCCTGGGAGACGATCGCAGTGCGCTTGATTTCTACAAGGCCGGGTTGCGCACCAACCGCCACGATGTTTCCGCGCTGCTGGGCGCTGCGCGCGCGGCGTTCCACCTAGAGCGGTACAACGAAGCGCTGGGGTATTTCACAGCCGCCGACGAGATCCATGACGATCCCGCGACGTCGCAGATGATGCAATTGGTGACGACCGTCATCGAACTCAACCCGTTTCAGAGCCGCATTTCGGCCGAGGAGCGGCGTCATCGTCTAGTGTTGGCCATGGATGTGGCGGATCATCGCCTGCAACAGTGTGCGCAAGCTCAAAACGTCGATCTGAAAACCGTAGGCGGACACCCACTGCAGCTTGCACGCGCGCGATGGATGTACCTCGACCGCCGCATTCGGCAAGCGCGGCGCGATGCCGATCTGGTGCAGTTGCTCGTGCCCACGGCTACGCTGGTTAGTACAGTTGAACAGACCGAGGGATGCGGTCCCGCCAACGCCAGCGATCAGGCGATGTTGCGCATCTATCAGAACGCTGAGGAGCTGCAGCAATGAGCAAAGCTTCGGCGACTACACTGAGTGCTCCGATGTCTGCAACGATTGCCCCTGTAGAAAAGACCGAAGAGCGCGGCGAGCGCTTTTTCCTGCTGCTGGCAATTTTCATTGGAATATTTTCAGGACTCGCGGTCGTCTGCTTTCGCATAGCCATTGAGTACGTTCGCATCACTCTGCTCGGACCGTCGTTAATTCCCAAGTTCCCCCGCATTCTGCTCGCACCCACCCTCACTGGACTGGTAGTGGCCGCCCTGGTGATTCTCTTATTTCCGAAAGTTCGCGGCAGCGGAGTGAACCAGACCAAGTCCGCGCTCTACATCTACGACGGATATATTCCGTTTCGGACCGCACTCGGCAAATTCATCTGCTCAGGATTAGCCATCGGCTCCGGACAATCCCTCGGACCAGAAGATCCATCCTTACAGATCGGCGCGTCGATTGCTTCCGCACTAGGGCGAAGACTCAAGCTTAACCGCGAACGCCTCCGCCTCATCGCTCCCATCGGCGCTGCGGCGGGATTGTCCGCGGCTTTCAATTCCCCGATCTCCGCGGTTCTGTTCGTCATTGAGGAAGTCATCGGACGCTGGAGTGCCGGCATCTTTGGCGCGGTTGTGCTCTCGGCTGTGTCGAGCGTCGTGGTCACGCGCTATTTTCTCGGATCGGAACCGCTCTTCCGCATACCTGCAGTGCAGTTCATTGCGCCGACAGAACTGCTCGCCTACGGAGCGCTAGGCATTGTCGGGGCGTTTGCTTCAGTAGTCTTCGCCAAAGCCATCGAGATACTGAGGCCGCGGATGAAAGCGCTGCCGCGCTGGACACACTTTCTTCAGCCCGCAATCGCCGGACTGATCATCGGCTCCATTGGCTGGGCCGGCCGGCCTGAGATTATGGGCGCCGGCTACGCGTTCATGGACCGAGCCATGCACGACCAGTTCGCGTGGGAGATCATGGGAATTCTTGCCGGGCTGAAGATCCTCACCACCGTCTTATCTTTCAGTAGCGGCACGCCGGGTGGAATGTTCGCGCCGACTTTATTCATTGGAGCGATGCTCGGAGGCGCTGTGGGTGGAGTCGAGCGCCTGCTCTTCCCCCATCTCACCGGATCGATAGGAACCTATGCACTAGTCGGGATGGGCGTGCTCTTCGCCGGTTTCTTGCGCGTGCCCATGACTTCCGTGTTCATGGTGCTTGAGGTAAGCGGAAACTACTCCATCATCGTGCCCGTCATTTTGGCGAACACATTGGCTTATCTGATCTCGCGCAACCTTCAGCCCGTAGGCATCTTCGACCTTCTTAGCCGTCAAGACGGGATGGAGCTGCCTTCGATGGAAGAGCAGCGCGAAGAACGAGTCTTGCGTGTCGAGGACGCAATGCATCCGGTCGATGTTCCCATTGTGGGATCGGACGCAACTGTCCGTGAGGGCCTTGCATTTGCAGAAGAGCAAAACGCAGCCGAGATTCTGGTGGATGATCCTCCTTTTGGCTGGTGCAGCCTCAACACTGAAAAACTGCGAGCACTCGAGGCCCAGGGGAAGGGCCGGGAGACCATCGCTCACAATATCGCCGCAAAGAGAATGCCGCAGATCTACCCCGACAACCGCCTCGAGGTGGCGCTCCGCCACATCGGACAATGGCCGTTCCTGCCCGTCATGCACCGCGCCGATCCCAGGCAGCTGGTAGGGCTTATATCGATGCGCGACGTCATGGGCGCTTTTGTGGAATAGAGCCACCACGGAGGCACGGAACGGCCTGTGGGGATGAATTGTCTCGGCTCACGTACGCACTCCACCAGCGTCCAAGATTGACATGAACTGCAAAACTGTGGCCGTGGTGCTCTTGTTTGCTGCCTCTGCTTTCGGCCAACAAGCTTCAGATCAGCATCATTCGGGCGTGGTCCAGCGTGGAGACCATGTGATGGGCTTCTCCCACGAGAAGACCATGCATCACTTTCGTCTCACCGAAGATGGCGGCAGCATCGAAGCGATCGCCAACAACTCTGCCGATGCGAACACTCGCCAGCAGATCCGCGAGCATCTGCAACACATCGCCGTTATGTTCAGCGAAGGAGATTTCAATGCTCCCATGCTGATTCACGCGCGCAGTCCGCCGGGTGTACTAACGATGATGAAGCTCCGCCACGGAATTCAGTATCATGTGGAAGATTTACGAGACGGCGCTCGCGTCAGAGTCTCAAGTCAGAACCCCAAAGCCATTGCGGCGATCCACGATTTTCTGAGATTTCAGATTCAGGACCATCGAACCGGCGACTCGGAAGTGATCGCTAAGGAGTGACAACCGACAGTTCCAGCACTCGAGCCAGCTTTTGCTGGACACAGCCGCCCTGGGCTGTGTCTTTCTCCTTCACAACACAGGCGAGGGCGCCTGTGCCACCGAATCATGGTAGGTAGCGAGGTCTTGCATCTCCTTAAGGTTGAGCCCGGGCCAGCTTCTCTCCACGACCACTGCGTATAATCGATGTCAGGAGACATCGTGGGACATACGCATGGCGGGCCGCCCCAACCGGGGCCGACGCCGCTTCCGGGAGTGCAGAACGTAATCGCCGTCGGTTCGGGCAAGGGCGGAGTCGGTAAAACCACGATCGCCGTCAATCTTGCGGTGGCGTTGGGAAAGCTGGGTTACAAAGTTGGGCTGCTGGACGCCGACATCTACGGACCCAACGTTCCCCTGATGATGGGGGTCAATCGCCAGCCGGACGTCATCGGCCAGAACCGCATCGCGCCGATTAGCAACCACGGAATCAAAGTTATCTCTGTCGGATTCATTAGCCCTGGAGATAAGCCCCTCGTTTGGCGCGGACCGATGTTGCATTCCATCATTAAGCAGTTCCTCCAGCAGGTGGAGTGGGGCGAGCTGGATTTCCTTATCGTCGATCTGCCTCCTGGTACCGGTGACGTGGTGATCTCTCTGTTCCAGACTGTGCCGCTCACGGGCGCGATTGTCGTCTCTACTCCGTCTGATGTGTCGCTGCAGGATGCTCGCAAAGCCATCGAGATGTTCCGCAGCGTGAAAGTGGACGTGTTCGGCGTGATCGAGAACATGAGCCACTTCCATTGTCCCTACTGCCAGCACGAGATAGATATTTTCTCCAAGGGCGGCGTGGAACTGACAGCAAAGCAATTCGGCCTCCCCTATCTGGGCGCAGTGGAACTCGACCCCGACGTTCGCAAAGGCGGCGACACCGGATTGCCAGCCGTGCTCGGTGGCGAGACCTCGCCCCATGCAAAGCCGTTCTTTACCTTCGCGCGCTCCATCGCGCAGAGTGCAGCCGAGCACAAGACCGAGACCTTGATCGAAATCCAATAAGCGAAAGCTGAACACGGAGGTCAGGGAGTAAACCCCACGGAGTAAACCTCAAGGTCACGGAGGAAGATTAGAAGTGGACTCCCTTCCTTCCGTGACCTCCGACGTTTACTTCGTGGCCTCCGTGTTCAGCTTTCGTCTTAGCACTCCCGAACCCAGAGTGCTACCTTGACAGCATCCCACGCAGGTTTCTATCATCTAATGACCAAGCGAGCTTTTGTTGGAACACTAGTCCAGCAAAATCAATAGTTTAGCAGTCATGCCGACCAATATGGGCTCTCGGGAACGAGAGATCCTGACCGCCATTGTCGAGACTTACATTGCTACCGGGGAGCCGGTCGGCTCAAGAACCCTCGCTCGCGCGAACAAGGATAGCCTTAGTCCCGCTACCATCCGGAACGTAATGGCGGACTTGGCCGACGCCGGGTTGCTGGAGCAGCCGCATACCTCGGCGGGACGAGTTCCCTCTCCTCAGGGCTACCGGTATTACGTCGAGCAGCTCACAGGGCGGGCGAAGATTTCCCGAGCCGACCAGGAGATGATCACCAGCTCGTTTTCCGGAATCGGAGATCCTCAGGAATTTCTTGAGCGCACCTCGCATGTGCTTTCGCTGATCTCCCGCGGAGTAGGAGTGGCAATCTCCTCGCGCGGCGTCGACAGGAACGAGCTGGAGCACGTCTATTTCTCCCGCCTCGCGACCGGGAAGGTTCTGGCAGTAGTGGTGACGAAATCAGGGATCGTTCGGGATCGCGTGTTGCGCATGGATCATGACATCCCCCAAACGGAACTCGAGAGCGCAGCCAACTACATCAATGGCAGCTTCCAGGGATGGACGATTGAATCGATCCGCGCTGAACTGGAGCGGCGGCTGGAAAAAGAGCGTAGTGAATATGACAAGCTGATGAGCTCGCTCGAACACCTCTACCGCGGGGGAGCGCTGCATCAGGAAGCCGATCAGAGCAGCGTGTATGTGGAGGGCGTCTCCAATCTCATCGTCAAAGACGCTGACCGCGAGCGGCTGCGCGACATGCTGCGTGTGCTTGAGGAGAAGCAGCGCATCGTCGAGCTGCTGTCCAGCTACGTCGATACGCGGCAGGAAGCGGTGCGAGTCGTCATTGGATTGGAAGACCGTCTCCCGGAGATGCGCAATCTCGTGCTGATTGGGGCGCCAGCGCGAGTAGGCGACGAGGTAGTCGGATCGCTCGCGGTCATCGGGCCAACGCGAATGGATTACGAGCACACGATTACCGCCGTGTCATACATCGCGCAGCTTTTCGATAAGGTTCTAAACGACGAGAATCAGTAGGCACTTTTATGGCAATTAAGAACGAACAAGAGCAGACAGTACAGACGGCCGACGATCAGCAGAACGGCGCGCACGAATCGCTGCCGCCAGCGGATGCGCAGGAACTCGCCCAGGAATCCCAGGGAGGAGTCTCACGACAGGAGTACGAGCGCGTGAACCAGGAGCGCGATGCTCTGCTGGACCGGTTAGCGCGACTTCAGGCCGAGTTTGAGAATGCCCGCAAGCGGAATGCGCGCGAGCAAATAGAGTTTCGCGAATACGCCACGGCGGAGGCCGTGAAGAACTTTCTGCCGATTCTCGACAACTTCAACCTGGCTCTCCGCAGCCAGCAGCCTGAATCGGGCGACACAGCTCTGCGCTCAGGCATTGAGCTCATCCGCAAGCAGATGGAAGATGCGCTCGCGCGCATGGGAGTGCAGGTGGTGCCGGCCGAGGGCCAGCCATTCGATCCCCGCGTGCACGAGGCCATCGAAATGGTGGAATCGAGCGACCACGCCGACAACGAAGTCATCGAAGAACTACAGCGTGGTTATAAGCTGAAAGATCGGTTGCTGCGCCCAGCCATGGTGCGCGTAGCCACCAACCCATCGAAGAGATAAAGGGAGCACGGCACTGCCTACCAACGTTAAGCGTGACTACTACGAAATCCTTGCTGTAAGCCGAAGCTGCACCGAGCAGGAGCTGAAGAGCGCCTACCGAAAGCTCGCCATGCAGTATCACCCGGACCGCAATCCGGGTGACAAGGCTGCGGAGGAGAAGTTCAAGGAAGCGACGGAGGCCTACAGCGTTCTCTCAGATGAGAACAAGCGGGCGCAGTACGATCGCTTCGGTCACGCCGGGGTTGGAGGAGGCGGCGGCGTTGGCTTCGATCCAAACGCATTCCAGGACCTCAGCGAAATCTTCGGCGACCTCTTTGGATTCGGTGACGCCTTCGGCGGAGGCGGACGCCGACGCTCGCGCGCCCAGCGTGGCGCCGATCTGCGCGCCGACATCACTATCGAACTCAAAGACGCGATTTTCGGGAAGAAGACGGAGATATCAGTCCGCAAGACCGAGACTTGCGATTCGTGCCATGGCAGCGGCGTGGCTAATGGCAAGCAGCCCACTACCTGCAGCGCCTGCGGAGGCCGCGGTCAACTTCGCTTCCAGCAAGGGTTCTTCAGCGTGGCACGCACCTGCGGCACCTGCAGCGGCACCGGTCAGGTGATCACGGATCCCTGCAAGACCTGCCGCGGTGAAGGACGTTTGATTCGCGAGCACAAGATGCAAGTGGACGTACCTGCCGGTGTTGAAGACGGCACCCGCATCCGCTACCAGGGTGAAGGCGAGGCCGGTGTCTTCGGCGGGCCTGCCGGCGATCTCTATGTCGTGCTGATCATCAAGGAGCATCCGTTCTACGCTCGCGAGGGCAACCACCTGCACTGCATGGTCTCCATCTCATTTCCGCAGGCTGCGCTGGGAACCGAAGTTACCGTCCCGACGTTCGAGGGCGACCATACGCTCAAGATCCCTGCGGGTGTGCAAAGCGGCCAGCAAATCCCAATTCGGAATAAGGGCGTTCCCGCCCTGCGCGGACGCGGACGCGGCGACCTGATCGTCCATGTGGAAGTGCAGATTCCCAAAAAGCTCACGCAACGCCAGCGCGAACTCCTTGAAGAATTGGGCAGCATCACCGAGGTCGACGACAAGCAGGATAAGCGCAGCTTCTTCGAGCGCATGAAAGCCCGGCTCCAGTAAAGCGCTTCCATTCGCAAATGACTCGACGCCGCTGGATCGCCGATGAGGTCTCAGGCGATCAAGCTTTTCTGACCGGCCAAAACGCAGATCATCTTGTTCGCGTCCTGCGCGCGCGCGTTGGCCAGCAGTTCGAGATCGCCACTCCTGATGGCGTTCGCCTGGGCGAGATCATCGGAATCCAACCGCAGCGCGTCGCCTTCTCCACCACTGCGATATCCGACCAGCAGGATCGCCAGCATTCTTCGAAGGTGCATCTCTATTTAGCCGTCTTCAAATTCGATCGCTTTGAATGGGCGGTGGAGAAATGTACAGAATTGGGCGTGAGCAGCATCGTGCCCATGATTACCACTCGAACCGACGCACATCTGGCGGCTGCGGCGGCCAAACGTGTCGAACGCTGGCGCCGCCTTGCCCATGGAGCCGCGCAGCAATCGCGCCGCAGTCAGGTTCCGGAGATCCGTGTCCCAGAGAAACTGGAAAAGTCAGTGTTGGCAGCTGCGGGGCAACGAATTGTCCTGGCAGAAAGCGAGCGCGAGCAGAGCCTGGCGGACTTGGTTGACAGCGCCTCCGAAATATCAATCGCCGTGGGCCCTGAAGGTGGATGGACCGAATCGGAACTCGCGCTATTCGGACAGGCGCGATGGGCTCAGGCATCGTTGGGACCGATGATACTTCGTGCTGAAACGGCGGCCATGGCTGCTCTGGCCGTGGTCCAAGCACAGAACCACCTGCGGTAGCGGGTGGGGCAGCCGCGTGTGTTGCGGCTGCGCGTCGCTGATGGGGTTCATACCTCGAGCTTAATTGCAACTGCGAGCTTAACTGCAACTGCCCCGGCGCTGGGCTCCGCTCATCGCCGGATGGCCACTTTTGCACGCCTCTCCACAACAATTCTGGTTGTGCGATTCGCTTTTCTTTCGCATAATGACAGCGCATACCGGAATGGGGCCTCGTGGGCATCGCTTTTTCGCAGTTAAATCCGAAGCAAAAACAGGCAGCTAATCATGTTGACGGTCCGATGCTCGTGCTCGCGGGCGCTGGAACCGGCAAGACTAGCGTCCTGGTGCACCGCATCTCGCGGCTGATTCTAGGCAAGCATGCGCGGCCAGGCGAAATCAGGGCGTTCACTTTCACCCACAAGGCGGCGCGAGAGATCCGCTTGCGTGTCGGCAAATCCTCGGCCGGAATCGGCGCCGCTGGACTGAACGCTTCCACCTTTCATGGCTACTGTTATCAGCTGTTGCGCGATGCAGGCGAAGACTTCCAACTGCTTGATCAATACGAGCTGTGGACGTTTCTACGCCAGCGTGTTGCCGACCTCCCGCTGAACCGTTTTCTTCGCGCAGCCAATCCTGGACGCTTCCTCAAAGACCTGCTCACCTTCTTTGATCGCTGCTCCGATGAGCTGGTTACCGCCGATGTGTACGCGAACTATATTTCGCGAGTCTTGGCCGGAAAGCTTTCTCCGCCGCGCGTCGCCAAGAAAAAGCAGGCAGAATTAATGACCCTCGACGAAATCCTGGAGCGCTGCCAGGAGATTTCATCGATCTTCACTGCAGTAGAAAATCTTCTCGCCGAGAACCGGCTGCTGACCTTCGGCGCGCTGGTGTCGCGAGCGACTGGGCTTCTGCGCGACGACGCTGCCTTACGCGGGCGGGAAAGGCTCAGCTCGCGCTTCCTGCTCGTGGACGAATTCCAGGATTCCAATCACGCGCAAATCGAACTCATCCGCATGCTCGCCGGAGCGGAACAAAACGTGTTTGCAGTCGGCGATCCCGACCAAGCCATTTATCACTTCCGCGGAGCTTCCAGCGCCGCATTCAACGAATTCGTAAACGTCTTCGAGAAGCTGCAGCAGAAGAACATCCTGAATCTTGCCGAGAACCAACGCTCGACACAGAACATTCTCGACTGCGGATATTCCACGATCAGTCGGAATCCCGCATTGGCCGAACCTGGGACCCGGTTGAACTTCGACCGCGAGAAGCTACTCTCCGCCCGCGATGAGGCAGAGCAACGACGCGCAACAGGTTTGCTGTTCGGCTCCGAGCCGGTGAACATCGTCGCCTACAACGCCTATGCGCACGAGTGTTCCGACATCGCCGAGCGCATTTTGGAGCTGCACGAGCAAGGCGCTCGCTGGAGCGATTGCGCGGTGCTCTTCCGCAGCCATTCCAATGCCGAAGGACTGGTCGAACAACTCGGAGCACGCTCGATCCCCTTCGAGGTTCAGGACACAGACTTGTTCGACAGCGATGCCCTGCGCGACCTCGCGGCATGGCTGCACTGCGTCATCTTCCGCAACCACGATGTCAGCTTCTTTCGCCTTGCTTTGCGTCCTGAATCGGGAATCGATTTGGCGGAGCTGCACGCCAAGCTCTCGTCTGCACCTCGCGGCACAAAAGTTGCTCAGGTGCTTGAAAACGTAGAAGGCGGCCCCGCTTTGTTAAGTGCGCTGCGTAGCTTCGCAGAGACTCACCGGGCCGCTGAAAATGATTTGCTGCGCGTAATCGAAGCAGCAGCAGACGTACTGGGAATGTCGCGAGTGTCTATCGAATTCACGCGATTCCTGGAGTTCGCCGCCAAATGGAAGAATAACAAGATTTCTGTAACCGGACGCCTTCCGGAATTTCTCGAGTTCCTCGATCTCTATCGGGAAGGAGGAGGGACTCTGGCCCTTGCTCCGGCAGAGCGTCCGGAAGAAGAATTCTCGGCCGGTTCGGCGGAAGATCGCGGCGAGCCGCGCGACGCGGTCAAGCTACTCACCGTGCATGCCGCCAAGGGCTTGGAGTTCAGGAATGTTTTTGTGCTGCGGGTGGTAACGCAGTCATTTCCCACCAGCTACAAAGAATCGCTATTTGAATTTCCTCGCGAACTGAGCCCGGCAAATTGCCGGTTGCAAAAGAGCGACGACCAGATTCACAAGGAAGAAGAACGCCGGCTCTTCTACGTGGCCATCACGCGGGCCAGGGACACTCTGACCCTTTACGGCAAGCAGCGCAGCAACAAGGAGAAGCAGGATCTTCCCTTGACGTATCTGCGCGAGTTGAGCGAAGACCCAGCGTTTAAACCGGCTTTGCGCATCCGTGATCCGCGATTCGCCGCGACGGAGGAGACCACGACGGAATTGCCATCCTGGGTCTCTCTGGCTGCGGTGGCAAACGAGCATGGCATCGAACTGAGCGCCTCCGCGATCGACGCCTACGCCACCTGTCCGCTCAAATTCGCCTTGCAGAAGCGTTGGAGGCTGCCAGAGGAAGCTTCCGCGGCCCTGCAGTACGGATCGGCGATGCATTCGACGCTCAAGGATTTATACGACGCGGCTGTGCGAGGCATCCAGCGCACCGCGGACGAAACCATTGAAATCTTTCTGCGGGAATTCGAGCTGGCCAAGATCGATGAGGAGTTGCAGAGGAAGCTTTACGAACGGCAAGGCGTCGAGCAGTTGCGGCAGTTTATGGCGCTGCGCGCGCTAGAACCCAAGCCGCAGGTACTGACCACGGAGAAGGGCTTCCGTTTCGCGATCGAGGATGTAATGATCAACGGCCGCATCGATCGCATTGACCGGCTCGAGAGCGGCGGCGTGCTGGTGCTCGATTACAAGACGGGCGCTCCCAAGAGCACTCTCGATGCCGTGAACAGCATTCAGCTCGGGCTCTATGGACTCGCCGCCAAACTCGAAGGGCACACGGTTGAGAGGATGGCCTTCTACAACCTCGAAGACAACAGCATTGCGGAAACCGATCGCATAACCGAAGACAAGATTCGGAGGAAGGTTCTGGACGTGGCCGACGGCATTCGAAAGGGAGAGTTCAATCCCAAAACGGGATTCCATTGCCGATATTGCGGCTACCGCAGCCTATGCCCCGCCACGGTGGAACGGGTGTTCGCCCCTGATGACACGAAGGTCGCGGGAGTGAGCGCGTGAACGGTTTGGCTTTCGTGGATCCGGGCGCCCTCGCCCGGATTTTTGTTCGTTCAATGAAGATTGAAACCCGGCCGAGGGCGGCCGGATCCACGTTAGCGAATCTGGGTATCGTGGCACAGCCGAGGGCTACGCGGCGATAGCTCCGTCTGCCCAAGGATCGAGAACCACTTTCGTGCAGTGGTCTTGTTTGTCCCGGAACATCTTGTAGGCTTCTGGCGCTTTTGACAACGGTAGACGGTGACTGATCACGAACGTGGGATCGATCTCCCCGCGTTCGATGCGCTCCAGCAGCGGCTTCATATAACGCATCATGTGCGTCTGTCCCATTTTGAACGTCAGCCCTTTGTTCATGGCCGCACCAAACGGAATCTTGTCCAGGAACCCGCCGTACACGCCGGGCACCGAAACAGTTCCACCCTTGCGGCAGGCCAGAATGCATTGACGCAGCACATTCGGCCGATCAGTGGACAGCTTCATTGCCTGTTTAGCTCGGTCCACGATGAAGGGCAGCGAATGTCCCGACGCTTCCATGCCTACAGCGTCCATGCAGGAATCAGGACCTCGGTTGCCGGTCATGTCTTTCAAGGTTTGCACCAGGTCTTCCACCTGCTCGTAATTGACTGTTTCAGCGCCGCCCTCTTCGGCCAGACGTAGACGTTCGGGAAAACGATCAATGGCAATCACGCGTTCGGCGCCGAGCAGGAATGCGCTGCGGATGGCAAACTGACCGACTGGTCCGCAACCCCAAATCGCGACCGTGTCTCCGGGGCGGATGTTGCAGTTCTCCGCGCCCATATATCCTGTGGGAAAGATGTCGGAGAGGAAGACAACTTTCTCGTCCGCCAGACCTTCGGGGATCTTCAGCGGGCCCACGTCGGCGCAGGGGACACGCGCGTACTGCGCCTGCCCGCCAGCGTAGCCACCCATCATGTGGGTGTAGCCGAAGAGGCCGGATGGCGAGTAGCCCATCAGCTTCTCGGCCATCCAGGCGTTGGGATTGGTGTTATCGCACAACGACCACAGCTGCTGCTGGCAGAAGAAGCACTTGCCGCATGCAATGGTGAACGGCACCACAACCCGGTCGCCAACCTTTAGCTTCCCGCGATCGATTCCAGGGCCGACTTCGACAACCTCACCCATGAACTCGTGTCCAAGAATGTCGCCCTGTTCAAGAGTCGGCATATAGCCGTCATAAAGATGCAGGTCGGAGCCGCAGATGCAGGTACGCGTGATTCGCACGATGGCATCGCGTGGATTCAGGATTTTCGGATCGGGAACATCTTCGACACTCAGCTTCTCGACGCCCATCCAACACAAAGCTTTCATGACGCGCTCCTTTGCGTGTGCAGTTGTTGCAAGTTGGTTTCGAATTCCGTGGGTTTACGTTTTTCCGGATATGCGGCGTGAATGGTCTTGTCCAGCACCGAACGCGGGCCGTGAGTTTGTCCCTCGATGTTTGGAACCTCGCCGGATTCCATGAGAGCTTTGAAGCGGCGGAGATCTTCGCGCAGCATGAATTCAGGATCTTTGCCCAGCATGGTGGCAACGCTCTTTCCTACTGCTCCTGCAGGTGGACGATATTGCATCGCTGCGGTCACTACGGTGCCGCGCTTTCCGACCGCTTCCCGAAAGTGAACTGAGCCTCGGCAATCGATGTCAGAGCCTTCGAGCGATCGCCATACAATCCATTCGTTGTCTCGCTCTTCCACGATCTCCGCTGACCAGCGAATGCTTTTGCCGAAGCGTCCAAGCGCGCTCCATTCCGAGTGACGATTGTCTGTCACCTTGACCGATTCAAGATTGCGCATGAAGCGGGGCAGGTTTTCGAAGTTGCGCCAGAATTGATAGGCCTGCTGCGGAGAACAGTTAATGGCAAAGCTGCTCTCGGCATGGAAATCCTGGTTCGCATCGAGAGTTGCGCCGCGATACGCGAGCAGCCCGCCGGCAGCGGCAATGGCAAAACCCGATTTGGATCTACGGCTGAGACCAAGCAGCGCTAGCGCGCCACCACCGATCACCGAACCCCATCGCACCACGTCGAATGAGCGGTTTCCGTCATGAGCATTCGAGGATTGAATGCCAGAATCTGAATTCATAAGTCAGAACTCCTTAGCTTTGGGAGCAGCAACGTTCAAATTGTTGCTGGTTTAGAAGATTCCAAGTTTCGCGTTTCGGCTAAAAAAGCATGGATGCACGAAATTGCCGGAGAGAGCGCCACGGAATTGAATATGCGCGTGCGCCGAGTCACGCATCTCTGCATCCTGAGGCAATCCTGCGCATCTGCTTGTTTTCGTTTCGATTCCCACAGCGTACCCAGGAGAAACTCGCGCATGTTCGAAATCCACACTTATGCTGCCCAGAATGCAAAATCGCCTTTAACTCCGTTCAAAATCAGCCGCCGCGATCCTGGTCCGCACGACATTCAGATTGACATCCTGTTCTGCGGAGTCTGTCACTCTGATTTGCACACGGTTCGCAACGAATGGACGAATTCTGTTTACCCGGTGGTTCCCGGACACGAGATCATCGGACGCGTTACCAAAGCCGGAGCTCAGGTGCGCAACGTCAAAGAAGGTGATCTGGCTGCGGTGGGCTGCATGGTGGATTCATGCCGCAAATGTGAGAGCTGCCGCCAGGGGCTGGAGCAGTTCTGTGAAGTCGGCTTTACGGGAACATACAACGCCGAAGATAGGCATCTTGGCGGCATGACCTTCGGTGGATACTCGAAGACTATCGTCGTGAATGACGCATTCGTGCTGCAGGTACCGAAGAACCTTAATTTGAGCGGGGTCGCTCCCCTGCTGTGCGCGGGCATTACTACCTATTCGCCGCTCCATCACTGGAAGGTGGGCAAGGGACAGAAGGTCGGCATCGTTGGCCTTGGTGGGCTTGGCCACATGGGCGTGAAATTAGCTCACGCGCTTGGAGCCGAGGTGGTGCTGTTCACTACCTCTCCTGGCAAAAAGGATGACGCGCGACGTCTCGGGGCAGATGAAGTTGTTGTGTCCAAGAATCAGGCCGAGATGGATAAGCAGCTCAACAGCTTCCATTTCATCCTTGATACCGTCTCAGCTCCTCACGATCTGAACGCTTATCTCAACCTGCTTCGGCGCGATGGAACTTTGACCCTGGTTGGCGCACCGGAGAAAGATCCTAGCATTACTGTTTTCAACTTGATCATGAAGCGCCGGCAGCTCGCGGGTTCGCTGATCGGCGGCATCAAGGAGACACAGGAGATGCTCGATTTCTGCTCCGATCACGGCATCACGTCTGACGTGGAAGTAATCCCGATTCAGAAAATCAATGAGGCTTACGAGCGCATGTTGCGTAGCGACGTGAAATACCGCTTCGTGATCGACATGGCATCGCTCGGCAAGTAACAGCCTATGTCTCACTGCTTGGCGATTGGGCAGGCAGTTCGGCGCTGAGGACAAACGCGGGTTTGCTTTAGGGAAGGGCACGGATTTATCCGTACCGACAGAAGCGTCGTTTGGTCGTGGCTTTAGCCACCGGGGTAAGCCTCTTGCCTTCAGCACAGTTAGCGCAGGCGCTGAAGCGCAGAGAGAATAAGGGGTTCTCCCGACCGGCACGGCTAAAGCCGATGCCCTTCCTAAACCGCCCTTCACGCCGCTTTTCATGAGCGTGTTTAAGTCAAGGGCTTCCCCCAAAGAGGCACACCGATTCTGGAACCCCGCTTTGACACCTCTGCCCTAAGGCGAATTCTGTAACCCTCCTACTACTCTCCCCCGATACATCCAGAGTAGATGCTTCCGTACTTTCGACCTCACAGTCGGGCCCACCGACCGAAAGGTTGCCGGATGTATCTGAATCTGAAGCGGATGTGCGCGGTTGGATTGGTTACGTTTGCGGGATTTTGGATCGTCGGATGTGGAGCTTCCAGTGTCGCAAGCCCATTGGTAGGAACTACGACGACGGCATTTACCGGCACATCTTCTGGCTCGGCATCGGGTACGCCGACGGTAACGCCGACCCCGACTCCGAGCAATGGCAATGTCCCGCCGCCTCCGTCGGGTGCCACCGTCATCTCCAGCATTCAGAAGCAACAAGGATGGCAGACCTGCGGCGGATGTGGGAACGACGGCGGCGGAGGTCAGGGTCCGGTCTACAACTTGACGCAAGGCTTGGCTTCCCCGAGCCTGAGCGGAAGTTCGACCGATTTCTGGATCACGGGCGGCCCGGCATACTCAGGCGGCTACTACTTTATCGAGCAGCCCCCGGTGCAGAGGCCGATGAGCTATCTGCGCTACGAATTCGATGTGTATGTCCCCGCGCAATATGCCGCTGCCCCGCAGGCGCTGGAGTTTGAGTGTCAGCAGAACGCCAACGGGTACACCTACAACTACGCGTGGCAGGCAGACTACGCCAGCAACACCTGGCGGGTGTTCAACTTCACAACCAAGAACTGGGAGGCCAGCGGCATCGCTTTTCACCGCTTTACAGCCGATGCCTGGCACCACATCATCGCCCTGTACCATGCGTCGGGCACGCAGATCGTCCACGATTCCCTCACCATCGACGGCGTTACTTTCCCCGCCAATATCACCCATACGGCGTTGTTTACCGGCAATGGCCCTGAGCTGACCAACGCCTTCCAGGTCGATCTCGACGGGAATAGCTTGCCGTACCACGTGTATGTCGACAACATGACCGTGACCTTGGCGGACTAGCAGTTCGCCGTTTGAGCCGGGCTAAGACGGTGCCGGATCCTCGGTAGAATTCCCGGCTAAGTGCCTGTTAATTTCCTGCTGTTGTCGGTCGGGGCTCTAGAACCAGGCTGCAACCAGCTGTCTACGCGGGCTTCATGAGATATCCACAAATTCCCTGCTAATTCCCTGCTCCGGCTGTGGAAAACGCAAAAACACTGGGATTTATGCGAATTTAGGCACCCGCGCAATTTATTTCCCTGTATTTCTCCCTTTTCTTTCGCAAATCCCGAAATTTTTGTGCGTGGCGGTCGGGCTAGGTGCGAAATCCTAGGCCGGAGAAGCCTGAGGAATGTTTCGATTGGATTAAGATTTTTATCGGTATTCTTTCGAGCTAAGAATAAGACCGTCACCCGATACGAGCAGAGTAGATGCTTGCTTAGCCTCCACGAAGTTCACTTGGAGGCTTCATGCAACTTTCCCGAAACGCATTCATAGGCAACTGGATCCTGGCCGCCACACTCTCTATAGCCCCGTTCATAGTTTCCGGTTGCGGTGGCACCGGCCAGCCCGCAACGTCCACCATTGCTGCATCGGCAGAACCAGCTGTGACTCCGTTCGTCGCACCGAGTCCTGCCCCGGCGCCTACACCTGCTCCAAGTCCGACTCCTACCCCGACCCCAACCCCGGCTCCCCAGCCGACGCCGACCTCCGGCATACCGCATTCGTCGCATGTGGTGCTAGTGATCGAAGAGAACCATATGTTCACCGAGGTCTATCCCAACGGCATGCCATGGCTGGTTGCACAGGGGAACACCTACGCGTACTCGACCAACTATCACGCTGACGAGCCCGGCTCCGCCCTCGACTACTACTGGTTGTCCTCAGGAAGCGGCGAACACGTGTTCGGGTGTCAAGGGGATGGATGCCCAAATCCCATCACATCCGACAATATCTTCCAAGAACTCAACAGGGCGGGACTTACGTGGAAGGTGTATGCGCAATCATTGCCCAGCGTGGGCTATATGGGCGGAGACGCGGGGCCCTATGTCGACCGCCATAACCCCGCGAAGTGGTATGACTATGTGATTCACAATCCGGCGGCTCAGCAGAAGATGGTGCCGTTCACACAACTCGCCGCCGATATTGCGGCCAATCAGGTTCCAAATTACTCCCTTATCATTCCTGATGTGGATCACGATGCGCACGACGGGACCGTGGCGCAGGCCGACAGTTTTCTTGCGACCGGAGTTGCTCCACTGTTGAATACACCTTATTTCAAAGCGGGAGGCGACGGGCTATTACTGGTCACATTCGACGAATGCGATGGCGCCGTAGGAGCCTGTCCGGAACAGGTTTATACGGCAGTAATAGGTCCAAACGTCAAGCGTAAAACGGTATCTTCGACCCTCTACAAACACGAAAACACCTTGCGCACGATGCTGGATGCCTTGGGAATCACTGTGTACCCCGGAGCTTCAAGCAGCGCTGCAGATATGACGGACTTCTTCTGAGGGAAATCCTCCATGGGGGCGCTAACGCTTGCTTAGTGAACTGCTGACGAGGTATTGGCGCCCTGCAAGATTTCCGTCACTCTGTTCAGGAGTTGCTGTTCGCTAGTGCCGGGCTCAAGCAGCACGCTTGCGTGGCGCTCCTGAATATCCGTAGCTTCCTGTTGAGAGGCGAACTCATGATCGAGGACGACGAGATCAAAATTGCAGAGGTGAGACATCTCTTGCGCAGCGTAAAGGGTAGTCGCGGAAGCGACCACGTACCCAGCAGCATGGAGCGCGAGCTCGCGGCTCTGCATGCGATCGATGTCGGGACAAATTGAAAGCAACACCGGCCAGTGCGAGCTTTCATATCTTGCGGCGAGTTCGGGGCCGAGCCATTCCATGGGGGAACTCCTAAGGCTCAGATTGGTAGTCTAAGTTGTGTCGGGGGGGACGGGGAGAGATTGTCTTCATTCGTTATGAAAGTGTCAAGACATTTCTGTCACGAAAAATGGACTATACAAAGCGACAGTTCCAAATGAGGATTTACTTAACGGAAGTACACAGAGTCTCTACTCGGTTACGTCTGGTGGCCACGGACATTACTTTCCTGACTGCATCGCAAACATGGCCGATGTCCGTCTCCGTCAATGTTGGGTGGACGAGGAAAGCCATGCTGGTCTCTGCTAATTCCCGGGCGATCGGAAGCCTCTGAGCAGGCCCAAAGGCGGCCAAAGCTTTTTCCAGGTAAACCTCGCCGCAGCTACCGGCAAAACAAGGTATGCCTTCCGAGTTGATGGCAGCAAGGATCCGATCCCGGTGCCATCCCGTCTCGAGCTCCTCTGGACGGACAAATGCATAAAAGCGGTAATAGGAATGTTGAACCTGGGACGCGCAGGGCATAGGAATTCGTAATGCCGGCATTCCAGAGAGACTCTCAAACATTGCTTGCGCGTGGCTCCGGCGTTTGTCGATCCAACCTGGAGCTTTGCGCAATTGCCTTCGGCCAACCGCTGATTGGACTTCGGTGAGTCGCCAGTTCGTCCCAACCGACTCATGCACCCAGCGAAATCCAGAGAAAGCCGCATCCAGCGCGCTGTTTGCGGAGTCCATATTGGGATTTCTTCCATGATCCCTAAATGCCTTCGCGCGGCGCCACACTTCGGAGTCGCTGGTGGTGAGCACTCCTCCTTCGCCCAAAGTAGTCATAATCTTGTCCTGGCAAAAGGAGAACGTCGCCGCGTGCCCGAAGGAGCCCACCGGCCGCCCTTTGTACATCGCCCCCTGGGCTTGCGCACAATCTTCGATGATGAACAGACCCCGTTCCCGCCCGAGTTCCAAGATGGGATCCATATCGCAGGGCCATCCTGCGAGATGCACCACAAGGATCGCGCGGGTTCTTGGAGTGAGGACCGCCTGTATCGTATCGGCACTGATGTTTTGCGAATTGCGATCGACATCCGCAAAGATGGGCCGGGCGCCGCACATCACAATACTGCTTGCGGAAGCAATGAAAGTTCGACAGCTGGTGATGATGTCATCGCCCCCAACCACTCCAAGCGAGCGTAGAGCGAGTTCCAGAGCCACGGT
Source organism: Terriglobales bacterium (assembly GCA_045808065.1). GTDB lineage: Bacteria > Acidobacteriota > Terriglobia > Terriglobales > Acidobacteriaceae > Gp1-AA112. The sequence continues at coordinate 37,112 of JBJMGD010000030.1, read as the reverse complement.
CCCACTACTTACGGCCACAGCGTGCTTGCATCCCGAGCTATCGGCGAACTCGCGCTCGAATGCCCTGCCCTCGTCGCCGGTCCAATAGTTCACACGGCCGGAGCCCATTACTTGCACCACCGCCGCAATCTCATCTTCGGCAAAATAGGGCCAGGGTGGGAAAGCCGTTGTTCGCGTCAGTGTTCCGCCATCGACAGCCAATTGCTTGCCCAATGCGGGAATCATCCTGGGTACTTTAACTCAAAGTTTGCACAGAACGTGCGAGAACAAACCTGCAGGCGGCTATCTCAGGACCAAAACTTCTCGGACATTATCGCGAGCGAGGAAAAACTTCAAAGACGCGTACTCGTGAAAGAGGTTCTCGATGTGCCGGTTGTTAAAGACCCGTTGCAGGCGAAACTGCGGTCCCCGCTGCAGGCGCAGGACGTCAACTCCGTTGATGTGATAACGAAAGTACGGAGCATCTGGACCGGCATCTTTAGTATGAAAAAAGGCCAGGAGATAGCCTTTCGGGTTCAAAACCGACGCGATACGCTCTACCATCGGCTTCACTAGCGGCTCTGCCAGATAGTCGGGGATATCCCAGCAAAGCACAGCGTCAAACTTCACATCGCGGAACTTCAGGTTCTCGGCAAAGAAACGATCGGCGTTGATCCCGACGGTGCCATCCTCGTTCTTCATCTTGTACTCAGCATTCTGGGAAGCGAGGAGGACATCTTCGTTGTAAACGCGATGTCCAAGGCCGGTGAAGTGGGCGATGTTGGCAGGGGATGTTGGACCTAGATCGAGAATCGCAAGCCCTTCGGAGCCTTTGAGTAGTCGGGTCAACTCGCCCAAGCCGCTGGAACGACGGCTGGCGTCAGCCGCAGAGGGCGACTGTTCCTGCTGAGTCGATGAACGGCCGCGGAAAAATCGAAAGAAGGAGTTCGCCACCGGTCGCAGTTGTTACCTAACCTCTGGTTGAGGAAGCCGGCGTAGTGGGCAGCGGAGACGAAGATGGCGTCGTAACGGGCGTAACCGGAGTTGCTGTTGAAGTCTGCGACGAGTTCTGCCGGTCTTGACGCGAAGTTTGCTCTTTCCCAATGTCGATACCGCCCTTGAAGAATGCGCCGTCCTCAATCAGGATGCGCTGTGTGGCAATATCCCCCACGAGTATGGCTGATTTTCTCAGTTCTACTCGCTGGGACCCTGTGACGTTGCCGTCGACTTTGCCATGGATGACCACTTCTTTCGCATTGATATTCGCCCGAATACGCCCGTTTGGACCAATGGTAAGACTATGGTCGTGCAGCTGAATGCTGCCTTCCACTTCCCCGTCGAGGTAAACGTCTTCGCTCCCGGAGAGCTCCCCTTTGATAAGGACCGACTTTCCTATATGCGCGACATCAGTGCGACCGGGCTCGTTGGGCCGATAGCTATCCACGGGACCTACCTCCTCAAAACCATAAAGCAGCTTGGCGCAAACTATACAGACCACAGACTTGGAGCGCAATGCGCTATGTGTACCGGAGAGCTGGATAGCGAGTTAACAAGCCTCTGTTCGACATTATAGGGCTTAAACAGCCCGCGCGAGTCACTGGGTCGTGGCGTCGTTCGGCAATGTCGCATGGAACTTTGTTGCTCACATAGAGAAGGTCCTTACCTATGTTGGCTAGGCCACGTTACTATCCACCATTGCACTCATGGATGGGCGTCTCTGGAATGCAGCTGTTTCTGAAGGCAGGGCTGCGTCACACCGAACGGTTAGCGGCTTGCATAGGAACTGGTGTCGGCCTAATCGGAACGGTCGCTTTTTGTAGCAGAACCGAAGAACCAGGGGAACAGCGGTTCTGTCATCATCAGCGGCTAAACAGCCAATGGGACTGCCTTTTTCCGAGTGGGCCGACACTTATTCCGCCGCTAAGCTCGAATCACCAGCCTTCCACCATTCAGCTCGTCCTCTATTGAAAACGCAAGACCTCGTGCCGAACGCTGCGCCTGCGACCCTCGCTGCTCCTTTCCTATGCCATGGGGGAAGCTGCTCTTGGGCAGAAACTTGCAACGTAGCATGGGGGAATTCTCGTCTAATATGTAGAACCCTAAGGACGATTCATGTCATTCAGTACTCGGCAGACGGCCATTTTCAAGCTACTCTCTGGATTATTGGCAGGGCTGCTCCTGTCCTCTCCAATGTTCTCCGACCAGGTTTCGTCCGCCCAACCTCCCAGTTTTCAAAACGATCCACAAATTCGTGAATTTGTCCGCAAGGTCGTAGCTAATGAGTTGAAGCAGGAAGAGGTTGATAAGTCGCACTACACGTTCAAGCTGAAGAAGATTACGCCGAAGACGACATGGGTTCATCAGGTCGTGCAAACCGATCAAGGGAGCATTGCGCGCACATTGATAGTGGACGGGCGACCACCTACCCAAGAAGAGAGGCAGGCAGAAGAGCAAAAGATCCAGAAGCTCATAAATGATCCCGATGAACAGAGGCACAAGCAGAAGAGGGAAAAAGAAGACGAAAATCGCGCACAGATCATGGTCAGGGCGCTCCCTAACGCATTCTTCTATCAGCAAATCGCTCGCGACGGCGACACGCTGAAGCTGCGCTTCCGACCTGATCCCGACTATGAGCCGCAGTCACATGAAGAATCGGTTTACACAGGCATGGCTGGGGAGCTCTGGTTAAATGTGCCGCAGCAACGGCTTCGCAAGATCGATGCTCACCTCTTCCACGACGTCGATTTTGGCTGGGGAATCCTGGGGCGGCTCTATAAAGGCGGCGGCTTCATGGTGGAACAGGAGCAGGTGGATGGAAGTCATTGGGATACCACCGTCATGAAGCTCGACCTTACCGGTAAGGCCATGATGTTCAAATCGCTGGTTTACAACGAGCAGGAGTACGAAAGCGACTTTCGTCGTCTTCCCGATCACCTAAGTCTGGCGGAGGGCCTGGACATCCTGAAAAAAGGCGCACCTGAGTTAGCGCAGAAAACCGGCCAGTAGATTTACGCCCGAACGGCCGCGGCTTCCCGAATCGTATCTCTTCGAACGGTTAACCGCTCTATGAGGTCTTTCCTCACTTCATAACCTCTCCCGACCCGGTCGGTGATTGGTATCGTTCCTCTGTTGGACACAACTACCTCTGGCTCGATGATGTCTTCTTTCCAATATCGTTTGGAAGCCGAGACATCACCAGGAAGTGAGAAGTTGGCTAAAGTCGACAATGCCACGTTATGGGCGCGGCCAATACCGCTCTCCAGCATTCCTCCACACCAAACCGGAATGTGGTTCTCTTGCGCGACGTTGTGAACCGCAATGGCCTCGCTGAAACCGCCAACCCGGCCGACTTTTACATTGATGATGCCGCAGGCGCCGAGCTCAATCGCAGCTCGCGCGCTACGAGCGTGGTGGATTGCTTCGTCCAGGCATATTCGTGTCGTGAGTTGCTTCTGCAGCTTGGCGTGGAAATAAAAATCGTCGTTCCATAACGGCTGTTCGATCATCAGCAGGTTGAAACGATCAAACTGCTTGAGATGCTCGATGTCGCTCAACGTGTAAGCGGAATTCGCATCACAGCTCAGGAGAATCTCCGGCCAACGCTCGCGAATGCGGTGGAAGATCTGAATGTCCCAACCCGGCTTGCATTTCACCTTGATTCGCTGATAACCGGCTGCCAGCTCGGTGGCAATTTTATCCAGCAATTGTTCCGGTGAATCCTGAATGCCAATTGAGACGCCACAAGCAATGTCGCTGCGCGTACCCCCCAGCAGTTTCCATAATGGAATTTTCTTAGCCTGTGCCTCAGCCTCCCAGACAGCATTTTCCAGCGCAGCTTTGGCCATGCGATGACCGCGAATACGCTGAAGCATCGCTGGCATATCGCGGCCGGAATCGATGCGTCGGCCTAGAACAGCCGGAGCCAATTCCGCTTGGATGACATACCAGGCAGTTTCAATCGACTCCTCGCTGTAATGCGGATGCTCGCCTGCGACGCATTCTCCCCACGCAGTGATTCCATCGACCTGCACTTCCACCAGCATCACCCGCCGCTGGGTGGTGCGTCCGAAACTGGTCTCAAAAAAATGCACGAGCGGCATATGCAACTCGCGTAGAGTGACACTCTCTATATGCATGTCGATGTGGTTTCCTGCTCGGTGGACGAGCTAAACTCAAAATTTTCCTGGGGACGCGCGAGCAAGTAGGTTCCATTCCCTTCTGCGTCACGACTATAGCCGAGTACGGCCAAGCCACTGGAGAATCCGTTCAGGAACTGCTGACGATTCACTGATTGCAGTTCTTTGGCGCGATCGCGCTTTGCTGGATCAGCTTTCCATTCGTAGATTTGCGCCGGAACCGAAATGGTCTTGTCTGGCTGAACGTGGGGCCTCTCCCCTCGTTCCAGCAGACCGCGCACGCGCTCAGAGTTGAGCCACCACTCGGCGACACAGCGATCGGTGGGCAGTCCACCTTGCAATGGCGAAGAGGAGATGCCGTATTGATTGAGTGTGTAACGACGGACGATGACTCCGAGCTTCTCGATATTTAAATATGCGTTCTTGATCTCGAGAGGATCGAAGGTCCACTCCATCAGTTCGAAGCCCCGTGCGACCGCATCGTCGCGTTGGGCGAGCTTGAGGCGCTGTCCGAGTCCCGCGTTGCGGTATGCGGCATGGACTGCGAGCATGTGAGAGTGAAGGTAGGTGCGCCCATTTCGGGACCCAGGAATTGATAGAGCAAAGCCAACCAGCGTGGGCCCGGCAAAAGCTCCAAGTACCTGCCCGCCGATTTTACTGGCGACCACGAACATGCGCACCGGGATGAGATCTGCATCGGAAAATCCCCAAACTTCGCGTTGCAGATCGACGCACGCCTGGAATTCCGGAATCTCTCGGCAATGCCGCAACTCGATGGCCCCTGTGGACGTTGGCGTTACGGATGAAGCACCGTCGCTCAATGCTTCACCTCCTCGGCGGCCTTCGTACTCTGCCAAAGAGCTTCCATCTGGTCGAGGTTCATGCGCTCAAGAGTTTCTCCTTGCGCGTGACTCTGAGCTTCCATACCGCGGAATCGCTGCCGAAACTTCTTCGTCGTACGCCGCAACGCCGATTCGGGATCCACTTCTAGAAAGCGGGCCAGATTGACGAGTACGAAGAAGAGGTCGCCGACTTCACCTCCAATGCGGGCATGCAAGTCGGGAGAAATGGGATGTGTTCTTGACCCGGCATGACCACCCGCCGGGCGAATCGGTTGAGGCAGTTCTGCAAGGTCATGCTGCAGCTCGGAAACCTCTTCAAGAAGTTTTTCAAAGATGCCGGAGATCTCCGGCCAGTCAAATCCGATTGAAGCAGCCTTGCGGCTGAGCTTGGTGGCTTCAAGAAGCGCGGGCATGGCTCGGGAAACACTGTCCAAGATGGACTGTTGCCGCCCCTGAGGAGCAGTTCCCTTTTCCAGTTTGCCTGCTTTCTCAGCTTTTTTGAGCGCCTCCCAATTGCGGACTACCTCGCCTGCGGTGTCCGCTTTGGTGTCGGCGAATACATGTGGATGACGATCGATCAGTTTGTTCGACAACCGATCGAGTACGTCATCGACGGAAAAGTATCCGGCTTCCCTGGCGATTTCCGAATAGAAGAGCACCTGGAGCAGCAGGTCTCCTAACTCGCCAGGAAGCTCCTGCCAGTCACGATTGTCGATTGCTTCAAAGACCTCGTAAGTTTCTTCGAGCGTATAAGGCTTGATGGAATCAAAGGTCTGTTCGCGATCCCAGGGACAGCCGCCGGGCGCTCGCAAGCGAGCCATAATCTCGACCGCCCGCTCAAACTTCTCACCTGTGGACATGTGCTTAATCTAAATGACGAACGCGGAAATTGTCAGGCACAGATTGAAGCGCGGCGACTGCTATCCTTTTGGCGTGAAGGCGCATACCGAATATCTGAAGTTTCACACCAAGAAGCATCGTGATTACATCCACATCACGCCACAGGTTGAATCAGCCGTTCGGAAAAGCGGTGTGCAGGAAGGCCTGGCATTCGTGTCTGCAATGCACATCACGGCCGCCGTCTATGTGAACGACAACGAGTCGGGACTCATTCAGGACATCGACGAATGGCTGGAAAAGCTCGCCCCATTCCGCGAAAACTACCGCCACCATAAGACCGGCGAGGACAACGGCGACTCTCACCTGAAAAGCCTGCTGCTGCATCAATCAGTGACTCTGCCGATCACCAAGGGCAAGCTTGATCTCGGAACCTGGCAGCGGGTCTTCTATGCGGAGTTTGATGGTGAACGGGAGAAGCGAGTGATCGTCAAGATCATCGGCGAGTAAAGGGCAACATTTCCATGTCTGTTCAAATTGCACACACTTCTGAATCGCACAACGCCGAATCGGAACAACCTCATAATGAGATCGGTGTGCCTCACTTCTGCTCAGTCGCGCTGCCAGAAGGGGCAAAGGCAATTTTGACGTTGTTCTTAAGATCATCGAGTCCAGATTGGCTCCCGTTCATAAACAACCACATGACCCAATAATCTTTGTCCTCGCTGAAGATCACCGAAGTGAACACATCGAGTGGCTGTTTTCTGCTCGGAACGTTCACCTTAAATGCGCTCGACAGGTCGACCATCACGCGATTCTGCACCATATATGCCGTGACAGTGTTTTGCCCCTTGCCGATGAATGGCGTTCCAGCGAGGGACCGGGAGATATGAATGCCCAATTGGCGGGTAGCCTCAGTGTCGCTCACCGAGTTCGGCAGGTGCACTCCTGGTAGGCAACCGGAATCGAGAGCCATGATCGCAACCAACGGATTTACGTCATCTGTCTTGCTGCCCTCGGGATACTGAGTTGCCGAAAGCAGCATCCTGCCGCATTGTTGCTCCATTTCGTGCTCACGAGCCGCAGCCGGATCACTCCCGTACGCAAACTGATGCCCGGCTTCCACGACCTTATCTTGCGTTGCTTTGTCGGCTACAACCCATCCCGCTGGAAATTGAAAAGAAAAACCAAGCACATTGTTGGTATACGTGTTGCCCGATACAGTCCCCGGATTTAGCTGCGCGATATGCTCTGGCGATACTGCTGGTAGGGTCCGTTCGCCGCCAAGTCTCGCCGGGAAGAGGCGGGCATCATTACCGGCTAAAGCTTTGGCCTGAGCCGGATCAACAAAAGTGAGCGATTCGATACTGTGTTGCAGTTCCTTGGAAAGTTTTCCATCGAAAGATACAACCATGAATTGCAAGGTGAAGCCGCGCATCGTGCTCGCATAAATGGCCGTGTGCATCGTGCCAGCGGGCTTCTTGTCCTCTGACTCAGATTTCCAGAACTCTCTGCCTCCAATCTCAACTTGCTTGACCGGCGCTCCTTTTCCTCCCGCTGCAGCCCTGCGAACTTCCTCATCAGGATCACTTGTGCTTTGACTGGCGCTGACTATCAGTGCGGTTAACCCCTTGCGCTGGGTTTGAAGACCGAAAATCGAGTGCGAATTCCCCTTTGTAGGTAGCGCCAAGTCACGAAAATCAGCATCTTGCGGCAGAGGTAGCAAGAACCCAAAAAACGCATTGACATAGCTCGAACGAGAGACATACCCGGTTTCAGGTAAAGAGGCTGGTACGGGTCCTGGCTGAGCTGCGGATATTGTTTGGACAATCGAGACAAAGACGACCAGCCCGATGACAGCGGCTGCATTCTTGAAAGAAACCATAAAGCGTAATTATGCGCTTTGCGTAGCTGTCGATACAGGTCATTACACTCGCAACGCGCTGGCGAGTGTAATGGCCGGTTTTTCATCAAACACTCAGTTCTTATTGGGAAGGAAGTTGCAGTTACCGATGCACTTTACTGTCTGGACTTCGACTTCGGCCTTTTTCTTTTTGGGAATATCTGTGCCGGCCTCGGGCAGCAGTACCAGTGACTGGGCGCCGTCTGCGAGGTTCAATGTGCATTGCAACGTAGAAGACTGCACACCTCGCTGCTGGCATGCACTCTTGCCTACGGCGGATTCAAACATACCCGGGCTTCCGTACAACTGGCCCGCAACCGACGAGGGCAGAACAGCCACCGCCATCGGAACTGGGGATTTCACCTTGATGCTGAGCTGCGTTCCATCATGGTCTGGCGTAAGCCCGGCATAAACTTTCAGGACTTTCGTAAGTGGGTACTTTTCTTTTACCTGTCGCACCCATCCGAAGTCTGGCTGGTCGCAGTACTCCACACAGCCCCAGGAATAGTATTGAATGCGAATGTCATTCGGAGAAACCCATCTCCGCCCCTCATCGCGGTCGGTCAGTGGCGCTCCGGGACCTCCTGCCGGAAACACGCGCGGGCCGGCGTTTGCCTCCACGTAGCCTTGACCGCGGTTGCGGTCGCCATCGTAGCCTTGACCGCGGTTGCGGTCGCCATCGTAGCCTTGAGTGCGGTCGCGATCACGATCACGGTCGTAACCACGATCGCCATCGTGATCGTGGCGAGCCTCACGTTCGTCCCAGATCACCAGTGTCTGTGACCAGAACGCGCCCGTACGGCAGGTATATGTGGTCTTGACCGCGTGCTGTTGGACGCAGTTATAAGTAAGGTTGCTCAGGTTTCTCGCTGCACTGGGCTGCTGGGTCGCTTGCGTCCATGCTGAAGAATCCACCATGGCAATGGTGACGGGAAATCGAGCTTCAATATCCACTTGTGTGCCCTGAGCGCCAGGAGTGAAGGTGTGCGAGGCATAGTAATTTGTTGGGTCAAGACGCACACTTTCATTATTGGAAGCAACCCAGTTGAAGAGTTTGGGCTGAGGCGGATCGGGTAAATTGCAGTTGTTTGTGCACGCCCAATCGTAATACTGCAGGTGCACGCTGTTGGCGGATATGAAGTCTCGTCTCCGCTGTTCTGCCGCTGCCGTGGCGACCGCGCGATCGGCGTACTGTCCAGGACGGTCGTGCCGCGATGTTACCCGTCCAAAGAACGATCCGCTCTGCCAGTCGCGTTCGTCGCGCACAACAACCACCATCGGCACTCCCGCAGGGGGCGTGCATGCGTAGGTAGCTTTTACGACGTGCTCCTGCACGCAAACATACTTCAGATCCTGGAGAGCATCGGGATTCTGGGCTGCGTCGTTCCACTCTTGCGCGGACACCATCGCGATCCTCACCGGCCGCCGCGCATCCACATCAACGTGAACAGCCAGATTTTTGGGGCTCGGCTGAAAGGTTGGACCGCCGTGATAGTAACCAGGATCCAGGCTCACGGTTTCATCGCTGCCGGTAACCCAGTTGTACGTCTTCTGTTGACCAAACAACGGCGCCTGTTGACCAAACAACGGCGCCGCAACAGCGCATGCCAGCAACAGCGCACACAGATGTATCGTCTTCATAGCTTCTCCAGTCTCGCCAGTCTGGAGCCACAACACTTCTGCTGCAACGTATCGTCAGTTCAGGAACTTCCGGTCTCACAGATAGCCTGTGTGGTGAAATTCCCAGATGGGTGATTCGTTTCAGCGAGGAAGTCGTCGGAATCTGATCTGTTTGCACACAACAAAGTTTGATCTTACTGACCTGATTCGAACCTACTAACATGGTGACCTGCTCAGCAAAGGAGCTGATGGGTTCAAGCCGTAGAATGATAAACACCGCTTCCGGCCTATGACAGCGACGGACATTTGCAGAGTTGTGATAGCTACTGTATCGCTATTCCCCATGTTCGGATTCTGTCAGAAAGTCGATTTGCCTCGAGGCCTGTGGGTAAACTGCGATCCCGCTTCGGGCAAGAATGCTGTCGTCGTCGGTCCTGCTGTGACCGCAAAGAACGGCTCGCGCGCCTGGGTGCAGGTTGTCTCGGTTGTCGCCCCAATTGAAGGCATGTGTCTGAACACAACGACCTTGTGGGTTTCAAGGGGCCATTTGCATCCCAATCTGCCGATTTTCACGCAATCCCCGGTTTACCCAAATCTGGAGGGCAATGGTATGCAGATCGTCGATTGGTCACCGAATGGTCGACTGCTACTGACCGAGATGTGGCAATGGAATACCGAGCCCAACGATGCGCCAATACCACGTAGCATTCTGGTCTTCGAATCGCAAAAGAAGGTGAAACACCAGATCGACATTTACCGCCTTATAGATGATCAAAAGGGCCGGGACTGTGAGGTTCAATTTGATCTAATCGGGTTTACGCCTGACGGCTGGGTTTCGCTAAAGGTGCGAATTTCTACTTTCTATGACGTTGACGAAAACGAAGCGACAAAACCAAAGCATCTGAAATGCCAAGAATCCACGCAATGGCTGGCAATCAATCCTTTCACACAGGCGCGTCGCTCGGTACCGAGCGACTTTCATGCCGCGCGTTACAGTAATCGCGGCCGCTGACTTTGAACACAATTCAACAGCACAACAGTTGTTAACAGGCGATTACACTCATCTGCCGCTGACATTTCCCATTCGGAACTAGCCGTATTCCATGGTAAATCGCCGTACGAGCAACCCACCAATTACACATTGCGTGCTGCGCTGCCGAGCGCGCCAGCAGTTGCTTCGTATCGGGGCACCGGTTTCCAGCCGTGCCGTAAAGCACGAAACTTGATCCGGCTTTAGCCGCTGGGATTAGCTTCGCAATCAGAATCGCGAGAGCTTCCTCTCACCCACTGCTCGCACCGGCCACGAACAAGATCCTAAAATGACGAGGTGCGGACTTTAACAGGGATACTCGTTGTACTCGCTGTATGCGTCTGCTCCAGCGGTCCGCTCGGAATGGCAGGATCGTATTGAGCTTTCCCACTTCCTGAATGATGACGCAGCTCTCAACGCACTAACAATCTCGTACTGGCCAACATATCGGCAAGTCGTGTACGTGTATGGTTCGGGAAAATTGATTGCACAGAGCTATCCGGGCCTAAGCTTCTCCAAGGAGTATGGAGTGTTTCCAACTTGCAAAGCCGTGCTAAGCCCGGAAAAAGTCAGGGACGTCCTCCGCGTGATGATTCAAGTGCACTTCTTTGATCTGCCCCAGAGAAGTTTCGTGTATGCGGTTGCCTCCGATGACATGGAGGATTTTGAGAAGGAGTGGCGAAGGCATTCGATAGCTCTCGATGATGGAACCACTCATGCTCAACGGGACTTCGCCGACGGTACTTATATGGGTAAAAGAGAATCGATTCCTCAAAAATTCGCTGCTGTCGAAACAACCCTGCAGCGGTTAATGAAGGAAACATTCAAAGACACGCCTTGCAAGGTGGACTACTACGTTCGTCCTCCATCACCCATTGAACGACGATAGAATCTCCCACGCTCCATGCGGTGTGAGCACTCGCCTGCATCAAGAAAAGCCAAGTACACACTGCGCGGTGCGCTGCTCAGCGCCAGCAATCGCTTCGTATCGGGGCACCGGCTTCCAGCCGTGCCGGCAGAAACCAATTTGATCCGGCTTCAGCCGCTGGGGATTAGCTTCGCAATCAGATCGGCCGAGGCCGAACGGCCGCAATAGCCAAAGGAAATCCGCGGGGGCTAAAGCCCAATCTCAACGGGCCTCTTACGGCACGGCTGGAAGCCGGTGCCCCGATACGAATCTCGATGCGGCATACTCCCCCTCTGTCCAAGCTGCTCCTTTCGAATCTAGTCTCACCGCCATAGCCCAGATTTCACAGCCACAACCCAGCTCCCCCACTTTTTTGGACCGCAAACCGGGCGCGCACATCCAATTCCCGATATGCTTCTCAGACGCGAATGAAAATCGGAATCACGTGTTATCCCACGTATGGTGGAAGCGGTGTGGTCGCTACCGAGCTCGGAATCGAGCTTGCTAATCATGGACATGAGATCCATTTCATCTCCTACTCTCAACCCTTTCGGCTGACTGCTCCGCACGACAACATTCGCTATCACGAGGTGACGGTCTCCCAATATCCGCTGTTCGAATATCCCCCCTATGATCTGGCGCTGGCCACCAGGATGGCGGAAGTAGCTGAGATATACGACCTTGATCTTTTGCATGTCCACTACGCGATTCCCCACTCGGTGAGTGCGATGCTGGCGCGCCAAATGCTCGCCAGCGCCACTTTCTCGCGCCATTTGCCGTACGTTACGACGCTGCACGGAACCGATATCACGCTGGTTGGACTGGATCCTTCCTACCTTCCGGTCACGCGATTTTCTATCGAGGAAAGTGATGGAGTAACCGCAATCTCGAATTATCTCCGCGAGAGAACTGAGCAGGAGTTCGCGGTGAAGAAGCCGATCGAAGTCATCTACAACTTCGTGAATTGCGATTTGTACAAGCGGCCAAAGGACATCAGCGCGGAACGCTCGGTGTTTGCCGAGCCCCAAGAAAGGATCCTTGTGCACCTTTCAAATTTCCGGCCCGTGAAGCGGATTGGTGATGTAGTCGAGATCTTCCACCGCGTGCAAGAGAAGATTCCCTGCCGGTTGATGATGATCGGCGATGGACCGGAGCGCTCCGCGGCGGAGTGGCAGGTGCGTCGTCTGGGCCTGCTGGATCGCGTGTATTTTCTCGGGAAACAAGGCAATGTCCACGAGAAGCTCGCGCTTGCAGATTTGATGCTGCTGCCGAGTCAGCTTGAGTCCTTTGGACTTGCCGCTCTTGAAGCAATGGCTTGCGAAGTGCCCACCATCGGCACCAATGTCGGAGGCATGCCCGAGGTAATCGAAGACGGCAAGAATGGATTCCTGGCCGCCGTTGGAGACGTGGACCGAATGGCGGATTCAGCCATCGAGCTTTTGTCCAACGACAAACGGTTGCGCGAAATGGGCAAGCTCGCCCGATTTGAGGCGCAGTCGCGCTTCTGCGCTTCGAAGATCATCCCGCAATACGAAAAGTTCTATCAGCGCGTACTTGAACGCGCTTCATAAATAGCCGAGGCAGCCGAGAACTCTTTGTCGGTTTGCAGGAGTGGCAACTCGATTGATATTCGGGTGCCTACGCCTGGACTGCTTTGCATCGTAAGGTGCGCGTTCGCGCCGTAAAGAACCCGCAGCCGCTCGGCAACATTGTGCATACCGATTCCTTCTGTATGGGAATCGCCGTTATCGGGATCGCGAACATATTTGCGGCGCTCGCCAAAGCGGCCGTTATTGGCGGGCATTCCTACTCCGTCGTCCTCGATGTCGATGCGCAAGCGATGCTCCGGCCGCAGCCGGCTTCGAAGAATAATGCTTCCCCCCTCAATCTTTGGAGCCAGGCCGTGCTTGATGGAGTTCTCAACGATCGGCTGCAGCATCATGCTGGGCACAATCACATCGAGGGTTTGCGGATCGAGGTCCTTAATCACTCGGAGCTTGTCCGCGCCAAATCGTGCGACCTCAATGTCGAGATAGTTGTCGATGAAATCTATTTCTTCCCGCAACATCACGAATGCGTCGTGCTTCCTGAGCAGGGAGCGCAGAATATTCGCGAGCTTTCCGATGAGTTCGCGAGCCTGTTCCGGCCGGAGTCTCACGAGTGAAGAGATTGAATTCAGGGTGTTGAACAAGAAGTGAGGATTGATCTGGCTCTGCAGAGCATCGAGTCTGGCCTGCAGAAGCAATCTCTCCTGTTCTTCCAGCTTCAGCTCAATTCGGGTCGCATTCCAGATCTTGATAGGGATAGCGACCGCCGCAATCGTTCCAGCGTAGATCGCAATCTCCACCCAGAAATTGTTGCTGCGCATGAAGAAGACGCGATCCGGGAAGGCGCGTCCAATCTGTTCACGAAGAAACTGAAGCAAGACGATGCCGACAAAGAATGCAACCTGCCAATCATGACGTGGCCGAGGAAAGTTGCGGCGTACCCAGCGGTAGATGCTGAGATCCACCATCGGCAAGAACGACCAGATGTCTTCCCGGTTGGCCGCGTACTCTCGGAAAGCGCCAGCGACGTATCCCGCTACAGCATCCAGCGGAAACGCCAGGTACTCGCCCCGCCAGAATTCGGGGACGGCGCACAGCACGGCCAACATCACTCCCGCTAAGCGGCCGCCCATCACGCCGACGATGATCGCGCTCTCGAAAGCCACATCGGCGGCAGAAAAGTTGTGGACGGTTGCGCGAACCCACACTCCAAGCGCGACCGGCACTCCGACAAACAAGGCAACGTTGATCTGCTGCCGTACGCTGCGAACTTCATTGCGGAACAGAACCGACTTGAAGTAACGCGAACGGACCACCGCGCTGGCGATAGCGGCGACCACGCCTAGACGAATCACCAGCGTGATTGGAATCAGCTTCGGATCCACGAAAGCAAGCCTAACAGGAATCGCTCGATATAATTTAAGGGATGAACTCTGCTCCATCCAGTCTTTACGCTGCTAAGCGCGCCGAAGCGGACTTCCCAACCAAGTTCGGGCACTTTCGCATACTTGGCTTCGAAGGCAGTGCTCGCGATCCTGAAACCTGCAGGCCCGAAGCCGTGGTCGCACTCACCATGGGCGACATACTTGCCAAGCCTCCTCTGGTTCGCATCCATTCCCAATGTCTTACCGGAGATGTCTTTCATTCACTGCGCTGCGATTGCCGCCAACAGCTCGAACTTGCCCTCGAGATGATCGCCGCCGCGGGAGCAGGAATTCTGCTCTATGAGCAGAAGGAAGGCCGCGGGATCGGATTGATCGCGAAACTCCAGGCTTATGAACTGCAAGACCAGGGATTAGACACGGTGGAAGCGAACGAGAGACTCGGGTTCAAGGCAGATCATCGCGAGTTCGCTCTGCCTGCGGCTGTGTTGCGGGCGATGCGCGTAACCGGGGTGCGACTCATTTCAAACAATCCGCAGAAAGTGTCGGCGCTTGAGGCCGCGGGAATCCGAGTGGTCGAAAGAGTACCGTGCGAGCCGGCAACCCACGAACGCTCGGCTGGATATCTCAGAACCAAGAGAAAAAAGCTGGGGCACCTGATCGGCCAAGACCGCAAAGACGACTAACAGAGAGGAACCAACAGAGTAGCTGCATTTCCCGCTTCACTTGCAGCGGAACATGACATCTGTGTGCCATAGCGCGTCATCAGATAAAGTCATGCCTCTGAGTCGCAAACGTCGCTTGCCCTTGGTGCGTGAAAGTGACGCAGCCGGCCGGACTCTGGAAATTTACCAGGAGATCAAGAGTGCTTTGGGAGTTCCTCATGTAAACCTGATCTTTCAGGCGTATGGGGCTCATCCGCACTTTCTTGAGCTGGCCTGGAAGTCCCTTCAGCCTGCCATTGAGACTCGAGAGTTCTTCCTTTGCGCAGACCGAATTCGCGGGGAAGCTTACACCGCTGTACATAATTATTTCTCTGTTCCAGATCTTTGCAGCAGCATCCGCGAAGTACATTTCTCAGCCGGAGCGCAACACGAGTTAACCGATGCGGTGGAACTGTTTCACTACAACAATCCCTTGCTGCTGCTGATTGCTGCGGTTCAGCTGCAAGCGTTTGAAGATGGTCCCAGCCAACATCGAATCGGGCCACCCGGCGCTGACCACCCTGTATTTACGTCGAAGCCGATACAAATCCCGGAAGAAGCTGCCTCCGCTCCGATTCGGAAGGTCTACGACGACATCAAGCGGACGCTCGGAGTCAACACCATCAACACTGATTACAAGGCGTTTGCACGCTGGCCGGACTTCCTCAGCCTTTATTGGAATTCGTTGAAGCCGATAGTCTCTTCTCCGCTCTATGGAGAGAACAAACATGCGTTAATGGAATCGGCCCTGGCACTGGCAACGGATCTGCCCAACGCGCCGCAGCTCACCGTGGAACAAATGCAGGAAGCAGGATTGGGAGCGGAAGACATCAGCGCGGCAATTCACATCACCGAAGACTTTCTCGATGTGCTCTCCGGCCTAATACTCAACATCGCAGTTGCAAAGATCGGCCTCGAAGGCGGAAACCGCCCGGCGATCTCTGTTCCCAGAGACAAGCGGTCTGATCAATTGCGGCAACAGGCACCAGCAGATCATCCCGAACGGGCGGCCTAGCGGAGATTTTTCTGGTTCGTCACAGCTCCTGCTGTGTCTCACAGTCTATCTAGAACTTGTGGCACAGCCGCCCTCGGCTGTGCCTTTGGACTCCCAGCAACACAGGCGAGGGCGCCTTGCCACAACTCTTACCCGGCTGCCCGACGTGGACCCGGCCGCCCTCGGCCGGATGTTTCTGGTTGCGACTAAGTTCGCGGTCTTGTGCAAGAGTCGCAATCTCTAAAATTGCAGCCCTAAGCAAACACCCGGGCGAGGGCGCCCGGATCCACGGAAATCTTAGTGTCACAAACTCCGCAGTGTCCGCCTCGGCTATGTCTTTGATTTAGGCAACACAGGCGAGGGCGCCTGTGCACAAGTACCACAACCAACCATAGCTTTCCTTTAGAGCTATGACGAACTCAATCTAAAACTAGCAAGGGCTTTCCGAACCAGCAAATCAATCTCCTCGTGTAAACCGGTTTCCAGCAATGGGAATATGGGGATTTCCCTAAAGCTGCGCCGAATTTCGCGAGCGCGGTCCTCTTGATCCGTTCCCCTCAGTAGCAATACATCAGAACTCGCGAGTTGCTCCTGCGCCGAATCTTTGAACTCCGCTCGCGCGGCATCGACGATCAGCAGAGAGAGATCAGGCTTTAGAAACGTGGTTGCGCTGGACGATTCAACGATCCAGTTAAGGGCTGAGAACTGCTGCTCGAGCATTGTGCAAGGTTCGTCCAAATACTCCTGTTCTGCCCGCACCAACAGCGCTCGTTCAGCTCCGGCGCTGAGGAAGCGGCCGGTATCGGTGCGAGCCTCGATCGGATGCTGTTCCCAAACAGACCATCCCAAGCCTTGGGAAAGCAATTCACAACCCTCGGGTTGATGAAGATGAGCGGTGATCTTCACGGCTGTCCAATGGAATTGCCGAAACGCCGAAATGATGTTGCAGACAAGCGTAGTCTTGCCGATATTCTTGGCCTGACCACCGACAAGAATCAGCGCCATCGGCAGACTACTCTTCTTTTTTCTGGCTAAGGCGAGACAGCGTAGCCAGTTCTTTGAGGTACTGTTTAAGAGGGCGCGCCGGAGTTCCCCAATAGACGATTCCCTTGCCGCGCACGACCTTGTGGCTGAGAACACCGCTTCCGGATCCAAGGATCACGCCAGCCTCGATCTCGACGTGATCGCCAATGCCAATCTGGCCTCCGATGACGGCGCCGTTCCCGATTCGGCAACTGCCGGAAATTCCGGTTTGAGCGGCAATCACAACATCTTCACCGATCTCAACGTTGTGGCCGACGTGCACCATGTTGTCGATCTTTGCCCCCCGATGAATCACCGTGGCATCGAGTGCTCCTCGATCAATAGTGCAGTTAGCCCCAATCTCGACATCATCCTCGATCAGCAGACGCCCGATTTGGGGAAACAGTTGGTAACGGCCGCTCTCTTCGCGAACATAACCGAATCCCGTGGATCCCAGCACCGTTCCTGCCTGTACGACTACGCGGTCGCCCAACTCGGTTCCGGAATGTACCGTGACATTCGGCCCAATGCGACAGTTCTGACGGATGATGACCTTGGCGCCGATCACCGAGTTCGCGCCTATGGATGTGCCGTTCCCAATTTGACAATGCTCGTCAATGACAACTCCGGGCCCGATGCTGGTGTGCTCACCGATTTGCGCGGAAAGATGGATTTGCGCACTGTCGTCATTCCCTTCGCGGCTCTCTACCTGACTAAATAAGGCAGCAGCTTGTGCGAAAGCAAGTTTGGGATTACGCACAATCAAAGTTGGTTTCGAAAGATGCGCCGCTGCGGCAAACTGCCCGGCGATTACAGCGGTCGCCTGGGAACGGAGCGCCTGGTCCAGCTTCACCTCATCCTCCGCAAACACCAGATCGCCGGTTTTTGCCGAGGCGATGCTGGCGATGCCGGAGAGGAGAACGGAGTCATCTCCTTTCAGCAAAGCTCCGCAATGTTTAACCAGACTGCGTAACGTGTGGGGATGTGCAGCGCTGCTCATTTCAGTAGAGCGGTGATTCTCCTTGCGGCCTCGTCTTCCAGCGGCGATGAACCCAAAGCCATTGCTCGGGATAGTGAGTTGCGTAATTCTGGATGACTCGGGTGAACAAAGCCGTGTTGGCCACCGCATCGGCTTCGTCGTTGCCTGTCGAGACTAAGGTAAGCGCGGGATCAAAGCGCACGCGATACTTTCGCAGGAGATTGTCCCAGATGGTAAATGCAGGAACCACTGCAGCGCCTGAGCGAAGCGCGACGCGAGCGACACCAGCAGCAGTACACGCTGGAGTGCCAAAGAAATCGACAAACACTCCCTGCGGCGGCGTCATGTTTGTGTCCATAAGGATGCCAACGGTTTCGCCGGCCTTCATCGCGCCGAGCAATCCGCGCGCAAAGTCTTCCTTGGCGAAAGTCTCGTTGCCATGAAGGGTCCGATAGCGTTCTACCAGCGCATCCACCTTGGGATTGTCCAACCGCCGCACCACGATCTTCATCGGATTTCCGAAGATCGAGTGTACGAACGAGCCAATCTCCCAGCCTCCGAAATGCCCTGTTAAGAACAGGACTCCGCGACCGGCGGCACGGGCCTTGTCAAAGTTCTCAAAGCCCTCGTAGGTGGCTACCGCTCCGGCGTTCTCGCGAGTGTATCGCGGGAACATGCAAAATTCCGCCAGATGACGGCCAAAGCCGACGAACAACTTGAAGATGATTCTGCGCTTTTCCTTTTGCGGCATCTTAGGAAAGGCAATTTGCAGATTCCGCATGCCCACCTTTCGTAGGCGGCCCATAACGGCGTAAGCGCCAACCGCGACAAACATCCCCACAGCCCGCGAGAGAGAGCGCGGCAATGCCCCGAGCGTGCGCACCACAAGCCAGACCAGCGCATACTCAAGGTTCACTCGCATCGCGAAGTTGCGACGGTAGCATCTGAGCGCTGAATTTTGCAACGCGCCGTCCAATCCCCGCAGGTAAAATTGGCGCGCCGAAAAACCGCAGCCCCAGAGCTGAAGGTCAGAACTGGAGGTCAGGAATAGTTCGTTTTCCTTGAAGAAGACGAGATGTGGAAGATCGTCCGGTACATGCGTCATTTGCCTCCAAAAAGAAGCTTGGGCAGTCCTGAGGTCTCCAAAGAAGAGGAAGAGGAGCACAAAGAGATGGAGTCCGGCGGCAAGCCTCAGCATAAGCATGCTTCCGCTGGCCGAGACCAGCACGCTCATTGAGTGCTTTAAAGGGTTGCGGCGGGGTGGCGCGGCTCGAAGAGCTCGACAAGATTCGCCGGATTGCCAGCACCCAAAAATTCCCTGTTAAATTCCCTGTTCGAAAAGCAAAATTGCGGGAAATTTGGGCTTAAGTCGTTGATCCTTAAGCTCGAAAATGGAAATTCCCTGTTAATCCCTGTTCCGGAAGTCAAATTTGCGGAATTTGGGCAAAACTCAACGATTTTTTGGCGGGAAATCTGAAAAGCCCTGTTAATTTCCCTGTTATTGGAAAATCTGTCCCTCGCAAGGAATAAATGGATAGCTTGGGCGGGCGTTTCTCCACTACCTACTCTGCGTTCTTTGCCTGTCCAAAGTCCTTCCGCACCGCAGCCAAGAACGGCTCAGACCCCTGCGGTGGCCGAATGCTTCCGTTCAAGACGTTGTGGAAGCCGATGTCTCGACCGTAAAAGGTGCGCGTATCAGCGGCATTCTGGTCAATCCAGCTTCCCTTCAAGGAGAGGCCAGCAAAAATTCCTCGCGAACGCGAGTAGGTAAGGATCTCGCTATGCAAAGCGATATTGGTGTCGGCAGCAGCGGTGCGCCCTACCGGTCCAGCGGAAGCCGAAGCGTCAGCCCCCAGCTTCACCTTATGCGTGAGCAGCGACTGCACCCCGTGTTCGTTCATGAACAGCATCACAACGTCGACTGCTTCGCCACCGATCTGCAGGCCAAAGGTGCCGCCCCCCAATCGGTAAAACGCCGGCGCGCTCCAACCCCGCTCAGTACGACAAGTCACAACCCCTTGCCCGTATTCCCCTCCGAAACCAAAGCCGGCTTTCATCATGGAGGGGATGACCCCCACACATTCAGCATGGGCAAGGATCTCCTGGGGAACGCTCCTGTCGGGAGCAGATGTGATCTGGTTGAGAATCGTGCCAGCCTTTTGCAGACGGTCCTGAAGCTTCGCCCGGTCGCCTTCGTCCTTGGCATGGGCGAGGCCTGAGAAATACGTGAGCACTAAAAGCAGCAGGAGGAAGCTGTTGGGAGAGAAAGAGTTGTTGGTCAAAATGTCATATCCCCAGTCTTGAATGCGTGCCAATCGGTTGAGAATGGAGTCAGTAAGCCGAGGCAGCAGAGATGTCTCTGGCCGAATGTAATCAATACATTGTCGCGTGTCACCAGCAAAAAGTCTTTGCGCTGTGGACGTAGCACGATAGTAACGTCCGCTCAGCACCAAGGTGCTACTACTTTTCGTGCCAAATTCGACTTTCGTTATCTGCCCAACCCGTGGATTCCATTGTCTAATTGTTAGCAAAGTTTAATAAGACGTGGATTCAGACAGGGACGGTATGACGCAACGGAACGATTGGCAACTCGGCGACCCTCTTGATCGCTCGGACACCCTCGCGGGGGCCAGTGTCGCCAAGAGTGCGGCTGAGCCCGGAAATGCGTCCGCCACTCCCGCTAGGCGCGGAAAGCGCGAAATGCGAATTCCCGTCTCCTTGAAGGTTGAAATCCGCGATCAGTTTGGCGGGCGGGAGCAGGCGCGAACTCAATTCGTAATGGTTCGGGGAGCCGTGCTGACGACAAGCTCACAGGTGCGGCTGGGTCATAAGGTGACCCTGCACAGCCCGAAAAACGGCAAAAGCGCGGAATGCCACGTAATCGGCTTGGAGCGAGACCCGAAGAACGCAAATCAGGTGGAAGTTGAATTCACCAGCGCTCAGCACGATTTCTGGCCGGTTCAGTTCCCTAATGAAGACTCGATGCTCGAGGACCACCCGCACGTCCTCAAACAGCCACAGGAGAACCACTTGTTTGAGAACAGGACATCACACCAACAAGCCTCAAGCCTAAGCGAAACAAAAGGGCAGACTCACGGAAATAATGTCTCGCATGGGCTGCGCGATGCGCATGATGGACAGATTGTCGTTCTTGGCGACTCTGTAGCGCAGGATTTCGCCCCCACTCCACGGTCGCAAACTCAGTCGCAAACTCAAGAGAGATTCACGCCCAGAATTGCGCCGATCGACTCGGTTGCACAATTTCGCGCCGCAAATCGCGCCGCCCACAAGCGAGAGCAGCGCAGGAAGGCGCTGTATTCGATCGCATCCATCGCGGCTCTGGCCGGATTCCTGTTGATCGCACGGCCTTGGGTACAGCACCGCCAGGAAGGCGTTGAAGCCAGTTCAGTTCCTCCGGTGGTGCCGATCGTCCAAAGTCTGACAGCTAAAGCGCAGCGAGCCATTTCCAATGCGGCAGCTAAGGTCGCGCTTGCGAATTCGTCCACGGCTGCATCATCACCGGCGATCGCGGCAGACGCTCCGTCCGTAGAGAGTACAGGATCTGCTTCGAATGACGTCGATTCGGATCGCTCCGTAGAAGTAGCTCGTCCTGATCTAAGCGAGACTGGGCCGGCTGAGACGCAGGTCGCGGTCCAACACAAAGCTTCATTGGCCTCGACTCGCAAGGCTTCCCCAGATGATCTCGGCGAGCAGCCGATTGCCGTTCCTTTGCAAATCGGGGAGCCAGCAAATCTCCAGGAAAAGCCTGAGGCACTGAGCCAAGTCGTGGCTGCTGTGTCACCCAAAGCTGCCATTCTTGCGCCGCAACCCGCCAGGCGAGTAGTTCCTGCCAAGCTGATGCACTCTGTGCCTGCACAGTACCCGCCGATGGCGCGACAACTCCGCGTAGAAGGAGAAGTCGTCGTGAGTTTAGATGTAGACGCCTCCGGATCGGTCTCCGCCGCTAGGGCGGTCTCCGGCGCGCCGTTGCTTCGTGGTGCCGCGATAGACGCGGTACGCCGCTGGAAGTACCAGCCGGCAACGCTCGGCGACAAGGCTGTGCCCAGCACCGAGACCGTGAAAGTAGATTTTCGTTCTAGATAGCGGGGCCAGCACCGATTCATTTTGGCTGCCGGAGTTGCTTGCCCAGTAGGAGTCCGTCCAGTCCATTCGGATAGTAGCGGCGAAGAACCTTCAGCACAGAGTACTTGTGTTTTTTGTAGAACGCTAAAGCGGCTTTATTGTTTACTGCCACCTCGAGCATGCTTGAGGTGCAGCCTGCCAATCGAAATCGTTCGTCAAGGCTGTGCATGAGAGTGGATCCCAGCCCAGAGCGCCGTGCTGCCGTATCGACATCAAGTGTGACCACGTGGCCAACACCGCCACGAACGACGTGTCCCAAAATGAATCCCAATGGGCATGCACCCTCCCATGCAACTACACAAATCGCCGTCCTGTTCTGTAGATAGTAAGAGAGCTCGTCTCGGGAGTATGCGATGGCCTGTGAGAAGCATCGCTGATCCAGATCCCATAGTTGCTCGAAGTCCGCAGGGCGGTAATCACGCAGCTCTGGCATTGCTACCAGCGCTAAGCCGGCTTGCCTTCGCGAATGAATGGCAATTTCTTGGGGTCAGAAACAATTACCCGCCCGTCTCGTAAGAGATACGGCTGACCTGTGGGATCACGCGGCACCATGCGAAGCACTCCTGTGGAGATCATTTCCGTCCACGAATTTGGGTTGCGTCCGAAACGCTTACGAAAACTATCAACCGACGATTCCAGAATCGGAACCTGTCGATCGACCAGCAAACAGGCGAGGTGTAATTCCGCGTTTCGGCGGATGTCCTTATCATTTGATTCGTTGTAGAGGCTTTGCCACATATAACTGGCGGTATCGAGACTGCCTGCATCCATCAACATCTTCGCCGCCATTGCCTTTAACGCCGGATTAGCGTTTGGAACCTTCGATCCCTCCTCAAACGTGTTGGCTGCTGCAAGATAGTCGTGTTGTGCCTGATACTGAACGAATCCCAGCGTCAAGTACAGATGCCAGTTCTGCGGATTATTCTGAATGCCTTTCCGAATGAGGCGGATGGAAGCATCGATGTCTCCAGCTCCGCTGGGAGGCGGCTGCTCCAGAAAGGTCGAACCCCACTCGTAAGCCACGATTAGATGGGGATCCAACGTAGTGGTGATGTCGAGCAGAGGAGCAAGCGACTTGTATTGCATGGAATCGCGCAGGTGTTTGCTGCCAAAATACTGCACCACTCGCATCCAGTAAATGTCAGCCAATAGCCCTGAATATCCGAGGCTCGCTCGCTTCACGAACTCGGGAGAAGGCATGAACAGCACATCCTCCATCGAAGCGGCAGGATATAGCGATTCGACTCGGCGCAATACGAAGAAGCTGGCGATCAGGCTGCCAATGAGGGTCAAAGCAACGAAAATGGTAGATCTGCGGCTCACTTCAGGTTTCTACGCGAAAAGATCAAGGTCGCCGCACTAACGGTTACCACCGTGTAGAGCAGGCAATAGAGGCTGTTGTAGCCCACCAGGGCCGCTGAAATCCTCTCATCGTGCGAGACCCGGGTAATTACATTCAGCGATGCCAGGTTAGGGATAACGTATGAGGTCGCGAGCGCAAGCCAACTCTGCGGACCATGAGCCATCTGCGCAAATGCGCGCAGATCTCCCGCAAATGTCCCCGCAACAAACAGGCACAAGGCCAGCAACGCAGACAAGAGCGGCGTGGAAAAGGACGAGAACAGCAGTGCAAGCCCGATGACAACGAAAAACTGCAGAAGGATGAAGTAAATGGCGACGAGGATGTTTGCGTCAGCATAGGAAAAATGCCCGATCATTAACAACAGCGCGGCATAGAATCCGGCAGCCATCGCGAGTGTATTGACTGTCAAAGTCCCAGCCAGTCCGAAGTATTTTCCCGTAATGAACTCAGCTCTGCTGACCGGTCTTGCCAGAACCGGATACAACGTTTTCTTCTCGATCTCTTTCGATACCAGACTGATTCCGACGAAAATTGAAATTACGATTCCGAAAATCGAAATTGCCGTTAAGCTCATATTGATGAGCAGAACTCGCTGAACACCGATCGATATTTCACTCAGAACAGGAGCACTTGCTACCAGCAGCAAGGCAAAGAAGACGAGGTTGTACAGCACGCGATCGCGTACAGCTTCACGAAATGTATTGAAGGCGATCGCCCGAATGCGTGCGGTCATTGGTGAACCTCCGCCTTTGCGCCAAGCTTCTCGAGGAAATATTGCTCCAGCGAGCCGCCGACGGGATTCACGGAAATCAGCCGCAGCTGCCGTGTTCGCAGCAGAGCTAGTGCGTCCTGCACTTTCGCTTCCTCTAACGTTGCCCGCACCGTCTCGCCCGCGACGTGGCAGCTAGCTCCTAATGCCTCAATGGCGGAAACTGCCGACGTGCCCTGCCAAACGAGTTCAGAGCGGCCACGATTTTGCGACACCAAATCCGCGACCACGCCCACTCCACGCAGCTCACCTCGATTCAACACAGCTACCCGATCGCAAAGCGCTTCGGCGTCGGAGAGGATGTGCGTTGAAAAAAATACAGTCTTCCCTTCCTCGTTGAGAGACTGAATAAATTCACGGATCTCGCGACGCCCGATCGGATCCAATCCGGACATGGGTTCATCGAGGAAGACAATCTCGGGTTCATGCAGGACGGCCTGCGCGATACCCACTCGCTGCAACATTCCCTTTGAGAACTTTCGTAATTGCACTCGACCTTGGCCTGCAAGTCCGACACGTTCCAGTAGCTTTGGAATGCGGTTCCGGCGGTCATTCGGGGAGAGCCCCGACAGCGCTCCGTAATAGTCGAGCAATTCGGCAGGCGTGAGATGGTCGTAGAAATATGGTTGTTCGGGAAGAAATCCGATGCGAGAACGCACCGCAGGCTCGCGCCAGTCGCGGCCAAAGATGCGCGCAAATCCGGCTGTGGGGAAGATGAGCCCCATCAACAGCTTCAGCGTTGTGGTCTTTCCGGCGCCATTTGGACCTAGAAAGCCGAACACCTCACCCTGACGGACTTCAAGGTTCAGGCTTTTGAGCCCAACCTTTTGTTTCTTCCGCCAGAACCCAACCGCGTAGGTCTTTTCCAAACCTAAAATCTCTAAGGCCTGCATACGATTGTCGTTTCTCAGATTTTTAGCACACCGGAAACTTGGAAATCTAGCGCCCAGTTACCTTCGTTATACCGTCCGCCGAATCGCCATTGTCCAGCAATTCAAAGATGCCCCAGTATGAGGAAGTTAGCCCGAATTGTGCGAGGTAAATTCATCGGTGAGCGCAGGCCCAATCCCCACGCTCGAACGCGAAATGTCGAGCTCTCCCAGCCGCTTGCGGCAATTGTGTGAGAGATTTCTCCAGCCAAACGTCATCATCCGCACAGTCCTCTATTTGACGGCAATGGTGTATCTGCGCACGATCCCATTCGATTACGTTTTCGACGATGGCACCCTCATCACGATCCATCCATGGATGGAATCATGGAAATACCTGCCGAAATTCTTCACTCATTCCTTTTGGGGTTTTCTCAATGTCCCTCCCGCGATCGACTTCTATCGGCCGCTCGTAATGGTGGTCTTTGCCACGATTTACCATCTGCTCGGCCCGGCTCCGGGTTGGTTTCACCTCGTGGCAGCAAGTACGCACGTCTTGGCAACGTACCTGGTATATCGGCTTGTCTGCGAGACCACAGGCGACAAGAGTTTGGGCGCAATTGCCGCCGGCATTTTCGGCCTGCACCCCACCAAGGTAGAAACGGCTGCTTGGATATCGGGCCTGAGCGACTCGCTCTCGATGGTCTTTTTTCTCGCTGCGATGATCGGGTACTTCAGGTGGAGACGACAACCGAAGCGCAAGCCGTCACTGCTGCTGATGTCCGCATCGTTCCTTTTGCTTGCTCTGTTCTCAAAGGAAGCGGCGATATTTGCCCCTGTTCTGATCGGTATCTATGAATTCGCCGCAGCGAGCGGCAGCTTCCGATCCCGCTTCCGTGCGGCAATGACGTCCGCGTGGCCTTATGCCGCAGTCACGCTATTTGCAATCGTAATCAGAATATTGCTGGTTCGAAATCCCACCGGACACGTTCTGAACAAGGTTCCGATCGGGTCCACCCTGCTCACCGCACCAACGGCAATCCTATGGTACTTAGGGAAACAGCTTTGGCCGGGTAGTCTCAGTATCTACTACCCAATGATGATCGTCGATCATCTCTCATTCGGCAGGTTTGTCCTGCCACTTCTCTTGCTACTCGGCGTTGTTGGCACCGTAGTCATCGCAATTCGCAAGACTCCAGTCGGCATCTTCTTTGCGAGTTGGTTTGTACTTATGCTCGCTCCTGTAATTCTGTATCACGTAACGTTGCAGGAGCATGATCGCTACTTCTATTTCGCTTCAGTCGCAACTTCGATCGGGCTAGCTTATGTGATGCAAGGCCTAAGACACTATGGCGCTGTGTTGCAAGCGAGTGTAGTCTTCGCGCTGTTTGCCGCTATGGCGGTACTTACTTTTAGCTATGTTTGGTACTGGGACAATGACGTCAGACTGTTTACGCACGCCACCCAACTCTGTGGGGACAGTCCCAATGCTTATGGTTATCTTGCCTTTGTCTATATCAACCAGGGACAGACGAAGAAAGCCGAGGCGATCGCGCGCACTCTCATTGCGAACTCCGACCTTCGCGCAAGAGGATGGTACATATTGGGAACGGTTCGCCTTCAGGAAAAAGACTACGAACAGGCGCGCGAAGCAATGCAAAATGGGTTTCAGCTCTCGCACGGCAAAGATCTACTTACTATCATGGGACTTGCCAGCACGGATTTGAAGCTGGGCCGAAATGAGGAAGCCGCTCAAATTTACCGGGACGCGCTCAAGAGATTTCCCAACTCGGCTTACCTGCACGGCAATCTAGCCAGTGCGCTGAAAGGAATGGGCGAGACTGATCAGGCAGCCCGCGAATTGGAGTTGCAGCGACGGCTGCAGTAAAGAAGAACTATGCATTCATTGGCGCACAAGACGCGTCCTGCGCCTCGGTAGACTCGGACCATCGCTGTAAAGTCAGTGCCATTTGCCCAGCCGCCTCGGTACCGCTTCTGACCGCATAGTTGGTACCGCGATCCTCCGGATAGATCTGCCCCATTGTCGCCAAGAATAAGTTAGTGATCTCGGTTCTCATCGCCGGCACCAGGCTGCTGTGATGACGCTGCACGATCGGCTGCGAGAATTCGGCGCGCCAGACATGCGCGTTTGTGACCCAAGTCGCATCGAAGTCCGGGAACATCCCTCGCAGAGCCGCGACGGCAAAGTCCGCGGCATCTTTATCCTTCATCCGATAAAGGGGGTCCTCAGAAGGCAGATATTTCGAGAGATATACGATGTGCCTTCCTCCATAGCTAGACGTAGGCTCAAAATTCGTGTGCTCAATAACGGCGACGAACGGAAACGACGGATCATTCACGTTAAGCCAGTACGTTGAGGACAAGCTTCGCGTAAGTTCCAGCACGATGCAGATGTTCGACAAATAGCGAATCTTCCGAAGACTTTCGATGTACTTGCGACTGCAACTTCTAGACAGCAACTCGGCTGAAATTGGAAGCGGGGTGGTCAGCAAAACTGTCTTCGCCTGCATGAGTCCACGCGAGGTTTTTACGCCGGTCACCTTGCCATTGTCGGCTGTGATTCCCGTAACGGAAGTGTTCAGCATCACTTCGCCACCGCGACTGCGAATCTCTTCGACAATGTGGTCTGCGAGTGCAGCAAATCCTCCCCGGTAATACGCAAGCACCTCTTCTCCTGCCTTGCCGCGACTGCCACCCCTGAGTTTCAATTTGTTCCAGAACCATACGGCCGACACTTCATCTGCATACAATCCAAACTTGCCGACCAGCAACGGTTCCCATACCACTCGATAAACCTGTTCTCCGCAGTGTTTCAGCAGCCACTCCTTCGCCGTGTAATTCTCAAGCGACTTCCAATCCTTTACTCGCCGTGCCGCCAACGCGACGTAACCAAGACGAAGGCGATTTAAGAATGACAGCGGCGTGAAACTGAGAACATCCTTCGGTCCGCTGAGGCGGTAAAAGCGATGCGCGTAGTACATGCCGGTTCGAGTTGGACGTTTCAGAATGCGATCCTCACGGCCCAGGCTGGCTATGAGTTCCATAATGTGGGTGTCGCTGGTAAACCAGTGGTGATAGAACTTCTCGAGGCGCTCGTCGCCGATACGAAAAGACCCGGCTAGACCGCCAGGTTCCTGATCCTGATCTACGACGCGGACCTTGTATCCCTCACGCGAAAGTCGAAGTGCAGCGGCCAATCCGGTAAATCCTGCCCCTACGATTATCGCGTCCATTTAGACGATTTCTCCAGTTGAATCCTGAACAGGTTGGGCAGCCTTGCCGCGCAGGAGCAAATAGGCGACGCCACCTGCAAATGTAATCCCTGCCCAGAGCACGGCGTGAACCACTACGGCGTAAGCTGTTGCCGCATTACGCTCAACTCCGGCAAGCAGGAGCATAGCCAATATGGCGGCGTGAAATGTTCCAACATACCCCGGAGAGCTGGGGACAATCGCTGAAAGATTCGCCGCTAACAACGCCATCGCAAGCCAAGAGACTGAGACATGCAGATGCATCGCGCGAGCTACACAAACGTACAGTACGGCCTCGAACATCCACGCTGCTGCTGACAGCAATGCAAGGTGCCCCGCCTCCAACAGGCTGATCGATTCGAACAAACCGGCAACGTTTCTGATTGCCAATTCGGTCTTGTCGCGCCGGTCGGTTTGCGGAACGCATCTGCCGAGCAGCCAAAGCGAACAGATCTTCAGTTGTTTACTGAAGACGAGAATGGCAATCAACAGCGCCATGCCGCCGAGGCTGAGGACTTGTACCAAGCGGACCATCTGAACGGGCATCGCAGTAAGGCCGCCAGTTCTGATGAAAGACAGCCCCAAAAGCAGCAACGAAAGAAGGTCGAGAAGTCTTTCCAGTACAACCGTGGCGAGAACAAATGTGGACGGAAGCCTCAAGACCGTGCGGAATCCAAAAACTCGAAGTGCATCGCCTGCTCGCAGAGGCAGTACATTATTAGCGGCAAAGCTCGCCATGAGCACGCCCGCGCTCGTGCCCAGTGAAATGGAATGGTTCTTGAGGCGCAACATCCGCCACCAGCGAAAGGAGCGAATGACGTATCCCATGCCGACGGAGAGGACTCCAGCAAATACGAGCGATCCGCTGGTCCCTGCAGTCGCATGCGCGACATCAGCCAGATTGATGTTGTGAAGGATTGCGAAAACTGCGGCGACGCTCACGAGGACGCCAAGAATGGTCTTCGTGTGTTTACGCATGAATCGTCATGCCTGCCTTTGTTCTGGCAGCATCTCGGCGAATGGCATGGCTGAGTACCTCACGTACCAGGTACAGCGGACGCTGTTTGACTTCCGTGTAGATGCGACCGATGTACTCGCCGGCAATTCCGATGCTCAGCATCTGCATTCCCCCAAGGAACATCATTCCGATAAATAACAGAGTCCATCCGGGGACCCATACCCGCGTGAATAAGCGCAGCACCAGTGCGTACAGAATGCCAATGGACGAGAGCAGCGCTGTGCCGACTCCCAAACCGCTCACGATGCGTAACGGTACAACAGAAAAGGAGAGGAGGCCGTCGAGCGCCAAAGCCAGCATTTTGCGGAGCGGATACTTGGTTTGACCTGCCGCGCGAGGCGCGCGATCGTACTCGAGAGCGTATTGCCGAAAACCGATCCAGCTCCACATTCCTCGCAGCAACCGATGCTGTTCGTGCATTCGCAAAAGCGCATCGACTGCGCGGCGGTCGAGGAGGCGAAAGTCACCGCTGTCGAGCGGAATGGGAGTGTCGGAGAGACGATTCAAAATCCGATAAAACCATTTTGCGGTGAGGAGCTTGAACCAACTCTCGCCCTCTCGAGCGCGACGCACTCCATACACGATGTCATAGCCGGAATCGCGAATCTCAAGCATCTTCAGAAGAAGCTCAGGCGGATCCTGCAGGTCGGCATCGATGATTGCCACTGCGGCTCCGTCGGCATGAGCAAGTCCGGCCGAGACCGCGATCTGGTGTCCGAAGTTGCGTGAAAGATCTACCACTTTCACACGCTTGTCGACTTCGTGCAAACCGCGCAAAATTTCTAGAGTCGCATCCTTCGAACCGTCATTCACAAATACAATTTCGAAATCGGACACCTCATCGGAAAGCGCGTCTATGAGCGCTTCGTGACACGCAAGTATCACCTCTTCCTCGTTGTAACAAGGCACAACAACTGACAATTGAGTGGACGACATCCGAGAGCTCCGGTGTGCTCCATTCTAAGGATGACAATTTGGGGCGAATACACGAATCTGTGTCGCAGGTGTTACCAAAGTAAACTGCGTTTCTTGATACGCAGTGTCACAGGCTTCATCGCTTGGCCCATAATTGCGCGTTGTCGAATCTGAACCAATGCCACAAAATCAACGCGTAGCCTTCGCGACGGAGCCCGAATTGGATCCAGCCCAAAGTGGTACAGCTGAGATCCTGAAGGAACTTTCCGCGCCACTGCAGGTACATTCCAGCGAATACACACAGCCCAGAACGGCGGTAAGAGATGTGCTCATCGCGGTAGCGACCGCACTTGCACTTCGCATTCCTTATTTTCGCGGCCGGATGTTCCCATTAAACGATGGTGGAATGTTCGCGCAGATCATCGACGACATACGTGCGGCGCACTTTGTTTTACCAACACACACCACTTACAACCTCCTCGATATCCCATTGTCGTACCCTCCGTTGGCGTTCTACCTCGGCGCTCTCTGCACCCTATTCACAGGCCAGAGCGCCGTCTCTGTGCTGGTGTGGCTGCCGCTACTTCTGAATCTGATAACTGTCGTGATGGTGTACCTGATCGCGAAGGAGATATACCCTTCGGGCTTCTATGCCTGTCTGGCAGCCTGTTGTTTTGCATCGATCGGACGCAGCGCAGAATGGCTCACCATGGGGGGTGGGTTGACTCGCGGCCTTGGCATGTTATGCGCCACCGTTGCGATTCTGTTATATCTCCGTTCCAGAAAGCACAACTCGCTCACATTAGCTGCGTGGAGCGGCGTGTGGGTAGGCCTAGCGATCGCGTCTCACCTTGAGGGTGGGATTTTTGCGGCGTTTTCTCTGGTTGTGCTCAGCATCTTGCTTGAAAATCGATGGCAGAACATTCGCCTGGTTGCCTTGGCGGGAGCTGTCTCCATCATCGTCGTCCTGCCTTGGATGATCTGGTTATACCGTCACCTCGGTTTCGGGCCCCTGATGAATGCGGGTCCAACTGGAGGTTCATATTACCTCCCTCGGAATGTGACCATTCTGGGTTTTCTCGTTGCTTCTGTCATATTTGCTGTGGTAGCTCGCTTTCCATATGTTTGCTGGCTGGCAGTGATTCCACTCATAATGCGCCGCAGTGGACCGACCTACGGTGCAGCTGTCGGCGGATTGTGTATGGTCTGGTTTGCCAATGCGATCGTTGTACTCCTTGCGCGGCGAGGCGTCCGGCTGCGCCGCTGGAGAACGACAGTCGTAGTTGTTCTTGCAATCGCGTTCTCACTGCAATTCAGCGGGATGCCTCGAATACGGAGGGACCGGCTTGCCGACCTCCGTTCCAATTCCCGGGCGCAGGTTTCCCCTGCGGGACTGGCAGGCATGCAGGCTGCGGGGCGATTGACTCCTATGAATGCCAAGTTCTTCGTCTTCAATCAAAGATTTGGAAATTGGCCTACAGATATGGTAGCCGAGTGGTTTCCCTACTTCGCCAAGAGGCAATGCGTGAACACGGTGCAAGGACGCGAGTGGTTGCCGAATAACGCATTCTTCCATGCAATAGAACTCGGGGAAGAACTAGAGCTATCCGGTTCGCAACATGTGACGGCAACAATCCTCGAAGAGCTTAAGCCTGATTACATTTTCATTGCCGGACCATTCAATCCAAATGCGGGTCCTTTCGATGAGAATCAAGCATGGCTAGCGAGTACTCTTCGCCTTTATGCCGGATCGTCTCCCATCTACCAAAGTTCGGAGGTAGCCATCTATAAGGTTCAACGGTCAGAATTGTCCGCTTCGTCGACAAGCAGCTTGCAGAGACACGATCAAAATCAGAGAAACTAATGAGCTTGTCCCGCGAGATTCAAGACACGATGGAACCCTTCCGAAGGTGTATGCGTTCGTCCGACGACTACACAGAAAGCCGCTTGAACACACGCTCCGGAACCATACGAACCGCCTCCATGATCCATCGCCACGGTGGTGGAACGTAGACGACCTCAGCACCCGAATGCTCCAGCGCACGATAGATATTTGCTGACACTAGCTCCGGACTCGCCAGCAGCGGCACTTTCGGTCGATTCGCCGTCATGGCTGTTGCGACGGGGCCCGGCTTGATGGTAACAACCCTTACGCCGCTACGATGCATGCGGCTGCGGAGGCCCTGAAGAAAAATGCTCAACCCGCCTTTGGCCGCTCCGTATACATAATTGGGTCGCCGTCCGCGCTCGCCCGCCACTGACGTAATCACCGCGATAGTTCCCGATCGGCGTGATTCAAAATACCCCACGAATCTGGTCAGCACGGCCACAGCGCTAACGAAATTAGTCTCCAATTCACGAACCGCATCTTCGGGCGAAACTTGGCAGAGAGCTTGATCCAGCATCGTGCCGTACGTCAGTAGCAGCGTATCGAAATCGGGGAAGCATTCTTTGGCGAAGGAGACTACCAGCTCCTGCGAGATCACCAGGTCGGCGTCGACTGTGAGAACGTTGGCGGCACCGCGAGCGAGCAGGTCGCTGCGCACCGCGTCCAAACGCTCTTGTGATCTTGCCACCAGCAACAGTTCCTTGCCATCTCTCGCCATCATCCGAAGCAGGGGTTGGGCTATGCCCGAAGTAGCTCCAAGGACCACGACCTTCTTGATGCCGGTCCGTTTCATGCCGTGCCTTCCTGAGTCACGCGGCGCCAGAAGGACGATGACAGCTTTGCATCGATGAACGATCCAAACCTTTTCCAATTCGGGAATCCGGCCTGGAATATCGAGGCGGACATGCGGGCATCCTTTGCAGGGTACAGTGCTCCACCATTCGCGAGCACCAATTCGTCTAACGAGTCCAACAAAGCGAGTGTGCGGCGGCCCCGCATCGGGACGTCGAGGGTGAGCGTGAGACCAGGACGCGGGAAAGAAAGCATGCCAGGGGAGGGGATCTCACCAAAGGCTTTTAAAACAGCGAGAAAGCACCCTTCGCCGGAAGCGGAGACTCTTGCAACTAACTGTCTGAGGGCTTCCGCCTCGGAACGTGGCACAACGC
The DNA here is from genome assembly GCA_045808065.1 of Terriglobales bacterium. Lineage (GTDB taxonomy): Bacteria > Acidobacteriota > Terriglobia > Terriglobales > Acidobacteriaceae > Gp1-AA112. The sequence continues at coordinate 3,826 of JBJMGD010000030.1, read as the reverse complement.
ACTGGTATTGGACCAGTCCGCGCCTGCCGTAGAGCCGGTTCCAGTTCAGAACGGCATCGAGCGGATAAAAAAAATTGTCGTACTGCACTATAGAGCGGCCGGAATTCCGCGCATTCAGATGTCGGTAGCCTCGGTTAAGCACGGAAACGGTGGCCTGAGATAGCAGAAACTCTGGAAGCGTAAAAGGCACTTTCCACTCGCGGACGCGACGCCGCCGATAGCTCTCCCCATGATTGCCGCGGAAAAAGATGCCACGCATGCGGCTGCCGCTAAGGCAGTCGATCCAGGCGACGGTGTACTCGAAGTGCTCATCGCTCGAACAGGATAGAGTCAGAAACTCATCAAGGCCGCTGAATGGCAGCCGCTCCGCATCGATAGTGTTGCCTGTGATCCGTTTGAGCCTCAGATCTGCCCAGCCGATGACGCCGGTGAGTCCGAGGCCCCCGATCGTTGCCTGAAAAAGGTCGGCATTACTTGAACGAGAACAGGCGATTGGTTCCGAATCGGAACGGTACAGCATGAGCTGATCTACATAACAGCCGAACGTCCCAGCACGATGATGATTCTTTCCGTGCACGTCGTTGGCAATGGCACCACCGATGGTGACAAATTTTGTGCCTGGAGTCACCGGCAAGAACCAGCCGTGCGGAACGATGACTTCCAGCAGATCACCGAGTATCACCCCGGACTCAACGCGAATGCGTCCGGTCTCCCAGTCAAACTCGAGAATGCGATTGATGGCAGAGCAATCCAGAAGATCTCGATTGTCGTTCAGGCAAGAATCGCCGTAACTCCGCCCCATGCCGTAGGGCAACAACGACCCCGGTTCAGCGCGCTGCAGCAACTCTGGGATTTCATCGCGCCAGTAAACCTTCGAGACCCGTCGATGCGTCGTTCTTGGATAACGGCCCCAGCTTTGATATCGGCCGTCTTTGGCTTGAGAAGTTTCGATTGCTTTGGGTGCAATTGCCGGAGAAATACTGCTCATCGCGTGTGGAATCCGCCAAGGATGAGGATGGATATGGCAACCGCCGCAAGCGCCCAACTGGTGCGATCGCGAACCGCAAAGAGTACCGGGTCATGATCGAGTTCACCACGGCCGGAAAGCAGCCAAACGCGGCTCAGCCAGTACAACACAACTGGGCAAAGCCACAACAGTTGAGCCGAGCTGCCGTAGAGAACTCTGACTTCCGGACTGCGCGCGTACAAGCAAAGAATCACGACTGCCGCGAAGCTACTGGCAATTCCCAACATAGCCAGCATTTCGGTGTCTTTGGTCACGTATCCGCGGCCTGAGTTCCCGTTTTCCACCAGCTGGCCTGCGCGATGCAATTCAGAGTGTCGTTTCGCCATCGCCAGACTCAAAAAAAAGAACAGCGAAAAGGCCATGAGCCAATCCGATACCGGCGTACCGGAAACGATGCCTCCCGACCAAATGCGAACGGTGTAGAAGCTTGAGAGAACGAAAACGTCGAGTAGTGGGATCTTCTTCAGCTTCCAAGAGTATGCAACTGTCAATGCGGCATAGGCGAAGAGGGTGGCGGCGAACCTAACATCCACAAAAAATGCAGCCAGTAAGGAACTGCCCGTCAACAGGGTGGACTGGACTACGCCGGCACGCAATGAAAACTCGCCTGCAGCCAAAGGTCGTTTGCTCTTCGAAGGGTGAAGCCGGTCAGAGTGCAGATCGAGTAAGTCATTGAGGATGTACAAGCCCGACGCACACCCACCAAACAAGAAGAAGCCAGCCAAGCTGTCTCGCCATGCTGCCCAATGGGAACTGTGGGCCAGTAGAACCGGCAAGAGCACCAGCAAGTTCTTCGTCCAGTGCAGAAGCCGAATCGAACGCAGCCAGGTAATTGGTGAAACACTGTCCGACGGAAAAAAGCGAAGAACTGGAACTTTACGACTCGCCTTTGCGCGTAAGTTTTCGCTGCCAGCGACGTAAGCCCCTCGCGCTACACTCCAGACGGGAAGGTCTGCGGAAGAATCGCCGACGTAATCGAAATTTCCCTTTCCTAGCATGCCTGCGAGGAAACCTGCTTTGGCCTGACCTTTTAAATTCACCACACCATCGCTGCCATAGACCGCGTCGAAGAGCCCAAGATGGCTTGAAACCTTCTGCGCCATAACCTGATCCGCAGCAGTGACAAGCAGAATTTGCCTTCCCGATTGACGCTCACCATGTAGAAAATCTAGGACATCGCGCCTGTAAGGCAGCATTTCGAGCGGCAGTGTCACATTTGCTGCTACTTGGCGTTTGAGAAATGAGCGGCCGCGCAAGCACCACCACAGAATCGGAAAGATGGCCCAGGGACGCTGTTTGACCAGCGCCAGCACGGATTCCAGCAGCAGATCAGTCTTTATAAGCGTCCCGTCCAGATCAACGCAAAGGGGTATTTTGGCAACGGCAACGCCCGGTATCTTCTCGATCGTCGATTCGACAACTTCGGATGCGTATTGTGAAGGGGCCATACGGTCCGGCAACAGACAGTGGAAAGTTCAGCTCGCGTGAGTCCGAGCTCAGTGCGCTACTTCAACCCAGTTTTGCGAAATTAGCAAGTATCGAACGGACACAGAACCCAGCATGACATCGGCTTTCTTCTGGCACTTTTAAGAACCTAGACGAAGTAAGAGCCGCCAAGCACCACACAAAATACTGAGGAGACCGGACGAATCCGGTCTCCTCTTGGCTGGTACCCTCCCCCAGGTACTTCACCAAATCGAATCTTACTGAAGCGCCGGGCTAGTCGCCGTGGGGGCAGTGCCGGCTACTTCGTAGCGGATCACGCCAGACTGGTCAGAGAAAAATGCGCGCTGACCGGTCTGTCCAACGGCAACCGGAATCGCAGTGGCCGTGTAGGTCTGGTTGTTGTTAGCGGAATCGGCAGCAGCCACGAAGGTGTAACCGCTCTTGGTGCCGCCTGACAATGAGCTGTCAATCAAGCACGCCGTGGCGACTGACGCTGTGCAACCGCTGCCTGTCGCTCCCAAATTGCTCAGGGCTGCGGCAAAGCCGATCCCGTAAGTCGAGTTGTACTGCACTTCGGATGTGTTGATGGTACGGATCGAACCCACTGCCGAGGCCTCGTTGGCCGACATGCGGGCGCGCATCAAGTTAGGAATCGCGATAGCTGCGATGATAAGAATAATCGCGACCACAATCAGAAGCTCAATCAGCGAGAAACCTTTTTGCTTTTTCATTTTTGCTCCCTAAGAAGAGTTCCTTTCATTCCTAGCGGGGCTGTACTTCCCGCTGGTTGACACTCCTACTATCGCAAGCTTCATACCACTTTCGTGGGTAGTCGCAAACTGCAATCTATGCCTTTTAAATGAGCAACTTAAATCAGCTTATGGTTATCAGGAACGCGCTTAGGGCAGGATAATCGGGCCGTTCTGACAAATTTTGTCAGCACGTTTGGCCGGAAATTGTCAGTAGTCGGGTCGCAGAAATGCCGATCCAAGACCCCATTAATCATCTATGTTGTGGGAAATACAGCAGATCGTATACATACCGGCCCAAAAACATAAGGAGACCGGACGAATCCGGTCTCCTCTTGGCTGGTACCCTCCCCCAGGTACTTCACCAAATCGAATCTTACTGAAGCGCCGGGCTAGTCGCCGTGGGGGCAGTGCCGGCTACTTCGTAGCGGATCACGCCAGACTGGTCAGAGAAAAATGCGCGCTGACCGGTCTGTCCAACGGCAACCGGAATCGCAGTGGCCGTGTAGGTCTGGTAGTTGTTAGCGGAATCGGCTATCGCCTTAAACGTGTAACCGCTCTTGGTGCCGCCTGACAATGAGCTGTCAATTAAGCACGCCGTGGC
>JBJMGD010000029.1:0-316285 GCA_045808065.1 Terriglobales bacterium | reverse complement strand
TTACGTCCCAAGGGACTTCATCCTCCACGCGGCGTTGCTGCGTCAGGGTTTCCCCCATTGCGCAAAATTCCCCACTGCTGCCTCCCGTAGGAGTCTGGACCGTGTTTCAGTTCCAGTGTGGCCGTGCGCCCTCTCAGGCCGGCTACTGATCATCGCCTTGGTGAGCCGTTACCTCACCAACTAGCTAATCAGCCGCGACCCCCTCTTCAAGCGCATTGCTACTTTGATCAATCGGCATCTCAGCCAAAAGATGTTATGCGGTATTAGCCCCGGTTTCCCGAGGTTATTCCCCACTCGAAGGTAGGTTAGTCACGTGTTACTCACCCGTACGCCACTGTACTCATGGATTGCTCCACTTTCTCGTGCGACTTGCATGTGTTAGGCACGCCGCCAGCGTTGATTCTGAGCCAGGATCAAACTCTCGTTTGAAACCTAGATGACTCGCCCCTCGACGGAAGTAGAGGGAATCGAGTCTGCCGTCTCGCGCTCGAAAGGCGAGACGGACATACTTTGTGAGATCGCTTGAACTTACAACTCAAGCGTTCCAAGATCTCACCGCTCTCACGAGCAGCGAAACCATCTCACGACTGGCACGTTCAACCTGTTGTCAAAGACCGAATCCGCATTCCGCCTGAGCGGCGCGCTTCAGTCGAACGCGTCATCCATTCGAACGACGTGTCCTCGAAACTTGTGCATCCCGTACGGTCGCTTCCGACGCGTAGAGACGAACCTTTCAAACTTACCGCAGCCGTTCACAATGTGTCAACCAAATCAGGAGGATTTTGATTAACTCCGCTGATTCAGGACATTTCGTGATTATGCGATTTGGTGATTGCGTGATTTTACAAATTGCGAAATCACGAAATCACCGAATCACAAAATCAAGGCGAATTTCGGGCTGCTTAAAAAAGATCTTCTTCGGAGGCTCTTGCGACTTGCAAAACCCTTCAGAGCCGGGCCCTCCGCCTTAGCGGAATTGCTCTGAATTCATCCCAGCCTTGGCGCTGGGATTTGCCTTTTATCGGCTCATTATCAGATGTTCCGGGGAATCGGGCGGATTCAATTTCCGTTCGGCTCAACCCGGCTGAATGCCAACCGTTGTCGTCGAGTTCATTTATACCAAGCACCTGCACATGACGCAAGGGGTCGGAGTGCTGTTTTTTGGTGCAGAATAAGCTTTCAGCGCTCGGCTTTCAGCTTTCGGCCAGGCACCATCCCCCAGAACTGAAATTAAACATTTCGTGCCCAAACACTGTGATCCTCACGAAACAGGTTCGTGGCTGAAAGCTGAGGGCCGAATGCCGAAGGCCGCTCTTCCCGTTACCCCGAAAAATCCACAGGGTTACCCCGACTTTCTCACAGGGTTACCCCAAATTTTCTTCGGCGTTATCCCATGGAATGCTGGGTTCGCTGCGAACCGGTCTGGGTTTCTTAGCTCGCCCTCGAGGTCGCTTCACAGTCGATCCGGCGATCTGGACCGCGCGAAGCAGCAGAGATGCATTTTGTGGCTCTATTCGGCCGCTAACAATGTGCTCCATGATCTGCTTAAGGGCTAGCTGGAGGCTTTCCCGATCTTCCAGCACCGTCACCTTCAGTGCTTGTCCATCATTGGTGTCGAGGGCGCGCCCGTGAAAGACACAGAACAGGTTGTTTCCCATTGCTGGCGCGCGGCAAGGCTTGCCATTGGACTTCAGATGGCTGCATCTGCGAGCCTGATTGGCCAGCCTCAGCAGTCCGAGATTCACTGCTTTGCGGTCGAGCTCGTTTCCCCGCTCCCGATGATCGATCCGCTCTTGCAGCAGGTTGATTTGCGCATCGATCTCCTCGTTCGAAAGCGCCTCCATCTGCTCATCACTTAAGGGGACCTCCTCAAACTCTGGTTCCCCAAAGTCGCCGCCCTCTAGCTCGGATTTGAGCTGCCGTATGTATTCCGCGTGGTCTTCCATGGACATCTTGCTGAAGTCAGGGCTGGTGGCAGGGGAAAGGGAATCCTCATGTGTTCCGTTACTCGCCTTTTCTTCACTCATAATCTCCCTGCTATTGCGGAATGGCGGAATTGTCAAGGTATTTTGGCAGTTGGTGAAGGGGGCGGAGATCTCGAGAACGAAGTTCACCACGGGGGCACAGAGGCACGGAGCAGAATTTGGTTGATTGAGTAATTTGGTCGGGTTATCGAAAGCCGGAACCGCCGCGCGTTGCAAACTACTCAACTACCTCACACAAAACTCAATCCACGATGGCCTCTATCGCGAATGGTCTTTTGATTTGCGACAGTGCGGCGGCCGGCTCTTGCTACTTCTTCTCTTTCACTTCCACTGACGCTTGCGTCTTCTCCCACTGCAGATTCAGCTGCGCCGCATCACCGCCCTTCTTGTCTAAGCCGATCGTGAATTGCTCGACAGGCTGCGACAACGAAGTCACATTCATGTCGACTCGTGCCAAATCTTGATCCTGCTGGTAGACGGTGCCCCACTGTCCAGTCTGTTTGTTGATGATCAGTTTCCAGGACGACGCGGATGGCAGTGTGTACAGCGTGTAGCTGCCGGCAGGGACGGTGGTACCGCCGATGTCGAGGTCGACGTCGGTCTTGAGCGATGTCGCTTCGTTAGCTCCGGTGCGCCACACCTGGTCATACGGGACCAGGCCGCCGACGATTTTCCGGCCCTTGGCGGACGGACGGCTGTAGTTGATGGTGACCTTCTTGCCGTCGGCAAACGTGACCTCCGCAGTGCCCGGAGGGCTCGGCCGCTTGCTCTTGTCCTGCTGCTGAGCCCCAAGACTCAAAGCAACGAACGTGAGTAACATCAGAATTGTTGCTTGTTTACGCATGTAGTGTCTCCTCATTTCAATAGCTCAGTTCCGTTAGACGTGCTTAGCTGTGCAATCGCTTACCAATTGGCTGCGAATACATATTAGTTCTACCGGAGGTTTAGCGGTCTTGCGGTGGTCTCTTAGCGTGTCAATTAGCTCCTGTCACTACAGACTAGAGCGCCCATTTCATGTGGTGGCAAATGCCGATTCGCGAATGTCGGGGCTATTGCGAATCCACACCTAAGGTAACTTAGAAGACAGAATCAAAGCGGGTACAATCGCACAATGGCTCATCAGGCATTGCAAACTGAAGTAGCTTCCCTGCATGAGCGTGCGGAGCGCCTGGAGAGGGCTCTGCGAAGCGTGATTCGCGGGAGCGACGAGGTGGTTCGCCTCGCCCTGGTCGCGGTATTTGCGCGCGGTCACCTGCTGATCGAGGGCGTTCCCGGCGTGGGTAAGACGACCCTGGGCCAGACGCTTTCCCGAGCCCTTGACTGCACCTTTCAGCGGGTGCAATTCACCAGCGACATGCTGCCCACCGATCTACTCGGCACCTCAATTTATTCGGCTGCTGAAGAGCGTTTTGAATTCAAGCCTGGACCGGTTTTCACCAACGTCCTGCTGGCGGATGAGATCAACCGCACCACTCCCAAGACACAATCAGCGTTGCTCGAGGTAATGAACGAAGGCCAGGTGACCGTCGACGGACTGCAACGCGAAGTGCCACAGCCATTCCTGGTAATCGCCACCCAGAATCCGGTGGAGCACCACGGCACGTATCCGCTGCCGGAGTCGCAAATGGACCGTTTTCTGGTGCGCGTGCAAATGACCTATCCTGCCGCCGACGCGGAGCGCGAGATACTGCGAGCCCAAGCCGGCGCAGCGCGCATGGGTGAGGTGCGGCCGGTGCTCACAGGCGCCGAAGTGCTCGAGATGCAGGATCGGGTCCAGAAGGTCCGAGTTGACGAATCGCTGGTGACCTACACCTTAGAGATCGTCAAAAAAACGCGTCAATCAGAACAGCTTTCACTCGGCGTCTCGCCCCGTGGATCGCTGATGCTTTATCGCGCCGCTCAGGCCATGGCCTTTCTTGAAGGACGCAGCTTCACCACTCCGCATGACTTCAAGCGTCTTGCCGTTCCCGTTTTTGCACATCGCGTAGTTGTGAACGCTCGCTATAGCTCCACGCTCAAAGCGTCGGAGCAGACCGAGCGCATCATCGCCGACATCGTCGATAATGTCTCAGTGCCTTCGTAAGCCATGCGTTCGATGGCTCGCTTCCTTCTAATCTTGTCCTTGGTCGTCTGGCTGGGCGGCATTACCTTCTTTTCATTTGTGGTTGCGCCTGCGCTGTTTGCAATGCTGCCAAACCCGCAAGTCGCCGGTGCAGTCGTGAGAGTTACGCTCGTGAGACTGCATGTCATTGGCATTGCCTGCGGAGTTTTGTTTCTCCTCGCAACTTTCATCATCAAGCTGAAAAATGTAAAAGGCCTGAGATTGGTCGTCGGGCTGATGGTTCTGTTGACTGCGCTCTCTCAATTCGGCGTTATGCCGCAGATGGAGCGTATCCGCGAGGCTGCCGGGGGATCGGTCCAAGCGCTTCCTCCTCAGGACGCGGGACGAGCTGCCTTCGATCGCCTGCACAAGTTTTCCGTTGTGTTGGAGGGAGCTACGCTCTTAGTCGGGATGGTTGTGATTGGAGTCATTTCTCGCGATCCATCCGACTGACACAATCTTCTGAAATACACGCGTTCAGCCGTGGTGCTCTGGTGGTGTTCTTGTTGCATCCCAAGCTGCTGGATGTGTCATCCTATTCCGGTTCCAAGTGCCAAGAGTCGCTCCAATCTGTCCCAGCACTCAGTTGCGAAAAAGACTCGCATCTTTCTTAACTCCATTCCTGCTGGTGAGTCTGTGCGTGGCGCAACCCGCGCCGAGCCGCCAAATTCGCGGCGTCGTTCAAGACGTTTCCCATGCTGCAGTCTCCGGAGCGACAGTCACAGTTAGACAAGGCGATTCGCATCGCTCGGCGACTTCGGAGGCGGACGGAACATTTACTCTCCCCAACGTTGATGACGGCCAGGTTGACCTGACCGTCACCGCCAGCGGATTTGCAGCAGACCGTCGATCCATCTCAGCCGGCAGCAGTGAAGCGAATTTAGTGATCGTTCTTCAACCTGAGACTGTGGACACCGAGGTCAACGTGACGGCTTCGCGCACTGCATTGCCCTTGGCTGAAACGCCCGCAAGTGTGACCGTCCTCACCGCGGAGCAAATTCGGACCAGCGGCGCGCTTGCGGTTGACGACGTTCTCCGGCAGGTAGCCGGATTCGATCTCTTCCGGCGCAACAGCAGCCGCACTTCGAATCCCACCACTCAGGGCGTGTCGCTGCGCGGAATCGGATCGAGCGGGGCCAGCCGTGCTCTCGTGCTGCTCGACGGCGTGCCGGTCACCGATCCTTTCGGCGGCTGGATGAATTGGAGCCAACTTCCCCGGGCCGCCGTGGAGAGCATTGAGATGTTGCATGGCGGAGCTTCCGATCTCTATGGTGGCGAAGCTCTGAGCGGGGTGGTCCAGCTCTTAACTAAAACTCCGGAAGCGACAGATGCGGACCTCGATCTCTCATATGGTAATGAGAGCACGCCGAACGCATCCGGTTATCTGGGTCGCGCGTTTGGGAAGTGGTTGACTTCAGCCGCCGGTGAATACTTCCGCACCGATGGCTACATTCCGGTCGAAGCCGCGCAGCGCGGACTCGTAGACAACGCTGCCAACTCGCTGCATCGCAATGGCGAGGCGGAGATCCAGCGACAGCTCTCGCAACGATCTCGCATTTTTGTACGCGGCCTAGCTTACGACGACTCCCGCCACAACGGCACGATCATCGAAGTGAATCGCACTCGCGCGTGGCAGACAGCGGTCGGACTCGACTGGTCAGGCGGCGCAGACGATCTGTTGCAAGTGCGCGGATACGGCGGCACGGAGGATTATCACCAGACGTTTGCCACGGTGGCTGCGAACCGCAACAGCGAAACACTGGCTCGCGTGCAGCACGTACCTTCCCGGCAATGGGGAATGAGCGGGCAATATTCACGGGCGCTGGGTGTCCGCCAAAGTCTGCTTGCAGGAGTGGAATTTGCTCACATAACAGGCGAAAGCGATGACGAGATCTTCACCGCCGGAAGCCCTTCGAGTCTGGTGAATGCAGGCGGAGTCGATCGAAGCACCGGCGTCTTCATCGAAGACATCGCCCATATAACTCGGCGATGGCTTGTGACTGGAGCTCTACGCTTCGATAATTGGCAGACCGTGAGCGGCTTCAGCCGCACCACCGCGCTTCCATCGCAGCAGAGTTCGCTCACGCCATTTCAGGACCGCTCAGAAAACGCAGTCGATCCGAAGCTCGCGACTCGCTTCCAGATCAACGATCGTGTAGCCTTGCGCGCCTCGGTCTATCGCTCTTTTCGTTCTCCCACGCTGAACGAGCTGTACCGGTCATTTCGACTGGGCAATATTCTGACTCTCGCAAATCAGCAGCTGCGCGCTGAGCGGCTCACCGGCTGGGAAATTGGGCCGACCGAGAAGCTACTGAACGGCAAGTTGAACCTGGCGCAAACGTTCTTCTGGGCGGACGTGCACCGGCCCATTTCGAATGTCACGCAGACCACCACGCCTGCCCTGATCACGCGCCAGCGGCAGAATTTGGGCAGCACGCGGGCGCGCGGCCTCGAAGCCAGTGCCGACTGGTTGGCTACGAAGTGGATCGACGTCTCCGGGCAATATCAATTCGTGGACGCGCTGGTGACGTCGTTTCCCGCCGATCAAAGATTAGTTGGGTTACGCGTTCCTGAGGTTCCGCGAAACGAATTCACATTCCAGGCCCGCTACAGCAATCCGCGTATTTTGACGTTCGCGCTACAAGCGCGCAGCAGCAGCTCCGTTTTCGATGACGACCAAAACACCCTGGTGCTCGATTCCTATTTCAAATTGGACGCCTTCGTATCGCGCCGGATCAACTCATTCATGGATTTGTATGCCGCAGGCGAGAACCTCCTCAATCAGCACTACATGGTCGCGCGCACTCCGGTGATCACGCTCGGATCGCCGCTCGTAGCCCGAGGCGGAATTCAACTGCATCTGCGACGCTGATTGCCGCCGCGCTGTTAGGATGGAAGATTCCGTTCACACCCATATCAGTAGGTTTCCGCATTCATGAAGAGTGGCATCATCGGCCTGCCGCAGGTAGGCAAGACATCGTTGTTCAAGATTCTGACGAAAGCCCACGTCGAGGATCGCGCATACAATCCGCGTGAGGCTCATCTCGGTGTGGCCAAGGTCCCAGATCAGCGCCTCGACAAACTTTCCGCTCTCTATAACCCCAAAAAACTGATCCATGCGAGCGTGGAATACGCCGATGTGGCCGCTATCGGGCAGGAAGCGCTCAAGGAATCCGCCTACGCCAACAATCTGCGCACAGTCGACGCCCTGATCCACGTGCTGCGTGCGTTCGATGAGCCTCCCATTCCCCACGTCGGCGAGATTGATCCGCTGCGCGATGCTAAGAACGTGGACTTCGACTTGGTCGTGAATGATCTCGGTCAAATCGAGAAGCGGCTCGAGCGGCTCGAAAAAGATCTTAAGAAAATGAAGACGGCGGAACTCGAGCGCGAGTTTGATTTGCTGAAGCGCGCGAAGGCGCACGTCGAATCGGAGCGGCCACTCCGCGAGATGGAGATGTCTGCGGAAGACAAGAAGCGGATTCGCGGCTTCATGTTTCTCAGCCAGAAGCCGATCCTGTACGCGCTGAATGTAAACGAGAGCACCACGCTCGGCACTGATCTGGAGCAGGCTCCCCTGAAATTCAGAATGATCGAGTATGCCTCGCGAGCGAACGCCGGTGTGACTGCAATCTGTGGCAAAGTCGAAGCCGAGCTAGCGGAAATGGGCGACGAAGAAGCAGGAGAATTCCTCGCCAGTTATGGACTGACGGAGAGCGGACTAGTGCGTCTGATCCGCAAGAGCTACGAACTGCTTGGGCTCATTTCGTTTTTTACAGTTGGCGAAGACGAGTGCCGCGCCTGGACGATCGAGCGTGGATCGCGTGCCCAGGTCGCTGCCGGCGCCATTCACTCCGATCTCGAAAAGCACTTCATACGCGCCGAGACCATTCACTGGGACCAGCTTCTCGATGCTGGATCGGAAGCAAATGCGCGCACACGCGGAACATTGCGGCTGGAAGGCAAGGACTATATCGTGCGCGACGGCGACGTCATGCACATCCGTCATAGCGGATGAGAGCTTCCACCTGATATGTCTCCGCTCGCGCTCACTATCGTTCTTGGACTCACGGCTGCTCTCGCGGACGGAGTGGGCGGGCTGATCATCATTCAGCGCCACTGGGAGCGCCGGTACCTACGCTATTTCATGGCAGTTGGATCGGGCTTCATGCTTGCAACTGCGCTGGTCGAGATGCTTCCTGAGAGCCTGCGCATCGCGCCCCAACGCGCGCCCGCATTCCTACTGCTCGGATATTTCCTGGTGCACTTCTTCGAGCACACGGTAACCGCTCATTTCCATTTCGGCGAAGAGACGCATGCAGGCGAGTTTATTCATTCGCACAAAAGTTATTCTGTGCTGCTAGGACTGACGGTCCACACTTTTTTTGACGGCATCGCGATCGCGTCAGGTTTTCTGGTTTCGAACTGGCTTGGCTGGGTGATTTTTCTTGCTGTCTTTCTCCACAAAATTCCTGAAGGGTTTACCGTCGGCTCGGTGATGCTGGCCAGCGGTCGCTCGCGTTCGGTAGCGTTTATCTCGTCGGCGATACTGGGGGCTTCCACGCTTCTTGGCGTCCTCGCCATGCGCGCATTCGCTCCAATGCTGCACGTCGGCCTGCCGCTCTCTGCGGGGGTGACGCTCTATGTCGCGGCATCGGACCTCATTCCCGAAGTGAACAAGGAGCCAGGAATAAGAATGGCGTTGCTCGTCTTTGTAGGCGTGGCAGTAATGCTCGTGCTGGATGCATGGGTGAGAGTCTAGGTCCGCGCTAACTCGTACAAGTACTCCACATGAGAGCGAACGGCGCCGTCCATTCCCTGCACTTTAGGATTGCTCGACTCGATCACGTAATACTCATTGGGGGCGTGCGCTCCGCTGCCGTGCCCGAGACCGAAGTGACCAGCCGCAAGACGCAATGGCTCTCCCGTGAAAACGTATCCCGGCCAGGAACCCGCAAGTCGGGGAAACATGATGGGATCAATGCCGGAACGCTTGTACACCGCTTGCGCCGCGCGAATGATTCCCGAATCCGCAGGCGTGCTGGTCGGATCGTACCCGCCGGTCATGTTGACCTCGATGTCACCAAACCCATGGTTAACCAAATGCGCTTTCAGCTTGGCCAAAGAGTCTGCGGCGGTCATATCTGGCACCAGACGGCAATCTAGTTTTGCGATCGCCTTGTGAGGAAGAATGGTTTTGCCTCCCGGGCCTGTGTATCCGCCTACTAAGCCCTCGATGTTCACCGTGGGACGCGATGCCAGCATCTCAAGCGCCTGCTGATACGGCACATCGTTGATCCAGTGATCTACTCCGAGTAGACGCTTTTGTGTGGCTTCGTCTTCGCGCCGCGCGGCTTCGGCGATCATCTGCCTGTCTGTGGCAGATAGCGGGCGAACCTTTTCCATGTAATTCGCAATGGCAGGAGTATTTCCGTCCGGAGAGACGAGCGTCGTAAGCGCTTCCACCAGATGCCATGCCGGGCTGTCCGTCATTGCCTTCAGACTGGAGTGGACGTCGTGCTTAGGACCGCGTCCCCAGCGCTCTCCGCTCGACACCAGTTCGAGTTCCATCACACCTTTGGCGCCAAGATCGATGGTCACGGCGCCGTCCGGGTTCTGCGATGCGGAGGGCATGAACAATCCGGTGCAGCGTTTCAAGGCAGCCAACACTTCGGGCCGGCGGACGACCTGAGGAAAATGTGGCGAGCCAATCTCCTCCTCCCCTTCTGCTACGAAGACAAAGTTTACCGGGGGCTTGCGCTCCGCCGCACGAATGGCGTGCAGCGCAGCAAGGAATGTCGCCTCTGGGCCCTTCTGGTTGACGGCTCCACGACCGACAATCACTTTGCCGAATCCCGGCTTCTCGACCAAAGCTGCGTCAAACGGTGGCGACGACCATTCGGAGGGATCGACCTGCTTCACGTCATACATGAAATAGAGACCGATGGTCTTGGGAGCGCCCGCATCCAATGTCGCAAATACTCCAGGCTGCCCATCGGTGGGAACCTGAGTTACTTGGTTGAAGCCGGCATCGCGCAGCATGTCCATAAGCAGGCGACAGCCTTCCTGCATTCCACGATTTTCAGCGGCGATCGAAGGTTGACGAATCCAGGTCTGCAATCGCTGAACACTCTCATCGTGGAGCTTCCCGATTTGGTCCCAGATGGGCTGGAGGTCGGAGTTTTGGGCTTGTGCAGAGTGTGGAAGCGTTACGCCGGCGGCGGCCATTGCGGCAGTGGCAACAAATTCGCGTCGATTCATGACGCGCGAGGATAACGGAAAGCTGCGGTCAGTGTCTAGAGACAGCTCGCCGCTTCAGCAAAGATCTGCTTTACGAAAGCTCGGAACGCGTGAGTGCCCTGTCGGCGAGTTTCAGGTAGTAACGAATCCAGTCATCTTCCTGCGCACTCGAGGAGCCAGCTCCGAAGATTCCTGCCGCCTGAGCTTCAACAGGCGGACGCTGAAAGTCTGATACAGAGGCCACGAGCATCGACAATATCGAGCGTACATGCTCGACGGAGTACGCCGCAGGAAAGTCCCCGCTTCCGAGTAACTGATCGCGCATCATTCCTTCCACCGACCCAATCAGAGCGGAACGGAGCGCCTGCTTGTCGATATTCGCTTGCAACTCTCCTGTGCTTGCCATCTCGTTCACGATCTCGTCGACGATAATCACGAACTCGCGAAACTCATGGTCAGGGACGATCCTGCCACCTTTGCGGCTCGCGGTGTGCTCCAACAAAAGAATGGCGCGAAACTCAGGATCGTTTTCGAGGAAGCTGACGAACATATTCAGGGCAAGTTTCAGCTTTTCTGCAGCCGAAGGAATGCTGGTCATTGTGAGAATGATCGCCTTCGTCAGCTCTGACCATTGCTCCTCGATGATCTCTCGGCGGAGCTCTTCCTTGCCTGAATAGTACTTCAAGAATTGCGAGTGGCTGGTCCTTGCGGCGCGTGTGATGTCAGAAATCGCAGTAGCTTCGTAACCCTTTTCTGCGAACAAAGTTTTGGCGGCCGCGCGCAGACGGCCTTGGCTGGAACGCTCGTCCTGACGCATATGGTCCTCACTACCTAGTACCGATTGTAGCTCAAAAAAACAATCTGATTATCGGTTTACTAAGAATGATAACTAGACTACTATTGATATACCGATCAACTGATATCGAGATTGTATGACGAGCGTGCACGTGACCACAGCGCAAGGACTTGAATCCAGACGTCACTCCCGGGTACGGCTTCCGATTGCGGCGGAAGCATCGTGTGTGTCGCTATCGCATTTCCAGGAACCTGCGCATCTTCGCGATGTGAGCGCAGGCGGAGCATTTTTCTACGCCGAAGTGCATCCCCCCCTCGGCGCCATGATGCGAATTACCTTCACCGTTCCGGTGATAGGAAGTGAAGTGCCAATTTCCTGTGAAGGTCGAGTGGTGAGAGTGGAAGAAGCGGGCGAACGGTGCGGGATTGCCGTCGAGTTTTCCCGGCTTAACCTCGGCTCCTGGTAATTGCAGGGGCACTGCGCCAGAAAAACTGGTGGGCCCGGAGGGATTCGAACCCCCAACCAAGGGATTATGAGTCCCCTGCTCTGACCGTTGAGCTACAGGCCCGCGTCAATCGCTGTACAACTATAGGGTACAGGCATAGAAGCTGGCGTGCAGAGCCTCTGCTCCACTTGTTATGAGGTTGCTCCTCGCGCTGCCTCGAGCCGTTTCTGCATGTCTTCGAGCGTAATTCCTTTCGTCTCGGGATACACCAACAGCACGACGAAGAACTGCGCGATCATCATCACGCAGAAGAAGATGAACGGATAGGCTCCTGAGCGAGCTGCCATATGCGGGAAGACCCCCGAAATGAGCGCGTTCATCACCCAATGAGTGGAACTGCCCAGGCTCTGTCCTTTGGCGCGTACCACGTTGGGAAAGACTTCGCTGATGTAAACCCAGATCACCGCGCCCTGGGAGACGGCGAAGAATGCAATGTACCCGATGAGCAGCCACACCAGCATGTCTTCGTGCCGGTGCATGGAGAAAATCGTGGATACTCCCGCGAGACAAACTGCGGTACCTACTGATCCAATCAACAGCAGCGTCTTGCGCCCAACCTTATCGATGACCGACATCGCCAGCATGGTAAAGATTAGGTTGGTGGCCCCGATCGCCACTGCCTGAAGATTGCCCGAGACTTTGCCGAAGCCCGCGCGCGCGAAGATGTCGTTCAGGTAATACAGAATCGCATTGATACCTGAGAGTTGATTGAAAGCTCCAATGGAGATGGCGAGAAAGACAGGGAAGGCGTAGCGCTTTTGAAAGAGGGCTTCCTTACCGCCCGATTTCGCCTGCGCCACTGAGTCCACGATCTCGCGCAGTCTCTGCTCGTAGTTCTCCTCCCCAATGAGCTGCAGAACTCGCCGGGATTCGTCGACGCGTCCCATTTCGGCCAGCCAGCGCGGGCTGCGCGGAATTCCGAAGAGCATCAGAAAAAAGAAAAACGCAGGTACTGCGGAGACGCCCAGCTCCCAGCGCCACTCCGCAGTGCCTAGTCCGCCGAGTCCGAAGAGGTAGTTCGATAAGTATGCGAGCAGGATGCCGAAGACGATATTGAACTGGAAGAAGCCGACCAGGCGCCCGCGCCAGGATGCTGGCGAAATTTCCGCAATATACATCGGTCCCAAAACCGAACTTCCGCCGATACCAAGGCCGCCGATAAAGCGGAACAGGACTAGCGCGGGCCAATTCCAAGCAAACGCGCAGCCGAGGGCGGAAACAAAGTAAAGAACAGCCATAACGCGCAGGCTGTCCCTGCGTCCATATCGATCGCCAGGGAAAGCCGCCAGAGCCGCGCCTATTAATGTTCCTACCAGCGCGCTGGCGACGGTGATACCTAGCGAGTCCGGCGTGAGGTGATATTGGTCGGTCAGACCGTGCGTCGTCCCGGAGATAACGGCGGTATCGAATCCAAAGAGAAGGCCGCCTAGCGCGGCAACCACGGTGCTTTTAAGCAGCGATGCGTTGAGTCTCATAGAGGATGGTGAGCTGTGCATGGGCCGCCGTAGCTGCGACGCAAGCCAAGGCAGTTGTGCCACACAGGTATACCCGTGAAAGGCACATCGAACAAGAAGAATGTCCCGGTTGACAGAGGCCAGATGATGTGTAGAATCACCTTAATCCCGCAACGAGCGGGTATTTGCATCTATGACTCCTCTTACAGGAACCCGAATGTATATGGCCATGTGCACCCCGGGCGGTGTACTGTCCACATCGGGAACGTGAGAGTCGAGCAATAACCTTCCTGACGTGAGCGGCCGCCTGGGGTACCCGGCGGTCTTCGTGTTTAGCGGCACAAATCAGAGCATACGCAGGAGGGATCCATGTCTTCAGACACACGCGGTCTTTGTACTCGCACAATCCACGGCAATCTATCGCCTGACTCCACCACCGGGGCGATCCTTACCCCCATTTACCAGTCCACCACCTATGTGCAGGAAGCGGTTGGCGTCCACAAGGGATTCACTTACTCGCGGGCGGCCAATCCGACGGTATCCGCGCTGGAAGACGTTCTCGGATCACTCGAGGGCGCCCCAACGCTGTGTTTTTCCACCGGCATGGCCGCAATCACCACCCTGTTTTTGTCGATACTGAAACAAGGCGACCACGCCATCATCTCTGACGTGGTGTATGGCGGCACCGTTCGCCTCTTCCGCCAGATATTGGAAGGCGTCGGAGTGCGCGCGAGCTTCGTCGATACCTCTGACGTGCGCGCCGTAGCCGCTGCCGTTGAGCCTCGAACCAAGCTGATCTTTATCGAAACTCCGGCCAATCCCACTTTGAAACTCACTGACGTTGCCGCAGTAGCCTCAGTGGCGCGCAAGGCTGGCGTGCTGCTTGCGGTGGACAACACTTTCCTCACCGCGGCGCTGCAGCCGGTAGTCGAGCTGGGAGCCGACATCAGCGTTCTCTCGACCACTAAGTACATCGAAGGACACAACGCCACGGTCGGCGGATCCCTGGCCACGAAAGATGAAGCGTTGCTGGAACGCTTTCGTCTGGTGCGCAAAACGATTGGGTGCATTCAGTCTCCGCTGGAGTCGTGGCTGACACAGCGCGGACTCAAGACGCTCAGCATGCGTCTGGAACGGCACTCGCAGAATGCCTTGGCGGTCGCCACCTGGCTTGAGAACCATCCGGGTGTGGCGCGCGTCTTCTATCCCGGACTACGTTCCTTCCCTCAACATGAATTGGCTTGCCGCCAGCACGCGGCACATGGAGGCATGCTGTCGTTTGAGGTCACAGGCGGAACGCCTGCAGCGCTCGAATTGATGAAGTCGGTCAAGCTCTGTGCGCTGGCAGAAAATCTAGGAGCGGCGGAAACGCTGATCACGCATCCGGCAAGCATGACCCATGCCGACATTCCTCCGCAGACACGCGCGGTGCTGGGCATTCCCGATGGCCTGATTCGCCTCTCGGTCGGATTGGAAGATCCACCGGACATCATCGCCGACCTGGAACACGCGCTGATTAAAGCCGAAAGCTGCACTTCAGACAGGAGCGCCGCATGCGTCGCTATCGCCTAGTTGATGGAATTCAAAGCGCCCGAGCGGGCTCTCCAATCGTATGGTGCAAGAAAGCGACGGCATTATGAAGATCGATACGAAATTAATCCAATCGGTAGGATGTCCGGGCGATCCTCATCGCGCGGTGACCACTCCCATTTATCAAACTGCTACCTTCGAGCAAGAAGGTGCGCTCGAATTCAGCGAATACGACTATTCCCGCAGTGGCAATCCCACTCGTGCCGTTCTGGAACAGCAGCTTGCGGAACTGGAGCATGGGAGTCGCGGCTTTGCCTTTGCTAGTGGACTGGCTGCGATTGCAGCAGTCACGCGACTACTCCAGCCCGGGGATGAAATCCTCGCCGTCGATGACGTCTACGGCGGAACCTGTCGTCTCTTCTCCAAGATACTGAAACGTTCGCAGATCTCCGTCCGCTACATCCATGGGACAACGGCGGACGATTTTGTTCGCGAATTCAGCGATCGCACACGCCTGGTACATATCGAGACGCCAACCAACCCTCTGCTGAAGGTCGTGGATATCGCCGGCCTAGCTGAGATTGCCCATCAACATAATGCTCTCCTTTGCGTAGACAACACCATGCTCTCGCCCTATCTCCAGAACCCCCTAGTTCTTGGAGCAGACATCGTCGTCCATTCCGCTACCAAGTTTCTTTGTGGACATAGCGACGTGATCGCCGGTGCCGTGATCGTGCGCGATGAAAAGTTAGCTGAAGACTTGTATCTGATCCAGAACGGGGAAGGAGCGGTACTGGGACCGTTTGACTCCTATCTGCTGCTGCGCGGCATTAAGACGCTGGGAGTCCGCATGGAGCGTCAGCAGACGAACGCGGCCAAAATTGCCGGGTTCCTTTCGGGACATCCATTCGTGAGCCACGTGCATTATCCTTCGCTTCTCGAAAAGAAGAGCTTTGGTATTCATGTGCGCCAAGCGCGCGGCAACGGAGCCGTCGTGAGCTTCGAGACGGGTTCGCTCGAAATTTCCCGGCAGATTGTGGAAGGCCTGAAGCTCTTTCCCATCACCGTGAGCTTCGGCGGACTACAATCTTCAGTGAGCCTACCAGGCCGCATGTCGCATGCCAGCGTGCCTGCGCAAGTGGCGGCGCATCGTCAGTTGCCGGCAGACCTGATTCGCCTTTCTGTCGGGATCGAAGACGCCGACGATCTGATCGCGGATCTGACCGAGGCTTTGGAGGTTGCCGAAGGGGTACCGGAGTTGCGGGCTTCGGCGGGATAAAAATCACAACGAATCAGCGACCACGCAGAAATTTGTTTGCATCTAGTTTGCGGAATCTCGTTCACTAACTATAGGAGACTGTCTGCATCGAATGGTGAAGTTCCTTAAAGAGTGTCTGCCTGCGCGCACGAGTGGCGTGAAGCTCGCGTTTGTCATGTTCGCAGTGATTCTGGCGCCTGCATGTGGCAAGTTCTTTCTTCCCGGAGACACACTCGTTGCTATTAGTCTCTCTCCGAGCAATCCCTCGGTTCAGGTCGGCCAAACGCAGCAATTCACCGCAACAGGCACCAATGCCAGCGGTGGAACAAGTACTCTCTCGTCTGTGACCTGGACCTCTTCATCTACGAATGTGGCGAGCATCAGCAGTTCCGGCCTGGCTACAGTGGCGGCTTCGGCAGCAAACGGCAGCACGACCACAATTACTGCGACCAGCGGGAAGGTGAGTGGGACAACAACCCTCACGGTGGGAACTTCGAATAGCGGCGGGCTAACCATCACCTGCAGTGGGTGCACGCAGCAAAGCAGCGGTGCATTCACTGCACCGTTGACTTCTGGGTCGGTAACGTTCATCTCCACCAACAGCTCAAGTCAGATCGTGACACCAACCTGGAGTTCTACGAGCACTGGCGTAGCCAACATCAACTCCAGTACGGGCGTGGCTACTCTATCGGCAACCGGGACGACAACAATAACGGCTCAAGGCAGCGGAGCATCCGGCTCGGTGACGTTAACGGTTCAATAGCGAGATACTCAGAGGACACAGAGTTACACAGAGGAGAAGCAACAAAAGGTTTTTGCCTCCGTGTTTCTGCGTGTCCTCTGTGGTAAACGGTTTTCGCGATAGGCCAGAATAGAAGTCTCAGGAAGGAATTCGGCGATTACCAGCCGCGACTCGCCCGTTGCGCTTCGAAGGTAGAGATCTCAGCGTCGTGCTTGAGGGTGATGCCGATCTCGTCGAGTCCTTCGAGCAGGCAGGTGCGGCGGAAATCGTCGAGCTCAAACCGGGCCGAGAAACCCCGATCGTCGCTCACTGTTTTATCAAGCAGTGAGACGCGCAGCTTGTACCCAGGCGAGCGCTCCGCGTTCTGTATTAGCGTCTTCACATGCTCTTCGGAGAGCCTCACCAGCAGAATTCCGTTATTTCCCGCATTGGTGTTGAAGATGTCAGCAAAGCTGGGCGCAATCACTGCGCGAAATCCGTAGTCACCCAGCGCCCAGGCCGCGTGCTCACGAGATGATCCGCATCCGAAGTTCTTCCCCGCCACCAGGATCGAAGCTCCAGCGTATTGCGGCTGATTCAACACGAAATCAGCGCGCGGCTTGCCGGCGCCATCGTAGCGCCAGTCATAAAACAGGAACTCGCCGTAGCCGGTGCGTTCGATGCGCTTGAGGAATTGCTTGGGAATGATCTGATCGGTGTCGACGCTAGTGCGGTCCAGCGGCGCGACAATGCCAGTTTGTTCACGAAACGCTCTCATGCCGATTGTGCCTCTTTGAATCGCCACTTCCGCACGTCAGTGAAATGTCCGGTGATGGCGGCGGCGGCAGCCATCTGCGGACTCACGAGGTGAGTGCGCCCTCCGCGTCCCTGACGTCCTTCAAAATTCCGGTTGCTCGTGGAAGCACAGCGCTCGCCCGGTTGCAGGATGTCAGGGTTCATGCCCAGGCACATCGAGCATCCGGACTCGCGCCAATCGAATCCGGCAGCGCGAAAGATCCGGTCGAGGCCTTCGGATTCGGCAGCGCGCTTTACCTGTTGCGAACCGGGTACCACCATCGCATGCACTTTGGGATGCACGTGATACCCGCGGACAAATTCGGCGGTCACGCGCAGATCCTCGATTCGGGCATTGGTGCACGAGCCGATGAAGACGCGATCAATGGCGATGTCTTCCATCGCGGTGCCCGGCTTCAGGCCCATGTATTCCAGGGCCCGTGTTGTCGCAAGGCGGTCGGCATCAGATTCGGCGGAGTTCGGGTCGGGCACCCGTCCCGAAATGGGAGCAACCATTCCGGGATTTGTACCCCACGTGACATACGGTTCCAAGGCGGTCGCGTCGATGGTGAGGGTCGCATCGAAGCGCGACCCATCATCGGATTTGAGCGTCTGCCAGTGTTGAACAGCCCTGTCGATAGCCTTCGGGGCGAAGCGCCGTCCGCGCACGTAGCGGAAAGTTGTCTCATCTGGGGCGATCATGCCCGCACGCGCACCACTCTCGATGCTCATGTTGCACAGCGTCATGCGGCCTTCCATTGACAATGCGCGAATCGCATTCCCGCCGTATTCAATGACGTGACCGGTAGCGCCGTCGGAGCCGATGCGGCCGATGATGCCCAGCGCTATATCTTTTGCCGTGGCGCCAAGCGGCAACTCGCCATCGACAACCACTTGCATGGTCTTGGGCTTTTTCTGCCAGAGACATTGGGTGGCGAGCACATGCTCAACCTCCGACGTTCCGATTCCAAACGCCAATGCTGCAAAAGCTCCATGAGTGCTGGTGTGGCTGTCACCGCAGACGATCGTCATCCCCGGCTGAGTCAGTCCCAGTTCGGGACCGATGACGTGAACGATGCCCTGCTCCACAGAATCGATGTCGAAGAACTGCACGCCAAAATCACGGCAATTGCGGCGCAATGTTTCAATCTGCTGGGCAGCAACGGGATCGGCAATGAAGGTCCGATTGGCGGTCGTAGGGACATTGTGATCGACGGTTGCCACCGTCAGCTCCGGACGGCGCAATCGCAATCCAGCGAGCCGAAGCCCCTCAAAGGCTTGCGGCGAAGTGACTTCATGTACCAGATGAAGATCGATGTAGAGCAGCGCGCGCCCGTCGGCGTTCTGGCGCACAACATGCTCATCCCAGAGTTTCTCGAAGAGTGTTTTTGCTGGCATCAAATTCTCAATCGTGGCACAGGCGCGCCCGCCTGTGTTGCTGATCACAAAGACACAGCCCAGGGCGGCTGTGCCATAGTTGGAATACGGCTGTCATCCTCCGTCCACCGCCATGCGGGTGCTCCGAGCATTCATCAGCTCATCTACACCGCGTGGTAAGCCTGCCGACGAATGATGGCGCCCGCGAGCGCCTCCTCGACGAGATTTCCCATTTCGGTCGTCGAGACCTGATGTTCGCCTGGCGAGCGATGAATGTCGGCAGTGCGATATCCCTGCGCCAGTACCGCGCGAATTGCCGACTCGATCTCATCGGCTTCCCGATGCATTGCCGCCGTGTGGCGCAGCATCATTGCGGCTGAGGCGATTGCGCCCAGAGGGTTCGCAAGATTGCGACCGGCGAGGTCAGGAGCGGAGCCGTGCACCGGCTCATAGAGATTTACCGCGCCTCCGATGCTCGCCGAAGGTAGCATGCCAAGAGACCCAGTAATCGCGGCGGCTTCGTCGGAGAGAATGTCGCCAAATAAATTCTCTGTCAGCACGACATCGAAGCGCTTCGGATTGGTGACCAGATGCATCGCGAAAGCATCCACGTACATGTGGTCGAGCGCGACATCGGGATACGAAGCGGCAACGCGCGTTACGACCGTGCGCCAGAGCTGGGATGTTTCCAGCACGTTGGCTTTGTCGACCGACGTGACTTTCGAGCTCCTCTGTCTTGCCTGCTCGAAGGCCACGCGAGCGACTCGCTCGATTTCCGGCTCGCTATATCGCATCGTGTTCCACGCGGAGCGAGTAGAAGCGTCAATGCCGCGGGGTTCCCCGAAATAAAGGCCGCCGAGCAATTCGCGCACAAACAGTACGTTGGCGCCGGCCACAATGGTGGTCCGCAGAGGCGAGCACTCCGTCAGCGCGTTGTATGCGATCGCGGGACGCAGGTTCGCGTATCCACCCAGCGCGATTCTGAGTTGGAGCAATCCCGCCTCGGGACGGCGATCCTGTGGAAGGCTGTCGAACGTTGGCGAGCCCACCGCGCCCAGCAGCACGGCATCGCTCTCGAGGCATTGGTCGAGGGTCGTTTTGGGAAGCGGAAACCCGGTCTCGGCCAGGGCAGCTCCGCCAACAGGATGCTCATGCAACTGAAGCTCGAAGCCGATGGTGTCGGCGAGGGTGCGAATTACGCGCACCGCCACCTTCATCACCTCGGGACCGATGCCGTCACCGGGCAGCACTGCGACTTTCAGCCTCATTACTCGCCTCTATCCTTCATTCCTAAAACGGGTGTGCTGCTGCAGCAGTGGCTGCGCCTGCTCGCGACGACCTGCGCTCGATCGGCAGCAGCGCCAGGAGGTCCTGGTCGTAGACGTTCTTCTTGCGATCCGCCAGTTCGATGAATCGCGTGTAAGTCTCCTGAAGTTCCGCACGGCTCAGTGCGTATCCCAATTCGGAATACCGCGCCTGCAAAGCGTGGCGTCCAGAGTGCTTGCCAAGTACGAGCTTGGTGCCCGGGGCCCCGACCGATTCAGGTGTCATGATCTCGTAGCAGAGTGGGTTCGAGAGCATACCGTGCTGATGGATACCCGCCGCGTGAGCGAATGCATTGGCTCCCACAACAGGCTTATTGGGCTGCGGCCCAAAGCTTATGGTTTGCGACAGCTGCTGACTGGCCGCATACAGCATCTTGGTATTGATGCCGGTCTCAAAAGGCATGCGATCGCTTCTGACACGCATGGCCATCACTACTTCTTCGAGCGAGGCATTGCCTGCACGTTCGCCGATTCCATTGATCGTGCACTCTACTTGACGCGCGCCAGCTTCAACGCCGGCAAACGTATTCGCCACCGCCAGTCCGAGGTCGTCATGGCAGTGCACCGAGAGCACCGCTTTGTTGATGTTTGCCACTTCGGTTCGAAGCCTTGAGATCAGAGCGCCGTATTCGGCTGGGAAGGTGTAACCGACCGTGTCCGGAATGTTGATCGTAGTAGCGCCTGCTTCGATCGCCGCCTCGACTACTTCGCACAGAAAGTCAAAGTCCGAGCGCGTAGCGTCTTCTGGCGAGAACTCCACGTCCTCACAGTACGATTTCGCAAGCGATACGCCGCTACGCATCTGCTCCAGTGCTTCAGCCCGGCTGATTTTCAGCTTGAATTGCAGATGGATATCGGAAGTTGCGAGAAACGTGTGAATGCGCGGATGCTCGGCCTCGCGAACGGCCTCCCCTGCACGCTGCACATCTTCCTGCTTGCAGCGCGCGAGCGCGGCGATCACGGGCCGCCGAATTTCACGCGCGATGAGCTGCACCGCGGCGAAGTCGCCGTCAGACGCGACGGGAAAGCCCGCTTCGAGCACATCCACACCCAGCGCATCCAGCGTGTGTGCCATCTGCAACTTCTCGGAAATGTCCATGCTGCATCCAGGAGACTGTTCGCCGTCCCGCAGAGTGGTGTCGAAAATGATGATTCGTTCCATCGCTATCCTCGAATGGGGGCTCCGAGCCAACTATGTAGTTTTATGGTCTGCACGCCTATAATCCAAGCTTATAATTCTTATGAAATCATAAGGTAACGTGGTAGTATTTGAGATTCTTATGAGGATATAAGGCTCTCGGCATTCAGCCGTTCGCCAATAACCGGCATCGAGGCTCGCGATGAGGAGGGCGAACGGTCAGCTCGCGTGCCTCTTGCGGAAGTACCATTCTGGTTCTGGCCGAGCGCCGATTGCTCTTTACACCATGGACCTTTTTCAGCTCCAAACCTTCGCTGCGGTGGTGCAGGAAGGGAGCTTCTCGCGCGCGGCGCAGAAGCTGCATCGCAGCCAGCCGGCGATCAGCCAGACCATCCGCAAGCTAGAACAGGAGCTTGGCGAGCCTCTGCTCGACCGCTCGTCGCGCGATGGCACTCTCACTGACGCCGGTCAGGTGGTGTACGAGTATGCGCAGAAGTTAATCAACCTGCGGGTGGAAGCCCAGGGTGCATTGACGGAGTTGCGTCAACTGTATCGCGGCAAGCTGAGCATCGCCGCCAACGAGTTCACCTGTCTTTATCTGCTGCCAGTGCTGGACGAGTTTCGCAGACTGTATCCCACCATCAGGATCACGGTGCTGCGCTCGCTGGCCAGCCGCATACCCGACGACCTGCTGAACCACAACGCCGAGCTCGGCGTTGTCTCTTTCCGGCCAAATTCACCGGAGCTGCAGAGCATCTGCGTTTACTCCGACCAGCTTTCGTTCATCATGCATCGCAAGCATCCGCTCAGCGGACAGGCTCGAGTGAAAATTCAGCAGCTTGGCGCGGAAGTATTCATCGCCCACAACGTCCAGTCGCCATATCGGCTGAAGGTGATCGAAGCCTTTCGCAAATCGAAGACGCCGCTCAATATGAGCGTTGAGCTTCCTACCATCGAATCGATCAAGAAATTTGTGGCAATGGGAAATGGTGTTGCGCTTCTGCCGCGCATTTCCGTACAGGAGGAGCTAGGACCGAAACTGGTGAGCGTGTCTGTCCCGGAATTGCAGTTTGAACGCAAGCTGAGGCTTGTGTATCGCAAGCGGTCGAAGCTGTCGCACGCCGCTAAGGCATTTCTCAAAGTCGCGCAGGCATTCGCAGAAACGCGGGAAGACTACATGTATGTGGTAGAACGATAAGCGGCGACCGACGTGGAACCGGCCGCCCTCGGCCGGATGTTTTGGTGGTTTTGATGGTGATCGGGTGAGCTCTGAAAATCGCCCACCGCAAAATCTCACCAAACACCCGGCCGAGGGCGGCCGGTTCCACATTGAAGGGTGCAGGATACACTTGTACTGCATTAGGAGGGAGTTCGGAATGTCTTTAATCAATGGTGATAAAGCGCGCGACAATCGCCGACACAAGAAGGTGGTGAAGATGCGGGAAAAGCGTGAGGCTTTGAAGGCGAAGCTGGCCGGCACGCAAAAAAAGAAATAGAGACGCAGCATGCTGCGTCTCTATCGTGCTTCGAGTGCCGCCAGCGGAACGTGGATCTCCTCCAACTTCACTGGCGCGACTTTTGGCAACGATCCGCGGTACATCGCGACTTCGTCACAGGCGTGCAAGCGCGGGCACTTCAGGCAATCTTTGTAAATCTTATCCGGCAGCACTTCGCGGCTGGCGTAGTCGAATCCGAACTTCGCGAAGAATTCAGGAATGCGGGTGAAGAGACACACGCATTTGATCCTGTGGAGTTTGGCCTCCGCGAGCAGAGCGTCGATGAGCACCCGGCCTGCGCCTTTTCCTTTGTGCTTCGGCCGTACTGCGATCGATCGAATCTCGGTGAGGTGGCGTCCGTAAAAGTGCAGAGCGCCGCAGGCGATGATTTCGCCGCCGTCCTCGACCACGATGAAGTCACGCACGTTCTCTGACAGCTCCGCAAGGTTGCGCGGCAGCAAAGTGCCGTCGTGCGAGTACTCCGAGATGAGTTTGTGGACTTGCTCAACGTCCGGCAGGATCGCTCTACGCGTGAGCATGGAGTGCCTCCTGTAGCGCGCGCACGCGCTGGTTGAGATCTTCAACAGCCGCACGCACTCGAGCGGGATTGGTCCCGCCAGGTACGTCGTGACAAGCCAAAACCGCCTCCAGCGTGATTGAGGAATAAAAATCCTGATCGAACGCAAGACTGAACTGCTTCAGCTGCTCGAGTTGTAGATCGGCCAATTCGCAGCCGCGCTCAAGGCAGAAGCTCACGGCTTTGCCGATCGCTTCATGCGCGCTCCGAAATGGGACAGCCTTCGATGCGAGATAGGTTGCAGCGGCCATGGCATTCATGAATCCACATTCCGCCGCCGCTCCCATGCTTGCGAAATCGAATTCGCACTCCCGCATGACTCCGATGGCGGTCTTCACACAATGAACCGAGGTGTCGGCGGCATCAAATACCGGCTCCTGCGTCTCTTGCAAATCTTTGTTGTACGCAAGCGGCAGACCTTTAGTGGTTATGAGCAGCGTGGTTGCAGCTCCGGCAAGGCGTCCGGCTTTGCCGCGGATCAACTCGAGCGCGTCAGGATTCATCTTCTGCGGCATCGCGCTACTGCCGGTGGAGTAGGTCTCCGGCAGACGAACGAATCCGAACTCGCGCGTGGAGAAAAGAATCATCTCCTCCGCCCAGCGGCTTAGGTGAATGCCCAACAGGGAAAGCGCCTGCACGAACTCAATGGCGAAGTCGCGATCGCTAGTGGCATCGATGCTGTTGGCAGTGGGAGCGGTGAACCCAAGCTCCGCAGACATCGCTTCTCGATCCAGCGGCAGCGTTGCTCCCGCTACCGCACCCGAGCCAAGCGGACAAAAATTCAGCCGCTCGCGGCAATCTCGTAAGCGCGAGTGATCGCGCAACACCATTTCGGCATATGCAAGCAGCCAGTGCGCGACGAGTACCGGCTCCGCAGCCTGCAAGTGCGTGTGCGCCGGCATAGCAGCGTTGCCGGCACGTTTGGCTTTCTCGAGGATGGTCTCGACAAACTCAACCAATTTGCTCTGGAGGCTGTCGATCGCATCGCGGACGAACAAGCGCAGATCGGTAGCGATCTGCTCGTTGCGGCTGCGGCCGGCATGCAGCTTCAGTCCTACGTCGCCAGCCAGTTCGCCCAGCCTGCGCTCGAGAAAATGATGGACGTCCTCGGCCTCGCTGTCCTCGAGAAAATGTGGATCGCTCTCACATGCGTGCTTCACGTGCTGCAGAGCTTCAAGCAGCGAATTCAGCTCCGCCGAAGAGAGCACACCGACGCGCGCGAGTGCACGAGCATGCGCGCTGCTTGCCCCAATCTCTTGCGGCAAGAGTCGCCTATCAAACGGAAACGACCGCTGCCACTGCTCGAATTCGGGATCCAACGGCCGGCGAAACCGGCCCGACCACATCTTCACGCGCTCACTTCCTCCTCTTGAGGAGTGGCCTTGCGCAGGATGGCGCGTGAGCGTGCGGGCAATCCAAGAATGCGGATGAAGCCGGCAGCGTCCTTCTGATCGTAGCTCTCGCCCATGGTGAACGAAGACAGGTCGGTGCGATAGAGCGAGTACTCCGACTGGCGGCCGGTGACGGAGACATTCCCTTTGTAGAGACTCAGGCCAACGGTGCCGGTTACTTCCTTTTGCGTGCTGGCCACGAACGCATCGAGCGACTCGCGCAAAGGCGTGAACCACAAACCGAAATAGACGAGCTCCGCGTACTTGAGCGCAATGTGCTGCTTAAAGTGCATCAGATCGCGATCGAGGCACAGTGCTTCGAGTTCGCGATGAGCGGTGAGAATCAGCGTTCCACCCGGTGTTTCGTAGCAGCCGCGTGACTTGATTCCAACGAAACGGTTCTCGACCAAATCAATCCGGCCAATGCCGTTGCGCGCCCCGATGTCGTTAAGCTCCTCCAGCAGCGCGACGGGCGCAAGCCCCTTTCCATTCACCGAAATGGGAATGCCCTGTTCGAATTCAATCTCCACGTTTTCAGCCTCATTAGGAGCGCTTTGCGGAGAGTTGGTCCACTGCCAAGTACTTTCAAGGGGCGCGTTGGACGGATCTTCGAGTTCTCCACCTTCGTGGCTGATGTGTAGCAGGTTGCGGTCGCGACTGTGGATCTTCTCGCGACTTGCGGCGACCGGGATTCCGCGGCTTTCGGCGTAGACAAGGCAATCTTCACGCGACTTGAGGTCCCACTCGCGCCACGGCGCGATCACCTTCAACTGCGGAGCGAGCGCCTGATACGCATGCTCGAAGCGGACTTGATCGTTGCCCTTGCCGGTGCAGCCGTGCGCGACAGCGGTGGCATTCTCCTGAAGCGCAACTTCCACCTGGTGCTTGGCGATAACGGGGCGCGCCAGCGATGTGCCTAGGAGATACTTATGTTCGTACACCGCTCCAGCAGCAATCGCACGAAAAACATAGTCGGTGAGAAACTCTTCGCGCATGTCGCGCACCACGACCTTTGATGCGCCAGTCTTGTACGCCTTGGCAACGACAGCATCGAGGTCCTCGCCTTGTCCGACGTCCGCCACCATCGCGATCACGTCGTAGGCGTAGTTCTCTTTGAGCCAGGGAATGATGATGGAGGTGTCGAGGCCTCCGGAGTAAGCGAGTACGACTTTCTCAGGCATGAGTTCTCCTTGGTTTCTTCTGGCCGGTCGAATAGCGATGAACGCTGCCGCCGAGGAGCATCATCAGAATGGCCTTTTGCACGTGAAGACGATTTTCCGCCTGGTCAAATACCACGGACCGCGCCGAATCGATCACGGCATCAGTAACTTCTTCGCCGCGATGCGCCGGCAGACAATGCATGAACAAAGCCGACGGCGCAGCGCCGGTGAAGAGCTTGTCGTTTACCTGATATGCGCTGAAGGTCTCTTTCCGCTGAGCGGCTTCACTCTCCTGACCCATGCTCGCCCACGCGTCCGTGTAAATCGCGTCGGCGCCAGCGACAGCCTTGTGTACATCGGTAAGGATTTGAATGGTCGCGCCGGTCGTCGCCGCGATCTTCTTCGCCTGCTTCACGATTTCCGTATTGGGACCATAGCCCTCGGGGGTCGCCACGCGGATTGTGCTGCCAAGGCATGCTGCCGCGAGCAGCAGTGAGTGGGCGACATTGTTGCCATCCCCAACATAAGCAAGCTTCACATTGCGCAGGTCGCCAAATTTTTCTTGCAGAGTTAGGCAGTCGGCGAGCGCCTGACAGGGGTGCTCGAGATCGCTTAGCGCATTGACCACCGGAATGCTGGCGTGCTCGGCCATATCGGTGACCGTGGAGTGAGCGAAGGTGCGCAGAACGATACCGTCCACCCAGCGCTCGAGGTTGTGAGCGATGTCGCTGAGCTTCTCGCGCGCATCGATGCGCGAGGCTGTCTGATCGACAAAAAACGCATGACCGCCCAGGCTGGTGATGCCGGCCTCGAAGGTCAACCGAGTGCGCAGGGATGGCTTCTCAAAGAACATCACCACCTGTTTGCCGGAGAGGGCTCCGCGGAAATCCGCTGGACGATCCTTCATCAGCGACGCAAGGTCGAGGACCGCGTTGACTCCGGAGGGACCGAGATCGTTGATCGAGATCAGGTCCTCTCCCCACGTCTGTGCCGGAGGCAACGGAACGGCCGGAATGGTTTGTATCGGTCGAGTGCTCACTGTTTGCTCCCTTGCGCAACCAGTTCCTCTTCAGGGGTCGATTGCGTTCTTGATTTCGCTTGCGTCTTCTCCAATTTCTTCAATGTGGCGTCCAGCGCTTGCACGACTTCATCAATGTGCTTCTTCGCGATCGTGTACGGCGGAAGAAAACGCAATGACGTTTCGTGCGTGCGGTTGATGATGATGCCTCGATCGAGCATCGCCGGAACGACACCCTTGGCCAGATCACCGGAATCGAGTTCCGCTGCGATCATCAAGCCGAGGCCGCGTACTTCGCGTATGGACGAATGCTTTTTCCGCAGCCCTTTGAGCTCTTTGACGAAATACTTGCCCAGTTCGCGATTGGATTTCACCAGCTTCCGTTTTTCAATCTGATCGATCACGGTGCATGCTACCGCGCAGGCCAGCGGACCGCCGCCGAAAGTGGTGCCATGCATGCCGGGCTTGAGGCAGCTTGCGGCTTCGTTGGTAGTGAGGATCGCGCCCAGAGCGAGTCCACCCGCGATGGGTTTCGCGACTGTGACCACATCAGGCTTCACGTCATAGTGCTGGTAGGCGAACCACTCGCCCGTGCGTCCCATGCCGCTTTGGATTTCGTCGAGCAGCAACAGCGCGCCACTACCCGCCGTGAGTGCGCGCGCCGTCTCCAGAAACTCGGGTGAAACCGGCTGAATGCCACCTTCCCCTTGCACGGTCTCGATGGCGACGGCGCAGACGGAATCGTTGAACTTGTCCTTGAGATCTTCCACGTCATTGAAGGTGACAAACTCAATGCCCGGCAGCACCGGCTCGTAGGCCTCGCGGTACTTCGTTTGTCCCGTGGTGGAGAGCGATCCGTAGGTGCGGCCATGGAAGGAATTTTCCATGGCGAGTACCCGCCACTTGGCCTCCGATCCTTTCGCAAGGGTCTTCTTGGCATAGGCGCGAGCGATTTTGAGCGCGCCTTCCCACGCTTCGGTACCGCTGTTCGTCAGGAATACGCGATCGAGACCGGAAATACGCGTCAGGTGCTCGGCGAGTTGAACCGTGAACTCGTGGTAGTAAAGATTCGAGGTGTGAATCAGCTTCGCGGACTGCTTCGCAATCGTCTTCAATACCGGCTGGTCGCCATAGCCCAGCGCGTTCACTCCGATTCCGCTAACGAAATCGAGATACTTCTTGCCCTCGGAGTCGTAGACGTGTACGCCCTTGCCGCGCTCCAGAAGTAGCGGAACACGGTCGTAAGTCTGTAGCAGGAGCTTCTCTTCTTTCTGTTTTGCTTTCGCCAGCTTCATGCCACCATCACCTCGGTCCCGCATTCGATCTTGCAGGTATAGAAATCAGGAAGCAGATTCACTTCGCTTGCAGGCAGAATGCGCACACGTCCGACGCCGCGCCGCAACGCCTCCTGGCAGGCTTCGAGTTTGGGCAACATGCCGCCGCAAACCACCGAGCTCTTGATCAAGTCGGCTATTTGCTTCATCTGTAGCCAGCGGATCACGGAGCCGTCGGCACTTTTTACGCCGGCAACATCAGTCAGGAAGATGAGTCCTTGCGCGTGACATGCAACCGCGCATGCCGCCGCCGTTTGATCGGCATTCACGTTGTAGTACTGGCCATCGGTACCTAGGGCGACGCTAGAGATTACGGGGATACCGCCAGCATTCCAGATGGCTTCGATCCACCGGGGATCCGCTGAGCAGATTTCGCCAACGTAGCCCAGATCACAGCCGTCTGTTTTCTTCTTGCGCGCACGGAAGCTCAGACCATCGGCGCCACACATTCCAATCGCTGGCTTGCCAAGGGCGGCGAGTTCGGCAACCAGTGCTTTGTTCACCTTGCCGGCTAAAACCATCAGGGCGACGTCGCGTGTTTCCGAGTCGGTAACGCGCAGACCATTGATGAAATTGCTCTCTTTGCCAAGCTGCAGGAGCGTTCGTGTAAGCTCCGCGCCTCCGCCATGAACGACCGCGACCTGGTGATGATTGCCATCCGCCAGTTCCACAATGGCACGCGCGCATTTGCGCACCAGTTCCCGGTTGTCGAGGGCGGCCCCGCCTATCTTGACTACGACTCTCAATTGAGGCCCTCTTTCTCGTCAAAACCGAGCATTACGTTCATGTTCTGCACCGCCTGTCCGGCGGCGCCCTTCATCAGGTTGTCGAGGCACGACACGATGACCATCCGCTTGCCATCGGAGCTCAGGTTGAAGCCCACGTCGCAATAGTTCGTGTGCAGGGAATAACGGATCTGCGGCAGCTTCGTGCCAAACAGCCGGATCCACGGCTGGGTCGCGTAAGCCTTGGCGTAGATCAACTCGATCTCCGCAGAAGCCATCGACTGAGCGAGGCGGACGTAGATGGTCGAGAGAATTCCGCGCGGTATGGGCAGCAGATGCGGCGTAAATGTGAGCTCGTCGTCCTGCAGATCGAGTTGCTCGAGAATCTCTCCCAGATGCCGGTGCGTGAAAACGCCGTAGGCAGACAAATTGTCTGCGACTTCCACGAAATGGGTGGTAGCCGTGGCCTGCTTGCCCGCACCGGAAACGCCGGACTTCGAATCACAAACGATGCCAGCACTTCGGTTGACGATTCCGGCTGCGACCACCGGCGCCAGAGCCACGATCACCGAAGTCGCATAGCAGCCGGGATTGGCGATGAGCTTCGATCCGGCAATCTGCTTCGACCGCAGCTCAGGCAATCCGTAGACCGCCGCTCCTGCAACCGCAGTGGCCGTGGCCGGATCGGCATCGTGGAATCCGTAAACGGCGCGATGAGACTCGCGTTTCAGCCGCCAGGCTCCGCTCAGGTCGATGACTCTCATCCCGCGCTTCAGCGCCTCGGGAGCCCATTCGCGCGAGGTCTCATGCGGGGTGGCGAGAAAGAGCACGTCCACGCCTTGATGGCTTAGGCTTTGCCAATCGAACGGGTGCACGCGCAACTGTCCATTGCCAAGAACGTGCGGGTAATACTCGGTGAGATCGGCGGAGTTTCCGGATTCGCGTGTAAAGAGCAGAGGCTTGGCGAGGCGAGGATGCTGGCCGAGAAGACGCGCAAGTTCAAATCCGGCGTATCCGGTCGCGCCAACGACCGCGGTTTGGAGTTGCTGTCCCATTAAGCAAGCATCTCCCTTATGCGGTTCGCAACTCGCGTGGCCGAACGATTGTCCTCGCAGATGATGAGAATCGTGTCGTCTCCAGCAATAGTGCCGAAAATCTCCTGCCAGCCTTCGGCATCTAGCGCCGCAGCCACAGGCTGGGCGCTTCCCACGCTGGTTCTCAACACGAGCTGGTTCTGGGCTTCACGGATACTAAGAACAAACTCACGCACCAATCGGCCAGTTGCAGGCAGTGCTGGATCAGCAGCGGCTTCCGTGGCCACCGCGTATCCTTCTGCAGTCTTTACAATTCCAAGCTCATGGATATCGCGCGAAAGCGTGGCCTGAGTTACCCGCTGTCCATGACGGATGAGTGCACGCCGCAGGTCCTCCTGATTCGCCACATTTCCGTTTTCGATCAATTGCAGAATCAATTGCTGCCTCGTAAGCTTGGACATGATGCATGAATATGCATCTCTATGTATAAATATACACACCTGCCATGTCAAATAGTTTTGCTGGTTTTTGGGGTTCGTCGGGTGAGCAACGTGGTTCTTCTAAATGCTGCGTTCAGAGCAAGTTGTATGTACATCCTGGCCAAAGTGTCGTATCCTGCGGCAGCTTCGAAAAGCACGACGTTTTAGGAGAATCGCCATGGTGTCACCGGGTCCCGAAAAGAGGAGCGCACCGCGCAAAGCGGTGAACGTTCCGGCCAAGGTGCATACCGAACACGGGGACATCCCGGCCGAGGCCCTCAACCTCAGTAAATCCGGCATTTTCCTGGAATGCGCTACCAGCGTCAGCGAAGGCAGTCCGGTCGACATCGTGATGATCCTGCCGAAAGAAGTCACTGGTGATGCGGCGAAGTGGGTTTGCTGCCACGCAACCGTACAGCGCGTCCAAAACCATGTCGGCGAAAATGGCCGTTATGGAGTTGCTGCCGTCGTGGATCGGATGCAGGCTATGCCTGAACTCACCTGGCCGGACGTAGACCGCCGCATCATCGAGCGGCGTGGAGCTGACCGCCGTAAGAGCGCGCGAGCTGAAGGCCAAGACCGCAGGGGCGGTGATCGGCGAAAGTCGAGCTAGCGGACGCTTGCAAATCTCCAGCGGTGCGCTCACCTTCGTTACCGCACCAACCGTCGAAACCACTCGGCACTAGGTACAACTACTGATTCCCAAGCTCTGGAGGAGCGGCTCAGAATTGAGTCAACCTTCTGGAGTGTGATTCTTTGCGCGCTACTCCGACACCCGCGCCGGCTAGGGAATTCCCTGATAATTCCCTGTTCCACCACGTGAGCGAAGGCGGAAGGCTTGGATTGCCCAGTCTTTATGCGGGTGTGCTGGAATCAAGTGCCGGAAATCGCAAAAATTCCCTGCTAATTTCCCTGTTATCGAGATTTCCACAGAAAAAAGCTGTCCAAAGGGTTCGGTCGCCGTGGCTAGCAGCGCTTGTTTGGACGGCGTTAGGAGTCACCTTTTTGTTCTGTTTCGTGTTGGGACTTGGGATGGTTCCGACTGCCTCGATGGAAGGCACTGTGCTCGTAGGCGATCATCTTCTCCTACTGAAACTGCCGTATGGACCCAATCTTCCTTTTAGCTCCTGTCGCCTGCCTCAACTGCGTACGCCTAAGCCGGGAGAGATCGTCGCATTCCGCAGTACCGTAGAACCCGACGAGATTTATCTGAAGCGGGTGATTGCCGTCGCCGGAGATGTGGTCGAGATCCATCGTGGAATTCTGTACGTCAATCGCATGCGCATGCCGGAGAGCTATGCAGTGCTGCATGCTAATCGGCGCTGGTCATGGCAGGAAAACATCTCACCGCAGCTTGTTCCGGGTGGTTCACTCTTCGTGATGGGTGACAATCGCGACAATTCTGAAGATAGTCGATATTGGGGACCAGTTCCGGTGAAAAACGTTATTGGCGAACCGATTATCGTCTTCTGGTCTTATGATGCCCCGAGTTCCGCGTGGCTCGATCCCAACTTATTTCATCAGGTACGTCTCTACACATCGGTCTTGGCACATGTGACGCAGATTCGGTGGCGGCGCACCGGCTTACTGCTCTGCTTCAGGTGATACACTTTTCGTTCCTGTCCCAGCATTTCACCTGAAGGACCTGACTTCTTGGCCCAATCCCCAGCCCCCAAAAAGGCGCGCCGACCCATTACCTACTCCGCCGCAGGCGTGGATATCAGCCGGGCCGACCGCGCCAAACAGAGGATCAAGTACCTTGCGCAGAAGACTTTTAACCGTAGTGTCTTGAGTGACATCGGCAGTTTTGGTGGATTGTTCGCGCTCGGCGACAAGTATAAGAATCCCGTTCTGGTCTCGAGCGCCGACGGTGTGGGGACCAAACTCAAGATCGCGTTCGCGATGAACCTGCACCACACCGTCGGCGCCGATCTCGTCAACCATTGTGTGAACGACATTGCCGTGCAGGGTGCGACTCCTCTCTTTTTTCTCGACTATTTCGCCACCGGAAAACTGGATCCCGAAGTGACAGAAAAAGTTGTTTCCGGACTCGCCGATGCCTGCCGCCAAAATGGCTGCGCGCTCATAGGTGGAGAGACTGCGGAGATGCCCGGCTTCTATGCCGACGGCGAATATGACATCGCTGGATTCATCGTGGGGGCGGTCGATCGTGATCGCATCATTACCGGTGAGCGCATTGAAGTCGGTGACGTGATTATCGGTCTGCCGTCCACCGGCCTGCACACCAACGGCTACTCGCTCGCACGGAAGCTGTTCTTTGAAGTTGCCGGATACAATCCCGAAACTTTTGTGAGCGAAATCAGGAACAAGGCGGGAGCCGAGCTAATGCGTACCCACAAGAGTTATTGGCCCGTGCTGCGCAGAGTGCTGGAAGCTGAGGTCGTGGTTGGCATGGCTCACATCACCGGCGGAGGCATCACTGAGAACCTGCCACGGATCTTGCCCAAAGGTACCGCCGCGAGTATCGAATTAGGATCATGGCCGGAGTTGCCTGTGTTCGCTCACCTGCAGAAGCTCGGAAATGTGCCGCAGGACGAGATGTTGCGCACGTTCAATATGGGAATTGGAATGATCCTGATCGTTCCGGCAAACAAGTTCAAGCGCGTGCTGACCATTCTTGATCGCGTGAACGAAAAGGGCTACACCATTGGACGCATCGTCAAAGGCGATCGCAAGGTGATTTACTCTTAACGGCTCTTCACCACGGAGACACAGAGACACGGAGAATCGACTTGGAGAGGAAAGTCGGCAAATCACCAGAGCTTCGCGAATACGGTGCCAAACTTAGTTGATCCAACTTCTCTCCGTGACTCCGTGTCTCAGTGGTGAATTGAACTTCGAGTGATGAACAAACTCGGCATTCTGCTTTCCGGACGCGGCTCAAACTTCGTCGCCATCGCCGACAACATCGCCACAGGGCAGATTCCGGAAGCGGAAATTGCGGTCGTGATCTCAAACAAGCCCTACGTTCCCGGGATCCAGGCCGCCGAGCAGCGCGGGATTCACACGCATGTAATCCAAAGCAAGGGATTAGGACGCGCCGAGCACGATGCGGCGGTCGTAAAGTGTTTACAGGAACACAACGTACATTTCGTCTGTCTGGCCGGCTACATGAGGCTG
Organism: Terriglobales bacterium; assembly: GCA_045808065.1. Taxonomy (GTDB): domain Bacteria; phylum Acidobacteriota; class Terriglobia; order Terriglobales; family Acidobacteriaceae; genus Gp1-AA112. The sequence goes on along the minus strand of JBJMGD010000029.1, from coordinate 282,705 downwards.
ATCTCGCCGGCGTTTCTCGAGGCATTCCCAAATCGGGTTCTCAACATTCACCCCTCGTTGTTGCCCGCTTTTCCCGGGCTCGACGCGCAGCGGCAGGCGCTCGAGTATGGAGTGCAGGTAAGCGGATGTACCGTGCATTTTGTGGACGAAAACCTCGACCGTGGTGTCATCATTTTGCAAAGATCGGTGCCGGTATTGCCGACCGATGACGAGCACACCCTTTCCTTACGAATTCTTGAACAGGAACACATCGCGTACACCGAAGCCATTCGCATGGTGCTCGGTGGGGAGTATGAGATTCAGGGGAGAAGGTATGTGAAAAAATCGGGTGATCGGGTGATCGGGTGATCGGGTCAAGTAAGACAAGCGCGCCACTTGCCAACACCGCCTGCGGATCTTGTGATTTGACGAACCCGCTTGAGATTCTCGAGATCTCGAAATCGGTAATAAGCTCGCGCTCCCGATCACCCGATAGCCCGATCACCCGATTCCTCCCTCGTGATTAAATAGATTTCTTGGAGATCCGATGATCTGCCTGACTGTTCATATCACCGTGAAAGCTGGCCGCGAGCAGGAGACGGCCGACATGTTTCGTTCGTACGTGAAGCTGGTGCAGACCGAACCTGGAAGCATGCGGTTCGACGTGCATCAGTCGCGCAAGGAGCCGCGCAAATTCATGCTGTACGAACTTTACCGCGACGATGCTGCGCTGGACGCTCATCGCCGCACGCCTCACTTTCTCGATTATTCGCCCAAGATTCAGGACTTAACCGAGCAGCGCGAGTCGGAACTCTACAATCACATCGCATGACCTTGAGCTTTCCTCCCGTCGAAGAGCAGCTCGCGTATCTGAAAAAGGGCTCTGTGGAGATCATCCGCGAGCCCGAACTGCGCGCTCGCCTTGAGCAGTCGGCAAAGACCGGTAAGCCCTTGCGAGTAAAAGCCGGTTTCGATCCCACTGCTCCCGATTTGCATCTTGGTCACACGGTACTGATTCGCAAGCTCAAACATTTTCAGGATATGGGCCATACGGTCATTTTTCTGATCGGGGATTTCACCGGGCTCATCGGCGATCCCAGCGGACGCTCGGCGACTCGCAAACCGCTTATGCGCGAAGAGCTCGATCGCAATGCTGAGACTTACAAGGAACAGGTCTTTAAGATTCTCGATCCGAAGAAGACCGAGATCGACTTCAATAGCCGCTGGTTCTCGAAGTTCACCGCGATTGATTTGATTCGTCTTGGCGAGAAATACACGGTTTCGCAGTTGCTGGAGCGCGAGGACTTTCATGCGCGTTTTCAGCAGGAAAAACCGATTGCAGTGCACGAGCTCCTGTATCCCCTTGTGATGGCGTACGATTCCGTTGCTCTCGAAGCAGACGTGGAGCTTGGCGGCACGGATCAGAAATTCAATCTGCTCACCGGTCGCGAGATGCAACGGCAGTTCGGGCAACCATCGCAGATCGTGCTGATGATGCCGATCCTCGAAGGCTTAGACGGCGTGCAGAAGATGTCGAAATCGCTTGGCAATGCCGTTGGCATCAAGGAGCCCCCGCTGGAGATGTACGGCAAGCTGATGTCGATCTCCGACGAACTGATGTGGCGCTATTGGACGCTGCTGACCGACATGCGCGTGCAGCAGATCGAGGAACTCAAGTTAAAGGTCACTTCCGGCGCGGTGCATCCGATGCAGGCGAAGAAGGATCTCGCGCGCCGCATCGTCGCCGATTTCCACTCCGAGGCAGCGGCAGAAGCGGCACAGGAGAACTGGGCGAAGCAGTTCCAGCAGCATGAGATTCCGACCCAACTTGAAACAATCGCGGTGAGCATCGACTCCGTTAGCATTGATACACACGATGCGGGTCCGGTTCCTGCATTACCGGGTCAAGAGACAACGGCCCAACAACCAAACGGACGAACGATGCGATTCATACGCATTGACAAACTTCTGAAGGCAGCCGGACTAGCAGATTCGGGCTCCGATGCTCAGCGCCAGATAAAGCAACGTGCTGTGCGCGTAGCAGGAGGACTGATTCAGGGATATACGTATCAGACCACTGTTCCGATTTCCGTTCCAGTCCAGGTTGGCCGCAAAATCAAGCAGGTTGAACTTCGCTGATGGTGTTGCGATTGCCAGAAACAAAATGAACATGAGCTGGCTCAAGCAATGACTGACGTTCGCCGTGGTCTCATCATCGTCAACACCGGTCCAGGAAAGGGAAAGACCACCGCAGCCATGGGCACTGCCCTGCGGGCTGTTGGGAACGGAATGAAAGTTCTGATGCTGCAGTTTCTGAAAGGCTCGTGGCACTACGGCGAACTCGACGCGGTGAAGGCCTTCGGCGATAACTTTGTGATGAAGCAGCTCGGACGTGGCTTCGTGAAAGTTGGAGGCGCTGAAACCGATCCTGAGGACATTCGTCTCGTGGAACAAGCGTGGCAGGAGAGTCGTGAAGCCATCCTCTCCGGCCGCTGGGATCTCGTGATTCTCGATGAAATTAATTACGCGATCAGCTATGGCATGTTGGATCCCCAAACCGTGGCTGATACGCTAAGACAGAAGCCAGAAATGGTTCACGTGATTTTGACCGGACGCAACGCCCATTCGAAAATCGTTGAAATCGCGGATACAGTCACGGAAATGCGCCAGGTGAAGCACGCCTACGAGGCCGGTATCCTGGCTCAACGAGGAATTGAGTACTGAATGACGTGGTTTAAGCGGGAAAGCTCCGAACTAGACGCGACCGGCGAAAAGCGCGTCCGTACCGAAGGATTATGGGAGAAGTGTGAAGGTTGCCGCCAGATCATCTGGAAGAAAGACTTGGATGCAAATCTAAACGTCTGTCCGAAATGCCAGAAGCATTTCCGGCTCGACGCGCGTACGCGACTCTCAATGCTGCTCGATAACAGCGAATGGGAGGAGACTGAAACGAATCTAGGCTCTACCGATCCTCTCGGCTTCGTCGATACCAAACGATATAGCGATCGCTTGAAGAAGGCGCAGAAGGAAACCGGAATTCAGGACGCAGTCATCAACGCAGAAGGTTCGCTGGACGGTAAGCCGGTAATCGCCAGCGCCATGGAATATCGCTTTATCGGCGGCAGCATGGGGGCTGCAGTAGGTGAAGCCATTACGCGCGCGATCGAACGCGCCATCGAGAAGCGCAAGCCGCTGATCGTAATCTCCGCCTCAGGTGGCGCGCGGATGATGGAAGGCCTCGGCTCGTTGATGCAAATGGCAAAGATCTCAGCCGCGCTCGCGAAGCTGGACGACGCTCGATTGCCGTACATCTCAGTTCTAACTGATCCCACTACAGGTGGTGTGACCGCGTCTTACGCGATGCTAGGCGACCTCAACATTGCCGAGCCGGGAGCTCTCATCGGATTTGCCGGACCCAGAGTGATCGAGCAAACCATCCGCCAGAAACTGCCCGAAGGATTTCAGCGCAGCGAGTTCCTGCTCGAACACGGCATGCTCGATGCAGTCGTTCACCGTAAAGATCTCAAGCCATATCTCTCCAGGGCTCTTTCGTTCATGGCAGCGTAAGGAATCGGGTCATCGGGTGATCGGGTCATTGGGTGAAGTAAGAATGATGCGATCACAATCCCTATAAGAAGGTCCGTCGGTATTTCGCGATTTGGCGATTTCGTGATTTCGTGATTGAAACCGCCAATCCTCCATAACTGGCCACCAGCACCATGCCGGTTTACTTCACGCGATCACCCGATAGCCCGATCACCCGATTCCTTCGGCCTCCCTTAGAATTAGTAGCTGCACAATGTCCAGCGCCTACCAATCCGCGGTCGAGAACCTCCTGTCGCTCGCGCCAGAACTCTGGACACACAAGGGCGAGACGCCTCGGCGCAAGTTTGACCTCGAGCACATGCGCGTGTTGACGGAAGCGCTCGGCCATCCTGAGCGACGGTTCCCGAGCGTGATCGTGGCCGGCACGAATGGTAAGGGATCCACCTCCGCGACTTTGGCCAGCATTCTGCGCGAGGCTGGATACAGGACCGGGCTCTATACCTCTCCCCACCTCGTGCGCGTGAATGAGCGCATTGCAATCGACGGCGAGGCGATCAGTGATCCGGAGTTCGCCGAGATGCATTCCCGGATCGAAGAAATCTCGCAGGCATTAACCTCGGCTAAGAAGCTCGATCAGCATCCCAGCTTCTTTGAGACGCTCACGGCTATGGCTCTTGAATACTTCGCTAGCACGCGGGTTGAGATTGCGGTTCTCGAAGTGGGAATCGGGGGACGGCTCGACGCGACAAACGTCGCCGATCCGCTTCTTTCAGTGATAACCGACGTTTCCTTCGATCACACCGAATGGCTCGGCAATACTCTCACTGAAATCGCGAGAGAGAAAGCGGGAATCCTGCGTCGGAACGGAACTCTGCTGACACTGCCGCAGTATCCCGAAGTCAACGATGCACTAGGTGACGTGGTTCGCCAATTGGGTTCACGAGTCATAAACGCGACCGCATATATTCCACCGATTACTCCGGCATCAGAGGACTTTGCCACCGAATCAGCAGGGCTACCACATAATCGATATCCGATAGAAGTGCTGGGCCAGCAAATTACGATCGATTCTCCGCTTGCGGGAAGGCACCAGTTGCGCAATATCGCGCTGGCAATCGCAACCGCGGTGGAACTGAATCAGAGCTTTGGATACCGTGTCTCTCCGCAAGACATCGGCGAGGGCATCACTAAGACAGTCTGGGCAGGACGCTTCCAGGTAATCCCCGGCTCGCCAGAGATTGTGTTGGACGTGGCTCATAATCCGGCGGGAGCATGGGCGCTGCGCTCTGCGCTTTCGTCGCGCTACAACGGCGCACCCCTCACCATCATCTTCGGTGCAATGCGTGACAAGGCGATCGGGGAGATCGCGGAGATCCTTTTTCCTCTTGCCGAGGAAGTTATCGCCACGAAGGCAAATAGCCCACGCGCAGCATCTCCAGAAGAGATTCGCGAAATCGCTGGTCACGTGGGAACTGAAATCACCGCCGCTGCCAGCGTGCGGGAAGCCATAGATTTTGCGCGTCAGCGTGGGAGGACTCTGGTGATTACCGGATCCGTGTACTTGGTGGGAACGGCCTTGGAGCAGCTCAACCCTAAGCCGTCGGGCTCCTAGTTTTTTTGTGCCACAACTGAACGAGTGTATTGCTGCCAAGCGCTCTCTCATCTGAGAAGCTCAGCTTTTTTAATACCTTCTTTACAATGTCTTAGTGGCAGAACATCCCACCCTGATCGAAGAGGCACAGCCAAACACTTCACCGAATATGCCGCGCGGCGGAGCCCCCCACTGGATAAGCCGGCTGCGTTCGTATTTCATTCTCGACCCGCTCATCTTTTTGTACACGTTTCTGCTGGGCAGCCTTTCTTTCGCGGTTTCGTTTTTCGATCGGAACGGAGAGAAGCAACACGCAGTTGCGCGCACATGGGCGCGATGGATATTGAGAACAGCAATGTGTCCGGTGAAGGTAGTGGGCGGCGAACACTTCGATCCATCGCGCGCGGCTGTGTACGCCGCTAATCACATCTCCGCGTTGGATATCCCCGTCCTCTACGGATGGCTGCCGCTTCAGTTCCGCATTCTTGCGAAGCAAGAGCTATTTCGGTATCCGTTCATTGGCGGTCATCTCAAACGCTCGGGTCAGTTTCCTGTGGATCAGAGCAATGCGCGCGCCTCGATCCGCAGCCTTGGCCGCGCAATCGAGGGTCTCAAATCGGGAATGCCGCTTGTGATCTTTCCCGAAGGGGGACGCGCTGCGGACGGCCATATCATGCCTTTCATGAGCGGAGCGTTTTACGCGTCGATCAAGGCGCAAGTCCCGGTGATACCAATGGCGATCATCGGCACATTCGAAGCGCTGCCCATGAACACCTATCACATCCAGCCGCATGAAGTGCTGCTGATTGTAGGCGACCCAATCTCCCCAGCGGGCTACACAATCCGTGATTTGGACAAGCTCGCCGCTCACGCCCAGCGGGCCATCGAAGATATGTACTACGCCAATGCTCACGTGCCAGACCCTCGAAAGGAATCGGGTGATCGGGTCATCCGGTGATCGGGTGAAGTAAACTGCTGCGAACGCCAGCTCTTCTTCACCCGATTATTGATCGTGTGGGTTGTTAGAAATGGCGCTTCCTTCACTCGGTCGAAGTTTTCACAATGGCAAGTTCTGGCGCTTGCATGTTCCAATCCGCGGTCACGTGTTCGAAGGTTTGGCGGAACTCGCGGGTTTGTCCTGGCTTGAGAGGTGCGCTGTTCAGCGGCGCGGTGTCGATGTAAGGCTCGCGCGTGGTGACGACCATCAGTCGTTGCGTGTCTTTCTGGGCCACCTCGCCGAGGGAGTTGTGGAAGGTAGTTTGGAGAAGCGCGCTGTTTACTGTCTTGCTGCCGTTATTGGTGATCTTGCCTTCGATGTAAGTAACCTGCTGACCGGCAAAGTTGTTGGCCGTGCTCATAGCTTCTCCGGAGACAACGAGATTTGCCGCGTAAGGATCGGCTGTGGCCGGCGCTGCATTCTCGTTCCCGCTTCTGCGTCCGAAAAACATTAGGATGCCGATGACGATCAGCACCGCCACGGCGCCGATCGCAATCGGCACAACCGGAGGCCCCGATTGCTCATCTTTGCCCGTTCGGCCAAACGACGGTATCCGATTGGGAGAGTTACCCATGGTCAGGATTGTACCGCCGCAAGTGTTTATGCGCGTCTCGAGGCTAAGCTGTTTGCTAGCATCAGTTCATGCCGACGCCGCTGGTGGAGGTCCGAGAACTAACCAAGGTCTATCAACGCGCTGGCGGATTGCTGTCGCGCGCGCCCGCCGACGAACTCCGTGCGGTAGATCGGGTTTCGCTGGACATCTACAGCGGGGAAACTGTGGGCCTGGTAGGCGAATCGGGATGCGGAAAGACAACGCTTGGACGCATGGTGCTCCGCCTTATCGAACCCACTTCGGGCACCGTCCGCTTCGATGGCCGTGACGTGCTTGCCGCTTCCAATTCGGAACTCCGCCGGCTCAGGCGCGACATGCAGATCGTCTTTCAAGATCCATTCGCATCCCTTGATCCACGCATGAGCGTCTTTGAAATCGTACGTGAGCCCTGGCTCATCCACGGCGACACTGGTTCGGCAGCGGACGGGGACCGCAAGGGTCGAGCGCGGGCCGGAGAGCTTCTCAAGGCGGTGGGGCTTGAGGAAGGTGCACTCAATCGTTATCCACACGAGTTTTCCGGAGGACAGCGCCAGCGCATAGGAATCGCACGAGCGCTTGCGTTGAAGCCTCGGTTCATCGTGCTCGATGAGCCCGTCTCTGCGCTCGACGTGAGCGTAGGTGCGCAGATCGTGAACTTGTTGGCAGATCTGCAGCGCGAGTTTGGACTGACGTACCTTTTCATCTCGCATTCGCTGCCAATTGTGCGCTATCTATCCACTCGAATCGCAGTGATGCGCAAAGGCGAAATCGTGGAAACGGGCGATGCGGAACAAATCACATCGTCTCCGAAACACGAGTACACGAAGACGCTGCTGGCGGCGACGCCCGAAGTGGAAGCATTTTGAAGAGATTCGGGAGTCCGCATTCGGTCAGCACGCGAGCGCAGCTGTCGCACATTGGCATCTGAGATCGGCGTTATTCCTACCACCGCAACAGGCTTCTCGCCGAACGCCGAACGCTGCCAGCAAAGTGTGCTATCCAACCCGCAGCCCCGCTTGGCATCTAACCAAAATGTGAGTTTCCACCGTAGAACGCCCTTCCTGATCGCGTTTTCGGCTGTGCTGTCAATCGCGCCATTCGTGAATGCCACGCCTATTGAGCCGACTGCCAAGCAATTGATCCAGGAATTACAGCGTCCTCCCGTGGTGTTTGTACCGGCAAGAGTAGGCTGGAATGCCCCGCAGAAACCGGCGGCTCATTTCAGCCTTACGCTGGAACAATACGGACCCCAGGCGACTGCGCGCGCGGTGCGCGCGTCATTGAAGGCGGCGCTCACGCCCGATCCGGTGTCAATGGGTGCGCTTCTGTTTTGCGCTCTCGCACTGCGCTGGATGCGAATGCGAAAAGAGAAATTGCAACCGGCGAATGCAGCAACCGCAGCTCAGGAGACAGCGCTGCCTCGGGCAGCTTAGAGTTCTAACGACGTTACACCGCGCGGAAAGCCGGCACACTGTGCCGGAAGAAGAAGGCCTCAATACCACTTTGGTTTTGCCTAGAGCAATCTTGGGCAGGACGATCCTGAATCGGGTGGGAGGAGGCCTTTTGCTTTGTTCGCTAAGAATGCCGCTTTGACGAAATAGGAGCTACGGTCAAAAGTTGCCCTCCCCGGCATTTTCCTGTGTTGTGGCTTGTAGACTCAGTACATGGTTAGGTAGTGTCTCAGTTTGGATTTTCAGGTTCATCGTCATCCGGTTCTGCCCACAGATACCCAGCACCGGAGGCAAGGCCAACTACGATTGCGCCAGCCATTAGCCCCAAACCTGTATTTGTGAACGGAGCGCGAACGAATACGAGTACGGCGATTCCTCCTACGACCTTGGTCGATCCTCGCACAAACAGCTTAAACGTCTTCATAGTGCCAGCAGTGCGATTTCTTCGTAGCTCCAAACGTGGTCAGCGATTCCAGCCGCCATGGCGGGAGTGATTCTGAGTGTCTTGTGTACGCGAGCGAAGTTGTAATGGATGAAATGCAAGGCAACGGCAGTCGCATGATTCATCGGCGCATCGACATCCGCATGGTCAAGTTCTGACGATTTACGGTGCCGTGATTGAAAACGAAACACGGTATTCTCCGGCAACGTGCATCGGGTGCGATGTGAAAAACAGTGAGCGGCAATCCCGATCCCAAGCACGTCAGCACCAAATTCAAACTGAGACAGTACCCATGGTTAGCTACCGACAAGTCACAGCTATTCTCATGGGATACTCACGCGATGCCCTCAAAGTTATCTCACTTGTTTCGGTCCTTCTTGCTATTTGTGTTTGCGCTGGAGAAACTCTCATTGCCCATATTCTCAGCATCTACTTGCGTTAGCTGTTTTGTTGGTGCGAGGAGGATCAAATGCGGAAAATAGTCCTTCGAGTATTCTTGTTGTTCTTCGCCGCATTGCTGTTTTCCCAGCCACGAACAACGGTGAAGACTCATGAAAGACATATGGGCGGACATTGGCAGGCAGTGGTCCTTGCAGACGGTTCATTCCTAAACATCGAGTTGGTCGCCAGTAACTCTATCCAGCAGCCGACCGTGAGCATCCCCTGCCACGATCGGGGACCGAGAATATCCGTTCACACCCATCGATGGATAGTACGCGGCGGAGAGCGATTAACGTGGAGTATCAGATTCGACAACGAGGCTGCTGAATTTCGGTCTGTAATGGCTGACGCGCATCGAAGCACAGTTTCGGAAGTACCTTTGCTTGCAGGCGATCTTAATCGAATCATCCATGCAAAGAAGGTTGAACTCGCAGTTCGCTTCTACCCAAATACACGAATGACTGCCTTCTCCTTTTTCCCCGAGGGCCTCGACCTGCGAGGCGTTGAGAGCTCTTGTCCAGCGTTTCGCACAGCCTTGTAAATTGTCTCGCGAGCGAGGCTCACGATTCCACGTTGGGTCCTGGCTCGGCGGTTCCAGATTTCCAACAAAGAACTGAATTTATGCCGTGGCGTGTTCGGATTTTGCTGTGTTATTGGCTTATGACATTAGGTGATAAGGGGCCTTCATCTATGAAAAAGAGGAGTTGCACAGCTCGCGAATTCAAACATTTGATTTCTGGCTTGATGGATGCGTTGAGATATCCAGTGGCTCTATAGAGGTTCCTAGCGGCTTCAACGAATTCATCGACTTTGCTCTTGTTGAAAATGTCTCCAACTCTGATTGGAGTAATGTCTTTGATTTGCTCCGCAGTAAACGCCTTCACGCCACGCCATTCGATTTCTCGGACCTTATACTGATCGCCTTCGACGACATCGAATGCCAGTGCAACTGGCTTGGGAGAGCGACTGGCGGCGCGGACGCGCACAATTGGATCGCTGACGAGTGCCCGAAAATACCCGGCATTCTGAAAAGCTGTTAGGACAGTAGCTCCGGTATCCGCGATGTTGAAAGACTCGAAGCAGTGACCAATTAGCCGCAGCTTGAGCATCGCTTGCTCTTGTGGCGAAAGGTGGTTTGCCTCTTCGAAGACTACTTCGCTGACCACAAAGTCATCCTGGGATGAACACAGGGGTTGATTTCGAGAAGCATCTTGCGCGGCGGTTGAAAAAAGTCCAAATTAGAGAAAGCACCAAAATGGCATTGGCTTTCATGGACTAATTCTACGCCGCTGACTAGCATTCATTTTTTGTTTTTTAACTCTCAAGGGATTGCCGACAGGAGGGGGTTGCACTTTTGGAAGGCTTTAGTCGAGGTTGCAATGGCAGTGTAGCGTCAAAGACAATGAATAGAAATGAGAGCCCGAAAGACAGACGGGCATGTTGTCCTGAAGCTCGCCCTCGTATTGGTGGTCAGTATCTGCTCAATACGGACATTGGCTCAAGAACCTGCCCCACTCGCCAATTGATTGCCAATCTACAATTGGAAACCCCAATACGAATCAAGCAGCAGTGGGTTCTGAGACGACATATTGAGCCTAGATTGGACACGCGCAATCGCGTATTTGAAACGTAAGCTGCCCGAGGATCGCTCGCCCACCATGTCACTCAGCCATGAAGATTCCCCAGTTCTCAGGGACTTGAACAATGGCCTATTGATCTCCTACATAGTGGACGAGGAAGACAGCTTCAGCTACGTCCAGAACCGGCATCTTCTGGCTGCGGGAATTGACCAGAACACGTTACACAAGGCAGCGATCAACAACCTGTACTCCGTGGCCGAAAAGCATTTGAAGGTTCAGCCGTACGGCTCAGTGTTCGCCGTGTTTATGGAAGGTAACTTCGAAGCCAGCATTTTGTTGCTCGACACTGTCTGGGACAATTCATTTGCGAAGTGTGTTCGTGAAGGCTTTGTCGCTGCGATACGTGCTCGTGACGTGCTTGCGTTTGGGGATTCGTGTTCCGCAGAGGCAATCAACGAACTTCGGGCAATTGTAGATCGAGTGATCTCTGGTCCAGCTGATCACGTTATATCGACCTCACTACTCCGCCGCAGCAATAAGGTGTGGGTCTCCGACTCGAACTAGAAACGCAGTTCAAAACCGGGAGTAGCAGCTCACTTTGAGTGCAAATGCGATGTTACGCCAACTGAGCAGGCATGCTTTGTCATCACAAGCACAATTAGGTACATGATCGCGGCGAGTTCCAAATCGGTTAACCGTTTGCGGGTGGTCCTTGTCCTAGCATGTCTTGCCGTCTCGGGGCTGGCCGAACAGCCGATGCCGGAAAACGATTACATGGATCAATTTCTGCGAGAGCACAACATTTCCAATACGAAGGAAGCGGTAACTGCGGCTCTATCGAATAACGATGCCGTAGTACGCAGGGGGGCCTCGCACGTTTTATCAAGGCGCTGGCCAAAGGATGCGGCGGCACCGATTCGAGAGGCTATGCTGCGAGAAGGCGATGAGTTGATCCGTGTCGGTCTGGCAAGCGAGCTCGCCCAACTTGGAGACATCGCCGGGGGTGAGATGCTATTAGCTGATTGTCACCATAGTGTGTGGGGGAGCACCAGAGTGGTGGCGGCAAGAAAGATGTTTGACCTTCGCGAAGACTCGTGCCTGGATGCAGTTCTGGAAATTCTGTGCTCGGACAGCGACCCGCAAGATACGATGGCCAAGATAGATGCCTTAAATTTTGTGCCCAGCTTTATTTACCATTTCACTGGTCAACAATACCAAGCGGTTATGGATATGACCGTGAAGTCTATGAATGATCCAGATGCCGGAGTGCGGCTAGCGGCTAGCGTTACAGTGGGTCGTCTTGGAGACACTTCTACGATAGCCGCTTTGCAGGCCGCTGTTGCCAGAGAGCAAGACCCTAATATTCATAGCGCGATGCTCCGCGAGTTGAACCGGCTGCAAGGTTTGCAGACGAAAGAACCGCACCGTGAGTGAAATGGCGATTTTTCCCAACTACGCAACTATTGGTCAGGATGACTCTCACCCATTGCTCAGTTCGGTCTTCAGCCTCAGCAACTTCGTCAGGCGTCATAGTGCGCTTCACAATGTCGAGATTAACTGCGGACCCGCTCAGCTTGAAGTACTTATATGCCTCCACCCTGTTGCGCCTGACGCCGTTGCCATCGAGGTACAGCAGTCCAAGATTGTTGCAGCCTTGGCCTGCGCCGCCGTAGTCAGGTCTGTTCTCACAAGCTGCGCGACACCACTTGGCGGCTTGAATGTAATCTCGCGAGACACCTTCGGCATCCTCGTACATCTGGCCCAGCATGTTCTGTGCATCGGCATTGCCTTGCTTCGCAGATTCCGCCGACCATCTGAGAGCCTGCGCGAAGTCCTGCTCGACTCCTTTGCCGCGCTCGTAAGCAACGCCCAGCCAAAACTGTGCACTTGCATCCCCGCGCTCTGCTTCACTCTTCCATCGTGCAACACGTTCGTGCCGCGTCAAGCTCAATCGGGCCGCGCGGGATTAACTGATGAAATCAGGCGTTTACACGTTTTGACCGAGGGCCCAAAGGGGATGCAACTTTTGGAGGGCTCTCAGGAACGGCAGGAGGGCAGTTTTGCGGGCTCTAGCTCCTATCCCCCAACCGCGTTGACGGGGTAGTATGCTCCGGGAAAAATTCGGCTACACCGGGCTCCCGGTCAGGAAGACGCGATTCTAAAGGTAACGAAAAACTGGCATCAACCCCGATACGAGTTAGGTGATAGCGACCGCGAACGTTGCACGCCCCGTTTCAGTCTCTTCAGAATGTGACAATTCGGCATACCCGGCAATTAATCTTTGTGGGAAAAACCAAGCAGCCTTTGTGATAGTGCGTGTTCCGCATTTGGGCTTCCCCAGATTAAGATTGGATTCACCAGAAAATGCCCCGGCATACTGTTTCATCACTCATCGATCGCCTTGTAGAAGATGAATGGCGACGTGCAAACGCGTTCTCGGCAGACTTGGCGGAGTGCTCAGCAGTGCTCCTTGATCCGCAGATCCAGGCCGACGCAAAGATAGATCGTCTCAGAGAATGGATTGCGACATCGCAAACATGCATATTCGGCCGTTTGGCAGCAGGTCGTCCCGATCTAACTAGCTTCTGCCTTTTGAACGAGGAGGTGCTCCGAGGCAGTGATTCTGACATTCAAAAAACGATTCAGAGTGCTCGTCTGGAGTGGAAGGAGGCGGCTCGCCAGGGTTATAAGAGCGCCTTTATTATTGTCGCTGCATCGACCCGAATTTACCATGCTCGTCCCGATGACAACCTTAAAGAACTAGCGCTTCGTTTGTTCAACCTCTATTTGGATGAACATGAAGTAATCAAGCCGGATCGCACTTATTTAGATAACGTGTCGCTGGATGGGCTGCCAGGCGATGGGGATCGTTTAGTCTTCGGAGTAGGAGCGAATTTCTTCAGCTCTGCCGGAGATCGGCGTTGGTGGCACGATCATCGCTTCCCGAGTGGAATGGCATTTTCAATGAATTCTCCTGGACATATGGCGAAAGCCGGAGAACAGCGACTCCGATTCCTTCAGGGTGTCGTTGCTGCTGCCGGTCTTAATGCAGCTGGAGTTGCTGGTAACGACCGCACCGTTCGGGGCCTACTTGCCTCTATTCAGCGACTGCAACGCAAAATTGCAACCTATCAACGGACGAACGTGTGCTCTTTGCCCGATGTGCTACGGTTCGCCATGCTCACGATTCGCAATGCGTCCGCAGAAAACAGGCCTGAAGTGACGCCCAAATGGAGCAAGGCGACCTTTCTTGCGCGCCGTGACGATGACACTGAGTGCCCATTTGAATCAATCGACGAAGTTGCTCATCTAAGAAATTACGATTTTTCAAAATATGTAGGCTTGTATCACACAGACCATTCAATTCCGTCTGATTATTTCAGATCGCTCGACGAAACTCCGCCAGCGGGGTTAATTCCGTTTGTATTGGACTTCAGTTACATTTATGAAAAAGGAACCGAAGCGTATAAACAAATGAGCGCAGGGATCGAAAAGGGTCGCAGTCGAAGCACCAGGGTTCGACGCAAAGAACGCAGCAGATAAAAATGGCTCCTAAGAATTCAATTGAAAAGCTTGTTGCCGATGCCAGCCACTGGACGCGAGATAGTCGTAAATCACTGCTGGACGTTGCTGCGGTCTTTGATTCAAACAGAGAGCTTTTAGATCAGCTCTCCAGGGCAAAATTCTCTAGAGCGCAATCAAGACAATTTCCCGAAATTGCGAAGGCGGCATCGATCACGAAAAAGGCTCTGCGAGCCTCCAAGCATGTTTCTGGTCAGATGGCCAAGAAAAATCGGACAGGCACGAAGAAGAAGATGTCTCTATGGCACATGGAAGCGGACAAGAATTACGAGCACGAATCGAAACCCGGCCAGGCCCCAACGACGAAACGTGTACAGGTTGAAGGCTCATACGCATCAAGAAAGTACCTGGCGACCCACTTGCCCGATCTCACTCCAGAATACGGTAAGGTCGTGCGAGAGTTAACGAAGTCGGCAGCAACTAGATCGCAGCTTGAATCTCAAGTCGGAATATCAAGAATTACACTGAATGCTATCCTCAAGACTCTGGAGGCGAAGCGAATGATTAAATTTCGCCCTAGCAAAGAGGGACTGGTGGTCCGTTTAGCTCCGCACAGATAAGCCGTGTCGATTTGTGAGTTTCCCTTCATTACGATCCTAGGACTGCTTTTCGCAAGATGTCCGTATACCAGATTTCAAGGTAGCCCTCAGCTGAGACCATTATTGAGAGTGCGTCTGGAGCACAATTCACCGGTACATATATTTCGAACATCTTCGGGAATGTGATCCTCCAGCTCGCACGGTGAGGAGAAATCGTGGTTCGGGCTAGCCGAGCTATCAGTGCAGCCTTACTCGCATCTTCAGCCTGCGTGGGCTCGGACGCCGGAACTTCCCCGTTTTCAGTAAGAAGCGGCCAAACGGATTCCAGTGAAGCATCGTCCTTCACATCTTCATCTGATAACAGTCGGTATCGCCCCAACTGGATGAGATAGAGCCAACCTTGAAGGGGCTTGGAGCTTCGCAGCCAGGGGATGTGCCGAGAAAGGAATTGCGGCACAAGAATTCTCTGGCCAGGCACGCACTTTACGTGGACGACGGGTTGAGGTTCGGAGCGCAATTTCGTACATTGACGGGGCGCTTGTACCGCGCTGTACCATGAAATAATACGAGAGTTGCCGAGTTTATCGGTATTCTGTTGACTCGTACCGCTTTGTACCGTAATGTACCGCTATGGGTTGAGTGCTTTGGAGTGACGACCCCATAAGTCGTAGGACTCTTAGGCTACTCGTAGGCGAACATTAGGCGAAGGCATGTGATATCTTAGGACGCCCCAATTCCGGGAGGCAGACATGACGCCAATGGAACTTCAAGATCGTGCACAGTATTTGTCACTGGCATTGTTCGCGCAAAACGTGATTTCCGCTTTGATGGAGTACGTCGATGAAGACAAAATCGGCAAGCTCAGGCCCTCACTGAGCGACGCGCTGGCTTCAGTAAAACAGGCTGAAGAACAAACGTCTAACTCGACTCCTAACCGCGTAATTGCGCTCAATAGCTATGAACAATTGAGAACTATCGACGAAGTTTGGGACCACAACCAGCGCACAAAAGCGGTTGCTTTGATGACGGGGATTCTGTCTTCCCCACAAGGAGCGAAGACCAAAGCTCGAGCTGAGGAGCTAATCTCGCTGTTCTCAAAGTTGCAGAGCCAAGCCCTCTGGAACTACGAACAGCCGACTCCTGTTTCGCCATCAATCATGCAGCGGCTATGCCGACTGGCGTAGCCGACTTCCTTCACGACGCAGCAGTACTGCACGCGTTTGCCGATTTCGTCGAACAATATTGTGGGGAACAGAAGCGCTCCCGAACGTATATCGACGCTTCTGGGGAATTCTTTCAATACGTCGAGCAGCTTGCTTCCGGCATAAAGCTGGACCTTGTTGAGAAAGTTGAAATGGCCGCGCTTCGGCCAAACAGGTTACCTCTCCTCAGACAAAATCTGCTCGCACTGAAGAACTATCTGCGGATTTTGCACATGCTAGTTAAGCCCGCAGCCGATGCTCATACCTTAACTATTCCTGCGCCCCTAATAGACCTCGCGTCGCAACAACTTCAGCAAGTGCAGGGAATGAAGCACTCGAAAATAGTAATTCTGCTCACGCCGGAGTTCATGTATTTTCAGCGACCACACACGATAGTTAAAGAGCAGGCGCAGATCGTGCGGAACTTGATTCCAAGAGCTGTTTTTCCAAAGAAGCTCGGATTTATAGAACTTCCCTATTCTCAAGGGCCAAGTTTCTTCACCAATCTTGTCATTTATCACGAAATTGGTCATTTCGTATACGAGGAGCTCGCGAACGAGGCAACGCCTCACCCCGACATGATTCAGCTTAAGATCGTGAGCCATCGGACTCTGGCAAAGCTCTTCAAGGAACGACAAGTCTTCGCTCTAGCTGCGAAGATAATTCAAGACTGGATCCAAGAAATATTTTGTGACTTGTTTGCTATTCGGCTGGTTGGACCCGCGTTCTCATTCGCTTTAGTGGAAACACTCGGAATGCTGGGTCTCTTGTCTGACGCGAATATTCGTCTCTTTAAGTTCAGCCATCCCGCGCCGGCCTGTCGATTTGCCGAACACCTGCACATGCTCAAAAATGACTTGTGGTGGCAGGAGCTTCGTGACATGAAGGCCAGCCAGAAAAATCTGATTGAAGATTTTGCAACAGTGAATCGGAGAGAGTACGGTTTTTACGCTCATGAGACAAGGGTCGGCAGTCGCGGAAAACGCCTCATTGATGGATTCTTGGATTCGATTGTTCCCGCCATTCGAACGCTCGTGCAAAACATAACGCAAGATCCTGCAGGACCGGTAAAACGATTTGCAGACACGCGTCAGGAAATTGAAGATTGTTTCTTTGCGGGAATAGTCCCAAAAACAGCGCGATCCTCCCCCGATCCTATTTCCATAATCAACACATCATTTTGCTTTTATCTCACCTCACTACAGGCAGTAATCAAAAAGTTTGAAGGCACAAAGGCGGAGAATGCAGTAGGAGTTCATAGTCTCTGGACGAAACGATTGGAAATGTGGACTATGAAGGCTATCGAGGATTCGCAAATGCAGAGTGCATTCGACAGGGTCCGGCAAACCAATCTATGGTCCTCTCAAGGGCAGAAATAATCGAACGCCTGAACATGCATGTCAGTCAAGAGAAGAGCCTTGTGATCACGCCGCTCCTCTTTAGACATGAGTCTGACATCTTTGATGCGGAGTCGGTAGACCTCAGGCTCGGATGCCATTTCTTAGTGCCCAAGACTTTAGACCAACCGTTCTTCTCTCCTGACCGGAGTTCCGCGACATCTCTCCATGCCCGAGTTCATGTCCCTCTCGGCCAGTTCTTGGTGGTCCCTGCGCATCAGACGATTCTTGGCGCGACGCTTGAATTCCTTAAGCTGCCGTCAGATGTTTCTGGACAGGTACTCACGAAATCCTCAGTCGCACGAACTTTTATAGTCGTCGAGACTGCCCCCTGGATACATCCTCAATACCGTGGGTGCCTGACCCTTGAAATCGCAAATGTGTCAAACACGCCGGTGTTGCTATACCCCGGGCGCTCGATGTGTCAATTAATTCTCTTGAAGATCGCTCCATACACTGAATCTGGTGGAAACTCACAGAGTGAGGTCTCACCTGATAAGAAGTACTTTGGTCCTGTATACCCAGAGGCACCGAAGTTCAAGGACCCTCACGAAGACTTGCTAGAGATCGGCACAACATTGGTGTCCGATTTCAAGCGCAGGCTGCGTCGGGCGGAGAAAAATAGGTGGAGCGACGCTGAGGAAGAGACGGACCCTGACCAGAGCTAGAGGATAGGGGGAATCTGCGGACAGGTCTTCATTCGTTGTAGCTAACCAAATTTGCGAGTGCTTGCCAGTGCCTCGGATGAGGACGATGCCGACCAGCGCGAATATCAGCGCCGTAGCCCTCGGAAATGCCTAATGCTGACGCGATTGTCCTGGCCGAATATTTCGAAAGGCATGGATAGATTCTGGTTTGAAATATTTCTTCGTTCAGCCACGACGGATTGTCTGTCGGCTTCCATTGATTAACAGCAAGTGTGTGCCTCCGATTGGCGTTCCCACGACGCAATTGCGCTTCAGCACTCTGCGCTAGGATGCGCCCCGCGCGAGCGATATCGATCATTTGTTCTCTCGCCACAGCTCGATGACAATTCTCACAAATCGTACTCGTGGGAAGAATGTCTGCTCCGCAGGTGCGACATATTTTCTGAGGCACTGGAGCTGCTTTGGTCGTCGGCTCGTATTCGTGACCACGCCCCTCACTACGGTGTCGATGCGTTAAGCGTGTCGGTGCCGATTGCTGTCGGGCGGATGTCCTGGTCGTTCTCCAAAAAATGGCAGCAACCCATTCCGCGAAAGGAGCCACCGCGCGCCCCCAATTCGGGGCAGTCTCAGAAAGCTTTTGCGCGAGTGTCGCCATGAGACGGCAATTTCCGTTTTGCTGCTCGAAGAACCATTCCCTTCGTAGCGGCTCGCGAGTGATCCAATCAATCACGTAGGCATCGATGATCGGACGAACCGGCTCCATTAAGTCGCAAGCCAGACTGTCTCGCCCGGGAGTATCCACGTGCAAGAATCCAAGTCCAGGATCTAGACCCAGCGCTGCCGCTGCCAGGCGAGCCTCAGATTCGAGCACTGCGTACAGATAATTCAGGATTGCATTGGGAGGATTGATGGCGAGTCGTGGTGAACCTGAGATTTGGGACTCGCGAGAACCAAAGCTCACCCAATGGGCTGGTACGCGGATCATGTCTTTCTTTGGAAAGGTGATCGGAAGAGTCTTCCAAAGCGACCAATACGCAACAGCGCCTTTGGATTCGACATAACGAATCCTGTCGATGGTAAGGGCACTGTCCAGCTCCGCTCGAATCTTGGATATAGCATCGGCTGTCGAATCGTCCAGCAGCCTTTCACGCGCGACTTGAGCCTGTGCAGCGAGCTTTTGCGATATCAATTCGCGAGAGATTTGCAACGCGGCTTCAGAATTGTGAGCCTGAGCTTGAGCCCGTCGTAGTCTTGCGTCGGAAGAGCGAACAGGCCCAGTGGTCAGCAACACTGAGCCATCGCGCTCCAGCATTACGAATGAAGCGTTCTGATCTGCAAGCCAGCGCAAAGCTGAGAACGAAACCATTCCATCGGAACCAATCACAACAAGCCGTCTGAGGTTATGCCCAACTCTTGGTAATCGTGCATTGTGACGATCCAATCCAATACCGTCTTCGAGCACAAGGTGACCACGATCCACGTAGACTTTGACGCCATATCCCGATAGCGTTACTACCCCATGTCGTGGAATGGTGAAATTGTGGGAGTGCGGAAGTTGAGATAGGTTGTCGGTAGCTGCCATTGGAGCTGATACCTCTTTTGGTGGTTAGGGCTTGTCGTCTGCGCCAACAGGCGGCATGCCCGCTTTTCTTTACTGGTCCCAATCTGGTGAATCCGAAGGAATGCGTGCGCCGCATACCGCACAAGCATGATCTTGCGAATGTCCCTTGTACCCACAGGAACATTCAACGTAGTACTCATAACGAACGATGTAGTTCGTGCGCTTCGCCTTTGCTCTTTCCTCCGCACATACATCGCGCGAACGACGGGGTGTTAAGACACCATTCGCTCCGAGGGAATCAGCGAGAAAGCAAACCTGAGATTTCCTTCGCGCGTGCGGGAACTTTGGGTCGTTCTTAATTTCGAAAACAAGCGCCGAAAACTTGCCGCGATCAATCGGAATACTGATCGACCCTCCAGCTAAATTGAGTGCCGCTGCGACTTCCTCAGCAGACTTCGCTCCAAGCAATCGGTCACCGATTTTGTCCCATGCCAAAGAGAATTGTGTGGTGTAAACCTCAGCAGAGCCAACCACCCAGCTTGGCTCGACGCGTCGCTTTCGGCCACGGAGGACTTCAGAATCGGTGTTCCTAAAAATTTTCTTGGGCTGATTTTTCTTCTTTGGCATATCTGCGGAGAATCCCTCAATACCTGAGTCAATTATACGGACATTGGGTAGGTTTTCAAAGTGATTGCGCGTATTAAATTCTGCCAGTGTCTATATAAATGGCGTGTTTACTTGGACTTATCCACAAATGATGCCTGCTTTGTGTGGGATAATCCAGACCATAACGAATTATGCGTAACAATAAAACTCCGCATAATAACCCTATGACGAGAACTCGCTCGCACGGCTCTACGCGTCGATCAAATCACAAGTCAGGCCAGCTCTCCGTACAGGAGCAACAGGCGAAGGTACGCGGACTTGCTGCAATTAGCCGCGTTAGGAAAGGACAGTCCAAAACCCTCTCAGCCGCCGCCCGCGCGGAGGGGACCAGCGTCAGAACTATTCGTAAGTTGTTGCCCGCCGCCCTGGTGGTTGAGCGCAATGGACGTATCCGCGTAAAGGCTGGGGATTCTTATTCAGCGCCGGTCGAAGTCTTAACCCAACACGGTCCAGTTGTGGTGAACGCACGCGGATCACGCCAGCGTGAAATTGCTGGCCGTCACCGCTCGGTTCACATCCGTGTGTTGCGCGCAGACCTGCCGAAGAGCGCCCTGGACGAGTTTCGCGATGTAAAAATTGGTGGCCAACCGTTGCTGACCAACTCCGAACGTCTCTTCATGCTTTCCAAAGCAGGTGTGCTCGGACAGCTAGATGCGCTGTATGCGAGCCCGGATAGGCTCGGGTGAGTAATCCGAACCCCATCACGCGGGCACGGCGGCTTGAAACGCGCCGAAAAGCTCTCGGTTCGGATAATCCCCGATGCTTTGATTGCGGCGAAGGTGATGTCTTCTGCCTTGAGCTTGATCATCCCGTAACTGAACAGCTGGATAAGACATTTAGAACCGTACGTTGTCGGAACTGCCATCGCAAACGCGAGTTCGAGCGAGACTGTGCTAGGCTCACGAAAAATGGCCAGCATGAAGTAGCGGAATCGCTGGCAGCAAGTTTGTTGCGATACATGAGCCTGCTCGCGCTGGAGCAGGATGCGACCGCCCGTGCGCTTTCAGCAGGCGTGACATCACCTGAGCAAATCGTAAGAGCATTGCAGGCCACAGCAGCGTCCCTGCGCCGGTGCACCGCTAAACTAGAATCGAGTGCCGCAATCCCCTTCCAAGCTGGTTCCTGAAGCTCTTCCCCTCTACGTACGAGTTCATACCCGTCTGAAACAAGAGCTCCAAAGAAAAGATAAAGAAAAGCCTGATCAGCCGAATTACCGGCCTCCCCAATGGGCAAACTTCGCCCTGGTTTTTGACTGCGAAACCACAACAGACATCCGGCAAGACCTCACATTCGCATGGTGGCGATTCTGTGAGTTGAAAGACGGGATTTATGTTGCGCAGCAGGAGGGCGTCATCTACGCCGATGCGCTCCACAAATCAGACGTTGGTCTAATCCGTGCATTCGCGCGCAGCAAACGCGCGGACGTTGAACAGGGATGCCCTGAAAAAATCCTGGTTCAGTCCCGCAGTGAGTTTGTGAACGGTGAGTTTTGGGAAGCACTTCAAGCTGCTGCCGTGATTGTTTGCTTCAATGCTCCCTTTGACCTGAGCAGATTGGCACTGCAATACCGCGAAGCCCAAAGAAAGAACAGCGGGTGGTCAATGGTGTATTGGGAGTACAACGGCAAGCCGGACAAGTTCAAGCCGATGATACGGATCAAGCCGAAGGACTCACGGTCAGCATTCATCAGCCTCGCCGGTGGTGATCCGGAAAACCGAACGGTCTACAGAGGCCGGTTTCTCGACTTATCGGTGCTGGGATGGGCGCTTCGCAACCAGCACATGAGCTTGGAAGGATTCCTTCGTTCATTCGGTCTCAAAGGCAAATTGCCGCACGAACCAACTGGTAAAGTCACGAAAAGAGAACTTGCTTATGGCAGGCGCGATGTTGAGCGGACTGTGGCGCTGCTCAATGCGATGAAGCGCGAGTATGACGGCTTCGACGTTGATCTTCCACCTGAACGGGCAATGAGCGCGGCCAGCATCACAAAGGCATTTCTAGACAAAATGGCGGTCACACCACCATGGCAGAAGTTCAGTATCCCGGATGACATCCTCGGCAAATGTATGCAGGCGTATTACGGTGGGCGAAGCGAAATTCGAATTCGCCACCAAGAAATGCCAGTCATCGTGTGCGACACGACCTCAGAATATCCGTCGGTCGCCGTGCTCTTGAACTTGTGGCGATTACTTATTGCAGATCAAGTGCAAATCGAGGACTGCACTGCTGCAGTAAAGGAAATCCTGAGTCGCATAAATTTGGAAAATGCATTGCGGCCAGACACTTGGCGGGAACTGGCGTTTTTCGCTTCGCTGAAACCAAATGGCGACCTGCTGCCGGTCCGCGCGCCCTATGGGGAGGGTGGCGAAACCAATATTGGCCTCAATCCACTTACCTGTGAACAACCGATTTGGTATGCAGGGCCAGATTTGGCAGCATCGAAAATCAGAACAGGAAAGACGCCTAAAATCCTTCGCGCCTTCAGGCTCATACCGTCTGGCATACAGAGCGGGATGCAAACAGCTCATATTGGAGCGCGAACGGTAGATCCTGCGAAAGATGACTTCTTCCAAGCCGTTATTGAAGAGCGCAAGAAGCTCCCCAAATCGCACCCGCATTACTTACTCCTGAAGATCATTGCGAATGCCTTGTACGGAATCTTTGCCGAATTGAACAAGGAGGAGTTCGGCAAGAACAAGGCAAAAATCATCGAAGTATTTTCCGGAGATGCACAACATGAGGAACCGAAGACAGTAATCGAGCGTCCTGGGAAATGGCAGTTCGCTCCTGCGGCTGCGCTCATTACCGCTGCTGGCCGCCTCATGCTGATGTTGCTTGAATGTATGGCGGAGAAGCGCGGCGGGTCGTACCTGTTAACTGATACCGATTCGATGTTTTTTGTCGCCTCGCAATCTGGCGGGCTGATTCCATGCCCTGGAGGGCCACACGCGATGCCCGATGGCTCTCCGGCTGTGCAAGCAATGAGATGGAGTGAAGTCGAGCATATTGCCAACGCTCTCAACCGGCTCAATCCTTATGATCCCAACACCATTAACGAGATTCTGAAAATTGAGGAGTGCAACTTCGACCGACATGGTCAGCCGCACGAATTGCGTGGGTTGGCAGTTTCAGCCAAGCGATATGTCGCTTACAAGCGCTCAAAAAGAAAATTGATGGTGATCAAACCAAGTGAGCACGGATTAGGCATCATCTTTATTCCTGACAAACGTCCGCGCTACAAGCCACGTGATTGCAACGATGAAAAAACGGATTATCCGCTCTGGGTTGTAGAAGTTTGGGAGCGCCTGCTAGAACGTTACATGCTAAGCGAGCGCGGCCATGACATTCCCTTGGTTGCGCGAAAGCTGTGGTTCGAAGAATTACCTGCAATGATGCGCATTCGAGTTACGACGCCGAACGTGTTAAAAGCCTTGCGGATGCGAGAACCTGGATCAGCAAAGCCGTATAACTTTGCCCAATCTCCTATTCTCGTCAACGCCCCTGACGGTTTCACCCTGGTTGCTCCCTTTAACAAAAATTCTGAGACCTGGATTACAACCGACTACACAGAAATCCATAGTGGGGACACCGTGAGACTCTTCAATGAATATGATGGAACCGAAGTGACTCCGCAGACCATATCCGGTGTCATGTGGCGACATTTCCTCCATCCTGAAGACAAGTCGCTTGGACCTGATGGCCAGCCGTGTGGTCCATATACGAAGGGTTTGCTACGCCGCCGTCCGGTGCAGGCAATCACACCATTTGTGTTAATCGGCAAAGAAATTGACCGCAAAGCACAGGAGGGAGAAGACATCAGCGTCCTTGAATCCACTGGACCACTCCGATATCACGCTGGTCGAAAGAACACGCGCGCTGCTGATCCAGAAATAATAGGTCGCGCTAGGCGATTCTCAATTCGCCAGCTCATGCGCGAGTCTGGAAAAAATCAGCACGCAGTTGAAAGATTTCTTCGCAGCGAACCGGTCCACCCGGAAACACGGGTTCAGATTGAAGCGGCAGTTGAGAGACTGGATGGCAAGAAGTAGGGAGCTGAACCTAGTGAGTGTAAACGCCTGTTCTCAACAGTATCAGCGCAGCCAAGTTCGATGAACATATGAGCTGCGCTATTATCAGTGTCCTATGGAGAAGCCGTTCAGAACGTTGCGCGGATTCCTAGCCGGAAAAGAACGTGACGAGGATACCCACTTCGCGTACTCGGCAACAGTCCGCATCTTCGGTGACATTACAGACTTGGACCAGATTTCTACGCGACTCGGCCTCCAACCTACGGATTCACACCGGAAGGGGGAACGGCGTGACCCCCGTTCGGCTGGGTATGGTCATGACATGTGGTCGTATAGCCCTCCGATTGATAAGCATGAGCTGCTACACAAGCACATCGATGCGTTGTGGTTGGTATTGAAGCCGCACAAACGCTATTTGGTTGAACTCAAGAAATTCCTGACCGTGGACGTCTTTCTGGGCTATCGGTCGAATTCCGATACTGCCGGAGTCGAGGTGCCGCACACCTCTCTTGAGATGTTCTCAGAACTGCAGATTCCGTTCGGGCTCTCGATTATAGTGACGTGACTGTTGAAATATCGCGATTTCACTCATCATTAGGGTCAATGAGCGCTATCGCCTGTTATCAACAGTGACATTTCTGTCGCGCCTGATCGTGATTATGGAACGCGCCAGCTCATCTGACGTCGTGGATGCCTCAGTTGAGAGGCTGAATCTCACCACACGATTTGGGGCCGTAGACCGTGGCATCAGGATGTGAAGCCCACCAACGCAGCCAGCTCTGGTGAGCGACGATGGGCGCCCCACTCCTGTACTTATCGCGCACTGACCTGTGCGTGAGTTGCACCAGTGCAATTTCCGCCGCTCGCGGCGCGTGTTCATCGTTGCTCAGTAGCAAATCGATCAACATTGGGACTGCGCGACGCGAACCGGTCGCGGCCAGGGCCCAAATTACTTCGCCGCGGGCGATTGGATCGCGATCCCGAAGCTTCGACGCAAGCCAAGAAATAGCATCGTCGCCTCCGAGTGTCGCTGCATATCGAACTGCCTCACCCGACTGATCCGGCGGTTTCGATTCAGCGATCTGTTTTAGTAGCGGGAAGTACTCCTGATCGCCCATCTCGCTCAGCGCCTTCGCCGCCATGTCACCTTCGTACGAGTATTTTGGAATCCCGGAGCGTGCAATGTTCGCTAGAGCTTCCCGTGCCGCCGGAGTGTTGATGTTTCTTAGTCCGGTGATGGCAAACTGTCGCATCGCAGGGCGGTCCAGCATTGCCAGCATCGTCAATTCGAGAAATGCGGCCGAGGAGCTGGACAGTACACGCGCCGCCTCTCGCGCCACCTCTTCATTCGGCGACTTCAATTGCTCTACGTAAGGTGCAAGCTGAGTTTTCAATATCGTGTCGTCGGGGGCGGTGATCTCGATGTCAAATTCGTCGGTGAGTGTTGTTTGTCTGCCATTCACCATGGCAGCTAGATCGTGCGTCGTTGCGGTCGAGACATAACGAGTTGCCCTGACGTGATAGCGGGCGGGTTGGGAGAGGTCATGGTCGTAATTAAGCAGCAACTTGTCTCTCAGCTGTGCGCCGCCACGGAAAGTGTGGGTAACGCTAGGGCAACTGCCGCCGACCCCGCCGCTGCAACTCGGATGCTGAATGGGATTGCCTTGAGTCACTTCCAGCCGATAACCCCCGCAGAAGGAGTACGGGCTACCTGCGTCGAAATATAGGGTGTCCGTGCCGATATTCGTCATCTCGAATTCCAGCCAAATCGGTTCACCAGCGGCGAACTGCAGCTTGGACAACGTGAACTTCCCTTCAATCTGGCTATGGGCGAGGGTTGTAAGCATCAAACATAACAACCAGCAGCGCGACATAAGGGCCTCCGTCATACAGACACCGAAACTTTCCATTTTGACGTTTGAGTCGGAGAAATTGTCGATAAATCACCATTTCACTCATCATTATTAGGGTCAATGAGCGCTATCGCCTGTTTGCGTCAGTTGATGAAAAGACCTGGCCTCTTCGAGTAGAGTGCGTGCCGTGGACCAGCCCCTACGCCCGGACCTGTTTCCTTCGGGATTCCCTTCTGAACTGGCATCAGCGGCCTTCGTATCCTCCAACGAAGCGGCATGGCGGCCTGCACTTGCCGCACGCTCCGTCGAATGGCTCGGTACGCACGGTTATGCGGTACTCGGAACAGAGCTTTGGCTTCCGAAGGGTGGCTCGATACAGAGCTTGCCTTACTTTCAGAAAGTAGACCGGAAAGGTGATGAGGCATGGGATTTGTTTGTGGTCCGCGCAGCGGCAGAAACGTTGGCGTATCTCAGAGCGTTCACACCCAAGTTCATCGAGGAAGGCGATGTCTATGTGAACGTGACTTGGGTGAGCGAGGCCGAACTTAAGTGGCGGTAAACATCGCCATTACACTCATTGACGAAACAAATTTTCGTCTGCAATAAATCGAAAATGATTCCGACGCCGCCCAATTTTCGAGCACCTTCTCGAATGTTTTTTCACTGCCTGCAAAATCTGAATAGAAATAATTTTGTGAACGCAGGGGTGTAGCCGAATTTTTCCCGGAGCATACTACCCCCCAACCGCGTTGACGGCAATTTTTGCCAGCCTCTAGAATCGAGACTGACTCTCGCCCATGATAACTTCGAAGGAGAACTGTGCCCCTTTACGAGTTCGAGTGCCAGAACTGCCAGCATCGTTTTGAGAGAATTCAGAGCTTCTCCGCTCCCGATCCGGACTGCGTCAAATGTGGAGGAAAAGTAGAAAGGCTCCTGCACGCGTCGGCCCTTCAGTTCAAAGGCAGTGGCTGGTACGCAACCGACTACGCAAAGAAGTCAAAAGAATCAGGCGCCAAGCCCGAAGCGAAGAGCGGGGACAAGTCGGAGACTAGCTCCACTCCTAAGAGTGAATCCAAAAGCGAAACCAAGAGCGAAAGTAAGACCGAATCGAAATCCGGCGCGAAGAGCACAGGATCTAAAGAATAGCGCACCGTGAACCGGCCACTCACTGGCCCTGGCCGCTACGCTCCCGCTCGCGAGCTCTTCGTTTGCGGCGTTTGTTTCACGATCGCCGCGGCGACGAACCCCATGCACAGATATCCCGCGATTTCAGTACACGCATAGGCAAACGTGTAGTTGCCCGGAAAGCCGTACCAATTCCAGTACGAGATATTGGTGGTGATACCGGCCATCACGCCTGCGGCGGTCACAAACCCAAGCCGTGAAGCATAGCTCCTCAGGCCGATCGCAAAGGACAATAGAATCGCGGCGAGAATGCCCTGGAGGATGTTCGTGCCAAGCTCCGTAAGCAGCTGCCCTGGGCTAAGCGCCGTTCGCCCGCTGGGATGATAGATGAGAATGCCACTCGGACCATTGGCGACTTTTTCTCCATAGATTTTCATGGCAGCGTTCTGCTCTGCGCGGGAAGCTCCCGGACCAACTCCCATTCCGGGAAAGAAATAGAATCCCGACTGCGGGAGAGCGGTCTTCATTACTCCCAGGACTGCCTGCTCATTAGGAATTTCTTTCACGCCTACCGATCCAGTACCCAGCGCCATGTGAGCAAGGGCGGACCACACGAACATCGCCAGACCGCCAAGCACACCGGCCAAGAGAATGCGCTTCGCCATATAGGTCTCCTAAATTTTGAGTTTGGCGATTATGCAGCAGACACTCGTCGCTGGAAAGGATTATCTTTCGCACACAGGCAGCGGAGCCTGTTCAAACCATCCGGACGCCTGCAGCAGCGGCTTTGGCTTTGGCTCTGGGTTCGGCTGTGGCTTTGGGTTTGCGCCACTCCACGCTGAAGCAAGGAATGCGCCTGGACTTGCCTTTCACTCGCAGGGGTTGTAGCAGGCGCAGAGCGAACCTGTCTTCTGGCAGGTCGGCGGCGGTGGCTTCGGCGATGATGATCTTGCCGGGAGGCGTGTTCGACATAAGACGAGAAGCAGTATTTACACAGTCTCCAATTACCGTGTAGTCGATTCGGCGAGGTGAGCCCACGTTTCCCGCTGTAACAATTCCGGTATTGATTCCGATCCCCACACGTATCTGCGGCCACTGACGATCTTCGGCGTCTCGATTCAACTCGACGACCAGACGCTGAATTGCCTGCGCCGCGCGCACGGCGTTTTCCGCATCGTTGCCCTTGCTCAGGGGCGCGCCGAACACCGCCATTACTCCGTCGCCGATGTATTTATCCAGGGTGCCGCCGTGGTCGAAGATGATGTCGGTAACGTGCGTGAAATAGTGGTTCAGGATCTCGACGATTTTTTCAGGCGCCAGCTTCTCGCTGAGACTGGTGAAACCGCGAATGTCCGCAAACAAAATGCTTACCTTCTGATTGACGCCCCCTAAGCGCACGTTCTCGGGATTGTTGGCGATCATCTCCACTACATCGGGCGATAAGAAGCGTTCGAGGGCGGCACGCTGCGTGACTTGCTTCGCGATCTGCTCGTGCGCGGCCAGCGTGTCAATGGCTGCCCCGGCCTGAGTTGCCACTAAAGCAAAAATGTTCCACTCGTGCTCAGTGAAGGCCTGGGGACGCTCGAGATTGTCTACATACAAAACACCGAATAGCTTCCCACCGCCGAGAAGGGGAGCACACATGGCCGAACGCAATCCCGTGATGCGCATGCTTTCGCTGCCGCGAAAGCGCTCGTCAGTGTCGGCGTCGGTTACCAGAATGGGTTTCCGCTCGAGGCGGATTCGTTCCAGGATGGCCCGGCTGAGTATGATATGCGGCGGGCGGGCGCTGTTCGCGGCCGGCGGACGCCGGTACCGCACTTCGGTCTGCCGTGACACGTCGCCGTTCTCGTTGAAAAGCATCATGAATCCGCGCTCCACGCCTTCTATGCGGAACGCCAGGTTCATCACCTGCTCATAGATTCCGTCCAGCGAGAGTTTTGAGCTTAGTGCGATGCCGGCGTCGTAGAGCATGCTGAGCAACTGGTTCTCGCGCTCGAGACGCTTGATTTGATCGCTGGTTTCCGCAGGAGCCTGCGGCATCGTTTGCGCCGAGGTGTCCTCAGTCTTGGCGTTGCGACGAAGAACTCGGTTGAGCGTGGCGAGCAGATCGGCGCTCTTGATGACCACTCCCGAGTCCCGCACATCTTCAAAGCGCAGCTCGTAAGACCCCAGATGCGCAAGATCGTTGTGGCGCAAGCGCCGTTCGCCGTTGATGCGCTTGCCTTCGATCATGACCCCGTTGGTACTGTTGCGATCGGCGATGAAGGCGTGTCCGTCCTGGAACTTGATCACCGCGTGAAAGCGGCTGACGCTGCTGTCGGAGAGGACCAAATCGTTCGCGGCTCCGCGACCGATGGTGACCAGCGGCTTGGTCAATTCGAGCATGCCGCGTTTGCCGTCTGGAGAGGAGATGATAATGCGGCTCATGGCTGGCTGCTCATCGACAGTCGGTCATTGCGGGTCGAGTGTGACTTCGACCTTCGATATCTGGCCCGGTTCCACGACCACCGTCTGCTGCACCGGTTTGTATCCGGGCTCGCGCAGTTCAATGTGGTAACTGCCCGGCGCAAACGCGGCGTGTGCCGGTGTCGCGATGGCTGCGGCTCTGCCTCGAATGAATATCTTCGCGCCAGGAGGAGTGGTGACGAAATCCACGATTCCCTTACCACCGCGGAAAGTGCTGCCGAATATCTTTCCCAATCTGGAAGTGTTGCCGGCCTGCGGAGCGTCGCCCGGGTTGAGTATCGGCGAAAACTGAAATACCATTCCCTTTTTCACGGTCGCCGTAACCTGCTGCTCGTGATAACCATCCAGGCGGAGCACGATGGTGTGTTCGCCTTCGGCAACCGGTATCTGCGCCGGAGTCATGCGGGTGGTGTCTTTACCGTCGATTTCGATGTCGGCGCCGGGAGGCTCGCTGGTAAGCGAGAGTGCCGTCGTAATCGGGACTAATGACGCGCTATAGGTCGAGTTTCTGGAGCCGATCTTCAGGCTGCGAGTCTCCGCCGAATATCCGGATTTGGTGAAGACCACTTCATGCGCTCCGGGAGTGACATCGGGCATCGTGAACGGCGTCACCCACGCATCGCTCGACTGCCCGTCAATCTGCACAAAGGCGCCTTCAGGATTGGTGCGAAAGTGGATTTGCACCTTTTCATCGGGAGATTGTGTCTGTTCTTTTTCATCACCGTGCGCGGCGACGTGAGCCGGCTTCCTGCTGACGACAGCTTTGGGTTGCTTTTCCGATGGCTTCTGCGGAGCCGGCTGGACGATCTGCGGAGGAACCTGAGCAATCAGTGCCGCGGATGTCACAGCAGGAACCGACGCTGCTGCGCGCACTCGATGTTTGAAGCGGTACAGGCCCGCCGCTGAAAGGACTACGGCGAATGCAATCAGCGTAGTGGCGACAGCTTTCTTGTTCCAGTTGGATGCCCTCGAGAGCGCCGAGGCGCCTTTCGCGACGCTGACTGACTGCTTGGCTGTTTGTCCTTTTCTCGTCTGCGAACCGGTTGCAACGGCAGCTCGCCCTGCTATCCGAGTTCCGCTGGACGAGGAGTTCGATGGCGGCGGCGCCACCTGTGTAGCGAGATGCGCATCGCGCTGCAACACCGATGTGATGTCCCCGTCGGCGCCCAGCGAGCGATAGTTCTGCAAATCGTGTGCGAGCGCTGCTCCGGTCTTGTAACGCTCTTCGGGATCCTTGCGTAAGCACTTCGAGATGACCGCGCTCAATCCAGGATGAACGCTCATCTCCACTTCGCTGGGCGGAACCGGGTTTTCATTGACGATCTTGTAGATGATGGTGGTAACGTTCTGCCCGGCAAACGGGCGTTCGCCCGTCGCCATCTCGTATAGAACGACGCCAAAGCTGAACAAGTCGGCTCGACCGTTAATATCGAGTCCTTTCACCTGCTCCGGGGCCATGTAGTTAGGCGTGCCCAGCACCTGGCTGTTGCTGGTCAAGCTGCCGGCCGCCTTCGATATCCCGAAATCCATGATCTTGGCCACATTTTGGCTCGTAATCATGATGTTCGCCGGCTTAATGTCGCGATGAATCACCTTCATTTCATGCGCGTAATCCAAGCCGGCGCAGACCTGAACGCCGACGTCGATGATCTGGTCGGAAGGAAGCATGCGCTTCTCCATCATGATTGACTGGAGAGTCTTGCCTTCGATGTACTCCATGGCGATATAGAACAGACCATCGGCTTCGCCGGCGTCATAGATGGTCACGATGTTGGAGTGGTTCATTACGCCGGCGGCGCGAGCTTCATTCTTGAAGCGGCGGAGCATGTCATCGTGCTCCATGCCGTGCACGTCCAGGCGCATGGTTTTAAGCGCGACCGTGCGGCCGATATTGGGATCCACCGCGCGATACACGAGTCCCATAGCGCCGCGTCCCAGCTCGCTCACGATCTCATAGCGTCCGATCTTCTCCACTGTAAGGGCCATAATGGTTCTGACAGACGAATGCGGCGGCTCCGACCTAAGGCCTTAACCCACCGTTTGGCGCTTGAAAACTCATGGGTTTCGGGGCGGTATTCGGCCCTGAAGGGGAGTCCCGAACTCGGACGTTACAGCATGTCTTTTTACCGGTCAACGGAATGAAGGGCTTGGAAGGTTACTTCCGGTACGGAGGTAATTGAGAATCGGGTGATCGGGCCATCAGGGGATCGGCTGAAGTACCAGCGAAAGGCAACAGCAAGACACGCCACGGATCACACCGACCCTTCGGGCAGGGATTTACACGGACTGGAGGACGATTACCGATACTGGCTTCGCTATCTTTGATTCGGGCTAATCCGCGCCATTTCCGCGTGATCCGTGTCGTGTTTTGCCCTTGTTCCGCTGCCATTCTCGATATGCCTCGCTTTTCGATAAGCCAAACTCCCTGGCTGTCTGCTTGAGCGCCGCTTTTTCGTCGAGGGATTCTGCTGCCATTAGCTGGCGTACACGGTCAGCCAAGCTGCGCTTCGCAGGAACCGCAGCTTCGCCCGGGGATTTGCCCGCAACGATGACGGTCATTTCGCCTTTTATCGCTCCACGTCTGGCGAGTTCAGCGAAGACTTCTCCGATCGTTCCACGCAGGAATTCCTCGTGCACCTTGGTTAACTCGCGCGCGAGCACCATGCGCCGCTCTGGACCAAATGTCTTTTCCAGGTCGGCAAGCATTTCCAGAATGCGATGGGGAGCTTCGTAGAACACCAGCGTCTCGCTCGCTTCGCGCAGATCCTCCAATGCGCTGCGGCGTTCACCCGAACGGGCGGGAAGGAAGCCTGCAAAACGAAATGATTCCGTACGCAGTCCACTGGCGACCAGAGCGGAGATCATCGCCGACGCCCCCGGAACTGCGACGACGTTCAGTCCCGCTTCCACGGCAGCCCGAACGACGCGTTCGCCGGGATCGGAGATACCTGGCATGCCGGCGTCAGAGACGAGCGCAACCCGCTCGCCCCGGCTAATGCGCTCCACCAACTCGCGGGCTCGGGCCGCTTCGTTGTGCTGGTGATAGCTCTGGGTGGGAGTCTTGATTTCGAAATGGTTCAACAGCTTTTGCGTGTGGCGTGTGTCTTCACAGGCGATCAGATCCGCTTGCCGCAGCACACGCAGAGCTCGCAACGTGATGTCTTCCAGATTGCCAATGGGAGTGGCAACGATGTAGAGCCCGGGAGCGAGCGGCGTCGGAATGGAAGGGTTTTCGTCGCGCGCTGTATGCAAAGCGAGGGAAGTTTAACAGTTCAAGTCGAGAACGCGCGTGACAACAAATACACTGTCATCCCTTCGGCCGCGGGGAAGCTGATTTGAAAGTCATTCATTGATTTTGCGGTCGAGGGGATCTGCTTTAGCTGTTCGCGCGAAAAAGCAGATCCCCCGCTCCGCAAGATCCCTTGCTGCAGCGTGAGATGACTTGGCGGCGGAGCGAGGGATGACAGTGGCTTGAGTGTTTAGCGGTTCAAGTGGAATCTACGCGGACGCGAAGCTCGGGATGACTTCTCGTACTCATTGCCACTGTGGATATTGAAGCCGGTGAGCGCTGCAGGCTAAACCAACATGGTCACAGCCTTCTCTATCAACGGCCATGCTTTAGATTCAGGATCGATCACGTCCAAATGTCCTGCTTTGGGAATCTCCAGCAGGCTCACGTTTTCATGCTTCTGCTGCTTCTGCTTCACGTAATCGCGGCTCATCTGCACGGGAACGGTATCGTCTTCGGTCCCGTGAATCAGAAGCTGGCGGCAATGAATGGCGAGTTCGGCCGGTGATGCTTCGTGGTAATGGTCTCGAAGGCGATCGGGAACCCCTCCGAGGAACTCCACGACGGCATCGTTGCTCAAGTGCAGATCCCACGCGCGGCGCAGGTTCACTACACCCGCAAGGGTGACGACGGCGCGCATGGAGTTGTGGTGCGCGGCAAGCGCCAAGGCCAACTCACCGCCGGCGGAGTGGCCGAGCACGACGATGCGCTGCGAGTCGATGGGATATTTTCCTGCAAGCTGCTTTAGGAATTGGTATGCGGCGCTGACGTCCTCGAAGCTCCCCGGCCAGCCTCCGCCGGGATCGCCCACGCGACGGTACTCGATATTCCAGGTAATGAATCCCGCCTTAGTCAATGCAGCACAGATGAAACCGGCATGCGTGAGATCGTAGCGGGCGCGCCAGAAGCCTCCGTGGATGAACATCGCCGCCGGAAAAGGACCGTCGCCTTTGGGTACGCGGAGGTCGGCGAAATGGTGTTCGTCGCTGCCATAACGGAGGCGAACGTTTGCAGGAGAAGGAGTGTCGGTGAGGATGTGCTCGCTTGCCTGCATGGCGCACAGCAGAATATCAGTAGCGATTGATTAGATTTGGTCGTGCGTGGAGCGTCCGCAAAGATTTTGTCTCGCTAGCCGGTTGCAAATACTCTAAGAATGAGCAAAGCTGACCCGCCGACGCCTAAGACGACCTAGACAAGCAGCGGATTTCATCAGAATGGGACATCAAGCCACAGAACTGACGCGGTTCCTAATCCAGCACGGATATTCTGTGATCTTCTTCTGGGTTATGGCCGAGCAGGCGGGAATTCCGTTGCCGTCAGCCCCGCTGCTGCTTTCTGCTGGCGCCCTCAGCGCGGAGGGCAAGATCAGCTTCCACGTCCTCTGGCTTCTGACCTTCTGCGGAGCCTTCATCAGTGATCTCATGTGGTACCAGCTTGGTCGTTCCCAGGGTGGCAAGATGCTCAGCTTGCTGTGCCGCATCTCCATCGAGCCGGATTCCTGCGTCAAGAACACGGAGAACCTGTTCGTTAAGCGAGGAGCGAACTCCCTGCTGATCGCTAAATTCCTGCCTGGACTAAACACCGTGGCGCAGCCCATGGCCGGCATCGTGCGCCTCTCCTGGCTCAAGTTCCTCGCTTATGACATCTGCGGAACGCTGTTCTGGGCAGGCACAGTGCTGTTTGTGGGCCGCCTGTTCCATCACCAGGTAGAGGACGTTCTCTCGCTGCTGCGCCGCACTGGGGCTTCGCTGCTGGTGATTGTGCTGATCGCAGCGGCGGCCTGGATCGGCTTCAAGTCCATCCAGCGCCGGAGATTCCTCCGCAAGCTGCGCATTTCGCGCATTACGCCCGAGGAGTTGAAGGCGGAGATTGATAGCGGAATTCCAGTAGTCGTAGTCGATCTGCGCAGCGCAGTCTCATTGGATGAGGATTCGGTGCAAGTCGCCGGCGCGCTGCGTCTGACGCCCGAAGAGCTGGAAGTGCGGCACGAGGAGATCCCGCGCGATCGCGACATCGTCCTGTACTGTACTTGACCCAACGAAGCGACCAGCGCCCGGGTGGCGCTGCAGTTAAAGAAACAAGGCATCACGCGCGTGCGTCCACTACAAGGCGGGCTGGATGCATGGGTCGAGCTTGGGTACCCGGTCGAGAAGGTCGGGATTGTGGCTGTGGCGAGAGCCTGAGTTGGAAGATGTGGCACAGCCGCCCTCGGCTGTATCTTCGGTCGAAATCCCCAACTGGCTAACTAGAAAACTTTATTGCCCCTTGAAACACAGGCGAGGACTGTGCCACAACAAGAAAAAAGGCAGCCGATGGGGCTGCCTTAATTCAGAAATCGCTTGAGCCTACGCCGGTGATGGGTGTCCTGGAGCCAGCCCTGGATTACGGGCTACTTCTGGCTTCAGCACTTGCTGAACGCCATCCCCAGAGGACGGCATCTTGATCGGCGGAAGCTCTTTGCCTTCGATGATCAGTTTGATCTCGTTGGCATCGAGCACTTCGCGCTCAAGCAAAGCTGCCGACATGCGGTGCATGATGTCCTTGTTGTTGGACAGGATCTCGACCGCCGACTTGTAGCCAGCATCGACCAAGACTCGAACCTGCTTATCAATCTGCTGCGCAGTATCCTCGCTGAAGTCGCGGTGCTGATTGATTTCGCGGCCCAGGAAGATCTGCTCTTCCTTCTTGCCAAACGTGATTGGACCAAGCGAACTCATGCCGAACTCACACACCATGCGACGTGCCAGATCGGAAGCCTGCTCGATGTCATTACCAGCGCCCGTCGTCATCTGCCCCAGGAAGGTCTCTTCGGCAACGCGGCCGCCCATCATGATGGCCAAACGCGTTTCCAGATATTCCTTGGTGTAGGTGTGCTTGTCGTCAATGGGCAACTGCATGGTGACGCCCAGTGCCATCCCGCGCGGGATGATGGTGACTTTGTGCAGCGGGTCAGCATGCGCGCGCATGGCGGCTACGAGAGCGTGGCCAGCCTCGTGATAGGCCGTGACCTTCTTCTCGTGATCGGAGAGCAGCATCGATTTGCGCTCCGCGCCCATCAGAACTTTGTCCTTCGAAATTTCGAAGTCGTACATGTAAACCGCTTTGCGGTTTTGGCGCGCGGCGTTCAGTGCGGCTTCGTTAACCATGTTCGCAAGGTCGTCGCCCGAGAACCCCGGAGTGCCGCGAGCCAGGATCGAGAGATCGACATCGTCTCCGATAGGAATCTTGCGGGTGTGAACGCGCAGAATCTCCTCGCGTCCGCGCACGTCAGGACGCGCCACTACTACTCGGCGATCAAAGCGGCCAGGCCGCAGTAGTGCAGGATCAAGAACATCGGGCCGGTTGGTTGCCGCGATCAGGATCACGCCTTCGTTGGATTCGAAGCCGTCCATTTCGACCAGCAGCTGATTGAGCGTTTGTTCGCGCTCATCGTGTCCACCGCCAAGGCCAGCGCCGCGGTGACGTCCTACAGCATCGATTTCGTCGATGAAGATGATGCAAGGCGCGTTCTTCTTGCCTTGCTCAAACAGATCGCGCACGCGGCTCGCGCCTACGCCAACAAACATTTCTACGAAGTCCGAACCGGAGATGGAGAAGAACGGAACGTTGGCTTCTCCCGCAACCGCCCGGGCCAGCAAGGTCTTACCCGTTCCCGGAGGGCCTACGAGCAGCACGCCTTTCGGAATGCGTCCACCGAGCTTCTGGAATTTCTGCGCCTCGCGCAGAAATTCAATGATTTCTTTCAGTTCTTCCTTGGCTTCATCAACGCCGGCAACATCTTTAAACGTCACCTTCTTTTGCTGCATCGAGAGCAGGCGCGCGCGGCTCTTGCCGAACGACAGTGCCTTATTGCCGCCTGTCTGCATTTGCCGGATCATCACGAACCACAGTGCGGCAAACAGAATCAGCGGAGAGAGATTCAGCAGGTAGGTGGGCCACCCGTTGCCGGAATTGTCCTTCACGGTGATGTTTACACCCTTGTCGCGAAGGTCCTTGATCATGTCAGGGTAGTTGCTGGGAACGGTGGTCTGAAAACCGGCGTTACCGCTCTTGTACTTGCCATGCACTTCGGTACCGATCATGGTGACGTCGTTCACGTCCCCATGGTCAACGTCTTGCATGAACTTCGAAAATGTAACTGACGCTTCTTTGGCACCGGAGCTGCCAGCCTGTACGACCTTCCAGAGCAGAACTCCGGAAAGCAGGATTACCAGCCAGAACGCTACGGTCTTAACGGTTGAATTCACTCTCAATGCTCCTAGACCTACCTAGCCCTAATGAATAAGAGAAATTACTCTTTGGCGGTCCCAGCACGTATGACTGCTTGCTTGCGCCCAAAAGTGGGTTCCGGGCAGAGACACCCCTACAACGTGCTTAGATGCCGCCGAAGGGGTTTCGACCCCCTTCTTATTGAAATTGTATATGTTCCAGTCGCGGAAGCGGCGTCCAAATGTGACCCGGGACCAGGTTGATTTCTATCCATTTAGACACCACGACACGAGTTAAGGCGCGCTTCGGGCTTGCGGACGTTACCTTTTGGCCCGCAGAGGCACTGATGTAGACGTATTTGTGGCAATTTCGATAAACGGCAGGTCTTTATCGGTCAACTAGGCGGCGGCCGCCAGCCAACCGGCAGGTGCCGTCGGCCGCTCCCTACTTCCCCCCGCTCTGGATGTGCGGGAGATTGCGCCCGTAGAGAGGGTCCCCCATCCCGTACCCGACGAGGAATGAGTCCTCGATAATGAACCCCATATAGTCGGGCTGGAGGGGAATCCGACGGGCGGTCTGTTTGTCTATCAGCGCGGCCAGTTTCACGGACGAAGCGCCCCACGCGATCATGGTTCCGAGCAGGAATTCGCTGGTCTGGCCGGATTGAATAATCGCCTCTACCAGCACGATTTCTTTGTCTTTCACGTTGAATTCGGATCCGTAGTGAATCTGGATGTGAGACGCCGCCCCATCCAGAGGCTTTCTTTGCGGCTGCACAAACTGACAAAGGACAGGGATGTTGATGGCGCGAATCAGGTCCGCCGCAAAAACGAAGCCATTCTGGAGCACGCAAATGAGCATCAGATTCTTCCCCGCATAGTCGCGGGATATCTTCTGACCCATCTCTCGTACCCGGCTCTGAATCTGCTCTGCGGTGAGTAAGACTCTAACTGCCATTCGTCGTAGTATCCACAGCCTGCAACATTATCGAAGCGGCTGCGGCGCAGGCCCGAACATTTCGGGCGTCTACTCCGCGCGCTCCTCAATCCAAAGGCGCTCGCCGCTAGCCGTTCGTAATTCCGGCGCGACGACCCCCCGCACCCAGACGATCCGATCTCCGGCGGCGACCACCGGCCAGACCCGTTTTTCTTCAGGGGTCAGGTGCAACGGATACAACAGCTCTTTCACCCGCTTTTCCGAAGTGTGTAGGGCCGGCTGAAAGCGATCTCCGGCTCGCCAGTTGCGCAGTACCAATTCAGAAAAAGCCCCGAGCTGAATCGAGTGCGCCCGATTATATTCCGGATTCGCCGCCGTTTCATTGCTTTCCGAGATGCAGGCGCGGATGGTGGTATCTAGTTCGGGTACGCGAATCTCCCCAGGCGCTCTGAAGGCGTACCGGTAGTCGGCCAGCTTCGCTACGCTAACGGCACGCTCCAGGCGAAGTTCGCGAAACAGCAGGCGAGCGCACCAACCGTCGGCGAGTTCCACGACGCGTGCTCTGGCTCCTTGTACGGAGCGCTCCCTAAGAAGCTCTTCAATAGCGCGTACGTGATCGAAATCCAGTTGAACGCCAGCCTGTTCGACGGCAGCGCGTAACAGCCGCCGCTGAATAGCCACTGGCTGCTGCTGGAGTCTCTGCAGATCGAGTGATACCGACGCGGCGGACGTCTGCTTCCGTCCTCCTCCTCGAGCAGGACTTCCTGGAACGCGGACGAGAGGAAGCAGGCGTTTGATCTGCTCGCTCCAATATTCTTCTTCGCATCGGGCCACTTCTGCGTGATGCGCCAAGGCAAGATCTGCACTTGGATTCAGCTCATCACGCAACATCGGAAGCACGCGAGATCGCACCCGATTCCTGGTAAAGCTGAGATCGGCATTGCTCTCGTCTTCTCGCCATACCTGATTCAGCCCGCCCAGATAGTCGCGCAATTTCGCTCGATGAACTTCCAGCAAAGGGCGCACGATGCTTCCGTTAGCGAATCGTTGTTCGGGAAAGATTCCTGCGAGTCCTCGTGTTCCTGCGCCGCGCAGCACCTTCATGAGCACAGTCTCGGCTTGATCGTCCAAGGTATGCGCTGTGACGATTCTCGCGATTTTTTTTTCTCTCAGAAGCTTGGCAAAGAACTCGCGGCGAATTTCACGCGCGGCTGTTTCCAGGCTGATCTTCTTCTCCCGCGCGTAATTGCCGGCGTCACCTCGATCCAGATACAGCTCCAGATCATGCGCTCCAGCCAATTCGGAGACGAACGACGCATCGGCATCGGCAGCGGCACCGCGAATCCCATGATGGAAATGGGCAACGGAGAGAACAATCCCTAACTCAGCCCGCAGTTCAAGCATTACCCGCAGCAGCGCCACCGAGTCCGCCCCCCCGGACACGCCGACGGCAACGCGCTCTCCGGCGCGCATAAGCGATCGCCTGGAGATGTAGGCAGCTACTCGTTGGGTCAAGCTGGGCACGGACTTTATTTTTTCACCACGGAGTCACGGAGTCACGGAGAAAGGCACAATTGGGTGACTGACGCGTTGGCAGCCTTCGTATCGTGCCTCTTTGTCGACTCTTCTCCGTGTCTCCGTGTCTCGGTGGCAATTCGATGTTTGGTTCGGGATGACCGCGGAGTTTATACTTCGCTTCCCATGAAGGTGGTTGTCATCATACCGGCGGCTGGACTCGGGACGCGTATGGCTGTCCCGTCTGCGGCGCGTCCGAAGCAGACGACCAAACAATTTGTAGAGATCGCGGGCAAGCCGATCCTGCTGCACACGCTGGAGAAGTTCGCGCAAGTTCCGGCAGTTGGAGAGATTTACGTCGCCGTGCGTGAGGGCGAGGCCGAACGAGTTCGCGACTTCTTATCGGCGCAACATCTGCGACCGCGGGTCCACGTCGTGATTGGTGGCGACCATCGACAGCAATCGGTCGCCAATGCGCTCGTGCACGTCCGGGCCGAAGCCTCTGACATCGTGCTAGTCCACGACGCAGTTCGACCGTTTGTCGATCGCGAGATCATCGAAAACGTAATCGACTCTGCCGCTAAACACGGCGCCGCCATCGCAGGATTGCCTGCCGTGGACACCATCAAGCAGGTCGAGCGCACGGCCGATGGCGCAATCATTACTTCGACCATTCCTCGCGAGCGCGTTGTAATGGCCCAGACTCCGCAAGGATTTCGCTACGCGCTGCTGAAGCGAGTCTTCGATGAAGCCTCACAAGACGGATTTATCGGCACCGACGAGGCATCGCTGGTGGAGCGTGCCGGAGATCAGGTCGCCGTGGTGATGGGTTCTGCACGCAACATCAAGATCACCACGCCGTCGGATTTGCAACTCGCCGAGTTCTACGCGGGAGAATTTCACCACGCAGACAGGGATATGAATAAGAATCGGGTGATCGGGTGATCGGGCGATCGGGTGAACTGAAAACAAAAACCTGACGCGGATTTCGCGGATGTGACGCGGGTAACGCTGATAATCGGAACATTGGTTTGAGATATAACCCGAATCTAAAGCGAGTCCTCATTCATCGGCGTGATCCGCGTCACATCGGCGTCATCCGCGTCAGGTTTTGCCGTTCGTTTGTTTAGTTCACCAGATCTACAATGTGTCTCCGTACTGAAAAAACAACATAATGCGCATAGGTTACGGCTGGGATTCGCACGAATTTAAGAAAGGCGTTCCGCTCAAGATTGGCGGAGTTGCGCTCGAGCACACGCATGGGCTCGCCGGACACTCCGACGGCGATGTTCTTCTGCACGCGCTTACTGATGCTTTGCTGGGAGCTATCGCAGCTGGCGATATTGGCGGGTACTTCCCGCCTTCCGACCCAAAATGGAAAGGCGCGGATTCAGCCATTTTTGTCGCCGAGGCGCTTGCCCAGGTTCGAAAACGAGGCTTTGAAGTCTGCAATGTCGATTCAACCCTGATACTGGCGGGCCCCAAAATCGGGCCTCAAGCGCAGCGAATCCGCGCACGGATTGCGGAGTTGCTCGAGATCTCTCCACAGGACGTGGGAGTGAAAGGGAAGACGCCGGAGGGGATGGGAACAGACAACGCCGCCATCGCTCACGTCGTCGTGCTGCTCGAGAAACACGAAGATCACAAGAAACTCGAAGTCACAGCCGCCATGCTGGATGCCACCAATCACGTCAACGAGGTGGTTAAGGGATTGATCAGCGAGGTAAAGATCGAGAAAAAACCAAAGCGGGAAAAGATCAAGACGCGCTGAGGTTCTCTAGGTTAAATTTACAGGCGGAATCCCAGAATACTGGTACTGCTGGTACTGCCTCGCTACCGCGATCTCCCGTTACCTCGAAATACTGTCATCCTTGCGCCGATCGAATGTGCACGGGCTTGGACGCTTCGTTCTTCCGGCGCGGGGGATCCGCTTTCTCGTTTCGCCGTCAAAAACAGACTTCCCACTCCGCGGCCTTCAACGGCAGCTACCCCGCCAAGTGAGGAATGACAGTTTCGTAAGAGGGGCTCGGCGTTCAGGTAGGTCTGGGAACGGTCCACCTGCAAAGGAATTGCTAAGGAGCACGCGAAGATGCGGGAGACGCAGAGACTTAATACAGCCGGAAGTTCACTTCGATATCGACATACACCGCGACTTTGCGGCCGTCTTTGATTGCGGGTTCGAAGAGCCAGTTGTTGACCGCTTCAATTGCTTTCTCGTCGAGCCCAAGGCCCAACGACCGGACCACGTGAGGGTCGTGGATCTTCCCATCGGGACCCACCGTAGCTCTCACAACCACCGTGCCCTGATGTTTGGCTTTGCGGGCTTCCTCTGAGAATTCCGGTTCCGTTTGGAACTTGATGCGCGGCGGAGCTACCCCACCCCCGACCTGAAATACGCCGTTGCCGATTCCCGCGGTCTCGCCAGGGCCGACGCCGCGTCCGTTGCCTGCACCAGCTCCACCGCAGCAACTTTCACCAATGCCGGAGCCGTACCCGGTTCCATTCGAGGGCACATTCAACACGCTGGTGAGCGAACCGATCTGGCCCTGCTGATTGATCTTTACCTGGGGAGGAACCATAACCGTCTGTTCGATAGCCAGCTTGGGGGCAGGATTACGAACTACCACCGTAGGCGGCGTGATTTGCTGCATGCTGAATTTTGGTGGAACGCCCTGGCTCGCCTGAAGCTTGTCACGATCGCCGCCGCCACCACCACCACCGGTCTGCTTGGCGGCCGCCGGCAACGGGATATATGCGCCTATATCGACCACTGGGCCGAGCACCTGCGCGATTTGCGCGCGATGTTCCACCACCTGATGAGTGATGACGAGCAGCAAAACCAATCCAACTGTGTGCAGGAGAAATGAGGTATAGAAATTTCGCGACTGAACCGCGTACGTGCCGTAGCCTTCCCCAAACAGTGTGGGAAGAATATCAGTCGGCTGCCGCCGCACAGGAATAT
This sequence comes from Terriglobales bacterium, assembly GCA_045808065.1. Taxonomy (GTDB): domain Bacteria; phylum Acidobacteriota; class Terriglobia; order Terriglobales; family Acidobacteriaceae; genus Gp1-AA112. The sequence continues at coordinate 240,106 of JBJMGD010000029.1, read as the reverse complement.
TGCCCGTGGGTAGCGGAGACGCCGGTTGCGCCGAGGTAGCCATCGATTACTCCACAGTATAGACCGTCTTTGAGGAAAAAAGTTCCAAGACTCTATGCCGCGACCCTCAAAAACGCCGTAATTCTGTACTCCTACGGCGCAGTTCCGATCGAAGCATTGACCCTACTCCTATTGCTCGAAAAGCAGAAGCAAAAACGAGAGACGCATACAGGCGTACATCGGCGCAGTGCCAGCGTCGTCAAGAGTGGATGACCATATCATGAGAACCGCACCGTGCCTGCAGATTGGGATGAGTTTCCATCGTTGCAAGGTCAAAGAGCTTACGTGCATCCCAAGTGTCTGGCACTGCCAGCACCGACAGTGCATAAGATTGCATCTGATGCCGCATGGACCTGCAGCTTGAAGGAAAACGCGCGTTGGTTACCGGATCAACCGCCGGAATTGGCTATGCCATAGCTCAGGCTCTCGCCACGGAGGGTGCCACCGTCGTGGTGAATGGCCGAACCCGGAAGCGGATCGAGGAAGCATTGGCCGGTTTGAAGAAAGCGGGTGTCGCTGGCAAAGTGGACGGCTTGGCGGCCGATTTCGGGAGTGCTGACGGTGTGCAGCGAGCAATCGACAGGTATCCCGAGCTTGAGATCCTGGTGAACAACCTCGGCATCTTCGAAGCGAAGCCCTTTCCTCGAATTTCCGATGAGGACTGGCTCCGCTTCTTTGAGGTAAACGTGCTCAGCGGAGTTCGGCTCAGCCGCCACTATCTCCCGGGGATGCTCAAGCGCAATTGGGGAAGAATCGTGTTCATCTCCAGCGAATCCGCGCTGCAGATTCCTGCGGAAATGATTCATTACGGCATGACCAAAACGGCCCAACTGGCCGTAGCCCGTGGCTTGGCGGAAACAACAGTGGGCACAAACGTGACTGTGAACAGTGTGCTGCCGGGTCCCACGGCATCAGAAGGCGTGAATGATTTTGTCTCCCAAATAGCCTCCGAGAAGAAGACCGATCGCAAGCAAGTGGAGCGCGAATTCTTTCGCAGCGTGCGTCCCAGCTCGCTGCTGCAGCGCTTCGAACGTACCGATGAGATCGGAGCAGTCGTCGCGTTCGTATGCAGCCCACTTTCGTCCGCCATCAACGGGGCTGCCCTGCGCGCGGATGGCGGCGTGGTGAGGGCGATTTAGCGCTCGTCATTTGTGTTCGACGTGGAACCGGCGCCCTCGCCCGGGTGTTTGCGTCCAATCTGGTCACGGCAAGAGCATCGGACGCACAGAAATCGAGACGCCAGTTCCTTGGCAGATCATCGACGAACACCCGGGCGAGGGCGCCCGGTTCCACGTCGACTTGCAGGCTCGGCTTTTGTTCACGTACCAATAATGTGCAATGAATACTCGCATCGTTGCGCTGATTTCTATTTGCTGTAGTGCGGCATTCGCGCAGACTCCTCGTGCGCAAGTCGTCGGCTACTACGCGGAGCGACACGCTGCTTCTGGCGACTATCCGCTAAAGCAACTCGCAGCTAACGGCGCTGCTGGGCTGCTCACGCAGTTGGACTATGCCTTCGGCAAAGTCGCGAGCAGCCGCTGCCAGGTTCCAAATCCCGATCTGGAACTCAAGCGCTCCTATGCCGCCGCAGAGAGCGTTGACGGCACTGCCGACTCCAGTGATGCGCATCAGCTGCGGGGAACCTTTCATCAGCTTCAGGAGCTCAAAAAGAAGTTCCCCAAATTGAAAATTCTTATTTCGCTCGGCGGATGGGCCAACTCTGAGGGATTCTCAGACGCAGCGGAGCCGGCGAATGTTCGGGCCTTCGTGCAATCCTGTGTGGACATCTTCATCAAAGGCAACTTCGCCGAGGGTATCCATGCGCCGGGAGTCTTCGACGGAATCGATGTTGACTGGGAATATCCGGTGGACGGCGGCATGATTCCTGGCCGTCCGGAAGACACAAAGAACTTCAATGCCATGGCCGCGGAATTCAGGAAACAACTCGATGCCGTGCGCCCCGGTCTGTTGCTCACCGCCGCCATTCCTGCCACCCAAGAGGACTACAGGCATTACGACTTGAAGACGCTCAGCCGCTACATGAACGATCTCTCGATCATGGCTTATGACATGCACTGGAACGGCGAGAAGATCACCAACCTGCACAGCGCTTTGTTCCACGATCCTGCTGATCCATCCCAGCCTCCCGCGGACACCCATTACGCCGTCCATGCCGTACAGGATTTTCTCCGCGCCGGAGTGCCTGCGCGAAAAATCATTCTCGGGGTGCCGTTCTATGGCAAAGGATGGAGCGGCGTGAACGAAACGAATCATGGCCTTTACCAGCCGGCGAAGGACGCGTCTAAGTCTCCGCCCGAATATCGCAACTTGAAGGCTCTGCCTGCCAGCGCCGATCGCCAGTTCTATTCCAAGCCCGCCACCTGTTCAATTTGGAACAACAACGAGTACTTCAGCTACGACTGTCCACAGGCCATGCGAGTAAAGCAGCAGTATGTTCGTCAGCATCACCTCGGCGGAGTGATGTTCTGGGAGATGGGCCAGGACACCATGGATGCCGAATTACTGAAGAGCCTGGTAGCCGCGCGCTAGCACGACGAAATTCAAGAAGGAAATTTGTGAGAGCAACGGATTGCGAAAATATTTTTTTTATTCCTTGCAAGGCTCTGATTTGACTCGATCAGAAATTTTTTAGAGCGACGGATCAACATTGCTTTTTGTGCTTTGCCGACGATAGCTTGGAGAGTGGATGTCCGACTTGGCTCGGTACCGAAGAACGGTCGTGCCTGTTGGGAAATGTTGCTTCCAGCACCGTTCGAGGGCCGGAGGCCCGGTAGCCAAACGTGAGCCCAGTCCCGGAAGGGCTGGGTTTAGATGGGGAAAGAATTCGAGCGCCGTAGGCGCGGCACCAAATCGTCCTGTGGGAGCTCGGCGGGCGCCTGTCGTGAGCCGTTACCGCCTTCGAAATGAGTGCCGCGCCTCCGGCGCTCGGGATGCTTCTGCTTGCTACCCAGCCCTTCCGGGACTGGGCTCACGTTTGGCATTCGGGCCTCCGGCCCTGGGAGTTTAGCGAATGACGCGAGTTCGGGCTCGTTCGATTGCAACCCCTCCAATTGCAACCCACGATTGCAGATTCTCGGCTCGTTTGATTGCGACCCGACAATCGCCGCCCGAATTGATGGCGAGCCGTTGGAATCCCGACCAGATCCCGAAGGTATCCCGACGGCCTTTCGGGATCGATCCCGAAGCTATCCCGAGGCGAGCGAGTTTAATCCCGAAGAAAATCTCGGGATTTTCGGGATCTGTCGGGATCACGGCGTGTAAGTCCTTTAGATTTCGGGATCAAAAAAAATAATTTTGTTCAAGTAGTGAAACGCGTGGGCTGGTTGAATGCGTGAACCTGAGAATTGCCATCCACGCAGATGGGAGTCGTACTAAACACGCTCCACAGTCTGACCGGTGTCGTACTCAGGCATCGGAGTGGGCGGCCCCGAATCGGACGGCTGGCTCCTGCGATAGAGATAGCGCAAGGTGACAGGAGCGAAGATCGTGGTGGCGGCGGTCATGAAGACGACGATCGCGTACGCGGCATCGGAGACCATTTTCATTTGCAAACCGATTAGCGCGACGATCAATCCGACCTCGCCGCGGGGAGTCATGCCGACACCGACCTTCAATGCCGTGTCCCACCCTTCGCGCAGCACCGGCAGTCCGCCGCCCACTAGCTTGGAGATGATAGCCAGCACGGAGATCACTCCTGCTGCAATCAGCAGTGAGCCATTGAAGACGCTGAGATTCAGCTTGGCTCCCATAATGAAAAAGAAAAAAGGCGCGAGGAACTCATTGATGCCGGCGACACGCGGCGTCAGGTTCCATTCCGGAGCGTACTCGGCAAATGCCAAGCCTGCAAAGAAAGCGCCGATAATCGCGGCCATACCAATCTTCTCCGCTCCAACGGAGAGAGCCAGGCAAATTGCCAGAGCGAGCACAAGCGGCGCATTGTGCGTCTCCATGCGTTCCAATCCGGGACGCATGCGCTGGATCACGCGCGGCGCAAAGAAGATCATTACTACGGCAAAACCCACGGCTTCCACCAGCAACAGCGACAATTGGATCCAGGCAACGTTGCCGGACGACACTAGCCCAACCACAACGGCGAGCAGCACCATGCCGAGAATGTCATCGAAGATCGCAGCTCCCAGGATGATCTTTGCCGGACGAGTGTGCGTTACACCCAGGTCTTCGAGCACGCGCGCAGTGATTCCCACACTGGTAGCAACCATGGCAGCGCCGATGAAGGCAGCTTCGTGCGCAGGATGATGGCGAATCAGAAGGTAGATAAAGCCCATGAAGAAGGGGAGCGCCATCCCGGCTGTCGCTACGCCGATCGCGGATGCGCCGATGCGGATCAACTCCTTGGGCCGGGTGCCGAGGCCCACGGTAAACAACAGAAAGATGGCGCCTAGTTCGCCGATGGACGTAGTTGCGTCGGTGGGAGTGACAAAGCCGGTGAGGTAAGGACCGAGCACGACGCCGGAGAGGATCTCTCCGAGCACCGCCGGTAATGAGAGCTGCTCAAAAAGCTCGCCGAAGATCTTCGCCCAAAGGAAGATCACCAGGAGCTGCAGCAGAAATGGGTCGGCGCCGTGCGTCATGCCGAGGCTTTATTGTCGTCGCGTACTGAGCTGCGCGCCACTGAAATCCAGAGTAGCTGGATTTAGGAAGCTCCTAAGCTGCTGAGTTCCTATGGTTTCAAGCAGAGCGCGTTTGGAAACATTGCGTCCCAGAATTGGGCTGTCTTCCGGTGTTAATCTGGAGGTTGGCTGCAAGAATCTGGGCTTAACAGCTCAGAAAGCTAGCACCTTAGAAGCATATTCATGGACCATCGCGCATTTTTCTTCCAAAAACTCGGTCTTACGAACCGCGATCTCGAGCGTTATCTGGCGGAAGCGGTCTCGGCGGGCGGCGACTACGCCGATCTCTACTTCGAGTACCACACCTCAACGTCGCTTAGCCTGGACGAGTCGCTTATCAAGTCAGCTACGCAGGGAATTTCGGCGGGTTGCGGGGTTCGCGTTATTTCCGGGGAGCGCACCGGCTACGCCTACACCGATGACCTCTCGCCCGAGCGCATCTTGCGGGCGGCTCGAACGGCTGCGCTGATCGCGAGCGGCCCAAGCAAGCAGCCAATCGCGAGCTTGAAAGACCCGACCGGCGGACATACTCTTTATGCAGTAGCCTCGCCGTCGGTCGACGCCGAAGTAGCGGCCAAGGTTGAGCTTCTGCACCGTGCGGACCGCAAGGCACGCAGTTTCGATTCGCGCATCGTACAAGTCCGTGCCAGCTATGCTGACGAGCTGCGCCGAATTCTTGTAGTTGGATCCGATGGCGTGATCGCTTCCGATTCCCAGCCTTTGGCGCGCATGAGCGTCTTCTGCATTGCGAAGGATGGCCAGAACTCTGCCCGCGGTAACTCTGGCGGAGGTGGGCGCGTCGGTATCGAATACTTCCAGAAGGAAAAGACTCCAGAACACTTCTCCCATGAAGCGGCGCGCCAGGCAATCATTCAACTCGACGCGCGTGAAACTCCGGCGGGAGAGATGGAAGTTGTACTGGGTCCAGGCTGGCCGGGAGTGCTGCTGCACGAAGCTGTCGGACATGGCCTTGAAGCCGACTTCAATCGCAAGAAGACGTCGGCCTTCGCCGGGCTGATCGGGAAGCGCGTCGCCAGTGAAAAGATTACCGTGGTTGACGACGGCACCATGCCATCACGACGCGGCTCCATCAACGTCGATGACGAAGGGTCGCCGACGCAGCGCACCGTACTTATCGAAGACGGAATCCTGAAGGGCTATATCAGCGACAAGCTCTCTTCGCGGCTGATGGGAATTTCCGATACGGGAAACGGTCGTCGCGAAAGCTACGAGCACATTCCCATGCCACGCATGACCAACACCTACATGCTTGCCGGTCAGGACGATCCCAAAGACATCATCAAGTCAGTGAAGCGCGGGCTGTTCGCGGTAAACTTCGGCGGCGGTCAGGTGGACATCACCAACGGCAAATTCGTCTTCTCCGCCTCGGAGGCGTACCTGATCGAAGATGGCGAAATCACCGCGCCGGTAAAGAACGCTACGCTCATCGGCAACGGTCCGGATGTGCTGACGCGAGTTTCGATGGTCGGCAGTGATCTTGAACTTGATGAAGGCGTGGGCACCTGCGGCAAGGATGGACAATCCGTGCCGGTAGGCGTCGGGATGCCTACGATCAAAGTTGATCGCTTGACGGTGGGCGGTACGGGATAGCCTGCACTTCTCATTTCTGATTTCTTCATGTCAGTAGCTACTCAGGACCAAATCGAACTCGGAGCTGGGCTCAAAGAAATCGCCGTCGAAGTTGTCGAACGTGCGATGAAGGCTGGAGCCACTGCCGCGGACGCCATCGCGCGCGATGGCAACGAGTTCTCCACACTCGTGCGCCTTGGCGAGGTAGAAACGCTGAAAGAATCGGGATCGCGCGCACTGGGCCTGCGGCTGTTTGTCGGTAAGCACGCTGCCGCCACTCACACCAGCGATTTCTCCCGCGAAGGCATTGAGCGTCTGGTCTCGAGCGCGATCGATTTGGCGCGCGCGACTTCAGAGGATCCCGATGGCGGCTTGCCCGACGCCGCAAATCTGGGCTCTCTAAAGCAAGATCTCGATCTTTACTACGAAGACGTGTACTCGCTCTCCACCGAGGATCGCATCAGCTACGCTCGGCGCGCCGAGGCAGCAGCAATGTCCGTCGATCCACGCATCACCAACTCCGAAGGTGGATCGTTCGACGCCGCCACCGGATACAAGGTTCTGGCCAACTCGCTTGGATTTGTCGGGGAATATCGGCGATCGTACTGTTCGGTCTCGGCGGTGCCCATCGCGCAGTCAGGCGAATCGGCCATGCAGCGCGACTACTGGTACTCGACTTCGCGCACCATGCAGAAGCTCGACTCGCCGGAATCAGTTGGAAGAAAGGCGGCAGAGCGCACATTGCGTCGCCTGGGTGCGCGCAAAGTCGCAACACAAAAAGTGCCGGTCATCTTCGATCCGATGGTTTCGCGCGGGCTGATCGATCACGTCTTTGACGCTGTTACCGGCGATGCCGTATACCGCCACGCCTCTTATCTGGCCGGCAAGTTAGGTGAGCAAGTCGCGGGCGACAACATCACCATCATTGACGATGGCACAATGGTGGGGGGCTTTGGGTCATCTCCTTTCGATGGTGAAGGCGTGCCCACCCGCCGCACTGTCGTGATCGAGCGTGGCGTGCTGAAGAGCTACCTGCTAAACACCTACACGGCACGCAAACTCAAGCTTCAGACCACCGGCAATGCCGCTCGCGGGCTCACCGGAAATCCAGGCATCGGCTCGGGTAATTTCTATCTGCAGCCCGGAGACAAGACCGCACAGGAAATCATCCGCGACGTTCGCGCCGGGCTCTACGTCACCGAGTTCTTAGGATTCGGCGTAAACCTCGTGACGGGCGACTTCTCCCGCGGAGCCTCCGGCTTGTGGATCGAGAATGGCGAGTTCACCTTTCCCGTTGAAGAGATCACCGTGGCCGGCAATCTGAAAGACATGTTTCGCAATGTTTCCGTGATCGGCAGCGACCTGGAATTCCGCAGCTCCACTGCTGCTCCTACTCTGCGTATCGATGGCATGACCGTAGCAGGAGAGTAACCCCTTAGCGCTATTGGGGTTATCCTAGATATAACCACACGGAGCACTTGCGTGCTTGCGGGTTATTACGCGAAAATCCCACAAAGAAAAGCACTAAGGTCAAATCAGCTACTCTGGATTCCAACCTCCTGCGGCTCGTCAGCGTCTTAGGATTCAGAGATGCAGTTGCGCGCCGCAATCGCGATTCTGGTGAATTTCCTCCTTATCGGGGCGCTCACCACCTACGGCTTCCGGCTGTTCGCCGACTACCACGCGCGGGGCCGCTGGGCCAAGAACGTCACCAGCCTGTTGGCCGGTCTTGGTCTCATGTTGTTGGCGGTCGCGTTGCTGCTCACGCCCACTAATGCCGCCATCTTGCAGCAGATCTCACACACAAAGATAGCCAGAATCCTGCTGTGGGCCAGCAACACACTCCTGCTGGCCGCTATCGCTGCTTTCGGAGTGATTACCTACAGCCGACCGCTGCGGCTATGGCACGAACGCAAGATTGAGAGAGACCTACGCCGTGAGCTTCCCAAAATTCCCTGACCCACCAAAACGGAAGGGCACGCCCAGCGATCGTGGCCGAGTTGTCCACTTTCCGGCCAACGTCGAGGCGCCCCAGCAGCCGAAGCATTGGAGCGTCTGGCGTCTGGGCCCTGGAGTCGTGACTGGGGCTGCGAACCTCGATCCTTCCGCAGTGATCACCGCCACGATTGCGGGAGCGGCGTTCGCGCACTCGCTGTTCTGGGTAGTGATTCTCATCGTCCCATTTCTGCTCGCCGTATTCTCCGTTACCAGTCGCATCGGGGTGGAGACCGGCCAGGGCCTGCTTGATCTGGTTCGCGACCATTACGGACGTAAGTTCGCTATCTCCGGAGCCGTACTGACCATCGTGACGAACCTCGCCGTGGTTATCGCTGACATCATGGCGGTGTCCGACGCGTTCTCAATTCTCACTGGCCTCTCGCGCATGTTCTTCGTGGCGGCGACCGCATTCTTTGTTTGGTACATCCTGGTATTCCAGGATTATCAAAAGATCACGCGTGCTCTGGTGTTGTTATCCCTGCCGTTGTACTTGTATGTAGCCGCTGCAGTGCTCACGCATCCTGGAGTCGGCAGCCTGCTACACGACGTTTTTCTGCCGAAGATGCAGGCTACGGCGGAGTACGCGCAAAACATCGTCGCTCTCTTCGGATCGTTCCTGACTCCCTACATCATCATTTGGCAGACCAGTTCGCGCAGCGATCCGGAGCACGAGCATCACGCCGCAGATTCCTGGCTATCCACGGCGGTGACGTTCGTTCTGGCGTGCTCGATCATGATCGCCGCAAGCGCGGTTCTGCACTTCAACAACGCCCCAGACATGACCACTCGGCAAGCCGCAGAAGCGTTGCGTCCGGCTGTGGGCGACTGGGGGCCGATTGTTTTTGCCATCGGAATCATCGGTTCGGGGATGGTAGCGCTTCCTGTGCTGACAGCGTCAATGTGCTTCGATCTGGCTCAAGCAGTCGGATGGAAGTCTGGCCTGAGCGAAAAGCCTTGGGAAGCCAAGCGTTTCTACATGCTGATCTCAGCCGCAGTGTTCGTCGCCGCCGGCGCGAATTACTTGAGAGTGAACCCAGTGAAGGCGCTGTACTTCTCGATGATGCTGGCCGGTGTTCTGTTGATTCCAACTCTCATCTTCATCCTGATGATCTCGAATGACCGGCGGATCATGCGCACAGTGAACACGCGATGGCAGAACTTCTGGCTGGGAGCCGCCACCGGAGGCGCCGCTGCGGCCGGCTTGATCTACATACGTTACGCCGTGCTTTGAAGCCGGGCCCCCGAATTCGCCAAATAGTTCCTGCCGAGCCTGTTAGAATCGAAGTATCTCCTCATGAGCTCCGACCTCGATAGGCTTATCAAACTCGAGCGGGTTGACCGCGAAATCGGCAGCCTCTCGGCTGAGGTTGCTGCGCTTCCCAAGCGAGTCGCCGAAATCGAACATCAGCTCTCGGACGCCAAGGCCAAGGTCGAGCAGGCTAAGACGGCTATTAAATCGCAGGATCAAAAGCGGCGCAGCCTCGAATCGGACATTCAGTCATTTCAGCAGAAGATTGCGAAATTCCGCGATCAATCCCTGGACGTGAAGACTAACGAGCAATACAAGGCTCTCATGCACGAGATTGAATTTGCGCAGGCGGAGATCCGCAAAGCCGAAGACAAGATCCTGGAGATTATGGAAGGCGGCGAGCTCTTTGACCGCCAAGTGAAGGCGTCAGAAGGTAACCTTAAAGCTCAGTCCGCGCAAGTGGAGAAAGAGAAAGAAGAGGCTCGGGCACTTACCGCGAAAGACCAAGCCAGGCTCAAGGAACTGCAAGCAGAGCGTGGAGACCTTCGTTCGGGTGTGAGTGGCAATTTACTAGAACTCTACGACCGCGTACTGCGAGCGCGTAAAACCGCGATGGCCGAAGCTCGCGAGCAACGCTGCACCGCATGCTTTGTGTTGTTACGTCCACAGAAGTGGAACGAGATCAAAGCTGGCGGCGAGGTCATGACGTGTGACAGCTGCGGCCGCATCCTCTTCTACGATCCCACGCACGAACCTCCGCCGCCAGAGCCGGAGAAGAAGAAAAGTAAGAAGGCCAAGCCTGCTGCTGAGGCCGAAAATCCCCCTGAGTCGCCGGAAACCGGCAACATTCAAGTATCGGCCGATCACATATCCTGACCATCCCGTGAGTAGAGACGCAGGATGCTGAGCCTCTGCTCAGATCGCAAACCAAATTAGGTTCCTGAAATCACGCTGCGTTGGCTTTGCGCGCGCTCTGGAATACTGAGAACACCGCGCCTTGCGGATCCGCCAAGACAGCAAGTCGTCCTACATTCTCCATTGACACAGGACCGTAGTACACGCGCGCGCCGTTCTGCTTGGCTTTTTCGACACTTGCATCGCAATTGGAAGTTTCGAAATACAGCAGCCAGTGCGGCGGGGTGTTTGGATCGCGATGCTCGGCGGGTGGAATGCCGCCGATGTATTCATCGCCGTTCTTTATGTGCACATAGCCCGACGGATCGTTCTCTCCCTTTTCCAGCTTCCATCCGAAAAGCTGAGTGTAGAACTCGCTGGCGCGAGCGACATCGGTGGTGCTGAGATCGGCCCAGCAGAATGCGCCATCGGTATTCTTCGTGGCGATGCCACTGGACTTCTTCGCTTCCCACAGGCAGAAATGCGCGCCCGTGGGATCCTGCACGACAGACATCCGCCCCGCGTCCATTACGTCGAAGGGCTGCGCGATGATGGTCGCGCCGAGTTCGGCCGCGCGACGGGCGGACTCGTCAATGTTATCGGTGGCGATGTAAAGCATCCAGTGTGGAGGTACTCCTTGCTGATCTTTGCGCAAAGTGTAAGCGGCAGCGGCATCCTTGCCGTCGAGTTTGAACATTGAATAGAAATCGTCTGGCCCCATAGGCGCGTCATCGACGGTCCAGCCGAAAAGGTCCATGTAGAACTTCTTCGCGGCCTTCTGATCGGTGGTTCCGAGTTCCATCCAGCAGAAAGAGCCTAGCGTGTTTGTTGTATTCATGGCGCGAAAGTATAAATCGGAAATTGAGAGGCAGATCTGAAATTTCTACAGCCCCTCTCAGCGCTGGGACGAATGGTTGAGTGGTCTAGAGCACGGGCAAAGAGTGGCAGAGAGACAGTTAGAGGTGGTGGATGCCTTTACCGCGGTTCCAGTTCGTGAAGACGCAAAACGACTTCGTCTACGTTGCTGGATTGGAACAGGCGAATACCTGCGACTCCCGCCGCTCCAGCTTCGAGGCATTCTCGCGCGTTACTCAAGTCAATGCCGCCCAGCGCGAGAACAGGCATAGGCGGTTTCGCGGATGGTCGCTCGCGGCAGGCCTGCCTTAGTCCGGCGGTTCCTACGACGGAGCGATTGACCCCGACTTTGCCAAACACAGGCCCTAAGACCGCGAAGTCGGCGCCGTGCCCTTCGGCCAACCCAACCTCCTGCGGCGTGTAGCAAGAAACAGCAATTGTTGGTCTGGCAACTCCAGCTTTCATGAAAACAGCTCTCGCATCAGCAGCGGAAATATCATCAGAACGCAAATGAGCTCCATCTGCCCGGCAGGCCAGTGCGACATCCACTCGCGAATTGATCAGCAGCTGCGTGGTCGATTTGTTCGCACTTGCGGCAGCTCGAATGATCTCAGCGGCCCTCATGGCCAAGTCAGTAAGTTCGCGCGCCGAAAGATCCTTTTCGCGAAGCTGAATCGCATCCACGCCAACTCTGGCCGCCGCTTGAATGCACTGCAGCAGCAATCTCGCGCGCTCCTTATACTCAGACGCGAGTTGCCTGCTGTCGGTGATGTAGTAAAGGAACAAGGTTCGAACTTATCACCATGTCGTGGCTGCCAATGCAACGCAGCACCGCGTTTTCGCCTCTGTCTTCAGATGACCGCGGGGCAGTTGGGCGTTGAAATTATCGAGATGCTGCTGATCGCGATTCCCATCGCCAGCATCAGTTGGACCATCACCCACGAGGAGGTGTTTCGCGAGCCGCGCGAGTACTGCGTGCGCTGTAGTCGAGAAGCCTCACACCTCGTAGTGAGAAAGTTCTTTTACCTGTTCACCTGTGAGTACTGCTTCAGCCACTGGGTAACTGCATTCTTCCTCCTGATTACCCGTTTCAAACTCCTTTTTGACGACTGGCGAGGATATCTACTCGGATTATTTGCTTTGGTGTGGATGGCCAATCAGTACATGTCGATCTTCGACCGCCTTCGTCTCGACATCAAGCGCGAACGCGTGGAGATCAAGGGCGAAGAGCACGAGGTGAAGCGGAAGACTCAAGCCGAAGGCGATCAGCGCAAAGCAGCGTGATGACGAGAGAATTTCGTGATTGGTGATTTCGTGATTTTTAAATCACAAAATCACCCGATCGCGAAATCACGAGATCTTCTTCAGTTTCCCGTTGCCGGCTTCTGCTCCTCATCCTCCTGCTTCGGTGGTTTCGGCAGCTCCTTCTCAATCGGCTTGCGTGGGAACATCTGGTCACGTTGGGCTGCGTTGTATACAAAGTCCGCGACGATCACCGCGATCTGCCTCAGATCATCAAACTGTAAACGGTCGTAGACGTCCATGTTCGAGTGATGGGTTCGCGTCTCGTACTCGATTGGATCTTGAATGAACTGGAACCCGGGGATTCCAACCGCATCGAAGGACAGATGGTCGGTACCGCCGGTATCACGCATGGTGAGCGTGTCCATGCCAAGATCTCTGAAGGGCTTCATCCAGGTTTCAAAGATCGGCTGCACTCCTGCGTTTCCCTGCATATAGATGCCGCGAATCTTGCCGGTGCCATTGTCGATGTTGAAGTACGCGGACACCTTTGCCTGCTCAGGCTTCACCGTCATCGGGCCGGCTTCGCGACGACGTAGGCTCGGTGTACCTTCCTGCCCCGGGCCGGTGAGTGGCGGGCGCGATCCAAAATGGTGCGTGACGTACCATTGCGAACCGAGCAGTCCTTGTTCTTCGCCACTCCACAGCCCGATACGGATCGTGCGCCGCGGCTTCACGCCCAACGCTTCCAGAATACGGACCGCCTCCATCATCACAATTGATCCTGCGCCGTTGTCGGTGGCGCCGGTACCCGTGTGCCAGGAGTCGAGGTGCGCACCGAGCATCACAACCTCGTCCTTCTTATCGGTTCCGGGAATTTCGGCGATGGTGTCGTACTGCTCGTCGGCGTCGTACCAGTTGCTCTTGACGTTCACTTCGAGCTGTACTGGTTGTTTGTTCTCGAGCAGGCGCGCGATGCGGTCCCACTGTTCGATGGCCATGGTCAATTGCGGAACCGGTGCCTGCGGTTGAGCCTTCTGGTAGGGGCCGCCGGATTGCACGAATACCGTTCCCCCTCCCGCGGTTCCGCGGCTGTGGTCGATTACGGCAAGGGGTTTCTCATCCGCGAAGAATTGGTTCAGATCGCGCTGGAATTGCTGGCGGCGCTGCGCTTCTTCCGGAGTGAAGCGCGGTTTCTCGCTGGGAATCTCATAGTCGGCGATGTCGGTCAGCGCCTTCTCCGTATAACGCTCGTATGGAGATTCGACGATCGGTTTCACCTCGGGCATGTCACCAAGGATGACGATCTTTCCCACAAGCTTGCCTTTGTACTTCGGAAAGTCCTGCTTTGTTTTGATGTCGGCGCGGACACAGTCGCCCTGAATCGCACCCTGCGTGCCCGGAGTCCAGGCTTTGGCATAGGCAATGAACGTCTGAATGTCGGGAGAGGTCATGCGCACGTTCACGTAGTCGTTGTACCATCCGCGTCCGAATGGGCCCCATGATTCAAGATGCGCATTGGTCAAGCCGAACTTGGTGAGCTGGTCGCGCGTCCACTCGTTGGCGCGCTTCATATTGGGAGAGCCCGTCAACCGTGGGCCGATCGATTCAAGCAGCCCGTTCGCAATCTCCCGGATATGCGAGTTGTGAAAGCCTTCATAGCGAATCTTCGTAACCATGTCCAGATCGACTTTTTCCGGCACTTGGCAGAAGCATGGAAGCGAGAAAACCACCGCAGCGCAGACCGCGAACAATCGCGTCACAAATCTCAAGTGTGACCTCCAGTCACATCAAATGTATGGGATGTGGTTCGCGCCTGCCTGTTGACGCGCCCTTGCTCGGCGCCCGAATGGACGCAGCGAAGCATAGTAACATCCGCAAACTATGGCTTGCAGAACAAGCAGCCACCATACTGTAATATTTGGGAAGGATGTCGCAGACTGCTCCCATAGAGACCATTCCGGCTGCGGATGTAGTACGCGCAGCAAAGGTCGCTCAGGCGCCAAACGGCATCTGCTATGCCTTAGTCGGGGAGAACACCATCGCCCTGCAAGACATCGAACGTGCCGTCGGAGCCGTACCCCCTGCAATTGCCGCGGCGCTGGAACGCAAGGCCTATTACTTTGTGCCGCTTACCGTTGGCGAAGGCGACGATACCCGCATCGCCGAGCGCTATGACACCGAACTCAGCGACCGTGCGGTATGCCACCGCAACTACAACGTCGGCAACTCACAGTGCGTTTTCATTTCCACCCGCGTGATGGACGATAAGTTTTCCGTCGCTTTCGAGTTCTTCATCAATGTGGGTCACGCATTCGTGGAAAAGGCCGGAGTCTCGGATGAATTTGCTGCGATTGCCTGGAAGCAGGCGCAGAGCAATGTGCGCGGAGAAAGCAGTATGGATGCCCACGAATTGCGCAAGCTCGCCACCAGCCATTCCGGGGATCGCGAGAAGGCGCGAAATGAGTATCTAAACGCAACCTTCGCCGACGCAATTGCCGTGTATCTGCTGTCCCTCGCGGTGGACGTGGACTATTACGATCTGCGCGAGCGCGACTATCCCTTACTCGCCCCGGGAGCCCTCGCCGAACGCCTGCGCAAAACCGCGGAACTCTTTCCGCCCAATCCAGGATATGAGTTCTTGATTCATTATCGACGGAGATAAAAAGAATCGGGTCATCGGGCCCATCGGGTAACGTAGGCCGTTTGTCGGGTTGAAGTGTCACGCCGAACTTACGATGGCAATTCCATCTTCGTTTGCTGCATCGATGATGCGCTCGCCATCAAGGAATAGACAGCGCTGGGCATCGACCGCGAGGCAAGTGGCACCGGCTTGCCGCATTATCTCAATCGTCTTCACTCCTACAACCGGCACATCAAAGCGCAAGTCCTGTTTCGGCTTGGCGACTTTCACAACGGTAAGTGCGCGGCTGAGGAAAGATTCGGGCGTCTCGTCCTGATGAAGCGTGCGCATGAGATCTCCGGCACGCGCAATTGTAGCGTCGGTCCCCTCCATGGCTTCGACCGCAACACAGGCGGACTCCGCGATCACAACTGTCTGGCCAATGTCATACTCGCCCAGCTGACGAGCGACATCGCGACCGTAAGCTACATTCTTCTGCTCCTGGTAGCTGGGCGAGCGCTTCGTAAGAATGCCCGCTTGGGCAAGCAGCGGCTCAAGGTAAGAAGTCGAACTGAGCAAGGTAATGCCTTCGTCGCCCAACACCTTGCCGATCGCAGCCAGCAGCGAGTCCGTGTTCCGTGTGCCAAGCGACAGCAACA
This sequence comes from Terriglobales bacterium, assembly GCA_045808065.1. Classification (GTDB taxonomy): domain Bacteria; phylum Acidobacteriota; class Terriglobia; order Terriglobales; family Acidobacteriaceae; genus Gp1-AA112. Next base: position 224,305 of record JBJMGD010000029.1, on the reverse strand, counting down.
ATTTAGCCAGTCGCCAGTCCGGACGAATGCTGGAGAAGATCTGCTCATGTTTGACCTGCCCGGCCATGATGGCCCGGCTCACGCCCTCGCGCTGAAAGGCCTCTATCAGCTTCGACAACTCGCCCAAGGAGAGCCAGTGCACGCGCACATCGGCGTCCCGAGAAGCGCGAGCGGTAATTTCCGGATCAGTCTCCTCCTTAATCGCCGCCACGATGACGCGTTCCCCCCTGGCTCGCGCAGCGTCGAGAACCAAAAAGGGAAAGCGCCCATTGCCTGCAATGAGACCTAGGGGGCTGTCGGGCATGAGAGCCATTAAATCATGAACGGATTTCGAATTAAGTAATCGAGAATGAAACAGGGAATAGTTTCAACTATTCAATTTCTAAATTACACAATACGAAATTCTTCACTTCAGGATTCCCCGCTCTGATCCCTCTACGAACTTCACTAGCCGCTCCACATCTTCACCCAGATCACCATGTGCCTTGATTTTCGCGAGGGAGTCGCCAACGTTCATCTTGGAGCTGAGTAGGATGCGATAAGCACTGTGAATCCTCCGCAATCGTTCTTTGCTGAAGCCTTTGCGCTCCAAACCCACAGAGTTCATTCCGAAGGCATGGACTTCGCGCTTCGCGCTGGTGAGCGAGAACGGAAGCACATCCTGGGTGATGGTGGTCCCGCCGCCGACGTAGGAATAAGCACCGATACGCACGAACTGGTGCACGGGACAAAGCGCGCCGACGACCGCATATTCCTCGACTGTCACATGACCTGCCAGTGTTGCGGCGTTGGCCATGATTACGTTGTCTGCGATCTCGCAATCATGGGCGATGTGGGCATACGCCATGATGAGGCAGTTGCTGCCGATGCGAGTAGTGCCGCCTCCCGCAGGCGTCCCGCGATGGATGGTCACGCTTTCGCGAATCACGTTGTTGTCGCCGATCTCGAGCCGGGTCTTCTCGCCCTTAAACTTCAAGTCCTGCGGTTCGAGGCCGAGTGTCGCAAAGGGAAAAACACGATTGTTGTCACCGATCTTGCTCGGGCCTTTGAGCACAACATGCGACAAAAGTTCACAGCCTTCGCCCATCTCGACTTCTTCGCCGACAATGCAAAAAGGGCCGACTATGCAACTGGCGGGGATCCGCGCTGCCGGATCGATGATAGCGGTGGGATGAACATGACTGCGGGCGGTCACGCCGGACGGCTCACCAATTGGCAGGTTACGACTGCCTCACACGCGAGCTTGTCGCCAACATAGACATTGCCTTGCATCTTCACGGCAGTGGAGCGCCAAGCAAGAACGTCGACTTCGACGCGAAGCTGATCACCGGGTGTGACCGGCTTGCGGAACTTCGCACGCTCTATGCCGGTGAATACCATTAGCTTCTGTTCGCGATCGGGAATTTCCGTCAACAGCAACGCTCCTCCAGCCTGAGCGATGGCTTCGACGATCAATACGCCGGGCATGATCGGATAACCGGGAAAATGCCCGGCGAAATGCGGTTCGTTGGCCGTGACATTCTTGATGGCTACGATGCGTTTCTTGCGCACAATCTCGATCACGCGATCGATCAGCAGAAACGGATAGCGATGGGGCAGGATCGCCTGGATCTCAGTGATGTCCAGCGTTTTTTTGTCGCTGGCCGGCTGCTCCGGTTCCATTGTGGTAACGCCGGTGTGCTCTTCTACGCTCATATGAAAAACCGGATTTGAACACGAAGGAGAAGCGGCTTCACTTGGACGTGTTTCGGAATGTCCAGAATCGTGCGAAGATTTGCCGGCAGCATTGAATTCCTCACGATAGCAGTTGCAATCATCTACGACCCTGTCGCTCCTTAGTTCCCTTCATGTCCTTCGTGTTCATCTTTTTCCTCTTCGCGAAATTATAGTTTCTCGCCAGCAGCCGTGGCGAATCTGCGATGGTAAGCTCAGTTGCAACTCTAAGCACCCATGATTTCTCTTTCCCATGCTCGCGCACGCCAGGAGCTACTGCTCTCTGATCTCAAGGCGCTGGTTGAAATCGAATCTCCCAGCAGTGACAAAGCGGCCATTGACCATCTCGCGCACTTTCTCGCATCCAGACTTGAACACTACGGCGCGCACTCGCAGATCCATCTCACTCAAACCCTCGGCAACCACGTGCAAGCGGACTTTGCCGGAGTCTCCGATAGCAGGCCTGTCTTGCTGCTCGGGCATATAGATACCGTGTGGGACATAGGTACGTTGAAGCAGATGCCGTTTCGTGTGGCCAATGGACGCGTATGGGGCCCGGGCGTGCTCGACATGAAGGCTGGCATTGCTATTGGCATGCATTCTTTGGCGCTGCTGCGCGAGCATAAGAGCCCACATCCGCCGGTGCGGATGCTGTTTGTTTCAGATGAGGAAATCGGCAGTCATTCCTCGCGTGCGATCACCGAACGTCTGGCTCTGGAATCACAAGCGGTTCTTGTCCTTGAGCCTGGACAAGGGCTGGAAGGCGCTGTAAAAACAGCGCGCAAAGGCGTCGGCGTTTACGAAATCAATGTCACTGGTCAGGCTGCTCATGCCGGAGTCGATCCCGGACAGGGCGCCAGCGCCATCCACGAATTGGCGCACCAGATTGAAACCATCGCGGCCTTCACTGACGCGCAGCGCGGGATTACAGCTAACGCCGGGGTAATCCGCGGAGGCACCCGCAGTAACGTGATCGCGGCAGATGCCTGGGCCGAAGTGGACGTGCGCGTGAAAACGTCTGCAGATGGCAAGATGATCGACCAGAAGATGAAAGCTCTTCGTGCGCGCGATGCGCGATGCAAGGTCCAGGTCACCGGCCAAATCAATCGACCGCCGATGGAGCGTACCGAGAAGGGCGTAGCTCTGTATCGCAAGGCGGCTCAGGTCGCGCAATCGTTGGGACTTAAAGTCGACGAGCAATCCACCGGAGGAGGCTCAGACGGGAATTTCACCGCAGCTTTGGGAGTTCCTACCCTAGACGGGCTCGGAGCCGTCGGCGAGGGCGCACACGCGGTTCACGAATCAATTCTGCTCGACCACATCGCGCCCCGTATGGCGCTGCTGGCGGGATTGATCGCGTCTTTGTGAAAAACCCGGGTTAACACGAACGTCACGAAGTTGTTAGAACACCAAACAGCGATGACGACTTCTTACGTCCGTGCCCTTGAGGTTCTACCCTCGTGACCTCCGGCGCTAACCGCCTTATTTTGACGCAAGTCTGCGAACGGCCTATCATCGGCTGTACAGCTATCTTGTTGGGGGTTTTATATGTTTGGTGGAAAATTAGGCATTCCCGAGCTCCTGCTTCTGCTCGGCATTGCTCTCTTGATCTTTGGACCGGGCAAATTGGCCGACTTTGGCAAAGGCCTCGGCGAAGGCATCAAGAATTTCAAGAGCGCGGTGAAAGACGGCGAACAGGGCACGACTTCGACAACTGAAGAGAAGAAGTAGAGTCCCCCGGGTCCTGTCGAACTAACATCTAGTTAGAGCCTTCGGTGCATGCTCGCGCAACATGCGATAGACGAGCGGCACCGGCAATCCAACCACATTAAAGTAGCAACCCTCAATGCGGGGAATCCAGCGTGATGCGATTCCCTGGATCGCGTAAGCTCCTGCCTTATCGAGGGGCTCCGCAGTGGCTACGTAATCCACGATTTCCTTCTCACTAATCTGCTGGAAATGTACGACGGTAGTTTCGGACGCCTCGGCGCTTTGCGTCTGATCGTTTGCGTCCTTCCATAACAGGCATACTCCAGTCAAAACATAGTGGCTGCGTCCGCTCAGCAAGCCCAGCATCCGCGCCGCATCGTCGGCATCGCGCGGCTTTCCCAGCGGAGCTCCGCTGCGCAGATCGAGGACAACTTCTGTGTCTGCGCCGAGCACGACGTCGCCGACTGCGAGTTGCCCAGCAACAGCCTGCGCCTTCTCGCGCGCAAGCCGGCGAACGTGAACTTCGGGCGCTTCCTCGGCACGGCGCATTTCGATGATGTTCGCCGGACGAACGGCGAACTCGATGTTGGCGCTCCGCAGCAGTTCCTGACGGCGCGGCGATGCGGAGGCGAGGATCAGCATTGCGGAATTTTGCGTTTGGCTGCAGGCATTTCAATCGAGTACACCCTGAATTGTGGCACAGCCGCCCTCGGCTGTGTCTTTGGCGTGCAGCAGCACAGGCGAGGACGCCTGTGTCACAAGAGCCTTTCTATTCAGACCGACAGAATGACAGCACGGAATCAAATCGAATGTACAAGCCTGCCGCCAACGATCGTATGCCGGGCACGTCCACACAACCGTTTCCCCATAAACGGAGAATTCTTTGACTTGGACCGCGATTCCTCGGGAGTGAAGACCCATTCCTTATCGGCATCAAAGACGACTACATCCGCACCAACTCCTACTCGCAGCGCTCCCGAATCTTTCCAACCCATCACGGCCGCAGGCCCTGACGACAACCAGCGCACAGCTAATGGCAAGTCGCCACCCGCGACCATCAATGCGATTGGCAACGCAGTTTCGAGGCCGGTGATGCCAAATGGGGCGCGATCGAACTCCTGATCTTTCTCATGGGCTGCGTGAGGAGCATGGTCTGTGGCGATGCAATCGACGGTTCCGTCGCGGAGACCTTCCCACAACGCTTGCCGGTCGGCTTCGCTTCGCAGCGGAGGATTCATTTTGCAGTTTGTGTCGTAATCCCCGACCTCCTCATCGGTAAGCAAGAGATGGTGGGGGGTGACCTCGCAAGTTACCTCGACTCCAAGTTTGCGTGCAGCACGAACATGCTCCAGCGCAGCCGCGGTCGAGAGATGGGCGACATGAACGTGCGACTGAGTTTCCGCAGCGAGTTGGATGTCACGTGCGACGATGGAAGCTTCGGACTCAGCATCCAGACCGCGTAGTCCCAACCGAAAGGAGGTCGGGCCGGCGTGCATGGTTCCACTTTGGGTCCGGCGAGTATCCTCCGCATGTTGAATGACAGGGATACCCGACTTGCGCGCTGCTTCAAGCGCCGCACGCATGATGCTGTCTCCCAAAATGGGACGGCCATCGTCGCTCACAGCGACGGCGCCCGCTTCGACGAGAGCGGGGAAATCCGTGAGCCTCTCGCCGTTGCTGCCGACGGTGGCAGCAGCAATGGGATGAACTCTGACGATTGCCCGGCGTTCCGATGCCTTCATCCAGCACGTGATCTCAGGCGAGTCATTTACCGGAGTGGTGTTGGGCATCGCGCAGACCGCGGTGAAACCTCCAGCCGCGGCGGCCGCCGTACCGGTTGCAACGGTTTCCTTATGACTCTGACCCGGCTCACGGAGGTGGACGTGCAAATCGATGAATCCCGGCGCCACGAACAATCCCTGGGCATCGATTACGGAATGATCTTTGCTCGGAATTCTACCGGGAGCTTCAATGGCGGTAATGCGACCGTTTTCGATGAGAACATCGGCTCGTTCGGGCTTTGTGCTACTGCCGTCTATCACCAACCCGCCGCTGACAAGAATTGAACTGGCTGCCGAAAGACTATTGTCTGGTCTCACGCTCTTCCTCCCAGAGCGCGAACCAGAATCGCACGGCGCACGGCAACGCCGTTTCGAACTTGCTCGAGCACCAGCGAGCGAGCGCTATCAGCAACTTCGCTGGTCAACTCCATGCCGCGCACCATGGGTCCGGGGTGCATCACCAAGGTGCTATGCGGAGCCAGCATTAGCCTTTCGGACGTCAGCTGATAATCACGAACGTAATCGTCGGCAGAGAGCTGCAATCCAGAAAGACGTTCCTTTTGTACGCGCAGCATCATGATGACGTCCGCCTCCGGCAGAGCGGAGTCGAAGTCGCGGGTGATGTGGATACCAGGAGCTATCGTCTGCGCAACTTCTGGCAAGAGCGCGGGAGGACCGCAGAAAGTGACTCTCGCTCCGAGCCGAGTCAGCAGCAACGCGTCTGAGCGCGCAACACGACTGTGATAGATGTCTCCAACCAGAAGCAGGCGCAAGCCTTTAAGCGAGCGCCGATGCTGAAGGATGGTGAAGCAATCAAGCAGCGCCTGCGATGGATGTTCGTGCATGCCGTCTCCGGCATTGACGATGGGGATCTTCAGATGCCTGGAAAGCACATGCGGCGCTCCCGAAGAGGGATGCCGAATCACAATGCACTCTGCGCCCATCGCAGCGAGAGTCATTCCCGTATCCACCAGCGACTCGCCCTTTTCAATACTCGACGACGCCGTGCTCACCAGCGTCGTCGATGCTCCCAGCGACTTGGCCGCTAATTCGAACGAGCAACGCGTGCGGGTGCTGGCCTCATAGAAGAGGAGCGCCACATGCCGGCGCATCAGCGGGGCTTCTCTTGGACTTACCTTGGTGAATCGGCTGGCATCTTTGAGTAAGGACCGGATGTCGGCATCGCTCAGCGACTCGATATCGAGCAGCGAGCGGGAGAGGTGAGAAAAACGTTCTTTGCGAAGAGATGCGGAGCGAATACTGCGGCGGAAAGTCGAAACCGGAGTCGGAGGGGTTGCCCCTCGGCTCATGCTGGAACCCTTTCCACCAGCAGCACCTGCTCGCTTGGATCGATTTCATTGAGCTTCACCTCAATGATTTCGTTTTGGGTGGTCTGCACGTTCCTTCCCACGAATGCCGCCTCAATCGGCAGCTCGCGATGTCCGCGGTCGATGAGGACCAGCAATTGCACTCGGCTCGGGCGGCCATGATCGAAGAGAGCGTCGAGCGCGGCCCGAATGGTGCGGCCGGTGTAGAGGACGTCGTCCACTAGGATGATGTTCTTCTCGTTGACGTCGAATCCGATTTCCATCGGATTCACGATTGGCTTTGGGCCAGCGGTTGAGAGGTCGTCGCGATACAGGTTAATGTCGAGCGTACCTACTGAGACTGGCGTCTTCTCAATCTTCGTGACCAAATCGCCCAGCCGTTTGGCCAACGGAACTCCTCGGCGCTTAATGCCGACGAATCCCAAACGATCCACTCCGTTGTTTTTCTCTACGATCTCGTGCGCCAGGCGAACCAGCGTGCGCTCGATTTCGGAAGCTGACATCAAACGAACTTTTTCGCGCAGGACGACTCGGGGCTTCGGGTTTTGGCTAGTCATGAAGGTGGACGGGCAGCCTGAAAATGATACGAGGGAACCGCAGACGAGGCAAGGAGGGGCTCGCCGCTAGCAGATTACGTGACGTCCCAGCATGGAAAGGCGGGCACTTTCACGTCGATCGAGTAGGGAACCTCGCCTTCGCCGTGGCACGTTGGACATGAGGTTCCGTCCTTACAGATTCCCCGGCCCAGGCAGTTGGGGCACTTCTTGGCTTTGAAGACCGTGGCCATTCTGTACCGTAAGATGCCAAAATCTCTTCAGCTACTCACGAAATTTAGCAACGTACCAGTCGCAACTAGTCGGTTGCGCCACTCCAAAGCCCTAACACTGCACTGTCCGAATCTGACTAGTCGGCACTCCTGTGGACAAGAACGGTTCTATCGACGATGGCTGGCCGAAGCACCGCCGATGGTGAACGTCATAGCCGTTTCCGCCGGAATCACAGCTTCCTCTTTTCCGGTTGCTACTGCAACGCCGGTTCCGGCAGCTCCGCCCGCGGCGGTTCCGATCAGCGCCCCTTTACCCCCTCCGGCAATCCCGCCAATAAGAGCCCCGGCAGCGGCACCACCGCCGATCTTTGTGAGGTTGCTCTTCTTGTGGCTCTTGCCACGGAAGGTGTGCGAAGTCGTGGTAACCGCCTGACCATTCACTGAAGTGAGTCGCACCCTCAGAATCCCAGGCGCGTGCAAACGTCCACTGGATTTGGCTGAGGTCACTAGACACCTTGCCCGGTCTCCGGACCTTGCGAGCGTCTTCCCGTGCACGACGACGTCGCGCGCCACGGAACAACTGACCGCCTCACCGTTCCGTGCGCTTGCGGACGAGAGCGACGAACCCGTGCGGATGGTTACGTGCGTGCCTTCTGGAATTGTGGCCGCACTTAATGACATGCAGCATGCTAATACCGTCGTAAGACTCAAGGCTATCTTGCCTTTCATATTCCCTCCTGAAAGTGGGTTAGGACGAAAGTGACAACAGCGGGACGCAACTTCATTATGAAGCGGACTTGAGCAGCGCGGCAGCAGGTAATCTAAGAGATAAATGCCGGGTAGCAACGAATGCATCCTCCCGCAGAATTTCTATGCTCGCGACCCCCGCATCGTAGCACGCGAACTCCTGGGAAAAATCCTCGTTCGTACATTGTCCGGCGGCGCCAAACCAAAACGTCTTGCCGGGAGAATCGTTGAACTTGAAGTCTATCTTGGAGAAGGAGACCTCGCGGCCCACTCTGCTGCCGGAAAGACAGCCCGCAACGAAGTGCTCTTCGGTCCGCCAGGTCACGCCTATGTCTACTTCATCTACGGAGTGCATTATTGCCTTAACTTTTCGTGCATGCCGGAAGGAAATGCAGGATGCGTGCTTCTGCGCGCCATCGAGCCTCTCGAAGGGATTGAACAAATGGCCAAGGCGAGAGGCATTGCTCCTGAGCGGCTGCAGTCCGCTTCGGGATTGCGCTTGCTGACCAGTGGCCCTGGACGCTTGTGCGAGGCGCTCGGCATCACGCGCGAAGCATTCAACGGTGTTGAGCTTTACACCGCAAAAACCGGACTGAAAGTCGTCGATGATGGATGGCGTCCTGATCAGGTCTGCGAGACTGCACGGATTGGGATCACGAAGTCATCGGATATGCCCTTACGATATGTGATCGCAGGGAACGCGTTCGTTTCGGGAACGAAGCAAAGCACAGCCAAAGACACGTCTAAGCGTCGACTCTGCCTTTACTCGCGGCTGTAACTGTTGCGAGTCTTTTCCTGGTGCCTTTCGATTGCCAGTTCAAGCAGGCGATCGATCAGCTTCGGATACTCCACGCCCGATGCAGCCCATAGCTTCGGATACATGCTAATTGCGGTAAAACCAGGCATGGTATTGATCTCATTCAGATAAAGCTTGTCGCTGACCGGGTCGAGAAGAAAGTCAACGCGGGCCAGCCCTGCACAATCAACCGCCTTAAAGGCGTCGATTGCCATTTGCTGGACTTGCTTGGTTAAGCCCCTTGATAGCTCCGCGGGAATCACCAACTCCGAGCCTTCGTCGAGGTACTTGGCTGCGTAGTCGTAGAACTCCTTCATTGGAACGATCTCGCCAGGCACGCTCGCTTTCGGATCGTCATTTCCCAAGACAGAACACTCGATCTCGCGTGCTTTTTTCTTCTTTCCGCCAACACCCTGCTCGATCACGATTTTGCGATCGTAGCTCGCCGCCAGGTCCATGGCTGGACCAAGTTCCTTACCCTCGCGCACTTTCGAAATTCCGACTGACGACCCCAGGTTCGCCGGCTTCACAAACACCGGATACTTCAGTTTGGACTCAATCTGCTTTCTCGCTTTCTTTGGCTCCCTTTCCCAAGCGCCGCGCAGCACGGTTACGTGCCTCACGATTGGGAGTCCGGCGGCAGCGAATAGCCGCTTCATTACGTCTTTATCCATTCCGGCCGCGGAACCGAGCACTCCAGCACCCACGTAGGGAATTCCGGCGAGTTCGAGCAGACCTTGGATGGTCCCGTCTTCACCGAAGGTACCGTGCAGAACCGGGAAGATTACGTCCACATCGATCGCCTGATGCGCCGGTATACGATCGGGCGTGTGACTGCTCTCGAATGGAATCAGCGAATGACGTCCAGCCGCTGGTTCGGGAGGCACGATTACTGAATCACCGCGAGCCAGCACGGCCGCACCCGGAGTCGCATCAGGATCGCCTGCACGTAAGTGACGAGGATTCTCAGCCTGCTGCTGTTCGCCCTTGAGCAGCCGCTGGGATTCGCCAGAGGCGAGCCAGCGTCCTTCTTTGCTGATTCCAATAGGAACAACGTCGTACTTATTGCGATCGATGGCATTCAGCACCGATGCCGCCGAAAGCAGTGAGACCTCGTGCTCTCCGCTCCGACCGCCGAAGAGCACACCTACGCGCAATTTCTTTGCCGCCATTTTTGCAATGTATCACCGCGCTGGCGCCAGGGACTTATACACCTGCCCGTCTTTCATCACGAAGGTGACATTCTTAAGTGCGTTGACGTCGCGCAGTGGATCGTCTTGTACAGCGATCACGTCGGCGAAAGCTCCGGGCGCGATAACGCCGATCTTACCTTGCATTTCCAGCAAGTCCGCGGCGCGCGCTGTAGCGGTCTGGATCGCCTGCATTGGTGTCATGCCAAACTCCACCTCGCGGGCGAACTCCTGCGCGATGGGATCGGCCCAGGGAATGCCGCCGATGTCAGTTCCGAAAGCGATCTTCACTCCAGCTTTCAAAGCTTTATTGAACGACGCGCCGTGCACCGCAGCGCGTTTGCGGTCTCGCCGTCCCGCATCAGTGTTCTCTGCAGACCAATCGTAGTAGTACACAGCCAAAGTGGGTACGTACCAAGTGCCTTGCTTGACCATCTGCGCGATCTGCGCGTCGGTAAGTTCGAGTCCATGCTCGATCGAATCGCATCCACCGTCGAGCGCGCGTTGCAGGCCGATGCCGTTGTACGCGTGACAAGCGACCCGCTTACGCCATCCATGGGTTTCATCGACGATCGCCCGCAGCTCTTCGACGGTGAGCGTGGGCTGCGAGACCAGGTTGCCCTTGTCGTCGACCCAGGAGCGGTGAGTCATATAGACCTTGATCCAGTCAGCGCCGTTGTCGAGCTGCTCTCGCGCGGCCTTCCGTGCTTCGACAGGCCCATCGATCAGTTGCGCCCCTTTTGGCACTGTGATCTCCGGCGCGTAGCCTTCCAGTGGATAACCGCCAGTGGTGGAGATCGCTCGTGTGACTACAAACATCCGCGGACCGGGAATGTACCCGGCTTCGATCGCCTCTTTGATGCCGACATCGCCGTATCCCGCGCCTTCGGTTTCGAGATCGCGAAGCGTGGTGAATCCCTCCTCCAGAGCGCGACGGACCGAGACGGTTGCGCGCGCTGCGCGAAACGATGCCGGATACTTCAGCAGCTGAATGTCGTATCCGCCCTCGGCTGGATCCTCGCCCTGCAGGAAGATGTGCGTGTGCGTATCGATGAGGCCTGGCAGAACCGTCGCTGAGCCCAGATCAATGACCTGTGCGTCTGCTGGAGCCTGCGCCGATGGTCCGTCCCCAACGCTTACGATCCGGTTTCCACGAATAATGACGACCTGGTTCGTTTTCGGTTGCGCGCCGGTGCCGTCGATCAGGGAGCCGGCACGGATTACGATCGTCTTCGCGTCTGAGGTCGCATGTGTCCCCATACTGTTCGGCACAGTCTGGGCAAATGCCGCCGTCGCCAGCAAAGCCAGCCACAAGACCGCTTTGGTTCCCATCATCAGTTTTCCTCCGAGTCGTTGGGCAGAATAGCTTCGGCCTCGATCTCAACCAGCATGCGGGCATCAAGCAGACCTTTGATCACGAGCAGCGATGTCGCCGGACGAATGCTGCCGAAGAATTCACCGTGCACCAAGGTCACGGCTTCAGCGTCTTCGTGCCGCACTACGAACATCCGTGTGCGCACGACGTCCTTCAGGGAAGCGCCAGCCTTGTGCAATGCGCGTTCAATGTTGAGGATCGTTTGCCGAGCCTGTGCGGGAGCATCGCCCAGCCCCACAATCTCGCCAGCCTCATTCGTGGCCGTGCTGCCGGAGAGCCATATCTGGTGGCCCATTTTCACCGCGCGCGAGTAACCGATCACAGGTTCCCAGGGCGTACCACTTGAGTAATTAGTGCGTTTCATTGTATGTGGCCCGCAATTTTACACGGACACTTACGCACGTACACCCGCGCAACTCGCATTGGCTCTACGATTTCAGCAACCCTCGCCGAATTCGCACTCGCACCCTCACACTGCTAACAAACTTTAGGACGTGACCGAATTGATGTTGCGTGAAGCAAACCTGTCGGTGTAACTAGTGTTCCTATCAGTAGATATTTTCTTTTAGGCGTTGGACTGTAGGCATCAGGAATTGCTTCCGAGTTCCTGCCAGACGGGAGTGCAGATGGATTCAGGATCAAAGGTGTTGCAGGACTTCTTTAGCGGGTTAGTCTCCCAAACCTTTGCGTCGACCATCGGATTGCGCGATGGCGACCTGACCGGTTACATCTCGGCGATGCTGGCCGGCTTCTGCCAGGCGGAGGAGCTCTACAAAATCCGCACCGCCGCCGGACGTCCGCTCTCCGACGTCGGCGAAATGCTGCTGGAGTCCGATCCCGTGTACGGCCCTGCCCCGTCGTTCGATCGCGAGCGCGAAGTACGCAAGCACATCGGCGACTACACTCTGTTTTTTGCCGGCATGTTTCCTGAAAGCATCAACCACTACCGCCTCCGCCGCCAGCGGCTGGAAAGCCTCATTGACTTCATCAAGGCCGGCAAGGAGAGCTACTACATCGTCTCCAAGTTCGATGTATTCGAGTACGCCATCTCAGCTCCAGTATTCGCGAAACTGGCAGACCGCTTCGAAGACTGCGTCTGCGGGCTGAACATGGTAAAGAACGAGCTCGATGTAATGCAGCATCCCCTCGCGAACCAGACTCGCGAGTTGCTGATGTGAGAGCAGTGGTCAGTTATAAGTACTCAGTAAAGTCGGGCTGCATACGAGACAGGGTCTGCCCTTACTGTCTACTTGGTTACTGAATACTGGCTTCCAGCTCACTACCCCGTCCGGTAAAAGCTCAACACCGCGTCTCCCTGCCGCAATTTCCGAAATCGCTCTAACGCTCCATATCGATCGAGCAGATCGGAATGCTTGTCATGTTCAGCGATGACGATGCTCTTCGGAGCCAGCAGCCGCGACTGTGACAAAAATCCCAGCGTCAGCTCGTAGGCGCCCTCATGTGCATAAGGAGGGTCCAGGAAGGAGAAGTCGCACGTCACCGCTGCCGCGTCCAGTGCTCGCAGGGCCTGCAATACTTCGCGCTCCTGGATCTCGTAGCCTTCAACGATCGATAAGGTGCTGAGGTTAGCCCGTATCGTCTTAGCGGCGCGCGCGTTTTCCTCGACGAAGTACACCATGCGCGCTCCCCGGCTGAGCGCCTCGATGCCCACGGCTCCCGATCCGGCAAAGAGATCAAGCCATACACTCTCTGCCACAGCTGCGGAGACGACGTTGAAGAGCGTCTCGCGCAAGCGATCAGAAGTTGGACGCGTCTGCGATCCTGCTGGAGCGACCAATTTACGGCTGCGATATTGTCCGGCAATTATCCGCATGGGAATAGCTGTCAGCTTTCAGCTGTCAGCCAATCAGCGCGTTGGAAGCTGCGCTTCTTCCAAGCGTAGCAGTCAATGTGGACCCTCGCCCGTTATCCGAAGGGTTTCGAGACCCGAATGCGGAATGCTGAATGCTAATTTGGCTGGACGCTGAGCGCTGACGCCTGAGCGCTGCCTTTCTAGTTACAATTGAGAGTGCCTTTTCGTTCTTCATCTCTCATGCGTGGATGGTCCATTCCGCTCGGCAAATTCTTTGGAACCGAGGTGCGTCTGCACCTTACGTTCCTCCTGCTGCTGGCTCTGATTGTCACCCAGACCATGAAGGCCGAGGTTTCCGCAAGCCGGGGAGTTGCTCTGTTCTTCATCGTCCTTCTTGCGGTCGCCGTGCACGAAGCGGCACGAGCGCTGTTCACCACCGGCAAACGCGACAAGCTGCAGAGGCTCGTATTGCTGCCAATCGGCGGAGTGGTGCTCGGCGAAGCCTCGGAGCGCAGCAGCGACAAGCAGACCTCTTTAAGACAAGAGCTGCGTGCTGCGCTGGCTGGTCCAATCACGACGTTGCTCGTTGCGGGATTCGCTGCCGCGATCATGGTCACGGTCGCGCAAGTGAATATTTTCGCCTCTCCGTACATCCATTCCGCGCATCTAGCCCGCAGCGCGGTATGGATCTGCGCTGGTATAGGGCTCCTGAACCTGATTCCCGCATACCCGCTCGCCGCCGGACGCGTGCTGCGTGTTTGGCTCGCTCAGAACGCAAGCAAAGATGTTCCCGATCCATGGCAAGAGGCGACCCGCAAATCCGTGAGCTATGGCCAGGGCTTCTCCATGATGCTCACCGTCATGGGACTCATCGCCGGCAACGTATGGGCCATGCTGGTTGGCTTCTGCGTCTTTATCGCCGCGCATCTCGAAGATCGTAGCCTGCTCTTCCAATCGGTGGTCTCCAGCGTGCGCATGGAAGATATTATGCTCACCGACTTCTCCGTACTGTCACCCGCCGACACCTTGCAGGACGCGCTGGAAAAAGCAATCCACACCCTTCAGGACGATTTCCCAGTAGTCCGCAGTGGAGATCTGGTAGGTACCGTATCACGCAACAAGATCGTCGATGCCATTCGTTCCGAAGGCAATGGATATGTGCAGTCGGTGATGAACCGCGTGGTCGACGTTTCCCAAAAAGGCGAGTCGCTGGCCACTGCATTCCGCAAGATCACCACTCGGGGACTCACGATGATTCCCGTCGTCGATGAGCAGCGGCTGATAGGTATCGTTACCTTGCAAAATCTCAGCCACAACATGGCTCTCTTAGCCGAGACTCGTCGTCTCAAGAAACTAGAAGAGTAGCTAGCGGCAACTTGGCCTTCGACAAGAGTGTCGCAATCATATTGATGCAATGAATGGGGCCATCCGCAGTCGCTTCCAAATATCTGCTGTCCGAACGCCAAGTGCCAGCTGCCGAATGTCAGTTGTTAGACTGAACCTATGCCGACGCGACCCACATGGGCCGAAGTCTCGCTTCCTGCTCTCGTTCATAATTTTGGATTGATTCGCGATTTCGTCGCGCCGCATGCGACCGTCTGCGCGGTCGTTAAGTGTGACGCGTACGGGCACGGCGCTATCGAATGCGCGCGTGCTTTGGAAAAAACCGGGGCGAAATGGTTCGGCGTCACCTGCACTGATGAAGGTCTGCAATTGCGTCGCGCGGGCGTCACGGGACGCATCCTGCTCATGAGCGGAATGTGGCACGGCGAAATCGATGCCATTATTGAACACGATCTCACTCCCGCGGTGTGGAGTGCAGAGCAGATCGCGCAGTTGAACGCAGCGGCAGAGAAGTTCCGCAAGACCGCATTTCCAGTGCACGTGGAGCTCGATACTGGAATGTCGCGGCAGGGGGTGCAGCCGCACTATCTCGCAACAATCCTCGAAGCTGCGCGCAAGGCAAAGCTTGTCTGCGTTGAGGGGTTGCACTCGCATCTAGCGTCAGCCGAAGTAGTGGATGCGGAGGATGTTGAAGGGCAGATTGCCGCCTATCAGCAGGCTCTTGAGCAATTAGCAGCCGCCGAGATTCGGCCGGCGTGTTTGCATTTGGCTAATAGCGCCGCCATCGTGGCTCAGAAAGCCGCTTGGCACGGTCTGAGCCAAGGTGGGAAATCTCCGACGGCTCTAGTTCGTCCAGGCATCTCGCTGTACGGATACTTCCTGCCATTCGTGACGACTAACGGCGAGTGCTCCAATATCGAACCGTTGCCAGTGACGCCAGTGCTCTCCTGGAAGACGCGCATTATCGACATTCGGCACGTTGACGCTGGAGAAGGCGTAGGTTACAACCGCGTTCACATCACCAGCGCACCGGCGAGGATCGCTACGCTAGCGGTTGGATATGGGGACGGTCTGAGCCGGCAACTTTCATGTCGCGGACGCGTGTTGGTCCGCGGCGAGTTCGCCCCAATCGTCGGAAACATATCAATGGATGTAAGCGGCGTTGATGTGACCAACGTCCCCGGCGCGCAGGTCGGAGACGAAGTAGTGCTTATCGGCCGGCAAGGCCACCGCGAGGTAACGGCATGGGAGTTGGCTGAGTTGATGAAGACAATTCCTTACGAGGTACTGTGCAATATTGGCAAGCGGGTGCCCCGAATCTTAGTGTCGGAGTGAGCCGACAGAAGAGCGGCTCAGGGTGACAATTGTGGGGGTGTCTTTTTATAAAAGAATCGCGAGCCGTTAAGCTCGCGATTCTTTTTTATCTTTGGGTGGCTATTTATCTTTTTTGTCCTTGCGCAAATCGCGGCGATCGTGACGAACGTCGCGCTTGTCGGCGCGGAGATCCTTGCGATCATGGTTGGTATCCCGAAAGTCCTTGCGCAGGTCTTTGCGATCGCCGCCGATGTCCGCACGATCGCGCCGGATGTCTGCCCGGTCGCGGTTGATATCGCGCTTATCGGCTCCAATGGTTTTGTTGTCACCGTTGATGTCGCGACGATCGCGCGCGATTCTGGCCTTATCCTTCGCTAAATCGTCGGCATCGTGGTTCTCGAGGTCGTTGCGATACTTGGCTTGCGCTCGGTCAAGCTGGCCTTCATCGTGACTGCGATCGCGGCGTTCCGCGTTCAGACCACGATAATCCTGCCGGACATCCTTCCTGTCCTTCGCGATATCCTTTTCATCTTTGCGCAGGTCCTTGCGATCGCTACCGATGTCCTGCTTATCGCTTGTGAGATCACGACGATCACGACGAATGTCGCGACGGTCGTGCCGGACATCGCGACGGTCGGCGTTGACGTCACTTTGATTGGTGGACAGGGTGGAAGCGGTTGCGCTGGATTGCGCAAGGGCCGCGCCAGTGAATACGAGAAAGCTGGCCAACAAACCGCTGGCCGCCGCCTCTAATTTGAATTTACGCATGTCTCTCCTCGAACAAGCTCAACGTCAGTTGAACTCTACGCTCACTGAAACGCAGAGGATGGGCAAAAGTTTCGGAGTCTCTGCTCGAATGTTCATGGCCGCAAGAACGCACATTAAATCGGGCGCTTTTCCTGGTGGCGAGATCAAGTCGACGCTCGACAGTTTTCAGCTGTTCAGCCCTACCGCGTGTCATCCTGGCCGATTTTGGCCGAAAGGACCTTCTGTTTGGAGTTGTTGTTGGATTTGGTCTGCGACGCAGCGACGGCAAAGTCGTTGTAAGGAGCCTCGCTAATTGGACGAAGAGTGCACACAGGCAGCGTGAGAGTTTACACTGCCATTCTGCTTTAAACGTCGTGCACGCGAAAGGAACGGTCAAGGGTGACGCTGCCGGCTCGGAAGTTTGCCAAAAGCATTCTGTTCTGCGGACTTTTCTCCGTTCAAGCATGCTTGTGGGCGCAGACGGCTGGCACTTGGTCGTTTGCGGTTTCTGGAGATTCTCGGAACTGCGGCGACATCGTGATGCCTGGCATTGCAGCCGGTGTGCGAGCCGACGGCGCAAAATTTTACTGGCACTTGGGGGATTTCCGCGCCAACTATGACTTCGATCAAGATCTGCTAGCTGCCCCCGAATATCGCGGCAAGCATCTCGCCATATCCGACTACCAGCGGATTGCCTGGACGGATTTCATTTCTCAACAACTCGACCCCTTCGCTGATACTCCCGTATATCTGGCGATCGGCAATCACGAACTTGTTCCGCCCAAGACCCGGGCCGACTTCCTGCAGCAGTTTGCCGATTGGCTCGATGCGCCAACGCTGCGCGCGCAGCGCCTTCGCGACGATCCCCATGATCACGCGCTCCGCACTTATTACCACTGGATTCAGGGCGGAGTAGATTTCATTTCGCTGGACAATGCTTCCGGTGATCAATTCGATGAAGCGCAGCTTGCCTGGCTCGAGCGTGCGCTTGCCCGCGATGAATCTGACGCCAGCATTCGTACCGTCGTGTTGGGGATGCATGATGCCTTGCCTGACAGCATCTCAACTGGGCATGGCATGAATGAATCGGCACAGATGGAGAGGAGTGGACGCCGCGTATATCAGGACCTGCTTGCATTTCGCAGCAAGACCAGGAAGTACGTTTATGTGCTGGCCAGTCACTCGCACTTCATGGTCGAGGACGCGTACAACAACTCATGCCATCCCACCGCCGAGACTCTGCTGCCTGGCTGGATCGTGGGCACCGCCGGAGCAGTGCGGTATCGCCTGCCAACGAATCTTGCGGGAGCCAAGCAGGCCAAAACCGACATCTACGGATATCTTCTGGGTAGTGTTCAGCCCAGTGGTGAAATTCGTTTTCGCTTTCGGGAAGTTACTTCGGACAAGATTCCTCAACCGGTAATGGAACGCTACGGCAAACAGGTGCAGGCGTGCTTTGAAGAGAATAAGTCAACGTACACTCCGGCAAGCGCGAATTGCTCAGCCAGCACTTCTATCAAGTGATCCCCGCAATATATGCGCCTCCGGGGATACGACACTAGCGGACCGCCACAGAACGGACAAAACATGGAAAGACCTTTTCGTCTTGTAATCGGACTCAATTTCTTGCTGACGTTCGGCCTTGGGACAGTGTCGGCCCAGAAACCTGGCGTTTCGGGAACGCTGGCCGAAGATCTACGCGAGTTCGTGCAAACTCCTGCGGTACCCGGCTGCGAACAAGAGCTTGCCGGGAAGATCGCCGCTAGGCTTAAAACGTTTTCTCCGACGATCGATGCTCAGAGCAACGTGACCGTGACTCTGGGCAAAGGTTCGCCTCATCGGCTGATCGTAGCTCCGATCGACGAACCTGGATTCGTAGTGAGCGGCATCACACCGGAGGGCTATCTCACCCTGCAGCGGCTCCCGCAAGGCGGTAATCTTCCGCTGTTCAATGAACTGTATGCGGCACAACCAGTAAAGGTCGGCACGCCGCAAGGTAAATGGATCGATGGCTCCGTCGCAGGGCTCTCCAT
This sequence comes from Terriglobales bacterium, assembly GCA_045808065.1. Classification (GTDB taxonomy): domain Bacteria; phylum Acidobacteriota; class Terriglobia; order Terriglobales; family Acidobacteriaceae; genus Gp1-AA112. Next base: position 205,648 of record JBJMGD010000029.1, on the reverse strand, counting down.
TCATTTGCAACCGCAACGTCAGCATGCGCCCGCAGCTTCCGACTTGGACAACATGTTTGTAGATACCGGGGCGAGCTCGGCCGCGGAAGCACGGGCCAGCGGGGTCGATGTGCTTAGCCCGCTTACGATCGAGCGGCGGCTTTATCCGATGGGCTTTGGGAAGTTGACGGCGCCCGCGATTGGCGATCGGTTTGGAGCGGCAGCGCTGGTTGAGGTGGCGCGCAATCTTAGTCCGGCAAAGATCAAAGGTGCCATCACATTCGCTTTTGTCACGCAGCAATGGGCGGGAGCCCGCGGTTTGCAGAGGCTCCTGTACGAAGTGAATCCCGATGAGTTGATTTATGTTGGCCGTTCCATGCGCGCTACTCCCGGACCCGGTCAGCATGAAGCTGAGCCTGCATTCAAGGAAGTTCCAGGGAGCGGCGTGCTGATTGCCTCCGATCAGCCCGGCAGTGAGTTGGTTGGTTTCGCGTCCGAGCTGAAGGTACTGGCCTCCCAAAACGGAATTGAGCTCAAGAACGATTATTCCGCCCCACTACTGCCGCGCGGTGGATACATGCTTCAACCGAAGCTCCCGGATCGCGCTCTCCATCTTGCGATCGCCACTTCCTGGCCCTCGACGCCGGCGGAAGTTATCCAGAGCAATGATCTCGGTTCATTGGTTTCGTTGCTGGAACTGTATTTATCCGGCCAAGCAATTAAGCCCGGTGTGAAGGAAGTCGCCGCCTTGCCCGAGCCGTCTGCACCGAAAAGACCCAGCGCACGGCCATCTCTCGACTCGATTCTTAAGCGCTTAATCGAGACTTACGCCGTGAGCAACCACGAAGCGAATATGCGCGAGGCGGTGAAGCAATTGCTCCCACCCTGGGCCAAGCCCGAAACCGACAGTGGAGGCAACCTGATCCTGCACCTTCCGTCTGGCTCCGGCAGCCAGCCACAGCACATTGCGGTGGTCGCACACATGGATGAAATAGGCTATGAGGTGCACTCCATCCTTCCCGACGGCCACCTGGAGCTCGAGAGCAAGGGTGGCGGAATCCTCGCTTATTTTCTAGGACACGCAGCCCTAGTCCATGCTAGAAATGGCATGCATCCGGGAGTGCTCGAATTACCCCAAGACTGGGAGAAGCCAGGCTTCCAGTGGCCGCGTGGACAGCGCGAGACCTTCCGCATGGATGTCGGAGCACAAACTCCCGAGCAAGTCGCAGAGCTGGGCGTCAAGCCAGGTGATTTCGTCACCATTCCTAAAAGCTACCGCAAGCTGTTGGGCACCAAAGCCAGCGCGCGCGCCTTGGATGATCGTGTAGGATGCGCCGCGCTCGTGGCGGCAGCGTGGGAGTTGGGAGACAAACGCCTGTCATCCAGGAATGACATTACTTTTATCTGGTCCACGCGCGAAGAACTTGGGCTTGAAGGAGCCGCAGTGGCCGCCAAAGACATGGCCGCTCAGGACCGCGCGCCAAACTATGTGTTTGCCATCGACACCTTTGTTAGTTCCGATTCGCCCCTGGAATCTAAGCGCTTCGCCGATGCCGTTCTGGGAAAAGGGTTCGTGGTTCGCGCCGTCGACAACTCCAATATTGTTCCGCGCACGCTGGCTGATAAGGTCGTCTCTATGTCACGCGCCAACGGCATCGCTGCACAATATGGCGTTACAGGAGGCGGCAATGACGGAGCCACATTCCTGCTGTACGGAACAACCGATATCGCCTTGGGCTGGCCGTTGCGCTACGCGCATTCGCCCGGCGAAGTGATCGACGTTAGAGATTTGGACGGATTATCTAAGATCATTACCGCAATCGCACGAGGCTGGTGACGAGTTCTGGAACGGCTGCCACGAACCTCACCCTCGTTCGCGGAACTGGATGATCTTGCGACGGTCGCGTTTCGACGGTCGGCCTCCCGGAGCCGGAGCGAAACTCGTCATCAATTTACGTTCTTGTGCCAGTTTCAATCGCAGCTCACGACTGCTGTCCGTCTCGCGATAAAGTGTCTGAGCAACCGATGCCGGACCACGTACCTCGCTGAGGAGCAGAACGTTCACCTGAAAATCACCGGCGTCAGTTTTGATTTGTAAGACGTCATTAGCCCTGACGTCACGGGCGGGCTTAGCGGGCTGATTGTTGCACTGAATCCTTCCAAGTTCACATGCTCGTGCCGCCAAGGCCCTCGTCTTGAAAAATCTGGCAGCCCAAAGCCACTTGTCTATGCGGACGCCCGTCATTAGTTCTTCTTAAATAACGATTCTAGCGGTTACCGTTGATTGCTTCCTCAACCTGAACGCAAGCGCGACGACCACCCATCGCTGCTCACGACGGCGGCTTTGCAGGGGAGGACGGCCTCCAGTTTTTTTGCGAAGCTGTCTTACAAAGACACGCAGGTACTCGTTCTGATTCACGCTTTGTGGTCCCCAAATGGTGCGGAGCAACACCGGATGGGTGATGACTTTGTCTGGATGACGGGCAAAATGCCCCAGCAAATCGAATTCTTTGGGCGTGAGCCTCACCTCTTCTCCGCGAACACAAATTTGGTGGCGAGGCAAATTGATTTTGAAATCTCCAACGCTGATTTCTTCTTGCCCAGCCTCTGGCGGCGTGAACCGCCGCAAATGCGCGCGCACCCGTGCCAAGAGTTCACTCATGTTGAAGGGCTTGGTGGCGTAATCGTCTGCGCCGGCGTCGAGCGCTTCGATTTTGGAGTGCTCCTCGTCGCGAACCGAGAGCACCACGATGGGAATCTCGGATTTGCTACGAACTTTCCGGGTCAACTCGATTCCCGTCATGTTGGGCATCGACAGGTCGGAGGCCAATCGGTAACCACATCCAGAGCGGCCTCAGCGTCATTGGCCACGCGGATTTCATATCCGTGGCTCGATAGAGTAGTCCGCAACACGCGTGTGATCTGCGGTTCGTCGTCGACCACAAGTATTCGCCGGCTTGCCACGATCAGTCGACGTCCTCTCCGCGAAGATGCCTGCGAATGGCCTCGCTCAGCATGTTGTAGGTCTTGCCAACTCCGGGAGCGTAGCCGAGGATCAGCTTGACGATCCGGCGCGCCTTTCGGCCGCAGCTTGCTCCAGCCATTCTTCGGGATTCTCGGGCATGGCCTACATTTTGTGGGACAGACGAAAAAATTGTCGAACTTGGGATTAGGCGGGGAGAGTAAAAACCGCTTTGCCGTGAATGGAGCCGCCATTCACTTCCGTGTAGGCCTGCACCGCCTGGTCCAATCCGAAGCGTCTCAGAATGAGAATTGGTTTGAGCGCTCCCGATTCAAAGCCAGGGGTCAGTTGCTCGAGTATGGCCGCGGAAGCTTGTGTGTCATATGCGCGCGTATCAACACCCAAGAGAGTGAGGCGGCGGTGATAAAAGTCCAGCAGGTCGAAGCAGACTCGACGATCGCCGACGGAAGTGATGTTCACCTGACGTCCGAGCTGGCCGAGAGTTCGCAAGCAAGGTTCGAATAGCGGACCGCCTACACAATCGTAGGCGACATTCACCCCCTTGCCGCCGGTGAGTTTTAAGGCTTCCTCAATCACGCTTCTGTAGCTCTCCTTCGATTCCGCGACCAGATAGTGATCGATTCCGTATTCCTTTTGCTGTGCGGAAGACATCTGCGCACGGTCGACCCCGATGGTGCTTCCACCTTTCCACTTGGCAATCTGCATTATCGCGCTGCCCACGCCTCCCGCGGCGCCGGTAGCGAGTACGGTCTCTCCCGATTTGAAACGAGCTGCCTCGATCAGTCCGATCCAGGCAGCCACGAAATTTACTCCTACAGCTGCGGCCTCCTCAAAGCTCACCTTGCAGGGCTTTGGACGTACGCCTCCGACAGGCAGCGCGATCAGTTCGGCATGGGTGCCATCGCGAGTGAAGCCCACATCCCCGCCGGTGCCCCACACGTCCGCTCCTACCATTTCGGGCGGACCATCGATTACAACTCCGGCAAAGTCTCGCCCCGGAGTGCGCGGGAGCGTTGTTCCCTCCATGCGACCCAAAACGTTTTTCGCATCACTCGGGTTTAGGGATGCAGCTCGAATGCGTACCACGACTTCACCGCTTGCTGGTCGTGGATCAGGGACGCTCTCAACCTTTAACTTGTCGAAGCCACCGAACTCAGAAAATCGGAGTGCTCGCATTTTTTTAGTTCTTCGTAGGCGCTACTGCACGGTGTGAGAAGAATATCTGATTGCCAGGCAAAAGAGACTAGCCTGCTGAATCCGACACTCGAGTTCCATAATGGCATGGCTCCGCGACGCTCAAGCGGTGCCCCGATAGGAATCGGATCAGAACGACTAACCCTCCCGCGAATCAACGCCAATTGTGCTCTATTACGAATCGTGACGATTCCGTTACCGCCCGCTTCCATATCGAAATTCTTGGGCTATCTTTTTCGCAAACTGTGATAGATTCGCTTTGCCGCCACTTCCAGTCGCTTGAAGACGCGGGAGACTCTCCCGCCATCCTTTCGTCGATCTAATGGAGGTGTTTCGTATGAATGTGGAAGCGCAACAGGCTGAATATCCGTATTTTGTGAAAGTCGAAACCTCGACTGGGCAGTCCGCCAATGTTCCCATCGCGTTTCTGACCCGCCAGCAAGTTGAAAATTTCCTTCAGTTTGACTTCAAACGGCTGATCGAAGAAGCAGGCATAAAGGGCGCTCGCATTCATGTCGAGCGGGCCACGACCGCTGATTACCAAAAAGTCCTGGGCGAGGTCGCGAACTGTCTACGGACCTCCAAGGTGAACGTCGCCTGATCCAGCAATATCCGCCTACCACAACCGTCGGTTCTGATGAGTTTTTCATCATTAGCCACAGAGGACACAAAGGAACACAGAGGAAAATCTAACTTGATCTTCCGGCTGTTATTCCTTTGTCTTTCCTCCGTGTCCTCTGTGGTGAGCTCTCTACTTATTAGCATTGAATTTCAGACTTCCGCGGCATTTTGCTTCGCTTCGTGTGGTTTGACCGAAGCCTGAGCGCCACAGTAAACTAGATTGGTTTGTCTGTCCTAGACGTCCTCGTCTGAGGGTCGGCGGTCGCCGTCTGAGCGGCTGGTAGGAATCAGCAAGCAATTTCTACGCAGAAGGAAATGCCTATGTACGCGGTTATCCGCGCCGGGGGAAAGCAGTTTCGCGTCGCGCCCGGGGACGTGATTAAAGTTGACCAGAAGCCGGCAGAGAACGGCAGCATCGAGTTCACCGATGTGCTCGCTGTTTCTGGCGAGCCGGGCGCGCTGGTGAAGCCGCAGAGCGGAGCACGCGTGGTCGGCAGCGTGGTGGAAGAAGGACGCAGCGACAAGATCCTGGTCTTCCACTTCAAACGCAAGAAACAATATAAGAAGCTGCAAGGTCATCGCCAGGCCTTCACTGCCGTCCGCATCAATGAGATTGCCTTCGACGGACAAAAGTTCACCGCTCCCGATCAACCGGCTGCCAAACCCAAGAAGGAAAAGAAAGAAATGGCCAGCAAACAGACCGAGCAGAAGGCCGAGAAGAAGAGCCGCACCGGAGCCGAAGGTAAAGCGTCCAAGAGCAGCAAAGCGCGGACCGATAAAGCACAGGCTGGCCGAAAGCCGGCAAAGAAGAAGTAATTACAACTTGGTGAGAGAAGCAGATGGCACATAAAAAAGGTTTAGGCAGTTCCAAAAATGGCCGCGACTCAAATGCGCAGCGGCTTGGAGTGAAGGCATTCGGCGGTCAGCTGGTTACTGGCGGCTCGATCATCGTTCGTCAGCGGGGCACGCGATTGAAGCCGGGAAAGAACGTGGGTCGTGGAAAAGACGACACTCTCTTCGCCAAGGTAGATGGCGTGATCCGTTTTGTCGATCGCGGCAACCTGGGACGCTTCGTGCTGGTGGAAGCTGCTGGCTCCTAGCTGCTGGCTGCTAGCTCTTGCTTGATGCGCTCCTGGGCAGCTCTGAATCGCGTAAATTCATAGACAAGGCCCCGAGCTTCGGGGCTTTCTTGTTTTTGTGCCAAAATGGTTCCCGACGGCAATCTCACGTTGCTGGATTCGATTTTTGGCAGTAGCAGCACAAGAATCGCTGCACAACCGAAAGATTCGGCTAGCAGCGAGAAGCTAATGTTCATCGATGAAGCTAAAATTCGCGTGAAAGCCGGAGACGGCGGGAACGGCTGCATGGCATTCCGCAGGGAGAAATTCGTCCCACGCGGAGGCCCCTCTGGTGGCGACGGTGGGCACGGTGGCGATGTGGTGATGGAATCGAGCGAGCGCCACAATACGCTCGTCCATTTCCGCTTCAATCCGGAATTCAAAGCCGAACGTGGACGTCACGGCGAAGGCTCCAACCGCACCGGGCAAGAGGGTCATGACGTGATCCTCAAGGTGCCGGTGGGAACGATTCTCTTCGACGCAGACACGGGCGAGCGCATTCATGATTTCTCGCGTCCCGACGAGCGCCTGGTGATCGCGGCCGGTGGGCGCGGGGGACGTGGCAATCAACACTTCGCTACATCTACGCACCAGGCACCGCGCGAGCATGAGCTGGGACGTCCGGGCGAGGAGCGCCATTATCGACTCGAGTTGAAGTTGCTGGCCGATGTTGGTCTGGTGGGATATCCCAATGCCGTAAAATCGACTCTGATTTCGCGCATCTCCGCGGCCCGTCCAAAGATCGCCGACTATCCCTTCACTACTCTTGAACCGAACCTTGGCGTCGTAACCGCGGGCGAGCCGCCAGATGAGGATAGCTATGTGGTCGCCGATATTCCCGGGCTCATCGAAGGCGCCAGCAGCGGACATGGTCTGGGCACCCAGTTCCTTCGTCACGTCGAGCGCACTCGACTCTTACTGCATTTGATCGACGTCTCCGACGCGAGCGGACGTCCCGATCCGACCCAGGATTTCAAGATCATCATGAACGAACTCGAGAGCTGGGGCGCCGAGCTCGAACAAAAGCCGATGATCGTCCTAGCGTCGAAAATCGATGTCGCAAATCCCGAGAAGCTTGCCAAGCTGAAGCGTTTTTCCGCGCGGCGCAAGCTGCCATTTATGGCCATCTCCGCGGTGACCGGTGAAGGCATCGATAAACTCAAGTACACTGCGGGTGAGCGTGTCAGGGAGATTCGGGCCGGTGCGGCACAAACAAGTTCCAACGAAGAGCAGTCGCTTCCCGCGTAGTCAAGGTTCCCGGAGTAGTCAAAAGGGTAAATTACCCTGGTAATGGTGCGCGCTGAAATAGGCGGCAAACGCAGGGCAAATGGGGGCATCCTATGAATGATGTCCAGGATGTACGCGAGAAGGCTCGAAATCGTAAAGACGGCAGCCCCTGAGACGATAGAGGAGAACGAAACTCGCATGAATCCCAGCATCCGGCGCCCACTTCTGGCACTCATGTGGACCAGCATCGGACTCGGCATAGTTGCCGGCGCGCTCTATCTCGGAAACGAACTCCGCAAGCAGCGCCTCGCCAAACGCACTCCTTACGAAAGCTACAGCCACGCCGGCGAAGATCAGACCTTCAATGGCACTGAATACGGTGTAGGGATCTAATAAGGAACCTCTCTTTCATGTACCCGCACGACGACGCATGCGTAACACACTAATCACTCCGTAAAAGCCAATCAGGTACAAGAAAAAGTTGAATATAACGATTGCGCGATCGCTCGCGTGAGTTGGAGTTAGCTTCGCAAGGATCCAGCTTCCGGGACGAAGCAGAATCGCTCCATAAAAGGGCTGTCCAGCACGTTCGAACAGCAAGGGGGCCACGATTGCGAGCAGAAACGCCGACCAAATGGCGATTCGCAAAGTAGTCGCGGTTGGGCTTCGGGGTTGCGCGATGATGGACATGAGACATAGCTTCGAAGCTGCGCAGCTTCGAAGGTCACGTGATGCTGCTTCCCGTTGCGGGATCTGCGACTGTGCTCATGCCGCGGCTCACCACCTTCGGCTTCTCCCATCCGGCTAGCAGCTGTCGCAATACGAATTGCAGAATCCCGCCATGCTGGTAGTACAGGATTTCCTGGGGGGTATCGATGCGCACCGTGGCCTCAAACTGTGCTGCAGTGCCGTCCGCACGCTTGGCCGTGACTTTCACGTGGCGTCCGGAAGCGAACTTTGAATCGAGCAACTCCCGCAATCCGGTGATCTCGTAAGTCTCTTCGCCTGTCAGCGCGAGCGTCTCGGGATCCTCCTCGGCCACGAATTGCAGCGGCAGAATTCCCATTCCGACCAGGTTCGAACGATGGATACGCTCATAGCTTTGCGCGATGACAGCATGTACGCCGAGCAGCTTAGGACCTTTCGCTGCCCAATCGCGCGACGATCCCGAGCCATATTCCTTCCCTGCAAGAACAATGAGCGGAATGCGATCTGCCTGATACTTCATGGACGCGTCGAAAATTGACATTACCTCATTCGTGGGCAAGTAACGGGTGACTCCGCCCTCGGTTCCCGGGGCAAGCTTGTTGCGCAGACGAACGTTTGCGAACGTCCCACGTACCATTACCTCATGATTGCCGCGGCGCGATCCGTAAGAATTGAAGTCATGCGGCTTCACGCCGCGGTCCATCAGATACTTGCCCGCAGGGCTATTCTGTTTAATCGATCCAGCGGGAGAAATGTGATCGGTGGTAACGCTGTCTCCGAGCCATGCCAGCACCCGAGCGCCGGTAATGTCTTTTACGGCCAGCGGCTTCACCGGCATATCGTCGAAGTAGGGAGCCTTCTTGATATAAGTCGATTCTTTGTCCCAGGCGTAGGTATCCCCTTTTGGGACTTTGAGATTCTTCCAGTGCTCATCGCCCTCGCTGATGTCAGCATAGTTGCTGCGAAACATGTCGGAGTCGAGGCACTTGCTCACGACTTCATCGACTTCCTTCTGACTGGGCCAGATTTCGCGCAGGTAGACCGGTTTGCCCTGGCGATCTTTGCCAAGCGGCTCGTTCAGCAGATCGTGATCAATGCGTCCGACGAGCGCATACGCAACCACCAGCGGTGGCGACATTAGATAGTTGGCGCGCACTTCGGAGTTGATGCGTCCTTCGAAGTTGCGATTTCCGGAGAGCACTGAAGCAACCACGAGTTCATGATCGTCGATGGTCTTCGATACATCCGCGGGCAGCGGACCGGAGTTGCCGATGCAAGTCGTGCATCCATATCCGGCGATACTGAAGCGCAGACGGTCCAAATACTCCATGAGTCCGGCTTTCTTGTAATAGTCGGTCACGACGCGGGACCCCGGAGCGACCGAGGTTTTTACCCACGGAGGAGTAGACAGTCCTCGCTCAACGGCATGTTTCGCGAGCAGCCCGGCGGCGATCATCACCGATGGATTCGAGGTATTCGTGCAGCTCGTGATGGCGGCGATCACCACCGATCCGTGATCGAGATATTGGCTGACGTCGATCCTGTGCGTCGCCGAAACCGCCTCCCCGACATCGGGCTTGTTACCTTCCGCGCCTGCCGCCGTCGGATTTCCACCTTCACCTTCCCAACGCGATACTTGGCGCGCCGAAGACTTTGCCCCGGTCGGACCAAGCAGACTCGGCAGCGCGTGCCTGAAACTCTCGGCCGCCTGAGAGAGAGGCACACGATCTTGAGGACGCCTCGGTCCAGCCACACTAGGCTCCACGGTCGCGAGATCAAGCTCGACAACTTCGGAATAAGTGGCATGCGGCGAGTTCTTGGTGTGAAACGTGCCCTGCTCCTTGCAATAGGCATCGATCAGCGCAATCTGCTCGTCACTGCGACCGGTCATGCGCAGGTAGCGCAGAGTCTCGGTGTCGACCGGAAAGATCCCGCAAGTTGCTCCATATTCCGGCGCCATGTTCGCGATGGTTGCGCGATCGGCCAGCGGCAGGTCGGAGAGTCCTTCGCCGAAGAACTCCACGAATTTTCCCACCACGCCGGTCTTGCGCAGCATCTCGGTGACGGTAAGGACGAGGTCAGTCGCCGTCGATCCTTCTTTCAGCTTGCCCGCGAGTTTGAATCCAACCACCTGCGGCAGCAGCATTGAGACCGGCTGCCCAAGCATGGCGGCTTCCGCTTCAATTCCTCCCACACCCCAGCCGAGCACGCCGAGTCCGTTGATCATGGTGGTGTGCGAGTCGGTGCCGACCAGCGTGTCGGGATAGGCCTGCAGTGCGCCATCGACTAACTGCGGAAAGACTACTCGCGCCAGGTACTCGAGGTTGATCTGATGCACGATTCCCATATCAGGAGGCACGACGTCAAAGTTGTTGAATGCCGACTGTCCCCAGCGCAGGAAGGCATAGCGTTCCCGGTTACGCTGAAATTCAAGCAATGCATTTGCGTGAAAAGCGTTCGGGGTTCCGAATTCGTCCACCTGAATGGAGTGATCAATCACCAGCTCCGCAGGCTGCAGAGGATTAATGGCGTTGGGATCGCCGCCGAGTTTTTTCATGGCATCACGCATCGCAGCGAGATCGACCACTGCGGGAACGCCGGTGAAATCCTGCATCAGCACGCGAGCCGGAGTGAACGCAATTTCTCGCGAAGGAGCAGCACTGGCTTGCCAAGTGGCCAGGAAACGGATGTCGTCTTGTGTGACTGACTTGCCGTTCTCGGTGCGCAGCAAATTCTCGAGTAGTACCCGCAATGAATAGGGAAGGTGCTGGGTTGAAATACCTTGCTTATCGAGAGCATCAAGACGAAAGATCTGGTATTGCCTGTTGCCTACGCGCAGCCGCGCGCGTGCGCCAAATGAGTTCATGATTCACCAATCATAGTTCGAAACGCTTCGATGATGAACGATCGAAAGAATTTGGGAATTGAGTAATTTCGTAATCGGGTAATTGAAGGCAGCAGCTCCTTGGCCGTTTGTCGCCAATTACGAAATTACCCGATTACCAAATTACCCAATCTTTTCCGTGCCTTCGCAGTAAAACCGTTCTCAAAACTGTCCCCCGACACTTTGATAGATCAACAAAAGATTCAAACCTATGATCACCGACACCGCCGCATATGCGAGGAAGTTCGTACTACGGCCGTTAGCGAGCTCGCCCATCACCTTGCTGCGCCGAGTCAGCACGATCAACGGCACCAAGGCAAACGGCAGAGCGAAGCTCAATGCGACTTGCGAAAGCACCAATATCTTGAGCGGGTCGAGTTTGATGGCAATCACGATCAGCGCCGGAACCATGGTGATGAGGCGGCGTAGGAACACGCTGAAGCGGATGTTCAGGAAGCCCTCGATTATTACCTGTCCGGCCATGGTGCCGACGGTCGATGAGGACAATCCCGACAGCAGCAGAGCGAGCGCAAAAGCTGTGGCTGAAACTCCACCCAGCAGCGGAGCGAGCGTCTGATGCGCGTCTTCAATCGAGCCGACGTGCTTTCCCGCAGCAAAGAATACGGCGGCCGCCATGACGATCATGGCCGTGTTGATCAGCCAGGCGCCATTCATGGCCGCGAACACGTCGATCAATTCGAACTGCAGATGTTTCAGGCGATGCAATCTCTGACTGGTAGGACAACCCTCCAACGCTTTGCGCGCGCGATCCTGGACGAGCGCTGAGTGCAGATAAATCACGTGCGGCATTACCGTCGCCCCGAGCATGCTCACTGCAATGTAGATGCTCTTGGAGCTGATCTCCGGCACTAAGATGTGATATCCGACCTGCAGCCAGTTCGGTTTTGCCAGGAAGATCTCGATCGCATAGCAAGCCGCGATGCCGAAGACGAAGATCATGATCGCGAACTCGAGCTTCCTAAATCCGTAGAGCTCCAGCGCTAGGATGAGGAAAACCAGGACGGCAGTGGCCAGCGCCGAAAGCATGAGCACAGTCGATTTCTCCAACCCATGCGCGACGAGTGCCGGTCCCGCGAGCAAGTAGAAGCCAAGCGCTGCTCCGAGGAACTCAGCCAGATCGGTGGCGAGTGCGGCCAGTTCCGCCGCGAACCAAAGGAACAGGTTCATCCGCGGCCCGAAGTGCTCGCGACAGTTCTGGGGAAGTGTGCGCCCAGTTGCGATTCCAAGCTTGGCCGCAAGATACTGGATCAGGATCGCCATCGCATTCGACCACAGCAACACCCACAACAAGGAATACCCGAACCGCGTTCCGCCTTCGATATTGGTCGCGAAGTTTCCGGGATCGACATACGCAACGCTGGCCACGAATGCCGGTCCGAAGTAATACCAGAGCTCTCCACTGCGGAATGCGGGAAAGGTCTTGAAGCGGAATCTGGAGACTTTGCCCGCGGACGTAGATGTAGTGGTAGTCCCCATGTCTGTCGACGCGGCTTGAAGCCGCTGATTGCGTAGAAAATTCAGTATAAATGTCGCGCAGCGGCCACGGAGTAGTTGAACCCCTTGGTCACAGCCAAAGTCCACTGCGACAGTGCTGCTGCGAGCCGTCTGGCTCCACTGAAATCTTGCTGTATCCATGTACATCGGCCCGCATCTATATTGATGAGTATGCGTAACGCGCGAATTGCCGCCGCTTTGGTTGTGATGTTTGCAGGTATTGTGAACGCGCAACAGAAACCCTTCAGTCAGGATCAGGTGTCCGCAAAACTGCGCGAGCTGTATCCCGACAATGCTGACGCTAAAAAGGAAATCGCAGCAGCCTTGCAGTCGGCTCAGAAGGATCACAAGCGGGTCTTGCTGTTCTTTGGCGCAAACTGGTGCTTCGACTGCTTTGCTCTCGATTACCGCTTTCATCAGCCGGACATTCAACCGCTGGTTGACAGGAATTACCACGTCGTCCACGTGGATATCGGGCGCAATGACAAGAACACGGATCTAGTGAAGAAATACAACATCCCTATCGAGAAAGGGATTCCGTCCCTGGCGGTGCTTGACCCAAACGGGAATCCGCTCCACACCACGGGCGAGTTCGAGTCGGCGAGGCGAATCGATCCGCAGGTGATCGTGAAGTTCCTCGAGACTTGGAAACCGGCGGCCTAGCTCAGCAGCTCCGAAGCTGTGTAGCTCTCAAACTATGCAGCCGGGTTTAAGTGGCGACGTTTGTCTCCAGAGCCTCCCCTGAGTGAAGTCCACACGTGTTCCTCCCAGCTTTTATGACAAACTGGAGTAGATGATTCGCAGCCTTACGCTCGTTCGTCACACTTCGCCCGACAAATTCGAGCAGCTTTCCAGGTTGCTGCGAGCGCTCGGCTTCGAAGATGGTCGGGCCTGGAGCGATGAGCATGGTCACGGCGCGTCATTTCTCGCGGGTGTCGGCAGCTTGGAGTTGGTCGAAGGCCGCACCTCAGAACCTGACATCCTGATCGAAGTCAGCGATGTGGATAGTGCTCAGCAGATCGCGAAAAAGCATTTGCGCCCCGCTTCCGGCGAGATTGGTGACATCGAGGAGACTTCCTGGAAATCGCGCCTCTTCACTGTGCATTTCGATAAGAATTTCCAAGTCGGATTCTGGGCGTTCAACGATCCCTCAAAGTCTCTGCCCAATGCAACTGAAGGCGAGTTGAACGGCAACGGAAAGCGTTTTGGAATCGTCGTGAGCCGTTGGAATTCATTCATCACGGAGCGCTTGCTGCAAGGCGCTCTCGACTGTTTGCGGCGAAGCGGCGTCAGGTCGAATGACATTCAGATTGCGCGCGTGCCGGGATCATTCGAGATTCCGTCAGCGGCACGTCTTCTTGCCCAATCTGGAACCGTGGATGCTATCGTCACACTCGGCTGTCTCATTCGCGGTGAGACGACGCACTACGAACACATCGCCACCGAGGTCACACGCGGAATTGGACAATCCGCTCAGGAAACCGGAGTGCCTCATTCGTACGGAGTGCTGACATGCGAGAACCTCGAACAGGCAATCGACCGGGCCGGGCTAAAGAGCGGCAATAAGGGATGGGAAGCCGCCATCACTGCAATCGAAATGGTTTCCCTCAAAGGCAAGCTCACACGCGGGGCCTCCGATGGCAGCTAAATCAGGCAAGCGCCGACAGGCGCGCGAACTCGCGCTACAAATGCTCTTCCAGTCTGACATGGGCAAGCAGAATGAGGATCATGTCCGCAAGACCTTTTGGGCGGAACGCGCCGATGTGGACGAGTCCACGCATGGCTTCGCCGATGATTTATTCCGTGTTGCTTGCGATCGCAATGTGGAAATCGATGAGCTCATCCAGAAGCACGCCGAGCATTGGCGCATGGAGCGCATGCCGGCGGTCGATCGTAATCTGTTGCGCCTGGGCGTCGCAGAGTTTCTCGGGTTTCCCAAGACTCCGCGCGCAATTGTGATTAACGAAGCACTGGATATCGCGCACAGATATTCGAGTCCCGAATCGATCCAGTTCATCAATGGCGTGCTGGATTCAATCGCGAAACAGCTGGAGCTTGCCCGGGCTTCTTCGTAGTAGCAATTGCGCTTTGCGGAAAAATCGACACCAAAGCACGACACGGATCACACGGAAGCTGCACGGATTCACGCGGAAGTTGGGGTTGGTTTAGGATGTCGGCGCATGGGCGGGCTGAAGCATGAATTCTCACGGAGAAGGTAGCTGCAGAAATCGCTTAGTCCCGCTCCTGTAAATCCGTGCAGTTTCCGTGTGATCCGAGTCGTGTTTAGTGTTGGTAGCTAGATGCTAGCGGCTCGTCCTACAATGTTTTCCCAGTCTCGTGAGGCCACATGGCGACGGCGGTTGTAGCGGACCTGGAAGACGAACTTAATCCTACGGATCGACCGGCGGGTCCATGCGTGATGGTGGTCTTCGGGGCAGCCGGAGACCTTACCAAGCGCAAGCTGGCGCCCGCGCTCTATAATCTGGCGAAAGAGAAGCTCCTCTCCACCAATTTCGCAGTCGTTGGTGTTTCGATCGACGATCTCAGCGAGGACGTATTCCGTCAACAGATCACACAATTTCTGGACAATGAAGACCACGCCAGCGATGCCTGGCGATGGTTCAATGAACGGCTCTACTACGAGCGCGGGGAGTTCGCCGACGACAACGCTTATGAGCGGCTGGCGAAGCGGCTGGTGGACATCGATGCCCAGCTTGGAACTGGAGGGAACTACCTTTTCTATCTGGCTACTGCTCCGAAGTTCTTCGCCGAGATCGTGCAGCAACTGGGCCGACGGGGACTGGCGCGCGAGGAGAACGGCAAATGGCGTCGCATCATTATTGAAAAGCCCTTCGGACACGATCTCGAGTCAGCAAAGACTTTAAACGCACAAATTCAGAGCGTGCTCGCCGAAGACCAGATCTACCGCATTGATCACTACCTCGGCAAAGAGACCGTCCAGAACCTGCTGGTTTTTCGCTTCAGCAACAGCATCTTCGAGCCGCTGTGGAACGAACGCTATATCGATCACGTGCAGATCACGAACGCGGAGACGGTCGGCGTGGAGCGGCGCGGCGGATACTTCGACAATGTTGGAACCATGCGTGACATGGTCCCCAACCACATCATGCAACTGATCAGCCTCACCGCGATGGAGCCGCCCGCGTCATTCAACTCCGAGGCTGTCCGCGACGAACAGGCCAAGGTTCTGCACGCCATGAAGCCGTTCAATTCCAACGAAGTGCTGCACGAAACGGTTCGTGGGCAATATGGAGACGGACTCGTCGATGACGCTCCTGTGCCTGCATATCGGAGGGAGCCAGGCGTCTCTCCTGAGTCGCGCACCGAGACCTTTGTCGCTATGAAGCTCGCCATCGACAACTGGCGCTGGGCCGGGATTCCGTTCTATGTGCGGACGGGCAAGCGGCTGGCCAAGAGGCACACGGAGATCACCATCCAATTCAAGAAGACGCCGCTGCAGATTTTTCACGACACAGCGGGGCATAAGCTGCGCACTAATCAGTTGGTTATTCAGATTCAGCCAGAAGAGGGGATGATGCTGAGCTTCGGCGCCAAGATTCCGGGCTCGACCGTGCGCGTGGGCTCGGTGGACATGAGCTGCGAGTACGCCAAGTACTTCAAGAGCGAGCCCAAAACGGGATACGAGGTTCTACTCTACGATTGCATGATCGGCGACCCCACGCTCTTCCAACGTGCAGACATGGTCGAAGCCGGCTGGAGCGTGGTCGATCCGGTTCTGGACGTGTGGCGCGTCGTCTCTCCGCGCAAGTTCCCCAACTATGCGGCTGGCTCTTGGGGACCCAAGGAAGCTGACGACCTGCTTGGACGCGATGGCCGCCACTGGAGGACAATCTAACCATGATTATCGCCGGAGATATTGGAGCGACACACAGCCGGGTGGCAGCGTTCCGGGCGGAGGGAAACAAGTTCCCGCTGGTCGTCGAGAAGATCTATGAAAGTCAGGAGCATAGCGGACTGGTCGAGATCGCCGGCACCTTCATGCGTACAGAGGGGATTCCTGCACAGAATGCGTGCTTCGCGGTCGCAGGGCCGGTGCGTGAGGGTAAAAGCAAGATCTCTAATTTGCCCTGGACAATCGACTCCAGAGAACTGGCCCGGCAGCTTAATCTGAGGACTGTGGGACTCATCAACGATCTCGAGGCGTTCGCTTACGGTCTCGACTCGCTGGAATCGAAGGACTTCGTCACCCTGCATGCCGGATCTGAGGATGCCGAGGGAAATACCGCGGTCATCTCTGCCGGCACAGGCCTGGGCGAAGCTGGGTTGCTCTGGGACGGATTCCGTCAACATCCATTCGCCTGTGAAGGCGGCCATGCCGACTTTGCTCCGCGCAACGATGTGCAGATCGAGTTACTGAAGTATTTGGTTGCGCGCTTCAAGACCGTGAGCTATGAACGCGTGCTCGCTGGCCCTGGAATCAAAAACGTTTACGATTTTTTGCGCGACACCAAGCAGGCTGAGGAGCCTGCTTGGCTACGCGAGCAGATGACTGCCACGAAGGATCCGGCAGCGCTGATCTCACAGATGGCTTTGGAAAAGAAGGCGGAAATCTGTGAGCAGGCCATGTCAATCTTTGTCAGCGTCTATGGCGCCGAGGCGGGAAACTGCGCGTTGAAGTTCATGTCGCTCGGCGGCATCTTCATCGGCGGGAGTATCGCCGCGAAGAACATTCCCCTGATGAAGCGACCGGAATTCCTTGAAGCCTTCTTCGGCAAAGGCCGCATGCGCTCTCTGCTCGAGGATATACCGGTGAAGATTGTCCTCAACGATGATGCCGGATTGCTTGGCGCTGCACGATACGCCTGCTTGCAGAAAGCATTCGGAGTAGCGCAATGGGGTGTAATGAGCGCTTGACCTTGCGACACATGCGAATGCGAACTAGGAATTCATCCATTGAATGATCCGCGGCAATGCGATTTCCTGCTGATGCGCTATGTGCCAGACCCGTTCAAGAACGAGTTCGTAAACATCGGTGTGGTGTTGCTGGGGCGTGACGGCGGATTTGCCGGCGTGCGCTTCACGCACGACTGGACTGCAGTGCGTTGCCTCGATCCACAAGCTGATGTCGATATCCTGGATGCCCTCGAAGGTGACATTCGCGATCAGATCGAGAAGAGCCCGGACTCGCGCAAGCAGCTCATGTATCGGTTGCAGGACACTCTGTCGACTGGGCTGCAATTATCCGAGCCGAACGCGTTGCTCTCGGACGCTCCGCAGAAAGATCTGGAGCAGCTCGCCCGAACTTACCTGGAAAGGGTGCACCCGAAACGGGAATCGCGATTGGGGGCGCGGCAGCGAATCGTCGCGCAGATGCAAAGCGCCTTTGAATCGGCGGGCGTCTGGGATTCCTTAACCAAGAAGATCAAGGCGGCCAAGTACACACACTCCGGTGATCCTTTGAAGATAGATTGCGGATATCGGCCGAACGGAGTGATTCGCCTGTTTCACGGAATGGCGCTGGCCACCGAAACGGACAGCGCCAAGGTGCTAGCCTTCAGTTATCCCGCGCTAGTCGAGGGCATCGCACGCGTGGAGCATGCGAACACCGACGTCACCGCGGTTGTGGAGGATGGTCTTGACCAGAACGACGAGGCCATTGAGTTCGCGCTGGCGACTTTGCGGCGAAGCTCGATCAATGTTGCCGCAGTCAGCGAACTTCCTGCATTGGCTGAGAAGGCGAGAGTAGAGCTGAGGCTTTGATTTCCCTCACTCGGTATCTTTGAACATTTCCCTTAGGCGTAGCGCGGCAGTTTCATTGGAATCTGCTCGCCACGTGTGCTTCTCCTTGACATGCGCGTCGAATAGCGGCTTTGCTTCGCGTTGACCCACAAGAGGATCGATAATTCCGGCGGTGCTCAACGGAAATGTCTGCTGACAAACCGAACACCTCGCGACAATCGTGGAACTTCCGTCCGGAATTGAAATGAGTAGCGTGGGATCTGCCATTGCGACCTCCCGTCCCTTAACTGCATACTCTGACCAATTCTGCCGGGGCGCAAGCGATCTTTGGTAATGCTAAGCAGTTACGTGATCGATTTAATGCTCCAGAGTTACGTGATATCGATTCAACGCTCCGCAGTTACTTCATCGATTCAATACAAATCCTACTGATCACTTTCATCTAAAACTTTCACACTGAATCGTAAACAACCAACCTACTGTCATTCCTCGCTCCGTCGCGAAACCATTTGCCCTCTGCTCGAACTTGCTTTTGCGGAGCGGGGAATCTGCTTTTCGCCGGGAACAGCAGATCCCCTCGACCGCAAGATCACTGAATCGGACTGCTAAGATTTCCGAGCGGTCGAAGGGATGACAGTGTCAGAAGCTCTGCGGCCATTCCACCCACGGGTGAGCGGTAACGTGTTCGATTGGAAGGCCGCGCTACGTGGACCCAGTGCCCCGACGTGGACCCGGCCGCCCTACGTCGACCCGGCCGCTCTCGGCCGGATGTTTTTTGGGCTCCACTAAATTCGCGGGGTTCCTCTTGTGCAAGAGTCACAATCCGTAAATTGCAGGAGGTAAGCAAACACCCGGGCGAGGGCGCCCGGATCCATGTGGATCTTACAAGGCTTTGCGCGCCTGAAGCACCCGCTCAACCGCCTGCTCCGCAGTGTCGCCAATTGCGGAGAGATGACCCATCTTTCGTCCGGGACGCGGCACGCTCTTTTCGTAGAGGTGCAGGCGCACACCGGGTATAGCCAGCGCGCGATCAAAGGCAGGCGGATGTGGACCAAGCCACACGTCACCAAGCAGATTCGAAATGGCAGCCGGCTTGATCACACTCGGATCTCCCAATGGAAGATCGCAAATCGCACGGACTGCCTGCTCAAACTGGCTGGTAACACAGGCGCGCTCACTGGCGTGATAGCTGTTGTGCGGACGCGGCGCAAGCTCGTTTACCAGGAGCTTCTGATTTTTCAGCACGAACATCTCAATCACGAGCAGGCCAACTACCTGGAGCTGCTGCGCAATCTGTAACGCCAGGTCGGTAGCTTGGTTGTGAACCTCTGCCGGAAGCGATGCCGGGATCGCCGACCAGTCGAGGATTTGCGCTTCGTGATGGTTCAGCGCAGGCGGGTAGGCTACCGCCTCGCCATGAGGACGGCGCGCGACCAATACCGAGATCTCACGCTCCAACGGCAGTGCGCGCTCCACCACGCACGGGCGCGAGCCTAGTAGCTTCCACATCTCTTCGGCCGAAGCGTTGGCAGTCTGGGGCTGCACCCGGATTTGGCTGCGGCCATCGTAGCCGCCGCAAGCGGCTTTGATGAAACAATCGCGCTTGAATCCTTCGACCGCTTTGCCCAGCTCCTGCGCGCTGGCAGCGGGATGCCATTCCCCAATTGGGAAGCCGCTGGTCTGAAGCCATTGCTTCTGCCGGATGCGATCCTGGACGATTCGGAGTACGGAAGCATCGGGGCGCACCGGAGCGTGCCGCGCCGCCTCCTCGAGACTGGCGATTGAGATCTGCTCGATCTCGAGGGTCACAACATCGGACCCACGGGCGAGGTTGGCGGCGGCGTGAACATCGTCAAAAGATGCGGTGAAGCAGCTATCGACCACGAAACTGGCCGGACAGGAGCGGTCAGGATCGAGCACTTGCACGCGATATCCCAGCGAACGTGCAGCCATGGCGGTCATGCGTCCAAGCTGTCCGCCACCGAGAATCCCAATAGTTGCGCCCGGAAGAATGGCGCTCACGAAGGCAGCTCCATACTGAGCACTTCGTTCTGC
This sequence comes from Terriglobales bacterium, assembly GCA_045808065.1. Lineage (GTDB taxonomy): Bacteria > Acidobacteriota > Terriglobia > Terriglobales > Acidobacteriaceae > Gp1-AA112. Next base: position 185,643 of record JBJMGD010000029.1, on the reverse strand, counting down.
CTCGCGGCGCGCCAGGCGCGAATACGCTCACGAAGGCCAGCATCCTTGAGCGCGCAGATCGATGCCGCCAGCAGCGCAGCGTTCGCGGCTCCTGGTTGCCCAATTGCGAGTGTGCCGACGGGAACGCCTTTGGGCATTTGCACGATCGAGAGCAAGGAATCGACGCCATTGAGTATGGTTGCTGGAATCGGGACTCCCAGAACGGGAAGAATTGTTTTCGAGGCGACCATTCCGGGCAGGTGAGCCGCGCCGCCAGCCGCGGCGATGATTACCTGCAATCCGCGCTTCTCCGCCGTTGAGGCATATTCGAACATCCAGTCCGGAGTGCGATGGGCAGAGACGATGCGTTTCTCGAACGGAACTTGCAGTTCCCGCAGGATTTCTATGCCAGGTTCAAGGACTTGATAGTCGCTGCGGCTGCCCATGATTACGCCGATCAACGGCGGAGTGGAGGTCATGGGGTAAATCGTAGCATTGGGGAGTGGGCGGTCGGCAGTCGGCGGTCAGCGTTCGGCCAGCTTCCATTCTCCGAAACACTTCGGGTACACACAATGCCACGAACGAAATTGGAAGCATTTTCAAATGCGGTTATCTGGCCGAATGCCGATTGCTGAACGCCTAACCCAGCTGCTGCATGCGCTTTCCCTGGATCTCGATAAACACATTAATCAGCGACACCGCCGCGGGCGTCACACCGGGAATCCGGATCGCGTGGCCCAGCGTTCGCGGACGCACGTGGCTGAGCTTTTCGTTCATTTCGCGGGAGAGGCCGCTTACTTGAGCGTAGTCGAACCATTCTGGGATTGCGCGTTCTTCGGCTCGCTTCAGGCGATCGATGGAGCGCTGCTGTTGTTGCAAGTAGCCGGCATACTTGATCTCGGTCTCGATCGACTTCAACTCGTTGCGAGCTTGCGCGGAGAGCCGGGCGGGATCGGAAGAGTCGCAAGCCGCGAAAAACGATGGCAGCAGTTCGCGCAGCATCGGAGAAAGGAATTCGATCGTGACCTCCGGACGCTTCAGTAATTGCGCATAAGTCTGTCCTGTGGCACTGCTAAGGGAATCGGCGCCTTCAGGGATGGTGCGGGCAAGCTTCTCCAGATCTGCCTTGGTTGTCTCCAGCACCTTCTGCATAGCCGAGGCGCGATCCTGCTTCGCGAGGTAATCGCGCCAGGCGTCGTCAGAAATCAAGCCGAGCTTGCGACCATAAGGAGTAAGGCGGCGGTCGGCATTGTCGATGCGCAGTTGCAGGCGGAACTCCGCGCGCGAGGTGAACATCCGATACGGCTCGTTCGTCCCTTTGCTTATGAGATCGTCGATCAGGATCGCCGTGTAGCCCTCGGTGCGATCGAGCACAAATGGCTGCTCGCCCTTAACCTTCAGCGCAGCGTTGATGCCCGCCATGATGCCTTGGCATGCCGCTTCCTCGTATCCCGAAGTGCCATTGATTTGTCCAGCCAGGAATAGCCGCTCGATCTTCTTGGTTTCGAGCGTGCGCTCGAGTTCCGTCGGATCGATGGAGTCGTACTCGATGGCGTATCCCGGACGCAACATCTCTGCGCTCTCAAGTCCCGGAACGGACTTGATGACGGCGAGCTGCACGTCGATTGGCATCGATGTGGACATGCCGTTCACGTAGATCTCATGCGTGTTTAGACCTTCAGGCTCAAGGAAAAGCTGATGCTGGAGCTTGTCAGGAAACTTGACGATCTTGTCTTCAATAGACGGGCAATAGCGTGGGCCGATGGATTGGATCTGCCCGGAGTACATTGGCGAGCGATGCACGTTCTCGCGAATAATGCGATGCGTCTCTTCGGTAGTGAAAGCGATGTAGCACGGCACCTGCTTCTGCTCGATCTTCTTCGTCCGAAAGCTGAACGGAGTTGGATCGTCATCGCCGGGCTGCATAGCGAAACGGGACCAGTCGATAGTGCGTCCGTCAAGACGCGGTGGCGTGCCCGTCTTCAGGCGACATCCGCGGAGCCCGAGCAGCTTGAGGGATTCGCCCAGAAGTTGAGATGGCGGCTCTCCCGAACGTCCCGCAGGATAGGTTTGCTCTCCGCAGTGAATCAGGCCATTGAGAAACGTGCCCGTAGTGATGACCACGGCGCCGGCTTGCACCTGTCGTCCATCGCGCAGCTTGATGCCCGTGGCAGCTCTTCGGGCTGAAGGGTCTGCGGCATCCGAGCGCGGCCCCCCGGTTGGGACTTCTTCCAGAATCAATTCCGCGACTTCCGCTTGCTTGATGAAGAGGTTGGGCTGGCTCTCCAGCAGCTCGCGCATCTTCATCCGATATTGCTGTTTGTCGCATTGCGCGCGCGGCGACCAGACCGCCGGTCCACGCGAAGTATTAAGCAGACGAAACTGGATGCCGACCGCGTCGGTCACTTCGCCCATCACGCCGCCAAGCGCGTCAACTTCACGGACAAGATGACCCTTGGCAATGCCGCCAACAGCGGGATTGCAAGACATTTGCGCGATGAGGTCCACGTTCAGCGTGAACAGCGCAGTCTTCAGCCCCATGCGAGCGCACGCCATCGCGGCCTCGCATCCAGCGTGCCCGGCGCCGACTACAACAACGTCGTACTGTTCCGTGAAAGACATCCTGTGTGTCTATTGTATCGGCTGCCCACGTGAAGCCAACGTGGATCCGGCCCCAACGTGGATCCGGCCGCCCTCGGCCGGGTGTTGACTTCTCGGCGATGATCAAAACTGCTTCAACTTTGTAAACCCCGGGTCTTCAGTTGAGACTTGAAGCTAAACTACTCGGAAGTTTTTGGTTGGCACTCCAGAGAAGGCACCGCAGCATACTCATACCAGAGCCACTGATATTCATCCGGTGAACTCACCAATTTGCGCCGGACGGGATTCACGATGATGTAGTTCATGTAGTAATTAAATTCACCAATTCGCGTTGCCCGGTCAAAAGACTCTTCCTGCCACACTCGTCCTGTTCTTCGGAGAAGCTTATTGATGTTGTGGGAGGAAGCTCCTTTGATATCCCCGAGGATGCGGCTTATCGGAGGTGGATCGCACTCGCAATACAAAATACTGAATAGCAAAATGTGCGTGTTCTGGCATGATGACAAACGCATGCATCTGCACCCGCCGGCGATGCTCATACGAGCAGCTTTGCATAGCTAGCGTTCGCGCCTCAGGTGGCAGTTCCCACCGACCATGACTATTGAAGCTGACGAATATTGGAACGCTGTCCTGAATGTGCGGCAGAGTTCTGCGATAGCGATATGGATTGCGCTTTAGCTTGACGAAGGTCGGGGCTGAAGAGGATGTGTCTTGAACCTTCTCAGGATCTTTTTTGCTCATGGGCTTTGCCCAGCTAAAGTCAACACCCGGCCGAGGGCGGCCGGGTCCACGTTGCTCAGTTCCTAAACAGCTTACTTCGATCCCGCGGTTCTTACGATTCCGTGACGTACGGTTTCGTCCTGCCACATGCGGAAGCCGCCTATGAAGGCATTGTTGTTGCTGCCCAGGCGGACGCCGGGAGGAAGTTTGTCGAGCTTCTTTGCATTGCCGCCACCCAACACAACGTCATCGGCCTGCACTGCCTGTCGTAATTGCGCGACTACCTGGAAGACGTTCTTCTGCCATTTGCTTCTGCCGAGCCGCTCCAGGCCTCGCTTGCCGAGGTAGTCCTCGTAGGTGCGGCCCTTTTTATAGGGAAGATGAGCGAGTTCCATGGGCTGGAGAACACCGTCTACGATCATGGCCGAGCCTAATCCCGTCCCCAGCCCGAGAAAAAGCATGCGCCCTTTCTTGTAGCTGCCGAGCGCCTGCATGGCAGCGTCATTGATGATCTTCACCGGCTTGCCGAAGGCTTTACGGAAATCGAATTTCACCCAGCCCGGAGCCAGATTGAAAGGCTCGTTGATGGGACGGCCTTGGACTACCGGACCGGGATAGCCGATCGACACTGCATCGTAGGACCAGTCCTTGACCGCCGCTTTCACCTGCTTCGCCATCTCAGCCGCCGTAAGTTCCGACCCCGAGGGAATCTTCCGAACTTCTTTTTGCCCAGTAGCAAGCAGTTTCAAGTTTGTCCCACCAACATCGATGGCCAGAACGTCGCGTTTCTTTACGGCATCGGTGGCTTCGGAGGAGTTCGGGTTCGATATGGTTTTGCTGTGGGCCATGACGAAAAGAGAGATTACAGCAAGCTGCGGCCGTTTAGAAACCATGTACTAACGGTCGCTCTGGTGCTCCGGTGTAGTAGGTGTGCGCGGATGGCCTTTGTCGGCTCGATGCGACATACGCAGTTGCTGGAAGCGGGGCGGCTGCAGCGCAATGAAGCGGAGTTCCCCAGGAAAAGAAAAGGAGGGAGAATTTCTTCTCCCTCCTTCGAGTTTAAAACGCGCGGCTCAGAACGAATAGCGAAGCTGGAACTTGATCTGACGACCGCCGTACCGCGTTTGTGTGTTATCAGCGAAGTTGGCGCCATCAGCTAATACCAAATCGGTTCCGCCGGTATTCGAGATGGAATCTCCGAGACCCTCGTTGACGTGATTGAAGATGTTATAGAACTCCGAACGGAATTCGAGTTGCTGACTTTCTCGACCCGGAATGTGGAAACGGCGGCTGATCGCCATGTTGTTGTTAATGGCTCCGGGTTGAATGAAGGTATTGCGGCCGACGTTGCCCAATCCGGGAAGGACAAGGAAGTGGACGGAATTCGCGGCCACCGCCGTAAGTGTGCCGTCTGCCTCCAGCGCTTGGCCATCATAGATGGTTCCCGGTGTGCCTCCTGCGAGACTCCCCTCGACTCCGAAACTGGTAAATGGAGCTGCAGGGTTGCCTAAAGACGGTCGATCATTGGTTGACCGGAGATCACCGTTCTGGTCGAAGCCACTGTTGATGTTCCCAGGAGCTCCAGTCTGGAATGAGGATGTTCCGGCGATTTCCCAACCCTGAGTAAGAAAACCCACTGCCGAAGTTAGGAAGTTGCTGGAGTTGTGCCATCCCGCGATGTCGTACACATACGTGAGCACGAAGCGGTGGCGGTGATCATAGAGTGACAGCCCGCGATCGCCTTGCGCTCCGCCGGTTCCGAGCAGCTCGTTCTGGCGGAACGACGTACTCGAACCAAAGAGCGTAAATACCTCGGATACGTTGTCAATCAGCTTCGAGTAGGTATAGGCGCCTCTGATCAGCAGTCCGTTCTTGAAGCGCCGATCGAGTTTTAGATCAAGCCCGTGATAGATCGAATCGCCTGAGTTGTCCCGGACCGTAATGGGGCCCCGATTGGGATTGAGCCGCACGCCATTGATTCCGGGGTTCAACTCGTCATTGGCGAACAGCCGCTCCGAGCGATTGCCGACATAAGCCGCCGTGAAGACCGTCGATAAAGGCAGCGCACGTTCAACGTTGACGTTCCACTGATGTGTGACCGGGTTCTTCACGTTCTGATCGATCGAGGATACCGAAGCCTTGGGACTGAGGTTTGGGCTAACCTGCCCGATCAATCCCGTCGCGTTGGCAAGGCCCCGGCCCGTGCTTCCCAGCAACGTGCCGGAGACTGCGTTAGGAGAGGCTGCGGCTTCGTTGTCTGTGATGTTCGTAAAGATGGTGTCGTAGAAGATTCCATAGCCCGCGCGCAACACCGTCTTATCCTGGCCGAAGATCCCGTTCCAGAAGTGAGGCGTGTAGGAGAAGCCTACTCGTGGTCCGAAATTGTTTCCGTCTTCCCTGGCACGCACCGGAGTCGGCGGGAACGTGTTCGACGGCTCAGCCGCGATGTTGATCGCCGGGAACGGAAGAACATTGGCGGGATTGTTGTCGAACTCGTAGCGCAGTCCAAGATCGACGGTCAGGTTTGATCTGGCATGAATGGTGTCTTGAAAGTAGAACCCTTCCTGAAACACTTTGGGCCGGATTGTGGGATTGCCAAAGGTCAGCGCTGCGCCGTTCGAAAGACCGGTAAAGTTATCGACGAAGTTCGCTAGCCCAGTGAATCCGGGGCTGGTTCCGAAAGTCAGCGTGCCGCGCGAGTTGAACGGAACCTCGTCGCGTACGATGATGCGCGAAACGTCTCCACCAACTTTGAATGTTTGGCGGCCTTTGACGAGCGTATAGGCATCCTGGACTTGATACGTCGTGTGACCTCGTCCCTGCGGGAGCCCAGACGTTACCCCCAACAGAGGGAAGCTTGTTCCGGTGATGCTATTGATGGTTGCTGCCTTGAATAGAGGATTGTTCAGCGTCTGAGCAGTAGGAGCAAATTGAAAATCAAAGCGGCCTTCCGAAGCGCGGAACTCATTGACCGACGTCGGAGAAAGCGTATGGGTCCAGGTCGCGCCGAAATTCTCGGAGGGTCCACCCTGCTGCGTGTCTAATCCCGGCAAAGATTGTGGGAAATTGAAGAAGTCCGGTGAAAGCGAGCTTCGGTCATGGATGTAGCGAGCCGAAATGGTGTCGGCTGAGGTCGGGACAAAATCGATTCTGTAGGTCCACTGTGTATCGGGATTCAGTTGCGGTGGGGCAGTCCTTTGTGTGAGCCCGGTTTCCACTACGCAATCGCCATTGGCTGCCAAGGAAGCTGCGGGGCAACCCGTTCGTGGTCCGATATCCACGGTTCTCAAGGTATTCTGGCCACGAAGCGATCCGAAGTACTGCAGCAGAAGATTGGCGTTTGGTGTATTCGCTGCGGTCAGAGCGGCGACGCCGTTTGCGGTTGCTACGCGGATGCTTTGCGGCGCGGCGTTACCATAGAACCTCTGCCATTGCGCGCTCCCAAATCCAAAGATCTTGTTCTTCCAGATTGGGCCACCTGCGGTGAACCCATAAGTATGAGTGTCGAAACGAGGCTTGGTGCGTGACGTCTGGCCACCAAGACCATTCTCGGCAGCAACTGCATTCAGTCCCGAGCCTGCATACAGCTCCCAGGCTGAGCCGTGCAATTGATTGGTGCCCCCCTTAGTGACGACATTCGTGACCGATCCGCCGCCGCGACCAAATTCAGCCGAGTACGCGTTAGTGAGAACTACCACCTCTTGGACAGAGTTCACGTTGTTGGGCTGCAGCGCCTGGCCCTGAATGGAGTTGTCATTATTGTCTTGTCCATCCAGCAGAAAATTGTTAGCGCGTGGACGCGATCCGTTCACCGAAAATCCCGTGCCGTTGCTTATGTTGTTGCTGCCGACGTCGATTACTCCGGGTTCGGTGAGTGCCAGCGAGATCACATTGCCATTGAAGATGGGAAGGTGCTGGCTTTCCACGGCTTCGATGGTGTGCTCGAGCGATCCGCTCTCCGTCTGAAGATCGGTGGTGCCGGTGCTTACTTCGATGGTGTCACTCACGGTACCGACCGAAAGCTCCGCGTTTACTGGAGTGATGATCGAAGCTTTTATATCCACTCCATCCACCGCCGTGGTTTTGAATCCACTCGCCGTGACCGTCACTTTGTAAATGCCAGGCTCAACCGCTTCCATGCGGTAGGCGCCAGTGGGCCCAGTTACTGTCGTGCGCTCGGTGCCAGTCTGAACGTTCTTGGCGGTTATTTTTGCGCCGACGATTACGGCGCCAGTGGCATCGTGAACAGCGCCCGCGATGATCCCTTTGCTGGTTTGCGCAAAGGACAGCAACGGTAGAAGTAGTGCCGCGACGCAGGCCACCATGATTCTTTTCACGGCCGAAACTGCGCAAGCTCTAAATGTCATTTGAAATCGCCTCCAATTTTCGTCTCGCCTCTGCGGAAGACACAGTGGGGAGTCGGGAACTCACAAAGCAGTCCGGCTGCCAATGGGACAGAATGTGATCCGTTTTTCCATTTTGGGACGAGCAGAGGGACTGGAGTGATTAACTAATTGCTGAAAGGGATGGCGGCAGCAACCACAAATACTGAATACGGTATTCTAGGGATACCCCTACGGTATTCGGTAGCGGTTCTGACCACTTCTACGTGTTTCTGTAGATGAGACGTGTGTATTCGACCCAGAAACTTCACGCCTTGTGATGACGGTCCTGACCTGCGGGCTTTTCACGGACTGGGGCGGCCCGGCGCTCCGACGAGGCACCACCAGTTGCGAGACCGGGGACGAAGGCGCTTGGGGTGCTCCCCAATGAGTGAGACAGTTAGGGAAATTCCCTGTTAATTCCCTGCTCAAGTTCGCGCCATCCTGGTTATGTTCGTAACACTCCGGTTTTCAATCAGTTGGATCGAAAGCTGCAAATTCCCTGTTAATCCCTGTTCCAAACAGAAAAATTACGGAATTTGGGCATAATCGTGGATTCTTCGCCGGGAAACAGAAAATTCGCTGTTATTTTCGCTGTTATCCGGCGGCTCCAGGCTTTTCCCAGCCGTGAACCTACGCCTGACAACTGCTTATGAGCATAGAAGCCAGGCATGGATCCCCGGCAAGAGCCCTCCGGTCCATGCCCAAGCCCTGGCAAATCGACACTCAGCGATTCTCCGCGTAGTATTTCGGTGCTTTCTTTTGGTCCGAAACCCATTTCTTCTGCGAGGTGAAGATTGGCTCAGAAGCCCGCTTCTGGCTGTGTGATTCTTTGTCTTACGTTTCTCATCGCAACTTCCTCATTCTCAGCGCTCATGTGGGCGCAGCAGAAGCCGCCGGCAAATTCTTCGGCTAATAAGCCCAAGGCCGGTGCTGGACCCGAATCGCACGCCGGCTCGCAACCGGCTCCAGCCACGTCGCCGACTGAAGCAAAGAATGCCGAGCCGGAATCACCATTCGCCCATCTTGAATACCGTTTCATTGGGCCTCCGGGTAATCGCGTAAGCGCCGTCATGGGAGAACCTGGAAATCCAAACGTCTATTACGCGGGCGCCGCCTCGGGAGGGTTGTGGAAGTCCTCGGATGGCGGCTTTAACTGGCACCCGGTTTTCGATAAAGAGCCGGCGCAATCCATTGGCGCCATCGCCATCGCGCCTTCGAATCACAGCATCGTTTGGATAGGTACCGGCGAAACATTCATCCGCAGCGACGTGTCGATCGGCAACGGCGTTTACAAGTCCACGGATGCTGGAAAGACGTGGCGGCACATGGGCCTGGACGCCACCGGACGTATTGGCCGCATCATTGTCGATCCGCACAATCCTGACGTGGTCTTCGTCGCGGCTCTTGGAAGCTGCTATGGTCCGCAGCCTGAGCGCGGCGTTTTTCGCACCAAAGATGGAGGCAAAACCTGGGACCGCGTGCTCTTCGTCGACGAGAACACCGGCGCGTCAGAAATCTCGATGGACCCGAAGGACTCGAACACGCTCTTTGCCGGAACGTGGCAGATCGATATCAAAACCTGGGGCCGCAATAGCGGCGGCTCGGGCAGTGGCGTCTTCGTCACGCATGATGGCGGCGATACGTGGAAGCACATTACTGCACACGGTCTGCCTGAGCCGCCTTTAGGCAAGATCGCAGTAGCCGTTGCGCCCAGCGACTCGAGTCGCGTGTACGCGCTCATAGAAACCGGCCAGCGCGGGTCGCTGTGGCGGAGTGACGATGGTGGAGAGAATTGGAAGCTCGTCAATAACAGCCGTCTACTCAATGAACGTCCGCACTACTACACCCGCATGCTGGTGATGCCCGACAACGAAAAGGAAATCTACTTTCCATCAAACAGCATGGGAGTCACATACGACGGCGGCGAGACCGCTGACCTCATCCGCTGGGGTGGCGACAACCACGATATATGGGCCGACCCGCAGAATCCGAATCGCATGATGATTGGCAGCGATGGCGGCGTAGCGATCACGGTTGTGCGCGGAAAAGAGTGGGCGTGGAACCGGCTGCCCATCGCGCAGATCTATCATGCCGCGACCGACAGTCGCATTCCTTATTACGTCTACGGCCAAATGCAGGATGGGCCGTCGATGCGCGGCCCTAGCAACGATCTGGGCGGCAACAACATTCCTGCAGCCGACTGGACGACATCAGGCGGATGCGAAACCGGATGGAACACTCCTGATCCCACTGATCCGAACATTTCATGGGCAGGCTGTTACGCGGGAGTCACCGAGCGCTTCGACCTCCGCACTGGACAAGCTCATTCTGTAAGCGTGTGGCCTGATCGCACTATGGGCGCGAATGCTGGGCAAGTGAAGATACGCATGAATTGGACGTATCCCATCGCGATCTCCCCGCACGATCACAACACCGTGTACGTTGGCAGTCAATACGTTCACAAAACTTCAGATGGCGGGCAAACGTGGCAGACGATCAGTCCCGATTTGACACTGAACGACGCGAGCATGCACGGCGACTCCGGCGGCCTCACGGTCGATAACCTCAGCGTGGAATATGCGGGAGTCGTTTTCTCTCTCGCTGAGTCTCCTGCGGAGAAGGGCCAAATCTGGGCAGGAACGAACGACGGCCTGGTCCAGATGACGCGCGATGGCGGCGCGCATTGGTCAAATGTCACGCCCAAAGGTATGCCGCCGAAGATGACTGTCGATGCCGTGATCCCGTCGAGGTACGAGGCTGGAACCTGCTACATCGCCGTGGACGGGCACCAGGTCAACATCCGCGATCCGTACCTTTATCGGACGTCCGATTTTGGGAAAACGTGGAAGCTGATCGTAAACGGCATTCCCAAATCGCCGCTGAGTTATACGGATGCCATCCAGGAAGATCCGGTACGACGCGGCATGTTGTTTGCTGGCACTGAGAATGCACTCTACTTCTCATTCGACAATGGCGATCACTGGCAGCCGCTGCAAAACAATCTGCCCCACGCTCCAGTGCACTGGATCACCGTGCAGGAACATTTCAAGGACCTGGTGGTGGGTACCTACGGCCGCGGCTTCTGGATTCTTGATGACCTCACTCCCCTCGAGCAATTCGACGACTCCGTACAAAACGCAAACGTGCACCTGTTTACGCCACGTCCGGCATATCGTTTTCGGGAGATATTCCATCGCGAGATGGCAGATGGTGTTGAAGGCGAGAACCCGGTTTATGGAGCCTCGATCAATTATTTCCTGAAGCAGCCTGCGAAGAAAATCGATGTCGCCATCGAAGGCGAGAATGGCAAGACTATCCGCACACTGAAGGCAGAGAACTCCGCCGGCATCAATCGCACTTCCTGGGACTTGCGTTATGCATCGATCAGCGACGTGGCGCTGCGCACCACGCCTGCCGGCAATCCACATATTTGGGAAGAGAAGCGTTTCATCGGCAAGGAGTCGCGTCCGGTCTACTACTATGGCGTGGGGCGAAGCCAGTCGACCAATGCGATGCGCAGCGCCAGCGGCGAACCGACGATCGGTCCGCTGGTCGCGCCTGGCACGTACACGGTGAAGCTCGTTGCCGATGGCCAAACGCTTACGCAGAAGGTCACTGTGCTGAAGGATCCAAACACCACCGGCAGCGAAGCCGACGTGGAAGCGGCGACCAAGCTCTCATTCGCGATCTACAACGACGCCAATTCGTCGGTGCGGATGATTAATCAAATCGAGTGGACCCGCCGCCAGCTTGAGGACATGCAGAAGATGCTGAAGGCCTCCAATGCCGATAAAACGCTTTCGGATTCGACCAGACAACTCGATGACAAAGCGCTTGCTATCGAGGACCAACTCCTGCAGCGCACCGTCGCAGAGGGCGATCTGAAATCCTTTCGTGGACCGCTCCAGCTTTACCTGAAATTCGTATGGCTGGGGGCGGAGGTGGGCAGCGGTGGCGCGGATGTTGCGGGCAATCCCGACTTCTCGCCAACACAATCGGAAATAGAAGTTTACAACTTGCTGCATGGCCAGCTTCAAACAGCGGAGTCGCAGTTCAATGACTTCTATGCTAAAGACGTGCCCGCATTTAACGATGCGGTGGCGAAACAGGGCCTGGCGAAGCTGATGACCATTGTCGCCAAGTAGTTGAGCTGTTTGACAGAAGCAACCCGGCGTCACAAGAACGACTGGGCCATCGACCACAGCTTGGCCGATCGAAGCGGGTAGCTGCTGTCATGAGAAAATATGAGTACCCCCGAGATGGCTACTCAACCGATTCAAACTGCCCCTCCTCCCTGCCGAGCTACTCCTGAGCTGCTGAAGACGCATGGCCTTACGGCTGACGAATACGAACACATAGTACAGGCGCTCGGTCGCGAGCCATCGCTCACGGAGCTCGGTATCTATAGCGTGATGTGGAGCGAGCACTGCTCGTATAAGTCATCGAAGGTCCATCTGAAACGCCTTCCGACGCATAGCGCGCGTGTGGTGCAGGGGCCGGGCGAAAACGCCGGCATCATCGATGTCGGCGACGGATGGGCCTGCGCTTTCAAGATCGAATCGCACAATCATCCCTCTTACATCGAGCCTTTCCAGGGAGCGGCCACCGGAGTAGGCGGGATCCTACGCGACATCTTCACCATGGGCGCACGTCCACTGGCGGTGATGGATTCGCTGCGTTTTGGCCGCGTTGAGGAGCGGCGGAAATCTGCGGAGCCTCGAAACCTCGAAGCCTCGAAACTGAACACCGAAAACCACTCGCGCAGTTCTTCAGCCAAAGCCGGGTCTGAGGATGACGTGCGTAGATGGAACGGTATAGAGCGGCGACGCAACGGCAGCACTTCAGCTTCGCACCTGCTTCACAAGAACCATTCCATTCTCGAAGGCGTGGTCAGCGGGATCGCCTCTTACGGCAACTGTTTCGGCGTTCCCAATCTGGGCGGAGAAACGAAATTCGAGGAGTGCTATTCCGGGAATCCGTTGGTTAATGCTTTTGCGCTTGGGCTTGTGCGCAAGGATGAGATTTTTTATGCCAAAGCCGCCGGCGAAGGAAATCCCGTGATCTATGTTGGCGCCAAGACTGGGCGTGACGGCATCCACGGTGCCACGATGGCCAGCGAGGAATTCAAGGAAGGCTCGGAACAGAAGCGTCCCAACGTGCAGGTGGGCGATCCTTTTCTTGAGAAGCTGCTACTCGAGGCTTGTCTCGAGGCCATGCAGACCGGCGCTATCGTGGGTATCCAAGACATGGGCGCCGCGGGTCTTACCTGTTCCACCTGCGAGATGGGAGCGCGAGGAGCCGTCGGCATCGAGATCGAGCTCGATCGTGTGCCGCAGCGCGAGCAGGGCATGAGCGCGTACGAGATCATGCTTAGTGAATCGCAGGAGCGGATGCTGCTTGTGGCGGAGCGCGGCCGCGAGCACGAAGTATTCGTCGTCTTCGAAAAATGGGGACTCGATGCGGTGACGGTAGGCAGTGTGATTCGTGAACCGCGCCTACGCGTGCTGGAACACGGCCAAATAGTCGCTGACATTCCGAACTCATCGCTCACCGACGATGCGCCTGTCTATCAGCGACCCATGCAGGCATGGTCGGCCTCCGTGCCGAAGGACAAACCACAGTGGCTGCAGCTTGGCAAAGGTCGTGACTATACACCCGAGCTAAAGCGTCTGCTTATGTCTGCGAATATCTGTTCCAAGCACTGGATTCACGAGCAGTACGACAGCATGGTCCAGACCAACACGGTCCAAGGTCCGGGCGGCGACAGTGGCGTGATGCGCATTAAAGGCACGCAGCGCGGCTTGGCAATGTCGCTGGATGGGAATGGCCGCTGGTGTTACCTTAGTCCCAAATTGGGAGCGATGCATGCCGTCGCTGAGGCCGCGCGCAAGGTCGCGTGCGCCGGAGCATTGCCCGTAGCTGCAACGAATTGCCTGAACTTCGGGAATCCGGAGAAGCCACACATCATGTGGCAGTTTTCCGAGGTGATCGACGGACTGGCGGAGGCTTGCGACGCCTTGGGCACTCCCATTACCGGTGGGAATGTGAGTCTCTACAACGAGACGCTTGGCGAAGGGATTTATCCGACGCCGGTCCTCGGCGTTGTCGGCATCGTTGATGACGTCCAGCGAACAGTTACACCTCACTTCCAATCTCCCGGACGCGAAGTGCTCCTGCTATCTGCTTCGCTTCCCCCCTATGATGACCGCCAGCTTGGTTCATCCGAGTACGCGAAAGAGATAGTAGGAGTGTTGTGGGGAGAGCCACCAGCTCTCGATCTGCAAGGAGAGGCTGCGCTGCAGAAATGCGTGCTTGAATTGACCGAAAAGAACTTGATCGAGTCGGCGCATGACTGCTCCGACGGGGGTGTGGCGGTGGCCCTCGCCGAGTCATGCTTCCGCCACGAGATTGGTGCAGAGGTGCGGCTGCCCGAAGGCTCCGATCCCATCGAAATTGCGCTCTTTGGCGAGCAGGCCAGCCGAGTGCTGGTTTCTTGCGTCGCAGGAAACCGCCAGACCATCCAACAGATAGCGAGTTCCCACTCCGTAAATGCAGAGTTCCTGGGCAGAACCGGCGGTCCGCAGCTTTTCATTCAACGCGGGTCGCTCGACGCTGTTTCTGCTTATGTAAGCGATACAAAAATTGTATGGGCTGGCGCCTTGGAATCGGCACTACACTCGGACCTGCCCGACCATGTGGTTCCAGAGATTCTGGATAAGTAGCTGCTCGCTGCTAGCTAGGCACAGCGAACACCAAGGCCCACGCAGGAAAAGGCGAAGGTCACGAGCTGATTTGCCACCGGCTACAAGCTAAGCATGACTGCCATCGACAAATCGGATAAATTTCACGATGAATGCGGCGTGATGGCTGTTCACGGCCACCCCGAGGCCTCCAAGCTCGCCTATCTTGGCCTTTATGCGCTCCAGCATCGTGGGCAGGAATCCGCCGGCATTGCCAGCTCCGATTTTGCTCGTCTGCACAATATCAAGGCCATGGGTCTGGTGGCTGACATTTTCACTGAGGATGTCCTCGCGCGCCTTCCAGGCTCGCTGGCCATCGGACACACTCGTTATTCCACCACCGGCGACTCCGCCTTGCTGAATGCACAACCCATTCGCGTGGAGTGCAATAAAGGCGCAATCGCTCTGGCTCATAACGGGAATCTCGTGAACGCCCACCTGTTGAGGCGGCAGCTCGAACAGAACGGATCGATCTTCCAGACCACCAGCGACACCGAAGTGGTGGTACATCTGATCGCGCAATCGAAGGAGCAAACGCTTCCCGATGCTATTGCCGATGCCCTGCGCCGCATTGAAGGAGCCTTCTCACTCGTACTGATGACGCGCGATCGCATCTTCGCGGCACGCGATTCTCACGGATTCCGCCCCCTCTCGATGGGCACTTTGCCCAACACTACCGGTGTCGGAGAGAAGTCGGTGGTTTTCGCTTCCGAAAGCTGCGCATTTGACCTGATTGGCGCGCATTACGAACGCGATGTGCAACCGGGCGAGCTGGTCATTGTGGGCAGCGAAGGCGTGTCTTCCCGGGTGTATGCCGCGCCCAAACCGCAGTCAAGCTGCATCTTCGAGCACGTGTACTTCTCGCGTCCAGACAGTGTGATCTTTGGGCGGCCGGTGCAGGAGAGCCGCGAAGCATTGGGCCGGGAGCTGGCTCGCGAAGCTCCGGTGGATGCCGATCTCGTTGTGCCCGTTCCCGATTCGGGAGTGACTGCCGGTGTTGGCTTTGCCAATGAGAGCGGAATTCCATTCAGCTTTGGGCTGATCCGCAATCATTACGTAGGCCGCACTTTCATCGAGCCGGAGCAGCGCGTGCGCGACTTCGGCGTACGCCTGAAGCTCAATCCTGTGCAGCATTTACTCAGAGGCAAGCGCGTGGTGCTGATCGACGACTCGATCGTGCGCGGCACTACCAGCCGGAAGATCGTGCGCATGGTGCGCGACGCAGGTGCCACCGAAGTCCATATGCGCATTTCCTGTCCCCCGACGGTTTCGCCCTGCTTTTACGGCGTGGACACGCCTTCGAAGAAGCATCTCATAGCGGCGAACAAATCTGTTGAAGAGATCCGCGAATACATAGGCGCGGACTCGCTCGCCTATCTTTCCCTCGAAGGGCTCAAGCGCGCCTGCGCGGAAGGCGCGAACACCACCTACTGCACGGCGTGCTATACCGGTAAGTATCCGACCGACTTCGTTGAAATTGAAGAGATCGAGCCTGCGCCACTGGGTGTGAAGTAGAAGGCGGAAATGGGCGCTCGTTTCCCCGCCCTTGATTCCTTAAGCGGCTGGAGCACCTACTCTGCGCGTTGGTGGTTCGAGAGCAATTTGTAATTCACGTGTCAGGATGGCTTTGTCGCACGCGGTGACAACGGCCAATTTGGCCTCCGCTAAGGGAAGCGGCGGAATGATAGTCATCGTGCCCAGCAGTGCGGCTAAACGATAGTAAGCTGCGCGACACTTGTGCATGAAATCGACAGGATATTCGGGCTTGCGCTTGTGGGCAGCTTCGGGATCTGCGTCGAGCAGGTACGCCACATCGGGAACCGGCGCGAGCTTCTCGACAAGACGCACAAACGATCGGGTCATCGGGCGTTCTAGTGGGAGATTAGCGAGTTCGTCATAAACGTACCGATCCATAATCACGGCATCATTTCCCGAGTTGATGGCGCGCTTGACTACGATCCGGAGATGAAGGGCATCGAGCAGATAAAGCACGTGCCGCGCGATGGTTAGATACCATGCGCGTACGTTCTTGTCGCGCCGGTTCACGGGCTTTCCCGGCGCACCCACGCCTTTCTCGCTGCCATACACGGTGTGTACAAAGCCTTCCCGGTAACGAGTCAGTACGACCACGTTATCCCAGAAAGCAAGGAGCTCTACTTTGAGTCCGGCAGAGGCGAGTCGCTCGCGAAGATTTTCAATTTGCGTGCTCTTGCCGGATCCATCAAGTCCGGAAAAGCTAATCAGTAGAGGACGTTTGATACTCACAGGGCCCAGGATTCCTTCCCAAATGCTCAGTGCTTAGACCGGCGTTGAACTTCTTCTATAACGCACCAATTCTTATCGCCATTTACATCGAACGCACACCTGCAGCATGTTACCGCGCTGCTCCGGGCGGAACGCTGGAAGTACCCCGTGTGAGGCCAACGACAGTGCCGACAGCTGCCGCTCCGGCAGCTATCAGCCCTACCTTGATAAGCAGCGAGCGGACCTGACGCTGCTTAGCTGGGGCAATCGCCTCACCTGCCGGGCGTGAGGCTACGCCACCGCGAGTCGCGCCTTGCTGCGCTGTCGCTGTGCCCAACGGATTCGCAGGCCGCTGCTGTATCGGCTGCGCCTCACTCGTGCTCGTCTCTTGGGCTTCCTGGCTGCGCTGAACCTCGCTGGGAGCGTCGGGAGGCACGTTGTTGTTGTCTGCCGGACGTGTCGTCGTCGGCACTGGAGCGAGAGGCGCCTGCGAGGGATCTGGACGCGCGGATGCAGGCTGCGAACTTTGCGCTGCGGTTGGCTGATCGCTGGCAGGTGCATTCTCGGTTGTTGGCGAGTTCTGGTTTGCCGTTGCTTGCGGCGAAGGTGCTGCCGTCTGCGCAACGATCGGCTGTGGCACGCTCGATAGCAGGATCGCTAGGGTGATCGCCAAACTGTGAGAACTAGTTTTCTTCAGGGTCATGACTACTCCGCAGAATTCCGGTGAATGGATCAGGCGCTCTCTTGCACAGATGCCGAAAGAGAGCAGCAGGTTGGAGCAGCTACTCTGCATTGCGAGCTGCTGAGCTTCTGGCGTTACCGAGCCAAGAATGGCAGATCAGACCACCGTTGTATGGCGCGACAATCGTAGCCGCGCCTACAAGGAGCAAGGAAGCCGCGCGCAAGCTTTAGAAGCTCAGAGCTCAAGGTCGAGAAACTACTTCGCTTCCATCTTCTGCGCTTTCGCCATTTCTCCGGGGAACGATGTCGCCGCTTCCGTCTCACTCCCGACCGAGAGAGCACGTCGAACATCAGCTTCTTTGTCTACTAAATTGCTCAGCCGGTTCTTCAGATAGCTCCAAAGGTTGGGGATGTTCGTGTCGTACCAGCAGGACTCGTACATATGGGGCGATAGTCCGCAGATCACGCGAAATCCGGTATGCACGAGATGTGGCGAGATCAGCATGGCAGCAGCGAGGCGGTGATTGCCCTCAAGAATCGTAAGCGGCTGTTCCTCGTCGACCCCGATAAGCAGCACCGCAGAGTTCACGGAGTCGCGCTGCAAGCGATAGCGCAAAAGTTGAATCTTGGAGAAGGCAGGGTCGGTCTTGGCGATCGCAGAGTCGCGGATTCGCTTCACAATTTCACTCAGGAGGAAGCTGCCATCGGAAATCTTGCGCCAGTGCGCGCGCGGAAAGACGCGAATGCGTTTCAGATCATCGGCGTCGATCGCAGCCTCATGCCATAACGTGTCCTTGGGCAATTCGCGCCACATGTGCCCGCGGCGCCGATAAAGCAAAGCGCGGCGTACGGTATTCTGCGCCTCGTCGGCCAGATCGGGATCCAGAACAATGCCTTCGAACTCTTCACGATCGCGATCGTATTCTTTCTGATAGAACTCGTTTTTCAAAAATTCGGAGATAACCTCCGCTTCGGTGATGCGGCGTTTGAGAATCATGCAACCTCCTTCCATCGTAGACCTCTGATGGAACGCAAAAATGGAAGTGAAACAATGAGCAGCATCAGCAACATCAGCATGATCTGCACAAGAATTACCTGTCGCAAACTGGAGTGAAATACATAAATCAGGAAGACCAGCGCCCCGCTGAACACTAGTTGGAGCCAGCCGGTGTTCGCGATTTTGCGCGACATTTCATACGTCATCAGCACGACCGCGAGTGCGTACAGTGCTGTTGCCATCGCATACAAACTGAGCAACGGCTCGGCAGAGCGGAAGCTCTCGCCAAGCACGAGATGAATGATGAATCCAGGACACAATGCCAGCACGGCTATGAACGCAATCGACATGAGGAGCACGATCACCAAAGGCAGCAGCAGAACGTGACTTTTGCTGTCCTCTTCCTTTGCTGCGGCGCTAATGGGAAACATGGCGCTTACGATTGACCACGCCGCGAAGTAGAGCACGCGTCCTACAAGAGCCACCGCTGCGTAGAGCCCCGCAAGTTCGGCGGTGAAGAAGTGCTTCACTAGAATGATGTCGATATTGTTGATGATCACCTGTCCGACGAAGAAGACGATCGCCTGCATGCCTTCACGGAAACTGGCTGGGATAATGGCTCCTGAATCGCCAGTTTCTAAGTACATTTTTGGCCGTGGCATCAGGACGGCAACCAGTATCGAAGCTGAGATCGCTCCAACCGCTCCCATGACTCCGTATCCCAGCTCCACGAGAAGAATCGCGATGGCAAGCTTGGAAGCAGCCTCAAGAATATAGTTTCGCGACAGGGCCCCAAATTGGCACAGGCCTTGCATGCTTCCACGTCGCACACCCAGAGGGGTGTAGAAAGCCATTCCCAGCGCGAATACAGCGAGGAGCCACGAGTTAGGCATGCGCAGGTAATCAGCAATAGGACGTTGCGCAAGTGTCAATGCCAGCGCGATCACCGCTCCGACGATCCATGCCCGCTTCCGAAGCCCGCGAAAGACGAGCAATTTGCCGCTAGCGCTCGGATTGCGTGCGACAAACTTCGCGCACACCATCTGGAACGAGAGGCTCACTGCGGAAGCCAACATCAGCAGCGTGACCACCGCGGCGACCTGAGCAAACAGAGCCGGACCGAGCAGGCGCGCCATGGACACGTTGAATCCAAAATTGATGGCTGCCACCAGCATCGAGCCCAGCAGCATGATGACGCTGCCGCCCAACACGCGCGACGCAGCACACCCTGCAAGCCAATGGTTCCACCGCAGCCGCCATCCAGTGCGCAGCGGCAATGAAATTGTGTTGGAGCCTGAACTCATCGGTGGAGATACTTAAGATGCAGACGTAAACTTCCTGCAGCTTACGTGCTGCTGCTTTGGATGTCGGAAGTGCTCAGCAGGGTGTCTGGTTATGCGGCCAGCCGCTCCGGAGCGACCGTCTGTTGATAACTCGGCGCAGGCCGCATCGCGTTCGGCAGGAATCCGGAAAAGCTGCGAGCCGCCTCGGTAGAGTTCTCGTAAATCTCGAACAACCGATCGGTGCGCGTGAGTTCCAGTACCATCGCGGCTTGGCGCGAGAGTGACGCCAGCTTTAGATCGCCATCACGTTTCATCACCTCCGAAACGCAGTGCAGCAGCATCTCGACGCCCGCAGCGTCGAGCTGCTTCACCAGTGACAAGTCGAACACTAGTTGCGGGCGATCCGCAGTTAAGAATGGCTGGACATCCTGGAGAAACTTTCGCGACTCGCGCTGGTTCACGTTCTCTGGCATGCGTTTTACGACTACAGGCCTACTGGTTTCCATAATCCCTCATTCCTGCAACTACGGTAGAAGTTAAGGACTGTCGATCTTGCGCAACCGGACGAGCCACGGCTCCGGGATCGAAGGTGGGCTCGGGAGATTTCACATCCGCTTGGGACTTGCGCAGCTTGCGCTGCCCGAAAATACTTCGAATCATCTGACGCGGAACAAAAGCCAGGAGGTTGGTGGCGTGGCTCAACGTGCGCAAAGCCGAAGTGGCCGGAACTGCAGAAACGAGAGTGGCGTCCTCCACAGCGAGCTCGGCAGAGTACTTCACGCTCACAATGCGCTTGGTACCGACGACAGAGTGCATCAGGTCTAATCCTGCGCCAAGATAAGAAAGCGGCAGCAACGTGCTCGATTCCACCACCGTTCCGCAGTCAACGATGCAGTGATGTTCGATGGAGGTTCCGCGCGTGATCAGAGCTCCGGCGCGAATCTTGCTCGAAGCTCCCACATAGCAGGGAGCAACCAGCCGAACGCCGCGATCGACTCTCGCTCCGCAACCGACCCATACGCCGGGGCGAACTTGTTCGCCTACTGGCTGAATCGACGTTTTGAGCGCGAAGCTATCCAGCACCAACTGGCGGAGGTTTTGCGCGTTTTGCAGCCGATTCACGTAGGCATCAGTGAAGAAAGGCTTGGTTTGCACACGCATCTTGGTCAGCCTGCTGCGGAGCAGGAAGGCAGCATCATTGCGTCGGGATCCTGACAGAACAAAGAAATCGAGCGGTCCGTCGCCGGCCACCACTTGGGTGGTGTGATTCCGCTGATCGAGGTGGAACTGGAGCAACGGATCAATTTCCACTTCAACGTAGGCGCCGAGCCTGAGTACCAGCACGATTTCCGCTCCGGCCTGCACCAAACGATCGAACTCTTCTTCTGCCGCACGCCACACGTGCTCGGGCGAGACATCTGTCCAGTTCAGATCTGCTCGTCGCGCACCCGCCATCAACGCTAAAGAAGGATCTGCGGCGTTGAGCACCGAAACAGAATCAACACCGCTCTGCTTTAGCCCATCGGCAATTCGATGTAAGAGGGGCCTTCCCAATACAGGCAAGAGCGATAGCGGCACCCCCGAGAAGGTCTCCGCCGCACTGGCCGACGGGGCCGAGACACTGGTGGCGTCCGCAGGAATGCCAGTAAGCAGGATCGCTCTTACATCCATAGCACCAGCCCGGGCGCAGAGGCGCGAACATCACTGAAGCTGACAGGAAGATGCGCAGAGAAATCGGGGTTGTTGTGCGGCAGTGCGGCTGACGCCGTTTGATATATCAGCTGTCGACCGAGTTCCCGCTTGTCGTTGAACAGCAACGAAACTGAACAAATATCCATGGGGCCCCTCTGGCTCACTAAAAAACTGTCAGGCGAACGATTGGAACGATCTCTGCCTGTCCGTGGCCAGCTAAGTTAAAAAAGCTTTGTTGCTGAACGCCGACCGAAAATCGAATCGGATACTCAACCGGAAACTCTCCTATGCCATCACGCTGGTTCTGGCGTAAGGGCTTGAGATAAGAGATGAAGATTCCACTCTGCACGTTGTCATATGCGTGTAACAGCGCGTCCTTTCCCCGCCCTGCTTGCCAGGCAAAGTTGCCGTCCACGGTCCACTTCTCGGTGGGACGGTATTCAAAGCTTCCAGCGGGCATAAATGCTTCTGCACGTGCGAATTGCGGACCCTCTACTCTCCAGGATCGAATCATTTCCACCATCGGTGTCACGGTGAGCTTCTGCCCGATTTTTCGTTGCAACCCTATATAGGATGAAGTCGAGAAAAATTCGCTGGGAACCGGATTGAACTGCAGATCGCGAACCGTGTAGCCGGTCACGAGCGCCGTCTTGCCCCACGGACGCCCCACAGTGAAATCGAGGCGTGCACCCTTCTCTCCCGAACTTAGATGCTGCAGCGTAAACGGCCCCGACTCGTGGTACGCCTGTCCCCGAATCGTGAGAGCGTTGAATAGCGGGCTGCTCGATAGGTACACGAACTGACGGAAGAGATTCTGATCGACGTCGAACTTGGTCTGGGCATTGCTGTCGCGGCGTATGGTGAACTGCAGGCCGGTGTTGAACTCGAACTTTGCGGAACCAACTCGCAACACAGGATTCAGCCCGCTATTAATGTTGTAGTTATTCGTGTCCGTGGACACCACGCGGGAAGCAAATGGCAGGGAATAATTACCGGAGTAGTGATCAAGCTGGAAGAAGCCACTCACCACCGGTATGTCAGCTCCACGATGATAGCGATACCCTTGTGTGTACTGCGTTTCGACCAGCCGACGCGCAGTAGGAAGCAGGCTGGAGTTCCCACTGAGGCCCGCGAGTTTCGCATCGGCCGTATAAATAGTGGCATCGTCAAAGACCGGCGCGATGGAGAAATCCGATAGCACGTTGAACTTGCCACTCACCGGCATGCCTGCTTCTCCAGCGGCTTCATGCAGGCTTCTCTGCGCTTCACTGTTGTCGTTTTCTGGCGCTAGTGCGTTCGCTCGGGCAAACGCATTCACCGCATCGGGCATATCGTGCCGCATGCGGTAAATTGAGCCTTCCGCGAGCATGTAATCGTAGTCGTCTACATACTGATCCCGATTTCCGAGTGCCGCCAGGTACTGCTCAGCTTGACGATCATCACCTTGGGCGAGGGCCACATTCGCCATTCCCACCGCGACCTGTTCATCGGCCGCACCCGATTCCTTCGCACGCTCATAAAGCTTCTGCGCCAGCTCGAAATCGTTCATGGAGAGGAAAATGTTACCAGCAGCAACCAGATCATCCGCGGTTGCCGGGGACGCCTCTCCCACGCGAGCTTCGGTGAATCCCAACGACACCTGCTGGCGGGCATCGTCATATCTGTGCTGATTTACGAAAAGGCGAGCAAACGCCAGACGGGTCTCGACGCGATTGGTGTCCGGAGCATCGAGTGCCCGCGCGAAACGCTGTTGTGCAGCCTCTTTCTCCCCGAGGAGCAGTAGCGCGTCACCTGTGGCGAGCAGCACTGCTCCCTGATCAGGGCCTTGCTCTTCGGCCAGCTTTACATCTTCTAAGGTGGCAGAGCGCATTTTCAATTCAGCTTCGGCATGGGCACGTTGGGCATACAGGAATGGATCGTCCGGCGCCTCACGGATGGCAATTGCTAGCTGATCGATCGCTGGCCTGTACTTATGCTCGTAGTAGAGAGTGTCCGCGAGCGCAGTGTGCAAGGACACATCACTCGGCGCCAGGGTGATGGCGGCCCGATATTCGGTCTCTGCTTTCTGCAACTGACGCAGCTGGCGATAGGCAGTAGCTTTGACCTCGTGTGTGGCCGCAGAGACACCAACAATCTTCTCGGCCTGCGCAACTTGATCGAGAGCGGCATGAGAGCGATGCAATTCTAGATTGGAAAACGCAGCGCCGAGCCGCGCGCTTCCATTGTTCGGCTGATACTTCAAAGCCTGATCGAAGTCGGCAATCGCGGCTTCGGCATCCTGCAAATCGTTCTCTACATAGCCGCGGTTCACGAACGCCTCGACCATTTTGGGATCGCGTTTCAGAGCACGGCCATAGTCATCCACTGCCTGATCGAGCAATCCTTGCTGCTTGTGCACATGTCCTTCCAGCAACGGGAAGTTCGGTTCTTTGGGCAGCATGAGTTCGTACTGCGAGGCTAGAGCAAGGGTGTCATCGTACCGTCCCAGGTTATACAGGCCGTACGCCAAGTACACAGCTCCATCGAGGTCCTTTGGACGCTGCGCGAGAACCTTGTAACCGAATTGAGCGGATTCACGATACTTGCCATCCAGAAATAGATAGCGCTCCCACTCACGCTGAATTCGTGGATCGTCCATCATGGCTGGCGTAGAGCGGTGCACCCAAGCGCCCGCCAGCTGGAACTTGTGATTCTGAATGGCAGCATTGGAGCCGCCGGCGATCAGAGCAGCGTTCTGCGGTGCCAGTTTGTAACCCTGCTCGTATGCAACCTCCGCTTCATCGAGACGGTCGATCGACGTGTACATGTCACCCAAGGCCAGATACGGTACATAGTCGGTCGGGTAAAGCTTTGCCATCTGGTAGAAGTACTGTTCCGCCTGCGGGATCTTGCCTTCATCACGCATCAGGTAGCCGAGGCTCTCGAATGCATATCTATTCGCAGGATCGTGCTTGAGTACGTTGAGATAGATCTGCTCGGACTCAGGTTTCTTCTGCAGGATCCAAAGCAGGTTGGCGTACTGCAGCTCGATGTTGGAGTTATTAGGATCGAGCTTAATCGCATCCTGCAGATCTCTCGTGGCGGCGTTGTAATCATTGCCGCCCAGTTCGATTGAGGCGCGGACCCTCAGAAACTCCGCTTTCTGCGTACCTTCCACTTGAATCTTGTCAATCTGCTGTTCGGCGAGCGCGATCTGTTGTTGCGCGGCTGCATTGTTTCCGAGACTTTTGTAGAGCTCGGACAAATTCAGACGAAGCTCGACCGGAAATATTGGACCCTCAGGAACGTCCTCCGGCATGCGCGCCAGCGCGGCTTCATATTCCTTGGCAGCAAGCTCGTCCTTGTTCTGCATTCTGGCAAATGCAGCGCGCACAGCATGGAGACGATAGTATTCGGGATCGATTGCGGCAGCCTGATTTACAAACTGCTGCGCCTTGTCGAGATTATTCAAGCGCATCCAGGCCTGCGCGGCACTCAGTTGTGCATTGATGTTCTTAGGATCGGCACTGGCATAGCGGGAGTATGTGTCAGCAGCCTCCTGCTTCATACCCGCTAATTCATACGTGTAGCCAAGATCAGCAAGCAGATCGGGCTTCTGCATCGGCGCGCTTTTCAAAGTGGCAATCGCGCCCTGATAATCATGCGATTCACGCTGAAAGTTGGCGACGGCGCGGAAGACATCGATGTTGTTAGGATCACGACGGCGCGCAGCATCTAGCATCTGCTTCGCGCGCGCGGGCTCGTGCTGTTTCATGTAGCCGATAGCCATCAGCAATTCAGCATGCGCGGAAGGCTTGATCTGCTCGGCGTGCTGCAAAATCTGAAGGGCTCGGGGTATGTCGCCGCTTTGCATGAACAATTCGCCCGCCATCATCTGGTCGTCGACCCTTGTCGGGTATTTCGCAATAACGTCGAGCAGCATACGTTTAGCGTCGTCTACTCGACCCATGCGGAAGTAGGTCTGGGCCAATCCCGAGAGGCCCTCGGCGGCGTCTGGGGAGAGTTGCAGTCCTTTTTTGTATGCGCTCTCGGATTCAGATAGGTGGCCGGCTAATCTCGCCGCATAGCCGAGCGTGAACCAAGTTGACTTGTCGCCTGGAGCCATTTCCACGGATCGCTTTGCGTGGGCATAGGCAACAGGTGCATTGTTATGCCGCAAGGCATCATCGGCAGCGTGCTGCTCACGAGTAGCGTCGATACTGACGCCAAAGCGCAGCGAGTTCTCCTCAGAATTCTGCGCAGCTGCACTGGGCGAGGAGGCCGACTTGTTGACCTTTCGTCCCTGCTTCGTACTCTGCTGCTGTGCTGGTGGCTGGCTTTGCTGTCCACCTATTTCAAAG
This sequence comes from Terriglobales bacterium, assembly GCA_045808065.1. Taxonomy (GTDB): domain Bacteria; phylum Acidobacteriota; class Terriglobia; order Terriglobales; family Acidobacteriaceae; genus Gp1-AA112. The sequence goes on along the minus strand of JBJMGD010000029.1, from coordinate 159,981 downwards.
GTCTGCGCCGACATCGCAGCGGCGAGCGCAGTAATTACAGCAGTAATTACAAAGAGTCCCTTTCGGAACATGGCGATTGGCTCGGGAGTGTCGGTTACGAAACAGCGCTTCATCATCTCTGCAGGATTGAACGTGCTTTCAGATTGCGTGCCAGGCCGTACAGCGGCAGTCCGCGCGAACTGACGACTCTTTTCGAGCAGCAGCTCTGCAAACATGGAGGTTTGATGCAAGCAGAGTCTCTAACGGTTATCGGCTAAGGTGAAATTCGCTTTTGGAGCACGTCAACGCGACCTGACGTGTTTCAACGAGCAGAATAAAGCGGCCAACGTGTGAGTTCCTGCTGGTGGTTTTCAGACGAACACCTCGAATCCTCCATCCCACCTGCCTCCCGCCAGAGCTGCGGAAAACCAAAGCTGCCGAATCGGAATCAAAATCTACCCTGTAAGCACTCTCCGGAGGCGTTCCTTTGCTTTACAGTTCCACCACTTTTCCTAGTTCCACAAGGCGTGTGCCGATTTACGGTTGGCTGCTGCTTCTAGCGCTCGCAGCGCACGCTCCGCTCTTACTTCTTCAACTGCAGGCGGGGTCATTCGATGCCAACACGCACATGTTTTTCGCCGATCATTATGCCCACCATTGGTTCAATCCCTGGAACGAAAAATGGTTTGCCGGCTTTTCGCAGACGACATATCCGCCTTTGGTGCATCAACTGATTGCACTGTTTTCTCACGTTGTCGGCCTCACATTCGCATACACCATCGTGCAGGCGATCATCATCCTGCTGCTGCCTATTGGTGTTTACCGTTACGCTCGGCTTTGGGTGAACGAGCGCGCCTCTCTTTACGCAGCAATTGGGAGCATCTTCCTGGGCTCTCTGGCGCAGATGGTGTATCAGTCGGGACAGATCAACACGACGTTCGCGTCAGTGATGCTGCTAAACTCGCTGCCTTTCTTTTACGTGTGGATTCGCGAAGGCAGCATGCTGGCCTTCTGGAAGGGTCTCGCAATCTTCCTGGTCGGCTGCGCCGGCCACCACGTAAGCATGATCTTCGGAGCGCCGTTCTTCGCGCTGCCTATCATCTGGCTGGCATTCATCGATCATCGCGACGACCAGCCTGACGTCACGGCAACACGAGTCGCCGTGCGCACTGCGATTTTTGCTGGTCTGGCGATTCTCGGCGTGCTGATTGTCCTTCTGCCGTACTGGGTTGAGCTCTATCACAACCCCATCAAGCAGGCTCCGATCTATCACGAGAGTCGAGCCAACTACATTCTGGAACCGCTCCAGGGGATGAACTTCTGGCTTGTTCCAACCGGCGCGCTGATACTCGCGATTCCGTTCATCTTCTGGCGAGGCGCATCGGATCGGAGACTGCGTCCGCTGTTTCTTGGCTGGTGGTTCACTGCTCTAATCGGACTTGGCGGTACAACGCCACTGCCGAGAATCGTCTTCGGAACCCGCATTTGGGAGGTGCTAACGTACGAGCGCTTCACTTACTGGGCGACCTTGATGGCTCTGCCCTTTGCCGGCTTGATTGCCGAATGGCTGATCGATCGCTTTCGAGGGAAAGCGGTTGCGGGTCTCGCGTTGGCATCAATTCTTTCCGGCGCTGGAGCACTGGCCTGGCTACATGCCAATCCCATCCAGTCAAACAGCTTTAGCATTGACGATGTGGTGAGTTTCCTCAACCGCGACGAGCATGCTCGCTACCGCTACATCACCTTGGGATTTGGAATGCAGCTCGCCCGCGTTGGCGTGCTGGCAAATGCCAGTTCGGTCGATGGTGACTATAACTCGGCGCGTTTGTTGCCGGAGTTGATGGCCGGCGGATCCGCTCAGCTTACAAACGCGAAATACTTCGGGGCAAATGGCATCGATTCGTTGCGCGCGATGCTCAAGCATGCGGACCATTATGGGTTGAAGTACATCTTTGTCCGCGATCGTTATTACGAGCCTCTGCTGGCCTTTGCGGGATGGCGTCAGGCCGAGGTCTACGACAACGGTAATGTGACTCTGTGGACGAAAGAGGATGTTCCCCCCGCCCACAAGATCACGCCACCTGCGGGGGCTGTGCCCACACGACTGCAAAGCCTGCTCTGGGGCACGCTCCCTATGGCCACGGTAATCTTCGCGCTGGCGCTTCTGATCCTTTTCCCAGAACGGCGCCGCATAGCTGAAACCATCGACTTCCCGGCGTCTGAGACGCGGGAGCCCGTAGTTCTTCGGGAGGCCCAGTAATGAATCGTCTTTTTGCCATCCTCATGATTGCTATCACCGGGGCCTTGCTAGCTCTTGGCACTGCGCCGACCAAGGAAAAGGAGAAAACCACCTCTCCGGAAGGCACGGTGCAAGCTTTCTACGATCGCATAAAGTCGGACGACTATCATGGCGCGTATTCGCTGATCTCGCCCTCCAGCAATGTCGATTTTTCAACGATGTATCACGACATCGCTGGCCGCGACGGAAGCTTGAAAACTCTGTCGCATCTGCAACGCTCGGAAGCCCGCGTAATTGCTCACAACGATAACCAAACCATCATTCGCGCCAGTCTGGATTGGGCGACAGCGGTGGGCACTCTGCACGAGAACCGAGATCTCAGGTTGGTGAGCGACAACGGGAATTGGCAAATCGTTTGGCCCAAACGCCACGAACCCAATCTTCCACCGCAAGTAATTCCGGTGACTTATCTCCGTTGGGACATTATCCACAGTGATTCAGAAGGCAATGAGTGGGGCGCGCAGAACGCCGAAAGTCCGCACGTGCGCATCACGTCGATGAATGCCGTCGAGCGCGAGGGTAAAGTGATCATCCTCGGCGAACTGGTCAATGACGACACCGTTCCCGGTTACGTCGATGTCGAAGGCATTCTGATTGGCAAGGATGGCGAGCAATTAGGCGAGGAGACCAGCTTTGACAAGATCTCGCACGTGCTGCTGCCAAAAGAAGTCACTCCGTTTCGGATTGATTTTGATGGTGTGCATCTGAATCAGGTAAAGAAGGTAACCCTAAATCCCACGGGAATCCTGGTGCCCGCTTCCGCCGATCCGGTGATTGGTGTCCTTCACCAACAGCTGGACAAGAATGAAGCTGGTCATTCGGTGCTAAAGGGTGAGCTCGTGAACCAGAGCGGCGAACTAGTGAACATCCCCCAAGTGCTGGCCACGTACTATGACGCGCAGGGTCGAGTCGTTTGGATTTCGGACGGCTACGTCGATCAGGCGCTGCGTCCCCAAATTCCAGTGCCTTTTGCAGTGAGCATAAACGACGACATAGCCGCCAATGTTCACAGTTATCGCGTGGTTGTGAACCATTATGCAATGTATCGGCCGAGCGCCTAATTGGACATGAGAATGAATCAGCGAATTTTCATCGGGACAATCCTGACGCTCCTGCTTGGGACTGGCGTTTCGTCCGCTTCTGATTTGCGGCTGCCCGCCAAGGCTGTCGCTGGAGAAGACGTCACTGTCGAAACTTCCGGGAATGGGAATGCGACGCTGTATGTCGTGGGACCTGGTACCGCGGTCAAACGCGAGATAAAACTCGGGGATGCAGTCCAGCTCAAGGGCGAAGAGCTACGCAACGCCGGCTATTACGAACTGGTGATCAAGGGCGGCGATGGGACTAGCAGTAAGCAATTGTATGTTTCGCCCACTGCTGCGGAAAGGGTCAACTTCCTTGCGCGGCCGTCGCGGGTGCCTGTCAGGCAGCCAAAGGTGATTGCCGGTACCGCCTTTGTGTTTGATCAGTATGACAACCTGGTTGTCACGCCGACTCCAGTAACATTCAATCTCTCTGTTCCGGGCGCTCCGGCCAAAGTACAGCAGGCTGCTACCAAAGATGGTGTCGCATATTTGCAAACCGGTTCTGGAAGCAAAGCAGGACCGGGCCAGTTCATCGTCACTGTCGGCAACAACTCAGTCCGTCGCGTCGTAGAGGAAACCGCAGCTGAGCCTTGTGACTTGCGCTTCAAAGTGCACCAAGAAAAAGAAGGCATCATTGCCGAAACGGATCCGGTGCGCGATTGCTCCGGCAATGCGGTGCCGGACGGCACAATTGTCACTTTCATCTCGAATGAGCCCGGGAAGGGACGCTCCACAGTGGACGCGCGGATCAAGAAAGGCGTAGCACGGGCCGTGTTGCCGCCTGTGCCCGGAGCCACGATCTCAGTCGCGTCGGGTGTGGTGCTGGGCAATGAAGTGCGCTGGGGAGGTGGCCTTTGAAGCAGAACCAGTTCGAGTCTCACGATACTTCGCGTGGTGAAGCTGTTCTACGCTTGCTCATCCTAGCCGTTGCCGTCGCGCTGGTTCTCAGCGGATGTCTGCCTCTGCTGTCGAAGGTCTTTGCTGACACTCCCGACACGGTGCAGGTCCGCCTTGACGCTTCTCGCATTCAGCCCCGTCCGCTGGAGCAGTTGACCGGTCAAGCGATCGTAAAGGTCTATTCAACCGCCTGGAAGAATATGGAGACGGCACTGGCTGACAATCGCATTGACCTGATCGATGAGAGCTTCGTCGGGTACGCACACGACAAGCTGGTATCGCAGGTGAAGCAGCAAAAGAAGAACGGCCTTAGGACCCGCTATGTTGATCACGGCCACCAAGTGGAAGCTACGTTCTACTCGCCGGAGGGCTCGGCAGTTCAGCTTCAGGACACGGCACAACTGGAAATTCAGGTTATTGATGGAGACAAGGTCGTAAGCTCACAAACGGTAACACGCAAATACATCGGCGTTGTAACCGTGGTCGAGGATAGCTGGAAGGTGCGCGTGCTGGACGGAGTACCTGGTTTCTGATCGAGTGGTTTGCCTCCTGGACGACCATTGTCCCGTTCTCGCGAACATAGTTCCAATCTGACTCGCAGATCTGCAACGAAGAATGTCGATTGGAAAGGCGTCACCGGCGTCCCCCGGTCCGCCCGCACCGAGACAGCGCGGCTAAAGAACATTAGTACGCCCGCAGCCTTCGCGCCTCTCTGACGACATCCTCAACCTTGGGCAAAAAGAATTTCTCCAGTGGCGGAGAAAAAGGCACCGGTGTGTCCAAGGATGCGATACGTATGATGGGCGCATCGAGATCGTCGAAGGCAAGCTCATTGATTACCGCTGCTATCTCGCCGGCGATACCGCCGGTTTTGGTGTCCTCGTGCAGGATGATGACGCGGTTGGTTTTCTTCACCGTGTTGGCGATGGCTTCTTTGTCCAGCGGCGCGATCGTTCGCAGGTCGATAATCTCGAGTTCGATACCGTCCCTTGCCAGAATGTCGGCGGCTTCCTGCGCAACGTAGACCATTGCGGCATAGGTGATCACGCTAAGGTCGCGTCCTTCGCGATGAGTGCGCGCTTTGCCGATATCGACTGTGTAGTCTTCGCTGGGCAGCTCTTCCTTGATGCGCCTGTATAGAAACTTGTGCTCGAAGAACAGACAGGGATTGTTGTCGCGAATCGCGGCCTTGATGAGTCCTTTGGCGTCGCGCGCGGTAGCCGGGCAGATGACTTTTAGTCCAGGGGTATGCGCGTAATAAGTCTCAGGGTTCTGCGAATGAAATGGACCACCACTAACGCCGCCTCCCGAAGGTCCGCGCAGAACGAGTGGAGCAGGGGCATTCCAGCGATAGTTCGCTTTAGCAACCATGTTGATGATCTGGTTGTGCGCACAACTGATGAAATCCATGAATTGGAACTCGGCCACTGGACGCATGCCGGTTAACGACGCTCCGAAGGCGGCGCTCACGATGGCTGCTTCGGCGATGGGTGTGTCGATTACGCGCTCACTTCCGAACCGGTGAATGAATCCTTCGGTAACCTTGAAAGCTCCGCCATACACCCCGATGTCTTCGCCTATACAAAAAACAGCCGGATCGCGCTCCATCTCTTCCCAGATCCCTTCGCGGATTGCTTCAAGATATGTGGCGGCAGCCATAAAAGTTCTATTCTCGATCAAAAAGTCACAACTCTCGATCAAAAAGTCACAACCTGATACGGATCGCACGGAGAAAACCACGGATGAGTCGGAGCTTGAAAGCTTGCATTTCTGTTTATGTGAATTTTCTATGCCTACGTCGATTTGCCTGAGCTGTGGCTTGGTCTTTAACGGAAATGCGCCACATCGCTAGCCGCCTCTAGTTTCTTTTTTTCGAGAGCGTTTACCCTTGGCTTGCCGTACAGAAACGGAATCTGAACGGAGTTGTCGCAGAAAACGCGTTCTCCTGCCAAGTGTCCTTCGGGATAGGGAGAAGCGTCGGCAATTTCGCGATCTTCGTCGATCTGCTTTTGTACAGAATCGATAACGTCGCGGTTCTCCTTGTCCGTGAGCCAGCCTTTCTTCAGCAGGTACTTCTCCATGCGCGTAATCGGATCGCGTTTCTTCCAGTATTCGAAGTAGGCCTTGGGAACGTATGCGGCGGCATCGTGCATTGCGTGTCCCCGCATGCGCATCATCTTGGCCTCAATGAGCGTTGCTCCCTCGCCAGAATAGGCTCGCTGCGCCGCTTCGCGAGTGACGTCATACACCTGGTTGGGATCGGTACCATCCAGGATGAAGCCTGGAACGCCGTATCCGATGGCCCGATCCGCCAGGTCTTTGCATGCCACTTGTCGATCTACTGGGGTCGAGTATGCCCAGAGATTGTTCTCAACTATGAGAATCACTCCAAGCTTCTGCACCGCGGCAAAGTTAAAACCCTCATAGGTGGGCCCGGTGGACTGTCCACCGTCGCCAACCCATGTAAGGCACGCAACGTTCTTGCCTTGAAGACGCGCGCCAAGCGCAACTCCGGCAAGGACGGGAATGAGGTCGCCGAGCATGGAGATGGGCGCAGCTATGTGGTGTTTATGCTTGTCGCCAAAATGGGAACCGGCGTCGCGGCCCCCCGTAGGCCCATCCGCCTTCGCCATGTACTGCATCATCACGTCACGAGGTTTAAATCCGCGGACAAGCAATGCGCCTTGATTGCGGATCATCGGCCCGATCCAGTCTCCTTCGCGCAACGCGTAGGCCGAAGCGCACGAGCAGCCTTCTTGTCCAAGCCCGAGGTAGACTCCCCCGACCACCTTCTGCTGCTTGAAAAGATTCTCGAGAGCCTGCTCCATCTTGCGATTGAGCAGCATGTAGCGGTAGATTTCGATGCTTTGCTGCTTATTCAAATACTTGGATTCGCGCAGCGGAGGAGGCTCAGCTGAGAGATCGCCTTCGATGTTGTAGCGAAATTGTCCATCGACCCACTCTTCCACAGTGCGAACATCGGGGACCTCGAGGCGGTAGTCGGGAATGCCATGTGGGTTGGTGCGCAGCGTCCCGCCCGCAGCGTTGCCGTTCCGGCGTGATCCGTTGCTAATGGGATTGTGCCTGAGTGCCGATCTGGACTTCGTCGGGGTCTTGCTCTGAGACTGTCTCTTACTGGAGGTCTTTTTCATCAAAACAGTCCAGTGCGAATTCAGGCGAGAAAGATTTCGTCCTTACTGCTTCCTTGAGGAGCTCTTTGCTCGTGCCGCAGGTCGCGCACATCTTTTGGAGCCTTCAAGGGAACACCTATTGTAGTGGATTCAATTGACGAGTCTTTGTCGGACGGACTATCGCTGTCGGATTCACCTGCCGTGCCGGAAGAAACTGCTGTGCTCAGCAGAGCATCAATCGATTCGAGCCAGAGCATCTGTTGCTCGAATGCGCGTCCAAAGTTCAGTGAGGCAGCGTGAGCGACGCCATTCATTGTCGGGCCTGGCCGTTTGCCTGCCAATTCTTCCGCAACCGACGTCACGGAACGATCAGTGATGCCGCAGGGCACGATCAGCTTGAAGTAATCCAGATCGGTAGTGACATTTAGCGCAAATCCATGGCTGGTGACCCCGCCAGAGATATGAACTCCAATAGCGGCGATCTTCCTCTGCTCGCCCGGTCCGTGTGGCTCGGGGGGCCTCAATGACTCATCTGCAGTACAAATCGATGCTTCCGATCGCTGGGTCCACACTCCTGTGAGCCCACAAATGCGCTCGCAAGCGATGCCGAGATCGCCGCAGAGACGAATCAGTGCCTCCTCCATGCGCCGCACAAACTCTACTGCTCCTATGCGCGGAGAGAATCCACGCAAATCAAAAATCGGATATCCGACCAGCTGCCCTGGTCCGTGAAATGTGATGTCCCCACCGCGATTGGTCTCAAAAAACTCGACACCTTTCTTGTGGAGAAGATCGTGAGAGGCTAGCAGGTTCTTCCGACTCGCATTTCGACCAAAGGTGATAACCGGAGAATGTTCGAGCAGGAGCAGAACGTCAGAGATGCGGTGCTCTTTACGCAGCTCGACCAGGGACTGCTGGAGCTGCAAGGCGGTTCCGTAATCAATTGTGCCGAGATGGAGGACGGAAATCATTCAGAACTACTAAATATTGATCGCCTTGCCCTCCACGCTGCTGAAGCCGTCGAGCAGCGCTTCGTAGAGCGTTGGATGCGCATGGATAGTGAACATCATTTCTTCGACGGTCGCTTCGAGCTGCATGGCGGTGACCGCTTCTGAGATTAGTTCTGTCGCTTGAGGTCCGATGATATGCACGCCGAGGATTTCGCCGTACTTCTCTTCCGACACGACCTTAATGAAGCCTTCGTGGCTGCTGATTATGCTCGCCTTGGAGTTGGCGCTGAAAGGAAACTTCCCGATTTTCACCTTGTAACCCTTCTCCCTAGCCTGGGTTTCAGTCAGGCCCACGCTGCCGATCTGCGGCTCGCAATATGTCGCACCGGGGATCAAGTTACGCTTCACTGGACGGGCGTACTTTCCCGCAATCTTCGCCACGGCCACCATGCCCTGCATCGCGGCCACATGGGCCAACTGTGGCATTCCCATTACGATATCGCCGATGGCGTAGATGCATGGTTCAGCAGTTTGCATCCATTCGTTAGTGGGGATGAATCCACGCTCGGCCTTGATCTTAGTCTTGTCGAGTCCCATATCATCGGTCTGCGGCGCTCGCCCGATTGCGATAAGAACCTTTTCAGCCTCAAGCTTCTGTTGCTTCCCATCGGAAGTGGAGAACGTTACGGTCGCTCCCTCTTTGGTCTTCTCGATTTTTTCTACCTTTGCCTCTAGATGGCAATTGATGCCGCGCTTCTTGTAAACGCGCAGCAGTTCTTTGCTGACATCCTCGTCCTCGACGGGAACCACTCGCGGCAGGGCCTCGATGACGCTCACATCGGTTCCATAGGACTTGTAGATCGAGGCAAACTCTACTCCCACCGCGCCGGATCCGATGATGATGAGCGATTTGGGGATACTGTTAAGCGAAAGAATCTCGATATTGGTCAGAATCGTCGAGTCAGGCTTGAGACCCGGCAGCATTCGGGCTTGCGAACCAGTTGAGATGATTACGTTTTTCGCCTGCAGCTTGCTTTTCTTGCCATCGGCACCCGCGACTTCGATCTCAAGCACTCCGTTCTTGACTGGGCCAGTTAGCCGCCCGTAACCCGGGACGGTGGTGACCTTGTTCTTGCGCATGAGGAACTCGAGACCTTTGGCGTGCTTGGTCACGATCTTGTTCTTGCGATCCTGTATGGTCCCCCAGTTCACCTTCATGCCCTCGACGTTTTCGATGCCATGCTCCTTCGCGGCCTTGAAGTGATCATAAATTTCAGCGTCAAAGAGGAGGCTTTTCGTAGGGATACAGCCCACATGCAGGCAGGTTCCGCCAAGCTTCGCGTCTTTCTCAATGAGGGCAACCTTTAGTCCGTATTCGCCCCCGCGAATTGCGGCCGTGTAACCCCCCGGACCGGAGCCGATGATGGCTACGTCGTACATGGTCTCTGGCAAGTGTGACTCCGTCTCAATTTGTTGGGAATAGCGTCAGAAGACAAACATTAGATTGTAGCAAGGGGCAGTTGGTCGCAACGTGGCGATCACCCAGAGAGCCGTACGCAATGGACAAAGGCACGCAGTGCAACAAGCAGCAGGCTGAGGATTTGGCTGATCCGTTGAGCCCTAAAAAACAAAGGCCACTCACAGTGCGAGCAGCCTTCTTGGTTCGTCCTGTGGCTTTTGCTTAGACCACAGTTCGCCGTCCAGTGATCAGGTTAACGATCAACACGATCACGGCTGCGACCAGCAGCAGATGGATCAAGCCGCCTGCCACGTGGAAGCTGAATCCCAAAAGCCAGAGAATCAGCAGAATGGCAAAGATTGTCCAAAGCATATTTGGCCCTCCCTTTCGAGTCCTCGACGAATAAGATGGGCCACTCTGGCTGGGTGTTGCTATCCGAGCTAGATAGTTTGCAGATACCGGCGTCAATGAGGGCAGGCAACCGGTCGTGATGACCGCCGATGTTGTTGATTTCGCGCTTTTGCGATTCAGATCACCAAATCACGAAATAAGCTTAGCTGCATCCTTTGCAAAATAGGTGAGTATGGTTCCTGCGCCGGCGCGGCGGATCGAGAGTAGCGACTCCATCATGACGCGCTCGCGGTCAAGCCAACCATTCTGGGCGGCCGCCTGAATCATCGCGTACTCGCCGGATACTTGATAAGCGGCAATAGGCACATCGAAGCGCTCGCGTGCGGCTGCAATCACATCCAGGTAGGGCATGGCTGGTTTCACCATCACCATGTCAGCGCCCTCCTCGACGTCGCTGACAATCTCGCGCATGGCTTCGCGCAGGTTTGCCCCGTCCATCTGGTAAGAGCGGCGGTCACCGAACTGCGGAGCCGAGTCGGCGGCTTCCCTAAACGGGCCGTAGAACCCAGACGCAAACTTGGCCGCGTAGGAAAGGATCGGAGTGTTCTGGAACCCTGCGACATCCAGAGCTGCGCGAATGGCAGCTACTCTCCCGTCCATCATGTCTGACGGAGCAATAACGTCAACTCCGGCCTTCGCCTGCGAAACCGCAGTGCGCGCGAGTATCTCCAGCGTGACATCGTTTTCGATTTCGTACTGCTCCACCCGTGAACGGACCGCAGCCGCTCCACTCGCATCGGAGTGACCGGTCGTCGTGGATGTATTTTTCCTTAAGACTCCGCAATGTCCGTGGGACATGTATTCACACAGGCAAACATCGCCCAGCACAACCAATTCAGGAATTTCACGTTTGATGGCGCGAGTGGCACGCTGCACGATTCCATCTTCAGCCCATGCTCCACTGGCCTGTTCGTCTTTGTTCTCAGGCAAACCGAACAGAATGATCCCCGGAATTCCAAGCGAATGCGTCTCCCGCGCCTCCTCGAGCAACCAATCAACGGACAAATTGAAGACCCCAGGCATGGAGCCAATCGGCTTGCGCACCCCTTCTCCGGGACAAACAAAAAGTGGATACACCAGGCACTCCGGCGTTAGTCGTGTTTCGCGTACCATCGAGCGCAAGGCTTTGTTTTGTCGGAAACGCCGCAGCCGCGTGATGGGGAAGGCCATGAGCAAATTGTATAACCCGAGGGCTCCCGCCTTGGGCGGTTGGCTTTATAGCATCGCCACAAAGGTCCGAGGGTATCCCGGTTGGCAAACTTCGGTACTCACCACGGAAAACAAGCTTTCAGATCGAGGCTTGGGAAAGCACATGCTCGCTGGAACAACTTGATTAGAAAAACTTAGAAACCTGCCGTCAAATCCTAACTGGCCAAATTCAGAGCGCCGAGAAGCGACAACCATCAGTAACTAACGGAGGTAATCATCGGGAGAGTACCCGAATCGTTGTACAATCCGCCAATCCGTTAGACGTCCTATCCTGACCGGCCACGTGTCATCCCGCAGCCATTTCGTTATTCGACATCCCTGGATCACCGCGCTGGTGGCTCTCGCCGCCGTTCAGCTTGCCAGCTCTGGAACCCTAAAGGGAGCATCCCTCGCGGCATTTGCTGACCTGCTTCAGTTCGCGATCATGGTGCTGATGGCGGTCGGTACCGCCATTAACATCCGTCCAAGCCGGGGAGCTACGCGCGGATTCTGGGTATTCATGACGGTAAGCGTCGTAATGTGGGCAGGCGATTACTGGATGTGGGTTTACTACGAAGTAATCCGGCGCGTGCACATGCCCAGTCCCCAGCCGGGAGACACGCTGCTGATCCTGCACGTTGTGGCCACGATGATGGCGCTAGCGATGGTGCCCCACCGGATCCTCAAAAGCGGATCGTCGATTTCCAGCTACCTGGGCTTTCCTCTGATCGCCTGCTGGTGGGTGTACCTATATTTTCAGTTCACGTTCGTGTGGCAGTACCTCTCATACGATGCGGCGACCTTCCACCGCAATTTCAACCTGCTTTATCACGCTGAGTTGGCGACCGCGATCATCGCCTTTTTCTATCTCGCCCAGCAAAGCCAGGCTGGCTGGCATGAAATTTACAATCACTACCTGATTGGATTCCTGATCTACGCGCCAACATCCGCCATCATCAACATCCTGATCCAACAGAATCTGTACATCAGCGGTGGCTTATGGGATCTGCCACTCACGATTTCGATCGGATATCTCGCATGGATCGGGTTTCGTGCCCACAAATTGCAACTCACTGCCGAGCGCACAACTAACGATGTCGAGCCAGGGCTCGCGATCCCGGAATGGGCTGCCAGTATCGCTGCGGCGAGCATTCCGGCAATTGCTTTATTTTGCTTTGAGCGACTGCACGATCCGCCGGCGGTGCGTCATTTTCGCATCGCGCTCAGCTTTACCGCTCTGCTGGTGCTCGCGATCTTGATCTTTACCCGGCAGCAGCTCCTCAATCGCCGGCTTGCACATCTGCTCAATGATTCCCAAGACGCTTACGACAATCTCGAGCGCCTGCAGAGCCAGGTGATGCAATCGGAGAAGTTGGCTTCCATTGGCCGTCTTGTCTCCGGGGCCGCACACGAATTGAACAATCCCTTGACTGCCATTTTGGGATATTCGGAACTGATTTCCGACGACGAAAGCGTTCCCGCGGCCCAGCGTGGCTTTGCGGAAAAGATTGGGCAGCAGGCTCGGCGCACCAAGAATCTGGTCGCCAATCTTCTCTCCTTTGCGCGGCAGACCCCACCACAGAGAAGGCTCACTGATCTCAATTCGCTGGTGAATAGCGCCTGCCAACTGCGACTGGCGAGCCTGCCACAGAAAATCTTGTTGAAGCGCAACCTCCAACCTGACCTGCCTTTGGTCATGGGCGACGACAACCACCTCCTCCAAGTTCTCGTGCATTTACTGAATAATGCCGTCGACGCAGTTCAGGAGGTAGGCGGAGGAGAGATCACCGTGAGTACGCAAGCGAATGAAGATAACGTATTGGTGGAAGTCAGTGACACTGGATCCGGCATCGCCGAGCCCGCCCGCGTCTTCGATCCGTTCTATACGACCAAGCCCCTCGGTCAAGGCACCGGCCTCGGACTTAGCGCGTGCTACGGCATCATCCAGCAGCACGAAGGAAGCATCGAGTGCGCGAACCTCAGTCCGCACGGCGCCATATTCCGCATCACTCTAAACATCGCAACCAAGCTTGCGCCCAGTCATGTCGTCGCGGCGTTTTAAACAGAGCAAAGTTTCAGGAGAAGCGTTTAAGAGAAGCGCTTCACGATAAAGCCTTTCGGAGAGGCTTGCCCGCGTCTGCCGTCGCTTTTCACCACAAACCGGAAGCTTGTCGCGCGGGCTCGATTTGGCTGCTTTGCACGGCAGCCGACGCAAGCCCTTCTGAAGCTCCGGCTTGTTATAATGACAATAGCTCTGAGCGGGAGTAGCTCAGTGGTAGAGTGCGACCTTGCCAAGGTCGAAGTCGCGGGTTCAAATCCCGTCTCCCGCTCCAGATTTCCTCAGTGTGCGCTGTCGACCCTCGCTGTTGGCGAGGGTTTTCGGTGTCAGGGCTAGTCGCTGTCAGGGCACAAGGGCGCGGTACCCAAGTGGTAAGGGAGAGGTCTGCAAAACCTTTATGCGTCGGTTCGATTCCGACCCGCGCCTCCATTCCTTAGCCTGCAGCTAAATCATGAAACTCAAGGCCGTTGCTGTAGGCCTCTTATTCAAACCGTAAGGCACTCATAGGGCTCACTCGGGTAGCGCGCCGGGCTGGGAACCAGACTGCCACGAAGGCAACGGCGGTCAGCAACAGCAGTGTCGTCACGAATGCCGTTAGATCCAAAGCTTTGACTCCGAACAGGAAGCTCTTGAGGAAGTGGGTGAGCCACAACGCTCCCCCGATTCCGATGACCACGCCGATTGCCGCAAGTAGCATCCCTTGGCCGATAACCATATTGCGAATGGTTGAAGTTTGCGCGCCGAGTGCCATGCGAATGCCAAGCTCCTGAGTGCGTTGCTGCACGGCATAACCCATCAGTCCGTAGATGCCGATCGCAGCCACCAGCAGCGCAGAGGCGCCGAAAATCGCAAGCAGCAGCATGTTGAAGCGTTGCCGTGCGGTGTCGAGGACCACAATTTCATCCATGCTGCGAATGTGCGCGACCGGCAGACCTCCGCTGGCTTCGCGCAGCGCAACCGAAATGGGCTTAACCAGCGGGTGAGGTTCCTGCGGACTCCGGACGATCCACCACAACGGGGCTATGCGGGAGTTGAGCGCAGTGACTTTGTCCGGCAATTGCGCGATGGGAATGTACATGGTCGGAGACGGATCGCGATTCAGCCCATTGCCGCGCATATCTTCCGCAATTCCGATGATCTGCCGCGGCGGCTCCATAAATACCGGTCCCATATTGGCACCGATCAGCAAACGGTCATTCAGTGGGTTGCCATTGGGCCAGTACTTTTGCGCCATCGCTTGATTGATGATCACTGCGCCGGGAGCGGAACCATCGTCGTGCTCGGTGAAGTTGCGACCGCGCAGGATGGGGACCTTGAAGACGTCGAAGTAAGTCCATGACACCGGCAAGTATCCGGCTCCTCCCGTATTGGGATCGTGCCCTTTGGGTCGCCCGACGATGTCAAAAGGCAATCCAAACCCGCCCTCAAGTGGAAGGCAGCACGCAGCAGCGGCTTTGGAAACACCTGGAACATTGCTAAGGCGCTCAGTGCCGTCGCGGACAAGTTGAGCGACACCGGCGGTTTTTTGAAAGCGCTGTCCGCTCATCGACATCGCCATGGTGAGAACGTTGTGCGTGTCGAATCCAGGATCGACCGCCTGCAGCTTCATGAACGTACGAATGAGCAGGCCTGCGCCCACGACGAGAATGAGCGCGAGCGCTACTTCGCTGATCACGAGAAGCGAACGCACTTTGCCGGTGCGGAATCCGACTCCCGCCTGGCTGCTGCTTTCCTTCAGCGCGCTGGCCAGATTGATGCGTGAACTGCTGATCGCGGGAAAGAGGCCAAAGAGAATCCCAGTAAATACCGAAACACCAAGCGTGAACAACAGCACGTGCATATCGAGACTTACCGCGGAACCGTCGGGTCCGATGCGAGGAATGCCTCCGGGGCTGATGGCCAGCAGCAGACGAACTCCGATGAAGCCGATGATCAGACCAAAAAATCCCCCCGCAAGCGAGATGGCCAGACTCTCAGTAAGCAGTTGCCGGATGATGTGGCCGCGTCCGGCTCCCAAGGCGGAGCGCGTCGCGAGTTCGCGCTGGCGGGCTGTCGCGCGGATCAGTAAGAGATTGGCAACGTTGGCGCACGCAATCAGCAGAACAAAGGTGACGGCACCGAGCAGAACGAGGAGTGACAAGCGCGTGTCACCGACCATGACCTCCTGAAGAGGCTTAACGCCGAAACCGCCCTGTGGGCCCAGTCCGTCAGGATACGTGCTGCGGAACTGATCGGCGGCAAGCTTCAACTCTGCATCCGCCATTTGCGGCGTCACGCCGGGCTTTAGCCGGGCCGCAACCTGGAAGTAATGCGCCATGTCCCGCGAATTCAGATCGAATTGGTACGGCAGCCAGAGATCCGCCGGGGTCTCGGTGACGAATTTGGGTCCAACAACACCCACCACCAGGTAAGGCTGGCCATCAAGCTGAATGTTTGTGCCGACGATGTTCGGATTTGCACCGAAGCGGCGCTTCCATAGGCCATAGCTGAGTACGGCAACACGGCCACCATTTGGGCTATCTTCCGCAGCGGTGAAGGTGCGGCCGGCGAGAATGGGAGCGCCAAACAGGCGAAAATAATCCTGGGTTACGTGCACGCCCTGCAGCTGTTCCGGATCGTTGCCGCCGGTGAGATTGAGTCCGGCGCCGGCTTGGTCGAAGCCTGCGACGGCTTCGAAGATGCGCGTCTGCTGTCTCCAAATGTTGAACTTGGGCACGTTGGCGCCGGGAAATGATCCCTGCGGACCGGTGTTCATCAGCATCACCAGCGATTCCGGATTGGGATAACTAAGCGGCTTCAGCAATACTGTGTTGATGACGGAGAAGACGGCGGTGTTCGCCCCAATGCCTACCGCGATCACGAGCACGGCAATCGCGGCGAAGCTGGGTACCTTCGCGAGCGAGCGCAGCGCGAAGCGAAGATCGCGCCATGCGTCCTCGATCCAGGGGAACGAACGGTACTCCCACACGCGCTCACGCGTCACCTGCGGATTGCCGAACTTCAAGCGAGCCTGACGCCGAGCCTCGTCCGGCGAGAGACCCTTGGCGATGTTGAGATCTACTTCGTGTGCAAGGTGAGCTTCGATTTCGTCTCCGAGAAGAGCATCTTTCTTCTTGCGTTGCGCAAAACGTCCAAGTGCCATGATGCTTCCTCCTGATCTATTCCGCTGATTCGCCGAGAATGAGACCGATCGCGCGCGTCATCTGCTTCCACCTAGTGGTTTCAGCTATCAGACGTTTCCGGCCCTTGGCGGTGAGCCGGTAAAACTTTGCTTTGCGGTTGTTTTCGCTCAGACCCCAGTCGGAAGCAAGCAATCCGCGATCTTCGAGGCGGTGGAGAGCCGGATACAGCGATCCTTGTTCAATTTCGAGCGCATTCTCCGATGTGTGCTCAATGACCTGCGCGATGGTATGCCCGTGGGCGCGGCCCATGAGCAACGTCCGCAGGATGAGCATGTCGAGCGTTCCCTGAAGAATTTCACCGGCTACCGCTTCTCGCTTCAATACCATTACTGCGTGCCTTCACTCGAACGTCTAGGCAAACAACTATACTCCCACTCGAATGTCTAGGGGAAGTGCCCCCGCAGCGTGGGTAGGGGAGGGGTTTTTCGATCAAAAGCAAAGAGCGAACACTAAGGCCACGAAGTGCTCACGAAGTTCACGAAGGAGTTCATTCGTGAACTTTCTCACTTCTTTGAGGAGCGTACCCTCGAATCAGATTCGCGACCATTTCTTCCGAGTAGCCCGTTTTGCGGGAGCAATCCTGGAACTTGCGTTCTATATGGTTAATTGTCGGGAGTGATCCGCCCACCAGAGTCTGTGTCCGATCAACGCTCGCCAAGGTATGTGCCGGTTACATATCCGATGGTGGCTCCCATCAGAATGTCCGAAGGAAAGTGTTTTTTTGCGGGATAGCGAGACAACGCGACTCCGGACGCCAATCCATACGCCGCAATTTTCACCCATTTGTTGTGTGTGCGGTGTGCGGTGGCTGCGGCCCAGGCAAAGCTCGTTGCAGAATGTCCCGAGGGAAACGATCTGCCGCCTCCCCAGAATGCGCCTGTGCTATTTGGGGAATAGGGGAACTGCCGGTCAAAGGCCAACTTGAGGCCGAGATCAAGGGTCCCTGCGGCTGCCATTGCGGCTAAGCCATCGAACCCCGTATCACGGATATGACGTTCGTGGCTGCGACAACCAATAGCGTAGGTCAATGCCCCTGAACTGATTTCCATGCCGAGACCGACGTTCGACCACCGTCCGGCTACTTGCTGCAGATCCGCTGACTGAATCCGGTTTGCCGCTGGAATATCGGCTTCAGCGATCAAAATGCCGGTAGCGGCGACAATCGGAAGTTCCCACTTCAGATTGCTTGGCCGGAACAAATTTCGTGGAACACTCTTCAGTCCATGGCTGAAGATCTTGGCCTCGTCCAGCGTCTCATGCGTGAATTGAGAAGGGCTACAACCAGAATCAGTTTCAGCCTTATTCTGGGCATGTGCACCAGGGACAGGGATCAAGACAAGCACTGCCACTATGAGCCAGGACTGGAGGACCGGTGTGTCAGCACGCATCGCTACTTAGATGCATTCTGCGGGCCACCGGCCAGGGGCCGGGCTTCCGCCATGTGGTCCGGTTGGAGGTTTTGGCTTCGTCAACAAAAGCAGGATCACATAGTGCTGGATAAGAGTATCCGGCTTTCAGTGCTTGTTGGCTTGCTTCGCGAGTTTTCCTGGATTCACTTCGACGCCGATTTGGGAACTTGAAGCCGAAGGCTTAAGGGCGATGAAGCTAATTCCGAGGCAAGCTGCGATCAACAACTCCGTAATTGCCGGAGCGATGAAGAAATATCTCCAGGAGACGATCGCCATGATGACGTAGTTACAGAAGAATAAGGCAGTGATTGACCGGACCAAGGCTGCGTTGTTCCGGGCATATACAGAGAGTTGCCAAAAGAGGATTGCCGCTACGAGCAGCCCAAGCGTAACAAAAAGCCCATAGCCGAAGAAGAAATCCCAATAACTACGCATCGAGCCGAGCACATCGAAGCGGTGCGATTTCATCGCGTCGATGACTGCAATCTCTTCGGCGCCATGCGTCGGCGAAGAAAAAACTCCGCCGATTGTGTGCAGCACACAATGAATAAAGGCTAAAACCGACGCGATTCGTAGAAATAATGTGGGTTTCATTCGGGTGTTCCGTCTTTCCATCGCTTCGAAGAGAGTTGAGGCGTACAAATATGTTCGGCGCGAACGAGCCTCATGGATTGATTGTTTAGTCTAACGTGGAGCGAAGCGTCATTGTGATGTTGTTCCCCAATCGAACTTCACCTTACGCCTTACAGTAAGCGGCGCCAACCACTCGCTAGCATTACTTCCGAATAGCCCATCATCCGGGAGTTTCCACAATTCGATTTACACAAGTCGACTTCTCGGTACTTATCGATAGATGAATGAGTCAGGCGATTATGCATGAGCTGACGGCGCGTCCGGTAAGCAGCCTTATAGCAAGCGAGCAGATGAATCTCGCGGGTGTTCGAGAATGGACATGCAGGAGGAAGAGTGATCATCGGCAACCGGACGTGGAAGCTCTCGCACAGGCTAAATCGCTAATGAGCAATATCTTAGGCTTTGACGCGTTGTGGCACACTGAATGCTGGCGTAACACGCAGCGCTCGTAATTCCCTAAGAACAATGTCCTGGGAGGCGGCAATGGCGGGACTGCTTCTGGATGCACGCTTTGCCGTGAGGCAACTGCGCAGGAATCTCGGATTCACGATTGCGGCGACGGTGATGCTGGCGGTTGCCATTTGCGCAAACAGCACGGTTTTCAGTTGGATCAACGGAACCATGCTGCATCCGATTCCTGGAGCTCGCCATACCGATGAACTGGTGAGCGTGATGCGAGGGGCGTGGAGCACCTCGCCGACGCCGCCCCTGTCTTATCTCGACTACCGCGATCTGAGAGATCAGAATCACAGCCTGACGGGGATGCTCGCCTATCACGCTGACTGGATCACATTGACCCGCGCGGGAGCCCCGCCGGAGCGAATCTATATCGGGAATGTGTCAGCAAACTTCTTCGACGTGCTGGGAGTGAAGCCTCTGCTGGGGCGGTTCTTTCTGCCCGAGGAAGAAACGCGGCCGGCTGCCGTGCCGTACGTCGTGCTCGGATACTCGATATGGAAGACGCGCTATGCGGGAGACCGGGAGATTGTGGGCAAGACGATCGAGATTGCCCGGCATCCTGTGACGGTGATCGGCGTAGCGCCGAAGGGCTTTATCGGGGCGGCGCCGGGGCTTCGGGACGACGCATGGCTACCGCTGAATCCGATTGGGGGCAACGAGTATGGGCTCACGCATCGCAGTTTCTCCCACTACATCGTGCTCGGAAGGTTGCGGCCGGGCGTGAGCAGACAAACGGCCACCGGTGACCTCGACACCATCATGCAGCGAATCGTGGCGGCCTATCCGAACGATCACCTGGGAACGAACACCATCACGCTGGACCAGATGTGGCGATCGCCGTTTGGCGCAAACGGCTACATGGCCGCCACGTTGCCCATCCTGCTGGCCATCGCCGGCGCGGTGTTACTGCTGACTTGCGCCAATGTGGCTACGCTTGCGTTGGTGCGGTTCGTAACGCGGCGGCGCGAGCTTGCCATTCGCCAGTCGCTGGGGGCGCAACGTGTGCAGCTCGTGCGACAGATGGTGCTGGAGGGCGTGATTCTCTCAGCCGTTGCCGGAGCGGTGGCTCTGTTGCTGACCTCGTTAACGGCGAAGACCTTCGCTCGATTCTTTCCCGCAAACTCGAACCCCATTGCGCTGAACGGAACCGTGGATCAAAACGTGGTGATCGGGATTGTGGTGGTGGCGGCTCTGGCCAGCGTGCTGTGCGGCGCGCTTCCAGCGTGGCGGTCGTCGAATGTGCCCGCGGCTGAGGCGCTCAAGGATGAGGCGACCAGCATCTCGGGCGGCTCGCACAACCGGCGGCTGCTCAGCGGTCTGGTGGTGGCGCAGATCTCGCTTTCGCTGGCGCTGCTGGTGATTTCCGGCTTGTTTCTGCAAACGCTGCGGAATCTCTCCGCGGGTGACCCTGGGTTCGAGCAGGATCATGTGTTGATGGCAACTGTGGGACTGAATATCGCCGGATACTCTAACGACGAGGTGGATGCGATCTGCCACAAGATCCTCGATCGAGTAGCGGCATTACCAACCGTAACGGTTGCGTCGCTAACCGATTGGGTGCCGATGAACTTCACTCGCAAGACGTATGACGCCTATCCGGAAGGCTATGCGCCGCGCCCGCATGAATCGCTCGAGGTGCAACACGCCGACGTGGCGCCCCGATATTTCGAGACGCTGGGCGTGCCCATCCTCGAAGGGCGTGACTTCGCGCCCTATGACAACCGAAAGGCGCCGCTGGTTGCGATCGTGGACCAGACGGCCGCGAAACGGTTTTGGCCTGGGCAGGACCCGGTGGGGAAAAGGCTCAATATTGGGGGCGGGGTTGCTGCGGTCATTGCCGTGGTGAAGAACACGAAGCACGAGTTTATGAACGAACGCCCCGCGCCGATGGTCTATATGAGCTACTTCCAGCGAGGTTTCGAGACCATTGTGCAGGTGAAGACGCAAGACAATCCGGACGACATAGCTCCGGTGGTGGAGCGCGCAATTCACGAGATTGACGGGCGGCTGCCAGTGTTCGACCTGCGCTCCATGCGCGAGACGACGCAAATGGCGACGATCTTTGCCGTCATGCAGAGCACGTTTGCGGGCATCCTGGCGGCGATCGCGCTGATCCTCGCGACGACCGGCATCTATGGTGTAGTGGCGTACCGCACGGCACTTCGCACGCACGAGATCGGCATCCGCGTCGCACTCGGCGCTACGCCCGGCGACGTTCTGAGGCTTGTGTTCTCGCAGGGGCTTTCGCTCACAGCGATCGGGCTAAGTTTAGGGTTGGCGCTCTCGTTTGGCTTCACGCACTTCATTGCCGCGTTGCTCTACGGGGTGGGAGCCAACGATCCTCAGACGGTCATCGTGGTTGTGGTATTGCTTGCGGCGATGTCTCTTCTTGCATGCTACTTTCCGGCGCGACGCGCGACGCGCGTCGATCCCGTTGCTGCAATACGCGCGTCGTAAACGAAAGCGACTTCGCGCCGAGATTGAGGAGTAATCATAGGCAGGGTCGAGCTCTCCAACGCTCCCGCCGATGAATATTGATGCAATCAGGGTAAATGCACTCATTGAGCCATCGATCAAGCGGTACTGACGGGATTAGTCCCGATAAACGCGCTTCTCGCCACCAACGCCCGAATTGTCGGCAAACCGGAAATTGAGATTCTCGATGATTACTTCCGTGAGCCCGTTATGCACCCAGCGCTCTTGACACTCATCCCTGCGAAACGATTGGGCGATTAAGCCTCCCTTTTAACGGCCAGCGCTATTGACAAATCTGTACAAACCAGTTTGTAATACAGACCCAAGGAGGAACGGCTTTGACAAAGCTAGTGGCAGAACCTCT
The DNA here is from genome assembly GCA_045808065.1 of Terriglobales bacterium. Taxonomy (GTDB): domain Bacteria; phylum Acidobacteriota; class Terriglobia; order Terriglobales; family Acidobacteriaceae; genus Gp1-AA112. The sequence continues at coordinate 138,001 of JBJMGD010000029.1, read as the reverse complement.
TCGGCATGCTGTGGGTCGCTCTCAGCGCTACTGGATTTCCGACGGTATTCCGGAAATTGTAATGGGTGGATTCTGGGTGATATGGGGATTGGTTGTGTTGCTCCCCCCTCTGTTCTCCCGGACGCCGGGGCCGTTGATGCCGGTGCTGATCATCGTTGCCATGAGCGCGGCTGGGTTGCTGATGAAGCCGCTTATTTACGGATGGAAGGAGCGAGCGACATTTCCGCGAACTGGATATATTGAGCTCCGCCAACCGGACAGGCATGTGCGATACGGAATCCCGATTTTGGTCTTCGCGATCGCCTTGGCAGTCGGCGTCTTCTCTCGATTCGAGGAGCGTTCTTTGCGGGAATGGGTGCCACTCGGCCTCGGACTGCTTCTAGCGGCAACTTTGCTCCAGGCGTCATGGAAGATACACAGTCTCCGACTAGCGATTTTCTCGATTGCCGTTGCAGGAGTTGCGATCATCGCAAGCGTACTTCAAATGCCCAGAGCACAGTCCATCGCCGTGACGCTATTGACGGCGGGTTTGTCATGCGTTGCCGACGGCGTGCTGGTACTGCGTGCGTACCTGCGAGCCCATCCCATTCGCTCGGAAGATGCGCAGTGAACGATGCCGTGCGCACCATAAGCTGCGTCGATCGGCTCATCCACGAACCCGCCCGACTCATGCTCCTTGCCCTCCTGTACGGCGTTGATCGCGCCGACTTTCTTTACCTGCTGAATGAATCCGGCATGACCAAAGGCAATCTCTCGAGTCATCTTGCTAAGCTCCAGGACGCCGGTTACATCGAAATCGCCAAAGGCTTCCGCGGCAAGATTCCGTACACGCTCGTTCGGCTCACTCCCAGGGGAAGCCACGCTTTCGATAGGTACCGCGCCCAACTCAAGGCTATCGCTAGCGGACTCAACACCCGGGCCACGCCTCGAAAAAGCGCGAATCCGTGTTGGACCTCGTGAGCCCGAGGAACATGGCTTTCAGCGAAGCCAATCTGAAGCCGTTGATCCTTCGTTCCAGCCTACCCGGGTGAACGCACCTTGACTCGGCTTTCCAGTGCTTCCAAGCCTGGTTGACGGATGGTCGGCTACTCGGAAGCAATTCTTGTGTGGATAGCCGGACCTTACTCAAAGAAGAGGACGAAAATGATTGGTCGGGACGGGCAGATTTGAACTGCCGACCCCTCGCACCCCAAGCGAGTGCTCTACCAGGCTGAGCCAAAAGCCAGTGTTTACGCGGGTTTCCTCCAAATCTGAGTACTCGCTTCGGAGGAAGCCATGCTGCCCCATTTTGAGCAATTTATCCGCGAACGCCGGTTTTTATCGAACGTCACCCCCTCAACGCTGGAGTGGTACAAGCACAGTTTCAAATGGCTGGAGTCAGACTCACCCTCACAAGATGACCTGAAAGCCGCCGTGATGCGAATGCGTGAAAAGGGTCTAAAAGCTACCGGATGCAATTCCGCAATCAGGGCACTCAACACATATGCACATTGGCTGAACGTCGGTCCAGATGTGAAATGCAGTCCCGCTTGCAAGCATCCGAAAATTGCTCAACTGAAAGAGCCTCAAATCGTGCTGCCTACATTCACGGAGCAGCACATCCGACTATTAGTCCAATGGAAGCCGAAGAGAAAATGCCAACGCCGGTTGCATCTGCTCATCATGTTTCTGCTGGACACCGGATGCCGAATTACGGAAGCCCTCAGCGTGCGAGTCCGTGACATCGATTTTGACAATTTGTTGGTGACTCTGGACGGCAAGGGACGCAAGCAGCGCGTTGTCCCTTTCTCGTTCGAGTTGCGGCGCGCGATTTTTCGTTACTGCAAAGAATTCGAGCGCAAGCCGGACTCATTGCTCTTTGCCAATCGTGATGGAACCATGTTGGGCCGTCGAAATATCTTGCGGGACGTGAAATTGACGTGCAACACATTGGGCTTTGCGCCTCCTGCACGGACACTCCACGCAACCCGCCACACTTTTGCAGTGGGCTATTTGCGGCGTGGGGGAAACGTCTTCGCGCTACAGCGTGTAATGGGTCACTCTGACCTTGAGACAACGCGCAAGTATGTGAACATGACGACGGCTGATCTCCAGGCCGTGCATGAGCGCGTCAGTCTGCTATCGCTGAGGTGAGCCACTGGCGGGCCGCCGATGTCCCTCGCCCCTAACGATGCGGGAACAGCTCCCGCTCGCCAAAGTGCGTTTATTCTCATGCTTTCGTCTTTTCGACAAGAGCAGCGATGCTCCTCTCGCCGTGACAACGTATCGTTCTGCGTCCGTCCTTTTCTGGGAATTCCCAGAACACGACGCCTTTAAAACGCTGGGCCCAATCTACCTTGCCCGTTACCGGAGATGAGTAAACGACGACCCGCCACAATCCGCCTCCGCTACACCCGCCAAGGGACTTGGGGCGTCCAGGCGAGCTTGTATCTGTCTCAAATTCGTAGTAGTCCACGGCTCCCGATATGTACTCAGGGTTAACCGGCTCGCCTCTGATCTCCACTGAAGCGTGAACCTGAGTAAAAACACCCAGCTCTCCCGGCGTGCCAAGTGCGAACCAACATTCCAGACCTTCAACTCCCAGCATTTTTGGCGGAGCGTCCAAATGTTCAAAGACTTGCGACGCTTGGATTTCCCCAACGCAGACAGCGGGAATGCGAAGGAAAGCTAAGTCCGGTCCATGCTCGCTCCAATCCTCCGGCGCAGTCGGCTTCCAAACGGTAGCAACAATAGCCGCAACATCCATCAGATATTGGTGGTCGATGTTATCGGTCCGCGTAATGCCAACTTTGACGGCTTTTTTGATTACCTCCTCCCATACGTGGGCGGCAGTCAAAATGCCGTGAAGACCTCCAGCAGTAACCAAGCTACCGGAGCCAGCTAGTTTCAAGAGGTCCTTACCGTGGTCGTCAAATACGGCAAACAGAGCGACTGTGGAACTTCCCAGATTTCGAGAGATTCTTGAGACGAAGTCTATATCGCCAAGCAGGTCTTGAATCTCATCTATGCTGTGCATGTTCGCAAACCCAAGCTACCACTCCAGCGCAGTTTTTCAAGAACGCGCTATAAGTCATCTCTGCGCGATTGCGGGGCATTCTCGAAAAGGAAATCTTGGTCCGCCGCTTTGCACGGCGAGACTAAAGACTACTCGGAGGCGGCCCAAACTTCTCAAGTAGTGCTTTCACCGCCCCCTCATCGGGTGAACGCCATCGTTCGTTATGCCACCTGCTCATCTTTGAGTAGGCGGAGCTAAGTTCTTCGGAGAAGCGAGATGTAAGCACGCGGTCGGGCGGTGGATCTTTTTCCGTGACGTGCCCAAAATCTACCTCCGTCGAGCCTTCTTCCCATCCCCGTGGCGTCAGATGCCAGTCTGTCCATTCTTTACTCAGTGACATTCGGACTGTTCCTTTTGTAAAGGACATTACCGAGCAGATTCTACCCTGCGGCGGATGGTATTTGTACCGCACTGGGAAAATCAGGGAACGTCAAGAGCGACCACAGGTGAGCCGGAATGCTGCTGTCGGCAATGGGCGCGAAACGCCACGTTGATTCTCTGCAACTCCGTGACATCAAGCCGCCCCGCTGTTTCCAGTCCAAAAACCTCGTCACACTCGGAGCACACCCAGCCGATAGGAATATTGTTCGCGTCAAATGCTCTTGCTAAGAGTGTTGGCATGTACCCCAGTGTCCCATGATTTTTGAGTACCGTGGGGGAGGGCGGGTTAAATCTTGAAGATGGTTTCTGTGTAGCCCACCGTCGCCCCCAAATTTACATGAACGTCAATTTTTTCGATTTAGGAATTTTGGCGCAGGGCAACGACTTACGCCTTTACTGTCAATATAGTTAACAAATTCGAAAAATTAACGTTTGCATGAGTTTTTGGATTGCTGCGGCCTACAGCGAGAACATACCAAGATTTAGACGGCCCCCGGGCTTGTGTGCGTGGACGGTGGGAGTTCTCCCACCACCAAGAAACATAATCGTAGGTCCACAGTTAGCTTCCATAAGAATCAATGGCTTGTGAGTGCGCAAACTGGACACGGCGGTGGGGTTGGGAGTTGCCCCATTCCCACTGAAATGTCCTCTTGGGCCCTCCCAATGGAAGCAGACGGCGCAAGCTCGCTTGTTTTCGATTGCAAACTGCGAGCACGTCCAGCACTCTCACGCTAAATGGTTGACGAAGTGAATGCGCAAGTCCTGAGCGAATGGCTGGCCGGAATGTCTTTGCCTATGAGAGCGCGAACGCTGATTCGAATTGCTCACGATTTGACTATATGCACACGCGAGTTCGAGGCCGCCACCCAGCCATTCAAAGACCCGGCCATCGTGATAAAGAGGCTAATCGGCCTCAGCGAGTTGCAGCATCAGCTTTCCGCTCAGACTGGCCATTATTTGGATGGCGAAGAGGTCAAGGTTTATCCGATTGATGTCTTTGCACAGATTCTGTTCGAGAAGGCAAGCTACTATCAGATCCTTCCCTTTTTGAGGGGAGCGATTAATCGGATTAAGACGCGCAAGTGAGAAATGTCACTGATGAAACCGCCTTCGCGTAAGTAACGACATTCGGCTCAGTTGATTGCCACTTTTACGCCCTCCGCTGCTAGGTACACCTTGCCGCTGTTCTGCACTAGAACTTTGTGCTCAATGGCCCACTTCCTCCAGCGATAGAACGAACTATCAGACCCGAATGATGGACGGTACACAACCGGCTCATCCGGCCCGAAAGCAGATTGCACAGTCGATGTCATGCGCGCATACGCGCTCTTGTCATCTTTCGTGTCATCCGGTTTGTCTGTGAGCACTAAGCCTTCAGGTGCCCAAGCAAAGTACATCACTTCCGCACGGCCAGCCCGCGCAAGCACAGTGCACCGGCGCACGCTGTTTGGGTCTTCCTCATCGTGCAAGCCCATGAGCACAACCGTTTCAACCTTACGAGCCAGCGCAGCACTGCCGAAGAGCGCGTCACGTCCGTAATAACGGTCCTTGCCTCTTTGCTTAGGTGCGCCAACGGTCGCAATCAAGGCCACGTTGTACCGCGTGGCAATTCGCTGCAAACTGTCCACGATTGGCGCAACGCAGCTCATCTCGTTCATTTTGGGAATCCACAAATCCAAGCCTTCAACGAACCAGACTTCAACGCCAGGACACGCTTCAATTGCGGCCTGCAAAATTTCGGCAGGTTCACGTTTCTGTTGTTCCGTTGATAGTCGGATAACGCGCTCCATTGCCTCATCACTCATGTGCAACGCTCGCGCAGTCCGCTTCATGGCTTTCTTAGAACGGTCATGCAACAACACGCGGTAATCACGCGGCTTGGCTACCTTGTGACCCCAAACGTCTTGCCCGTGGCGGATCTTCTCAAGTAACGGCATTGCCCATGAGGTTTTGCCCACGCCGGAAGCCGCACCGATTAGCGAAAGTTCGCCTTTGGGAAACCATCCGTCATTGCCCGGCCCGGCCAAACTCTCAACAAGAAACTCTGTTTCGCCGTCTTCCTCAATCGGTTCATGCTCCGGGGCCGCAAAGATAACCGGCGTGTCCCTCAGCACAGCCGCGATTGCCTTTGTGATCGTGGCTTCGCGGTAGGCCTCACGCTCCTCCCATTTTTCGCGGCACAAGCCGGACTTGCGAAACTCCGCGTCAACCTTGAACGCATTACAGCCGTGCTTTTTCGCTAACAGAATGCAGAGGGCAAAGTCCGCCGTACTATGGTCATCGTGGTAATCGCTCATGTCCCCCGCCATGAGTCTGTTGAAACGCTCTTCCTCACTTTGCGGTATGCGGACGGTTAACCCGGTGTCCGTCTTGTTTGAGATTTTGGACACCCGCTCATATAACGCGAGCACTTGCTCTTGCCGGTCCATCAACTCGGCGGGTGTCTTGCTCAGATGCCTCTCTGTGAACGTGAAGTAATAACCACTGCTCTTGACTTCCACGGCCTTGCATCCGGCGTGTGGCTTCTTGAGTCCGGGCCCGGGAAGTGCGCCGAGTCCCAAAATGTGACAGCCGGTCCCGCTTGGGGAATATTCGCCATAGCTGTCAAGCCCAATGACTATCTCGCGTGATTCGGGACTGAATTTGCAGGTCACAGCATCACAGCATGCGTCAATGTCCACGCCCCACACGGTCACGCCGTCCACGGTCCCGAGCACTACCCCAATGCCTGAAAACCGAGAAGCCACGGCGGCGCATTCCGCGTAGGTCTGCCATGTGGCAGGGTTGTTTGCCATTGCCTTGTGTCCATTCGGCTGATACGGGACCTTAGTCTCTTTGTCGTTGACCCTTTCCAACTTCCAGAGAATCCAGCGGCGCTGCGTTTTCAATTCGGCAATCGAAAGCATCAGTACCGCCTTTCCATTCGAGCGGCTAAGCCGGGTTGAGCTTCAACTGGTTCAAGAATGTCAATCCGCACGAGACTCTGCCCCTTGTGCTGCTGAAAGACGACGTCCCAGCGGTGTCCGCATGTTTCTCCTTGAACGCGAACCGCTATCGCATCCCGACGATAGCCGCTCTCGCGCGCAACGAGGTGCGAGCCGCGATACAAGCCGTCTGATTCGTCGCCGCCAATCAGTGTGTAGACCGCCTGAACATGCGTGTATGGATCTCCGCATACCGGGCAACGCAGCGAGCAAGTACTAACCTCGCGGTCAAATAAGAGCTCGTCCGATGGATCGTCCGTGGTGCGAACAACTTTATGGAGGTATTTCGGGTATTGGAGACCCGAGGAGAATTTCTTGGTCATGTTTGCCTTCTTTGGGCAGAAGGCCGGTTGGATTTGATAGAGCCTTCCGGCTCCGGCGTGGCATCTGCCCTACACCACCTCGGATTTCGCCCGTATGTTTAAGAAAACGAAAAGAGATGAGCTTGGAAATTGCGCGTGGGTTAGCTATCGTCAAAGACAATGGCGGCAAACAAGAAGCGGGGCCGACCGCGCAAAGAGCGGCCTGAAGATAAGCCGGAATACTGGGAGAAGGCGCTACACAATCACCGTTTGGGTCCGCACCGGGCTGCTCCCGAATGGCTGCGGTGGGAATGGATTTTGAGCGAGGAGAAAGGACCTCCCCTAGAAAGCCTCGCCAATGGGCAAAGCATCACCCAGCAATCATGCGAGGACGTTTCCCGTCAGCTAGAACTTGGTGTCGACGACACCGTTGTTCTATCGGCGGAGTGGCGACGCTTCTTGGAGTTCATGGACGTGGCAGCGGAAGTCCTCTCTCCAGAAGACAAAGGGGCGGCTTTGAAGGAATATTTCTTACAAGATGCCCGTTCACGCCATTCTGAGGAGCCTATTCACATTCCAGCAGAGGTCGGGTCGCCTGCTGAACTCCGTGAGCTCTTGGCTGCTGGTGAGCTGAAGGTCAGTCTCAAATCGGATCGACGGCACAAAATCATCGAGATTGCGCGTCTACCGCCAACTTCTGGCAAAAGGACGGAATAGACACGCGAGCGGAATTTGGTTGCGGCAAACTGGCTCCGAGTGGTGCTGCCGACGCCGGTGCAATCACCTCGGCAAGAACTCTTATGTGCTAATCGCAAATTGGGATTCGCACTTGTCGGCCGTTGAGCTTCAGATTCCAAGTGCCCTCAATTTCTTCAGGCTCGCTAACGTTGGCATGATGAAACATACGGTGGCAAGTAGCGCATACGACGATGAGGAATCTTGGACTCAGTGTTCCTGGCAGACGCTTGCAAAGATGGAACAAATGGTGAGCCTCGCAATAGAGCTTGCCCGCCTTTGTTCGAAAGCCTTCGAAACCACACACCTGGCAAGTTGCTCCTCGCTTTGCCTTCACAGATTGAGTTATCCAATTTGGTCTCTCATATCGAGTTGCTATAGCTCGTCGCTGCTCTGGGACTGCACGGAGATAGATGGTTTCAAGCGTCGCCTCGTCGTCAAGCATTTCAACGTCTGTTTGTAGTCGAGCTTCGCTGAGGATTTCCCTGTACAATTCCGTGGGAACAAACCGAACGCTGTTGCGCATTGTCTTGTGATTCTCACGTGGTTTACCTGCCGAGTCCCAATATGAAACGGCAGATGAAAATTGTTGGTAGTCCAGAATCTCGGCATAATAGTGATTGTCGTCTTCAGGGTCACGCCACACCTCACCGAGCGAACCACATCCGAAATACACCTGTTCGCCGCCATTGCGTGGTTCGTAATACACAAATCTCGTGCCGGGCGTTGCAAACTTCTTTTGATAACGCGTGGGGAAGTGATAAACGACACCCACTTCGTCTTTGTACGATGACGTTTTGCGATACTGGTTCAGGACAACGACCGGCGCGTTCGGCCTATCCATTTGTTGAATCCATTCGACTGAACACTGCAGAAAACGAAATTATGTCCACGACTACATCTCCCACGACGGCTGCCCCCGTTCACAAGAAGCTGACCCTCAGTTTTTCCGGACGCATCATCGACCATTTGGGAATTCAAATGTATCAAAGCCCCGTTGCTGCGATTGCCGAACTCGTGGCCAACGCCTGGGATGCTGATGCGACCACTGTCGAGATAGAGCTGCCCACGGAAATAGGCAAGTCGGCTGTGATTGTTATGACCGACAACGGGGATGGAATGACATTTCAGGAATGCGAAGGTCGGTATCTGAAAGTTGGCAACAACCGACGCGATAAACCTGACGCTCGCACAACAACAGGACGAGCAGTGCTCGGGCGAAAAGGTATCGGCAAGTTCGCAGGGTTTGGAATTGCACAAACTATCAGCATTGAAACCATTAGTCGCGCTACGGGAGAGAAAACCGCCTTTGATTTGAAGCTAAATGAATTGAGAGCCGACGAATACGTCACGCAGGGAAAGCAGATTGAGGTTACAGAATATTTGGGTCCTGATGAGAACAGGAAGCAACAACACGGCACTCGGATCATTCTCCGCGACCTTTCCTTACGTCAGCGCCCATCGGTGCAGGTATTCAAGAAGAGCATGTCGCGAAGGTTCACGCTTTATCAAAATGTGAGCGATTTCAAAATTCGCGTTAATGGCGAGGAATTGCCAAAGACAGAGCTTTTAGGAGCAATTGAGTTTAGCTTCCCCAACGACTACGAACTAGAGGAAAAGCCCACGGAGTTGTTGAGCATAGATAACGGCTGGGGAATTGAATTGCTTCAGGGCAAGTATGAGATACGCTGGCGAATCGATTTCTACAAAAAGCCGATTGACGATGAGGAACTTAGGGGCATTGCAATTTTTTCGAGAGGAAAACTAGCACAACGACCTTTCTTTTTTAATCTGTCTGGTGGACTGGGTGGGCAGCACGGGCAGGAATACCTTTCGGGCCGAGTCGAGGCCGACTATGTGGATGCGTTGGACATTGACATGATTGCAACTGAGCGACAGAGAATCAATTTCGAGTATCTGGAATCAGGGTTGTTGCTGGTTTGGGGTCAGAAAAAGGTTGAAGAGCTCCTTAAAATCTGGAAAAAACGCAGGGCAAAAGCGCGCCTAGATTTACTGAGCCAGAAGATTCAGCCGTTTCAAAAGCGACTCTTGCGCTTGCCTCCAAGCGAAAGGAAGACGGTAACCACCGCCCTTACGAAGATCGCGTCGATCCCATCTATCGAAGAGGACGAATTTCTTGAACTTGGAGACTCCCTTCTCCTCGCATGGGAGGGAGGACGGTTACGGGAATTCATAAACACGCTTGCCACGACAGAGGAGATGTCGGAAAAGGAGCTATTAGAGATTCTCGTCGAAGCGAAGGTCCTTACTTCTCTGCATACCGCCGAGGCAGTAAAGGCTAAGCTACTCGTCATCGCTGGCCTTCACGACAGAATCAAGAATCATGACCTGGAAAATGCTGTTCGAGACTACATTGCAGACAATCCCTGGCTCATCGATCCAATTTGGGAGACGTTCAAAGTCGAAAAGAGCGTTAACAATGTGATTAAGGAGGCTGCCGCCGAAGCGAACTTCGAAAAGTACCCGGATTGGGATAAGCGCATTGACTTGGTGCTCGGTGGCGGTTCCCAGCTGTTGGTCGTGGAATTCATGCGTCCTGGCATAACCGTAGATTGGGACCACCTCAGCCGTTTCAACTTATATGTCACATCCATTCGGACACAAATAAATGCGAACTCAGCTTCACCGTATCAAGAAGTCAGCGGTCTGCTGGTCGCTGACAAAGTCAACAAACATGCCACAGTAGTACACGCGATTCAGGACCTCAAACAAAACCGAATGAACGTGACCGATTGGGAGGGTCTCCTTAATCGGGCTCTAGCGAGGTGGAAGGATTTCTTGGCGATACTGGTGGCGAGAGCTCCTGAAGATGACCGAATCGCTGCGTTGGCACATGATCTGAGCCTTGCCTGACTCTTAATCCGGACAAGCCTATGGCTGAAATTTGATGTAACGCATCCATTCGGCCTCGTCCCAGCAAATATTTGTCGTTTCGCACCTGTCCTCGAATTGAGCAATAAAACCATTCGGGGTTATGGCGATTACAACCGCCTGCACATTGTGGTGATTTGGGCGGCCATCATCATAGGTGAACGTCTGCCCAACTCTGATTTGATCCATTTAGACTCCTGAGTCCGCCGACTTCGCGAAAACCTAGCATTCTGCTATCTTTTGATCGTAAGCACACCGGCCAAACCACGGGCAGGACTCGAACCTGCATCTCTGCGGCATGAACACGAAGCGGTTCCTTTGACGGGTCTCGCTAACGTTCACTCGTACCTTCAGCGCCCTATCCGATTGGACCACCGGGTCTGACAACGTGCACGCTGCGTTTCGGCGACGCAGCGTGCAATTTCATCAAGCAGCACCTGCCTTTGCTTTGCGTCGGTTGCTTGCAGGCGCTTTCTTGTCACGTGAAAGCTCCTCTGCAATGTCTTCTAGCTTTTCGGCGGTCGCTTCCTTCGTTTCGAGCAAGCGCAGCATGTACGCCTCCCACCATTCCTCCGGCACATGCCCCTGCTTTCGGAGTTGAGTCACGGCTACGAGTGGGTCAACGAGGAGTACAAGTCTGTAGTGCTGATTGCCAATCTTCTTTGACTTTATGAATCCGAGGCGTTCCAGCACAGCCATACGTTCCAACCAGGTACGGACCGCACGACCACCGGTATACCCAGCCGCGTAAGCGTGGTCGGCTTCGTTGCCCATTTCCACGACTCCGCCATCCAAGTGGCGAGCTAGGAGTTCGAGGTACACCCGAGAAAGATCGCGGCCCGCGCTGAGCTGCTTTTGAGAGAGAAGGGCAAGAATGAGCGGCAAGGTGCGGGGGCCTTTGAACCAGCCGTTGGCTGTCCCGTCCCAGGAGGCGTCGCGCTTCCAGTAGCGGTCTTTCAACTGCTCTCTTCGCTCTTGCCCTGTGGTTTGAGGCATAGGCATTTCACCTTTCTATGACGGACGCTACTGCGCGTTCATGGCGCAAACATCGTACCAGGTTAGCTCAGGGACTGAATATAATGCCGCTGTTACATGCAATTCAGGGTACGCTTAGAAGTTAATGAAAATCAACCCATTTTGCCAGACTACTTTTTGCCGATTGTCACTGGACGTGGGACAGTGGGGCTTTCGATGTCCAAATCTTTCAAGCGCAACCGAACCAGATGAGTTTGTGAACAGGCGAAAACGCGCCATCATACGCGATTCTAAAGAAGTGAGAAGCCCGATTGGGAGCGGGCTTAAAGCGATTTATGCACGGCTGTTATGTATCCTGTATCTTTGGTATCACGTATCCTGTTTCCGGTTTCCCCTCGTGTCCCTGTCACGCGCGTCCTGGCCTGGTGTGTTGGGCCCAATCCTGGAACGCGTGGAGAAGCGAGCCCCGATTCATTCAATAAAGATTGAGCGTGGTTTACATTTCGCTTTATGTTCTCCCCCCTGTTAACATCTGCAGATAACCCCAATGCCAATTGACGACCCGATCGAACACTACGAGAAAAACATCGAAGAAGAACTCGGTATTGAGCCTGGCGCCGAAGGGGCACTGGCCGTGGTCCGAGCATTTTCGAGCACCATCCCAGGCGTCATAGCCACTCCAATACTCGCAATCTTCGACGGCCTTGGGCAAAGGCGTGTCAACCAGCGGTTCTACGAGATGATGCGCTACTTCGGAGAGCGAATAAGACAAATTGAAGGAAAGGTTCGACCAGATTTTTTTTCGAGCAGCGAGTTCCAGAGCTATCTCTTTGCCGCGTTGCAGCAGGTGTTCACGACGGATCAGCAGAGAAAGCTCCGAATGCTCGGCGTGGGTCTTGCCAACAGCGCAAATGTTCGATTTGAGCGTGAAACGCGACAAGACACGTTCTTTCAAATTTTGCGAGATCTAAATCTGATGGACCTAGAACTTCTCGCCAAAATGCGTGATGGATACACCATTCGAGATGCGTTCAAACGCGGAAAATCGAGTGAGGCTTTAAGGGCGCAGTTGCTGGAGGGGTTGGGTGTCGTAGAACAGTATCTTGAACCGATTCCTTTGGACATGCCTCAATCGCTTAGTGCGAGTCAAAATCTTGAAGACATACGGAAAAGGATTGAGCATTTGATGCAAGACCCGTTCGTGCGAGTGTTCGGCATTAGCGAACTCGGCAGAGACTTTTTTTCGTTCATGGAGCCCGGCGAGGAATCTTAAAAAATGGCGCGCTTCTGCCTCATCTTCGCAGCAATGACCTCGACATCTCAAATTCACCGAGGTTTCTGTCTAGTCTTCCACAGCAATGCTTTTCTTTTTAGCGATTCGTTATTGCGAGTTCGTGCATTGAGTCTGAAAATGGGGCGACCGCTAAGCGTGGGAATTACGAAATTTAATGGCTGATGTCTTTTCACAGAAGAAACGAAGCTGGGTTATGAGCCGTATTGGCCAGCGCGATACTCGGCCGGAAATAGTAGCCAGAAGCTATCTGCACGCGGAGGGGTTTCGATTTCGTCTGCACGCGAGCCTGCCGGGAAAACCAGACATTGTTTTGCCTCGTTTCAGGACAGCCATCTTCATCAACGGCTGCTTTTGGCATCACCACGCTCGCTGTCCGCGCGCCACGCTTCCAACTACGAACCGCGATTTTTGGGAACAAAAGATTTTACGCAATGTGAAGCGCGACCGAAGAGTGCGTAAGCAGCTTCGGGAGATGGGCTGGTCGGTCATGACGATTTGGCAATGCGAATTGCGAAATATTGACGAGCGGACTGCTTGTCTGGGAAGGCTGGTACGGAAATTAGCAAAAACGTGATTGCGCGCAGAACCGTTAATTTCATCGATCTGTTTGCAGGCGCAGGTGGCCTCTCTCAGGGATTCCGTCAAGCGTCAGGTGAAGACGTTGAGTTTCGTTCCGTGTTCGCAGTCGAGAAGGATTTTCCATCCGCTGCAAGCTACGCGGCAAATTTCGGACACGCTGTCTTTTCCAGGCCGATAGAGGAACTCAAGCGAACCGATTTGCCGGACCTGCAGGTGGACTTATTGATTGGGGGTCCACCTTGTCAAGGCTTCTCCCCACTGGGAAAGATGTCGCCGACACATCACCACCCCTCGATGAATCAGCTTTGGAGGTTCTTCTTCAAAGTTGTGAAGTGGGTCAGGCCGAAGGTATTCGTAATCGAGAACGTGCCGGAGTTCCTGAAGTCAGACGAGTTTCCAGAAGTCGAAAGAATCGCTAAGAAACTTCGCTACCAGCTCACGTCAGGAGTTCTTCATGCAGTTAAGTTTGGTGTTCCACAACAACGACGCCGTGGTTTCGTAATTGGAATGACCGATGCCCAGCCAAGCTTGCCGCTGCCCACATTGCTCGGAAAGACAAATTCGGTAAAAGACGCGATCTGGGAACTGCGACGTAAGCGCCTAAGTTTCGAGTTGCCTATGGCTGAGCGATTTATGGGTACGGCTAAGTTCCGTGCCGCGCAACTTCATATCGGCCGAAATCCTACGCCGAAATCGCTGGAGAGATATATGGCTGTCCCACCAGGCGGAAATCGATTTGATTTGCTGAAAAATCGCCCCGACCTGACACCCCGCTGTTGGAAAGAGAAGAGGACGGGTTCAACGGATGTCTTCGGCCGCTTGCGGTGGTCTGAGCCTGCGCTAACGATTCGGACCGAGTTTTTCAAACCGGAAAAAGGTTGTTATCTCCATCCAGAGTTCGACAGACCCATCACGCACTGGGAAGCTGCACGGCTGCAAACATTCCCGGACGATTATTTCTTCTGCGGTTCCAAAATCGAAATAGCTCGACAAATTGGGAACGCGGTCCCACCACTGCTGGCTGAGGCGATTGCGAGACACTTGAAAACGTATTTTGACGAAGAGGCTGTTGGGGTTTCAGTCCGAATGACTGACCCACTCTTGGAAGCTAGCGGGGTCCAATTTTAGGTTATGCACCTTTCTGTGGTGGACATTGCACAAAGTGGCAAGGTTATTTGGGTCGTTCGCGCCGCCTTCTGAATGCCAATTGATATGGTGCAGCTCAATATATTGCCTCGGGTCACCGGCCACACGCTCGTTTGGGTGCCAGCCGCATTTCTGACAGCAATTTCCGTCACGCGTTAAAACGTCGACGATGGTTTCGTTATCAATGTGCCGGTCGTGAGCCTCCATCGGCTCGGCATCGACTAAGACATATTGGTCAGGTCGAAGCTGCGGCATTCCTGTGTTACGCGTCATGATTCGCCAACCATGTTCACTGCGAAGTTCGCGGACTCTCCGCATGTCTTTGTTGTCCGCGACGTACCGAAGTTGGGCCGTGCTGATGGGCTGCCCGATTGGAAGAGCTCGGAAAAGAGCGAGCATTTTGTCCCGAGCACTCTCCCCGCTCCTCCGAATGGTATTGAGGGTTCTCCAGAGCTCGGCTTTAGCGGCGTCCGGCTCATCGTGTTCCAAGATGTATCGGCTTCCCACACGCTTAATCGGCCATCCAAACTCAACGCGCCATTCACGAACACGTCTGGCATACTCAGAAATTCCAGAGACCACCTCTAACTCCTCCCCTTCAAGTTCCTCTCCGGCAAACATTCGCAAGTACCCCAAGATTCTTTCAGCACCTGAATCGAAGGGAAGCAACGGCTTGACGTGGAAGAGAGCCAGTTCCTTTCCATCATGGGAAAGACTGACAAAGGCAAGGACTCGCTCCCGCAACTTCTCGCGCGAGTCGGGCGGTTCTGTGTTCTGACTTTCGAGCCAACGCTTTGCAGACTCGAGAATCTCTTGTCTGCTTCTCCGAAGTTTCGTCCGCTTCTTTGGCACGATTTGAAGCGAGCCTAGCATCCACATCAGTGGCCGACGCAGCATGACTCAAGTTAGGCACTTTGCCTTGAATTTGTAGATTCCTTGATCATCTGCTCGTGAGAGAACCAAAATGGAATTCACCGACTGTTTCTATCCTGGGCATTGAGGGTTCCGCTAGCAGCCTGCCAAAAACTGGGATCAGCCTAAATCAGCTGTCCAAGAGGCTTTATCCGTGCTCTGTGTGCACGTTTAGGCATATTCCGTTCATAGTCGGCTAGGGCAGAAAGAAAGCAAGGCAAGACGAATCCTTGCCGTGAATTGAATACTCGCCTAGAATTTCGCACCTGAAGCGAAACCCGCGTAAGACACTGATTTGAGGATTGGTCGGGACGGGCAGATTTGAACTGCCGACCCCTCGCACCCCAAGCGAGTGCTCTACCAGGCTGAGCCACGTCCCGACGTGAAGAGGAAGGATCCCGCGCTCGCGGGATTGGGGTATTTCCATGATACTACAGCGATTCCGCATCGCCAGCGGCCCGCGCACTCGCATGTAGAATCGAGCTTTCATCCACCATCATGTTCATTCGCGCCGTACTGGCGATCACTCTGGTTGGCACGCTTACCTCGACTGCTTATCTGATTTTGGTCGTCGCAGGTGTCCTCCGCTTTGTGAAACGGAGGCGCGAACTGCTCGCGTCTGCGGATTACACGCCGCCCGTGAGCCTGCTCAAACCCGTTCATGGACTGGAGCCGAACCTTGAGGAGAACCTCGAGAGTTTTTTTCGCCAGGACTATCCCGAATTTGAACTGCTTTTCTGTGCGCGCGTGGCGAGCGATCCTGCATTGGCGGTCGCTCGAAGGCTGGCGCAGAAATATCCCGGAGTGAAAGCCCGGATCCTTACTTGCGGCGAGCCGCCCTGGACCAATGCCAAGCTCTACTCCCTGGAAGCGATGTGGAAGCAGGCTGCTCACGATCTGCTGGTGATCAGTGACAGCGATGTGCGCGTCTCGCCCGAGTATCTGCGCCAGATCATCAAACCGTTTGCGAATCCCAAAGTGGGCATGACGACGTGCATCTATCGCGGGCTGCCGGCGGGTGGGTTCTGGACTGAACTTGAGGCCTTTGGATTCTCGGTGGAAATGACGGCCGGTGTAGTGGTGGCCGATTTACTGGAGGGCATGAAGTTCGCATTGGGTCCGACGATGGTGGTGCGGCGCGCATGCGTGGAGGCGCTGGGAGGCTTCGGGTTCATGGCGGACTACTGCGCCGACGACTACATCCTGGGGAACCGGGTTGCCGAATCGGGAATGGAGGTCGTGCTCTCGCATCACAGCATCGACCACATGGTCTTCCATCATTCGTTCCTGGCCTCCATGCGCCACCAGGTGCGCTGGATGCGCAGCACGCGCTTCTCGCGTCCCAAAGGACACTTCGGGACGGTGCTCACTTATGCGATGCCCTATGGCGTGTTCGGATTGATTGCGGGGTTGGCCAGCGGTCACGCGGCGCTTGGATGGACGCTGCTGGGCGCAGCCTTCGTCAATCGCGCGATTCAGTCGATAGCGGCTGGATACTTTGTAGCCGGAGATCGCAAAGCATTGACGCGCGCATGGCTGTATCCGTTACGCGATCTGCTGGGCTCGATTCTGTGGATAGGTAGCTATCTGAGTTCCAAGATCGACTGGCGCGGCGAAGAGTATCGGCTGACTGCCGGGGGTCGGATGCTGCGCGAAGTGGCAAAAGCGAACACGAAGGTGACGATGGAAATTTCGTGAGGTCGCATTGTTTCTCGAGGTTCGCTGACCGATAGGGACCCCCAAAGAGTCTGTCATCCTGAGCCGCTTTTGGCGAAGGACCCCGCATGATGTCTCGGGCTACACGCACTCGATTGGCTTCTTAACGAAAAATCCTCGTGCAAAAGCCTGGAAAAAGCATCCCTTCCCAAGCATTTTCCGGAGGTCCTTCGCCAAAAGCGGCTCAGGATGACAGTTTGTAAGAAAGTGCTGTTCTCTTCCGATCCACAAACTCTATTCAGCAAACCTCAATTAGGCAGGAACACTATCGCTTTCGAATGGGTATCGAAAACTACCAAGTACGAAGCTGAGGTCAGGTTTCCGTGACCTCGTTTTTTACTTCTGTGGCCTTCCGGTTCCCTCACTGCCGATTGCTCAGAATCTCTTTTCCTGAAACATGTGCGAAGACGTACGCACTCCCGCCAAGCAATGATTCTGCGCGCGAGCGCTGCTCATTAGGAACGAACAGGAACACGCGATGCTCGCTGTGCCACGCGCGCTGCAAGTCATCGTTGTCCAAGAAAACATGCGGAGCATCCGGGTAACTCGAGCCCCATAGAAGTGATGTGCTGCGTCCATGCACCAACAAGACCCGACGCTGCAAATAGAAGATCAGCGAGGATCCGTACGCCTGGTCGCCGTAAATCATGACTTGATCGCCCGGACGAATCTCCCGCTCTACCTGGCGAGCTAGATCGCGCGACGACAGGAATGGGCCGAAGCGAACCAGCGCGATGTGCGCGGCAAACAGAAACGTCGCGGAGCTCATGGCCAGAATCCAAACCGCGGCGCGCGCCGATCGCTTGTGCCACAGCAACGCAATGAGCGGCCCGAGAAGCAGCGCAAACGCCGCAAGCAATGCAGGAAGCCGCAAGCCTGCAAACGCGGCGCCGGTAAGGTCAAAGAACTTCGACATCGAGAGCGTGTTGTCGGCTACCTGCCGATCAGCGAGCACTGAGCCGAGATCAACGGGAACCGGCAAATTGTGCGAGGACCACACGCCTGCGATCAAGGCCACTCCGGCGGCTGTTCCCATAACGGTAAGCAGTGCATACGCGACCGTACTCCACCGGCTGCGAACGCGTTCGGACGCCAATGCATCGGCGGCGAGCAGCAACAACGGCAAGTATGCGGGAAAGGTGTAGTACTCCTGGTTCGTCGAGATGGCAAAGAAAACCAGAATCAGCCCCGACCAAACCAGGCAGATCACGCGTGTGCGGTCTGCGAGTGTCCACTCTGAGGGAATGCGCTCTCGCGCACGCTCACGCAGGTTCTCCACCACACGCGCGAGGAAAAGGCTCCAGGGAAAAAGCCAAACGAAGTGCAACGTCCAATAGGCGATGGCCGGAAGCTTGTTGTAGTCCTTCGGGTAACGCTTGCCGAGAAAGCGCAGCACGTGCTCGTTGACGAAGTAAAACCAGAAGAACCCCGGATTGCGAAGAGTTGCGAGAATATGCCACGGCGCGGCGATCAGCAGGAACAAAAGCGCGCCGGTGAACAGGCGGAACTCACGCCAGCGCTTCCACTCTCCAGTTACCAGCAGATAAGCGAGCAGAGTGCCGCCGACAAAGACGATGGACACGAGTCCCTTGGCCAGCACAGCCAACGCCAGGCACGCGTAGGACGCATACCAGAGGCGGGAAGCTTTTCCTCGGTCCAAAGCCAGCAAAGCAAAGTAAAGTGCTCCGGAGATGGTGAGCGCGAGCAAAGCTTCCGGAATCAGGATGCGTGAGAACAGGTAGAAGCCGATGGTGGTGACCACCAGCAACGCGGCGTAAGTGCTGGCGCGTGCGCCGAAGGCACGCCGCGCCCAATCGGCAGCCAGGATCATCAGCAACAAGATGGTGATCGCCGTCGGCAAGCGAATGGATGCTTCCGAAACACCAAACATGCGATCGCAGGCTGCGACCAGCCAGTACGGCAGCGGCGGCTTCTCCAGATAACGGATGCCGTCTACATGGAGCGTCACCCAGTCATGCGTGCCAGCCATCTCGCGCGCGGCTTCGGCGTGGGTGGCGTCGGCATCATCAAAAATTGCGGGAGAGGAGATGGATCCCAGATAGACGATTGCAAATATGGAGAAAATCGCCACCCACGCCGGCCAGTGACGGCGCAGCAACTCAGGCCATGAGTTGAGAGGCGCGTGCGCCGGACGCAGTTCTATTACGGGAGGGGGAGCAATTGCCAATTTTTATCGTGCTGGAGGTACGTATTCCTGCGGCAGGTGAGATCCCTCGCCGAAGAAGTACGCCTGTAGTTGTTGCGCGAGAAACTCCTGCGCTTCTTTCTTCCAGGGCTGGAGTCGATATTCGTTCATCAGCATCTTCTGGTGCTCGCCCCACTCCGCCCAGGCCTGCTTGGAGACGTTGTCGTAAATCTTGCGGCCGAGTTCGTTGTCGAAGGGAAGCTCGTCGAGCCCTTCCATCTCTCGGCCATACTTCACGCACTGGACCATGTGTGCCATGCGGTTCCTGCAGTCCTCCGTAACGAATCGATTTTACAGGAATAGCCCCGGGGTTAACACGAAGGTCACGAAGGCGACAGAAAAGGTCACGGAGAGATGCAGCATTTCCTAACTCCGTGCCCTTCGTGTTCGCTTTTCGGTTTTTCGTTGCTCCTCGACAATCGCGAACTGCAGCTTCCTCTGTACGCGATCGATGCGGTCGAGGATCACATGGACCCGGTCCCCGATTGAGTAGGCATGCCCGGAGCGGTCGCCGATGATTTGTCGCGTGTTCTCCCGATAGGTGTAGCGGTCGTCAGAGAGCGATCCGATCGGCACCAGTCCTTCTACGAATAGATCCTCCACCTCGACGAAAAGTCCATATTTGGTCACGCTCACGACCAGCGCGTTGAACTCGTCACCGACTTTGTCCTGCATGAATTTGATCTTCTTCCACGCGATCAGCTCGCGCTCGGCTTCGTCGGCTCGGCGCTCGGTCATGCTCGAATCTACGGCGATCTCGTGAAGGTCGTCGAGCGGGATGATTTCCGTGAGGCGCTTTTTGCCGTCTGCAGACTCCTTCACGCGGCGCTTTGACCATGGGGAGGCTTCATGGCCATCATCTGCAACACCCGGCCGAGGGCGGCCGGATCCCCGTTTGTGTCGGGCGTCGCTGGCATGCATCGCAGCCGAGGGCGCCTGTGCCGCGGACTTATGGGAGTGGGACAATCCATCGCTATGGGAGTTTGCCGATCCATCGCTGAGCACCGCTTTCAAAATGCGATGCACGATCAAATCGGGATAGCGCCGAATCGGAGATGTGAAATGGGTGTAGGTTGGCGCCGCGAGTGCGAAGTGTCCTTCGTTCTCTTCAGAGTAGCGCGCCTGTTTCAGCGACCGCAGCATCAGGTATGACAAGATGCGCTCCTCCGGTTTGCCCGCGATCTTCTGCGTCAGCTTCTGGTACATGCGGGGCGTGATGTGGACGTCCGCGGGAATCTCGTGCTGCCGCGGATTGCGTCCGCTGCCGTGCCGCTCCCGGCGTTCGCCGCGCGTTTGAAAACGTTTGACGGGCAGCGCGCCGACTCCGAGCGAATATCCGAACGCCGCCGCGAGGAGCTCGAAATCGTAGACCTTCTTCGCGTCTGGCTTCTCGTGGATGCGGTAGAGCGAGGCGATCGCGTGACTCTCGAGATAGTCCGCCACGCATTCGTTGGCCGCCAACATGAATTCCTCGATGAGGCGGTGTGAGAACTTGCGTTCGGACCGGATAACGCCTTGCATCAGTCCGGCTTCATCGAATTCGATTACCGGTTCGGGCATATCGAAATCAATCGACCCGCGCTTCACCCGCTTACGGTTGAGAATCTTGGCCAGCTCCTGCATGCGCTCGAATTCGGGCACCAGATGCCCGTACTGTTTGCGCATGCTTGGATCGCCATCGAGAATCGCTTGCACTTCGTTGTAAGTCATGCGCGCCGCGGAACGAATCAGGCCCTGATGTAGTTCATAGCCGACTACCTCGCCGGCGTGATCGATTTCCATAATGCAGGAGAGCACCAGTCGCTCCACCTGCGGACGCAAGCTGCACAAATCTGTCGAGAGCTCGAGCGGCAGCATCGGCACGGCGCGATCGGGAAAATAGACTGATGTACCGCGCATCCGCGCTTCAGTATCGATCGCTGAGCCATCGGTCACATAATTGGCTACGTCAGCAATATGGACCTGAAGCTCGTAGCTGCCGGCTCCGGTTTTGCGAACCAGGACAGCATCGTCAAAGTCGCGCGCGGTTTCGCCGTCGATGGTGACGATGGGCAGATTGCGGTAGTCCTCGCGGCCTGCGACGTCATCGCGATCCAGCACAGCAGTAAACGACTCGGCCTCCTCCAGAACTTCGCCGGGAAAGACGTGCGGGATGTGGTGCTTGCGGATGACGATCTCGACATCCACGCCGAAGTCATTCTCGTAGCCGAGGACTTCGATCACCTTGCCGCGCGCATTCTGCGAGCCTGAAGGCCACTGGACGATCTCGACATCCACAACCACGCCTTCGAGATCGGCGTGGTGAGACCTGCGGGCCTCTTTGCCGATCACGCGATGGCGGGACTCGCGCCCGGGGGGGTGCGGAGACGGAGCATGCCCCGACTCCACCTTTGTCTCCGGTACCTCCATGCCGCGAGGGATGACGATTGGGTCGGTGATTTTGTCGTCGATCGGCTGGACGTAGTTGTAGCGGTCGCCGTAATGGAAGGTGCCGACAACTGTGGGATGCGCGCGGCCTATGACCTTGACGATGCTGCCTTCGGCGCGGCCGTCCCCGCGTGTGGGACCAACCTCGACCAGAACCTGATCGCCGCTCATGGCGGCGTTCATAGCTCCCGGTGAGATGTAAATATCGCCCGCGATCTTGTCGCGAACGGACGCGTCTCGCGGCTTAACGAAGCCGTATCCGTCGCGATGGACGGAGAGCTCGCCGGCTATGAGGTTCTGTTTGGCGGCGGCCGCGGGAACGGTGAAGCGGTCGCGTCCGATGCTGATCAGCTCGCCGCGATCCATCAGTTTCTGGAGACGCTCTTCGAGATGACGGCGGTCCTCGCCTCCGCGCAGTCCAAGCTCGCGGACAAGCTGCTTGAATCCGGCAGCCTGGTTCGGTTGACGAGCGATGCGGGCGAGAATCTCGCGGTCGGTAGGCATCTTTTGTAAATCTACCGAAATTTCACCTGGCTGGCACGGAGACACCGAGCGGCGATTCGGCTTTCAGGCTGGGAAAAGCTCAGGCCGCAAATTCCCTGCAAAATCCCTGTTAATCGGCGGTTGTGGCGTCAAGCAGCGCGGATTGCCGCTGGCGAAGCGGGTTTCGCGAGATTTCCACAAATTCCCTGTTATTCCCTGTTCTGGATTGAAAAATCGCAGATTCTGGGCAGAAATTGCAGAAATCCGCGGTGATTTTGCAAAACCCCCTGTTAATTTCCCTGTTCCTGGAAATTCTGGCTAGATTCTCACCTGATTTGGGACTCGTGTTTAGCTGTCCGGACCTCTGCGTGTCCGTGGTAAAAGAGATCTAAGGCGTTTGTCTCACGCAAGAACTGCCGCTCCGGAGGCAAGATTTACACCACTTTACCGCTATGAAACGCGCCAAATCGACACCGTTCAGTGCTGCAAATCCACATTTGGAGCGGAGTTGAACCTAGTTCGGACTAAGCAGAAAACATCTGGCACTTTAGGTGCTCAGATGAGTACCACAAGCCCGATCCAGCGGTACACTCAGCTAGATTTGAAAGACGCCAGCACCATCCAAGTTTGCTCTTGGCCCGAGTCGGGAGCTAATAGTCAGCGTTGGAGCTTGCGACACTTGAACTCGAAAGAGATTTGAAGGAGATAACAACTCAATGTGGAAGCCAGCTAATCCAGGAGCGCCAAACCAGCCGAACACCACCCCGGCTCCAAACCCGACTCAGAGCAAACCAACGCCAGCGCCAGTAATGGACGCCCCGCGTTTCACTCCCAGCGCCGAACCGACCCCTGCCCCTGCAAACCGTAATGCCGTCCTGAATACTCAGGAACAGGCGACGATCGGCAAGAGCCTGGTCATTAAGGGCGAAGTCACCGGCTCCGAGTCGCTCTACATCGACGGCAAGGTTGAAGGCTCGATTCAGCTGCCTGGCAATCGCGTTACCGTAGGCCGCAACGGACAGGTCTCCGCGAACATCAATGCTCGCGAAGTGGTCGTGCTCGGCAAAGTCCGCGGCAACCTGAACGCCAGTGACCGCGTTGACATCCGCAATGAAGGCTCGCTCACGGGCGATGTCGTCGCGCAACGCATCAGCATCGAGGATGGTGCCTTCTTCAAGGGCGGCATCGACATCCGCAAGCCTGGACAGCAGCAGAAAGACGGCAAGGAACCGGTTTCGATCGAGTCCTCGGTCGCAGCTGCCCGCGCCTAGGCTGATTCAGTAATTCTTGATATACCTGTCCCGCTCGCATGGCGGACGGGACAGGTAAATCACAGCAGGTCAGGGTCCGCAAGAGAAGGTCGAAGAGAAATGCTTCAGAAATTTCTGCAAGTCTTGTCGCTTAGCTGTCGTCATCGCCATACCTCCAAACCCTTCGCCGCAGCCAGTACATCCAGCTATAGCCGCAACTCCGACTGGGAACCCATCGGCCAAGGCGGGCATTATGTCGTCTGTCTGGATTGTGGCCAGAAGTTCGATTACGACTGGAGCAGGATGCAGGTTGTGCGGAAGGTAAGTTAGAGCCGCGATAGGCAATAGGCAGTAAGCAATAGGCCTAAGCAGTAAGCAATAGGCCTAAGCAGTAAGCAATAGGCCTAAAGAGAAGCGCCGACGCGCAAGCGTCGGCGTTTTGCATTAGAGGAGAATTGCTTTTGACCTTTTACCCATTGCCTATCGCTTATTGCCGTCCTCACGCACACACCAGCGACCCCACCTTTTCACCAGTGATCACACGGCGAATGTTGCCTTGCGTATTCAGGTTAAAGATGATCATGGGCAGGTTGTTGTCCTTGCAGAGACTGATCGCGGTGGTATCCATCACCTTCAGTCCTCGCTTAAGTATCTCCATGTACGTGATCTGCTGGAACATGGTCGCGTCCTTCACCAGAAAGGGATCGGCGTCGTAGATGCCATCAACTTTGGTGGCTTTGAGAATGACGTCGGCTTTGATCTCCATCGCCCGCAATGAAGCGGCGGTGTCAGTGGAGAAATAGGGATTGCCGGTTCCAGACCCGAAGATCACGACACGTTCTTTCTCGAGATGCCGCAATGCGCGACGACGAATAAAGGGCTCCGCGACCTGGTTCATCTCGATTGCCGACATAACGCGAGTATGAACATTGCGCTTCTCCAGCGCGTCCTGAAGAGCCAAAGCGTTGATCATTGTCGCGAGCATGCCCATATGATCGGCGGACACGCGGTCCATATCGCGCGCCTGCTCGGCGACTCCACGAAAAAAATTCCCGCCGCCCACGACGATCGCGATCTGAACGCCCAACTCATGGACGTCGCCGATTTCTCCCGCGATCTGGTGAACGCGGGTGACGTCTACTCCGAACCCCTGACCCGCAGCCAGAGCCTCTCCAGAGAGCTTCAGAAGGACGCGCTTGAAGACCTTGGACATTGTGAGTTCAGTATAAAACGGGAGGGTGCTGCAACGAGTTTTGGCGTCGGAAGCCTAGTAGGCGATTGGTTCGATCTTCCAGCGCTCGTAAACCTTCGCATCTAGAAATACTTGGAACAGCGAAGCATCGAGTTCGCCGTCTTTGACGGCAAAACCCAGGATCTCAAGAGCGCGATCAAGGCTGACCGAGCGCTTGTAGGGGCGATCCGCTGCGGAGAGCGCGTCGAAGATATCTGAGATCGTCATCATACGTGTCTGGACGGGAATCTCTGGCGCAGAGAGCTTGTAGGGATAGCCCTGCCCGTTGAGTTTCTCGTGGTGTCCGCGGGCGATGTCGGGGATGTGGCGAATCTCCGATGTCCACGGAATCTGCTGCAGAAAGTTAAAGGTGTGCACCACGTGTGACTCGATCTGGAGCCGCTCGTTGTCATCGAGTGAACCTTGCCTAATAGAGAGCAGACGAACTTCATCAGGAGTTAGCAGAGGCTGATCCTCGCCCTCGAAAGTGCGATAGTAGTGCGCAGCAATATCGGTCAGCTTGTCGAAGCTGCCTTCGGGCAAAACGCTCGGCTCATCGGCCTTGAGAACCAGTTCGAAAAAACGGTCGACTTCGGCAATTTGATCGCGCAACTCGTTGTCGAAGTGTCCAAGCTTTGCCAGGTACTCCTCGCGGCCCTTTTCCAGCACGTACTCCAGCCGCTGCTGAAGTCTTTCCGCCTCGATCGAGCGCTTCACGAAGGCGAAGCGCTGTTTCACTAGATCGAGCTGCGCTGGATAAAGTTTCTTCGCCTTGATCAGAACTTCTTCACGGACGCCAACTTTACCGAAATCGTGCAGCAACGAGGCGTACCGTATTTCGCGCATCTCCTCGCGCGTAAAGCGCAAGTTGGCATATGGACCGGTTTCGACACGCTGCACCGCCTCTGCCAGCGCGACCGTGAGATTGGCTACGCGAAAGGAATGTCCGGAGGTCGTAGGATCGCGGGCTTCAATCGCGCTGACCGACGCGCGCACGAATCCTTCAAACAACCGTTGAATGTTTTCGTACAGCTGACTGTTCTCGACTGCAACGGCGGCCTGGCTGCCCAGGGAAGCAACGATATCCTGCTGCCGTCCGCCAAAGGCAATGACTTGTTCTTTCATCGCCGGAGCTGAGTCCAGTCTCGTCGGGCCGTCGCGTTTCGCATTGATGAGCTGCAGAACTCCGACGATGTGGTCCTTCTGGTCGCGGAGCGGAACGGCGAGAATCGACCTCGTGCGATACCCGGAATCTTCGTCGAACTTGCGATTGATGCTGTAAGGAACGTCCCGGGGCAGATCATAGGCGTCGTCAATATTGACGATTTGCCCAGTAGAAGCCACGTATCCGGCGATGGACTTATGATCGATCTCCATCGTCGTTTCCCGAAATGGCAAATCAATGGAGTCATTCTGGGCCAAGCGAAAGCGTAGCAGCTTTTTTGCCGGCTGCCTTGCATCCTGGTTCGATAATTGCGAAGCCGGAAGACCACCTGCCCCATTTGTGTTCGTCGTTAGCAGTGAAGAGGCTATGCGATTGGAAGGCGCCTCGGCGGGAATACTCTCGACAAGGTAGAGCGAACCCGCGTCGGCATTCGTGATATGCCGGCTCTTAGTAAGAATGAGTTCCAGCAGGCTATCGAGACGATGTTCCGCCGAGAGTGCTGCGCCGATTTTGTTGAGCTCCTGAATCTCGCGCGTGACACCACGCAAACGCTCGTTTATCTGCTCGCGGACGTGGATCAGATGAATATGGTCGAGCCCGTTATCCACGGTGCGTTCCAGCAGCGGCGGCGGCGTGCTACTGGGCAGGTAGGCGTAAACCAGGCCGTCGATCCGGGGATCATGAAAGCGCTCGTCCGTCAGTGCGATCAACCGGCAGGTTGGCTTTCGGATCTCATCGTAAAACTCGGTCAGCAACAGCTCGCTGCCGCTGATCACGATGCGCTCCACCTCTGCCGGTACGGTAAGCGAGTTTTCAAAGGAGATGCGGCGATAACGCGGAAGATCCAATAGCCGCTGCTGGATCTCGGGTTCCTCATCGAAACAGACCAGCAAAGGCAGAACGCGAAGCGCGGAGCTGGGCGCTGCTTTTGTTATTGAACTGGTGGACATGCCTGGCCCGTTTACCCGACCACTGTCGATTCTAGCCCTGAAAGTGCGGCTACTATAGCATGCCGAAAGCTGCTGTCTGTTCGGAGACACTACCCGGCTACGAGGCTAAGGACGCGGAATTCCGCCTCGCTATTCGTGACGTAGCGCAACCATAGGATCGACCCGTGCAGCCCGGCGCGCGGGCAAATAGCAAGCCGCCAGCGCCACTGCTGCCAGAGCTATTGCAGTCAAAATCATGATGGCAGGATCGCTGGGATGCACCTCGTGCAAAAGTCCGGACAGCAATCGACCCGCCAGTAGAGCCGCAACCAGACCAGCCGCGAAGCCCAGTCCAGCCAATCGCATGCCATGGTTCAGAACCAGCGAAAGAACATTCCCGCGGCTGGCACCCAGAGACATGCGGATGCCGATCTCCCGTGTTCGCTGCGTTACCAAGTAGGACAATACCCCATAGATTCCGACTGCAGCCAATACCACGGCAAGTCCTGAAAAGAGCCCCAGCAGCAGAGCAAGGAATTGCTGTCCGCTCGCGTGTTCGGCGATTACGTCATTCATCGTGCGGATGGAGTAAAGCGGTAGCGTGGAGTCAATTTGCGCAAGTGCACGTCGCACTTCAGAGCTTACGTCTAGCGCTGGTGACGAGGTGTGTACAACTAAAAATAGAAATCGTGAGCCGTCGAAGGCCTGATACGCCTCCGGCACCGGCGCGTGAGTAATGCTCCACTGCTTCACATCGTCAGTCACGCCGATCACCTGCAACCACGGCCCATCTTTATCGCCGTAGGAGAACATCTGCCCAATGGGGTTCTGGCCTGGCCAGAACCCCCGCACCATTGCTTTATTTACGATCGCGGTGGTTACTATGGCATTGCTTTCTCGCGGAGTCATCTTCGTGTTTATCTTTGCAATTTGACTCTCACGTTCATCGGCCGCGAAATTGGAGTGAACATCCTCTGCTGTGAACGTCCTGCCTTGCAGCAC
This sequence comes from Terriglobales bacterium, assembly GCA_045808065.1. GTDB lineage: Bacteria > Acidobacteriota > Terriglobia > Terriglobales > Acidobacteriaceae > Gp1-AA112. Next base: position 110,337 of record JBJMGD010000029.1, on the reverse strand, counting down.
CGGGATTCCCATCACTTTGAAGTAATCAGGTGAGACCGCGTGAGTTTCCACCAGTGGACCGCTCATAGGTTGGAATGGTTTGCCACGAAGCGCAACATAACCATTGCTCCCTCCCTCAAGCGGCATGCGATTGCTGAGTGCGGCGGATTCCACTCCCGGAATGCTCTGCACCTTCTCGAGAAGATTCTGAGAAAAACTGAATTGCTGCTGATCCTCTTTGTATTTCGCTTCGGGTAACGAAATCGCGGCGCTCCAAACACCCTCTGGACGTACTCCGATGTTATTGCTGCGCAGCCGCATGAAGTCCTTCAGCAACAGCCCGGCAGAAACAAGCAATAACAACGAGAGTCCAACTTCTGCGATTACCAGCGCGTCACTGACCGAGCGGCGTCTGCGCCCCGGACTTATTGCACTTCCCGCTCCTCCCTTTAATTCTTCGTAGAATCCTGGGCGTGAGATTTGCAAAGCGGGAATGATTCCAAACAACAGTCCTGTCAGCAACGCCAGTATTAGCGTGAAAGCGAGAACCGCAGGATTGATATTGATCGCGTTTGCGGAGGGAAGGCCCAGGTGCTTCAGAGAGGTAATTACCCTTACGCCAGCCCATGCCAGGACCACGCCTGCAATCGCTCCAGCGCCCGCAAGCAAAACACTTTCAGTTAACACCTGCCTGATGAGCCGCGTACGACCGGCACCGAGGGCTCCTCGAATGGCCATCTCTTTCTGCCGGGCTACGGCGCGCGAAAGCAAAAGATTAGCGATGTTCGCACACGCGATTAAGAGCACCAGCGCCACCGCCCACAACATAATTAGCAGCGAGCTGCGAGACTCGCCGACCATGTCTTCGTGCAGGCTCACCAGGGAGGCGTTCACCTTGTAATTTGAGTCCGGGTATTGCTTCTCCAGCCGACTGGCAATCACCGACATCTCCGATTGCGCTTGCTGGAGAGACACGCTTGGCCTTAGGCGGCCCACGGCTAGGAATTGATAGGTGCCCCGACGCCCTAGGCTCTTGCTGTCCATGTCCAAGGGAATCCAGAGCTGAGCCTCAGAGGGAAAGTGGAAACCGACGGGCATTACGCCGATGACGTTGTATTTTTCCCCGTTGAGGTCAATGTCAGTGCCGACGGTCTTGGAATCCCCGGCGTAATGGCTCTGCCACAGACCGTAGCTGAGAATCACCTCATGGTCGTGCCCGGGTTCATCTTCCCCAGGGGCCCAGGTTCGGCCCAGCAGCGGGCGCGCACCCAGCAAAGCAAAGAAGTTTGCCTCGGTGGGCGTTCCGACTACGTGGTCGGGCTCTCCGCGTCCGCTGAGATTCATAGAGTGCGTCCAGCTCATCAGCGTCATGTCTTGAAAGCTGTGGTTCTGCGCCTTCCAATCGAGGAAGTCCGGGCCGGTGAAGGGATAATTGCCCGGAGCAGCTTCGGTTTCATACAGCCGCACCAACTGGCCGGGATTCTCATAGGGTAACGGCCGGAGAAGCACAGCATAAATAATGCTAAAAATGGCGGTGTTCGCGCCTATGCCCAGCGCGAGCGTGAGAATTGCGATGGCAGCAAATGCCGGCGAGCGCCGCAAGCCGCGAATCCCATATTGGACATCCTGCGTGAGCTGATCGAGCACTGAACACCTCAGGGGTGGAGCAATCAGAGATGGACCTCGGACGGCCGGATCGGTCCGCTAGTTAGACGTTCTTGAGGCTTAGCCGTTAGGGCGCAATTTGACCGGCGACTTCTATCGGAACCACAGCGACCAAAGCACATCGACCAAGGTATGGGTCGTCGCTGAAGAGAGTACGCGATGGCGGTCGCGCCAGGCTCGGCCATAGAACACTCCCGCAATGCTCCCAAGCAGAACGTACCGCCAATTAAAAGGAAGCGGCTTGTTGAAATGCGACAGACCAAACAGCACTGATGCAATCAGCAAGGAGAGTGGCCGGCCAAGACGCCCCTGCAAGAGATTCTGCAGGAGCCCGCGAAAAAAGAGCTCTTCAGGCACCGCGACGAAGAAGAATGTGATCAGGAGAGCGCCGAGCGCGCGCGGCGCCGTCGGCCATCCCGCGTGCGGCTTGAGGAAGTGCAAGGCGAGACCGAGGATGATAGCGAGTGGCGCATACAGTGCGCACTCCCGCAAGCCGACGCCAAAATCGCGGAGACGAGGGCGGAAATCATATCCCACTCCCTCCAATTTTCTAACGACCAGATACGAGTACAGGGCCGCATCCACCAACAACAGCTTGGGCATTGCGGCGAGTCCCGAATAGGGAAAGGTGCGGCCGAGCAACCCGAACTCAACTGGCAGGAAAAACATCGACAGCGCAACCAGATCTTGCCAGGAGAATTTTGCCGCTGAATGCCGCTCTCCACTCGGAGGCAGAAATTCAAACAAGCCCGCCGTGACCACCGGAATAGCAAACAGAATGCAGGCGTATTCCCATCGAAACTCGCCGCGCGCAATGGAGAAAATCAGATATGGAATGACCAACACGCCCGGAAGCAACACTCTGATTAGAGGTCTGCCTAACGACTTGCGCAATAGATCCGCCAACCCAAAGCCAAAGAACCAATAAGGAGCGAGAAGCAGCGCGAATGCCGCAAAACTGCTTGGCATATGCCCGTGAATGCGCCGAGGCATGTCGAAGTGAATCGCCGCGAACCAGAACGCAAGCAGCAAGGCTGCGTAAAGGCCTGCGGCGATCAGGAGGGACTTGTTGACCGAGTTGTCACCCCTGGGGTTCGGAGTCGCGACGCCCATGATGTTCACAGTCGCATGTTGCCGCCGCCGAACGCAACCAATACCATCATGGACTCGCAGTCATTCCTGTTTGGAGTTCACTGATGATCTTCGTGCGTCGCGTTGTAAGACTGAGCTGGGTACTTGCTCTGGTAATTGCTGGACTGGTGGCCTGGGCAGCGGCCCGGCCAAATCAAGCAAAGCCAGCTTCCAGCCTGCGCTTTGAAATCAGCTTTCCCGCGTCACTAAGTGATAAGGCGCTCGACGGCCATATCATGCTGGGTATCGCGAAGGACGAGAAGCCCGAACCCCGTTATCAGCTCCGTGAAGAGGAAGCCAAGAGCGCACAATTCTTCGGCCTGGACGTTGACGCGCTTTCTCCCGGAGCTTCGGCAACCATCGATGGAACTACTCTGGGATACCCGGCAGTCAGTCTCGACCAACTTCCTGCGGGCGATTACTACGTCCAGGCAGTGCTGAACATCTACACAACCTTTTATCGCGCGGACCGGCACACAGTAAAGCTTCCGCCGGACATGGGAGAAGGTCAGCAGTGGTATGAAAAACCGGGCAATCTGATGAGTAAGCCTCAGCGGATTCACATCGATGCTGCAAGCGGAAGTGCAGTTCGCATCTCTCTTACCGAGAAGATCCCTGCGGCAGCGACGCCACAGGACACCAAGTACGTCAAACATTTTCGCATTCAGAGCAAGCTGCTCAGCGACTTTTGGGGCCGACCCATGTATTTGGGGGCAATTGTTGTTCTGCCTGCAGGATTCGAGGAGCATCCTGACGCGCATTATCCGCTGCTCATCGATCACGGCCACTTTCCCGCCGACTTTCAGGGTTTCCGCACCGAGCCACCCACTTCAGACATGAAAGGTGTCGACCGCAAGCGGGCGGAGTATCGATACAAGCTCTACCAGGATTGGACCACGGGACGGCTGCCGAAAATGTTGCTGCTCCTGATTCAACATGCCAATCCTTACTATGACGACTCCTACGCGGTGAACTCCGCGAATCTAGGTCCGTATGGCGATGCCATCTTGAAAGAACTGATTCCCGAAGTGGAAAATCGATTTCGGAACATCGGCCAGCCCTGGGCTCGTGCGCTTACCGGCGGATCGACCGGAGGCTGGGAGGCCATTGCCGACCAGGTTTTCTATCCCGATGACTTCAACGGAGCATGGGGATTCTGTCCCGATCCGATCGACTTCCGTGCCTATCAGATCGTCAACATTTACGACGATAAGAATGCGTTTTGGGACGAGGGCCCGTTCGGCCGTGTGCCGCGGCCGGAGATGCGCAAGCCTGATGGCAGCATCGAGGCCGTGATGGAGCCCGCCGTGCGCCGCGAGGAAGTGATGGGCACCCACGGCCGATCAACGGAGCAGTTCGGAATTTGGCAGGCGGTGTTTAGCCCTGTTAGTTCGGATGGATATCCGAAACCCATTTGGGACCCGAGAACCGGCGTAATCGATTCCTCGGTCGCGAGTTATTGGAAGGAACATTACGACCTGAACCACATCATGCAGCGTGACTGGTCCACCCTGGGTCCAAAGCTGGTCGGCAAACTGCATATCACAGTCGGAGATATGGATACTTGGTACCTCAACAACGCAGTACACCTCACCCAGGATTTCCTTGACAGTCCAAAGAATCCGTACAAAACAGCGACCTTCGAATATGGCAACCGGCAGCCTCACTGCTATGCAGGTGGCGGAAGCATCAGCTCCAGCGAGTCCATCGCAACCATGTATCAGCGGGTGATGCCGCAGATCGCTCAGCACATGAAAGACACTGCGCCGAAAGGCGCAGATGACAGCTGGGAATACTAGGCTGGCACAGCCGCCCTCGGCGGTGTCTTTTTTTTTCAGCAGCACATCGAAGTGTGAGGAACATCCAGCCCTTCGATCGAGCAACCTCAAAGAAAACGCCGACCCGAAGGCCGGCGTGAAGGCTTCAATATGAGCTGATTAGAAGGTGATTCTGAGGCCGAACTCGATCTGTCTCGGCGAACCTAGTGCGAACGTGCTGGAGGTTTGAGTTGCGCGAAACTGGTTTCGCGGGTCGTTTGTCGGTGTGCCGCCCACGGAGCCGTTGGAACCATCCAGAATGTTACCTAACGTGGTGGATGGGCTGATGTTGTAGTTGACGAAGTTAAAGAGATTATAGACAGCCGCCGAAGGTTCGATGGTGAAGCGTTCGCGGATCTTGATCGGGAACGAGGTCTTTAAATCGACGACTTTTAGCCAGCCATTTCCGGCAGGATCGGATACGAACTGCGTAGGATCAAGCGTATCCGCAACTCCACCCAAAGACACCAACTGAGCCTGGGTAAAGAGCCCTGCACTGATTAGCGCCTGGCCAGCGGGAGTCGGTTTGCCAGCTACGGTTGAATTGTAGTTGCTGATTACTTTGCTCAAATCTCCAGGTTTAATGTCGCGCCCGAAAGCTCCGTTCACAGTTCCTGGAATCGGATCCTGAACGGTGCCGTCCCCAGTGAAATCCGTGTTAAAGATTTCGCCTGCGCGGCCTTGTGAAGGGACCCACAATGACGAGGAGAGAGGCGAGTAGACGTGACCGATTAGACTTACCTTCAACGCACCGGGAAAGTCGACCGTCGTTCCCACGGAGAACTGATGGGTGCGGTCAAACTCACTCCAGCCAAGGTAGCGATTGGGGCTGTCATAGTCAAAGCCGCCCCCTATGAAGTCCTGATCGCCGCTGGTTCCTGAAGCGAATTTCGACAGCGCATATGAGACCTGCAGATTCACATGGCGAACAAATGCCATGTTGGGAAACGGATTCGCCGAGTTGCTTCGTAGCGCAATTTGCAGCGCGTTGTATACCGAACGGCCCACAGGGAAATACATGATGTTCTGGCCGACTAAGGGATTGACTCCGGCGAAAGCCGCACCCTGGTCTGGAGGGAGACCCACGGCGTTGGAAGAGGCGCCGAACACTTCGGCAGCCGAGCCAATTCCATTGCCCGCGTAATCTTCCATGGTCGCGCCTTGGGCAATTGCACAATCTATCCCGGCTGCACCCGCAGGACAACCAAACGAGGCGTTGGTTGCAGTAATCGCGTTTGTCGCCGCGGTCTTATTGAGAAAGCGCGACGCCCCCACGTGATTACTGTCAATGCCGAGCAGGTAATGGAGGTTGACGTTGCGAATGTAGTCTGCGGAAAGCACTCCTCCGTTCCACAACTGCCGCTGAATGCCAGCATTCATCTGGAACGAGTAAGGACTGCGATAATCCGGCGCGAGCAGACCATTGAGTTCCAGAGTCTCTCCCGCGAATTGAGGATTCGCCTGAGCGCCGGCCTTAGCGGTCGCGGCGATGAATTGGTTTTGCAAGGCGATTACTTGCTGCGCGACCGACCCGATCGGCTGCCCGCACACTTGAGTTGCAATGTCGAGTCCGCCGGGAGTGCTGGTCACCGCCTGCCCACCGGGAAAGATGAGTGTGTTAGCCGGGCAAAGAACTGGAGTAGCGTTAAAGAGCCCGTTCTTCAGCAACAGAGGCCGCGAGAACAGCACGTTGTTGAAGATCGCATTCTCATAGTAGACGCCACCACCGGCCCTGAACACCGTTTTGCCGCTGCTGGACGGATCCCAAGCGATCCCGACCGTGGGCGAGAAATTGTTGTTGTCCTGGCGGACTTTGCCGCCAAGTCCCTTGCCAAACAGATCAAGCATGTTGCCGCTGCAAGGCGGAGGGGGATTGAAATTCGCCGCATCGATGTCCGAGCACGGCAGAGGAGCAAGATCGCTGTTAGTTCGTCCGGTATCACGCACGTACCGAAGGCCGTAATTGAACGTAAGGTTCGGACGAATTTTCCAGGTGTCACCCAGATACCACTGGAAGCGATTGTCGAATTGCCCGCCAGAAGGAAAGCCGAACGCCGGAGCTTCGGTAAAGAAGCCTTGACCGTTACCCAAGACAATTTGCGAAATGGGATAGTTCAGAGGATTCGAGGCGCCTCCAGGGAAAGGTCCCGCGGCTGCGATCTTTTGGCGTGCGCTGCTTGTGCTGGAGCGGATGCTGGGGGCTAAGCCAAAGAAGTTGGCAAAACCTCCGCCAAGAATTTTATTGAAATCAACACCGTAACGGAGGATGTGGCTGCCCAGCAATTTACTGCCGTCGTACTTGATTTGTTTATTGCTCTGGAAGGTAGCCTGCGGAGCAAGTGGATTGGCGCCCGCGCGATAGGAAGATACGCGCACCTGGGCTCCTGGGATGGGGACGGGTAAGCCGCCTCCCCCGGTTGCATCTCCTATGTGGTTTTGGAACTTCGTGTAGCCGAAGCGAATGCTGTGCGTAAATGAACCGGTGTTGAAATCCAGACCCGCGGCGTGCGCGGGTGTGTTGTTGAGGTTGTTGTACACCGAATAATTGATGAGCGTGTTGCTGGCGTCGGTCAAGTTGTCGTAATTGAGCCGGTAGAACGCATGCATCGATGACGTGATCTGCCAGTCGGCACGTGCCAGTCCTTCTTTTTCGCGCAGCGGTTCGCTAGCGACTCCCGAGAGGCTCTGGAAGGGTGAGGCGAGCTGTACCGGAACTCCCAAGTCCTGCTTGATGCGCTCGCCATCAAGAAAGAAAAAGAGATGGTCCTTGATAATGGGCCCGCCGAAGCGCCCGCCAAAGTGATTTCGCTGATAAGGCGAATCTTGCCCGCCAGGGAAAGCTGCGGCGAGCCTGCGGTCGCGGAACAGATAGAAGCCTTCACCGTGATAACTGTTGGTCCCAGTACGAGTAGACACATTGACGACGCCTGAAGAACTCAGTTCGCTGGAAAGATCAAGCGTGGACTGGGAGATATTGAATTCCTGAATCGCGCCGGCCGAGACGTTGGTAACGGTTGTACCAACCGTCTCGTCAGTGATGTCAAGTCCATCGAGCTCGATACGCGTCGTTCGTCCACTGCGGCCGCCGATCGAAATACCGCTGAATCCACCTTTAGTGGGATCGAAGTTCGAACCGTCCTGGATCTGGACTCCAGGCTCTAGTTGCGCCAAATCGAGGAAGTTCCTGCCATTTATCGGCAGATTATCGATCTGCTGTGCCGTCAGCACACCTTGCACAGTCGCCTGATCCGTGTTCACGCGAACGGCCGTGTCCTCGACATTCACCACCGTGTTTTGCGCTTGAATACCAAGCTTGATGTTGCCGTTGGAGGTGACACCAACCTGGACAACAACAGGCAGCGTCACGGGACTAAGCCCAATGCCGCTGGCCTCGACGACGTATTCACCCGGAATAAGTGCGCCGGAATTATAAGCACCCGAGCTGGTCGTTGTGACTGCGTGCGTCCGATTGGTAGCTCTGCTGGTGATCTTGACGGTAGCATTGGCTACAACAGCGCCGCTGGGATCAGTGACTGTGCCTTGAATGCTGCCGGTCGCGCCCGTTCCCTGCCCGATGGCAGAGGGAACGAAGGAGACCGCCAAAATCATCAATGCGCTCACGCGCATAGTTGCCAACATTCTGCTCTTGAATTTCGAAGCGGAGGGGGCCGAGAGCTTCTGGTCCTGAAGGGGGATAGTCATAGTTTTCTCCAGATAACAGTTCAACGTTGCACAAATAACAGGGTCGAGTCACGCTCGGGCTGGGACTAAGCGCTACTTAAGCGTGACAGCATGCGTATGAGAGGGTCGTGCAGTCGAGGTTAGGTTGTCAAGCCGGGCTGAGATTCAATTCTCAAAGAAATGTAAAGAACTAAGACATTTGGTGATTTCGGCTTTCGTGATTTCGTCATTTTCAATGCACCAGTTACCCAGTCACACGAGGTCGCTCAATTACCCAATTGCGAAATCACCCAATCACAAAATCGGTCCCAGCTTCCCTATAATTGCTCGCTCATGGACTGGACTCCCAGGTCCTTCATCCGCAAACTGTTCGCTGCGGAGTATGGCGCGTCAGATCGCCTGATTCCTCGCTGGCTCTTTCTGCGCGCTCTTGGACTGATTTATTTTTCCGCGTTCTACTCGCTGGTATTTCAGATTCGCGGGCTCATCGGCCCACAGGGAATCTTGCCGGCCGGAGACTATCTGCAGGCCGTCGCCCGGTCCGGCGTAGCCCACGCGCGCTTCTGGTACGCGCCTACTCTGCTTTGGATTTCCAGCGCTTCGCACATGCTGATGGCTTTGTGCTGGATCGGGATGATCGCATCGGTAGTGCTGGTATTGAATCTCTGGCCGCGCGCGATGCTGTTCGTCTGCTTTGTTTGCTTCCTTTCCTTCGTGGCAGCGGCGGGAGATTTCTCTTCCTACCAGTCCGACGGCATGCTGCTCGAAGCCGGATTTATCTCACTATTCTTTGTTCCTCCCGGACTGCGTCCCGGACTTGGATCGGAGCATCCGCCTTCGCGCGCGAGCCTCTTTCTCCTTCAGTGGGGGTGGTTTCGCATTTACTTTGAATCCGGTATCGCCAAGCTCGCCAGCGGCGATCCTCAATGGCGCAACTTCACCGCCATGGACGAGTATTACCAAAATGGACCACTGCCGACCTGGATTGGTTGGTATGCGCAGCATCTGCCGCATTGGTTTCATGCTGGCTCGGCCGGCGCTACCCTGGTGATGGAATTAGGACTCATTTGGCTCATCTTTCTGCCCCGCCGCTTCCGCTTCGTGCTCTTCTTTATAGTCACATGCTGGGAAGCCGGGGTGATCACCACGGCCAACTATTGCTTTCTCAACTACCTAGTTCTCTCGCTTGGCATACTGCTGGTCGACGATCGCTTCTTGTTCAGGTTCGTTCCTGAGCGGTGGCGGTCGCGCATTCCGATCGCGCCTGCGGCAAAGGAGGAAGAGTCCACAAGAACGAAAGAGGACGATGCGGGGCTCAGCCCTTTGCGAGCCCTGATTCACCCTCAATTCAAAGCATTCAAGCTGGCGATTGCAGCCGTGATGCTCACCTGGATCTTCTATGCCACTGCAGTTCAGCTGGTATGGATGTTGGTGCCGCGCTTTCCTTTGCCGTCAACACCCCTCGCCATGCTTGAGCCATTCCGGATCGCCAACCAATATGGCCTTTTCGCCGTGATGACACGCGGAGGTTATGAGATCGAGTTCCAAGGCTCCAACGATGGGCAGAACTGGACGACTTATCCTTTTCGCTATAAGCCGCAAGCCTTGAACCAGCCACCCGGAATCTATGCGCCCTATCAACCCCGCTTCGATTGGAATCTGTGGTTCGCCTCGCTTGGTACCTGGCGCGAATATTCCATCGTGCCGAATACCGAAGTTCGCCTGCTCTCGAATGATGCGGACGTGCTCGGCCTGTTCGCCGGCAATCCCTTTCCCCATGCTGCGCCCAAACGGGTTCGTGCCGTGCTCTGGCAATACTGGTTCACCAGCATGGCGGAAAAGCGCGCTACCGGAGACTGGTGGAGACGACAACTGCTCGGACTGTATGCGCCGACGTTGGAGCTTCAGCCGGATGGAAGGATCGGTGTAGTGGAGATGCCCGAGGAGCGGCCAAGGCCGGACTAAAGCGGCTTACATGGTTGGCGGTGCCTTCGTCCGTTTCTCGGGGGGATGAGAGAAAGTCAAAGTCCAGCCGAGGGCGGCCGGTTCCACGCAGGCATTCCACGCAGGCAATCAAATGGCAGTAAAGTCTCAACGCGCGATCGTCATCGGAGCAGGTCCGAACGGGCTTGCTGCCGCCATCGTGTTGGCGCAGGCAGGATTGCAGGTGGAAGTCTTCGAAGCTCAGCCGACGCCCGGTGGCGGCGCCCGCACGCTCGAACTCACGCTTCCGGGATTTCTTCACGACTTCGGCTCCGCCGTGCATCCGATGGGAGTCGGTTCACCGTTCTTCTCATCTTTGCCGCTGCACAACTATGGGCTTGAGTGGATTCACTCGCCGGCGCCTGTAGCGCATCCGCTGGACGATGGAACTGCGGTTGTGCTCGAACGTGGCTTGAACGACGCCACCCGCGCGCTCGGCGTAGACGGAGCAGCATGGGATCGATTGATGCGCCCATTCGCGGAGCACTGGCCGGAGTTTGCTGCGGAAATTCTCAGTCCGCTTACGCGAATTCCACGTCATCCATTGTTGATGGCGAAGTTCGGTCTTCAGGCGCTGCCTTCGGCGAAGTTTCTTGCAAATCGATTGTTTCGAAGTGAGCGCACAAAGGCGCTCTTCGCCGGTTTCGCCGCGCATTCCTTTCTCGCCCTCGACGAGCCGCTGACCGCAGCCTTTGGAATCATCTTTGGAGTGACGGCGCACGCCGTCGGCTGGCCAATTCCGCGGGGCGGCTCGCAGTCGATTACCAGAGCATTGTGCGCGCATCTGGAGAGCCTGGGCGGCACAATGAAGATGTCCAATAAGGTAACCAATGTCGCCTCGCTCGGCGATTTCGCTACTGCCCTCTGTGATGTGACTCCGCGTCAGCTCCTGGAAATTACAGGTGACCGTTTTTCTCCTGCCTATAAACGTCTCCTGCAGCGATACCGTTATGGGCCGGGAGTATTCAAAGTGGATTACGCATTGTCGGCTCCAGTACCCTGGAAGGCGGCAGAGTGCGCACGCGCCGCTACCGTTCATCTCGGTGGAACCATGAAGGAAGTTACTGAGTCGGAAGGTGCCATGCGTCATGGACATCATGCCGAGTGGCCATTTGTATTGCTGGCGCAGCCGACTCTCTTTGACGCAACCCGCGCGCCCGCAGGCAAGCACATCGCCTGGGCATACTGCCATGTTCCCAACGGATCCACCGTTGACATGCTTCCGCGACTCGAAGCGCAAATTGAACGCTTTGCTCCCGGATTCCGCGATTGCGTGCTGGCGCGCCGAATATTTCGGCCCGCCGATCTGCAAGCCATGGACGCGAACTTGATTGGAGGAGATATCAGCGGCGGCGCATCCGACTGGCGGCAGTTCCTCCTTCGCCCTACATGGCGCCAGTACGCCACACCCGCGCCCGACATTTATATCTGCTCATCCTCTACTCCACCCGGAGGCGGCGTGCATGGCATGTGCGGATACAATGCCGCAAAGCTTGCGTTGTCACGACTCGGAACCTGACTTTGTGACCCTCGTGTTCGCTCCACCCGGCTCGTGATACATCTATAACTATTCCTAGAGGTGATGGTGCGAGTCGATCCGGTTCTAGTAGTGCACGGTGGTGCGTGGGCGATGCCTGACGATGTTGTCGACGACCATCGAGGGGGCGTGAAGAACGCTTTGCGAGTCGGATGGGAGGTTCTCGCCTCGGGAGGCTCTGCCCTCAAGGCAGTGGAAGAAGCCGTGGTGGTGATGGAGGATGACGAAACCTTCGACGCTGCTCGCGGTAGTTTCCTCACCGCTGACGGAAAAGTGCAGATGGATGCGCTCATCATGGATGGCGCCACTCTGCGCGCCGGCGGTGTGGGATGCGTGGAGCGAATCCGCAATCCCATTCGGGCGGCGCGGCTTATTTTGAGCGAAAGCCCACATGTGTATTTCGTCGCGGAAGGCGCGGAACAGTTTGTTGCGGGGCTCGGCATCGAATTGATCGACAACAACGAACTCGTAATCGATCGCGAACGCCGCCGCCTTGCCGAAGCCAAAGCCAAAGCGGCCGCCGGCGAGCGCGATCTTACGTTTGCTGGACACGACACTGTGGGCGCTGTGGCGCTCGACTCCCAAGGACATCTGGCAGCCGCGACTTCCACCGGCGGAACACTAAATAAGACGCCAGGAAGGGTTGGGGATTCCTCGCTCATCGGCTCTGGCTGCTATGCCGACGACCAGAGCGGCGCCGTCTCCTGTACCGGATGGGGCGAGCCAATCATGAAGCTGGTATTGGCCAAGTGGGCAGCCGATCGGGTTGCGAACGGCTCTCCGCCGGAACTCGCAGCACGTGAAGCGATTGGATATCTCAGCTCGCGCCTTGAGGGTCATGGGGGGATGATCCTGCTCGACGGCCGAGGCCGGTATGGCATCGCATACAACACTCCGCGGATGGCCTGGGCGGTGAAGACCAAGTCTAGCGAACTGGTTGGGATAGACGAGCCCACCAATAAGGAATAAGCGTTCAGCAATGACCGGTGCGTTTCGATTCTAATCCGCCGTTCCCTCCCGCTACCTGTCGCAGTACGCCGCTAGCTAGACCCAATGTTGCCGCTTGTAATCAGCCGCTAAACGATGTTACAAACCATGCGGCATCCTCGAAAAAAAACAGCATTAGTAGAGTGGCAAGAGGTTTGGACTTGATCTAGGCCTATTGCCTATCGCCTACTGCCTATCGCCCGTCAGGAGAAGTTATGAATCGAGTTCAGAAGGCGCTTTGTCTCTTCGCTCTAGTGACCTTGGCCCTCGCAGCCGTGGCGCAGAACATCGCTACGGCAAACCTGCGTGGAGTAATTAAGGACCAGCGTGATGCTGTAATCCAGAACGCGAAAGTCACGGCGCGGCTGGCAGCGCAGAACCTGGAGCGCACTGCGCAATCCAACAGCGCCGGCGAATACGTGCTCCTGAACCTGCCGCCAGGGACCTACTCGATTCAGGTGGAAGCTCCTGGCTTCGCCAAACTGTCGCAGAACCAGGTAGTGCTGACCATTGGCGAGGACGCCCAGTTGCCGGTGACCATGCGCGTCGCAGCCGCGACCGAAGAAGTGACGGTGGAAGCGGGAGCGGAGCTGGTAGAGACGCAGCGCAGCTCCGAATCGACAACCATCGATCGCCAACGCATCGAGAACCTGCCCATCAATGGCCGCAACTACATCAATTTCGCGCTCACGAATTCGCAGCTCACGCGCGATGACGCGCCCAGTATCGGCGCGGCTCCTACTTCGGGGCTGAACTTCAGCGGACAGCGTGCCCGTTCCAACCTGGTCAACCTGGACGGCATGAATAATGTCGATAACTCAACGAACGGAATCCGTTCCACCGTCTCGCAGGAAGCTGTGCAGGAGTTTCAGATCATCACCAACGGCTACAACGCCGAGTACGGACAGGCGGCGGGCGGCGTGGTGAACATCATCACCAAGAGCGGTACGAATGATTGGCACGGCTCGGCGTACGCATACCTCCGCAATCGCAATATCCAAGCCACTAATCCATTCTCGACCGTCAGCAATCCCGCATACACCCGCATACAGCCCGGTGCGACTCTTGGCGGACCGATTGTCAAAGACAAGACCTTCTTCTTTTTCTCATTCGAAACTACGCGGCGGCATGAGACCGGCTTTTCGAGCATAGGTCAGAACAACTTTGGATTACTTCCCATCGACGTCTCGCGTTTCTACGGGGCGCCGCAGGGCGCAGTGATCTTCCAGGGCACATCAGCGCAGCAAGCGTTCCTAAATGGAATTCCGAATGCAGCGCTGGCCAATCCAGCGGTTTTGAACTTCGCGCAGCAGTATTCCGCGCTGGTCGGCGGTGGGTCATCGACGGCTGTAAATGGCAGACTGCCTTCGGTGCCTGCTATCTACGGACCGCTTAGCGGAGCTCCTGCGTTTGTGACGTCGCAGGTACTTTTACCCGGTTCATACCACAGCCTGAACTCCCAGATTGGGAACTTTCCGGTATTCGAAGGCACCACCGTTTACAGCCTGCGCCTCGACCACAAGCTGACAAACAACCAGAATCTCGTGCTCCGCGGCAATGTAAGTCCAAGCACGGTTACGGGAATTGAGGTAAACGGACAAAACCAAACTTTCGGACAAAACTCTTATTCGCGAACTTCGCAGCAGACCTATCGCGATCTTGCTATTACCGCCCAGCATTCTTGGGTCATCGCTAATAACAAGGTGAACGAACTGCGCTACCAGTACTCGCGCCGTGGGCTGCTCTACAACTTCTCCGGGGGACCCGGGGGCGGAGACGTGGCCATCAACATTCCGGGCTTCGCCTTCTTTGGGCGTGAGCCGTTCTCATTCGTGGATCGCACCGAAAAGCGCCACGAACTATCGGACAATTTCACCTGGAGCCTTGGTAACCACAGCGTGAAATTCGGCGGCGACGTGAACCATTTGCCAGTGGATGCCGACTTTACCGTCAACTTTGGCGGACTCTACAACTTCGGTTCTCTGTCTGCCTCACAGCTTGGATTTCCGAACACTCTCCTCGGGGCTAATGTGCCAGACTTCTCACCTGTACAAGCCTACGGACTCGGCATTCCCCAGAGCTTCGTGCAAGGTGTCGGCAATCCCCATGCGAGCTTTACTAACAACACCCTCGGTTTCTTCTTGCAGGATTCCTGGCGGATCAAGCCGAACCTCACGCTGAACTACGGCGCGCGCTACGATGTAGAGTTCACGCCAACACCGGCTGCCAGCAATGCGATGTCTGCCACAGCCCAGGATGCGCTGGGGATCACGCAAGGTATTCCGCGCGATTTCAACAACGTAGCCCCTCGACTGGGCATCGCCTGGGATCCATTCAAGGATGGCAAGACCGCCATTCGGGCATCGTATGGCATGTTCTATGACCATCCGCTGCTGGCACTGGCGTTCGACTCAGACGTTGCAGACGGCTCGCAGGCGCCGCAAATCATTCTCGGTGGCGGTGCATTCTGTAATCCGTCTGTTCCTGCGACTCAGGGTGTGGGAAGCTTAAACGCCACCAACGGGTTTATGGGACTGCAGACGAGCTCCAGGTGCGCTCTTCCGCCCGCACTCGCCCAAGGGCTGCAATACTTGCCCAATGAGCAGCGATACAACGCTCTGAACGCGAACTCGATCTGGGTGAATCAAAACTTCCTGACCGCCGGCGTTCCGCTCGGAATTCTGCCGTTCGGGTTTCCGACGGCGAAGAATTTCCAGTACGCCTACTCTGAGCAGGGTAACTTCGGAATTGAGCGCGACCTGGGACACGACTACTCCATCGCCATCAATTACAACTACAACG
This sequence comes from Terriglobales bacterium, assembly GCA_045808065.1. Lineage (GTDB taxonomy): Bacteria > Acidobacteriota > Terriglobia > Terriglobales > Acidobacteriaceae > Gp1-AA112. Next base: position 94,755 of record JBJMGD010000029.1, on the reverse strand, counting down.
GGGGGCATCACATCAATCGTCCGATCAACGCCAATCCCACGCGCGGTGATCTGCTGACCAAGAACTGGCAGGCGGCGGTCGCGGCTGGAGCTGTTCCCCCAAGCACGCTGCCAATTTCAGTTGCCGCCTGTGGAGTAGGACCGGCTGGGGCGTACGTCCCGGCAGCCGTTACCAACTTCTTCCGTCCTTCTGGCCTGAATCAATCGCTTGTGCCGACTGTGCCGCCGGCGTGCTTGGCGCTGGTGCAGTCAGTCGAGCAGGCGGATGGGCTGGGTCTGGGTGTTCCGGTCCCATTCAGCGATATGGTGGCGAATTACGGCAATGGAAGCTCCGTCTATCACGCACTCACCACCAACTTCCGCAAACGCTTCAGCAACCACTACGAGTTCCTGGCGTCGTACACCTGGTCGCATTCCATCGACGACTCTACTGACCTGCAGTCGCTGCTTGCGCCGCAGGATAGTTTCAATCCCAATGCGGAACGGTCTGAATCGACTTTCGACCAGCGCCATCGGTTTGTCTTCAGCAGCGTGTACCAGAGTGGGAAGCTGGGAGACGGCTGGCTGGCCAAGGCATTTAGCGGGTTCACCGTCGCACCCATTGTCGAAGCCAGTTCGGGACGGCCATTCAACATTCTGGTCGGAGCTGACCGCAACTTTGACTTCGGTCCCAACACCGATCGGCCGCTCGCAGTGCCAGCCAATACGCCGGTGAACTCCTGTGGCGACATACCCGTCGCGTCACAGTACTCGCCGACCGGATTCCTGCAGCCTGCGTGCTGGGTGAACGGGACGTTGGTGGGTAATCTGAAGCGCAACGCCGGCATTAAGCCCTCGACGGTGTTCACCGACCTTCGCATTGGGCGCACCTTTAACCTGACGGAGCGCTTCAAGCTGGACGGCACGGTAGACATGTTTAACTTGATCAATAAATTTAACGTAGCCGACGTGAACGTGCTTTGGACGAATGCGGGACAAGCGACGGCATCCTTCGATCCGCGCCAGTTCCAATTTGGATTGAAGCTGTCGTTCTAAAGGTTAGTAGCTCATGCAGTTTTTATCCCGGAGCGCCGGACGCCCTCGTCCGGCGTTTTCGTCTGCTCGGCAGAAAAGAGCGTGGGGTAGAGACGCAGCATTGCTGCGTCCCTGCTGAGGCCTCCCACGGCTAAGGCATGTCACTTTGGATGGGACTTCACCGCATTCTGCAGCCCCTCGTCATACATCGATCCATACAACAGATACTGCTTCACGGCATCGCGCGGGTAACTCATGCTCACTTTTATCGCCGCACCCGTACCTGATGACGTCAACATCGGGTTCACTCCGGCGAAGTATGTGGGCAGGTTCAGCTTTTTGAAGCGCGTCACTACCTGATCGCGCAGCGCAGGATCGAAGTGCGTGCCGTACTTGTCCACCAGCGTTTTGATGGCGTCGTAGTCGCCTTCCGCCTTGATCCGCATGATCTCCGCCAGCAGCATGCCGATGCCTTTGCGCATGAGCTGGTAATCCTTTACCTGCACATAGGTTTTGCCGTCGCGATCGAATTGCTCGATTGATCCCGGAACTTTGTCCTGGATGTAATGCCCGATCAACTGGCGGTCGCGCTGATGGTCCTCCTCGATGGTCTCCCCTTTTGGGATGCGGCGCAGTTGGGTAAGGGGATCGAGCGCTGCCCTGTCGTACATAGCCTTGGCGACTTCATCCTGGTTGGTGATGAGGCCAAGCTCCTTCAGCTTCGGGTCCCACACGTTCCATAGCGCCATCAGATCGGCGCGTCCTTCTTCCAAGGTCGAAAAATATTCTTTGAGATAGGATTCTGCGCCGCTCTTCAGCTTGTCGCTCAACTTGCCGGAACCGTGTCCGATCACCTCGTGCATCGCCGTGAGCAAGTCGTTGGCTTCAATGCCGTACTTCTTGTCCCGAGCGATGGTCTCAGGATCAGGTCCAAATTCTTCGATCGACGCATTCCCAGAAGCTTCGGTCAGCGCGCGGCTGCTCCCTGTAAATAGAAAATTCTTGGTTCCATATTTCTCGTGAATCTCGTTTTCGTTGGGCAAGTTGTCGCCGACGGTAGTCACATGGAAATCGCCGGTCTCGATCAGAGTCTCCACGGCCTTCACTACCGGCGGTTTGAATGATGTCTTCTTGTACTTGTCGTCCCAAGGCGCCTTCTGCTCGAAGTACTCGGCATTCTGCGCCAGCTTGATCATCGCGTCCGTGACCTTCTTATCGGTAACGCTCACGAAAGCTTGCGAGCTACCCTTGGCGCCGCGAACATCGCGATACACCTCGATGAATCCGTTGGCGAAATCGACGGTAGCGTCGTTCTGCACCCAGTCAGTCCCAAACTTCAGCCAGTCATTGGGATCACCGGTTTGGTAAAAGTGAATCAGGTCGTCGATCACCTGCGCCTGCTTGGGATCGGCAACCGCCTTCGCCCTCTCGAGGTATTCATTTGCGCGCTTCAGATATGTCGCGTAAACGCCAGGCGCAACGCTTCCGTCGGGAGTGCCCGCGCGATAAACCTGCTCTTCGAGTTTGCCGTTGCTGCCGCGCACCACGCGCGAGTTCAAAGGATGCGATTCTTTGAAATCCTTCAGATCGTTCAACGACAAGCCGGGATAGAAGGTGTTGGAGCTCGCCTGGATAATGTCCTTATCGCCGGCTGGACTCTTCGCTGTGTTCATGGGTTCAAAATTGGCATCGAAGATCGATGGCTTCAGCTCGTCGAGTTCTTTGCTCAACGACTGTTCGTCGGAGAGGGGCGGAAGGTCGGCATACGCGGTCTTGAACGCTCCGTGCTTTTGCGCGCTGAGAGCTGCCTGCTTGAGTTCATCGAACGTGAAGTCGGGCAAGAACTTCTGCGCGGTGTTCTCGTTGTGATTGCCGCGATTGCCCCAGAAAAGTTTGGCGTAGTCGTCGATCTTCTTCATGGTCTGAGAATCGATTGACTGCGGACGTGCCGCGATTTCTTCCAGCAAACGCTTTTCCCGCAGCGCATATGCCGAGAGCTGGTCATAGATGATGGGATCGATAGCGATGGCGGCCTGCGTGAGCCAATAGGCCAGTGCCTGTTGCTTCGTTTGAAGGGAGCGGAAGCTCTCGGCTTTGAGTTGAACGAATCCAGTGTCGCCGATGCGATCAACCAGAACCGATTGTGACTTAGATGAAGATGGAGCTGCTTTCTTCTGGTTGCCCGCCTTCTGAGCGCCTGCGAGACCCAGCCCGCAACACAAATAGATGATGATCAGAAATCTTCGATTCACTGTTATGCCTCCCGCGTCTCAAAAAACCTTTTATGGTAACCGATCCCAGCCGCGCGCGTGATTTACGCATCCTTCATGATGGTTTGAGCATTTTCTAAATACGCCTGGCGACGTCAAGACGGGGGAGAAGCAACGAATGAAAGATGCTTTGGCAGTCATTCGCGAACGCATTTCGGTCAACCACTTTGATCCGACAAAATCTATTTCCGAATCCGAAATTCGCTCCATCATTGCCGATGCCATCGAAGCACCCTCGTCGTACAACATCCAACATTGGCGCTTTGTTGCGGTTACCGATCCGGACAAGAAGAAGGCATTGCAGGCTGCCGCATATAACCAGGCCAAAGTGGGTGCGGCTTCGGCGACCATCATCGTGCTCGGCGATCTGCGAGGGCACGAAAAGCTGCCGCAAATCTACGCTCCACTCGTGCAACGTGGTGTAATGACGCAGCAAGCCGTGAATGGCGCCGTGAAAAACGCGAGCGCCGCCTACGTCAACAATCCGGCATTTGCGCGGGACGAAGCCATCCGCTCCGGCGCCTTCGCTGCAATGACTCTGATGATCGCCGCGCAAGCTCGCGGATACGCAACCGGCCCCATGATCGGCTTCGAGCCTGAGAAAGTGAAAAAGCTGTTTGGCATCTCCGATCGCTACCTGCCGGTGATGCTGGTGACGCTTGGCCACGCAGCTCCCGGGAATGCGACGCGCAAGCCGCGCCTGAGTGTGGACGAAGTGCTGGCGTTCAACGAAGGTCGGGAGTTCTAAGCGGAGGCCGGGGTTAACACGAAGGTCACGAAGTTTTCAGGAGAGGTCACGAAGACGAATAAATGCTACAGCAAGAATGGGCTACAAGAACGCACAACCTAAGCGTGACTCTGTGACCTTGTTTTTCAAACCCTCGTGACCTTCGTGTTAACCCCGGATTACAATCTCCTGATTATGGCCTCGCCGAATCCTGCTCCGTCAACTGCCTCCGATCCCTCCCGTCAGCTTCTGCGGCACACGGTTGCGACCCTCGCGTATCGCGGCTCCAAAACGGTGCGCGGAGCTCCTGATGGATTCTCGACGTTCAATTGCGGCAGCGGTTGCCGCTCCGCGGGTGAAGTTTTGGCGCACGTTGGTGACTTGCTCGACTGGGCTTTGTCGATAGCCGAAGGCAGCCCGCAATGGCACGATTCGAAACCGCAGTCCTGGGCCTACGACGTGAGCCGCTTCCATGCCGCGCTAAAAGCATTTGATGCTTATCTGAACTCCGACAAGCCGCTGCAAGCGGAGCCTGAGAAGCTCTTTCAAGGGCCGATCGCCGATGCGTTAACCCATGTCGGCCAGATCGCTCTTATGCGGCGTCTCGCGGGCTCGCCGGTAAAAGGTGAGAACTACTTCGTGGCAGACATAGCCGTGGGCCGCGTCGGACCGGAACAGAATGGGCCGAAGCGCGAGTTCTAAATAAAAGCTGTCCGCTAGCTCGGGGTCAATAGCTTCTTCACGGTTTCGCTTACCAGCTTGCCGTCCACGCGAGTTCCATTGGCGGAGAACTTGGCCATGGCGGCCTTCATTACGTTGCCCATATCTTTCATAGTGGGCGATCCCATTTCGGAAATGGTGGCGCGCACCACCGACGTAATCTCTTCCTGGCCCGCAGCCTTGGGCATGTATCCTTCGATAATTCCGATTTCGGCGGCTTCCTTGTCGGCGAGTTCCTGCCGGCCGCCCTTGGTGAACTGTTCGACGGACTCTTTGCGCTGCTTGATGAGAGTGCTCAGCACCGCAACGGCTTCCTGATCGTCAAGCGGCGCGCGCTTATCGATTTCCTTGTTCTTGATCGCAGACTTCACCATGCGCAGCGTGCTCAAGCGATGCTCCTCGCGCGCCTTCATGGCCACGGTGATGTCCTGGGTAATGCGTTCGGAGATAGTCAAAGGCGAAGCTCCTCGTTTGCCGTTGAATCAGTATAGAGGTAGAGGGGCAGCATGCTGCAGGATGAGTGCCGCTTCCAGCGGCACGGGCCGAGAGTAGCCCACTACCCGAGTGGTGGGAGAGCAAGAAACGGATTCCGAGTCCGGCTTCCAGCCGGACGATTGAGAATCGCTTCGACGACTCTGCCGACGAGGAGACCCAGAACCTAGCCCGAAACCGGGATTTTCATTCGTGCCGCCGGCCGGCGGGACTCTGATTCATTTTCGTGATGATCCCAGCATTTCATGCTGGGCTACTCTCGGCCATCCCGCCATTCGGCGGGACTTCATCCTAGTAAGGCGTTTTGTCCGGCTTCTTTTCCCATTCCAGGAACGCGGCCAGGGCTTCGTCGTGCATGATTTGCTGCATTTTCAGCGAGCGTTGTTGTGGACGCTTTGCCATTTCGCTATAGATGAGGGCGTCATCAAAGCCGATGTTGGCGGCATCGGCCGCGGTGTTTGCGTAATAAAGCTGCTCGGGACGCGCCCAATAGATGAGTCCCATGCACATTGGGCATGGTTCGCAGCTTGAATAGATGTCGCAGCCAGTCAGTTGAAAAGTGTTCAACCGGCGGCATGCGGCCCGGATGGCGACCACTTCGGCGTGTGCGCTGGGATCGTTGGCGGCTAGCACCTGGTTGGAGCCTTCGCCGACGATCTGGCCGTCCTTTACCACCACCGCGCCGAAGGGGCCGCCCTGATTGGACGTGATATTTCGGAACGAGAGCTCAATGGCTCGCCGCATGAACTTTGGGTCCAATCCTTCACCTGGGCAGAGACTCGATAAGTGGTGGTATCCAGCTTGCGAACACGCAATCCGCTCCGCCGCATCTCTGACGTTCGCATTGTAAATGTGGCAACCTGGTGATCACTCGACTACTCCAGTGTGACACTCCGGGAGTAGCATCGCCGTCCAGCAATCCGCCCCGCATCACGATTTCCCCGGAATCTGCGGGCGCTTCAGGTGCTCATCGAGCTTAAGAAAGCTTTTGATCCCCGCGGCTCTCAATGCCTTTACCAGCCGATGCATGGAAACGTTCTTGGAATCGGTGTCGTGTTCAGCGATAGAGCTCAGGTATTCGTAATCCTCGTTATAAAGCCAAAGGACAGTTCTGCGTTTGCGATTCATGCGATGCGTACCTGCGTCTGAAGCGGGGGAAACAGGGCGCCGTACAGTCGGGGATGAAACCGTGCGATGGATCGGACTCACGGTTTTGGTTATAGATGGAGAGTCACTCCTGAAGTAACTCCCAGAGAACGAAGTGGGACTAATAGTCATAAACATGGGACCGACCAAACTATGCCCTCGGCGCAACACTCCGAAATACCAGTGTGTCGAACGCCTGGGAACCCGCTCGATTCCGAGCCCTTCCAGCGCGAACAGTTCCCTTAAAGCACTGCTGATTTACTTGATTGAACGGGAAGCAACTGTCATGCCAGAGTTCGTGGAGCAGAGTTCCCTCTGAATTCGCAGAAGCGTTCCACCCACTGGAATGCCGCTATCTGCTGAGGTATCTAAAATGGGAATTCAGGTGCTCACAAATTGCAATCGGCTGGATTATCGAATCTTGGTGCGGCAGAAGACCAACACAACGCGCCGCAACATGTGCGGGCGCGCACCTCAGACATGATTGCTGACTACTTCACGCAAACGAAGGGTATTCGAGGAAGATAAGTAATCAGCAATTTCATTATGGGAACCGCATCTCGTTGAAGCTGCTTCGGTTTCTCACATCAGGTATTCAGTTTTGTGTGAAGCACGCTTAGTAACGTTGTCAAAGGTACCTTTGGTGGACACAGTCATTCCTCGCCAGTCGAACACTTCGACACAGCCGAGGGCGGGTGTGCCACAACTTCCTCAAGTAGCCAGTAGCTACTACTGCACCTTGCCCAGGGGCCGCATGGTGCTCAAGGTCGAGGCGCACTCGACGGCGGTCATGGCCATGATCTTCAAGTTATCTGCCGCCGCCCAGATCCAGAATCCGTTTCGATTCGTCGTATCAGCACGCAAAGACATCAGGATCATCGCTTGTCCGGCGGCGTTCACGTTGCTTGGGCCGTCTTCGCCCGGACCGATGAGGCTCACATGATCTCCGGCGAGCGCTTTGCCAAGAGATGCCGCATCCATGTCGCGGTCGAACTGGATGTAGATGGAAAAGGTGTGGGCGTGGAAGGTAGGAGCCTGCACCAGCATCAGCGAAGGCATCGCTACGTGCCTGTTTGAAATCGCCCGAAAATGTGCAGCGATCCGCTCTTGCACATTTGAGAGCGACAGCGCCGAGGCTTCGCCGTAGGTGCCCAGCATGTTGAAGGCTACTTGCTCGTCGAAGAGATCTTTGGGCAGAGTAGTGAATGAGAGCAGGTTTACGGTCTGCTGATGCAGCTCATCCATGCCGCGCTTGCCCTGTTCCGAAACGGGCTCGAAGACGGTGGCAGCTGTGGTGCGAATGGATCCTGCAGTGTGCGCGCGCAGCAGCAAGAGCGCCAGAACTGTCGCTGCCGGATGCGCAACCACAACCGCTGTCGTGGTTAGATCTTCGAGGCTGGGCTCCTGTCTCGATCCGCGATCGAGTTCCTTCTCTACCCACGGAGAACGCACGGCTACATTTATTTCGCCTTCCAGAGCGTATGAAAGATCGAGCACAGTGCTGCCAGCCTGCAACGCGCTCTTCCAGTGGCGGCCGGTAAAAGCGGAATCAGAGACGAAAAAAGCGAAGTCAACATTGCGGAAGTGCTCAGGATCGGCGGGTTGAATAAAGGTGGCCTCGTCGCCGACTTGATCGAGCTGGCCAAGCGACTCGTCGTCGTCGAGCAGCTTCACGTCAGACATAGGGAAGTTCATCTCGTCGAGGACTTCTTTCAGCTCGCGGCCTTTGAGCGTGGCTGCCCCGACGATGGCCACGCGGAAGGTATGCGGAATGCCTGCAAGACGGTTCATGCCATGTCCGCCCGGGAATCCGGCTCATAAACGGGTGGCCCTGGAGGACGTCGATGAATAGCGTAGGCGAATCGCGCGAGCACTCCCGACACCAGATACAGCAGAGCGAGAGAGAAGAGGAAAGCCTCCGAGAAGAACCAGACCAACGAGATTCCGATGCAGATAAGAATGAATCCCCAGAACGGCTGGCGGGTGCGGAGATCGATTCCTTTGGGACTCCAGAACCGCCAGGTGCTCACCATCATGTAAGAGATCAGCAACATGAAGCCTAGCCACAAAGCTGTTTGCCACCAGCGATCGATCGGGGCTCCGTTACCGAAGTGCACGGTTGCGGCGATCATCGCTGCGGCGGCAGGAATCGGCATGCCGACGAAGTACTTGCGTCCTGGACGCCCTGGATTCTTTGGCTGCGGATTCTTCGTGATATTGAAGCGCGCCAGCCGGCTCGCGCCTGCGATAAGAAAAAGGAAGGTCGCGATGGCTCCCAACTGAATCACCTTGCGCCGGAGATCAGGCTGCCAGAGTTCAGGAAGCTGATGACATCCCCAGAGCCACGCCAGGATCGCGGGAGCCACGCCGAACGTGATCACGTCGGCAAGCGAATCCAGTTCACGCCCAAAGTCGCTGGTCGTGTTCGTCATGCGCGCGATGCGCCCATCGAGGCCGTCAAAGACAACGGCGAATCCAATGGCTTTTGCGGCATTGTCAAAATGGAACGGCAAGGTTGCCGAACCTTGAATCGCCTGTGAGATCGCGTAATAGCCGGCGGCGATGTTGCCGGCCGTGAACAGCGACGGCAGTATGTACATGCCGCGCCGCATGCGATAGGGCTGTTGGGGATCGTCAGCTCGGCGAAGTGGTCGTCTCAGATTCATCACACAACTTCCGCGCGGCTTCGATTTTCGGCGGCGCGCAGCACACCAAGAATAGACGAACCCCCGGCCACGCGATCACCTACTTTTACGCGTAGTTCGACGGCCGCATCCAGGATGACATCCACGCGCGAACCGAACTTAATCAGTCCAACTCTTTGCCCGCGCACCAGTTCGTCCCCGGTTTTCGGATTGAATACGATGCGTCGAGCCAAGAGCCCTGCAATCTGTTTGAAAACAACACTCTGACCCTGGCCATTGACGCTGACAATGTTCTGCTCGTTGGTATCGCAAGATGTGGCCGACATCGCGTTCCCGAATTTTCCTTTTTGGTACAGGAGCCCAGTGATGGTTCCGGAGATCGGGGCCCGGTTCACGTGGACGTCAAACACATTGAGGAAGATGCTGATCCGCTGCTTCTGGCGCCCCGCATCGCTGAACTGGGTAACCGCCGTGACCTTGCCGTCGGCGGGAGAGACCACCACTCCGGGTCCGTCGGGTATGGGCCGCTCCGGGTCACGGAAGAACCATAGAAAAAAGACGCCCAGCAGCACCGGAGGAACCGCGAGCCATGGATTAACGAAGCCGAGGAGCACAGCCGCAACCGCCGCGCCCAGGCCGTAATAGAAGCCGTCACGAACCATAGGGGATTTGTTAATTATATCGAGTTCAGCATCTCGGAAGATTAGAAGATAGTGAAGGATTCGACCCCGGGCACCTTGGCCAAATCGGGAAAAAGCTGGCGAAAGCCCCAGGTGGGAGCCCCCATTTCAGTCGGGGAGAAAGGCTCTTGAGCCTACGACAAAACGAACTTGCGTTCGGGTAAAACACTTCTGCGTCGTCCAGTTGAAGGCGGACGCGGCACGGCCCTTTTTCATGCCCTACCAATCGGGCGGTGGGCTACTTTCCCGAGCCTGTATCGCTCAGGCGACCTGATGATGCTGCTGCCGATACTGGTGCTCGATCAATTCCATCTGATCCTTGGCATGCAGCTTCAGCTTCTTCAATTTGACTTCTTCTAATTTTTCGTCTTCGGAGAGGTACCGCTTGTGGAGGAGAACTTCGAGGCGTTGACAAAACTGTGAGTGTTCCTGCGCCAGCCGCCGGAACTCTTCGTGGCTGGCGATCAGCTCTTCGCGGAGGGATGCTTCCATCCTTTGAACCTCCTAAACCAAGCCTTGGGATAGTGAAATTAGCACACGAGCAGAGGTGGTTCAACCCCTTTTGTTTATGAAAAAATAACAGGGATGGGCATCGGTTTAGGCGCGAACCTGGCGCTTTGGAGCTAAATACTTGAACAGCAAGGCATCCTCAACGGGGTTGCGATAGTAGTCCTTTCGACGGCCTTTCGGAACGAAACCCACCGACCGCCCCAAGTTCTGTGCAGGAGCATTAGAGGCGCGCACTTCCTGCCGAATCTCGACTGCGCCGCGATGCTGGGCTTGTTGAATCAGCGCGTTCATCAACGCGCGCCCAATGCCTCGCCGCCGAGCCGCTGGCGAAACTGCAATGTTCTCGAGCTCCCATTCCTCGGTGGCGATCGACGCGACCAGGAACCCGACCACCCGATGATCGGCTTCTTCGACGGCGACAAGGAAGAGCCGCTCCGGTTCATTCAAAGCCTTTGCGTAATCCGAATCCCTCCAGTGCGCGGCCGCAGGAGAGTCATGCTCAATCGTCAGCACGGAGGGCAAGTCCCTCACCCCCGCGGCGCGGATGGTTACAGGTGTCGCTCCTTCGCTGCTGTCTGGCTGCTGCGACTTTGATTTTGGCTGTTCCATTCTGTGTTCCATTGACGCGCGGTGGCCTGATCGATGCGGTGCTCACCAATTAGATCCGGCTGAGGAGTGTGCCCAAACACTCATATGCATTCCACAGTGATTTGAGGTAAGAAACAAGCCAATGGAACCGAACGGCAGCAGGATGCTTTGGAGCTGTATGCTTGAATATAAGAGCTGATCTGCGGCCCGACAGAGTGGCAGAAGAAATCAATCAACAGCCAGAAATGCATTTGCGACGGAAAAGAGCGCGGCGGCTAAGCAGTTGTTCAGCACACCGTGTAGCCACTCGCAGTTGCCGGGTTCTACTTCCGCTGGCGTTGCTTCTTACTGGCTGCGGATATCACACCGCCAATCACGTTGCCGTCAAACTGCCCTCCGGCATCAACATCATTGCGGTTCCCATTTTCATTAACAAGACCAACAGTTATCGTGCCGAGGCCGTCCTGACCGAAGCCGTGGTGCGCGAGTTCACCAGCCGCAGCCCATACAAGGTTCTCGCAAAAGACGACGGCAGCGCCGACGCCGTGTTGCACGGAACCGTCGTGACCACCAACGTCTATCCACTCACGTATGACTCGCAGACGGGACGTCAATCAAGCGCCATCGTGCAGATCAACATGAGTGTCAGCCTGGTGGACAAACGCGGCAAGACGCTCTTTGAGAATCCCAACTATTCTTTTCGTGAGCAGTATCAGGTGAGCCGCGAGGTCACCAGCTTTTTCGATGAAAGCCCTCCGGCCGTGGACCGCCTCTCCCGCGATTTCGCGCGCACCTTGGTGGCGGAAATCCTGGAGGGCTTCTGATGGCGGGCCGCAGCTTTGCCGCCACCGAGCGCTTCATCTCCGATGTTTCAGCACGCAAGCTTCGCCCCGTGTACGTGCTGGTGGGCGACGAGATCTTCTTTCGCGATCGCTGCCGCGCCGCGCTGATTCAGCACCTGGTCACACCCGATCTGCGCGATTTCAGCCTGCACGATCTCGACCTCGCAGAAACCAGCGTCGCCGAAATGCTCGACCGCGCTCGTACGCCTTCGCTCATGGCTCCGTTTCAGGTCTTCTTTGTGCGTGGAGTAAAGGCGCTGTACGGCCGCGGATCCCATCAGGAAGAGTTTGCCGCGATTGAGGAGTACTGCCGCAATCCCAATCCTGACGCGGTGCTCGTCTTTGTCGCCGACCACATCAGCATTCCCGCCGATGCGCGCCGCATGGACATGCAGGACAAAGACCGCTATGAGCGAATCCGCGAGACTCTGGGCGAGTATTGCGCGGTCATCGAACTGGCGCGCGTGGAAGAAGGCGATGGAGTGAACTGGGTAGTCGAGCATGCCGCCAAAGACGCGGTAAAGGTGGATGCCGACGCCGCACGGGAGCTGGTGGACGCGCTGGGCACTGACATGATGCTGGTGAGCAACGAACTGGAAAAGCTGATCCTGTTCGTTGGGCAAAAGAAGCGGATCACGATTGGCGACGTGGAAACCATGGTGCTCGCGGCTAAGCAGCGCTCGCTCTACGAGCTTACGGATGCCATCTCCGCCAAAGATCCGGTGCACGCGCTCTCGGTGCTCGACGCAATGCTGTCGAGCGAAGAGGGCGAAGAGGCCGCCATTGGACATATCTACATGCTGGCTCGCACCTTTCGCCAGATGCTGGTGATTCTCGAAAAAAATGTCCGTGACTCGCGCGCGATCTGGCAGGCGCTCTGGCAAGGCTTCCGTCTGCCGCCATTTGCCGCAGAAGACGTGATTCGCCAGGCTCGCCGCTTCAAGTCGCGCCGCGAACTGACCCGGGCGCTGCGCCTGCTAGGCCGCGCCGACCTGGCACTGCGTTCCAATCCAGTCAGCAAGCGCCTAGTGCTGGAAAAGCTGGTGATCGATCTCTGCGCCCAGCCCGAGCAAGTGGCCAAGCAATGGACGCAGGAAGAGCTGGTGCTTTGAGGGTTGGCACGTGGAACTTGGGGCTTGGACCCGAATCACAGTGGCACAGCCGCCCTCCGCTGTGTCTTTTGGGCAGTCAACAACACAGGCGAGGGCGCCTGTGCCATAAAGTCGTGCCGTTCGAGGTCCGCAGCCGAGAGTCCTAAGCGTCGCCAGCAAACTGTTCTAAATGCCTGAGCCCTTTCTCGACGAATCTCCTGGCCAGCCGAGTGTTCGCGGCTTCCTACATCCCGCCAAAACGCAAAGCGGTAAGGCGTTGGTGCTCACGCACGGCGCAGGAGCCAACTGCAACTCTCCGCTGCTGGTTGCGCTCGCTGAATCGTTCTGCGCCGCCGCAGTAACGGTGCTGCGCTGCGATCTACCGTTTCGCCAAGCTCGTCCGCATGGTCCGCCGCTTGGTACGACAGAGAAGGATGAGGCAGGACTGCGTCGCGCGATCGCGGTCCTGCGCGAGCGGATTGGCGGAAGCGTATTCCTCGGCGGGCACTCCTATGGTGGACGCATGGGGAGCATGCTTCTAGCTCAGGGAGCGTCGACCGCAGAGGGCTTGCTGCTGCTGTCATATCCGCTGCATCCGCCACGCAAGCCGTTGCAATTGCGGACGGCACACTTTCCCCGCCTCCGTACCCCCGCCCTCTTCGTACACGGCACGCGGGATCCGTTTGGATCGCCGGAAGAGGTGCAGTCTGCGCTGGCACTGATTCCTGGTCGCACAAAGCTTCTCACGGTCGAAGGCGCAGGCCACGAGCTGCTTACCAAGAGCAATCGCGAGCGCTTTCTGGCGATGGTGGTCGCTGAATTTGAGACTTTCTTCTCGACGGCAAAGCAGGAGAGGGCCTCCTCGTAGCTCCATCAGGGGCTCGCTGCAACGCTCGGCGGAATTCCCTGCTAGTTCCCTGCTAATTCCCTGCTTGAGCGGGCTTGAGGCTCCGAATGATGCATCGAGTCAATATTCATGCAGGGTTTATGAGATTTGCTGAAATTCCCTGTAAAGTTCCTGCTAATTCCCTGCTCCAAGACAAAATCTTCGAGTTTTGGGCAGAATTCGATGATTTATGCCGTCCTCGCGCAAAATTCCCTGCTAATTTTCCCTGTTCCAAGGATTGCTGATCGAGATAAACCTTGAAATTTGGGCGAATGCAGCCAGGCCGATGCCGAGATGTAGCAGCGAAATGGTCCTTAGGCGCGAGTTACTGTTCATTTCCGGACACTTCTTCGCGCCGTCGAACATGGGAGCTCCTAAATTATCCGCTAAATGACCAGTAATTCCCAACGAATCAGGCGCTTGGGAAAGAATGGCTTTAGGAATTGGACGTGCCATTTCCTTGCTGGAGCCGAGCCTTCAATCAGGATCAAAGATGATTCAGTTACGCGGAATAGAGAAGACGATCAAGTCGCCCGCAGGCACGATCTGGCTGTTGCGCCGGATCAACTTGGACGTGGAGCAAGGCGAATTTTTGACCGTCATGGGCCCCTCAGGCGCGGGCAAGACCACGCTGATGAGCATCCTGGGCATGCTGGACGACCAGTGGGCGGGCGAGTACTACTTTGCGGGCGAAGCGGTGCACAAAATGAACCGCAAGCAGCGCTCGGAACTCAACAAAAAGAACATTGGGTTCGTCTTCCAGAGCTATCACCTGCTCGACAATCTTACCGTGGCGGAAAATCTTGACCTGCCGCTCTCCTACAAGGACATAAAAAAATCAGAGCGGTCCAGCATGGTTTGCGACACCCTTGATCGCTTCAACATCGTTGGCAAGAAGGATCTATATCCGAATCAGCTCTCCGGTGGACAGCAGCAGCTAGTCGGTGTGGCGCGCGCGGTGATTAACAAACCGAAGCTCATCCTGGCCGACGAACCTACGGGAAATCTGCATTCCGATCAGGCAAGGGAAATCATGGAGCTCTTCCGGCAGCTAAACGAAGCCGGAACGACGATCATCCAGGTAACTCACTCGGAGGCGAATGCCGCGTTTGGGCACCGCACTATCAAGCTGCTCGATGGATGGATCGTTGGAGATACCGCGCGTCCGGTGGAGACCGGCGCGTTGGTGACTTAGCTAGTTCTCGCAACAAAATAGAAAGCCACCAAGGACAAAAAGGAGCCTTGAAGCCGATGCATAGGTGTTTTTATTCGCAGCTCAGAGCGTTAGCGCTCTTCTGCATCGCCGCCAGTTTTTGTACCAGCGCTGCCGCGCAACAGTCAGCTCAGCCGGCGGTCGCCCAGGATTCGCCCACCAGTCAGATGTCATCGCCACCGCAACCCCAAGGTTCGCAGGCCCAAACTCAGCCGGCGGCTCCGGAAATCGCGCGCAAGATCGACTTTTCAAAATCGCGGAAGTCGTTCCCGAATTTGCTCGCGCCCTATGAAGGCCGAACGTTGCGTTCGCCGAAGCTGGACAATTCGCCGCGCATCAACCAGCTGATCAAAGACGGCAGGCTGACGCTTTCGCTCGACGACGCCATTGCGCTCGCACTCGAGAACAACCTCGATTTGGCGATCGCGCGCTACAACCTAGACATCGCTGACACCGACATTCTGCGCACCAAGGCAGGAGCCAGTGTGCGCGGCGTCAACAGCGGTGTAGTGCAAGGTACACCTGGCGGCGGTGTTGGTGGCTTCGGCAGCGGCGCTCCCGGGGCAGGAGCAGGTGGAACCTCCGGTGGCGCGGGTGGGGCCGGCAGCGGCGCTGGCGGCATCGTGCAATCAACCATCGGCGCTGGGGCGCCGGTGAACTCCTATGATCCACAGATCAACACGCAGTTCAATATCGAGCATGGAGTTTTTCCAGTTGCGAACCAGGTGACCTTTGGCGTTCCTTCGGTACAACAAAATACCGCGAACGCTAATTTGAGCTATCAGCAGGCATTCGCCACCGGGACGGGCATCGATTTTGGCATGCAGAATAGCCGGCAGACTACGAACGGACGTTTTACCGAACTTGTGCCGGCGCTGAATTCGAACTTTCGATTCACGCTGACCCAGCGATTACTTTCCGGATTTGGGCTTGGCCCAAACCTGCGGTTTCTGCATATCGCCAAGAACAATCGGGAAGTTACCGACATTGCATTTCGCAATCAGGTGATTGCCACCACCACGCAAATCGAAAACATCTATTGGGACTTGGTCAACGCGGTGGAGGACGTCAAGGTCAAAGAGCGTTCGCTTTCTCTGGCGCAGAAGACCCTCGAAGACGACAAGAAGCAAGTGGAACTTCAAGCGATTGCGCCCATCGAAGTCACTCGCGATGAGGCCGTCGTCGATTCCAGCAATCAGGATTTGATCATCGCGCAAACCAACCTCCAGCTTCAGGAGCTGCTGATGAAGAACGCCATTACGCGGAACCTCAGTGATCCGGAGCTGGCTGCCGTCTCTCTGGTTCCAACGGACACCATTAAGGTTCCCCAAAACGAACCTGTGGTCCCCACCCAGGACCTGATCGCGGAAGCGCTCTCCCACCGTCCTGAGTTGGCCGAAGCGCGAATCGATATGACCAACCGTCAGATATCGCGCAAAGCCGCCAAGAACAATCTGTTGCCTTCACTGGATTTCGTGGCGTTCTATGGTGG
Organism: Terriglobales bacterium; assembly: GCA_045808065.1. GTDB lineage: Bacteria > Acidobacteriota > Terriglobia > Terriglobales > Acidobacteriaceae > Gp1-AA112. Next base: position 78,440 of record JBJMGD010000029.1, on the reverse strand, counting down.
ATCAGGTTTGGCCGGCGTTCCCAATTTGAACAACCCCTCAAATGCGGGGCTACCAGTCAGTGGTTTTGGAGACGTGTTTTCACGTACCTTCAACGGTACCTCTCCGGATTATTCGGTCGGGTTCAATCTCAACATTCCCTTGCGAAATCGCACAGCGCAAGCCGATCAGGTGCGCTCGGAGCTGGAATTCGGACAGGCAGAGTTGCACTTGCAGCAGCTGCAGAACCAGGTTGGAATCGAAGTCCGCAACGCGCAGTTTGCGCTCACTCAGAATCGCGCGCGCGTAGTTTCTGCGCGCAAGGGAGTGGACGTGGCGCAGCGCACTCTGGAAATCGAACAGAAAAAGCTGGCGCTCGGGGCTTCCACGAGTCTGCAGGTATTACAGGTTGGGCGCGATCTGGCGGTAGCCGAATCGAACCTGGTGACGGCAACCACGGCCTATGCAAAGTCGCGCGTGGAATTGGACCGCTCCATCGGTGCTACGCTGGTGAACAACGGCATCAGCATTGACGACGCGGAGAGCGGAGTAGTGCACGCGCTGCCAAAGATGTCTGGAGTGACACCGGTGAGCGTGCAATAGCAGGGCGAAACAATGTTCCGGCCGAGGGCGGACGGAAGCACGTATTCGGAGGAGTAATGCCCATTAGCAGCGTGGAGCAGGGCGAGATCTCAACAGCACGGATAGCTGCGTCTCCACGTATTTTGGTGGCGGACGATCAAGCTGACGTGCGCGAGGCCCTTCGTCTGCTGCTTAAGGGTGAAGGATATCGAATCGATGCCGTCGCATCTCCTCAGGCCGTGATGGAGGAGTTGGCCTCCGAAGAATTCGACATCCTCCTGATCGATCTGAACTACTCGCGCGACACCACCTCCGGCGAGGAAGGATTGGACCTGCTGTCGAAGATCCAAGCTGTGGACAGCGGTTTGCCCGTAATCGTCATGACTGCATGGGGCAATGTGAACATCGCGGTGGAAGCCATGCGCCGCGGTGCACGCGACTTCATCCAGAAGCCTTGGGAAAACGAGCGGCTGGTTAGCATCTTGCGCACGCAGATGGAACTGAGCCAGGCCTTGAAGCGCGCCCAGCATCTTGAAGCAGAAAATCGCCTGCTGCAAGCGCAGGGACGTCCTACCTTTATCGCCGAAGCCAAAACTATGCAGCCGGTGCTGGAGTTAATCGCGCGCATCGGGCCCAGCGACGCCAACGTCCTGATCACAGGTGAGCATGGCACCGGCAAGGAAGTAGTTGCGCGCACGCTGCAGATGCTTTCGTCGCGCGCATCGCGTCCGATGGTGACCGTAAATACGGGCGGCTTGCCGGAAGGGACATTTGAGAGCGAGCTGTTCGGCCACGTGAAAGGCGCATTCACCGATGCCCGCACCGATCGCATCGGGCGCTTCGAGCTGGCGGACAAAGGCACCATCTTTCTCGACGAAATCGCCAATGTACCCATCAAGCAGCAGGCGAAATTGTTACGGGTGCTCGAGACGGGCGAGATGGAACGCGTAGGTTCGTCGAAAACGAAGAGCGTGGACGTCCGCGTACTCTCGGCCACTAATGCCGACCTGAAAGTAGAGAGCACCAAAGGCACGTTTCGCGCCGATCTTCTCTTTCGGCTCAACACGATTGAAATTCACTTACCTCCGCTGCGCGAGCGACGTGAAGACATCCCGCTGCTAGCACAGCACTTCCTCAAGGCTTATGCGCAGCGTTATCGCAAGCAGGCGCACCGCTTCGATCCTGCCGCCATGCAGAAGATGCTGGAGTATTTCTGGCCGGGCAATGTGCGCGAGCTGGATCATTCCATTGAGCGCTCGGTCTTGCTCGCCCAGGGCGATGTCATCCGTCCAAGCGACTTGGGATTGAGCGACAAGCGCGAGAGTACTAGCTCCATCGAGGAGATGAGTCTTGAGGAAGTAGAATCGCTGCTCATCCGAAAGACGCTGGCACGCTACTCCGGCAATATCAGTCATGCGGCAGAAGCGCTGGGATTAAGCAGGAGCGCGCTCTATCGTCGTATTCAGAAATATGGCCTCTGAGCTCGACATCTTCGGGCATTCCGCCGTTACTTCTTCTTCTCGTCGCAAAAAGAAAAAACAGATGAGCTTCGAGAGGCGCATCTTGCTCTTCGCGCTGGGCGGCGGCCTCTTCTCGACCGCAGTTTGCGAGCTGCTGCTGTGGCTCGGCAGTTATTCCTCGCAAACGCAGTGGACTCTTACCTTTTTCCTCGTTCTCGCCTGGCTCATTGGAGCATTTACGGTGCGCGCGCAAGTAATTCGTCCGCTGCAGACACTCTCCAACATGGTCGCGGCACTACGGGAGGAAGACTTTTCGTTTCGCGCTCGCCGCGCGAGCCGCGATGACGCATTGGGCGAGCTGGTGCTCGAAGTCAACTCTCTTTCCGACACTCTCCAAAGCCAAAGACTCGGATCCATGGAAGCGGTCGCGCTGCTGAAGAAAGTGCTGATGGAGATCGACGTCGCCGTGTTCACCTTCGATCCTCAGCAACGCCTTCGCATCGTGAACCGGGCAGGCGAGCAATTGATGGGCATGACGCAAGAGAGGCTGCTCGGTCGCACCGCGCAAGAGCTGCGCCTTGGCAGCTTGCTGAGCCAGCCCGGTGGACGCACGTTGCGCATGAGCTTTCCCGGCCGGGAAGGCCGATGGGCCATCCAACAGACATCTTTTCGAGAACGAGGCGTTCCGCATCAATTGCTGCTGATCTCTGACCTGAGCCGCGCGTTGCGCGAGGAAGAGCGCCAAGCATGGCAGCGCTTAATCCGCGTACTTGGACACGAACTGAACAACTCGTTGGCCCCGATCAAATCCATAGCAGGCACGTTGCGGTCGCTGGCATCCCGGGTAAACCGGCCGGCAGACTGGAACCAGGATGTGGAGCGCGGACTTGAAGTAATCGAGAGCCGAGCCGACGCGCTGAGCCGATTCATGCAGGCTTATACGAAGCTGGCTCGTCTGCCCGCGCCGACGTTCAGCAAAGTGCAAATTGGCTCCCTGATTCGTCACGCGTCGGGAGTGGAGGCTCGGCTGCCGGTGGAGGTAGTGCCGGGTGAGGAGGTCACCCTCGCTGGCGATCCTGACCAACTGGAGCAGCTGCTGATCAACGTTGTCCGCAATGCCGTCGACGCGTCGCTCGATCCTTCGATCCGAACTCCAGGATCGGTGCAGATCGGATGGCATGTAAATGGACAGTCGGTGGAGGTGTTCGTCCGCGATCAGGGACCGGGGCTGCTGAATAGCAACAATCTTTTCGTGCCCTTTTTTACGACGAAATCAGGCGGCAGTGGCATCGGGTTGGTGCTGAGTCGGCAAATCGCGGAGGCCCATGGGGGCACGCTCGCGCTTGAAAACCGGAAAGATGTCCGCGGCTGCCAGGCCATCCTGAGGCTACCGCTGGATTCGGCTTCGGCTATTCAGTAGATCTGGCGCCGTTAAGACGTGCCATTGGAGCCCAAAAACATGAAACCCGGGCCTGTGCCCGGGTCCTAAAGAGAGAAAAAATGGTCGGAATTGCTATGCGTCTGCTGTCACTTCAGGGAATTTAAGCTTCACTTTGGCCAGTGCGCGACTAAGAAGGATCTCCATCTCAGTTTCTTCCACGTTCCGAGCCATAGCCATTTCGCTTACCAGAAGGTAGCGGGCGCGATCGAGCATCTTCTTTTCGCGGAAAGAAAGAGCCTTGGTCTGATTAAGGACGAGGAGGCTCTTTAGCACATAGGCGACTTCCAAGAGCGACCCTGTGCGCATCTTTTCGGAGTTCTCTTTGAATCTGAATTTCCAGTCCTGGTGGTTGTCGCACTTGCTATTGGTGAGGATGTCGAGGATCGCTTCGATATCGGCGCTCTTGATAACCTTCCGCAGACCCACGGCTTCCACATTGCTGAAGGGAATCGTGACTTTGAGATTGCTGGATTTTATGTGCAGCTCGTAATACTTCTGCACCATGCTGCCAACAGTTCGGCTGCTGATCTGTTCGACTATGCCTACGCCGTGATTGGGATATACGACCTTGTCACCTATGTGGAAATCATGATTCATGCAGCACCTTGGAGGGGATACGGGGTACAGCTCTAACAGCAAGATTACCGCACAAACACAATAAAGTCAATAATTTCCATCGATTTACAGCTAAGTCCTTGTTTCATAATGGAACCCTTTTCGCCTATGGACCGCGCCAAGTTCCGACACCCGTGTAAGTCCTTTGGCGTGAGCGCACCGGGAGCGGGTGTTCGTCATCGGAGAGATACTGGGGAGTATAATCAGCCTCGAACCTGACGAACTGCGCCTCCCTGATGCGCGCGGTCGATGGGTTCTTCGTCGCTATTACCCAGTCGAACTGATATTCCTGAAGCCTGACCGCACTGCTCGCGTGCGGAACGGAACGGCGAGGTCCATGCCAGAACACGTGCGAAAGAAATTGCTGGAAGAGATTAAAGCTCTAGAGCACGAGCTTACAAACGAGCTACCCAAGGAAATCAAGAAGGCAGCTGCGCTCGGCGACCTCAGTGAGAATGCCGAATATCACATGGCCAAGCAGCGCCAGGTGTTCGTTAACGCGCGTCTCGGCCAGCTAAAGAAGCGCATGGGAGAGTTGGCCCTCGTAAACCTGAGCAACATACCGAAGGACCGCATCGCGTTCGGATCCGTGATCGAGGTCTTCGACACCACAAAAGACGAAAAGATCGAGTACACGCTGGTCACCAGCGAAGAATCCGACGTTTCCCAGGGAAAAATCTCGACGACTTCTCCCATTGGCAAAAGCCTGATGGGCAAGAAGGTAGGCGATGTAGTCGAAGTGGTCACACCCACTGGCAAACGCGAGCTTGAAATCCTGAAGCTCGCAACTATCCACGATCAGGAAGTCGCCGCGACGGAGAGCAACGGCGTTTCAGGCGGACGCTGATGAGCTGGACCGGTGCGTTTGGTCGCGCGTGCGGGAAGCTGCTGTACGCAATCGTCCGTGGGCTGTCACTCGCGCACATCTCTCCAAACGTTCTAACGTTTACCGGGCTGGTGATCAACATCATCGCCGCCGTCCTGTTTGGATACGCAAGCGGCAGCAGTCAGCCGCGCTTCTTTCTCTACGCCGGGTTGGTCATCGTGGCAGCGGGTATTTTCGACATGGTGGATGGACGTGTAGCCCGCGCCACGCATCAGGTAACCACCTTTGGCGCCTTTTTCGACTCAGTGATTGACCGCTATAGCGATATTGCCCTCTTTTTCGGCCTGCTGGTTTATTACGCCCGCGCTAATCACTTCTTCTACCTCGTGCTGGTCGGTATCGTGATGACCACGTCGGTAATGGTGAGTTATACGCGGGCGCGTGCCGAGTCACTGATCCCGAGTTGTAAGGTAGGTTTTCTCGAGAGACCGGAGCGCATTGTGCTGGTCATTATTGGTGCACTGTTTAACCGCATGGCCCCTGTTTTGTGGGTGATCGCCATTCTCTCCACTATTACTGTTATTCATCGCATGTGGTACACGTACCAGCAGATGAAACCCATAACCGAACGCGAACTAAAAACCCAGGCCGCGGCGGCTCAATCCAACACAGACAAAGCTCCCAAATTGAACCGGCCCTCGCCTCTAGACCCAGCATTCTGATTTAGGAGCCGGGAGCGCCGGACGGCCCCGTCCGGCGAACTGCCAGCGCCGCAGCTTTGATTAGATAGCACCTGAAAGAGAAAAGGCCCGAACGAGTCGGACCCTTCTGTTGACATGAGGTAATGTGCGATCAAATTCGCATGGGCATGATGATGTAGCGGTATTTGAACTCATCAGCGCCGCCTTCGGGCCGTATCTGCCCCGCCGATTGCGGATCCTTAAACTCGAGTCTCACTTCGCCGGAGTTGGTGGCTTTAAGGAAATCGAGCATATATTGCGAATTGAACCCGATGATTAGAGGATCGGATTTGTAGCTGGTTTCGATCACGTCTTCCGATTCGCCCGCGTCGGTTGACGACGATGAAATGCGCATCTCGTCTTTCTCGAGCTTCATGCGGATGGCTCCGGAGCGCTCATCGGCGAATTGTGCCACGCGCTGGATTGCACCCATCAAATCGGAACAGCCCACTACTACAGCTTTGTTGTTATCGCGCGGCAGTACTGCTTCGTAGTTGGGGAACTGCCCGGTAAGCTGACGGGACGTGAGTAGACGGCCCCCGATGCGGAAAAATAGAGTTGAATCATCTTTCGCGAATTCAACGAAATCGGCGTTGGTCTGATCGATCAGTGAGCGCAGCTCGTTCATCGCCTTGCGTGGAACCAGAGTTTTCAATTCACCGCTCACTCCGGGGAAGTCGGCCTTAGTCTCGATATGCGCCAGGCGGTGTCCGTCGGTAGCGACCATCGCAATTGACTCCGCCTTGATCACCATGAGCGCACCGTTCAAGGTGTAGCGAGATTCCTCGTTCGAGATGGCAAAGATGGTTTTCGCGATGAGGTTGCGCAGCACTGCAACTGGCAGCTTCGTCGCCGACCCAGTGGGAAAGCTTGGCAAGGCCGGGAAATTTGCGCGCGCCATGCCCACCATCTTCGTGTTCGAGCGGCCAGCGCGAATCTGTACCCAGTGGTTCTCCATCTGCTTGATGGTGATCGGCCCCTCGGGAAGCAGCTTTACGTAATCGTAGAGCTTGCGAGCTGGGATGGTGCAGGACCCTTCCTTTTTCACCGTCGCGGCGCAGGAGGTACGCAAGCTGAGATCAAGATCGGTTGCGGTGATGCTGAGCCGGTCGCCGGCGGCCTCGAACAGAAAGTTCGAGAGTATCGGGATTGTGGTCTTGCGCTCGACGACGCCCTGAGTGGCCGTCAATTCCTTGAGCAGCTCGGTTTGGCTCAGGACAATTTCCAACACTGCACTAGCTGTAGTGCTGGTTTTTTCGACGTTCTCCACGCTGACTCCGGCCAAAGGCATGATGACGGAACCCCCTGCAAATGTATGCCTAAAACTTATATCAGCTACTGCTTTTACTTCAATCCAAGAAAAGGACAACTACTCTAGAAGCAGTAGTAAATGCTCTGGAAAAGTGGACATTTATCACCAAAATGCGCCGATAGCTGCGGGCGGACTTGCTGCGATTTAGAAATTAAGGACTGAGATTCAGACCGACGACGGATTGCTTGGCACCAAGCTCGTGACAGAAACGCGTTCTCCGAATCTCCAACATTGAGTCCACAGGCAGGAGCGTGCAAAGCTGGTGGCTAAGGTGGAAAGCAGGGACGCGTCCAGAGTTCATCGTGCGATCCAGAGCTGCTGGTTTCCACATCGCTGCCAAAGAGCATATGCGAACTCTCATCATCAGTCCGCCGCAGACGCAGGGTGCTGCGTTCTCTAGCCTCGTTCGTGCCTGATGATTCGAACTACTTCTGCAACGGGATGTCGAAGTAGAACAACTCCTGTCCAGCTCCGTTGCGAATGCCCGTGAATAAGATGTGCGATCCGACCAACGCCTGCGATACGCCACTTACGTCGAAGAAAAGAAATCCAGACTGGGTGTTGTGCGGTTCCACCGCCTCAGCTTTGAAAATCAGATAGTCGATCTCTTCATCCGTGTCTTTGGGCAGACGCTTAGGTTTGCGCCGAGGAATTGGTATCGGTAACGGCACTCCTGTGGTCGAACGATCTTGTGGTTCAACCGAATTTGCAACTGCCCGCTCCACGTCGTCTTTGGTGAGAGGCTCACCTTTCGCTTTACGCGAGGTGGTGAACTGAATGTGAGCGTCGGCTAGAGATAGCGGCTGGTCCGTGTCGTTGCTGATAATCACGCGCACCGGCAGCACGCGATGCTCGCCAAACTTGACGTGAAAGACCGAGTCCTTTTCCGGCCCATAAGGATCGATCGCGATGGTTACACCCTCGGTGCTGTGGGTCTCATGCTGTGGAAACTTGGCTGCGTGTCCAGCTGGAGGAATCTCGGGCGGTTTGTAATCGTAGGCGTTGGCTGCCGTAAGACAGACCAGCAGCAACGTCGCAAGCCAAAGTTTCATCGACACTGACTCCGCGTCAACATCGGTCTAGACCGAAGCAAAGAAGCTCTTGATCCTCTGCAACGCTTCTTTGAGCACTGCGCCGCTAGTCGCATATGACAGGCGAATGTGTTCCCTGGTGCCAAAGCCTTCGCCGGGAACCGTGACCACGTGCGCTTCGTGCAGCAGGCGGTTGGCAACATCAATACTGGAATTCAGTCCTGAGCGTCCAAGATAAGCGGAGATGTTGGGATAGACGTAGAACGCTCCCTCGGGCCGCGCGCAATGAATTCCGGGAATCTGCAACAGGTCGGCGAGCACCTGATCGCGAAGGCGAATATAGTCCGCGCGGAACTCGGCAACGCAATCCTGCGGACCTTCGAGAGCGGCAATCGCGGCTTTCTGAACCATCGACGCCGGATTGGAGGTGGATTGACTTTGCAGCTTGTTGATCTGAGCGATTACGGGAGCCGGGCCAAGAGCGTATCCGGAGCGCCATCCTGTCATCGCGTAGGTCTTCGAAAGCGAGCCGATGATCACGAGATGCTCGCGAGCTTCTGTCACGGAGCCTGCTGATTGAATGTCGCCGGTGAAATTCAGGTATACGTAACACTCGTCAGATATAACGTGGATGCCACGGTGGTGCGCCATCAGAAGCACATCACGCATGTCGTCAGGATGCATCACCGCGCCTGAAGGGTTACACGGCGTGTTCAAGATGATGGCTCGGGTGCGGGGGGTAATCGCGCGCTCAATCATCTCGGAAGTGAGGCGGAAGTCCTGATCTTCATCCGCACGAACATAGATACACTTGCCGCCCGCGTATTCGACGATGTCCTTAAATGAGACCCAATATGGAACCGGGATGATGACCTCGTCTCCATGATCTACGAGCACCTGAATGGCATTGAAGAGTGCCTGCTTGCCTCCCGTAGCAGCTACTGCCTCCTCGGGCTTGTAGTCCGACCCGAAGTCTGTGGCATGGCGCTTGACGATTGCTTTGCGTAGCTCGGGTATGCCGCCGACGGCGGTGTACTTCGTGAAGTTCTGCTCGATGGCCGCGATGCCGGCGTCCTTAATATGGCGTGGAGTGTTGAAGTGCGGCTCGCCCATTCCCAAGTCGCTCAGGTCGATGCCTTTAGCGCGCAGCTTGGCAGCTTCAGCCGTCATGGCGATGGTGGCCGAGATCTCAATGCGGTTTACCCGCGCAGAAAAGGGGCTGCTTACTGCGGTAGTTGTTGCCATCGTTGCCTCCGAGATCTAACGCTTGCCCTGGGCCGCCGAGGTCACAGGACGAAATTTGTTATAGAGCCGCTCTTCCACTTCCGGAGGGACTAACGCGCGTACGGATCCGCCCAGCCGGAAGACTTCCTTCACCAGACGCGAACTCAAATATGAATACGTTTCCGCCGGCATCATGAAGATAGTCTCCACCGATGCGTTCAGCTTGCGGTTCATTAAAGCCATCTGAAGCTCGTATTCATAGTCGCTGATCGCACGAATGCCGCGCAATACCGCATTGGCCTTTTGCTCGACGACGTAGTCGACCAGCAACCCCGAAAAAGTGTCAATGCGAACGTTGGGCCAGCGCGCAGTGGCTTCGGCGAGCATCTCGCGGCGTTCCGCAATGTCGAACAGAGGCTCTTTCTCCGAATTGCGCAAGATCGCCACCACCAGCTCGTGAAAGATCTTGCTGCCACGCTCAATCAGGTCAAGATGACCGTTGGTTAGCGGATCAAAAGAGCCCGGGTAAATCGCCTTGATTTGCTTCATCGAAACGCCGAATGCCGCTTTGTGCCGATTCTAAGGACTATATATCTCGCCTGCAATGGCTAATCCCATGGAACTGTGTGCAAAGCTTTGCATTGCCAGTTTGCCGGAACCATAAACATTGCGAAGTTGCGCCTCGCAGAATCATCGACTTAGGGGATTCGTAATTTGGTTTCGCGATTGCTATAGAACAGAGCGAGAGATTGTGAAGGCATTTGGGGGAGTGCTCAACGGTCTCGATGGAAATTTTGGGCCCATACAAGGGGCCAAAAGATGAACGCCAGGGTGAACCAGCTCTGGCGTTTTCCATTTGTGGAAGAACGAACGAACACGGAGGGCACGAAAGGGCAGAAGAACGGAAGGGCTGCCGATGAGCTTTTGCTTCTTCGCCCTTCGTATTGTGACCTCCGGTTCTTTCCCTCTGTGACCTCCGTGTTCGCTCCTGGCTTTTATTTCCTCTGCATCGGGATCGGGCGCGAAGCAGGCGCGGGTGGATGCGGATGTGCATGCTCTCCGCTTGCACCGGTGGGAGCGGCAGTTGCGGCGGCGGCTTTCTCCCCTCCTCCGGTCAAGCCGAGTGACTTGCGAACCTCAGCTTCGATCTTCGCGGCGATGTCTTTATTTTCCTTGAGGAACATTTTGGCATTCTCGCGTCCCTGGCCAATACGCTCGTTCTTATAGCTGAACCACGAGCCCGACTTCTCGACGATATTGCTGTTCGCTGCCAGATCGAGCATGTCGCCTTCGCGCGAAATGCCTTCGCCGTACATGATGTCGAACTCGGCTTCGCGGAACGGCGCTGCGACTTTATTCTTCACGATTTTGATCTTAGTGCGCGAACCCACCACCGCGTCTCCGTCTTTAATCGCCGCAATGCGGCGAATGTCAACGCGGACGGATGAGTAGAACTTCAGCGCGCGGCCGCCGGTGGTGGTTTCAGGATTACCGAACATCACACCGATTTTTTCGCGAATCTGGTTGATGAAGATCAGGCAGGTCCGAGACTTCGAGACTGTGCCGGTCAACTTGCGCAATGCCTGTGACATCAGTCGAGCCTGCAACCCCATATGGCTGTCGCCCATCTCGCCGTCGAGTTCCGCTTTGGGAACGAGCGCTGCGACTGAATCTACGACAAGCACATCGATCGCCCCTGAGCGAACCAGCGCCTCTGTGATCTCAAGCGCCTGCTCGCCATAATCGGGCTGCGAGACCAGCAGGTTATCGACATCGACTCCAAGCTTCTTGGCATAAATAGGATCGAGCGCGTGCTCGGCATCGACAAACGCCGCCATGCCGCCCGTCTTCTGCGCCTCGGCAATCACCTGGAGCGTGATTGTGGTCTTGCCGGAAGACTCAGGACCAAAGACCTCGACCACGCGTCCGCGAGGAAAGCCACCAACCCCGAGAGCGGAATCGAAGGAGATCGCCCCAGTCGAGATGACCGAGATCGGCACAATGGCTTCTTTTGAGCCCAGCCGCATGATCGATCCCTTTCCAAACTGTTTTTCAATTTGCGATAGCGCCAGCTCGATTGCGCGTGCCTTCTCGTCTGCCATCTGCGTCTCCTGCTGAGTATGTGAATTGATTTACGAAACGGCATTATAGCCCAATAATTCCAAGGTAGCGAAGAAAAAACGAATACGCTGGGCTTCGCGCGCCAAGAAAACACGAACACCACCCTCAGGAAGGAGGAAGGTCACGAGTTGAAATTCTGCGACGTCATAGACCTATCGCTTCAGCAGGTCGACAGGCTCGCGCACGTCATGTACGCGGAAATACTTGCCCAACGTAGGGTGCTTTTGCGAAACCGCTTCGTACATCGCATAGGCCACCTGGCGATAGGAACGATGACCCGCAGGCGTAGTTCGCAATTCCGAAATGTATAGCGCTTCCGCAAAGTCCATTTTGAAAAGCGTGCGCTTTTTATAAGCGAGCGGCAGCACGTATTGCGCGTTCTGGTCGGCATTAACGTCGTGTGATGCGCGAAGACGATCATGCCGTTCGGAGGCGACCACCATCGTCTCGCGATACCGATCCTGCAGTCCCGCAGCAACCAGTTCTTCGGGCGTGTCGTACCCGTGGAGGTTGGTGAATCCCTGCTCGATTTGTACGCAGCGGCGGTGGCGGTGCATGTCGCGGAAGCCGCCGATGTCCATGAGGATGTCGAACCGGAACGCCTGGCCGGCGGCAAACGGACGCAGCAGTTCGTCGTGCTTTCCGCGATGGCGGAGGCCGAGCTCGATGATCTCCTCGCGGCGCGCGGCGGAGAGTGACTCCACGGCCTCACGAAGTTGGCGGTAGCTATAGTGGTGGGCGCCGTAAAGCAGCGTGGTCGCAAGTTCGATTTCGAGCGGCTCGTCTTCGAGAAGATCGACGATGAACTCCCGCTCCCGAGTGCCACTGTCAACCGGAGTGTCCGTTCCGATTAGTTCGTGGACTGCCTGCTGCAGTTCTCGACGCGTCTCGTGCTCATACTGATTTGCCTCTGCATACTTCACCAGCGTGGGCGCAACCTTCACTTCTTTCAGCAAAACTTCACGCGCGCGCTCCGCGAGTGCCGGACTCACCGTGGCGATCTCCTCGAGAAGCTTGCGGTACGCAGTTTCGTTGACGTTCCATGAGGCCGAACGGGCGGCCTTCTTGAGCGCCTCACCGAGCTGTCGAACCTCGGCGTGAGTGTGTGTCAACAGACGCGAAATCTGCGTCTCCAGCGTGCGCGCGTTCACGATCTGTCCCAGCGAGGTGTTGGTCGCGAGCGGCAGCAGGTAACGGGAAATGTCGAAGGCGCGAGCGCGCAACGTACGCTGATAGGCCTCTTCGGTCATGTCAGTGGGCTTCGCCACTTGCGTCGCGAGATAGCGGGCCATTTCCCCGGAGAAGGCTTCGTATTCGGAAAAGAGGAACTTCAAAGTCTCGCCATAGAGACTACGATCTTCCGCTTCGGCGAACTCAGGGGTATAGAAGCCGCTTTTTTTGAAGTTCTGATACCGCGTGGAGCGTTCCTGGCCATCCCAGCGTTGCTCATCCACGAGAGCGATCGCGGCCAGAATCGAAAGTCGTTCGATGGCGAGAGGAATATGTGCCAGATCGGCAATGGACCGGTGGCCGTACTGAAAATAAAAGGTGTTTAGGAACTGCTCGGCCTTTTGTTCGCTGATCTCCTTGAGCGATTCCTTCATTGATAGTGCAGATCGCGAGTACTTGGCCATTGCATAGGCCTGTACCTCAGGCTCGACACCGTGGAGGGCGAAGACCTCCGTGGATTGATCCGGTGAGGGCGCCGGGACGCCGCCAGACTTGGTTCCGTTAGGGTGCGACATCAGTACGTCAGCATAGCGCAGAGATATGCTGGAGCGCTCGTATGAATTTCTTGTCGCATCTTGGCGATTTCGTGATTTTGTGATTTCGTCATTTCTGGTCGTCCTCAACATTCTTCAATGAAGACTGATCCCCAAATCACCACAGAAATAAGTAACGATATTCTTCACCAGACCTCTCATCGTCCTTGGCCGCTGCCCAATCGGCCTTGGGTGATGTATCAGCGCTGGCACGACTTGCTATTTGTCCACTGGGCGCTTCCGCCCGAGCAAGTCCGTCCGCTGATTCCGCGCCAATTAGAGCTCGACACTTTTGAAGGCAAAGCGTGGGTCGGAATAATTCCGTTCTGGATGAGCGGTGTTCGCTTCCGCGGATTGCCGCCGATCCCGACTGCCTCAAGGTTTCCCGAGCTGAACGTTCGCACTTATGTGCGCGCGCCGCAAGAGCCGAATAAGCCGGGTGTGTATTTCTTCAGTCTCGACGCTGGCAGCGTGATGGCGGTATTGGGAGCGCGGGCTGGCGCCGGATTGCCATACTTCTGGGCAGATATGCATGCAAAAGCAGCAGGAGAAGAAATCAGGTACCGCAGCATACGGCGGCAGCAGCCGCGCCCCGCGGAGCTAGTCGCGCGGTATCGTCCGACTGGACCGGTGTCACGGAATAAGACCGACTTGGAACGCTTCGTAACAGAACGCTACTGCTTGTACGTCGTGCGATCCGGGAGGATTCACCGCATCCAGATTCATCATCTGCCCTGGCCGCTGCAACCTGCGGAGGCAGACTTCAACGTGAATACCATGGCCGCTGTGCACAGTATCGAACTCCCGCAGCAGAAGCCGGTCCTGCAGTTCTCAAAGTACCTGGAGGTCTATATTTTCATGCCCGAGGAAATGGGGTAACCACAGGGACTGCAGAGGTTCCGTCCGACATCCTTTATATCCGCTATTTCTTAGAACCTAATCGTCACCCGAACTTTGCTCTTTGGGGGAAGCATCGCGCCTGGGAGTGAAAAGAAAGCTCAGCGAGATCCCACCCAGGAGAAGCCACGACAGATTGGCGCGCGCATCAGCACTGGCGATGCGAAAGGAATCCTCCGGCGCATAAACGAAGTAAGCCAGCAACAGAGCAGAAATGACACTGCCGAGCACACCTGTGGCTACTCCGTATCGGGCTGCAACTGCGAGGACCACTGTTAGACAGATCAGAGGAAGTGCCAGTTCCAAGCGCGTTTGGTTAAACACCAGAGCCAGCGTGAGAGCAACTGACGCGCAGAGCAGAGTTCCTATTGCAGTGTCGAGCACGCTGAGCGCTTTCCGGGAGGGCAGTGGCAAACGCATGTCAATTTAGATTGCCAAAAGACAGAGTAGTGTTGGGAAGAATCGAGAGCTGCTGATGTGGATAAGTTTGCACTGCAACCTTGCGGGAAAGCAAAAAATCAAAACGCGACACGGATCTCATGGATTCTTGGGCACGGATTTCACGGAGAGAAGGAGGATTGGAACGTAGAGTTAACGTAGAGTCAAGGTGCGACAAACAACTGAACGCTGGACCTTCCTCAATAATCCGAAGGAGACGGACCTTCCATCATGTTCTCGAAGCGAGTGGAGTTCTTGAGAAACGCGAGCTTCACGCTGCCAGTTGGTCCGTTGCGCTGCTTAGCAATGATGATTTCCGCGACGCCTTCAACTTCGGGGGGAATCTCATCCTTTCGCATGTAGTACTCCTCACGAAAGATAAAGGCGACAACATCGGCATCCTGCTCGATCGAACCGGATTCGCGCAGGTCGGAAAGTTGTGGACGCTGCTCGCCCTTGCCTCGGCTCTCCGGAGCGCGGCTCAACTGTGATAGCGCGATCACCGGGACCCGCAGCTCCTTGGCTAACGCCTTGAGTCCGCGAGAAACGGCTGAGACCTCTTGAGTTCGGTTTTCGTAGCGCTTGCCTCCGCCACCGCTCATGAGCTGCAGGTAGTCCACGACGATCAGGTCGAGTTTGCCATCGTTCTGCTGCGATAGACGGCGAGCCTTAGCGCGCATCTCTGTCAGCGAAATTCCTGGCGTGTCGTCAATAAAGATCTTGGCTTCGGCCAGTGAATTGAGTCCGGAGACGAGCTTCTGCCGATCATCGCGGCTCAGGAATCCGCTGCGCAGTTTGTGCGAATCGACGCGCGCTTGGGAAGAGAGCATGCGCAGCACCAGAGCTTCACGTGACATTTCCAGCGAAAACACGCCGACTACTTTTCCGCCGCGAACGGCGGCATTCTCAGCGATGTTAATGGCAAATGCAGTCTTTCCCATGGATGGTCGTGCGGCGATGATGATCAGGTCAGAGGGCTGAAGACCGCTGGTCATGTCATCAAGCTTTTCGTAATAAGTCTCGAGACCGGTGATGCGCTGTCCACGCTCATACAGCGCATCGACGCTGCCGAATGATTGCTTGACGATTTCGGGAATGCCGAGGAAACCCTGCCCAATGCGGTTCTCGGAGATCTGAAAAATTGCCGACTCGGCTGCGTCGATGATCTCTTCCGCGGGATCCGCCTGATCGGCGGCACGTGCCATCGCCGCACTGCAAGCATGAATCAAGGAGCGCAGCAGCGCCTTATCGCGCACGATGCGCACGTACTGGGCGATGCTCGGTCTTCGTGGCAGGGCATCGGTTAGCGAAGCGATGTACGCCACGCCGCCAATTGATTCGACTTCTTTTTTCTTCGAGAGTTCCTCGGTAAGGGTGATGATGTCTACCGGCCGACCGGTCTCCATCAGGTCCATAATGCGGCCGAAGAGCCGCCGGTGCGAATCGAGGTAGAAATCGTCCGCTTTGAGCGTTTCAGCGGCTTCGTTGTACGCGAGATTGTCGAGAAGGATGGCGCCCAGAATCGAGCGCTCGGCTTCGATGCTCGCGGGCATGCCGCGCTCAAGATTTAGGTCTGCAGTAGCCAAGGTCCCAGTAGCGGATTGTAAGCGGAGATATTCAAGGTTCATGTCGCTGCCCGAACATCAGCTTGTGAAGAAAGAGCCTTTGTTGTGGAGGGTTGTTGAAAAGGAGTTGGCGAATGCTTTGCTTGCACAACAATCAGTGGAATCCAACAAGCCGCCTGGCGTCCGCGGCAGTGGTTTCGCGCTACATCGCGGCCGAGGGCGGCTGTGCCGCATCGGCCAAAAAATCGAAAATGCAAGCAGCTAGTAGCCAGCAGCTTCTTCTAATACTTCCTCAGCACCCCAATTACTCGTCCTTGGATCTGGACTGCATTTGCAGCGACCATGATCGGAGCCATAGTGGCGTTGGCAGGCTGGAGCCGTACTTTTGGTCCTTCGCGGTAGAAGCGCTTTAACGTCGTCTCCGAGCCTTCGATCAATGCGACTACGATCTCCCCGTCGCGGGCGTTCTTCACCTTTTCGACCATCACGTAGTCGCCGTTGACAATGTGTTCATCCTGCATGGAGTCACCGCGGACTTCGAGTACGAAGACTTCTTTTGAACGTGTGATGTCCTCAAGGGCAATCGTGTCGGGATTTTCGAAGGTCTCGACTGGCCGTCCAGCGGCGATGCGGCCCACGAGAGGTAGACGCAGAGTCTCGGCGGGTTTTCGCGAGCGCGGAATCCCTCTTACAGGCAGCAGATCGATGGAGCGGCTGCGGTTGTAATCGCGCTTCAACAGGCCTTTTCGTTCGAGGTTGGTGATGTGCTTGTGCACCGTCGCGAGAGAACGCAGGCTCATGCCTGAGCCGATCTCCTCAAAGGAAGGAGAATATCCTTTGGACTGAACGAAAGAAGCGATGAAGTCGTAAATTTGGCGTTGCCGCTTTGTCAAAGCCATACGCAGCATCTTCGCCGAAGAAAAGGCGAATTGTCAACGCAAATTGTGGAATCGATACCAAACGCGAATCAAAGGAGTACAAGCTGTCCGAACGCTCTCAGATTAATGCGCCACGGTCATCCCGCTAAGAATCTCCTCAACGGTATTGATTGCCGACTCAAGCTCATGATCCGCGGTGTAGAAGTGCGGCGACATGCGAACGCCTGCTTTGGGTCGCCAGTCGACCAGCACATCACGCTTTAGCAGCTCAGCGCAGACCTCCTTCGAATTCGGCGTGTCAATTGATACCGTCCCTCCCCGCTTCTCGGGATCGCGTGGAGCATTCACCCGCCATCCCCGCTTGTCGGCGAGATCGATCAGCTTCCGAATCTGATGCTTGGATTTGGCGCGAATGTTATCGATGCCGGCTTTGCCGATGATCTTCAACCCCGGTCGCGCCGCATATAGAGCGGGAACATTGGGCGTGCCGTTCATGAATTTGTAAGGCGCTTCGGCATAGCGGATCGGGCCGATTTCGAATTGGAAGGGCTCTTGATGAGCCACCCAACCGGTGAGGCGCGGTGTCAGCTTGCGTCCTAGATCAGCACGAACGTAGAGATAAGCGGTACCCGGTCCGCCGCAGAGCCACTTGAGAACTCCGCCGCATGCGAAGTCAACATTTAATGCGCGAACATCGACCGGAACTGTACCCAGCGATTGGAAGGTGTCGAGTACAACGTGAGCACCTACTTTGTGTGCGCGTTCGATAATCGCCTGTGCATCATTGATGTAAGCGCTGCGGAACAGTACGTGCGACACCGGTACTACGAGCGTCTCTTCATCGATGGCCTCCAGTAGACGCTCGGTCGGGACATGAATACCGTCATCAGTAGACACCATGTGCACCCGGGCGCCGTTCCCGCGCTGCGCTTCCCAGAAGTACATCACCGAAGGGAAGTTCATGTCGGTGTAAACGACCTTATTGCGCTTCCCGGAGAAATCGAAACACGATGCCACTACCGCTTGGCATTGCGTCACATTCTGGTGAAGCGAGACGGTGTTCTGTTCGGCATTCATCAGATTTTCGATCAATGCTCCAACCTCATGGGCGAGCATCCACCAGGTCTCTTCCCAGGCACGGACTCCGCGAGTGGCCCAGACGTCCGCGTACTCGTTCAGGGCTTCTTGCGTAGCCCGCGGCATTGCGCCCAGCGAATTGCTGATGAGATATGTCGTGTCTGCCAGGATGGGGAAGTCGGGTCGAAACCGGAGAAGATCGTCGGACATCGTGCCATTCTAGTACCTGTTCACCACGGAGACACGGAGACCGCGCAATAGATGAACCCGTGAAAGATCCTGAAATAGCGCCTCTAATTCATTTCTCGCTGTGGTGATTAGTCTTCGGATTCTTTCGTGTCTCAGCGCCTCTGCGGTGAAAAGGTTCGTTGCCTAGCAAGGTACAATCGGAATCAGCTTCAGTGTCACTTCCCGCGCTGCTCGCGATCCTGAATGGCAGATATTTCCAAGCGGATTGAAAAAGCGGAAAAGTTCCTTCAGAAGGGCAAGGTGGACTCTGCCTTGGAGGAGTACCTTTCCATCTTGGACGCCGATCCGGGAAACGATACGGTGCGCCAGACGACGGCCGATCTGTTTCTGCAGTCCAATCGCGGGCCGGAAGCCGCAGTTCTATTGAGCGAGCTTTTCGACCGGCAGCTGGCCTCCGGGGACAACGTCCGAGCCGGCATTACCTTCAAGAAGTTGTCGCGGATCGTGCCTCCGAACTTGGGCCAGACGCTTCGTTTCGCGCAAGTTTCCGAGCGCAGCGGCAACCGTCGCGAGGCGCTCGAGGCCTACGAGGCTGCGGTCAAAGGCTTCCTTCACGAAGGGCGCGAAAACGAGGCACTTTCCGCACTGCGTCGAATTGCGGGGATCGACCCTAATGAAGCTAACCTGAAACGTCTGGCTGAACTCGCCGCCAAGCTGAATGATCGCCACACGGCCGGACAAGCGTATCTCGGGCTTGGTTTAGCCGAAGAGGAGAACGGACACATCGGCTTTGCCTGGTTCGAGCGCGCCTACAAGCTGGATCCCTCCAATTCGGCTGTTGCGTTCCGTTATGGGAAAGGGTTGCTCGACAAGGGTGAGATCGATCGCGCCGTCAAAGTTCTTGAACCGGGAGCCAAGCCCCAGGGCAGCCTCCCCGATCATCGAGAAGCGTACGGTCTGGCGTTAGTGGCCGCCCATCGCGTGGCAGATGCGTATCCGATTCTTTGGCCGTTGTACGAGAAGACTCCGGGAAAGATCGACAATGTCGTAGCGCTAATCGGGGAGCTGCTGCACAGCCAACATTATCGGCAGGCACTCGAACTAGCGCGCAAAGTGGACGCTCAGCAGGATGCTCTGGGTACGCGCCGCGAGTTTGCGACTCTCCTCCGCGAGATTACGCGTACACATTCGCCGGATGCCGAGTTCCTCGAATTCTTGATTGAACTATTCAACTCAGCAAACCGCGAACACGATTATTGCGACGCGCTGGTCCAATTGTTCGAGTTGCGTTATGCTGCCGGCGATTTTCTGCGCGCAGCCAACGCACTCGACCGCGCCGCCGAAGTAGATCCTTACATCGAGGGAGTCGCTCGCCGGCTTGAGATGCTGCGCGGAAAAATCGATGCGAATCGCTATCGAACCATTGCCGCTCGCCTGCAAAAGGCCGCAACCGACACAGAAGCTGAAGAGGTAGAAGAGGTGCCGGCGAAGTCCCTGGAGGAGATCGAGGCTGAGTCGACGGTCCTCGAGGATCTCATTCTGCAGGCGGAAATCTTTCTGCAGTATTCCATGCGTTCGAAAGCCGTTGAGCGATTGGAACGTATTCAAAAATTATTTCCGCATGAGGAAGAAAGGAACGATCAACTTCGTCAGCTCTATGTGAGTGCGGGAGTCCTTCCTCAATATGCTGAGAAACCATCGCGGCCTGCCCTGTTAGCCACTAAATCGAGCAAGGAAGAACCTGCTGCCGCTCCCGCACCTACGCCATCTCCCCAGCGTGCACAAGAGTCGGTTGAGAACTTCACACGGATCACAGAGATTACACGCAACATCTACCGGCAATCGAACGTCAAGGGAGTGCTGTTCGCTGCCGCCAATGACGTGGGCCGACACTGGAATGCGAGTCGATGCATCGCCAGTTTATGCAGCCCTGGCAAGCCACCGTCGGCAGCCCTTGAGTATTGCGCGCCAGGCGTAAAGCAGTCAGACGTAATGTCGATCGTGCGCCTCATCGGTGCGCTCCAAGCCGTAGTCGTACAACACGGATCGGCAATGATCGAAAACGTGGGCAAGGCGCGCGAACTGGAACCTATCCGCCAACATGTGGAATCGCTCGAATTGAAATCGGTGCTGGCCGCACCACTGATGGATGGGGATGAGCATGTAGGCATCGTCATCCTCGAACAAATTGACAGACAGCGGCAGTGGGGCGCGACCGACTCTGTGATCCTGAAAACTATCGCCGATCAGATGGTGCTTGCAGTTAACAATGCCAAGCTCCGCAGCCTTATGAAGACTCTGGCTGTTACCGACGAGAAATCGGGCCTGCTCAAACGTGCCTCCTACATCGACGTAGTGATGGCGGAGGTCAAGCGGTCGCTTCAGCAGAGCGCACCCATGAGCCTTATGCTGCTGAACTTCGGAAAAGCTGGCGCATTAATTCGGGAGGTCGGCGAAGCGGCTGTTGAAAACATGATGCAGAGCGCCGGACAGAGCGTCTGCGCGAACATCCGCCAGACCGATACCGCAGTCAGGTATGACAAGACCACTATCGGACTCGTGCTGGGCGACACCAAGGACTCCAACTGTTTTTTTGTAGTCGAGAAGATCCGGAAGGTGCTTGCAGGGGCAAAGGTTCCCAAAAGCGAACATCCGGTGACGATGACTGCCGGCATTGCGGGAGCAGTGCTCAATAAGGACTACGATCCAGTGGACATGGTCACGGAAGTGATCAACCGCGCCGAACAAGCGTTGGACATTGCTCATTCGCAGGGTCCAAACTCTGCGCACGCCCAGCCCGCTCTGGATGCAAGCGCGACCGCGTAGCCGAGCGCAACATCGAGTGGATGGGCCATTCACCCAACCTGAATAACCGTCAGCTTTCCACCACCCGTTGTGCAGCTTCAGCAAACTCCTTTTTCCCACCTGATAAACTCAAGGGTTTGCTCCGCGCTCGCAGAAGTCTGCGTACTCGTGGAGAATGTTTCAGCGGGGATGTTCATGCTTCAGCCAACAGATATTGCGATCGTCAACGGGGCGCGCACGCCTATGGGACGTTACTGCGGCAAGCTGCGCGATTTCACCGCGATGGAACTTGCCGCCATTGCCGGCAAGGAAGCTATTCAGCGGGCTGGAGTTGCGCCTGCCGAAGTGGACCATGCGGTGTTTGGGAACGCGCAGCAGACATCCGGCGATGCTCTTTATGGAGCGCGCCACGTAGCGTTGCGTGCTGGATTGCCGGTTGAGGTCCCCGCGTTGACGGTGAACCGCTTGTGCGGATCGGGCATGCAGGCGATCGTGACGGCAGCGCAGATGATTCAATTGGGAGAATCCAAAATCGCGCTGGCCGGGGGCATGGAATCGATGTCGCAGGCGCCGCACGTAATCCGCGGTGCACGCTGGGGCTTTGGTTTGGGCGAGGGCAAGATGGAA
This sequence comes from Terriglobales bacterium, assembly GCA_045808065.1. Classification (GTDB taxonomy): domain Bacteria; phylum Acidobacteriota; class Terriglobia; order Terriglobales; family Acidobacteriaceae; genus Gp1-AA112. The sequence continues at coordinate 56,872 of JBJMGD010000029.1, read as the reverse complement.
GACTCGCTGATGGTCGCTTTGCTCGATACCTACTGCGGGCTCTACATGGCGCAAACCGCAGAGAAGTACGCAGGACAGCATGGCATCACGCGCCAGGCGCAGGACGAGTTCGCGTTGCGTTCGCAACAGCGTGCCTCCGAGGCACAGAAAGCCTGTCGACTGCGCGAGGAGATCGCTCCAGTGGCACTCAAGGACCGCCGAGGCAATCCTACCGGCGAGCTGTTCGAAAAAGATGACCATCTCCGCGCCGACAGCACCATGGAAGGACTCGCGAAACTGAAGCCGTCGTTCGGCAAAGAAGGTACAGTTACCGCCGGGAATGCCAGCGGCATCGTCGATGGTGGAGCAGCAGTGGTTCTCATGCCGGTGGAAGAAGCGCAGAAGCGCGGACTCAAGCCCATGGGACGCCTCGTGAGTTGGGGAATCGCAGGCGTCGATCCCAGCATCATGGGCAGCGGCCCAGTTCCAGCTACCCGCGCTGCGCTGAAAAAAGCTGGGCTGGAACTTAAGGACATAGATCTTGTCGAGGTGAACGAAGCTTTTGCTGCGCAGTATTTGGCTGTCGAGAAGGAGCTAGGCCTCGATCGCGAGAAGACCAACGTAAACGGCGGCGCGATCGCGCTAGGACATCCACTGGGCGCAACGGGAACGCGCCTCGTGATCACGTTGCTCTACGAACTTCGCCGAAGAAAGCAGAAGTACGGGTTGGCCACGGCATGCATCGGCGGCGGCCAGGGAATCGCAGTCCTTGTGGAGTCGCTTGCATAGGTTCATAGCAAGGCGTTTCGAGTTTCAGGTTTCGAGTTTCAAGTTCAGGCGCCATACATTTCTAAGGTTCCCGTTTACGTACGCAGCCACAACTTGAAACCCGAAACTTGAAACCTGAAACTTTTTTCTCTCCCTCCATGATCAAGATTGTCGAAGGATAAAGAATGCAAATCAACAAAGTAGGCGTATTAGGTTGTGGGCTGATGGGCTCTGGCATTGCGCAGGTCGCGGCGCAGGCTGGTTATGAAGTAACCGTGCTCGAGGCCGAGCAGAAGGCTTTGGACAAAGGCTTTGCAGGCATCGATGCGTCGCTCGCGAAGTTTGTCGAACGTGGGCCGGAGAAGGGTGGCATCACCGCACAACAGAAAGACGAAGTTCGTGCTCGTCTGAAGGGTACGCAGAAGAAAGAAGATCTGGCGCAGTGTGACATCGTCATCGAAGCCATCATCGAGAACATCGCTGAGAAGAAGAAGATGTACGCGACGCTGGATTCCATCGTGAAACGCGACGCGATCTTTGCAACCAACACTTCCTCGATCTCCGTGACTGAATTGATGACCGCAGCCAAGCGGGTAGACCGTTTCATCGGTCTGCACTTCTTCAATCCTGTTCCACTGATGAAGCTGGTCGAAGTGGTGCGCACTATCGCAACTTCTGATCAGGTAATGGAAACGGCGGTCGAATTTGGCAAAAACCTGGGCAAGGTGCCGGTGCGCACGTCCGACAAAACCGGATTCATCGTGAACCGTCTGCTCGTGCCATATCTGCTCGATGCCATACGCGCGTATGAAGAAGGCGTAGGCTCGATTCCGGATATCGACAATGCCATGAAGCTGGGCTGCGGCTATCCGATGGGACCATTCACACTGCTCGATTTTGTCGGTCTCGATACCACGTACTACATCACCCACGTGATGTACGACGAATTCAAAGAGCGCCGCTTCGCATCACCTCCGCTGCTCAAACGGCTTGTTCTGGCAGGGTGGCATGGCAAGAAAACCGGCAAAGGATTTTACGACTGGAGCGATGCGAAGAATCCGGTGCCCGTAAAACTGTGAGGAAGCGCATGCTGTCCACTCTCGCTCATAAAAGTTGACGGAGAGCGCTATCAATCTAAAGCTGTCGGCCTGTGAATCACGGAGGCTGACTGAATGCTGAGTGCTGAATGCTGAATGCTACTTTCGAAAACGTCCGCGTTGATACCAAAAACCAGATCGCCTACATCACCATCGACAGGCCCAAGGTCCTCAATGCGCTGAACATGGCCACCGTGGGCGAGTTGCGCAGCGTGTTCACGCAACTCAAAGACGATCGCGAAGTTCGGGTGGTGATTCTCACCGGCGCTGGCGAAAAATCGTTTGTTGCTGGCGCGGACATCGGCGAGTTGCAGAAGAACAATCCCCTGGAAGCGAAGGAATACACCCATCGTGGCCAAGCTGTGCTCGACTTGATCGAGAATCTTGGCAAGCCTGTAATCGCCTGCATCAATGGATTTGCCCTCGGCGGTGGATGCGAGATCGCTATGGCCTGCACCATGCGGTTGGCCAGCGAGAACGCAAAGCTGGGCCAGCCGGAAGTGAAGTTAGGCATCATTCCCGGATACGGGGGTACCCAGCGCTTGCCCCGCTTGGTGGGCAAAGGCCTTGCTATGCAGCTCTTGCTGACAGGCGAAATGATCAGCGCCCAGGAGGCGCATCGGATTGGGCTCGTCAACGAGGTCATTCCGGCCAATCAGCTTTTGGCGCGCGCCGAGGCGATTGCGCAATCGATCATTAAGAACGCTCCTCTCGCCATCCAGTACTGCCTGGAAGCCGTCAATCACGGCATGGAACTGACACAACAGGAAGGCTTATATCTCGAGGCCACGTTGTTCGCCGTTTGTTGCGCAACTGAGGACAAGCGGGAGGGCACGACGGCATTTCTTGAAAAACGAGCGGCCAATTTTTCCGGGAAGTAACAGGTCTGCAGGTCTGATTTTCCCCGGGAACAGGGAAATTAACAGGGGATTTGACGACTTCCTGCCATAAAACCGCGTTTTCTGCCCAAATTCCGCAATTTTGCTGCTTGGAACAGGGATTAACAGGGAATTTGCAAATTTCCCTCGTAACTGAGTGAAAGCCGGACTATTACGAACAGAACCAAGGATGGCGTTCAATTTAACAGGGAATTTAGCAGGGAATTTCCGGAGCGGTCGAGTTGGGGCGCTCGATTTTCCGGCGTAGCAAAAAATTAAACCCTGACGATCCAAAATGTTTATCGAATAGTCAATAACTCAGCTTTAGTTACCCCTCCGGCTCTTTACTCCCTCCCCGCGGCGATACCGCAAGTTTTTGCAATACAAATCGACACGCCAGCGTGCGCCATAGTGCAAAAATTGCAAAATCGGCCAATAGTCTCCCAATCTCGCTAGTGACAAATCAGGCACTTAGATTTGGCATGCAGGCTGCACCTCCCATGGAGCGCCCTCACTGGGAGGCAGCATGTTGCAAGGCCAAATGGCAGTCGACGTTATGCGCAGCACGTTCGATCAGCGGCGCTCTTCTCTGCGTGTTCAAATGGCGATTCCCGCCGGCATCACCTGTCCAGATAAGAGCGAGCGCCAGCACACCGCGCTGGTACGTGACGTCAGTTTTTCCGGAGCTTTCGTTTATTCAGATTTCGCTCCCGAAGTAGCTTCCAATATCGTTATTGATTTTGTTTTTCCCGTTGTGGAACGACGGATGAGAGTTACCTGCCACGGTGTCGTCGTCCGCGTGGAGAAATCCGCTAAGGGAGGCGCCACCGGCATCGCCATGCTGTTCCACAAACACGAAGCCACCGTTATTCACTGAGACGAATCGTCGCAGTGCCCAACCATGTGCGCTGGATTTCCCGAAATGGCTAAAGAAACAGAACTCGGCACTCAGCGTTCGGCTTTCAGCTAAGGGCGAAAGAAAAGGACGCCTGATCAGGCGTCCTCTCTATTCTGCCTATTCCTCTTCAAAAGCGCGGCGAAGGAAGCCGCCTATTTGCAGCCAGGAAGTGTGACCCAAAACCCGACACGGATCACACGGACGGAGCAACGAAGCAACACTGTTTGTGTCGCTCCGAGCTTCGCTCTCCGCTCCGGCCTGCGGCAGCAAGGTATTGATGTACCGAGCTGCAGCCGACCTTTCCCTAATGCGGTGACGCTTTGTCGCGAAACTTTAAGGTGGTTCTGACCCGCGCCTGCAGGGTCGTGCGATCCGCCTCGGGTTTTGCTGTTGCTTTTGCTTTAGCCGACAGCCGAGCACCGAATGCCGACCGCCAAAACAAAACCCAAAGCACCACCCGCTACCGCAGGTGGTTCCGATCCGTGCCCCCAGGGTCCGTGCGATTCGTACTGCCGAGTGCTGACTAGCTGAAGGCCGAATGCTGACTGCCGAGTGCTGACTCCGTGCCCGCAGGGTCGTGAGATCTGTGTCCGGTTGTTCTGTTGCTTTTGCTTTAGCCGACAGCCGATCGCCGAATGCCGACCGCCAGTTTTTTCACCAAATCACCCGATTCCTCTACCCTGGCCAGCCGTAGCTTGCCGCCAGAGTTTGCAGAGCTTCCATATCGACCGATTCCCCCGAACCGGAGATGTCGCTCGATGTGCTGTCCTGGGGACATGGGAGGGCGTCGGGCAGGTACGGTGCCGGAAGATTCGGGAGAGAAGCATCTGGCTGCCGGAAATTGAGTGCCACTTTGAGATTAGTAATCTGGTCGGAGGCATCGCGCGCCGTGAGCGGCGGCAATCCGAAGCGCCACTCAATCAGCTTGAGAATAGACGTGTGATCAAACACCTGGTGCATCACGCGCGGGCTCTGCGGATTGCCGCGGGAAAATGGCGATACCACTAGCGGCGGAATGCGCATGCCCAGAAGAGCGTTTCCATTCACCAAATCAGGATCGACATGATTGGGCGCAATCACGCGCGGAGGTGGAACATGCTCGAAAAATCCTCCCCACTCGTCGAAGGTGAAGATCAGCACAGTGCTGGACCATGCGGGCGACTGCGAGACCGCGTTGAAGACTTCAGCCATGAAAGTGTCTCCGGCGCGCATGTCGGCATGGGGATGGTCGTCGTTGCCGTCGCCTGTGTTCACCGTCGTGTAGCGTGGATCGAGGAAGGAGAATGCCGGCAGGCTGCCGGCAGCAGCATCGGCTAAGAACTGCGGATAGGTGGCGGAAATCGGAATGTACTTCGCGCCCCAGAGTGCCAGAAAGGGAATGTTGGAGAAGTAATAACGCGCGCTCACGCCTGCCTGCGCAAGCCGATCCCAGATCGTTGGCAGGGTGCAGAGCGCTTCTGTGTTGCTCAAACGATCGGTCTGCGCGGCGTGCTGGAAGATCCGATTTGGGAACGTGGAGCTCATGATCGAGCAGAAATATCGGTCGAACGAAGTGTAGTTCCTGGCCAGGGCGTTGTAAAAAGGGAGGTCCTGCTCGACGTAGTAGCCGATTGAGTAAACGTCGTTCTGTCCAGCGCGCAGGAAGCCGTCCATCAGGCCGTTGTCATACTCAACGCGCCCGCCGCTGTACGAATGATCGGGAACGGGATGCGGACAGCCGGTGTAATCGGGTGCGAGCGGATACGTCTGATGCGCCGCTCCTTGCAAATCAGTGTATGTGAGACCTGCCTGCTTCCCGTCGGCATTCGGCAACCATCCCAGAAGATGATCGAAGCTGCGGTTCTCCATCATCACCACCACAATGTGATCGATGGCGCCTTTCCCACCGGCCTGGAGGCCGACACCCTTCTCTGTTTGGGCAAACAGCTGGTCACTGAGCAGATCTGAGTTTTGCGCCAGGAATGCTCCGCCGGCAGCACCCATTAATCCACGCAGGAAGTTTCGTCGATCCATACCCTTTGCTCCGCGTCCGCTTTGGACCTATGGAAATGTTTGGATGGCCGCGAGGCCGCTGGGGAAGTCCGGGAAAAGATGAATATCAGCGAAGCCGAAGAAAGCTGGGTGGCGTTGCTGTCGTTGCTGTCGGAAGCTACGAAGCTGCGAAGCTACGAAGCTGCGAAGCTCCGAAGCTTGTGTTCTGCCGCTTGCCTTTTCTGTTGATGTTGCGTTAGCCGGAAACTGGAAGCTGAAAGCTGGAAGCTGAAAGCCGGAAGCCGGAAGCTGAAAGCTATTTTTCCAGTAAGCTAGCGGTCATGCGGCGCCTCGCACGTCTCCTGATTCTCGCGTGCCTCACACCAAACGCGGCCGCGCAGGCGACAACGCCGGCAGGCAGTCTGCTCTCCCGCCATTATCACGACGGCGATCGCGTGGCATATCACATGACTGCCACCAACCAGCAAGGACCGCAAACCATCTCCTACGAGGCCGACGCGAACGGCGCCGCCATCGAAGACGCCTCGGGCACATGGCACGAAGAAATCGGGTGGTCAAATCTGATTTGGAACCACCAGGCCATCGCACTAGCTCCGTCGGCGGCAAATTTTCGCGAGCCGCTTTCCCTGGACCTAAAGTACAAACTGTCGATTCCCAATCTCAGCCAGGTGGACCCGCGGCTGATTGGTTGCCACCCGCCTGTGAAATAAAGTGGGACGAATTTCATGTTGACCCCGCTCTCGCCGCGATAGCAAAATACGCGTCGCCTTCAGAATCTAGTGAGACTTTCTTCCGGGCACGGCCTTGGGGACAACAAAATCCCTGGAACAAGCTGGAACAAAAACGATATTAAGAAAAAGGGGGATAACCTTGTGAACTACATCTACCGACTTTTGACAGTTGCGACGTTCTTTAGTATTTCGCTCCTCGGCACCATGGCGGCGCAGACTGGCTTCCTGGAAACCGATCTCGTCGTGGGCCACGATGGCGACACTGCGAGTAATTGCTCTCTGACTCTGACTGACGCCAATGGCATCGTCCATGTGGCGAGGTTTTGTGATCCAAATCTCAAAAACCCGTGGGGAGTCGGTACCTCGTCTGGCTCTCCGTTCTGGGTGGCGGACAACAACGCGGGAAAGTCCACGCTCTATAACACGGCGGGCGTCGCTCAATCCCTAGTCGTATCAATTCCGGCGCCGGGAGATCCACTGGGTTCCTCGGGAACGCCGACCGGACTTGTCTTCAATACTGCATCTGGCCAGGGAGCATTCAAGGTATCGGGTGTGAACAGGAACAACATGCCAGCCTCGGCCCCGGCGATCTTTCTTTTCTCCACCGAGGACGGAACAATCCTTGGCTGGAATCCGGGGGTGAATCCTCCGGGCTTCGATCCGGCGAAGGCTGGGACATACGCGATCATCGCCGTCGACAACTCCGCTAATCCCACTGCTGCCGACGGAGCAGTTTACAAAGGGCTTGCTATCGCGACGGACACGACGACCACTCCCAGCACCACCCGTCTCTATGTCACGAATTTCCGCGCTGGGACCGTGGAGGTCTACAACACAAGTTTTGCCCCTGACAGCAGCCTGCCCTCCGACGCCTTTGTTGATCCGACGCTGCAACGCGGCTTTGCTCCGTTCAACATCGTTCCACTCAACGTAGGCGGTGCTACGAAGTTGTTTGTCACTTATGCGGTGCAAGATGCCGCCAAGCATGACGACGTGGCCGGCCAAGGCCGGGGAATCGTCGATACGTTCGATGTCAGTGGTGGTTCGCTGCACCGTTTTGCTCAGCACGGTCAGCTCAATTCGCCGTGGGGCGTAGCCCTGGCTCCAGCAAGCTTCGGTCAGTTCGGTGGCGATGTGCTGATTGGGAACTTCGGCAATGGACATATTGACGTCTACAACCCCAACAGCGGAGAGTTCCTCGACAAACTCCGCAATGCTCAAGGGCAGGCGATCGTCATCGACGGACTATGGACGCTCAGAGTCGGAAACGGCGGCAATGGAGGGGATGCGCACACGATCTACTTCACGGCGGGTCCAAATGAGGAGCACGACGGTCTCTTCGGCAGCCTCTCGCCAAATTGAGAGTGACAGTTGAGCCGCGTTTCTGGCTCGGACAATTGCTGCGACGCGAACGCTAGTCCGGGTCGCAGCGATTAGAGTTTTTTGCCACTAGTCCGGAAGTGAGAAGGATGAACGGCAGCGATCGCAGCCGGAATCATATCCTGCAGAGGAGGGCTCCCGGGCAGTTTCTTTTGTGCCTTTGCCTTAGCTGAATGCTGAATGCTGCTTTTCTCCGTGGATCCGGCCGCCCTCGGCCGGGTTTTGGCCACTATGCAGTAGCAGCGGAAATCCGACAGAACCGCTCCTTGTCGAATTGGTGGGCTTCCTTGGCCTGTTCCAGGATGGGAAAACGTCCGGTCTGTCCCCTGATTTCTCGGCGTTAACTTCAGACTCGAATAGTATCGGTGGGAGCCCTGGGCTGATCGACGTTTCTCTTCCCCTGTCCCCACTTGCCTACTGCGACCGTAGGTACTGCTGAAGACGATTCTGAGTGTCAACGACTCGTTTCTTCTGATTAGGATCACGCGACTGCTGATCGAGATATTGAAGCACAAAGAGTGCAGTTCGCGGTGAGCGATCGGACTCATTCTCAATGCCTTTAGGGCTTGCGAAAGATAGATCGACAACAATTAGAGCGGAGGTGATGTCCCTTGCACTCAAATGTCCGCCTGCAATGACTTTTGTCAAAGCAACCGCCGCGGCATCTCCTGTTGCCCCTAGTTGTTTGCTTGTCCAACCGTCATAGGCTCCTTTTTGCAGCACTCTCGATATCAAGGCCTCTGTGTTGGGGGGCGCGACGGCCTGACCCCCCATCAACACAGAGTAGATGCATACAAAGAAGATTCCTGCGCTCTTCATAATAATCACCTGTCTTCATCAACGTCTACGTCATTACTAAGTTCTCCATAGTAAAAAGGGGACAGCCTGAACTGCGAGATTATTTTCTAAATGAGGCAGATCAGGCTGTCCCCTTTTCTCCATTCCACAAACACGAAGCTACCGTCATTCACTGAGTCCCATTCGCCGTACCTCCCTCATCAATCACTGTGGGATTTGGAATACGGACTTCTTCGGCATGACATTGGCTCAGCTGCAGAGAACGCAGCATGCTGCGTCTCTGCCATGCTTTTCCGATGGGGCATAAAATTGTGAAATTGCTGCGAGCTAAGGCGCTGTCTTTCGCAGGGCTGTGCCCGCTAGAATGCCCGTGTACTTTCCGTCTTCTACGGCGAACTTGCCATTCACCAGCACGTATCGCATGCCTCGCGCCAGGATGCTGGGATGCTCGTAAGTCGACAGTTCCGAAATGGTTTTCGGATCGAACGCCGCCACATCGGCAAAGTAGCCGACGCGCAACAGGCCACGTTGTTTGATTCCCAGTGACTCGGCGGTGAGACCGCTGCTGGACCGAATCGCGAACGGTAAGCTGATGACCTTGCGCGTCAGCGTATATTCTCGAATCTTTCGAGGGAAAGTGCCGTACTTGCGCGGGTGGCCGGGTGATCCGTCTGAACCGGTCATCACGAAGTCCTGTTTCATGAAGTTCTCGATATCGGCTTCGCTCATGTTGAATGAAGCCACATCGTTCGATCCGGCTCGAATAATGTCGAGTGCCGCATCCAGAGGAGATTGATGACGTTCGTCGGCAACTTGCTGGAGAGTCTTGCCCATGGCGCGCGAGTCTGCCGCGGCCGTGATCAGCAGCGACTTCGCTCCGCCGCGCCGCTTCAGATTGCTCGCCATTTCTTCCAATAATCGGGGACGCATAACCGGGTCGCCGAAACGCTTGAGCATCTGCTCGCGTCCGCCAGCCTCGGCCCAGCGCGGCACCAATGCGGGAACCAGACTCGTGCCCGAAGCGTCGTAAGGATACTGATCGGCCGTCACTTCAATTGCTTCGGCCTGCGCCTGACGAATGATGCGGATCGCTTCGGTGCTCTGGCCCCACACATCCGTTCCCAGCGCCTTGATGTGGGAGATATGCACAGGTAACCTGGCCTCACGCCCAATGCGGATAGTTTCCCGAATTGAACCCAGCAGACCAATGGTGTAAGAGCTCTCGTCGCGCATGTGAGTGTCGTAGTACCCATGCTTCTTCGCTGCTGCCTTCGCCAGTTCGATAACTTCCTCAGTGGCGGCAAAACTGCACGGCGCGTAAAAGAGTCCCGCTGACATCCCGAAAGCACCGTCGTCCATTCCCTGTGCAACCAGAGCTTTCATTTGTGTGAGCTGTTCAGGTGTAGGAGCCGCATCCGCCATTCCCATGACTTGCCGCCGTACCGAACACATGCCCACCAGCAACGCAGCGTTGGTACCAATGCCTTGCTGATCCCATTTGTGCAGTGCGCTTCCAATCGGCAGCGGACTCGATCCGTCATTTCCAGTAATGACGGTCGTCACACCCTGCATGAGATATGCCTCATTGCTGTTTCGGGGCGGAGTAGAGAGATCGTCAAAGGTATGGGTGTGAGGGTCGATAAATCCTGGCGCAACGATGAGTCCAGTGGCGTCGATCACGCGCGCTGCGGAAACTTTTGCACCCGCGGCGTCTCCGATAAAAACGATGCGCTCACCTCTAACTCCTACATCGACGGCATGCGGCTGGCCGCCAGATCCATCAATAACGGTTCCGTGAGCAAACAGAACATCTATTCTCAGCGGCTCGGTTCGATCCTGGGCTCGGGACTGAGCGCGATAGTGGGGGACGAACAGCAGGAAAACCGCTACGGGCAAGACTGATGACAGGAGTTTGCACATGGAATGTGGGTAGAAAGTCCGCGTCTCGCGTGTGGGATATTACCAGAGAATGCAGTGGCCAACAGGCGTGGGAAGCAAGCCAGCGGGTGGTCTCGCGGTAGCAGCATCTGGTATTGACAACGCTCATCCCGCAATTAAACAATTTCTCCCCTTACAGGAAAGTAGCGCCAGATTCGGGCAAGATGCAAACCGACCCGAACGAGCAATTACGAAACGAGGAGAAACATGAGATCACGTACATCAGGCGTCTTTGGTTTGTTCTTGATCTTGTTCTTGCAGCTGAGTGCCTCCTGGGCACAGGTCAGCACTTCGCGCGTTGAGGGCACGATCCTTGACAAGACGGGGGCAGTCGTTCCCGACGCGTCGGTAAAGGTCACGAATGAGGGAACGGGCGTTAGCCACGAGACGAAGTCCAGTAGCTCGGGAACCTGGGCGGTTCCATCACTTACTCCTGGCCAGTACACAGTCACCGTCACGCATCCAGGTTTCCAAACCACCACGAGCCAGCACAACGCGCTCTCAGTGGGAGCGCCACTGGTCGTGAATGCAACACTCCTCGTCGGAGGCACAACACAGGTAGTGGAAGTTCAGTCTTCCTACCAGCGCATTGAAAGCACGAACGCAACGATCAGCGACATCATGACGGCCGAGCAGGTAAAGAATCTGCCTCTCAATGGCCGCAATCCTTTAAGTCTGCTGACCCTGGAACCGGGCGTAACGCAGCGTCCGACTTCGGCCAGCGGCTCCGGCACGCACGTGTTCGGATCGCGAGATCGTTCGCACAACGTGACCATCGATGGGGTCGACGCTAACGAATCCACTGTTCCGAATCCACAGTCAAATCTACAGCGCCTCAATCCGGACAACGTGCAGGAATTTCGTACGATCACGCTGAATGCAACTGCCGAGCAAGGACGCAATAGCGGCGCCAATGTGATTATCGGAACCAAATCGGGAACGAACTCGATTCACGGCGATGTCTTCTATTTCAATCGAAATACCGATTACAACGCCAATGAATGGTTTAACAACTTCACCGGCCATGCTCGGCCGGTGCTCGATCTACATCAGTATGGCTTTGATGTGGGCGGCCCCATCATCAAGAACAAGACGTTCTTCTTCGGCAGCTATCAGGGTAATAAGATTTCTCAAACCGAGCCGATCAACGCTACTGGTGTTGGTATCGCCGGGTTCGGAGCTCCCACAACCTACACCTCGCTCGCCCGGCAAGGAATCTTTCGCTTCGTGCGTGGCACTATTAACGTGAATGGCACAAGCGTCACGCAAGGGTCGCCAGTATTGGTCGATTCCAGCGGCAATTTGAAAGCCGGCGTGCCTGTTTGCAATGGCACTACGATTCCTGGCAATTGCGTCGACAGCTATAACATCTTCGCGAACGATCCCCAACATATCGGGCCAGATGCATCTGTCGCTGGACTTCTGGGAAAGGAGCCCCTGCCCAACGATTTCGCGCTGGGAAATGTATTGAATACCGGCGGCTTTGATTGGAACCCGCCTTCAACATTCAAAGGTCCAAATGTGTTCGTTCGCTTGGATCACAACTTCGGGCAGAGCGACAATATTTTTGGCCACTTCCTGATCGGCAAGTTCAACACCACGCAAGGCGATTTCCTCAATGCGCGTCCCCAGGTATTTCCGGGGTTCCCCCCATTGGGCGAAGTAAACCGGGACAACTCAAATCTGGCAATCAAATACAGCCACGTGTTCTCGCCGACGCTGGTGAACGAGTTCATCGCCGGTTATAACCGTTTCAAGTTCTTGTTCACATTTGGAGAATCCAACCCGGGATTTCCCGATCCTACAAAGAATCCTCCATGGGCGGATAACTGCGTCGTGGGTTCCACCAAGAATGTGGATTCGCCATTCTGCGGTTCGGCGCACACCGCTCGCGCCGTCACTACGCCGCAGTTAGTTGACAATGTGAGCTGGACGCGCGGAGCGCACAATCTCCGGTTCGGCATCAACTTCCGCTTTTACATACACAACGACAGCCGCGGATTTTTCGGTGGCAACATCGTCGATCCGATTATTACCTTCCAACGTACGATTCGGACTGCAGGCTTGACCAACCTGCCCACTGGTTCTGGAGCTTCGCAACCGAGTTCCGCGGATATCAACATCATTCAACAGGCTGCGGTGGAGTTGTTAGGGCTTCCCGGAAGGCTTCAGCAGGCCTTCCCTGCCGACTTCACCCACAACGTTTACGGGAATGGCTTAGAGACAGTCTATACGCGCGCTCATCAATACGACTCCTACGTTCAAGATGAGTGGCACGTTCGACCCAACCTGACCGTCAACGCCGGATTGCGCTGGGAATACAATCCTCCGCCATTCGACGCCAAAGAGTCTCTTGTGCCGAGCGGCAACATCGCGGCGGGTGTGCCAGTCTCCTTTGTTAAGGCAGATGGCTGGTACAGCAACAGCAACTTGGGGACGGTGGGCCCACGGTTAGGAATCGCCTACTCGCCCGACAACAAAACGAGCATCCGCGCCGGCTACTCCTGGATGTTTGACACGCTCAGCACTTTCCAGGTAACGGCGCAGGCGGGCAAGGTTCCAGGATTTGCGCTCAATTGCGTGAATCAGGTCAATACCGCTGGTACCATCACGACCAGCGCCGGCTGCGCTACTCCCGCGGGCATGACGAACAGGATCGCGGCCGGATTCCCAGTCGCAGTTCCGGCGCCGACCACAACTCCGTCAGCGGCATTGAGCCAACCTGCTTACCAGCCGAACGGTGTCGCGCCGTCTGTGGGAGCTTTCGATCCCAATTTGAAGAACCCTTCGATTCACGAGTGGAACCTCACCATCCAACGCGAGTTGCCGGGTAGTTTTGTGACCGAGATTGGATACGTCGGAAAGCGTGGCACGCACCTGTACCGGGCCTACGATCTCAACCAGATCAATCCCAACTCTGATTTCCTGAATTCCTTTCTCGTAGGGCGGCAAAATGCGATGAGCGGCTGCAATCCGGACGGAACCGGCTGCCCAACTGGTGTGACCGGGCAGAACCCCACGCTGCTAAGAAGCCTTTCAGGATGCGCAGCAACGGGCGCCTGCTCCCTGCTGAACAGCAATAGCACTGATTTCCTGCAGAACAACATCGGGGACCTGGCTACTCAGATCGACCAAGGCAACATCGTTACCAGGGGGTTCCCTGGCAACTACTTCCGTCCCGATCCGCAGTTCACTCAAATCTTCTTCCAAGACGCCGAGGGCGATTCGTACTACCACGCCGCATTCATTGGTCTGCGGCGACGCTTTGAAAAAGGTCTGACGTTCGGACTTTCGTACACCTTCAGCAAGTCGATCGACGATCAGTCCATCGACCCGGTCGGTGCAGCTACCGGTGGTGGTCTGAGCACCACGAATTCAGTTACTCCAACTGACATTCACAACTTCGCGCTTGATCGTGCCCGCTCCGACTTCGACAATCGCCATGTGTTGACCGTGGATTCGGTTTACGAGTTTCCGTTTGGTGATGGAAAGCGGTTCGCCGGCAATGTTCCGAAGTGGCTCGATTATGTGATTGGAGGCTGGTCCTACACGGGCATTTTCGATTACCAGAGCGGCGAACCATATACCATCTATAGTGGCTCGCAGACTGCGAACACGGAGCACGTGAGCACTGCCCTGGTGAAAGGGCCCTTTGATCCTGGTCATCTGCAATTCGTGCCTGGAATCGAAGGTCCAGTGATGTACAACATTGGTCCGTTTATCACGAACACCAGCGATCCGAATTTCGATTGCCGGAATGTGATCGGGACTCAGACGTTCTTCTGCATTCCACCTCCGGGACAGCAGGGCAGCGGCAGAAATACCGCTCAAGGTCCGGAGTTCTGGAACCTGGATTCGGGGCTCTTGAAGAACTTCAAGCTCACTGAACGATTCAATCTTCAGTTCCGCGCAGAAGCATTTAATGTGTTGAATCACCCGAACTTCAACAACCCAAGGAATGCCAGTTCGGGAACACCCCGCGTGAATAATTCTTTGTTCACTCGAACTTGCTGCAGCACATCGTCGCTGCCAAGCTCGGCGACTGTGATTGCGATCGGAGAACCGAACCGCGTGCTGCAGTTTGGACTGAAGCTGGATTTCTAAGAGCTGTTTTGGCTTCCAGGCTGCTGGCTTTGTCTGGAGCGTCACACTCAAAGTACGAGAAGGCCTCGAGTGCTCGAGGCCTTCTGCGTATCCGATATCTTTGGTGTCCATGCAGAATCGCTACGCCAAATTCCTGCTAACAGCTGTCCTCGCGGCGGCATCGATTGCGCCGACCACCGCGCAGGAGGTCTCGCAAAGCGGGCTCGAGCTCAGGGCGCAGCGACCGATGGTGGAGGAGCCGGAGCGCGCGCCCAGGGCCATGATCGCGAGCGCGAACCAGCTTGCGTCTCAGGCGGGCCTCTCGATTCTGCGCAAGGGCGGGAATGCTGTCGATGCTGCTGTTGCGGTCGCGTTCGCGCTGGCCGTGGTTCATCCCGAAGCCGGGAATCTTGGCGGAGGCGGATACATGATCATCCGCATGGCCGACGGAACCGCGCGCGCCATCGATTACAAGGAGACCGCTCCGGCGGCGGCTCATCTCGGGATGTTCACCAATAAGCTGGATTCCACTGTCGGCTACAAGGCCTCGGCCGTTCCTGGAACCGTCGCCGGCATGGGACTCGCGCGCTCCCGATTTGGGAAGCTGCCGTGGAAGGAGGTACTCGAGCCGGCTCGCAGGCTGGCTAAGGATGGATTTCCCGCATCCCAGCGAATGGAGATCATTCTCGCCCTGCAGGCTCCAGTCATGAAGCAGTTTCCGGAATCGGCGAAGACTTTTCTACACGGCTCTGACAAGCCACTGAAACAGGGCGAGCTCGTCAAGCAGCCCGATCTCGCCGCCACCATCGCCCGAATCCAGAAACACGGATGGCGCGAGTTCTACGAAGGCAAAACCGCTCGCCTGATCGATACCGACATGGCCGCCCATAATGGAACCATCCACTACGACGATCTAAAGTCTTATAAGGCCATCGAGCGCGATCCGGTGAAGGGCACATTTCGTGGAAACCAGATTCTCTCGATGCCGCCGTCTTCCAGCGGCGGCACGACCCTGATCGAAATGCTGAACATCTTTGAGACGTTTCCTGCGCAGCTTGGAATGGAGGGATCTTCCGAACAGCTTCATCACATGATCGAATCGATGCGGCGGGCGTTCAAAGATCGTGCCGAGTTCTCCGCCGATCCGGCTTTCTTTCCGGTTCCCATCGACATGCTCACCAGCAAAGAACATGCGCGCGAGCTGGCCCACTCAATTCAGCCCGATCATGCCACGCCTTCCGGCAGGATGCCTGTAGACACCTCTCCTCACGAATCCGGCGACACCACACACTTCGCGATCATCGATGAGGCCGGCAACATCGTCAGCAACACGTACACGCTGAACAGCTTCTACGGGTCGCAGGTCACGGCTGCCGGAACCGGCGTGCTGCTCAACGACATCATGAGCGCCTTCAGTGAAAAGGCGGGCGAGCGTGGGGAAATTAGGCCGGGGAAACGGCCGATCTCCTCGATGACTCCCACTATCGTCCTGCATCCAGATGGTTCCCCCTGGTTTGCGCTCGGCTCGCCTGGATCGGCGACGATTCCCAATACGGTCTTCGAAGTAATCGTGAACATCATCGACTCGAAGATGTCGTTGCGCGATGCCATCGAGTTTCCCCGCATTCACCATCAATACCTGCCGGATCGAGTAGATGCCGAACCCGGAGCGCTGGTGTTCGATGTCGCGGAAAAGCTGCGCTCGTTCGGCGACACTATCAAT
This sequence comes from Terriglobales bacterium, assembly GCA_045808065.1. Taxonomy (GTDB): domain Bacteria; phylum Acidobacteriota; class Terriglobia; order Terriglobales; family Acidobacteriaceae; genus Gp1-AA112. Next base: position 40,607 of record JBJMGD010000029.1, on the reverse strand, counting down.
CCCAAACTGCGTTCGCAGGGCGATGTGCACGCAGTAATGGTGGAGGAGGGGTCGAACTGGAGACTGGGTTGGTCAGATGGCCGTCGTGGCGGCCGCGCGGTGGGATATTAAGGTCACTTGAGGCGCGGCACTCATTCCGAAAGGGTAGGCTCTGCACTCAAGTTCCCTCTGTTCACCCGTTTCTCGACGCCATTTTCGAGCATCGAGCGCAGGCACGTCTCAATCGTGCAAAGCCCCAATTTTGCAAGCGACCTCATCCCCGTCCGCTATTCTTAATCACCCATGGCAAGCACCGCGACGGATCCATCCACTCCAGACCGAAATCGACAAGCGTTTTTTACCAGCGGCATGCTGATCGTTGTTGTCATTTCGCTCGCTAAATTCCTTCTTCATTTCTACTTCAACAATCGATATGGCTATTTCCGCGATGAGTTCGATTACATGGCTTGCGGCGATCATCTCGGCTGGGGCTATGTCGACCAGCCTCCGCTGATTCCCTTTTTGATCCATGTATGCCGCGCTGTACTTGGGGACTCGCTGCGCAGCATTCGCTTCGTCCCGGCGCTGGCGTCTTCTCTTCTGGTGATCCAAACCGCGGTGATCGCCCGCGAACTTGGCGGACGGCGATTCGCTCTTGTGCTGAGCGCGATCGCGATCATCATCGCGCCGCAATATCTTTCTAATGGCAGTCTTCTGGGCACCAACTGTTTGGAGCCCAATCTATGGATGGGCTGCGCCTATTTCGTCATTCTGGCCATCAAGCGCAACGATCCTCGCAATTGGCTCTGGTTCGGCGTCATCGTCGGCTTAGGTTTAGAGGAGAAGTATTCAATCGCGCTGTTCGGTTTTGGCATCGTGGTCGGATTGCTGCTCACTGAGCAACGCCGTGCGTTCCTCAGCAAATGGATCTGGCTGGGCGGGGTCGCCGCGTTTCTGATATTCCTTCCGAACCTGTTGTGGAACATCCACTACCATTGGCCTTTCTTTCAACTGATGCACGCGATCAGGGCTGAAGGACGCGACGTGATACTCCCGCCGCTCCAATATCTCTGGCAGCAGATGCTGCTCGTGCATCCGCTTACCGCGCCCATCTGGATCACGGGCCTGCTTGCGCTTTTGTTCTCGCGGCAATTGAAGAGCTACCGCGTGCTCGGCTGGAGTTATCTAGTTTGCTACACGGTCTTTTTTGTGCTGCATGGCAAGAACTACTACCTGGCTCCGATATACCCGATGCTATTCGCCGCCGGAGCGGTGATCGTCGAAAGCACGACCCAGCGCGCACCGCTGACGTGGACCAGACCCGCAATGGTCGTCCTACTGCTGGCAGCGGGCGCCTACTTTGCCCCGGTAGTCGTGCCGGTGTTGTCGCCGGAGCGATTCATCGCGTATCTAAAATACCTGCCGATGAAATTACCGGTCATGGAGCACAGCCACGCCAGAGCGGTTTTGCCGCAGTGGTACTCCGACCAGTTCGGCTGGAATGAGATCGTCGCCGAAACCGCCGTAGCCTGGAACCGGCTGAATCCCGACCAGCGCCGCGACTGCGGCATCTTCGCGCAGGATTACGGCCAGGCAGGCGCCATCGATTTTCTCGGACGCTCCTACGGCCTGCCTCCGGCACTAAGCGGACATCAGACCTACTTCCTGTGGGGACCACGAGGCTACTCCGGCCAGTGCATGATCGTTCTCGATGACAAGAAAGAAGTACTGGAACAGCTTTGGGACAAGGTCGAGTACGTCGGCACCTCGGCTGACAATCCCTACGCTCTCGAGCGCGAGATAGACGTCTTCATCTGCAAAGGCGCAAAATTCGGCACGCTCGCCCAACTCTGGCCGAGAATAAAAAAATGGAGATGAGAAATTTCTGTGGAGTATTCCCTGTCAGTTTGTCCGCCGGTCAGAGCTTAACGAGTGGACCCTCACTCGAAACTTCCTGCTTGCCGACAACCCGGACTAAGAAGATCAAAAGCGCGTTTCTCGTTCCTGCTCCGGCTACATCTCCCAAGGCGACTTCTACAAGGCAAATACTTGCGTGCGCCGTCAGTTGTCGAAATCGCTGAAGAAAAAGTCTTCTCAGCTTCATTGAGCCGGATGCATCGTCCGCTGCCGCTTCACAACATCTGTCTCCCGACTCGACTGGACTCCGATCAAGCCAGCTGCAAGATCTCATGACGAGCTAGGGGGATGAGTTTTCTGCTCCTTTACAGCTGACTGTCTGGAGGATTAGTATCGGGTCCCGTTATCGGTTCACGATATATGGCGCCCACTCGTCCCGATCGGAGTTATCGCGAGCTGTACATGGGACTCATTCCTCTGCATGTGCTGTATCACGCTTGCGAGAGTCCGATCTTCGGATTCGAAATGATCCAGGAACTCTATCGACATGGCTACACCATGAGCGCAGGGACAATGTATCCGCTGCTTCATGGGATGGAGCGAAAGGGTCTTCTTCGCTCACAAGAGCGGAGGGATGGAAGCCGAACCCGCAGGTTTTATCGCGCGACTCCTATGGGGAGGAAAGCGCTTGCGGAGGCGAAGCTGCGCGTGCGAGAACTTTTTGCGGAGCTCTTCGAAAGTGTTTAGCCAACTTCGAACTGGCGCTGCCTTCCCGGCGACATTCGGCGACCGTATCTTGCGGCTCAGGAAATGTACGCGGGTTGTAAGGCTTGTGTACCTGGGATTTTCTTCAATTGCTCTTGCCGCTCAACAACCGAGTGCGCAGCGCGAGCAACGGTTCACTCTGCAGGAGGCAGTGGAATTTGCGCGTGCGCACTATCCCGAAGCGCGTGCATCGTTGGCCAAAGTAATGGCTGCCAGGGCCACTACAGGATTCGCGCGAACCTCATACCTGCCACGCACTGACCTGCTGTGGCAAACCAATCGCTCCACATACAACAACATCACGGGCCTGCTGCTCCCGCAATCGGTAATGCCTTCCCTTTCTGGGACAGTGCTGGCCAATAGCAGCGATCAAACGCTTTGGGGCAGCGCGGGTGGCGCTCTGTTTTCCTGGCAACCATTTGACTTTGGGTTGCGAGCCGCGAATGTCAATGTCGCGCGTGCGGGGGAACACAGCGCCAATTATCAGTTGCAACTCACCAATCTTGATGTCTCGGCAATGGCCGCGAACGCATTCCTCGCCGCGGTGGTTGCACAACAGGCGCTTCGTGTTGCCGATGCAGACGTGAGTCGTCGCGAGACCTTTGCCAAGGTCGTGCATTCGCTCGTGGACAACCAGCTGCGTCCAGGCGTAGAGGGATCGCGTGCCGACGCCGAACTGGCTGCGGCTCGAACTCAGCTACTTCGGGCTGAGGAGAGCGAGGCAAACAGCCGCATTGCCCTGGCCGAAGCTCTCGGCATTGCAGGACAGATGGTTCAGATCGATGCCGGTCCTCTGGCTTCGGCCTTGCCTGCTCCGCCGGGCAGCATCAGCATGGGACCATTGACAAGCCATCCTCTCGCTGAACTTGCCATGAGCGCGGTAGACCAGTTTCGTGCTCGCCGGCAAGCGCTCGAGCGTTCTTATTTCCCCACCTTCTATCTTCAATCGGCGGTGGCAGCTCGCGGCAGCGGCGCCAAACCGAATGGGGCCATCCTCGAAGGAACCAATGGACTCGCTCCTGATCGTTACAACTTTGGCGTCGGCATAACTGCTGCATTCCCCATCTTTGACTTTTTCTCTCTGCGTTCGCGCAAGCAGATCGAATCTGCTAATGAGGAAAATTCGAAGGCCGAGTACGACAAAACGATGCAGCAATTAACTGCGCAGCTTCAGCGCGCGCACATCGCAATGACGACGGCCAGGCAGATAGCGGACAACACTGGAGTGGAACTTAAGTCTGCGCAGGCGAACGAAACTCAGGCTACGGCCCGGTACCGTGCCAGCTTGGCAAACGCGATCGAAGTTGCGGAGGCACAGCATTTGCTGGTGCAGGCTGAGACCGATGACGCGGTGGCAAAAGTCAGCCTCTGGCGCGCTTTGCTGTCGCAGGCCTTCGCTGAAGGCAATCTTCAGCCCTTTTTGGACAGTGTTCAACACTCGGACGGAGGACACTGAACATGTGGCTCATCCGTACAGCTCTTCGGCGCCCCATCAGCGTGATCGTCGTGATTGTTGCCGTGGCGCTCTGTTCCGTACTCGCGTTGCTACGTACGCGCATCGACATTTTTCCCGATCTGAACCTTCCGGTCATCTACGTAGCCCAGCCGTACGGCGGAATGAGTCCGCAGCAGATGGAAGGATTCATTTCGTATTACTACGAGTACCACTTCCTTTATATCAATGGCATCGAGAGCGTCGAAGCGAAGTCGATCCAGGGCACGGCTTTGCTCAGGCTTACGTTCCATCCTGGAACAAACATGAGTGAGGCCCTTGCGCAGACGATCTCCTATGTGAATCGCGCCCGTGCCTTCATGCCGCCGGGCACGGTGTCGCCGTTCGTCATTCGGTACGACGCAGGCACACTGCCGGTCGGATACCTTGTCTTCTCCAGCTCATCCCGGACGCTGGGTGAGATTCAGGATCTTGCGCTCAATCGCGTCCGTCCCGTCTTCGCGACACTGCCCGGAGTCTCTTCGCCGCCGCCGTTTGGCGGTAATCAGCGGACAATCGTGATCAGCGTGGATCCCAACAAGCTGCGCGCCTACGGTCTCTCGCCGCAGAACGTTGTCCAGGCTGTGTTGGCGGGCAACAACATCGAACCGGCGGGTAGCGCGAACATCGGTAACTATCAAGAGCTGGTGACCACCGATTCCACGGTGCAGCAGATTTCCGATCTCCTCGATATACCGGTGCATCCTGTCTCGGGAGCGAATGTCTATCTGCGAGACATCGGCTCCGTCGCCGATTCCTCCGACATTCTCGCGGGTTACGCGCTGCTCAACGACAAACGGACGATTTACATTCCGGTCACGAAGAGACCAGATGCTTCGACGATTACCGTCGTCAACGAGGTCCGCAGGAGCATCCCGCGTTTTCAGTCCCTGATTCCCGAAGATATCAAGATCACCTATGAACTCGATCAGTCGCAGTATGTTCGCGACGCTCTGTCGTCGGTTCTGCGCGAGGGAGCTCTCGGCGCGATCCTGACCGGACTCACTTTGCTGCTGTTTCTTCGCGATTGGCGCAGTTCACTGATTGTTGTAATCACCATTCCCTTTGCGCTTCTCAGCGCCGTGATTGCCTTGTGGGCTGCGGGGCAGACCATCAACATCATGACGCTCGGCGGCCTCGCTCTTGCGGTTGGCGTGCTTGTCGATGAAGGAACCGTGCTGCTCGAGAACATTCACGTGCACCTGGCGAATGGCGAACCGAAGGCGCGAGCTGTGCTCGCGGCCAGCCGCGAAGTTGCAATTCCTCGTCTGCTGGCCATGCTCTGTGTGCTTGCCGTCTTCATCCCATCCTTCTTCATGGTGGGTCCAGCGCGAGCGCTGTTTGTTCCGCTGTCGCTGGCGGTGGGTTTCTCGATGGCAGCCTCTTATCTGCTCTCGAGTTCGCTGGTGCCCGTGTTATCGAACTGGCTGATCAAAGCAGGTGAGCTGGAGCGACACAAATCCACGGAGGAAACCTTTTCGCGTTTTCGCGACAGATTTGTCGCTTTGCTCGATCGACTGATGGGACGACCTGCATTGCTACTCAGCGCATACGCTGTGCTCTCAATTCTCGTTTTAGGTGTGGTCGCGCCTCGCCTCAATCGCGAGATCTTCCCTGCCTCGGCTTCCAAGCAGTTTCGCCTGCGCTTTGACGCGCCCGATGGAACGCGAATACCGCTAACAGAATCGATGGTGCGCGAAGTGCTTGACGAAATATCTCGGGAAGCAGGCGGAAACAATCTCGATCTCACACTTAGCTACGTTGGGACGCAAGCCTCTTCGTACCCTATCAATACCGTATTCCTCTGGACGAACGGCCCTCAGGAAGCGGTCATCAACGTTGCCCTAAAACCAGATGCCAGCATTTCGGTCCACGATCTTGCCGAGAAACTACGCCAGAATTTAGCTTCGAAGTTTCCTGGCTCCCACTTTTCCTTCGATCCGGGCGACCTCGTCAGTCAAACCTTGAATTTCGGTACTCCGTCGACCATCGAGATCGCGACGACCGGACCGCAATACAGCGATGTGGTTTCTTTTGCCGAACGGCTGCGGAACGAACTCTCCAGGATTTCTGATTTGCGAGACCTCGGATATGAGGAGCCACTGCAGTATCCGACTATCGATGTTCATGTAAACCGGGTCTTGGCGGGTCAATTGGGAGCAACGGCGGATGGCGTGGGTCAGGCGGTCCTTGCTGCAACGGCATCAAGCCGATTTGTTTCTCCCGATTATTGGCGGGATCCTAAATCGGGAATCAGCTACCAAGTCCAGGTGCAGGTGCCGCAGGCGCAGATGACGTCGGTGGAGGACATTGGCAATATTCCCGTTGCCAGCTCTACCGGAGCGCATCCCCTGGTTCGCGAAGTAGCCTCGGTTCGTCCGCTGCGAGTGCCGGGAGAATTGGACCGGCAGAACGGGTTGTGGATGATCCGGCTCTCAGCAAACCTGGGCAAGAACAATTTGGGAAGAGCCGGCAGCGAGATTCAGAAAGCGATTTCCCGCGCCGGCGCACCACCACGCGGAGTAACGGTTCAGGTGCGAGGACAGCTTGATGCCATGAAACAGATTTTCGGAAATCTGTTTGTTGGGTTGGGCATTGCCATTCTCGTTGTTCTGCTGCTGCTGGCGGCGAACTTCGAATCCGTGAGGCTGTCGTTCGTTGTTGTTTCCACGGCTCCCGCAGTCCTGGCCGGGTCGGTCGTAATGCTTTTCATAACCCGGACAAGTTTGAACCTTGAAAGCTTTATGGGGACGATCATGGCGATTGGCGTGGCCGTGGCGAACGCGATCTTGCTGGTCACATTCGCCGAGCAGAACCGCAAATCAGGATCTCAATCGGCTGCCGCAGCACGAAACGCGGCCAGTGAGCGTTTGCGTCCCGTGCTCATGACAAGCCTGGCAATGATCACCGGAATGATTCCAATGGCGCTCGCAATCGGCCGAGGCAGTGCGGAAACAGCGCCACTGGGGCGCGCCGTAATTGGAGGACTGCTCGCTGCTACTCTGGCTACATTGCTTGTCCTGCCAACAGTCTTTGGCTTAGTGCAACGGAAAGCATCGCTCGAATCTGCGACGCTCGATCCAGAAGATCCAAATAGCCAGTTCGCGAGAACACCGGAGGCAGCGAGATGAAGGTTTCCATCCTGTGGGTCCTTGTCCTCCTCGTGTTGGGCTGCGGCGACGACAAGAAGGGAAAACCGCAGGCGACGCAAGCCCCGACGGTGAATGTGACAGCAGTCAAATCGAAGACTCTCGACACAAAACTCGCACTGCCGGCACAGCTCACGCCATATGAAGTAGTGGATATCTATCCCAAAATGACCGGCTTTATCGAACGCCTTTCGGTGGACCGTGGCTCGCGAGTGCACTCGGGAGAAACCATCGTCCAACTCTCTGCTCCTGAACTGTTAGCGCAACGGAGCCAAGCGGAAGCCGCAGTGCAGAAATCACAATCGGAACTGGCGGCGGCAAAGGCAAAGCTCGCAGCCGACCAGGCTACCTACATGCACCTGCAGGATGCTTCGCGAACCCCCGGAGTGGTTGCCGGCAACGACTTGCTTGTTGCTGAACAAACCGGGGAAGCCGACAAAGCTCAAGTCGAGGCCGCAAACATCAGTATTCGCGCGGCTGAGGAAACGTTCAAATCCGTACGGCAACTTGAGTCATATCTCACGATTCACGCTCCATTCGATGGAATCGTCACGCAACGGAATCTCCACCCTGGAGCCTTGGTCGGTCCGTCATCGGGCGTAGCGGGCAATCAACCTATTGTGCAAATCGAGAGCCTGCATCGCCTGCGACTTGTAGTTCCTGTTCCTGAAGCATATGCAGCCGGGGTTCGGAAAGGACAGCAAGTGTCATTCACCGTGCCTGAGTTGCCCGGAGAGATATTCCATGCGCCGGTCGCGAGGATCTCGAGCGATCTTGAGGTGAAGACCAGAACCATGCCGGTCGAGCTCGATGTTCGCAACAGCGACGAACGATTAACACCGGGCAGCTTCGCTACTGTGCAGTGGCCCGTGCAGCGGTCCCATCCGACACTGTTTGTTCCGTCTACCGCTCTCGCAACCGACCTGCAGCGAACTTTCGTAGTTCGAGTGAGCGGCGGAAAGACCGAGTGGGTAGACGTGACAACCGGTGTGAGCAACGGAGACCTCATCGAAGTCTTTGGCGATCTACACTCCGGAGACCAGATCGCCAGTCGAGGCACGGACGAGCTGAAGCCGGGCACTGCCGTGCAGGCAAAGGCATCGCAATAAAACCGGTTGCTGCAGGGAGCAAATCGGGGACAGCCTGGCTGTCCCCGATTGTCCGATTCGCCGGAATCTGAACCCAACCTGGTTACAGAATGGGCACGATGGCTGAGTCGCACCCGCTGTCCGGAGGACTGCGCTATATTGGCGCACAACATTTTGTGGAATCCGGAGGTCGCATGAGGATCGCACTTCTCACGGTCACCCTCCTCGCCGTTGTTGCTCCCGCGCAGCAACCGCTGCAGATCAATTACCGCTCCGTCCCCGATGTCTTGCAGCTCCCACCCGATATCTATTTCGGTGAAGTTGCAGGCGTAGCCGTGAACTCGAAGGGGCATCTCTTTGTATTTTCACGCGGTGGCACAAGTGGTCCGGCTTACGGCGCAGCCGCAGCGCAACTGCTGGAGTTCGGGCCCGACGGAAAATTTATTCGTGAGATCGGCGGCCATCTGTATGCCTGGTCTTTCGCACACGCGGTGAAGATCGATCGGCACGACAACATTTGGGTGGCAGACAAGGGCTCCGACATGGTGATCGAGTTCGATCCGCAGGGCCGAGTCATGATGGTATTTGGGCGAAAGCAAGAAGCTTCCGACGAAGGCACTGCCCCTTTGAAGCACCCGAAACCGCCGTTGCCGCCCGTCGACGGGATATTTCGGCAGGTCACCGATATTGCGTGGGACAATGCCGGAAATAGCTATGTCAGCGATGGATACATAAATTCCCGAATTGCGAAGTATGACAAGTTCGGGAACTGGGTGAAGTCCTGGGGCGAGCCGGGTGGCGGGCCCGGGCAATTCAATACTCCCCACAGTATTGCCATCGACGCGCAGGACCACATCTACGTTGCAGATCGGGGCAATCGCCGAATCCAAGTATTCGATACGGACGGAAAGTTTCTGCACCAGATCACCATCGATGTTCCAGTCGATGCGGACGCCCAACCAGCTATCGGCAACAAACCTACCCAGACGACCGGCACAATGGCTCCAGGCGCTCCTTGGGCCATCTGTATCACTCCAGGTCCGAATCAGGTCCTTTATGCATCCGACGCGTTCCCAGGCAGGATTTATAAGATGACACTCGAAGGTAAGCTGCTGGGAGTACTCGGTAAATCTGGCAAACAGCTCGGCCAGTTCGGCTGGATTCACGAGATGGCCTGCCCATCGGAGAATGAACTATACGTGGCGGAGTTGCTCAATTGGCGCGTGCAGAAGCTGATTCTTCAGCCTCGCTAGGGTTAGTGACAGCAAGTACTGGGTTAGGAGATAGCCACCGCGAAAGTTGCACCCTAGTTTGTCGCTTGGGGATTGCTGACACATCGTCCTAGGTCTTCCGCGCTTTCACTCGATTGCGGCAGCTGATGGAAGCTTCCGAGTTCGGATATCCGCACCCTTTTAATGTGCCGGAACCGTGCCGTTTATCTGGCGTACTGTGCGATTCGAAATCAGGCGCCATGCGTCTGATCGGCGAGAGTACAAGCGCACAAACCAGATGTGATACTCGCGCGCCACCGTGTTTTCTCTTTTCACCTGAACGTGAACGTGTCCGATAGTTTCAATCAGATCGCCGTGCGGCTCTACTTCTACGGAGTCGAGATCGCGAACGACGGTTTGACTGGCGCTCTCTCGAACGGAATCGATCAACTGCTGCTTGTTCTGCACCAAACCTGTGCCATGGGTGAAGCGTACATCGTCCGCCAGCACCGCGGTAAAGAAGTCCGCGTCGTGGCGAGTACTGGCGGCTTCAACCCGTTCATCGAATTTTCCCGGATCGTCGCCCAGCGGCCCGGCGGCAGCCTGTTGCCCAAACACCGCGGCTCGGATTATGAACAGCAGCACAACCACGAAGTAAGTTCGTTTCATGGCGCAATGTTACACAACTGAGCGGATGCCAGGTGGAATCAAAGAGTCGATTCGTAAGCATCCCGACAGAAAAAGAATTCCTGCTTAAACGCGATTCCGGCCTGCCGTCAGGCGCTGAAGGAAAGAGATCGTATTAGGCCTTTTCGCCGGGAATCGGATAGGCTGGGTGACCCCGTATTCCCATTTCGGTCTTTCAGTTATAGCTCCCAGATTTGGGAGTTGGAAACTAAAACCGCAAGGGAATAGGATGGGCCACCCAAAATCTGGGGTTCAGGCCGCGGTCTGTCTTCCCAACTGTGTGAGTCGGAGTCTTCCGCCGACCCACGCCGAAGGCAGGGCCACAAAAATGAGCGCCACCGGATACCAGTGCGGGCCAAATCCTCGGTTCCACGTTGCAGCAGCACCGGTAATGCTCAGCACGGTTCCGATGGCACCGCCGATCAATGCGTGCTCCAAGGGTCGAAATGGCGCGAGTCGAGCGACAATGTACGCGCCGATGACTCCATAGACCGTTCGATACACTGTCGCGAACAGCAAGAGTGGTCCGGACATTGGTTGACGTAGAGAGGGCCATAGGCCGACGGCGTGCAATCCGAGATCGGTTCCGACAGAGAGCACAACGCCCACGACGAACCCCGCCAATAGGGCAAGTACGCTCCGACCAATGCTTCGCGGCTGAGCCGCTCTATTGGTACGACCGTTGTCCATTTCCTTCTCCTTGCAGCGATCAGACAAGTAGATTCTCCACCTGTAGTACCGAAGGCAACCCCGTTTATCGGCGTTTTTAGAGTGATATCGCGAGCCATAGAGCTTCTATCACATGATGATTGTTGCAAAATCGCCATTTTACTCATCCCTCCAAATTGGTTTGCCAGTTGGCGAGTCGTCGGCGATCCGGAAAATGATCGCCTAAGTCCTGCTAAACGGGTTGGAGAAGTCGGTCCCAGCACGAGATTATTCGGTTTCCGATTCGAGCTTACGCTCCCTCGTTTTGTCTGTGCGGCTCCGGCAAACAACAACGAAACTCTCCATCCGCCTTGAGACCCTAGCCGAGACAAGAGGGCTATTGCTGCGCATCGGCCAAAGGGCTATCGTCTTCACAACAAGAATTCCGTTACAACCTTCCTGAGCTAATTCCGAAGGCAACATCCTATGTGGCAGGACGTGAAGTACGCGTTGCGCATGCTGAGGAAGTCGCCGGCTTTTACGGCAGTTGCGGTGTTGTCGCTGACCTTGGGTATTGGCGCGAACACCACAATTTTCACCCTCACCAAAGCGGTCTTCCTACAGGCGGTTCCGGTGAAGGATCCGGGCCACGTGGTGAGCCTGTATTCGAATGCGCAAAGCCGCAAAGGTCCTCCACAGGAGTACCTGGCAACGCCGTACCTCAATGCGGTCGACTATCGGGAGAAGACCAATGTTTTCTCCGGCGCGACGATCGCCTTACCTGCTGGGTTCAATCTCAAGATCTCGGGCAAGCAGAAGCAGGTGTTTGCGGAAATGGTGGATGGAAATTTCTTTGATCTGGCGGGCGTGCCTGCTGCCATGGGGCGCGGGTTTACTGCTCAGGAAGGCAATACGCCACAGCCCGTGGCCGTGCTGAGTTATGCCTTGTGGAACAAGGAGTTCGGAGAGGACAAGGAAATCCTGGGCAAGACGATTCAACTGAATCAGCAGATGTTTACCGTGATCGGAGTAGCGCCGCGCGATTTCCGGAACGTCGGCGTGCTTGGCAACCCTGATGTGTGGATTCCCATTTCGATGCGGGATCAGATGCTCACTGGCCGAAATAAGGAGTGGCTGTACGATCGGGGCTTTCGCAATGCCAATATGATTGCCCGGCTTAAACCGGGCGTCACTCTGGCTCAGGCTCAGGAGGCGGTACATTCCCTTGGCCTCGAATTGGAACGCGAGTACCCAAAGCAAAATTCCGGACGGAACGAGATGCTCGTTCCGATCAACGAGACCACCATTCCCCCGGAGCAGCATGCGGTGTTTTCGAAAGCCGGCATGCTGATGATGGTGATCGTCGGCCTGGTGCTTTTGATTGCGTGCGCGAACGTGGCCAATCTGCTGCTGGCGCGTGCAACGCAGCGGCAGCGTGAGATCGCGGTGAGGCTGGCGCTAGGCGCTTCTCGCAATAAGTTGATTCGCCAACTTCTCATCGAGAGCTTGATGCTGGCGTTGATCGCCGGAGCTCTCGGAATCCTCTGCGCTTACGCCGGCAGGCAGTTGCTGGCTTCGCTCCTGCCTCAAGGACTTCCGCAGAATCTCGACTTCAGCCTCGACGGCCGCGTCTTTCTTTACGCCTTTGGGCTGTCACTCATTGCGACGGTCCTGTTTGGCCTGGCCCCTTCGCTGCAGGCATCGAGGCCCGACCGCATGGCCGCTCTGAAGGACCGGACTGCGGCGCTGACGGGGAGCACGCGCTGGTATGGAGTGCGCGGAATTCTGGTCAGCATTCAAGTGGCCTTGTCACTGGTCGCTCTTGTAGGAGCGGGCTTGTTTATCCATAGCCTCAAAAATGCGCAGCAGATCGATCCCGGTTTTGAAGTTCAACATGAGATGGTGATGTTTATAAACATGGCGGCTGAACATTATCAGCAGCCCCAGGCGGAACAGTTTTACCGAGATGTGGTGGAGCGCCTGAATGGATTGCCGATGGTGGCCGAGGCGAGCATTGCCGACTCCGCTCCGTTTAACGGAGGCTTGGCCCGTACCACCTTCACAGATGGCGTAGACATTACGGACGCACGCAACGGCAAGTTGACGCCGGTGATAGCGACGGCTCCGAAGCTCTTCTCGACTGCGGGAATTGCCATGCTCCACGGCCGTGACTTCCTCGATAGTGACGATGCCAAAGGCGCGATGGTCGCTGTGGTGAATCGAGCGGCGGCAGACCAGTTCTGGCCGGGGGAGGATCCGATCGGCAAGCATATCCATTTCCTTGGGGAGACCTGGGACATAGCTGTCGTTGGCGAAGTGAACACTGTGAAATATCAAACCCTGGGTGAGGCTCCGCAGGCGATCGTCTACTTGCCACTGAAGCAGCATTATTCGCCTTTCGTCTCGATTTATGTCCGCACCAAGGGAGATCCGGCGAAGGCGATGGGCAGCGTGCGCAGCACAGTGCAATCCGTGGCGCCGACGATCCCGATAATTCGTCTGCAGACGGTTGGACAAGTGTTGGTACAAACGCTGACGGCGCCCAGACTGGGCGCGCAACTGCTCGGGACGTTCGGTCTTCTGGCTTTAGTGCTGGCAGCGATTGGAACGTATGGTGTGATGTCCTATTCGGTGAGCCAACGTCGGCAGGAAATCGGCGTAAGAATGGCTCTTGGAGCTCAGCGGAAGGACGTAATGCGGCTCATCCTTGCGAACGGAATGGCCATGGTGGTAGCAGGGGTGACGGTGGGACTTTTGATTTCTAGCTTGCTAGCTCGAACCATGGGAACACTGCTCTATGGAATTGGGATCTTCGACGCACCCAGCTTCCTGATTACAGCCGCCCTGCTGATCCTCGTCGCCATGGCAGCATGCTCAATCCCGGCAAGGACAGCCATGCGGGTGAGTCCTATTGTGGCTTTGAGGTACGAGTAGAGAACTGACACTCACCATCCCAGCATGGTCCCGCTTGAGCGATACTTGATCGCGGACTTCTCAAAATCCCAGCTTGGGAAACAAACGGCGCCCAGGCGGTGTGCATGTCATGTTAGGTTGAGGCAAAGGAGCCGTTTGATCCCAATCTATGCTCACCCGAATCAGAGTGTGTCTCCTCTTAGCCCTGAGTTCCTGCTCGAGCCTGTTCGGCGCCGATTTTGCCATGAAGGTGACCGACAAGAATTACCTCGACACTCAAGGTTTTAGCGTATTTCTCTACGACAGTACGTACCATCCGGTTTTCGTCGACCAAAAGAATACGGCCATGGAGATGATTCTCCACGGCCAGCGCATCGCCACTAACGGCGACGTGCGCCTGATGCCAACGCCCGAGCAGTGGGACTTGGTGGCAACCCTTAAAGGGCGCCACGCCGATAAAGCTAACAACCGGCTCACCGCCAACCTCGCTTTCCCGGCCTTCGACTTCAGCTACACGTTGGAAGTCGCAGCCGAACCAGGCGGCGTGAAGATCAGCATCAATCTCGACCAAGCGCTACCGCAGAAGCTGGCCGGGCGGGCGGGCTTCAATCTGGAGTTTCTGCCTTCTATCTACATGGGCAAGGCTTACCTGATGGACGGAACCAAGGCCGGCATCTTCCCTCGAACGCCTAACGATCCGATGGTCAAGGTGTTGCCGCTACCCGATGAGCCGAAGAAGGCGTATTACCTGGAGGACTGGGACAAGGCCAAGGGATACACTCAGCCGCTGCCGTTCGCCGAGGGCAAAAACATCACTCTCGGGGTCGATGACGCGCTCGCCCGCGTCAATGTCACGTCGGATACGACCAACCTCATGCTGTTCGATGGGCGCGACCGCGCGCAGAACGGCTGGTTTGTGTTGCGTTCGCTGATTCCTTCGGGCAAGACCACCGGCGCCATCGTGTGGCACATCCGGCCTGACGTGATTCCGAACTGGACGCGGCCGCCGGTGATCGCGCACAGCCAGGTCGGTTATCCGCCGGGTTTCTCCAAGGTGGCGGTACTCGAACTCGACCCCAGGTACAACGGCCCGAAGACGGCCAAAGTGCTGCGCCTGATGGAAGACGGATCTTACAAGCTGGCGTTCGAGGGTCCGATCACGCCTTCAACTCCCTGGCTGCGGTATGTCTATTCCAAATTCGATTTCACCCCGGTCAAGGACCCCGGCCTTTATGTAATCGAGTACGCAGACCAGCGTACGGCAAGCTTCCCCATCTCGAAGGACGCTTACGCAAACATCTGGCAGGACAGCCTGGACCATCACCTTGCCGAGCAGATGGATCACGTGTCCGTCCGCGAAGGGTATCGCATGTGGCATGGCCCGTCGCACCTGGATGATGGCCGTATGGCGCCCGTCGTTGGGGAGCAATTCGATGGATGGAATCAAGCAACGGCAACGGACGGGAAATATAAAGGAGGCGATCACATTCCCGGGATGAACGTAGGCGGCTGGTATGATGCCGGCGACTTCGACCTCGAGGAGCCTGCGCAGCTAAGCGTGATTCAGAGTCTGGCTCTGGCGTATCGCGAATTCACTCTCAAGTACGACGAGCTTACGGTGGATGAACCCACGCGTGAGGTTGAGATGCATCGTCCCGATGGCGTGCCCGATACGGTGCAGCAAGTCAAGCACGGCGCACTGCTCATCCTGGCGCAGTTCCACAATATCGGCCACGCCATCCGCGGCACGCACGAACCGGATCTGCGCCAGTACACGCAGGTGGGCGACGGAGCCTCAAAGACTGATGGCCGCATCTATGACCCGAAGCTCGGTCTGAATGAAGTGAAGGGCAACTACTCCGGCAAGCCGGATGACCGCTGGATCTTCACTTCGAACAACCCGTTTTTCCAGTGGAACGCAATTGCGGCCCTGGCTGCAGCGGCCGATACGCTGAAAGGATGGGACGACGCGTTAGCGAAAGACTGCCTCGACACAGCGATCAAAGCATGGCACGACGAGAAGACTCACCCGACGCAGAATCCGGCGGGCGGCGGGTTAGGCGGAGCATCTCCGGCAGGTGCTCCAGGAGGTGGCGTGCTGGCTGCATCCCAGGGTGCGGTGTCTGGCGCTCAAGGCGGTCGTAACGGACGGGGCACTTCGGGCGCTCCGACAAGTTCGAATAGCGCGCAGGCAGCTCCTCCAACCGGTTTCGGCCGTGGCGGCTTTGGCCCACTGGATTGGACCGCGGCTCTGGAATTGACCATTGCCACCAATGGCGCGGAGCCCTACAAATCCCGCGTGAAAGAGTTGGTCCCCGAGATGATCACCCCCGAGCACATGGGTATCCGCGGTTGGACGGCTGTCCGAGCTTTGCCCTATCTGGATGCGAGCGACAAGGATCAACTGCGGGAAGCGGTCAAGAAATACATGGCGGGTCTGGACAAGCAGTTGGACGCCACGCCGTTCGGCGTTCCCCCGAGCCTGGGCACCTGGGGCGGATCGGCAGCCGTGGTTGACATGGCCATCCGGATGTACTTCCTGCACAGGGCGTTTCCGGATCTTGTGGGCCCCGAATATACACTTCGCGCCGTCAATTACATCCTCGGCACGCACCCGGTATCCAGCACTTCTTATGTAGCTGGCGTTGGTACGGTCTCGAAGACGAAGACGTACAGCAACAATCGCGCCGATAACTCTTACATTCCGGGGGCCGTAATTCCGGGATACATCATCATCAAGCCGGATTTTCCGGAGTGCATCGACGACTTCGGATTCCTCTGGTTCGAGGATGAAGCCGTCGTGGCAGGGTCGGGAAGCTGGGTCGTGGCCGGCAACGCTGCGGACGCGATCACAAAGGAATCGAAGTAGGTGCTAGAAGCACCCGCCCCGAGCTTGCAGAGCCTTTATTTTACTTTGGGAACGAGTCCATTGCGGCGCGCACATGCAATCGCGATTGTTCTCCCAAGGCCGAACCCAGTCCGGAACCGTGTCACTTTTGTTGGTGTCCAAGTAAACGGGAAGCCCCTTGGACGCCTCGGAAGAAACGAGCTGCCTCTCCGTCCAATACGCAGAACCGGTCCAGGTCGCGCGCGCAAACTGGTTACTTGAAAGTAAACTTCGGCGGAATGGCGCGCCTGCCTGGCGTTTCAGTCCGAAATTTGATTCTTTGCAGGCCAATCTGGGCCGCAGAATTTCCTAACCTTCGGCCGGCCAGCAAAACTCCCGTTTCATCAGAGAACGCAAGAAGCGCTCCGGAGCGCGTTCTCTAACTGCACGACCTCCCCGCGATTCACGTTTGCCACGGAGACGCCATGAATTACGGAAACCAAAATGGAAACGCAACCAGGTTCTTGATTCTCATCTTCACAGTGCTGCTGACGATCGCTGCCTGTGTCGCTGTACCTTTTTTCAGAGTATCAGGCAGCACGCATTTGGGAGCCGCGAGCTATTCGCACGGTCTCCTCCACCTGACCATTCCTTACGAGTCTTCCCAATCTGGGAGTGGGCGGCTGCTGCTGGAGGTGCTTGATCCTGAGGACAACGTCTTGGGCCATGCCGAACGACAAGTGGAAGTGGCCAAAGGACAAGGCCATTGGCAGGACGAAATAAAGTTGAAGAGTCCCCTGCCGTTGGACGATCTCGTGTGGCATCGCGTTCGCTACCACTTTGAATATGACGATCGCAATGCCGCCGCTTTGGAAGGCACGGAGTCTATCTCGCAGATCCTTCGAATGCCGGTGATTCACATCCTCGGACAGCAGGCTTACTTGAGTGGAGCTACGGCAGCGGTGCGCGTGATCGTCACTGATTCCAAGAATGAAGTCATTTCCGGACCTGGCTCTGTACAAATCGAGTTGCTTGGCGCGGCTAAGAAAACCAATCTGCTTTTCAAGGGCGAGTTGAACCGGCGGGGCACGAGCGATGCCCATTTCCGGTTTCCTGTCGGATTGGTGGGCAACTACCAGCTGCACTACATCGCGGATACTCCAATCGGCTCGACCGAGTTCACTCAAGCAGTGAGGTTAGAAGACAAGGTTTCCATTCTTCTCACTACGGAGAAGCCAATTTATCAGCCCGGTCAAACGATCCACGTTCGTGCGTTGGCGCTGGACCGCTCTGACCATGGCGCGGCAACTAACCACAAACTGATTTTCGAACTTGAGGATTCTCGCGGCAACAAAGTATTCAAGAAAATGACTGAGACTGATCAGTTCGGAATCGCTTCAGCCGAATTTGGATTGGCCGACGAGGTCAACCTTGGTACGTACCACTTGCGAGCGTTGATGGGCGACACTGACGCCCCTACAAACACCGCGGAGATCGCGCTCAACGTCGAACGATACGTGCTGCCAAAGTTCAAGGTGGCGGTGGATTTCGGTGGGAATGAAAAGAAGCAAAAGCGCGGCTACCAACCGGGCGATCACGTAACCGGCACGGTGCGAGCTAACTATTTCTTCGGAAAGCCGGTGAACGGAGCCGAAATCGGCATTAGGGCTTCCGGTATGGACGTCGCAGTAGTTGAGGTTGCGTCGGCGCAGGGAAAAACAGACGCCGAAGGCAGTTATCGCTTCGACCTGCAGCTTCCAAAATACTTTGCCGGGCTGCCCCTCAGCCACGGCGCCGCTCGCGTGCTGATTGAAGCTACGGTAAAGGATTCGGCCGGCCATTCAGAAACGCGAGGCGAACCGATCACAGTAAGTGAATCGTCGCTACTGCTCACCGCGATTCCGGAGGGCGGCACCCTGATTCCCAACTTGGAAAACCAAGTCTTCGTGCTGGCTTCCCATCCAGACGGTACCCCAGTAAAAGCCGACTTGACGATCCACGCAGCTGGAAACCCCGATCAACATCTGGTTACCGACGAGAGTGGCGTCGCGATGGCCCGTATTAATCCGGGACCCCACGACGCAACCCTAAACATCCAGGCTACGGGTCCAGAAGGAGACCACGCGGACAGCAGCCTGCAGCTTCATGCGCGACAAGGTGAAGAGCAGATTCTGCTGCGCACAGAGCGTGCCATCTACCGGGCCGGCGATCGCATTCAAGTAAAGATCTTTTCTACAAACGCCCGCGGCGCTGCTTACATCGACATCGTCAAGGACGGACAAACGGTGCTGACGCGTGACCTGGAACTTGAAAACGGCCAGGCTGAACTTTCGTTGGCAGTGACCCCGGAGATGGCCGGGACGGTGGATATGAGCGCGTACGTTTTCGGCAGAGACGCACGTCCGGTTGGCGATCATCGGCTGATCTTCGTGCAGCCCGCCGACGAATTGAAGATTCAGACTGTCGCGGACAAGTCCTTCTATAAGCCCGCGGGTGAAGCGCGAATCACCTTCCGCGTCACGAACTCGCGTGGTGAAGGCGTGCACGCCGCGCTTGGTCTGCAGGTGGTAGATGAGGCGGTGTTCGCCCTGGCGGAAAAACAGCCTGGCTTTGCCAAGGTCTTCTTCTATCTGGAGCAGGAGGTAATGAAGCCGCGCTACGAGATCCACTCGATTGGCATGCCGGAGGTCGTGGAATCGGCACAGAAATCCCAGGTCGAACAACGCAATCGGGCGGCGCGCGCTCTTTTCTCGGCGACTGAAATCGTGAGTCCAAACAAATTTGAGGCGGAGTTCGGCAAAGACATACCGATGGCGAAGTATGAGGACTATACGAGCCGCTACTACGCACGCTTTCAGAAACAGGCGAAAGAGTTAGCAACAAGACTCACTGACGCTTACAGGCAGGCTCCGCAGCCTGATGATCCGGCTGCAGCCTATGCAAAGATCGCGCAGGCGGGCGGCATCAGCCTTCGTGACGCTTGGGGAACGGGTCTCAGTTTCGTAAAGGCTCAATGGGGTTCTTCGAAAATATATTACGTGTTGCGCAGCGCCGGCCCAGATCGGGAACTCAACACCGCCGATGACATGCAGGCTTACTTGCTCTTTCGCCGCAAATGGTCGGTAGGGCAGCCGGACCCGAATCTCACCGCGATTACTGCCGATGTCGAACATGATCGTGGGGCATTCGACGGTTTGGCGGAAATCACAGGAACGGTTACCGATCTGACGGGGGCAGTAGTCCCAAACGCTACCGTCAAGGTCCGGGCAGTCTCCACCGGGATCACTCGAACGGTGATCACCAATGCGGCTGGGCGATTCAATGTATCGGGACTTCCCACGGGAGACTACCAAGTAAAAGTGTCGTCTCAGGGCTTCAAGATCGCCGGCACGGAACTTACGCTGGATCCGCGCGACCGTGCAGTGCTCTCCGCAACTCTGTCTGTCGCCGCAAGTACCGAGACTGTTGAGGTTCAGGCGATGTCTCCTGCTGGCGTTCGCGGCGGATTTGGGGCAGGGGTGATGGGTGGCATCGCCGGTGGCGTTCGAGAACGCGGGGCCTTCGACCGCCTGCAGCAGTTCGCGCCCGCCTCAAGGGCGGCTGTTGCCAACAGCGCAGTTCTCGCCAAAGACAAAGCCGAGGACACCGGCGCGTCCGCGCGGGTGCGCTCGTACTTTCCCGAAGCGCTCTATATCAATCCGGAGATTATTACTGATAGGAATGGTCGCGCCAGCATTGTCATCCCCATGGCGGACTCGATCACCACGTGGCGCATGGCAATGATTGCATCCACGCAGCACGGTGCGCTGGGCACCTCCACGTCAAGCGTGAAGGTCTTTCAGGATTTCTTCGTCGATCTCGATCTGCCGGTTACGCTCACTCAAGGAGATCGGGTATCGATTCCGGTTGCGATTTACAACTATTCCGATTCCCGCGGAGATGTCGGCGTACGTCTTGAAGAAGACAACTGGTTCTCGCTAATAGACGATGTCCCCGAAAAATCGGTGAGCGTCGATTCGGCTCGCGTCGGAGCCTCACAATTCACTCTTGAAGCCAAGCGCATCGGGAAGTTCAAGCTCACGCTTGCGGCCAGAATGAAGGGAGGCAGCAATCGCGCGGATATCGTAGTCCGGGAGATTGAAGTGATTCCTAACGGGCGCGAGCAGAATCTGGTGTTCAACGGACATCTGGAGAACACGGTGCAGCACCAAGTGAATTTTCCAGAGAACGCTATTCTCGACGCCAGCAAGATCTTCGTACGCTTTTATCCGGGCCCGCTCAGTCAAGTAGTGGAAGGCATGGACAGCATTCTGCGCATGCCGGGCGGATGCTTCGAGCAGACCTCCTCGAGCACGTATCCCAACGTGTTGGCGCTCGACTACATGAAGCGCACCAAGAAACTCACTCCCGAGGTTCACGCGAAGGCGGAGGGGTACATCGCGAACGGCTATCAGCGGCTGCTCACATTCGAGGTTCCGGGAGGGGGATTCTCGTGGTTCGGCAGCGCTCCCGCAAACAAAATCCTCACGGCCTATGGCCTGATGGAGTTCTACGACATGTCGAAGGTCTATGACGTTGATCCAAAACTGATCTTGCGAACGCAACAGTGGCTTGCGAATCAGCAGCAGCCGGATGGAAGCTGGAAGCCCGACACGGCATTCATCAATGAAGGCGCCACAACCCGCTACAACTCTGACGTGCTGCGCATAACCGCTTACATCGCGTGGTCACTCGGCAACACGGGATACAAGGGGCAATCCGTGGAGCAAGCGAAGAAGTTTGTCGAAGGGCACATGAGCGGGAAAATGGATGCGTACACCCTGGCGGTCGTGGCCAACTTCGCCGCCGATTATGGGAAAGATCGCGAATTCACACATCAGGCAATGCAACTTCTGCTGGATGCGCGCACCGAAAAAAATGAGCAGGTTTGGTGGAACTCCGAGGAGACCAGCGTCTATGCCACAGGGCAAAGCGCCACTGTTGAGACAACAGGGCTAGCGGTACAAGCTCTGCTGCGCGCTAGTGAAGCGTCAGGAACTGCACGCAAGGCGCTGAATTACCTCGCCTCAAAGAAAGATGCGAACGGAACGTGGGGGACTACGCAGGGAACAATTATGGCGCTGCGTGCTCTACTCACAGCGACAGAAAAAGGCGCCGCGGATGTTCGGGGCACGCTGTTGGTCCTGCTCAACGGCAAGGCCACCGAAAAGCTGATCCTCACAACCGAGAACAACGACCTACTCCACCAGTTCGTGCTCAAGGGAATCGATTCACAAAACCCGAACACCGTCGAAATTCAATTTGATGGCAAAGGGGATCTCGCCTATCAAGTCGTGGGAAGTTATTTCCTGCCTTGGGATCAGAAGCCGGAAAGCGAGCCGCTCTCCATCGACGTAACCTACGATCGTACGCGGCTTGCGCAGAACGATATTGCCACGGCGACAGCGACGGTCAGGAACAATCTGGAGAAGAGCGCCAACATGGTGATGGTGGATCTGGGCATCCCGCCCGGATTCGATCTGCTGAGTGAAGACCTGCAGTCTTATCAAGAGAAGAGCTCAGGGTTGAAGAGCGGCCACCTCTCGAAGTTCAGCCTCACTGCGACGCAGGCGATTCTCTACTTTGATTCGTTCGCTGCGGGCGACACGGTCAGCCTAAAGTTCCGTCTGCACGCGAAATATCCTATCCGCGCCCGAACGTTCAAGTCACGAGTCTACGAGTACTACGATCCCGAAATAAACTCCGTCGCGCGGCCAGTACAACTGGAAGTTAGAAAGCAATAATGATTGGGCCGGTACCCGGCCCTTAACTTCCCGTTGTGGGCTCTTGCTTTGTCTGCAACACCAAACGAGAGGATGCCCTAGGCTCCGCGATTTACAACCGACACAAGATTCGAACAGACTGAAGTTCCAGGATTGAAACTAACCTGCACGGAGTGGGTCATCGTGAACTGCGAGGTCTGGTTTCCGCAGAAAGTGAGGGTACTTGGAGCGGGAGTAGTGGCGAGAGTCACAATCGTGACATTCACAAGAGTGCCGCTGCTGTCGAAAATCGCTGTGAACTGAACAAAGCTGACCGGGCCGGCAACTACCGACATGGCCGGAACATTCAGCGCTCCGGAGATACGAAAGCTGCTGCCACAGCCTGCCACCAGCAGCGAGGCAACAAAAAGCAGCGTTAACAATCGAAGGCTGTTCCATCCTAGGCGCATCGAAACCACAGAGTGCGCCAATTCTAATGCCGCCCCGGCCGCCGTAGTGCCCTGGCAGTTCTGACAGTCTGGCGGCATCATGCAACAGCGTGCCGCGCCCAAGTTGACTGGAATTCAGATACACAGACTTTGCCGTGGTTCCACTCCGTCTTTCTACTCTGGGAATCCTTTCCGCCTTTGCGTCTTCCCTTCTAAGTCCGGGTATTTGTGACAGGTCTGGTACTGGCAGGTTTCGGGCAACAATCGAGCATGCCGTGCGCGAATCAACTCTGCAACTTTCTTTTGGTCCTTGTAGTTTGTCTCCCGTTGACCCGTGGAGTCGCTCAGGACTCTCCAGGCCCTGAAACACACCCCAAGCTCGGCTTGGTGTTGGAGGGAGGGGGAGCGCTGGGCCTGGCGCACATCGGTGTCATCCAATATATGGAGGAGCACCACATCCCCGTGAGCTACATCGCGGGTACCAGCATGGGGGGACTGGTAGGCGGTGTTTACGCTACCGACCGCAATGCTGCCGAAGTTCGCGCTTTAATAAAGGGCATCAACTGGGATCGGGTCATCAGCGGGCAACCCGCTTTCACTGATCTCTCGTTTCGGCGCAAGCAGGACGCTCGTGAGTATCCCAGCACGCTGGAATTCGGCCTGCGCAAAGGGCTGCAGTTGCCCTCCGGATTTAACTCCGGACAGCAGGTCGAACTAATTCTCGACCGCATTGCCTTGCCTTATTCGGATCTCAAGAGCTTCGACGACCTGCCCATTCCGTTTGCCTGTGTAGCTACCGATCTGGTCACTAGAAGAGATCACGTGTTCCGAAGTGGTCCGCTGGCATTGGCGTTGCGCTCGACGATGTCGTTACCAGGCATCTTCAGCCCAGTCTCCTACGAAGGACACATCTACGTTGACGGAGGACTGCTCAACAACATTCCGGTCAGCGTCGTCAAAGAAATGGGAGCGCAAATCGTTCTCGGCATTCACCTCGAGGTCCCGGCGCCCAAACCCGACGCTTCGCTCAATAGCTTCCAGGTGCTGGGAGAGTCGATCGCAACGGTAATTGCTGCAAACGAACGCGAGGCCATGCAAGATGCCGACATTATGATAAGTGTTCCACTGCAGAGCTTCAGTTCCATGGACTACAACAAGGCCGACGCACTCATTAAAGCCGGTTACGATGCCGCAGCAGCAAATGCCGATAAACTTTCGCGTCTTTCGGTAGACGAGGTCTCGTGGAAGCAGTATCTGGCCAATCTCGATCAGCGGCGCCACAGGGCGGTCACGCCCCAATTTGTCCAGGTGACCGGAGTGAATCGGAAGATCGGCGACCCGCTGGCTCAACAAATGTCCGACTTAGCGAAACAGCCGGTTGACTCGGCCAAGTTAGACCGCGCGATTCTGGAATTGGACGGCACCGGCCCGTTCTCCAGCCTGAACTACAGCATGGTGCAGGAAAACGACAAACCCGGTCTGCAGATCGAGGCCAAGGAAAAGCCATACTCCCCGCCGATTCTTCGGCCTTTGGTGATGATCGACGGGTCCGACTACAAAAACGTCTTCTTCAGCCTGGGGGCGCGCATCACGTTTATGGATTTTGGCGGCTACCGGCGGGAGTTGCGCAACGACGTAATTGTCGGTTCCCATTATGGATTCACGAGCGAATATTACCGGCCCTTCAGCCCCACCAGCCGCTGGTTCGTGGCGCCGCGAATTGGAGCGAACAGCGATCAATATTCGCTCTATAACGGAAGCAACCTGCTTGCACTCTATCGAAATCGTCTGCTAGGCGGCGGGCTCGACACAGGCTATGTCTTCGGGCGAACCGGCGAGCTACGCCTCGGCTATGAAGGCGGCTATCAGCGCCTGTCACCGCAGATTGGCAACGACGCTCGATTGCCGACGGTTTCGGGAACGACCGGCGACGTCAGGTTGCAATATTCGCTCAACGCGCTGGATGAGCCCGTGGTGCCCAGAAACGGCAAAAGCGTTAAGTTCTACACCAAGTATTTCAACACCAACCCCGGAGCGCCCAAAGGCTTTCCGGTTTCAGAACTACAGCTCCAGAACTTCTTCCGCCTGAGCGATCCGTCCTCGGTTTTCCTGAACGCCTATGGCGGAACGAGCTACGGCTACAAAACGGGAATTCCGCCCTTTCAGCTCGGCGGTGGCACACGTTTTATTGCTTTCGGTACGAATGAGCTCTTGACCGAACAATACTTTCTCTTCCAGACCGGCTACATCCGGAGATTGCTGAAACTACCCCCGCTTCTCGGCAGCACGATCGATTTCCTCGGCATGTTGGAGGGAGGCAAGACCTATAAGCTTCCCAACGGACCCAGGCCCCCATCAGTCCCGGGAGATGTGGTTGGGGCACTCATCGTGAACACGATCTTCGGACCGGTGGAAGTAGGAGGCGCCATCGGCAACTACGGCCACGCAAAGTTCTACTTCCAGATCGGGAGGGTTTTTTGATGCGTGCTCTCGCCTCAGTCGGTCCGGATTGCAGCAGTTGAGGCAAAATCCCGCCGCGGACACACCGCGAAGGCAACGTCTTGCTGGCGAGGAGAGCTGGATCGAGGGAAGCCAAATTAGGCGTCGCTTCTGAAATTCTGATTGGTTGTGCGACTATGTCGCATGTTTCGAATCAGCCAAATTGCATATCTAAACCTCTGTTGCTTTCTTCTGCTGGGAATCTCTGTCGCACAGAGCTCGAGTTCCACCGCGAGAGTCACTGAGGCTGACTACGCTCGGGCAGAGAAGTTCATGCCCTACAACACGACTCCGCTGGTGTTTGGGACAGTGCGCCCATCGTGGTTGAAGGACGATCGCTTCTGGTTCCGCAATGCGACTGCCGATGGCAGCGAGTTCGTTGTGGTAGATGCGGCCACCGGCAAGCACTCCACCCTCTTCGAACAGTCCAAACTTGCGTCCGCGCTCTCTTCGGCTGCCAACGCGAGCTACGAAGGCAAGCACCTGCCGTTTGAGCAAGTCGAGGTGTCGCCCGACGAGCAGACGGTCGAGTTCAATCTGAAAGGCCGGCGCTGGAAGTGTGACGTGCTGGGTACGCAGTGCACTGCCGAAGGCGGCCGCGACCGAGAAGGGGAAGAGCCCGCCCTTCCTCCGGTGCCGGGAGCGCCGGCGCAGCGTTTGGATGTGCCATCGCCTGACGGCAAGCTCACGGCGTTCATTCGCAATTGGAACCTTTGGGTTCGCGACCTCGCCAGCGGCAAGGAGACACAACTCACCACCGACGGCGTGAAGGACTTTGGCTACGCTACTGATAATGCCGGGTGGACACACAGCAATCGTGCCATCCTCGTCTGGTCGCCCGATTCGAAACGCATTGCTACGTTCCAGCAGGATCAACGCAACGTTGGCGAGATGTACCTGGTTCAGACGAAGGTCGGGCATCCGATGTTGCAGGCGTGGAAGTATCCGCTGCCAGGCGACGATGTCGTCACCATGATTCAGCGCGTGATTATCGATGTGGACGGACCGCGCATCGTCCGCCTGCAGATGCCGCCTGACCAGCACCGGGGATCGCTCTGCGATCACCTGGTTTGCCGAGGCAACGAATGGAGCGACGTGCAATGGAGCCCCGACAGCAAACACCTGGCGTTCGTTTCGACCTCTCGCGATCACAAGCAGGAGCAGCTTCATGTAACCGATGCGGATACGGGCGTTGTGCGGGACGTGATGCAGGAGACGGTACCCACGTATTACGAATCGGGTGCGGGTCGCGTGAGCTGGCGTTATCTTGCGTCTTCGAATGAGGTGATTTGGTATTCGGAGCGCGACAATTGGGGACATCTTTATCTTTACGATCTCGCCGCAGGAAAGCTCAAGAACACGATCACCAGTGGTGAATGGGCAGTGACGCAACTCCTTCATGTAGACGAGAAGAATCGCGAGGTGTACTTCCTGGCGGTTGGACGCGAAAAAGGCGATCCCTATTTCAGTTATCTCTATCGAGCCGGGTTCGATGGCAAGAAGCTTTCGCTACTCACACCTGAACCGGGAAATCATGAAGTATCGTTTTCTCCTTCTGGGAAGTTCTTCGTCGACAGCTATTCGCAGCCCGATGTGCCGCCCATATCCGTGTTGCGAGACCAGAACGGGAAGATACTCGCGACTCTCGGCAAAGCTGACATCTCGAAGCTCCTAGTCGCAGGATGGAGGCCTCCAACGCAGTTTATAGTGAAGGCTCGCGATGGAAAGACCGACCTCTATGGGCTGATGTTTAAGCCGACGAACTTCGACCCAAGCCGGAAGTATCCAATCGTTAACCATATTTATCCTGGCCCGCAGGGAGGCAGCGTGGGTAGTCGTTCGTTTTCCGCCGCTCGAGGCGATGCCCAGGCGCTGGCTGAGCTCGGATTCGTGGTGATCGAGCTCGACGGGATGGGTAATCCGCTGCGGTCGAAGAGCTTCCACGATTTTTATGCCAAAGATCTGGGCGATAACACTTTGCCCGATCAGGTCTCGGGGATGAAGCAGCTCGCGGAACGATATCCCTGGGTCGATCTCGACCGCGTCGGTATCTATGGCCATTCCGGAGGCGGATACGCTACTGCCGACGCCATGTTCCGCTATCCTGATTTCTTCAAAGTGGGTATTTCCGAATCGGGAAACCACGACAACCGTGAATATGAGGACGATTGGGCAGAGAAATGGATGGGCCTTTTGACCAAAAATGCCGATGGAACCTCAAACTACTCCGGACAGGCGAACCAGTCACTCGCGAAGAACCTGAAAGGTCATCTTCTGTTGGCGCACGGCACCTTGGATGATAATGTGCCACCGTACAACACACTGCTCGTTGTAGATGAATTGATCAAGGCAAACAAGGACTTTGACCTTCTCATGCTTCCGAACCAACATCACGGATACGGCAATGCCAGCAACTACATGACCCGTCGGCGGTGGGACTACTTTGTTCGCTACCTGCTCGGCGCTGAGCCGCCGTACGAGTATCGAATGCACCCACCAACCGCTGCGGGTTCGGCGCCATAAGAAAAACGATTGGCCACCACTCCAGGCACCAGGCTTATCCGATCTCCACAACAGCTTTTTCGGACTTTCCGGAAAGACGAAGTTGCGGACGAGAGGTGGGCTATTCGGAAATGATCGCCTAAGCCCTGCTATGGGAGAAGTCGGTCTAGCACGAACTTATGCGGTTCGTCGATTCGACTTACCGCTTGCAATCAGGCAGGATGTGTAACACGGGGAAGCCGAAAGTAAAGCGGTGGAGGTAGAGACATTTGTGTGGATTCTTCGCGTCGGCTTGTCCGCCGGTTAGTGCTCAACGAGTGGACCATCACTCGAAACTTCTGTTTGCGGAGAATCCGGAGTAGTTGTCGAAGCCATGTTTGAACCCGAATTTAGAAAGCCTTTCGTAGGAGCTGAAGCATGTCGCTGTTTTCGTTCAGGATGAAAGATGGCAGTAGCGTGATTGTGTACGCGCAGGATCAACGGTCGGCGAACGACGTCTTGCGAGAGATGGGACTGCAGAGTACGGTCGCCAATGTGCGGCCGATAGCCAAGTTTGCGGCGACTTTTTCCCTGACCGACAGCGGCGATCTGCACACTACTTTGTTCCATCCAGGCACGCTCAAGGAGCTGGAGCACGACTACCCTGTGCTGAAGGCTGCGAAAGCGCATTCCTACGCCGACTTCGGAAACTCGGGTACAGACGATCCCTCCAATCCCGTGCTGTTCAATCGGTCGGCACGAGAGCACGCGAAGGGCTGGAACCAGCGTGACAAAGACGTGATCGGCTATGCGGTGCAGCAAGAGCGGGAACGATTTTCAAATTGAGACTTGCGCATCGCAAGCACTGGCATCTTACCCGCCTCCCAAGCAGAGCTCCACTCAGCCCAGAACGATTCGCATATGTCCATGCGATAGGATTCCAAAAAGGTAAAAAGCCGTAGGGGCTCGCGGCGATGAAATCAGTAGTGCTGATTCAATGTCAGCGTTCCAGTACCGCAGTTTCAACTGCCTTTCGCCGGCAGATCTCGAAGAGAAGGTGACCTAATGGATGACGTAGAGAAGAACAGTGAATCGCAATCCGCTGACCGCCCGGTTGGCTCAGCAGAAGAGACCGCTGTCAAGACCGTAGCCCGCAAGGTGGGCTCCACAATTGGAGCGATCGCCGCGAAAGTGAGTGGGTCTCCAGCAAAACCAAACGCAAATGCGTATGACGCGAGAAGACTGGAGATCAAGAAGCACAAGCGGTCAGCCCATCGACGCAAACTCAAGAGCTCGCATACGAAAGGTTAGAGTGCGCAATGCCAAATAACTGCCGGATGCTTGCGATTACGGTAGTCGGTATCCGAGAGTGGTTAAGGTTGCGGCTGTGGCCCTGTCTCTCGGCACCTGCAGCTCCGGCATTGGCTTCGCTTTAAACAATCGGTGGCACGGTTTGGCCAACCACCGAGCCATTGTGGTGGCCCGGTTTCTGCGGGCACTATCGGTGGCGATCCCGGTATTCGCATACATCTGCCGGTACAGCTTTGAAATGAAGATGAGGGCAAGTCGGGCCTTGAACGAGGAAGCACAGTTCGATCGCTTCCACACAGAACCGAGGCTATAGAAGCTGTCCCAAACACCCTGCGTCCTGCGCCTCAGTTCTTCAGAGCTCATGGTGGGATGCGGCATGAACATCTTTGGCCTGAGTTCAGGAGGCACGAGCCAATACCGAGTGAGCGGAACCCCCGCCACCGTTGGGACGTGTTCGCCTTGCGCCTTTTCCCATCGTTCGAAATCTACCGTTCCGGGAAATGGAGTGAGCATCACGAACTGAGCGAAGGTTAAACCAGCACGTTGCGCAACCTCAAGAGTGGCGTCGAATGTGTGCTCACGATCACTGGGTAGTCCAAAGATGAAGGAGCCAAGAACGTGTACTCCGTGACGGCGAAAGGTTTGCAATCGATGAACCAGGTCTTCTCCCGAATCATTAAAATCCTTGTACACCGCCTTCAACCCTTCGGGAGTAACGGCTTCAACTCCCACCAAAGCCCCCTTGATCCGCGCTTGCCGCATTGCGGTTAAGAATTGCTCATCTTCGGCGGCCTCCATCGTGATCTGGGTAAAGAAATTCATGTCTTCAGGTAGTTCGGCCAGGCGCTGCATCAGTTCAAAGCGCTCATTGCGAATGGCGCGCAGCTGCGCCAGCTTGTGCTCGTTCGCTTGACGCTCCGCGAGTTTCAGATCAGTAAGCGAAACGGGATAGAAGTTGTCATCCGCGAGGGCAATAAAACGGAATCCCTTGCGCCGCAACTCCACGATCTCCTGAACAACTACGTCTGTAGAACGCTGTCGCGGCCGCTGCCCATCGGTGCGCCACACGGAGCAGAAGGAACAGTGCTTCGGACACCCACGAACCGTTTGTACCGAGGCCCACATGTAGCGGTCAGGTGGAAGCAGATCCCACCGTGCCGGCTTGAAGTCACTCGCCTCGACACGGCCGCCTTCGTAAACTCGTTGCGGCTGGCCGCTCGCACAGTCTTCGAGCACGCGAGCCCAGGCAACATCACCATCGCCCCGCACTACAGCATGCGCGTCTCCGCGCTCAAACGGTTCGTCCGGATAGAGCGTCGCGTGAATCCCCCCAAAAACTACCCAGGCTCCGCGGGCGCGGGCCAGACGGCCCACAGCATAGCCCCGAAGAGCATTTCCAGTGTGGATGCCGATACCGACGATGTCCCCCGCCTGAATACGACTGGTGTCCAGTTGATGCAAGGTCTCGTCGCACAGCTCTGGATCTCCAAAAGCATTAGGTGTGGCAGCGGCGATCACATACAGCCACCGTGGAGTAATGACTGCGATTCCAAAAGAGGAATCGCTGGGATTTACGATATGGACCTTCATCGGCTATTCCAAATCCTCCTGCATTTTTAAAAGGCGCGTGCTTTCCCGCGTCTTACGTTCGATGCGACACAGAAGCTTACTATCCTCACCGACAAAACGCCTAAAACACGATCTCCACTCCGGAGAGCAGATCGCCAGTGGAGGCACGGACGACCTGAAGCCGGGCGCTGCCTTGCAGGCAAAGGGCATCGCAATAAAACGGCGAGTCCGGCAGAAGAAGCGAGAGTTGCGTCCCCGAGAACCTGATACTGCGGGTTTCAGCAGTATACGAAGCGACATAGCCACGTTTGAGCCGATCTCTGCCTGCGTGGTAGGATTCACGTTTCTGCACTCAGGGCCTGAGCCCGTCTGCTGCAATCCCTTTAGCGGCCGCGTGACGTTCTATGGTTCACCTCGCCAGCCCGCGTCTGGTTGATATCTCACGAGCAGTGTGCGCAGCACCTTATCTCTATTCAGCAAGGAGCAGTCGCCAGGGCAGAGCAGTATCGCGTCCGCCTGAACGGACGCGAAGTTTTAGGCCAGCCTTTCTCCATTCAGCCTCACCCCGCTTCGAATTTTCATTACATCTCAGATCCGCATTGATCGGTACTGAAAGGAGTCCCTCGTGAAGACATACGAGAGCGCGAACCTTCGCAATGTGGCCGTGGTTGGCCATTCACATGCCGGAAAGACTTCTCTGGTTTCGGCCTTGCTGTACACCTCAGGCGCAACTCCGCGGCTGGGTCGCGTCGATGATGGCTCCGCAACTACTTCCTGGGATGAGGAAGAAATCTCGCGGCAGATGTCCATCACCGCCACGCCCGCGTATTGCGAGTGGGACAAATGCAAGATCAACCTGATCGACACACCCGGCTTCAACATGTTTCTTCACGAGGCCAAAGCCGCGCTCGTTCCCGCTGAAGCGGCGCTTGTGGTGGTCGACGGCGTCAGCGGCGTTGAAGCGATGACCAGCCGGGTTTGGGAGTACGCGGCGGAGCTGGAGATGCCGCGCATCATCGTCGTCAATCGCATGGACCGCGAGCGCGCCGACAGAGACCGCGCGCTCGAATCGTTGCGCAATGCCTTCGGACGGCAGGTGGTACCGGTATTTCTGCCCATCGGCAGCGAACGAAATCTCACCGGTGTCGTCGATCTGGTCACCATGAGGTCATACACCTATTCCCTGGCGGGAAATGGCAAAGGCAAAGAAGGTCCGATACCCGCTGAGTTGGCGGATGAAGCCAAAGAGGCGCATGAGGCGCTGGTGGAATTGGTCGCCGAAGGCAAAGACGAGCTCATGGAAGAATTTTTCGAAAAGGGAACCATCCCTGAAGATCATCTGATCGGCGCGCTGCACGAGGCGATTCGAGATGATCGAATCTTTCCGGTGCTGTTTGCTTCGGGTCTAGGAAACATTGGCAGCGACCACATTCTGGATTTTCTGGTCGCGTACGCCCCTACCGCGGGCGAACGCCCGCCAGTGAAGCTGGAGGCGAAAACCAATTCGGCCGCCGCATCGGGCAATGGTTCGAATGGACACGGCTCCGCTCCGGCGGGCGAGAGCTTGAAGGTGAGTGATTCGGGTCCGCTGGCTCTTTATGTCTTCAAGACCATTTCCGATCCTTTCGCCGGGCACATTTCGTTCTTCAAAGTCTTCTCCGGTTTAGTGAAGAACGATGCCACCGTGCACAATTTCACCCGCAATGCGGCGGAGAAGCTCGCGCATCTTTCGATCATGCAAGGAAAGACAGCAGTCGGCGTCACCGAGCTGCATGCCGGGGACATTGGAGCGGTCGCGAAGTTGAAGAGCACGTTGACCGGCGATAGCCTGGGAGAAAAATCGCATCCTGTGCAATTCCCGCACATCACCTTTCCCGAGCCAGCGATTACATTTGCGATCGAGCCCAAGACGCGCGCCGATGAAGACAAGCTTGCTAATGGGCTCCACAAGCTCATGGAAGAAGACCAGATGGTGCGCTTCTTCCGCGATGCACAGACAAAAGAATTCCTGATCGCCGGAACGGGACAGCAACACATCGAGGTAATCGTTTCAAAACTGAAGAAGCGCTATCACACGGAAGTCGTGCTAAAAGCTCCTAAGGTTCCATATCGGGAAACCATCCGTGGTAGAGCCGATGCCCACGGAAGGCACAAGAAACAGAGCGGCGGACACGGACAGTTCGGCGATTGCAAGATCAAAATGGAACCGCTGCCGCGTGGAGCCGGCTTCGAGTTTGTGAATGACATCTTCGGTGGATCGATTCCGAAGAATTACATTCCCGCGGTGGAAAAAGGAATTGTGGAGACCGCCGCTCGCGGTTATCTAGCGGGCTTCCCCGTCGTCGACTTCAGAGTGAGCCTCTACGACGG
Source organism: Terriglobales bacterium (assembly GCA_045808065.1). Taxonomy (GTDB): domain Bacteria; phylum Acidobacteriota; class Terriglobia; order Terriglobales; family Acidobacteriaceae; genus Gp1-AA112. Next base: position 7,571 of record JBJMGD010000029.1, on the reverse strand, counting down.
CTCATATCACGACGTAGACTCGAACGAGCTTTCGTTCAAAATGGCCGGCCGCCTCGCCTTCCGTCAAGGAATGGAGCAGGCGAAGCCGACATTGCTCGAGCCGATCATGCACGTCGAGATTTCGATTCCCGACGAATTCGCCGGCAGCATCATGGGTGATTTGAACTCGCGGCGCGGACGCATTCAAGGCATGGACAACAAAGGCGGAAGCACTGTAGTCAAGGCGGAGGTGCCTATGGCCGAGATGCTGACGTATGGCGTCGACCTCACATCGATGACGCAGGGACGCGGGAGTTTCTCGATGGAAATGGCACACTACGACATCGTTCCCGGTGCGCTTCAGGAAAAGATCATCGCGGCAGCAAAGGCGGAACGAGGGGAATTGGTGGAAGTGGAAGAGTGATTGTGACTTCTCACGGGCGGGTTAAGAGACAACGCTCCGCCGAATGCCGCGAATGCTTTTTGGAGAAACTGAGCTCAGTGAAGCCAGGAAATGTCATACCGGCTGAATTGCACCGCGATTCCAGTAGATGCGCCGGCCGATCCCGGTTCCACGCGGACAACGGTTCCTTCACAGGCGATTTTTAGCTGACTGCCATCGCCAGATTTAGGCATCACCAGCTGAATTGCTAGCGGTTGCCCATTCTCGACAGCCAAGTTGCTGTAAAAAAAGGCTCCCAACGTATTCAGATCACGCAGGAAAACGGTCTGCGTTTCCGCTGGCTTCGTCGCTGGAGAGACGGTTCCCGATAGTGGGTTGTGGATTCGCGCTTCCCGGCGCTGTTCCGGCAGATGGCACCGCATGATGTCGATGGCTCTCTGACTTTCTTGGAACAAGCTAATCCTCCAAAACCGCATCAGTATTGCTGCAGTTAGAGAGCCAATCCGTAAGCTGCTGATTTTTTTGAAAACTACGAGGATTTCCACAAGCAGAGAAGATGAAATATTTTCCGCATATTAGGAAAGAGTGTGAATTTGACCAAGTGTCTGAGATGGGTTGCAACTTATTGCAACCTGTTTGGAAAGAGTACGTTGGATGGACTGGCCAGCATACTAGCCGCTCTCGGCTGTCTCTTGCTGCTCACACCAGCACAGGCTAGGCTGTCTTTGCCACAAGTGCTATAGACGTTACTCAGCGTCTCCCGCGATGGCCCTCATCACGATCTGCTCGGGTTCCTGCACTTCCTCAGGGCGCGTCGATTCCGTGGTGAGCTTGGCCAGTACCTTTTCTGAATTCAGCAGCGTACGGCCGAGCGAGCCGTTGTAGCTCGTCCACTCGGCGTCGGACTCCCGCTCGAAGTGGGCGCGCATACTTTCCATTTTCGAATCCAGGTCATCGAGGTAGTGCAGCAGCAGCGCTTCGGGAAACATCGGCAGCTTAGGAGAGCCAAATTCGTATTTGCCGTGATGGCTAATGATGAGGTGTTCGATAAGCGTCTTCAACTCGCCGGGAAAACCGGGGACAAGCGAGATTTTCTCGTGCAGCATCTCGAGTTCGATGATCATGTGCCCGAGCAGCTGCCCTTTAGTTGTGTATGAGAACGAGCGCTGATAGTTCAACTCATAAATCTTGCCAATGTCATGCAGGAACGCCCCTGTGAGCAGCAGATCGCGATTGACGTGCGGATACAGTGGCGCAACGGTCTCGCACAGCTTCATCAATGAAACCACATGCTCCAGCAATCCGCCGATGAACGCATGATGCAGTGACTTTGCCGCTGGCGCCTGTCGATAGGCCTCTGCGATTTGCGGATCGCCCATAAAGGCCTCCAGCAATGCCCGGAGATGGGCGTTCTGGAAGCTCGCGACATACCCTCCGACCGTGCGCCATAGTTCCTCGACGTCTTTGTTTGTCTTTGGGAGATAGTCGGAGTAATCGATCTCCGCGTCCTCCATGCAGCGCACCTTGTGGATCGTCAGCTGAAAGCGATTGGAGTACTTGTTAATAAGGCCGCGAACCTTAACAAAGTCATCCTGCTCGAAGACATCGACTGCATCGGCAACGTTGTCCCACATTTTGGCGTCGATCTGTCCGGTGCGGTCGCACAAAGTAAGTGCCAGGTAGATGTCCCCGCTCTTCTTGGGTTTAATCTGCTTGCTCGATACCAGGAATGAGGAGGTGATGACCTGGTTTTCGTAGCTGCCTGCGTCTTTGATGAGGAACTGCTTCATGGGCGGGAGAAGCGATTTTATTGCGAGAAGGTCCTGGAACCAAGAGAAAAGTCGGTGTGGATTTCGTGATTTGTGATTGGGTGATTTGGCGATTGAAGGCTGCAGAACGTCAAATCAACCACATCACGAAATCACCGGTCACGATTAAAGGATTCCCAGCTTCTTTTTCTTTTTTGCCTTTTTCGTGGGATTGGTGTCGGCGGCGGCTGTGTAGATTGGCTTAGTTTGATTTGGACTGGCCCCAGTGTCCGTGAAGCCCGGTTTGATGTCGATGTACGCTTCTTCGCGCAGCTTGGTGAGATAGGCTCGCAGGGCGGGCTGCAGCCGATCGTAGTAGATCGCTTCCTGGATGCGGTTCTCAACCTGCTTCAGTGGGGCCACTCCTGCCTGCGTGTGCTGGTTGACTCTCAGAATCACAAATCCCTGTTTCGTACGGATCACATCGGATTCTGTTCCAGGCTTCATGCCGAAGGTGAGATCTTCGAGCTCCTTAGCCAATGTGCCGCGCTTGAACATACCAAGTTCTCCGCCTTGGTCGGCAGTCGGACCATCCGATGATTTCTTCGCGACGTCTTCAAATTTCGCGCCGCCCTTTATGCTGGCCAACAACTGCTTGGCCTTTTCCTCCGCTGACGCGACCTTGGTTGGATCTTCGGGCGGTGGTGGCGCGTTCGGATCGATGTTCACACTGGAGGCTCCAGTGGAAATCAGAATCTCTGAAAGATCGACCGCCTCGGGCTGCTCCAACTCGGCCTTATGTTTATCGTAGTAATCCTGAATTTCCTTTTCCGTGATCTGAATCTTGGGCGCGACTTCGTGGCTGATGACTTGCTGCGTGACGATCTGATTGCGGATTCCCTGCTTGAAGTCCTCAAAGGACACACCCTGCTTTTGCGCTTCCTTCTCGAGATCCTCGAGGGACTCGAGTTTCAACTGTTTGCGCAGGTCGTCGAGCTTTTTCACCAACTCGGTGTCGCCAGTGATACCCAGATCCTTACCTTTTTGTAGCAACAATTGCTGATCGATGAGGCCGCGCAGCAAGTCCTTCTCCTGCTCCTTGGCTCGCGGATCGGTGGCGGGGATGTTTTGCTGGCGTATGTCATTCTGCACCTGCTCGCGTTCTTTCGTGAGGTCGGAGCGGGTGATGATGGAGTCGTTCACGCGGGCGACGATCTCCTCGATGACAGTGTCGGCGGCGACTGACAACGAGAGCAGGACAGTGGCGACTAAGCTGAATAGAAGCTTGCGATTCATAGGGATGCGCTTTGTTACATTCTACCTCTTTGAATACGCACTGTGCCTAGTCGTGGAGTCCGCTTTTCGCGTGTTAACCTCAGTTTGAATGTCGGCGCCCGATTCAAATTTCGTTCGCGCCTGCCGCCGAGAACCGGTGGGGGTCACTCCGGTTTGGTTCATGCGCCAGGCCGGGCGCTACATGCCTGAATATCGCAAGGTGCGCAAGCATCACAGCATCGTAGAGATCTGCAAGAATCCTGAGTTGGCGGCTGAGGTGACAATTGCCGCTGTGGAGCGCCTGGGGGTTGACGCTGCCATCATTTTTGCCGACCTCCTGCTGCCGTTGGAGGTGATGGGCATTGACTTCGAGTTCGTCGAAGGTGAAGGTCCAAAGATTCACAAACCTGTCCGGGATGCGAATGCAGTCGCGCAAATAAAGAGCGATCGCGCCGCCGAACTCGGCTATGTTGCCGAATCGGTGCGTGCGGTAGCCAGACATTTTGGGACACGCCTTCCTGTAATCGGTTTTTGTGGCGCGCCATTCACACTGGCCAGCTACATGATCGAAGGTGGAGGGTCCAGGCATTACGTTGCAACCAAGCGGCTGATGTATTCCGATGGTGAAGCCTGGGACGAGTTGATGCGCCGCCTCATTCGGGTGTTGGCGCAATATGCCGCTGAACAAGTGAGCGCCGGGGCGGATGCTCTGCAGGTTTTCGATAGCTGGGTGGGGTGTCTGTCGCCGATGGATTACATTCGCTTTGTCCTGCCACACACCCGGACTTTAATTGCCGAATTGAAAGCAACCGGCGTTCCCGTGATCTATTTTGGGACTGGAACCGCAACGCTCTTGCCAGCAATGAAGCAAACGCGCGCCGAGGTGATCGGTCTGGACTGGCGCGTGCCCATCAACGATGCCTTCGAGATGCTGGGTGAAAATTTCGCGGTGCAGGGTAACCTCGATCCAGTCGTGCTGTTTGCTTCCGAAGGCGAAGTTCGCAAACAGACGCGCGACGTGCTCGATCGGGCCGCGGGCAGGCGTGGACATATTTTTAATCTCGGCCATGGCATTCTTCCGGAGACGCCGGTTGAGAACGTGATCGCGCTGGTTCAGGAAGTGCACTCCTACAGTAAGAAGGATAAGCAGTCGATGTCTCCAAGCGTGGCCTTCTGAGATGCCAAGCACCGCTGTTCTTCTGCTTGCGCATGGTACACCGGAGGACGTGTCGGAAATTCCTGACTACCTGCGCAATGTGACCGGCGGCCGCGCAGTTCCCGATTCGGTCACCCAAGAAATACAACACCGTTATAGTTTGATCGGCCGATCGCCATTAACTGAGATCACGCTCCGCCAGAGCGAGCTTCTGTCCCAACGCTTGGCGCTTCCGGCTTACGTGGGCATGCGCAATTGGAAGCCTTATATCGCGGACACGCTCCACCAAATGAGCGTAGATGGGATTGAGCGATGCGTGGCTGTGTGTCTGGCTCCACAGAATTCGCGCACCAGCATTGGCTTATACCGCAGCGAGGTGCGGAAGAACGCGCAAGACGTGCAGATCGACTTTGTCGAATCCTGGCACGATCATCCATTGCTGATTGCGGCCTTTGCCGAGCGCCTGGAATCCGCGCGGGCACAACACGGCAGAGGGATTCACATCATCTTCACCGCTCACAGCGTTCCCGCCAGGACGATTGCTGACGGCGATCCTTATGAGACACAGGCGCGGGAGACCGGTGCTCTCGTCGCCCGCGCACTTGGCCTTGCGAGTTCTCAATGGTCATTTGCGTTTCAGAGCCAGGGGATGGCCGGCGGCCCCTGGATCGGCCCCACCGTGGAGGAAACGATGCGGAGCCTGAAGGATAGGGGCCATGATCGAGTCCTGATCCAACCCGTAGGTTTCGTTTGTGACCACGTTGAGGTGCTCTACGACATCGATATTGGCTTCCGGGATTATGGTTCCCAGATTGGAATCGAAGTCTCACGACCAGAGTCGCTCAACGATTCGCCTACGTTCATTGCCGCGTTGGCCGACCTGGTTGCATCGCGAGTGCAACCTGAAGCAACTTTCGTCTCACAAATCAAAAGTGAGACCAAGACCTCACGCGCACGTAGCGAATAGGTGCAGGTCTCCTCAGGGGCGCTGCCTACGTCAGCTGATGGCACGATCACGCAATTTGCTAAGCTCTCTCACGTGCTTCGCGTGGCCATCATCGGCGGCGGCATCTCTGGGCTTACCACCGCTTTCTATCTCGAACAGGAGCGGCGTCGGGGCGTCCCAATCGAAACTGTTGTCTTTGAATCCACGCCGCGCTTTGGCGGCGTAATCCGGACCGAGCGCGTCGAAGGCTGCATCATCGAGGCCGGACCGGACTCATTTCTAACGTCAAAACCGTGGGCCCGTCAGCTCTGCGATGATTTGCGGCTCTCCTCGCAGTTGATCGGTTCGCGCGATGCCGAACGAAAAACTTACATTCTGGTGAATGGAAAACTGCAGCCGATTCCGCCCGGCATGCAGATGATGGTGCCGACGAAGCTCGCGCCAGTGCTCAGTTCTCTCTTATTTTCACCCGGAACGAAATGGGCGATGCTGCGCGAGTATGTCGCTCCACCGGAACCGCTGGGAGCGGATGACGACGAAAGCGTTGCGAGCTTTGTCTCACGCCATTTCAATTCTGAGATGGTTGAGCGCCTCGCCGATCCCTTGCTGTCAGGGATTTATGGAGGAGATGCCTCGCGCCTGAGCGCCCGCGCAACACTCCCGAAAATGATCGAATCTGAATACCGCTATCACAGCCTGGTTCGCGGTGCGCTGGCGTCGCGGAACGCACGCGAGGACAAAGCCCCGCCTGAGCCGCTGTTTACCAGCATGCGCGATGGCATGCAGCGCATTGTGGACTCGCTTGTGCGCCAACTTCCGCGCGAGATGCTGCGCAGCTCGCGTCCAGTTGAAACACTCACAGCACGTGACCCCGGATGGCAGATCCTTTCGAGCGGGGTCGTCGAAGACTTCGATCACGTGATTCTTGCATTGCCTTCGTATGCGTCTGCAAAGCTGATGGCGAATATTCCCGGGTCGGAGCGTCTGGTGGAGATCCTCCGCGAACTCTCCTACAGCTCAGCGGTAACTGTGGCAATGACGTTCAATTCAGCTGAAATCAACTTGCCAGAGGGATTCGGTTTCTTGGTGCCGCGTAGTTCAGGCAGGCAGATGATGGCATGCACATTCACTCACAGGAAATTCGAGCATCGCGCAGCCGAAGACACGGCGCTGCTCCGCGTGTTTCTCGGAGGCACACGCAATCCTGGAATCGTGGAACGAAGCGATACCGAAATCATTGAGACAGTCCGGACTGAGCTGCGCGAGATACTAGGTCTAAGGGCTGAGCCGAGCATCGCGCGCGTCTTCAAGTGGCGTAACGCGATGGCTCAGTATGAAGTAGGACATCTGCTACGCATAGCCCGGCTGGAAATGCATATGCAGCGATTCCCCGGGCTCCATCTCACCGGAAATGCTTATCATGGCATTGGAATCCCCGATTGCGTGCGGCTAGGCCGAGCCGCAGCCGATGCCATCATGCGCCGGATGCGCTCGCAGCAAGCGCCAGCCTAGAAAGCCAATTTCGCGATTGGGTGATTTAAAAAAATTGCAATCCCCCGATCACAAAATCACCAAATCATAAAAGTTTAGAACGTCGTACTCACCGTGAACCGGAAGGTCTTTCTCGGCTCCCGCAGAGCGTAAGGGCTGCTATAGGTGATTACTGCCTGTTGGAAGGTAAAGTCGCCCGCAGCGCCTGCGGGGAACATATCGCGCGTGATCAGTGGCTTGGTGTTGACGGTTGTATTCAGAAGCAGCGGATTGTAAGCGTAGTAGATACGGAATGGAGCGTTGACGATCGGCAGCAGCACCTGCAGCTCGAGCCCGGTAGACATACGCGGCGTGTAGTTCGTGCCGGGAATCGGCTTCAACTCAGGAGAAAATGTGAGGGTTTTCGTGCCGGTGCAATTGAACGATGCGTCGAAGCTGGCGCAGCCGAAGGGCGTTCCGTTCAGCGCCTGTACATTTTCGGGCGTGAGTCCCAATTGGCTGGGTAGCGCGATAAAGTTCATGCCGAAGTCGTTGAACGCCGCCAAGGTGACATGGGGAACAATAGGTATACGG